>NZ_JAUKWH010000020.1 GCF_030504625.1 Neisseria sp. MVDL19-042950 | reverse complement strand
ACATCCCGTCAACTCTCCAGTGGAAAATTTTTAAATAAAAATTACTATATGCATGTTTTTATTTAAAATTTAATTACACTTCGTTTACTGTATTTACTGCTTTTCAGCTCCTGCTATCATTTTCATTATTCTTTCAATTAAATTTACCGCTCTCTGTTCAAATATATTTACCAACAATTCGCATATATTGTTTGATATGATGCGGTTTAATTTTTACAGTAATCTTAATATTATGTCTGTTTATACCAGTATTTCTAATGATGAAATGCACCGGTTTCTAATGGAATACTACTTAGGCAATTTTGTTTCTCTACAAGGCATTGCACAAGGAATTACCAATAGTAACTATTTTTTAACTACAACCTCGGGGCGTTTTGTTTTAACTGTTTTTGAAGTATTGAAACAAGAAGAGCTGCCTTTCTTTTTACTGCTGAAACAACACTTAAGCGACAATGGTGTAGCCTGCCCCTCCCCGATTTCCCGCAAAGACGGCCGCTTTGACTCAACGCTGGCAGGAAAGCCTGCATGTATCGTAACCTGCTTGAAAGGTTCTGACACCTGCTGGCCGACTGAAAACCAATGTTTCCATACAGGGGCGATGCTGGCCAAAATGCATTTGGCCGGACAAAGTTTCCCTCTGCAAATGGACAATCCCCGTTACAGTAAATGGTGGCATGAGGCTTACATTAAGCTATTGCCGTTACTTGATAAAGATGATGCTACTCTACTGGAAAATGAAATTGCTTATCTGGATAATAATCCTGATGATCATTTGCCGTCCGGTATCATACATGCTGATTTATTTAAAGATAATGTGTTATTGGATGGAGACCAAGTAGCCGGCTTTATCGATTTTTATTATGCTTGCAACGGCAACTTTATGTATGACTTAGCTATTGCTGTCAACGATTGGGCTAGAACTGCTGATAACGAGTTGGATCCAATTTTGGAAAAATCATTTATCGCAGGCTATGAAAGTGTGCGCCCTTTGAGTAATGATGAAAAAGACTACTATCCAATTGCTCAACGTGCGGGTTGCATACGTTTTTGGGTATCTCGTCTATTGGATTTTCACTTTCCTCAAAAAGGTGAAATAACCTTTATTAAAGACCCGAATGCATTCCGCAATTTACTTTTAAGTTTACGCTGAAGAAGCAGGCTGGTAAAAGTAGCACAAAGGCCGTCTGAAAATGTTTCAGACGGCCTTTGTGCTGACTTGAGCCATACTTGACCTTTAACGATTGCAAGTTATCAAAATTTGAAAAGGTTCGGTTAACATTAATAAAATAACGGTTTTCATACCAGAGAACTTCTACGGATAGTAGGGATTTTCTCAGTAAAACCACTTCTGTGAAAGTCTGCATAAAAGCAATGAAGTCAAAACGATTAGATATGGTACACACCTGCCCTTTGCATTGGGATTGACTATCGAAATATTCAGGCGGCCTTCATTGATTTTGAAGGCCGTCTGAATATTTAGCGGCGTGCCAAAATAGCATTATTGAGGTAGGTTCTAACACCATTCGCAATGGCTTGCGCACTTTTTTGGCGGAATGATGAGCTGGCAAGCAACCGTTCCTCAGTAGGATTCGACAAGAAGGCGGTTTCAACCAAAATTGAGGGAATATCAGGTGCTTTCAAAACAGCAAAATTAGCCTGATCAACACGGCCTTTATGCAATTTATTCAGCTTACCTAGCTCATTCAATACATGACCTCCCAACACCATGCTGTCTTTAATAGTAGCGGTTTGGGTCATATCAAGGATGGCATTATCCACCGTACGGTTACCTATTTTCTGCACCCCGCCGATTGAATCGGCACTATTCTGAGTTTGAGCCAAAAATTTGGCTGCCGCACTGGTGGCACCGCGTGTACTCAACGCATACACGCCTGTACCGCGTGCAGTAGGACTGGTAAAAGAGTCTGCATGAATAGAAATGAACAAATCGGCCTTGAGCGAACGAGCCTTGGCAACGCGCACACCCAGAGGGATGAATACGTCTTCATTACGGGTCATATAGGTTTTATAGCCCATCGCATCAAGGCGTTTTTTGGCCTCACGGGCAATAGACAATACTACGTCTTTTTCGCGTATCCCCCGGGGGCTGATGGCACCAGGGTCTTCCCCGCCATGACCGGGATCCAGCACAATAATCGGGCGGCGGTCTTGACGGCGCGGCGATGAAGGAAGCGGAGTGTCGTCGATAATAGTCGGTTTGCGCTCACGCACGGGAGGGGTAGAGCTGCTGCCGGTACCATCGCTGCGGATTTTGCCTTTGGAGTAGTCGTTCAGCAATGCCATCAGAGGATCATCCGATTCGGCAGCCAACGCCGTGGCAACCGAAGGGTAAAGATCCATAACCAAACGGTGACGGAAATTAGCCACGGGAGCGAGAGTGAAAACTTGCGGATTGGCAGATTGCTTTAAATCAATAACCACACGCACGGTGGTAGGGGTATTCTGACCGACACGAATGGTGCGGATATAAGGATCATTGCGCTGCACTTTCCCGGCCATACTTTGCAACACGCTGTTAAGCGAAGCACCTTCAATATCCACAACCAACCGCGAGGGATTTTCAAGTGCAAAATGTTTGTATTTCAGAGCCTGGGAAGATTCCAGCGTGATACGGGTATAGGCATTGGCGGGCCAGATACGTACGGCAACGAATTGGGGGGAAGCAGCAACTTTAGCGAGCACGCCGATGGGCGTAAAAGTGAATAACAAACCTGCTGCTGCACGGCGGACAATTTGGCGGCGTGTTAATTTAACCATGTTTCTAAACTTTTTCTGCCCCTGTCTGTATGGGCGGTAAGAGTACACATACGGCCTGATTCGGCATTTTCGAGTTTAACGGTAAGGTCGGCCGGCGGCACAAAAGTTCCGCCTTGTTGGGGCCATTCAATCAAACATAGGCAGTTGCCGGCAAAAAGATCATCCAAACCGGCATCTTCCCATTCTTCTGGCGTGGTAAAACGATAGAGGTCAAAATGATGCAGCAAGGTAAATTTGGGCAGTGGATAAGATTCGACGATAGTATAAGTCGGGCTCTTTACAGCACCTTTATAGCCCATGCCTTGTAATAATCCGCGTGTAAATGTGGTTTTGCCTGCACCTAAATCGCCTTGCAGATAAACAACCAAAGGTGCCATGATAGTGCCTGCCCAGCTACTGCCTAATTGCAGGGTAGCCTCTTCGTCGGGCAAGAAACGGGTTAGCTGGGTGTTTTGGGTCATATACAACCCCTTAGAATGATAATCAAATCTGAATTATGCGGCAATTAGTTTGCTTTGCAAACCTTATCTGCTGATAAATCGTATGAAATTTGATACATGCTACAACTTAGCTTCTCCGGAGCACCATCTTTTCAAAACTTAGATCTGAACCTTTGCCCTCAGTGAGAATTAAGTCGACGATACAATGAATACAGGCATCTCTAGGCTGTCTGAAACGGTGTACAATATCAGCTTTCTTCGAATATATGCCGTCTGAAATCTTTTCAGACGGCCTCAATTTCAAAATTACTTATGAACGACACCAAACAACGCCCCATCGGGGTTTTTGATTCTGGCGTAGGCGGTTTGACCAATGTACGCGCCCTAATGGAACGCCTGCCGATGGAAAACATTGTTTATTTCGGCGACACCGCCCGCGTACCGTATGGCGTAAAATCCCGCGCAACCATTGAGACTTTCACCTCTCAAATTGTTGATTTTATGCTACAAAATGATGTCAAGGCACTTGTGATTGCCTGCAATACCATTGCAGCGGTGGCCGGCCAGAAAGTGCGGACCATGGCGGGCAATATGCCGGTACTCGATGTGATTACCGCCGGTGCCGAAGCCGCATTACAAACCACACGAAACGGCCATATCGGCATTATTGCCACCAGCACCACGGTTAACAGCAATGCTTACGCCCGCGCCATCCACAGCCGCAATCCCAATGCTCGGGTACAGTCGCAAGCCTGCCCTTTGTTGGTACCCTTGGTGGAAGAAGGTTGGCTTGACCACGAGGTAACCCGCCTGACTGCACGCGAATATCTCAAACCGCTGCTGGCCGACGATATTGATACGTTGGTATTAGGATGCACACATTACCCGTTGCTAAAACCTTTACTCCGCGAAGAAGCTCCGGGCGTGGCATTGGTGGATTCCGCACTCACAACCGCAGAGGCCACGGCGAACGCTTTGGCCGAGGCCGATTTGCTGAATACCGACAATGCTTCTGCCGACTACCGCTTTTATGTGAGCGACATTCCCCTGCGATTCCGCACGATCGGCGAGCGTTTTCTGGGCCGCAGTATGGAACAGATTGAAATGCTGTCTCTGGGCTGACAGTATTCTTTCTTTCGGTTTGTTATCAAACAAATAAATCGGATCTGCCGGATATAGAACCCTGAAGTTGCCTGTGGTGCTTGAGAAGCAGGACGGCAAGCAATTTCAGAATTTCACATAAATATTCTATAAAACTTTTAAAGTTTTCTTTTCAAACCGTTTATCGATGACTTTCAGACGGCCAAAAGAAAGCTGCCCGTTATTGATTAACGGGCAGCCGTTCGGTCTTGGCTCATTTGTTTTTCGCTTCGGCTTTGGCTTCTTTTTTCAAAGAGGCATACAAATCCGGCTGGCGGCTTTTCAGCAGCGAAGCAATCGCGAGGTCGTCGCGGTTTACCTTTGCCAAGTCAATTTTCTCGATATGTACCAAACGGAGCAATTCGCGTACCGGCTTGGGCATGTTGCGGCCTGACTCGTAGCGTGAACCGCCTGATTGGGTAACACCGATACGGCTCCAAAAATCCATTTGGTTTAAACCGAGTTTTTTGCGGATATCGCGGATGTTTTCGATTTTCTCGAACGACTTCATGAAATTCCCTTCTCTGTTTTAAAGCTCAATCTGGCAAACCACTTATCCGAACATAATATTACCTAGTGATAATACCCATAGTGAGAATATTATGAACAAATAAGCATAATCGCTTAGACAGCAGAATCAGGATAAGTTTTATTTTATTTTCTATCAAGCGGTCAATTATTCCGATAAACGTAACATCCTATTTATATAGTCATTAAAAAACAACAAGTTATTTTTTAAAGCAAAGATTCTAGTTGAAAAATTTTTACATAAAAAAACGTAATAAAATCAGGGTTTACCTGTTTGAGGGCTGATTGTGAGGATTTCATAGCCTGTTTCGGTAACCAAAACTTCATGCTCCCATTGGGCAGATAAGGAGCGATCTTTGGTAACTACCGTCCAACCGTCGGCCAAAATACGCAGATGGCGCTTGCCTTGGTTGATCATAGGCTCCACAGTAAAAATCATACCCGGCTTCAATATCAACCCTTGTCCTTTTTTGCCATAATGCAACACTTGCGGCTCTTCATGGAAATCATGACCGATACCATGCCCGCAAAATTCCTGCACCACCGAATAACCCGCATTCTCGGCAACCTGTTGGCAGGCATAACCTACATCGCCCAAAGTTGCGCCGGGCTTCACCGCCTCGATGCCGGCCATCATGGAGGCATGGGTAACATCTATCAAGCGTTGTGCCTGCGGGCTGATTTGTCCTACTGCAAACATTCGGCTCGAATCGCCGTGAAAACCGTCTTTCTTAATGGTAACGTCGATATTGATGATGTCGCCGTTTTTCAGCGGCTTGTCGTCCGGAATACCGTGACAGATAACATGGTTGACGGAGGTGCAACACGATTTGGGATAGGGAGGGTTGCCATAATGCAACGGAGCCGGATAGCCGCCTTGTACGTCGATATGGTAATCGTGAATTAATTTGTCCAACTCATTGGTGGTAACACCGGGTTTAACGAATTGACCGATATAATCCAATGCTTCGGCTGCCAAGCGGCCCAGCTCGCGCATTTTTTCGATTTCTTCGGGGGTTTTGATGATAACTGCCATAAATATCCTTTGATTGGTGTTGGTGCGTTCAGACGGCCTTTCGTGTTTTTTCCGAAAGGCCGTCTGAAACGGTATAAATAAAATGATCAGTCAGGATAGCGGCGTAAGCCGTTAAAACAAGTTGTCTATCACTTCTTTCGGTTTAGATTTGGATTTTGGCTGCGCATTGTGCGAACGCTGCTCTTCTGAAGGCTTTGGAAGTACGGGAGTTTCTGCATTTGTTGCTGTAACATCGGCTGCCGAAGCCGCAGCTGTGGCGGGGTTGGTTTCACCGGTTTCATCTTTATTTTGAGAAGCAGTTTGGACTTCCGAAGCGGCTGCTTCCTCCGATGCGGATGCTTGGGTAACCGCAACCTGTTGCGGTGCCGCCGCCACAGTAGCGGACGCACCGCGCGGCGACCATACTTCCACCGTATTGTCTGCTTGCGGTGCCGGAGTGGAAACCGATACCGCCGCGGGTTTTTTCATGGTTTGGAGAATACCTACAATCAAGCTGCCCACTGCAACTGCCGTCAATACAAACACCGCCATCAGCAGATGCTTGGGCTTGAGGTTGAAACCTTTTTTGGCAGACATATTGCTATCATCCATATGGTTTTGTCCAAATTCCTAAGGCCGTCTGAAAACGGTACAAACTGTGTTTTCAGACGGCCTATTTACGATTAGTTATTGTAGTTTTGATAAAGGGTAACGACCTTTCTAACACCTGATGTGGTGCTAACCCGCTCGGTAACGGCAGCTTGCTCCGTCGGGGAAAGAATACCCATCACATAGGTTACGCCGTCGTAAGTAACAATTTTCACGCGGCTGGGAAGCACACCCTGAATGCCCAAAAGAGTGGTCCGTACTTTGGAAGTGCTCCAAGTATCATCGGTAACATTACCGAACGTACGTTGTTGGGCACCTACATTGATGTAATTATAAACTTCTTGTGCCGACTGCTCGGAACGGGCCACTTGTTCGACAAACGCTTTTTCACCCTCGGTCACCACATGGCCTAAAAGCAGGATATGGCGGTTATAGCTGACCACGGCCAGTTTCGGCTCGAAGCCCGTAGCTTTACTATTTTGGCGGAGATAACTCAAAGCCATATGTTTGATACGGACTTCCATCACATTATCATCGGCCTGTGCGCCTGCACTACGGCGGTCGATAGCCGCCGCTCCGCCTACGGCCGCACCACCCAGAATTGCGCCTACGCAACCGCTTAATGTCGTAGCAAGAATACCGGCGGCAATCAAGGTTTTAGCGTATTGTTTGATGCTCATAAAACGTCCTTTCGATGTATGTTGCAGACGGCCGTTAGCATGGCAAAGGCCGTCTGAAAAGCGTGTATAAATACCGCAAACGCATTATGTCATAAGCGTTTTCAGGCCGGCAGACCGCTTGATTATTGGCTGATACCGGCAACCCAAAGGTTACATGCCTTCGAGCAACATGGAATCAATACAATCGCACAATGCGTGAATCAATAAAATATGGACTTCCTGAATACGGGCGGTACGTTGGTGCGGCACATTCAATAAAATATCGCTGTCTTTCAGCAGAGCAGCGATTTTGCCGCCGTCGCGACCGGTCAGTGCAATCACGTGCATATCGCGTTCATGGGCCGCATGAATGGCCTCGATAACGTTGGCCGAGTTACCCGAAGTGGAAATGCCGATCAATATGTCGCCTGCACGTCCCAACGCCCGCACCTGCTTGCTGAATACATGGTCGAAACCGTAGTCGTTACCGATGGCAGTGAGTGCGGAAGTGTCGGTGGTTAAGGCCACCGCAGCCAATTCCATACGCTCTTTCTCAAAACGACCGGTCATCTCTGCGGCAAAGTGTTGGGCATCGGCAGCCGAACCGCCGTTGCCGCAAGCCAAAATTTTGCCGTCGTTCATCAAGCATTGCAGCATCAGTTCGGCAGCTTGTGCGGTGGGTTCTTTTAAAATATCGGCAGCCTGTTGTTTGGCTTCAATGCTTTGAGTGAAATGCGCAGCTACGCGTTCTTGTAAAGTTGTCATGTGAAGTTACCCTGTGATGTTCTGCACCCAATATGGGGCTTCTTTTCCCTGAATCAGTACAGCATCTAAACGGCAAGGAACGTGATTCAGACTGTTTTGTTGAAGATAATGTTCCGCACTTCTTTGCAGCTTTAAAAGTTTGGACGGTGTGATACTGTATACTGCGCCGCCAAAGCTGCCGTGCCGACGGTATTTTACTTCAACAAACAGAATCATGCTGCCATTTTTGACTATCAAATCAATTTCGCCGTATGGACAATGCCAATTACGTGCCAGCAGTTTGCAGCCTTGTTTTTGCAGGAATACCAGTGCGGCATCTTCTCCTGCCGCACCGCTGCCGTGGTTTAAGCGCATATTGTCCAACCCCGTTATAATGCCGTTTTAAATTTATCCATCCGCCGTTTTCAGACGGCCCGAATGATTCTTATGATGCAGAAACATTATCAAAAAGCCTGCGACAGTATCGCGGCGCAAACATTATACGTTGTGGCCACACCCATCGGCAATTTGGCAGACATTACCCTGCGTGCATTAGCCGTATTGCACCGTGCCGACATCATTTGCGCGGAAGACACCCGCGTAACCGCCCAATTACTGAGCGCATACGGCATACAGGCCAAGTTGGTGAGCGTACGCGAGCACAACGAACAGCAAATGGCGGGCAAAATCATTGATGCACTTTCAGACGGCCTGATTGTCGCCCAAGTATCCGATGCCGGCACGCCCGCCGTATGTGATCCCGGTGCGAAACTCGCCGCCCGTGTGCGGGAAGCCGGATTCCGCGTGGTTCCCGTAGTCGGAGCCAGCGCGGTAATGGGAGCCTTGAGCGTGGCAGGCGTTACCGAACCCAACTTCTACTTCAATGGCTTCCTGCCGGCAAAAGCAGGCGAACGGCAGAAATTGCTGGCTTCATGGGCAGATGCCGATTTCCCTGTGGTAATGTTTGAAACGCCTCACCGCATTGAAGCCACACTTTCCAATATGGCTTCACTCTTTCCTGAGCGCCGGTTGATGCTGGCACGGGAAATTTCCAAGACTTTCGAAACTTTTCTAACCGGCAGCGTCGTTGACATTCAGACGGCCTTAAAAAACGACAGCAACCAAAGCCGCGGTGAAATGGTTTTGGTGCTGCATCCGGCCATTCACGAAAAACACAGCGAACTGCCCGATTCGGCGCAAAAGGTAATGAAAGTGCTGGCGGCGGAACTGCCGACCAAACAAGCAGCGGATTTGGCGGCGAAGATTACCGGAGAAAGTAAAAAGGCTTTATATGACTTGGCGTTAACTTGGAAATAAGCAAAAGCATATTTCATGGTTTCAAACCGGCAGGCCGTCTGAAAACATTAAACTGCATCTTAACAGTTAAGCACCCTACCCTCAGTTTAATAAGGGCGCGATTTGAAATTGAAAAGACCGGGCTCCGTAACTTACAGGGCCCGGTCTTTCATAACCGTTCGAATAATTCAATTGTATTCAAAATTTAAAAAGCCGGTTCAAAGATTCAAACAGCCTGTATTGGCATAGGCAATCGAATCCGCTCACCCTATTTTTAATGCAAAGTAAAATCCGCTTTTAAATCAAATCGGGGAATAGGCACGCAAAAACGGTCACCATAACTGTCTTCAAACTCATAACTGCCTTCCATACAGCCCCACGGAGTGGCCAGATGCGCCCCGCTGCTGTAATGATAATGTTCGCCCGGATACAGCACCGGCTGCTCACCGACCACGCCGACACCCGATACCTTTTCCACTTCACCATGCGCATCGGTAATTTCCCAATGACGGTTCCGCAAAGTAACAACATCATCACTATGGTTATGAATGGTAATATCATAGCTGAACACGTAACGGTCTTTAGCAACATTACTTTGCTCTGCCAAAAAACACGGTTCTACAATAATTTCGATTTCTTCCATCACTCTTTCCCTATCGGTTCAGACGGCCTATATCAATAACCCGATTATCTTCAATACCGCCAATGTAAACAAGGCCGCAATCACATCATCCAACATAATGCCCAAACCGCCGTGCACACGCGAATCAAACCATTTAATCGGCCACGGCTTCAAGGCATCAAACAACCTGAACAGCACAAATGCCGCCAGCCACCAACTCCACTTGAAAGGCACGAAAGCCAGCACCTGCAACATGGCCACAATCTCGTCCCATACGATGCCGCCGTAATCCTGAATACCCAGCTCATGCTCGGTATAGCTGCAAATTCTCACTCCCCATATGAACAATATTACACACAAAGCAGCCAGCCACCAGCCGGAAATACCGACCAAATACAATACAAAAGCCATCGGCAAAGCAGGCAGCGTACCAAATGTACCCGGCGCTATCGGAGCCAGTCCACTGCCAAAACCGAAACCGAGCATGCACAAGGGCCGCTGTTTCAGCCATAAAAAAGTCGGTTTAAAGTCAGCCAAAATGATCGAAACCTAAAGAAGTTAAATGTAATTCCGCACCATCCGCCAAAGTCATTTTCAGACGGCCTGAACGATTGATTTTACCGATACGGCAAACAGGCGTATTACTTATTTTGCCGGCTTCCACTACCGCTTCGCGCCGGCTTTCCGACGCAGTAAATACCAGTTCATAATCATCGCCGCCCGCCAGCAGACAATCGTATAGTTGTTTTTCAGGCAGTATTCCACGCAATTGCGGCAAAGTAGGCAGTTGCTCTACAAAAATTTCCGCCCCCATAGCCGAAGCCTTCAAAATATGCCCTAAATCCTGAGCCAGGCCATCTGAAATATCCTGCGCAGCATGGGCAAACGGCAACAATAACCGCCCCAAAGCCACCCGAGGATTCGGACGCAAGCGTGCTTGTTCACAAATTTCCAGCACATCGGACGGCAATTTTAAAAGCTGCCAATGATGGTTTAACGCTGCTGCCGCCAACCCCACTTGCCCGGAAACCCATATATCGTCCCCGTCTCGCGCGGCATCACGCCGCAAAGCCTTTCCCTGAGGCAATTCACCGATAATCGTTACATTAAAAGCCAAATCACCTTTGGTTGTATCCCCGCCAATCAGTGTAATACCAAATTGCCGTGCCAGAGAAAACAAACTGGAGCAGAAATCCTCCAACCAATTTTCCTGCAAATCAGGCAAGCCGGCACTTAATAATACCCAGCGAGGTTTAGCCCCCATTGCTGCCATGTCGGAAATATTAACGGCCAATACCTTATATGCCAAGTCAGCCGGTTGAACATCTTCAAAAAAATGCCTGTTTTTCAGCAACATATCACTACTGAAACATAAATCAAATCCTGTTCTGGGGCGGATAATGGCCGCATCATCGCCAATACCCAGCAACACTTCCGAATCGGATTGCTGCTTTTGCAAATAACGGCGGATAAAATCAAATTCAGTCATCAGAGGCCATCTGAAAAAAGAGAGGCACACATTATATAGCGAAATCATCCGACAACCACATCAATATAGACGTATAAAATGTCCGAATGGCTGAGATAAAAGAATATTGCCTCATACTGCTTAACCAACCCGTATTTTCACGATGACAACCCGGATTATTTAACGTGTTATTTAAATTTTTAGCTTACTTCCTTAAGCCATGCCGAAAAATGATACTGCATATATTTTATATTTGGCTTTCCCCTAACCTTCTAAAAGTAGTCTTAAAATATCAAAAAAATAATAAAAAACCCCGCTATCAAGCGAGGTTTCAAAATCCAAATAATCTGTTGATTAAGGACGGGTGTAACCGTGAATGTTAGAAGCTGGGCCTGGAATCCAACCTTCGTCAACAGCAGGACGTTCACCTTCAACATGACCGGGAGCAACTTGTTTAGTTACCAAAGTACGGATCTTAATATCTACACGGCGATCAGGTTCGATACATGCGATCAGAGCAGCACGTTTCTTAGCTTTAGAAACTTTTTTACCCAAGTTAGCCACTTCGGCTTCACAAGTAGCGGTCATACGAGCTTGAGATTCACCCAAACCAGCAGCAGAAATCTTGTTAGAAGCAACACCTTGACCAACCAAGTAGTTAGCTACAGTATTTGCACGACGCTCAGACAGAGCTTGGTTGTATTCATCTGAACCCATGAAGTCAGTATGACCTTCAACGCGTACACCGTCTACGTTAGTGTTGCTTAAACGTTGGGCTAAAGCATTCAGAGTTTCAGTACCTTCAGGGCGTAGATTGTCTTTATCGAAACCAAACAAAGTCTTAGCAGACAGAGAAACGGTTTCTTCAGCAAATTGAGGAGCAGTCTCCACTGCTACAGCATCACCACACTCAATACGGCCCTGAGTGGCTTTGTCGAAATAAGTATTTTTCCAGCACTCACCATAGTTGTTGCGAACAACTTCCTGTGACTTGCTGCTAACGGTATAACCGTGTTTAGTATGCGGTTCGCTGGCCATTGCAGTGCCTGAAGCTACTAAGGCAACAAACAAGGCGCTTAATTTCAGCTGTTTGGTCATTTTATTCCCTCATCAAAGATTGTTATGCAACGGGCACCAGAAGCGCAACCGCCACAAATCACCAAATATACAGGCCACTGTCGTAAAACGGCGGCAAGTAGGATATTTCAGGTTTGCACTATAAAGAAGCCAAGAGCAAACTGTCAATAGCACACCACCCACGTACAACGGAAAAACGGCCCGCTTCCTAACTACGAATCATGCCGAAAAATCAATCCTGTGTCATTTATTTACAAGCAAAACCCACTTCCTGCCAAATGGTAGTTGTACAAAAGCAACAACAACTTTTTACAGCATTCAATGCTTTGTTAATACTTTACAAAGATAGTTCCTGAAAAAACAAATGTTTTCTCAAGACAAATTTGCAGATAGGGCTTTTTTTTCTAATCTATGCTACATTTAGAACGACTTGTCGCACAGAATCCACATCAATATTCCGTTCTGATCATATGAAATTACAACAACTACGCTACGCGCTTGAAGTATACCGTCAAAATCTAAACGTATCGGAGGCCGCCGAAGTTTTGTTCACTTCCCAACCGGGCATTTCAAAACAAATCCGGCTATTGGAAGAAGAATTAGGTATACAGATATTTATCCGTAGCGGCAAACGCGTGGTTTCTGTTTCACAACCCGGCAAAGCAGTATTGGAACTTGCCGAACGGATTCTGCGTGATGTACAGAACATCAAAAATATAGGTAGCGAATTTACCGGCCAAGATAGCGGTTCGCTTACTATTGCTACCACTCACACTCAAGCCCGCTATGCCTTGCCGCAAATTGTGGCGGAATTTGTGAAGCGCTACCCGAAAGTACAACTCAGTATCAAAGAAGGCAGCACACACACTATTGCACAGATGATCAGCAACGGAGACGCGGATTTTGCGATTGCTACCGCCCCCCTTGATGACTATTCGGAGTTACGCAAACTGCCTTGTTCCGAATGGACCCACGCCATTCTCGTCCCTCATACCCATCCGCTACTGGATTGCCGGCATCCTTTGAGTATTAATGACTTAGCCGCCTATCCTTTAGTAACTTATGAATTTGCCTTGAACAGCAACAGTAATATTTTTCGCGCTTTTCAGAAAGCTCATTTGAAATTCCCTAAAATAGCACTTTCTTCTGCGGATACTGATGTCTTGAAAACCTATGTAAGATTGGGATTGGGCGTGGGACTGATGGCTAAACTGGCATACGACCCGCAAACTGATCACGATTTACAATTGATTGATGCTGCCCACTTATTTGGAACTTCTTCTACTTACATCGCCTTACGCTCCGATACATACCTCCGCGGCTATATTTATGATTTCATCAGCCTGTTTGCACCTCAGTTGACCCGCGAACGGATCGATCAGATGCTTTACGCACCTATTGAAGAAGATTTCTCTATCTAATCCGGTATTTCAAAAATTGAGGCCGTCTGAAATTTCTTTCAGACGGCCTCAATATCTTTCAACAACATTCAAACTGCATGTTCACAACCGGAAACCATTTTCTTCAATGCTTGCGGTTCAAGAATCTTGATATGTTTATGCTCTACCGAAATCAAGCCTTCGTGGTGGAATTTAGACAACGTGCGGCTGACTGTTTCCAGTTTCAGGCCTAAGTAACTTCCTATTTCTTCACGCGACATGCGTAATATAAAATCATTGGCAGCAAATCCGCGCGAATACAGACGGTTGGACAAGTTCAGCAAAAATGCCGCCAGCCTCTCTTCTGCACGCATATTGCCCAATAGCAGCATTACTCCTTGATCACGCACGATTTCACGGCTCATTAAACGGAAAAAGTGGGTTTGCAAACTGGGAATGTGCTGTCCCAATTGTTCCATATGTGAAAACGGCAGTTCGCACACTTCGCTGTCTTCCAAAGCGACCGCATCACAACTGTGTGTATGTGCACAAATACCGTCCATGCCGATCAGTTCGCCCGACATGAAAAATCCGGTTACTTGATCACGTCCGTCTTGACTGGCTACAGTGGTTTTGAAAAAACCAGTTCGTATGGCAAACAGCGATGCGAACGGCTCCCCCGCCCTGAACAAATACTCACCTTTTTTCAAGCGGCGGCTTTGGCGGATAACAGCATCTAATTGCGCAAACTCTGTCGGCATCAACCCCACCGGCAGGCACAATTCACGTAATGAACAATTTGAACACAACGTTTTCATCTGATGTTGTGGTGTGTGTGCAGACATAAGATTAAGCACCTTCATTAGCAACTTTTATACTTAGCCCCTACGTATTGAGTATTGACCA
This sequence comes from Neisseria sp. MVDL19-042950, assembly GCF_030504625.1. Lineage (GTDB taxonomy): Bacteria > Pseudomonadota > Gammaproteobacteria > Burkholderiales > Neisseriaceae > Neisseria. Next base: position 2,001 of record NZ_JAUKWH010000020.1, on the reverse strand, counting down.
ACGTCAAGGCAGGATTATCATAATATGGCTATTCTATCAAACTTACGGCAAATTTGCCTATTTCATTACGAAACAAACAAAAATACCATGAAAATCAATACCATACAAAATGACACACAACCCGAATTCGACCGAAAACTGATTGCTTCCCTCCCCTCCAGCGGCCCCCGTTATACTTCATATCCGACTGCCGATCGTTTTCATAACGGCTTTACCGAAGCCAACTATATTCATGCTTTGGAATTGCGCGGTATGGGAGCGCTCAATAAGCCACTGTCCCTCTATATTCACATTCCCTTCTGCAATACTATTTGCTACTACTGCGGTTGCAACAAAATCATCACTAAAGACAAATCGCGTGCTGACGCTTACATAGAATATCTCGAAAAAGAAATGGCACTGCTCGCTCCTCATTTGAACGGCATCCACCAACTTGCCCAAATACATTTCGGCGGCGGCACACCCACATTTTTAAACGATGATCAACTTGAGCGCGTATTTGCCTTGATACGCCAACATTTTCAATTGATTCCAAACGGCGAATATTCGATTGAAATTGATCCGCGCAAAGTCAGCCGGGAAAGCGTGCTGCATTTGGGCAAGCTGGGTTTCAACCGCATGAGCGTCGGCATCCAAGACTTCGACCCTAAAGTGCAGGAAGCGGTAAACCGTGTTCAAACCGTTGAAGAAACCCGCGAAGTGATTGATGCGGCAAGGGAAGCGGGATTCAAATCCGTAAGTGTCGATTTGATTTACGGCCTACCCCATCAATCTTTGGAAAGTATCAAACTGACCATCGAAACCGTACTCTCGCTCGACCCCGACCGCCTTGCGCTGTATCACTACGCCCATCTGCCGCATATTTTCAAACCTCAACGCCGCATTGATACGGTAACCGTTCCGGATAGCGAGGAAAAGCTCGATATTCTGCAATATGCGGTACAAACCCTCACGGAACGCGGCTACGTATTCATCGGGATGGATCATTTCGCCAAGCCGGATGATGAGCTTGCACTGGCTCTGAAAGAAGGATGGTTGCAACGGAATTTCCAAGGCTATTCAACCTATGCCGACTGCGATTTGATTTCCATCGGCGTTTCCAGTATCGGTAAAATCGGCACAACTTACGTTCAAAACGAACGCGATATTGATGCCTATTACGCCGCCATCGATGCCGGGCATTTGCCGGTAATGCGCGGCTACCAATTGAATCGGGACGATTTACTGCGCCGTAATATCATTCAAGACTTGATGTGCCGTTTCTCATTGGATTTTCAAGTGTATGAAAGTGTGTTCGGCATTCCGTTCACCCGTTACTTCGAAACCGAATTGGCCGATTTGCAAAAACTGGGCGAGCTCGGTCTACTGCACCTAACTTCGAAAAGATTACGGGTAACTCCGAAAGGCCGCTTCCTTATCCGTAACATTGCGATGGTATTCGACTACCATCTGCGGCATAAAGAAACTACGGCGCAATACTCGCAAACCGTATAATGAAACAGTCCTCATCAAGCAGGCCGTCTGAAAACAAAGCACTACTATTTTCAGACGGCCTCAGTATGTTATGCGCAGACAAAACAACTCCTGCTCGTTGAAAACATTTACCTTTTCAAGCACAATGCAATGGTTGTAACGGCCAGCTACGCAGTACTGCCCTCACGTAAAAACCTCTTAATTTACCAACCTATAACCGCACATGGAACAACTCGAATTCTTCGTCATTCCCAGCCCCTGTATCGGCGTTTGCGAAGCCAACAGCAAAGGTTTCTGCAAGGGTTGTTTACGCAGCCGAGAAGAGCGGCTTTATTGGTTGAATATGACCGACACGCAAAAACACCATGTCATGCACCTGATAAAAATGAGGCGGCACAAACTTGAAAAACTTGCTTGGGAGAAAAAACAACCGGTTATAGAGCTGCCGAACCAAATGGGATTCGAATTTGAAACGGAACATAGTGAAGAATCCTGATAGTCATTCGATACGAACTATCTTGTATACGC
>NZ_JAUKWH010000002.1 GCF_030504625.1 Neisseria sp. MVDL19-042950 | reverse complement strand
TCAATGCGCTGAAAGATGCCGTCTTAACCAGTAGTGCCGGCAAAGTAACCGTAGCGGCGAAAGAGGAAATCCTGCTCACCAGTGGCGGGGCGTATATCCGGATTAAGGACGGCGAGATTGAATTGGGATGCCCGAAGGTGGTGCGGGTGAAGGCGGCGGCTTGGGAGGTTACGGGGCCAAGTAGTATGGCCATTCCTGCAATACCATTTTTTAAAATGACAGGAAATTACAAATTACAATACCAACTAAAAAATGATGACGGTATGCCTTATGCTAATAAAAAATATACATTGATTTTGGCTGACTATCAAAAAATTGAAGGGGTTACAGATCAATATGGCATGACGCAAATTTTCTATAGCGAAACGGGGCGATCAGCAGAAATCCATTTGCATTTAGATGAAAGAACGAAAAATGGCTGAAATAGATAAGACGAAAACTACTAAAGGCAGATTTGTCAAAGGTGATAATTATTTGGTTGTGCAGAAAATTACTCAGCCATGTGAACACAAAATTGATGGAGCGGTTAAAGTTGCAGAATATATCGTCGACGAAATTAAACGTAACGTGAAAAGCAAACAGGCTGAACAGATACGTTATTACAATGATCATTCAGGTCGTATGAAAGAATGGCAGGCTTTACCTTGGTACAAACGTTTAGGACAGCCGCCGCAGCCTATGTTGGTCGAAGCTATGATTGCTTGGACTATGATGGTAAGACAAAATGGCCCTTGGGATCATAAACCAATTATTCGTAAAAAATTTAGTAATTTTGCAGTAAAAAATAGACCGTTAAGTAACAAACAAAATGCTGCTTTATCACAAAGTCATTATCATAAATATAAAAAACATGATTATTTTTATGATGTATGGTCCAATATACATTATGGTTATGTTGGAATGGCTTGTGGATTTAGTGCCAGTATTTTATTAGATGGTGCAGGCTTGGAACAAATAGGTACAAATATTTTATCAGGCAAAAATGTAGAGAGAACAGGCAAAGAACAAACAGATAAACTTCGTGATTATGATAATATTGCGGATAGAGAAACTATTACTCTTGGCGTTAATCTCTTTAAAGATTTTGGTATAAAAAATATTTCAAAATTAACAATGATGGACGTTTTGCAAAGGCTAGAAATGATTCCTTTTCTTGATGATGCAAGGGTAATCCATTTATGTTTTGACAAAAATAGCACAAGGTTCACTAAAGAATGATTAGTATTCTTTTTGTTATATTGATTTTAACATTAGTATCTGGGATATGGTTTTTTTTATTAAGATTGATCCATAAAATTGGAATATATAATTTTTGGAAAAAAAGTTTAATTATAATAGTTATTTTTTTAATGCAACTTTATATTTTTAATCAATATTTTATATATAAAGAAAAAAAAATGTTCCCAACAGTAATAACACTTAAAAAAGGTGGGGATGGCGAAACGATCATTACTGGCAGTAATGCCCCCCTATCAATACCCTTCTTGCATTATTGCCGACGCATAAATGTAAATATTGATTCTAATTTTGAAAACAAATGGAATAATGAAAAAACTATTATAATCAATAAATTAAAAAAATACTCTGATTATTTTGAATATAAAGACCCTAATAGAATTTTTTTTACAAAAGAATTTACTCCCAATTTATCCCCTTTTTTTGGTTACGATGAGGTATTTTCTTTTTATGAGATAAATATTAATGATAAAAAAGGTACAATGATATATTGTAATTATGATGATTTTAGAGAAATTCCTGAAGAGTGGTTATAAATGAATAAATTAATGCCTGCCTGAAAACTCCCTTTCAGACAGGCATTTTTTACATACCAAGCTTTTCAGACGGCCTCACCTTGCCGGTTCATCCATCCAATCCACTTTGTTCATCTTACGCACAATCACCCATTCGTCGCGGTTGGAACCTACCGTGCCGTAGTAGTTGAAACCGTAAGCAAGCTGGGCGTAGCCGCCGATCATGTGGGTGGGCTTCAGGATGGCGCGGGTAACGGAATTGTGGATGCCGCCGCGTTTTTGCGAAACCTCGCCTGCGGGTGTGTGGACGATTTTTTCCTGTGCGTGGTACATCAGGATCATGGTTTCGGGGATGCGTTGGCTTACCACGGCGCGGCAGGCGATGGTGCCGTTGGCGTTGAACACTTCCACCCAGTCGTTATCGACAATGCCGGCTTTCTTGGCATCAATTTCGGAAATCCACACGTGCGGACCGCCGCGGAACAGGGTGAGCATGCGCAGGTTTTCCGAATAGGTGCTGTGAATGCCCCATTTTTGGTGCGGCGTGAGGAAGTTAAGCGTAATTTCCTTGTTGCCGTTAGGATATTTGCCGAGCAGTTTTTTGGTGGTTTTGAAATCGACGGCGGGCTTGTACACGCACAAGTGTTCGCCGAAATCACGCATCCATTTGTGGTCTTGGTAGAACTGCTGGCGGCCGGTGATGGTGCGCCACGGAATCAGTTCGTGCACGTTGGTATAGCCGGCGTTGTAGCACACTTCTTCGCTTTCCACGCCCGACCAAATCGGTGAGGTTACGATTTTGCGCGGCTGGGCGACGATATCGCGGAAGCGGATGGTGGTGTGCTCGCTCGATTTAATCAGGTGCGAGTGATCACGGCCGGTGGCTTTGCTCAACGCTTCCCATGCTTTAACGGCAACGTGGCCGTTGGTTTCGGGCGCGAGGGTCAGCACCATTTCGCAGGCATCAATGGCGGTTTCGATTTTCGGCTGGCCTTTGCCTACGCCGGTTGCTTGTACGCCGTTGAGTTTGCGCAGGAATTCAACTTCGTGCTTGGTGTCCCAAGCCATGCCTTTGCCGTTGTTGTTGATTTTTTCCAGCAACGGGCCGACTGAAGTGAATTTTTCGTAAATCGCGCCGTAATCACGCTCGACGACGGTAATTGCGGGCATGGTTTTGCCGGGAATCGGGTCGCATTCGCCGTGTTTCCAGTCTTTCGGGTCAAACGGCTGGCCGAGTTCCTGCGGGCTGTCGTGCATCAGCGGAGTGAGCACGATGTCTTTGCGTACGCCGATGTAGTCTTTGGCCAACTCGCTGAATTTTTTAGCGAAACCTTTGTAAATCTCCCAGTCGGTTTTGCTTTGCCATAGCGGCTGCACGGCCTCGGTGAGCGGGTGGATAAACGGGTGCATATCCGAGGTGTTGAGGTCGTCTTTTTCGTACCATGTGGCGGTCGGCAATACGATGTCGCTGTACAAGCAGGTGGTGGACATGCGGAAATCGAGTACGGTCAGCAGGTCAAGTTTGCCTTCGGCGGCGGGTCGCACGGTAATTTCAGACGGCTTGATGCACTCTTCGTCGTTTTCGTCGCTCAACACGGCGTTTTGCGTGCCCAGCAGGTATTTCAGGAAATACTCATGGCCTTTGCCCGAAGAACCGAGCAGGTTTGAACGCCACACAAACAGGTTGCGCGGGAAGTTTTGCGGGTTGTCGGGGTCGTTACACGCCATATCCAGCGAACCGTCTTTCAGACGGCCTGCCACATATTGGGCGGCATCCACTCCGGCGGCAGCGGCTTGATCGGCAATATCCAAGGGGTTTGCGCCCAATTGCGGCGCGCTCGGCAGCCAGCCCATGCGTTCTGCTTTGGCGTTGTAGTCGATCATGGAAAGCGAACCCATGCTGCCGTCGGCATTGGCGGCCAGAATTTCATCTACATGCACTTTTTCATGCCGCCATTGGCTGGTATGGGCGTAGAAGAACGAAGTGCTGTTCATTTGGCGCGGCGGGCGGTGCCAGTCGGTAGCAAACGTCAACGGAATCCAGCCACTTTGCGGGCGCAGTTTTTCTTGGCCTACATAGTGGCACCAGCCGCCGCCGGATTTACCGATAGAGCCGCACATCATCAGCATATTGATAATGCCGCGATACGCCATATCCATGTGGTACCAGTGGTTCAAACCGGCACCGACAATCACCATACTGCGGCCTTCGGTGTCGTGGGCGTTTTGGGCGAACTCGCGAGCCACCTGAATCACCAGCTCCGGTTTCACGCCGGTGTGTTTTTCCTGCCATGCCGGCGTGTAGGGCTTGTCGTCGAAATAATCTTTGGCAACATTTTCGCAGCCCAAGCCGTTGTCCACGCCGTAGTTGGCCACCATCAGGTCAAACACAGTCGCTACCAACGCGGTTTCGCCGTTGGCCAGCGGAATGCGTTTGGCGGGCACTTTGCGGTAAATCATGTCGTCGCATTCGCCGCCGAAGTAGGTAAAGCCTACGTTCACCACTTCATCGGCGCGCTCTTTCAGCGACAGGGCGGCGCGGACTTCTTTATCTTGTGCACGGGTTTCCAAGTTCCATTTTTGACTGCCGTCCCAGCGGAAACCGATAGAGCCGTTGGGCAGGCAGAGGGCGTCTGAAAGCTCGTCCCATATCAGAGTTTTCCAATCGGCGTTTTTTTCTTCGCCGAATGCAGACAATTCGGACGCGCGCAGGAAGTATTTGGGTGCGTAGCCTTTGCTGTCGGCATCCAAGCACACCAACATCGGCATATCGGTTAGGCGGCGCACATAATCGGTGAAATAAGGAGAAGGGTTGTCGATGTGGAACTCTTTCAGAATCACATGACCCATCGCCATCGCCAAAGCCGCGTCGGTGCCTTGTTTCGGCGCAAGCCAAATATCGCCAAACTTCGCCATCTCGCCGAAGTCGGAAGACACGGCCACGGTTTTGGTGCCTTTGTAGCGTACTTCGGTGTAGAAGTGGGCATCGGGCGTGCGTGTCATCGGCACGTTGGAACCCCATACCATTAAGTAATTCGAGTTGTACCAGTCGGCAGACTCGGCCACGTCGGTTTGCTCGCCCCAAATTTGCGGGCTGGCCGGCGGCAAGTCGCAATACCAGTCGTAGAACGACATCGCCACGCCTCCGAGCAGGCTCAAATAGCGCACGCCTGCGGCATAGCTCACCATCGACATGGCGGGAATCGGCGAGAAGCCGATCACACGGTCGGGGCCGTAGTTTTTAACGGTGTAAGCATTGGCCGCCGCCACCATTTCATTGGCCTCGTCCCAAGACGCACGCACAAAGCCGCCCAAGCCGCGTTGGGTTTTATACGACTTAGCCCGGTTTTCATCTTCCACGATCCACGCCCAAGCCTCAACCGGCGACATGGTTTTGCGCGCTTCACGCCACATTTCCGCCAACACGCCGCGTATCATCGGGTATTTCACACGCTGTGCGGAATACACATACCAACTGTACGAAGCCCCGCGCGGACAGCCCCGCGGCTCATGGTTGGGCAAATCGGGGCGGGTGCGCGGATAGTCGGTCTGCTGGGTTTCCCAAGTAATCAGGCCGTTTTTCACATAAACTTTCCAACTGCACGAACCGGTACAGTTCACCCCGTGGGTGGAGCGCACCACTTTATCGTGCTGCCAGCGGCTGCGGTAGGCATCTTCCCATTTGCGGTCTTCTTCGGTGAGCACACCGTGCCCGTCGGCAAAGGGTTCGTGTTTTTGGCTGAAAAATTTCAGGCGGTCTAAAAAGTGGCTCATGGAGTGTCCCTCACTTGTGCTTTATGGTGCTAAAGCTGTTTTTAAAACCTTTTTCGGATACCTGACAATATAAAACAGCCGTATGTCAAAAAATATGCTTCCAAAGAGGCTTATCACAAAGCATTAGAACAAGGGAAGAATTGCCCGAAAGAGCAGGATGCGTAATTCTTTAGAATAGGTAGTATAGTTCTTTATAATTAGTTCTTGTCGTATAGCGGCAGGCTTAAAAATCTTTTAAGGGCGGGTACAATCCCAGTTTTCATGCAGAGGCCGTCTGAAATCATGGTTGCAGACGGTTTAGATAAGCCTGTGGGAATGAATAAGGCAAAATATAAATATGCAAAATAACCTTGTACGATTGATTCGGCAGGTTTTACAATCGTTTTAACCATCGGCTTCAGCTTCTGAAATTTATTTATCCGGAAAAGGAATACTTCATGAAAACCAGCGCACGCAACCAATTGGCAGGTACCGTAAAACGCATCAAACAAGGTGCCGTAAACAACGAAGTCATTATCAATCTGCCGAGCGGACACGAATTAACCGCCATCATCACTTGCGAAAGCTGCGAAAATCTGGCACTTAAAGAAGGCAGCCCGGTTGTTGCGCTAATCAAATCGACCGGCATCATCATTGCGACTGATCTGGAGCACATCAAACTCTCAGCCCGCAACCAATTAAACGGCATCATCAGCAATGTTGAACGCGGAGCGGTAAACTCGGTTGTTACGATTGATTTGGGTAATGACGTTTCCATTACCGCAGGCATTACTATGCAAAGCACCGAACAACTCGATTTGCATCCCGGCCAACGTGCTACGGCCTTGTTTAAAGCCAGCAGCGTGATTTTGGGCGTGTTGGCTTAAATCACAGCCATCCGGCAGATTACCGGTTTGAATGCAAGTAAGGCAGGCCGTCTGAAAATCTTGTTTCAGACGGCCTCATCCGATTTAAAGTCTGCAAAAATGGCAGGATAAACGGTATTCAGAACGGATAAAACAAGGCATAATGCCGTTTAATAAAAATAACGGCTTCCACATTACACCATGTTATTTATCCGCCTGATTCTGATGATGTCGGTTGTCTCCGCCGCAATGTTTGTGCGTGCGGGGGAAATTGCCCACATGCAAGGCAAGCTCGCCAACGGTTTGGCGTATCACATTTTTCACGTTCCTTCGGCTGATAAAAGGTTGGTATTGCGTTTGCAGGTCAATGTCGGCGCGGCGGACGAAAACGCAGGGGAAGAGGGGCTGGCGCATATTGTCGAGCACATGGTTTTTCAGAGCGCCCCCGATTTCCCCGCAGGTTTATCTGACGCACTCAACAAGCAAGGCTGGCAGCTCGGCCGGCATTACAACGCCCAAACCGGTTATCATTTCACCCGTTACCTGCTCACTCCCCCACAAGGGAAAAAACAGCTTGGCAACGCTCTGGCCGTTTACCGTCAAATACTGTCTCCGCGCAGTTTCTCTCCGGCAGACTGGGCAAAAGAAAAACAGGTTATCCTGAGCGAATGGCGGCAGCAGCAAACGCTTGAAGGCCGTCTGAAAAGGCAGGAACACGCTTTGTTATACAGCGGTTCGCGGCAAGCGCGTTATGCGCCGATCGGCGGTAAAACGGCCATTGAAAATGCCCGAGTCGATGCTATCGATGCCTTCCGGCAAAAATGGTATGGCAGCAACAATGCCGTACTGGTGGTGATGGGCGATATTGATCCCGCACAAACCGCAGCCGCCATAGAAACCTCATTAGGCCGTCTGAAACCGATTCCGCTGCCGGAGCGCCGCCCCGAGGAATACGAGCCCGCCTTGAAAACCGGCTGGCATACCGGATATGTGCGCGACAAAGACAATACCGAGAGCAAAATCGCTTTGATTTTCCGTTTCGATAACGCTTTGTCTCAAAGCAATAATACCGAAGGATACTACCAGCAGCTGCTGGACAACTTTGCCGCATACATCATCCATCGGCGCATCGAACAATCAGGACAGCCGGTGTCGTTGAAATCCGGCAATATCGGTAAAAAAACCGGTTCGCTCGGCTTTTATATGGATGTCGCCCCGAACCGGCATGCAGCCGCAACCGATAATCTGCGCGAGTTGCAGCAACACATTTTGCAGCAGCCTGCTGCCGACGAAGAAGTCGCAGCCTACCGCAAAGTATTGCACGGCAATATGAAACCGACCGGTTTGGCGGACAATCTCGATCAAACCGTTCTTCTTGTCGATAATATTCTGCTGAACGACAAACCGCTGCCCACCGGAGAAAATCGTAAGACCGAGCGCGGCCAGCTCTACCGCATCAATACCGCCGCCGTAAACAAACGCATCGGCGAATGGCTGAGTGCAGACGATAAACTGTTGATTATCCAAGCGCCGAACTCGGAAAAGCCCGTGCCGCCGAAAATCAATCCTTTACCCGCAGGCAAAGCGAAAGCGGCAACGCAACCTGTTGCTGACAAACCGTTTTTTACCGTTCACAAGGGGCAGGGCAGAATCGTTTCCGAGGGGTACGACAGCGATAATAAAGTAAGCTATCTCCAGTTTGAAAACGGAGATAAAGCCGTGTTACTGCAACATCCTTCGGCAAACGGCAAGCTCTATTTCAAAGCCGTCAGCGAAACGGGTTATCTGCACAGCGGCGTGAACGCATGGCAGGCGCAATTGGCGGCAAAAATTATTGCGAACTCTGCTCCCGCAGGCTTTACAGCCACGCAACTCAAGCAATGGCAGCAACAGCAGGGCATAAAATTTGCTTACCAATTAAGCGGTGACAAACAAATTACCGATGCGCAAGTGCCGCAAGCCGGCTTTGAAAAGCTGCTGCAACTTTACCGCAGCCGCCAAACTGCGCCGACAACCGACAACTGGCAGGAAACTTTGGAAGCCGAAGCCGTAAAACTGCCTATTTATCTGCAATCCGTTCCCGGCAGGCAAGAATTGGAGCTGGAGCAGCTTCGCTTCGGCGTTCCGGAAAGCCGGCCGGCAAACGGTGATGAAATCCGCGCACTCGGCCGCGGCGAACTGCTGAACCGATGGCAAAACCTCGCTTCTTCTCCGGTGAACTACTATATCGTCAGCGACATGCCGTCTGAAAAAATCAAAACGCTGCTGGCGCAATATTTGGCGGACATTCCGCGCCGCACGGCCGTTCATACCGCGCCTGCGTTGCAAGAAGGTTCGACCTTGCGCCGCGCACCGATTAACGATACCGACGGCACCGACATCAACGCGTGGTCGTGGCAGGCATTTTACGATTGGACGCCGGATACTTCCGAGCAGATTCCGCTGCTGGTCAACCTTGCCAATGCCCGTTTGAAAGACGAATTGCGCAGCCGCCGCCAAAGCGCATACGGCGTAAAATTCAGCGCCATGCCGCAGCCTTCCCATAACAGGGTGGAAAGCAATTTGTTTTTCAGCACCACGCCCGAACAGGCCGCCGAAGCATGGCAGGCCGCCCGGCAGGTTTTAACGAGGCTGCCTGAAAACATCAGCAAAAGCGAAGCATACAATTTACAGCGGCTGTTTATCGAACAGGAAGCCAAACGCCGCCAAAACCCCGAAGTTTGGCTGGAACGGCTGGCCGCCAGCCACAGGCATTACGGAGATGCCCGTTATCTCAGCCGTTTGCCCGAACTGCACCGCACGATTATCCAAACCCGATTGCGGCAAACCGCCAAACTTTTATGGTCGGAGCAAAACGCAAGGGCGCTTTTGATTGATCCGCAAAAATAACCGCGGCTGCTTTCAAACGGCCCTACGGCAACATGAAAAAGGCCGTCTGAAACATTTTTTCAGACGGCCTTTCAAGCTGTTAAAATACCGTTCCGAGCCGGAGGGTGCCTGCGCACATTACCGGCCAAGCAAAAAGGCATTGCCATGAAATATAAAATTCCCCGTGAAATCCGCCTGCAAAGCAGCCGTACCGCCTTGACTTTGGTATACGACGATCTTTCCCGAAGCCTGCCCGCCGAGTTTTTGCGCGTTTATTCGCCTAGCGCGGAGGTGCGCGGCCACGCGCCCGGCCAAGAAGTATTACAAACCGGCAAGGCGGACGTAACCATTACGGGCTTGGAACCGGTAGGGCAATATGCCCTCAAAATCGTTTTTTCAGACGGCCACGACAGCGGGCTTTACGATTGGGATTACCTGTATCAACTCGTCCGCGGATACGATACAATGTGGGCGGATTATTTATGCAGAATCGAAGCCGCAGGCGCATCGCGTATTCCCGCGGCTGACGATGCCGACGCACAGAGGGCAGGGCGTTCGTGCGGTTCGGGCGGTTGCGGAAAACATTAAAGATTACATGGAAAGCAAAGTATGAGCGACAACAAAACCCATTTCGGCTATCAAACCGTCGATGAAAGCGAAAAAGCAGGCAAAGTGGCCGAAGTTTTTCATTCCGTAGCCAAAAACTACGACATCATGAACGACGTTATGTCGGGCGGCCTGCATCGGGTGTGGAAACATTTCACCATCAACACCGCACGCTTGCGCAAAGGCGACAAGGTGCTCGATATTGCCGGCGGCACGGGCGATTTGTCGCGCGGCTGGGCGAAACGTGTGGGCAAAGAGGGCGAAGTATGGCTTACCGATATCAACTCATCCATGCTCACGGTAGGCCGCGACCGCTTGCTGAACGAAGGATTGATTCTGCCCGTATCGCTGGCCGATGCCGAAAAACTGCCGTTTCCGGACAATTATTTCAATCTTGTTTCCGTTGCCTTCGGTTTGCGCAACATGACGCACAAAGATGCCGCCTTAAAAGAAATGCACCGCGTATTGAAACCCGGCGGGACATTGTTGGTGTTGGAATTTTCAAAAGTATTCAAACCGTTGGCTCCGGCTTATGATTTATATTCATTCAAACTGCTGCCGCTGATGGGCAAGATGATCGCCAAAGATGCCGACAGCTACCAATATCTCGCCGAATCCATCCGCATGCATCCGGATCAGGAAACTTTGAAGCAAATGATGTTGGATGCTGGTTTCGACAGCGTCGAATATCACAACATGACCGCCGGTGTCGTGGCGTTGCACAAAGGTGTGAAGTTTTAAAAAATTTCGGGTAAAGGCCGTCTGAAAGATTTTTAAAGCGGTATTCTCGAACGCACCGACCGATATGAAACCGCACCTTATAAAGCAGGTTTGAATACCCTGCTTTATAAGGTGCGGTTATTTTACGGCCAAGACCTTTCTACATTCCATCCGGCGGTTAGTTGCCGCGGTATGTGGAATAACCGAACGGCGACAGGGTAATCGGCACATGGTAATGGTTGTTGTCTTTCAACTCGAAAGAAACTTCGACAAACGGGTAGAAATTGTCGACTTTATCTTTGGCAAAATATTCTTTGGTTTTGAATTTAAGTTTATAGATACCTTTATTGTCGGTACCGGGTTTTAACGGCAAAAAGTTTTTGATCCGGCCGTTGCCGTCGGTTTTGTTTTCGGCAATTTCACGCCATTGGCCGTTGGCTCCCAATTTATAGAGTTCCACGCTGACATGCGGCGCGGGTTTGCCTTTGTTGATATCCAAAATATGGGTGCTCAATTGATAGTTGTCGGCGGCGAATGCTGAAGATACCAAGCCGGTCAAACCGATAAAAAGCATGGTTTTAAATTTCATAGCTCACTTCCTTGTTGAGTAAAAAATACATAAAATCAAATTCGTATGATGAATTTCTTCAACGTAAATCATTGAGGTGAATCCGACTGCAAGCCGTTTTTCAGACGGCCTCTCCGGGTAAAAAACATTCCGTTTGCCTAGAGTGTCGGAAAAATAATCTTACAACATTTCCCCTCGGCACTTAAATGCCTAAATCGAAAAATCAATCAGTTCATTTTGAGAAAATACGTAAATTTGTTTCGGCACCAGCGCGATATTCTGTCCGACCGCCAGCCCGAGGCGGACGGCGTCGCTGTCGGCAAAGGTGATGTGTATGTCGCGGCTGTTTTCCGCTACGGTCAGATGGGTGAGCGCGCCGGCGGAGCGGATGGTGTGGATGCGGCCGTTGAGCATCGGCGTTTCGTCGGCAGCGGCAACCGTCCATTCGTGCGGGCGCACGTAGGCGGTGGCGGTTTGTTCCTGCCATGCGCCGGAAAGGTCGAGAGGCCGTCTGAAGCCGTTGTAGTGCCATTCGCCTTTTTCGATGCTGCCTTCGAAGGCGTCGGTTTCGCCGAGAAATTCGGTTACGAAGGCGTTTTCGGGCTGGCGGTAGAGGCTTTCCGCGGTGCCGGTCTGCTCGATTCGGCCGTGGTTCATCACGACGATTTCGTCTGATACTTCAAGGGCTTCTTCTTGGTCGTGGGTAACGAGGATGCTGGTTACGCCGAGTTCGTGATGGATGTCGCGCAGCCATTTGCGCAGCTCTTTGCGTACTTTGGCGTCGAGTGCGCCGAAGGGTTCGTCGAGCAGCAGCAGCTTGGGTTCGACGGCTAATGCGCGGGCGAGGGCGATGCGTTGGCGTTGGCCGCCTGAAAGTTGGTGTGGGTAGGCTTTGGCCAGATGCGAAAGCTGCACGAGTTGCAGTAATTCTTCCACTTTGGCGCGGATGCGCTCTTTGCTCGGGCGTTCGGATTTGGGCAATACGGTGAGGCCGAAGGCGATGTTGTCGAACACGTTCATGTGGCGGAACAGGGCGTAGTGCTGGAATACGAAGCCGACTTTGCGCTCGCGCACATGCTTGCGGGTAACGTCTTGACCGTCAAACAGAATGCTGCCGCCGTCGGCGTTTTCCAAGCCGGCGATGATGCGCAGCAGGGTGGTTTTGCCGCAGCCGGACGGGCCGAGCAGTGATACGAGTTTGCCGGTGGGCACGTTGAGGTTGATGTTTTTGAGGGCGTGGAATGAGCCGAAGTGTTTGTTGAGTTTTTGAATGGTGATGCTCATGCGGCGTTCCTTTCGGCGGCGGCGAGTTTGCGTTCTTGAATGCGGGTAATGATGTTTTGCAGGGCGAGGGTGGCCAGTGCGAGCAGGGCCAACACGCCGGAGAGGGCGAATGCGCCGGTGAAGTTGTATTCGTTGTAGAAAATTTCCACCAGCAGCGGAATGGTGTTGGTTTCGCCGCGGATGTGCCCCGAAACCACGCTCACCGCGCCGAATTCGCCCATCGCGCGGGCGTTGGTGAGGATGATGCCGTAGAGCAGTGCCCATTTGATGTTGGGCAGGGTTACGCGCCAAAACATCTGCCAGCCGTTTGCGCCGAGAATGAGGGCGGCCTGTTCTTCGCTGTCGCCCTGTGCCTGCATCAGCGGAATCAGTTCGCGGGCGACAAACGGAAAGGTAACGAACAGCGTGGCGAGAATAATGCCGGGAATGGCGAAAATAATCTGAATGCCTTGCGCTTCGAGCCAGCCGCCGAATGCGGTGTGCGCGCCGAACAGCAGCACAAACATCAAACCGGCCACCACGGGCGACACGGAAAACGGCAAATCGAGCAGGGTGGTGAGTAACTGCTTGCCGCGGAAGTCGAAGCGGGTGAGCAGCCAAGCCATCGCCACGCCCAGCACGGCATTTACCGGCACCACCACCGCAGCGGTAATCAGCGTGAGCTTGATGGCAGACCACGCTTCGGGGTCGGTAATGGATTGCAGATACAGATTCCATCCGCCTTTCAGGGCTTCGTAAAACACGGCGGCCAGCGGCACCACCAGCATCAGCAGCAGAAACGCCAGCGCAACGGCAATCAGCGTCAGCCGCAGCCAGCGCGGTTCGGTAAGGTTGGGATTGGGTGGATTGGTTTTCATGGTTTTTTAGGTTTGGTCTTTTTTTATCGGTTTACTTTTAGAGGCCGTCTGAAAGCGAGCCGTGCGGGTTTCGCTAAAACTTTTCAGACGGCCTCAACTCTCAAACTTTCGCGCCCGCCCGTTTGCTCAAAGCCCATTGGCCGATGTTCAGCAAAAACAAAATCACAAACGAAATCATCAGCATAAACAAAGCCACGGCCGATGCGCCCTGCACGTCGAACTGCTCCAGCTTGCCGGTAATCACCAGCGGCAGAATTTCGGAAACCATCGGGATATTGCCCGCGATAAAAATCACCGAGCCGTATTCGCCCGTTGCCCGCGCAAACATCATGCCCGCGCCGGTGATCAGGGCGGGGGCGATTTCGGGCAGCAGCACGCGGCGGAAGGTGGTGAAGCGGTTTGCGCCCAAAGTGGCCGCCGCTTCTTCGTATTCGCCCGATAATTCTTCCAACACCGGCTGCACCGCCCGCACGATAAACGGCAGGCTCACCACCACCAGCGCAATCCAAATGCCGATGGGTGTGAACGCGATTTTGATGCCCAGCGGTTCAAACCACCGCCCCATCCAGCCGTTGGGCGCATACAGCGTGGCCAGCGCAATGCCGGTTACTGCCGTCGGCAGCGCAAACGGCAAATCCACCAGTGCATTGGCGATGCTTTTGCCGGGAAATTCATAGCGCACCAGCACCCACGCCACCAAAGTGCCGAACACGATATTGGTAAGCATGGCATAGAACGACATCCGCAACGTGAGCCACACCGCCGCCAATACGTTCGGCTCGGAAATGGTCTGCCAAAACGCCGTCCAGCCGATTTCGCCCGCTTTTACCGCCATCATGGTAAACGGCAGCACCACCAAGAGCGACAGGCACAACACCGTAAGGCCGAGGCTGATTTTGAAGCCGGGTAAAACGCTGGGGGTTTTCAGTAATAACATGGCAGAGGCTCTTAAAATTCGTTGTATGCAACTGTATAGAGGCCGTTTGAAAAAGGGAAAGAATGGTTGGTTTTAATTAAAGATAATTTTGTTATAAAAGAAGAAAAGGCCGTCTGAAAAGTTTTAGCGAAGCTCGTAAAGCTCGCTTTCAGACGGCCTTTTTGAACGGCACGGAAGCGCCGGAGATAACGGCGGGCTTGCTTAAAAATATCCTGCTTTTTTGCGCTCTTCCATGGCCGCTTCGGAAACGCGGTCGTCCATGCGGGTGGCGCTGCGTTCGGAAAGCGTGGCGGCGGCGGTTTCGGCGATGATGTCTTCCGGTGTGGCGGCGGTGCTGGCTACGGGGCAGGTGCAGGAAATGTCGCCGACGGTACGGAAGCGCACGCTACGCACTTGCGCGGTTTCGCCGTCGCGCTTGGGTGTGAGCGGGGTAACGGGCACGAGCAGGCCGCTGCGTTCTACCACTTCGCGTTCGTGGGCGTAGTAAATCGGCGGCAGGGCGAGGTTTTCGCGGGCGATGTATTGCCAGATGTCGAGTTCTGTCCAGTTGGAAATGGGGAACACGCGCATGTTTTCGCCGGGGAAGAGGCGGGTGTTGTAGAGGCTCCAGAGTTCGGGGCGTTGATTTTTCGGGTCCCATTGGCCGAATTCGTCGCGGAAGGAAAAAATGCGCTCTTTGGCGCGGGCTTTTTCTTCGTCGCGCCGTGCGCCGCCCATCAGCGCGTCGAAACCTTGTTCTTCAATGGTTTCGACGAGGGTAACGGCTTGGGCGGCGTTGCGCGAGTCGTTTTCGCGGCGCAAAACCACCGTGCCGCGTTTAATGGAATCTTCCACGCTGCCTACCACCAACTCCACGCCGGTGCGGGCGACGGTTTGGTCGCGGAACGCAATCACTTCGGGGTAGTTGTGGCCGGTGTCGACGTGCAGCAGTTTGAACGGCAGCTTGAGCGGCCGGCCTTCGATTTGGAAGGCTTTTACGGCCAGTGCGAGCAGCACCACGGAATCTTTGCCGCCGGAAAACAGCAGCGCGGGGTTTTTCGCTTCGGCAATCACTTCGCGGATGATGTAGACGGATTCGGCTTCAAGCCAGTTGAGGTGGTGGTTTTGGATAGACATGATGTGTTCTTTTCAGATGGCCTCGATGCGCTTTACTTTAATGAGGCCGTCTGAAAAAGGGAAAGAATGGTTGGTTTTAATTTAAGATGATTTTGTTATAAAAGGCCGTCTGAAAGCCGCATCGGTGTGAAAAGCGGTGTTCAGACGGCCTGTTCGATTGTATTTGGCCAACCGATGTTTTAACATGAGCCCGATGTTTTCATATAAACCGTTTTAACGAATATCGAAACTTTTCGGAATACAGAGGAACCATGAGCGATACCAAACATATTTCACCGGCCCAAAAAGCGGAAATCTTATCGGAGGCACTGCCTTATATCCGCCGTTTTTCCGGCAAAACCATCGTGATCAAATACGGCGGCAACGCCATGACCGAACCGTATTTGAAAGAATGTTTCGTCAAAGACGTTGCCTTGCTGAAATTGTGCGGGCTCAATCCGGTGATTGTGCACGGCGGCGGGCCGCAGATTAACGAGATGCTGAACAAGGTCGGCAAGCAGGGCGAATTCGTGCAGGGAATGCGCGTTACCGACGGCGAAACGATGGATATCGTCGAAATGGTATTGGGCGGCCATGTGAACAAAGAAATCGTGTCGCTGCTCAACCTTTATGGCGGCAAGGCGGTAGGCATCACCGGACGCGACGGCCATTTCATCAAAGCCAGAAAACTGCTTGTCGATACGCCCGAACGCAGCGGAGTCGACATCGGGCAGGTGGGCGAAGTGGAAAGCATCGATTGCACGCTGATTAAAGATATTATCGAGCACGGGCATATTCCCGTAATCGCCCCTATCGGCGTGGGCAGGCAAGGCGAGGCGTTCAATATTAATGCGGACTTGGTGGCGGGAAAACTGGCGGAAGGCTTGCATGCCGAAAAACTGCTGCTGCTTACCAATATCGCCGGCGTGATGGACGAAAACGGCGAGTTGATGCCGTGCTTAACCCTGAAGCGTATTAACGAATTGATTGCCAACGGCACGCTGCACGGCGGCATGCTGCCGAAAATCAGTTCGGCTCTGGAGGCTGCGCGAAACGGCGTGAAGGCCGTGCATATCATCGACGGCAGATTGCCCAATGCGCTGCTGTTGGAAATTTTCACCGACAAAGGTATCGGCTCGATGATTTTGGCCGAAGACGATGCGGACTGTATGCCGGATTGAAGCCGCGGCCTGCCAAACATCTAATTTGATGGCCGTACCGCCTGAACGTCGGCGTACGGCGGCCATAAAAAAACGCACCCCGAAAGTGGTTGGAAATCCGACTTTCGGGGTGCGGTTTTATTTTTCAGACGGCCTGACACGTTTAATCAGGCATTAAACAACCACGGCTGCGCTTGTTTGCGCTTGGCTTCAAATGCTTTGATTTCATCGGCGTGTTGCAGGGTCAAACCGATTTCGTCCAAGCCGTTGAGCAGGCAGTGTTTGCGGTGTTCGGTGATGTCAAAGCCGAAAGATTCGCCGCTTGGCGTGGTAACGGTTTGTTTTTCCAAATCAATCGAGAGTTTGTAGCCTTCGTTGGCCTCGGTTTCCTTAAATAGTTTGTCCACGGTTTCTTCGCTCAACACAATCGGCAGCAAACCGTTTTTATAGCAGTTGTTGAAGAAAATATCGGCGAAAGAAGGGGCGATAACGGCTCGGAAACCGTAGTCGTCCAAAGCCCACGGAGCATGCTCGCGCGATGAGCCGCAGCCGAAGTTTTTGCGGGTCAGCAGAATTTGCGCGCCTTGGTAGCGGGGCCGGTTGAGTGAAAAATCAGGGTTGATAGGGCGTTTGCTGTTGTCCATACCCGGTTCGCCGTGGTCGAGATAACGCCATTCGTCGAAACAGTTGGGGCCGAACCCCGAGCGTTTGATGGATTTTAAGAATTGTTTGGGAATAATCGCGTCGGTATCCACATTGGAGCGGTCGAGCGGGGCAACCAGTGCGGTGATTTGTGTAAATGCTTTCATTGTATGTACTTTCGGGGCGGTTTAAAAACGCCCCCGATAGCGTGCGGGGGCGTGCTTCACTATTTAGTGTGCGTGGCGGTCTGCACTTTGTTCCAGTTTGTCGCCGGCTTTTGATACGTCTTTACCGAAGCCTGATACGGTGTTGCAGGCTGAAAGCAAAGTCAGGGCAGTTAAAGCGGCCAATACGATTTTTTTCATAGTTAAGCTCCTTAGTATTTTTGAAAGTACAGACAATGTTTATTGCTGTGCTTTCTATAATGCCAAAATTCTTTTTAAAAAACAATTTGAAAGGGCATGCCGTCTGAAAAATTTTCAGACGGCATGCTTATCTTTACAGATTGCGAACATCGGTAAAGTGTCCGGTCACCGCAGCAGCAGCCGCCATAGCAGGGCTCACCAAATGAGTGCGCCCGCCGTTGCCTTGGCGGCCTTCAAAATTGCGGTTAGAGGTGGAAGCGCAGCGTTCCTGCGGCTCCAAGCGGTCGGCATTCATGGCCAAACACATCGAGCAGCCCGGTTCGCGCCATTCGAAACCTGCTTCGGTAAAGATTTTGTCCAAACCTTCTTTTTCGGCTTGTTCTTTAACCAAACCCGAGCCGGGCACCACCAAAACGCGCTTCACGTTATCCGCTTTTAAGCGGCCTTTGGCTACGGCGGCGGCTTCGCGCAAATCTTCGATGCGGCTGTTGGTGCAGGAGCCGATAAACACCACATCTACCGGAATTTTGTTCAGCGGCGTGTCGGCGGTTAAGCCCATGTATTCGAGGGCGCGCTCCATGCCGCTGCGTTTCACGGGGTCGGATTCTTGCGCCGGATTCGGCACTTTGCCGTTGATGTCCAACACCATTTCGGGCGAAGTACCCCACGTTACTTGCGGTTCGATATCGGCGGCATCAAACTCGAATACATTGTCGAATGGTGCGCCTTCGTCGGAAACCAACGTTTTCCAGTAGGCAACGGCTTGCTCCCATGCTTCGCCTTTGGGAGCGAAAGGTTTGTTTTTTACATATTCTATGGTGGTGTCGTCCACCGCCACGATGCCCGAACGCGCGCCGGCTTCAATCGCCATATTGCACAAGGTCATGCGGCCTTCCATGCTGAGCGAGCGGATGGCTTCGCCGCCGAATTCGATTGCATAGCCCGTGCCGCCCGCGGTGCCGATTCGGCCGATGATGTATAAGGCTACGTCTTTGGCGGTTACACCCGGTTTCAGACGGCCGTTGACCTTAATCAGCATGGATTTGGACTTTTTGGCGGTAATACATTGGGTAGCCATCACATGCTCGACTTCGGAAGTACCGATACCGTGTGCCAATGCGCCGAATGCGCCGTGGGTGGAAGTGTGCGAATCGCCGCAAACCACGGTCATGCCGGGCAGGGTGGCACCTTGTTCCGGCCCCATCACGTGTACGATGCCTTGGCCTTTGTCTTTGAACGGAAAATAAGCCAGCGCGCCGAATTCTTTGATATTGCCGTCTAAAGTGTCGACTTGCAGCTTGGAAATCGGGTCTTGGATGCCTTTGTCCCAGTTGTCGGTGGGCGTGTTGTGGTCGGCGGTGGAAACCACGCTGTCGACGCGCCACAGTTTGCGTCCGGCCATTTTCAAGCCTTCAAAGGCTTGTGGGCTGGTTACTTCGTGAACCAGATGGCGGTCGATATAGAGTAAAACCGTACCGTCTTCTTCTTGGCGGACGATATGGCTGTTCCAGAGTTTGTCGTAGAGGGTTTGCGGATTCATCATTGTACTTTTGTTTAAGGAGGTTAAATGGTTCGAGTGCTGCCATATTATGGTGTTCGGACGGCAATTGCAATCTTTTTTGTCTAATTTTTTTGTTCTCAAATTGTTTTCGAATTAATTTTATATATTTTTAGACAAATTGTCTTATTTTGTTGAGGCCGTCTGAAAAACTTGTCGCAAACCATCAAAAAATCTATCATGTTTCCGTTTTTCAACTCTATTAATGGAAGCCCTAACCATGAGCCTGCCCGTTATTTCCGCCGAATACGCCCGCCAATTGCAAGATTTTGAATACAAAATCTTAACCAATCAGCCCAAAATCGAAGCGTGGTTCCGTTCTCAGTGGGGAAAACACAAACCGCCGTTTTACGGTTCGGTCGATATCCGCAACAGCGGCTATAAAATGGCTTCCATCGATATGAACCTGTTTCCCGGCGGCTTCAACAATCTGAATCCCAATTTTATTCCGCTGGCCGCCGTAGCCGCCCAAGATGCGGTAGAGCGCGCCTGTAAAGAAGCCAAATCGGTATTAATCGTGCCGGAAAACCATACCCGCAACACTTTTTACCTGCAAAACGTTTATGCACTCAGCAGCATTTTGCGTTCGGCGGGTTTTGAAGTGCGTTTGGGCAGTTTGAATCCCGACATCGCCGAACCGACCGAATTTGAAACCGCTTTGGGCGATAAAATCTTGCTGGAGCCGTTGCTGCGTACCCGTGAGCGCGTGCATCTGGCCGACGGGTTTTCACCCTGCGTGGTGTTGTTGAACAATGATCTTTCCGGGGGCGTGCCCGAAATTCTGAAAGGGCTGAACCAAACCGTGTTGCCGCCGTTGCACGGAGGCTGGACAACCCGCCGGAAAACCACCCATTTCGGCGCATATAACCAAGTGGCGGCCGAGTTCGCCGAGTTGATCGGCATCGACGAATGGCAGATCAATCCTTATTTCGAACAAATCAGCGGTTTGGATTTTCAAGAACGCGAAGGCGAAGATGCTCTGGCCGATGCCGTGGAGCGGATGTTGGCGAAGATTCAGGCGAAATACGATGAAAAAGGCATTACCGACAAACCGTTTGTGATTGTAAAAGCCGATGCGGGCACTTACGGCATGGGTGTGATGAGTGTGAAATCCGCCGATGAAGTGCGCAGCCTGAACCGCAAAAGCCGCAATAAAATGGCCAAAGTCAAAGAAGGTTTGGAAGTCAGCGAAGTGATTGTGCAAGAAGGCATTTACACCTACGAAACCTTAAACGGTGCCGTAGCCGAACCCGTGGTTTACATGATGGACAGGTTTGTTATCGGCGGCTTTTACCGTGTGCACGAAGGGCGGGGAGCCGACGAAAACCTGAACGCTTCGGGCATGTTATTCGTGCCGCTCGAGCAGAGCATTCCGTCGGTTCACAGCAGCGGCAATGCCGATCCGGTTTTGCTGGCAACATGCAAACGCGTATTCGAGCAATGGCAAAATTTAGGCGTGCCGCATGTGGACATCGACAACCCCGACAACGAACCCAACCGCTTGTATGTTTACGGCGTGATGGCGCGTTTGTCGTTATTGGCGGCTTCGCTAGAGTTGGAGCAAACCGCTGCTTGATGCGGGTAGGGCCGCCGCAGCCGGATATTTCCAAGCATTATCCGGCCGTTGCTACATGATGCCCGCTTGTTATCCGCTGTTACCGATATAAAACAATCAGGCCGTCTGAAAATTTTTTCAGACAGCCTGATTGTTTTAAAGCAGATAGTTAGCTGTTCAGCAGCCAATATTGCAAACCGGCCAAGGTCTTGCCGTCTGAAACTTGGTTGTTTTTCAACGCCGCTTTCACTTCTTCGCGGCTCATCAGCACGGTTTCGGTAAATTCGTCTTCATCGTTCTGCAGCGTGCTGCCCTCGCGCACGCCTTCGGCTTGGTAGAGATACATCAATTCGTCGCAGAAACCGGGCGCGGTGTAGAAAGTGTGCAACAGTTTGACACTGTCGGCTATGTAGGGCGTTTCTTCGGCCAGTTCGCGCAGGGCGCAGACGGCGGGGTCTTCGCCGGCATCGAGTTTGCCTGCGGGCAGTTCCAGCAGGGCTTGGTCGCAGGCGTAGCGCCATTGGCGTACCAGCACCACTTCGTCATTGTCGGTTACGGCCAGCACGCAGGCGGCACCGGGGTGGCGGATGACCACGCGCATGCTTTCGTTGCCGTTGGGCAGGCGGATGGTGTCGCGGGTGATGTTGATGAACGTGCCTTGGAAAATCGGCTCGGAACTGAGTCGGGTTTCTTTCAAATCCATGATGATTCCTTGTTATTGAAACAATTCTGTTTTTTGAACGGCCGCGCCTACGGCATCGGTAAGCCGTTGCAATTCGTGCGGGCGGATGATGTAAGGCGGCATCAGGTAAACCAGCTTGCCGAACGGCCGAATCCACACGCCTTGCTGCACGAAAAACTGCTGCATGGCAGCCATGTTGACGGGGCGGCGGGTTTCGACCACCCCGACGGCGCCGATGATGCGCACGTCGGCCACGTTTTCATAGGCGGCAAGCAGCGTTAAGGCCGTCTGAAAATGTGCTTCGATGGCGGCGACTTGCGCCTGCCATTCGTTGCGTTTGAGTATCTGCATGTTAGCTTCGGCCACGGCGCAGGCCAGCGGGTTGCCCATAAAAGTGGGGCCGTGCATGAATACGCCCGCTTCGCCGCCGCATACGGTTTCGGCGACATGGCGGGTGGCGGAGGTGGCGGAAAGCGTCATCATGCCGCCGGTGAGGGCTTTGCCGATACACATGATATCGGGTTGGATGGCAGCGTGTTCACAGGCAAACAGCTTGCCCGTGCGCCCGAAGCCGGTGGCGATTTCGTCCAGAATCAATAAGATGCCGTATTCGTCGCACAAGGTGCGCACCTGCCGCAAATATTCGGGATGATACACGCGCATACCGCCCGCGCCTTGCACCATTGGTTCGAGAATCACGGCGGCAATATCGTTGTGATGTTGCGATAAGGCCGTCTGAAAAGCGGCGATATCGCTTGGCCGCCATTCTCCGTCGAAGCGGCTTTGCGGGGCGGGCACGAAAATGTGCTCGGGCAGGAAACGGCGGTAAAGATTATGCATAGAATTCACGGGGTCGCACACGCTCATGGCACCGAAGGTGTCGCCGTGATAACCGCGTTCGATAGTGAGAAATTTGCTGCGCGCTTCGCCCCGTGCATGCCAGTATTGCAAAGCCATTTTCAAGGAAACTTCCACCGCCACCGAGCCGGAATCGGCCAGAAAAATACAGTCGAGATTTTCGGGCAGCATGGTTTTCAGGCTTTGGCACAGGCGGACGGCGGGTTCGTGGGTAATGCCGCCGAACATGATGTGCGGCATGGTGTCGAGCTGCTTGTGGGCGGCGGCAAGCACTTCGGGATGATTGTAGCCGTGTTGCGCGCACCACCACGACGACATGCCGTCCACCAGCTTGCGGCCGTCTGAAAGCTCTATGTACACGCCTTCGGTGCGGGCGGCGGGATAGACGGGCAGCGGATCGATCACCGAGGTGTAAGGGTGCCAGATATGGCGGCGGTCGAAGTCTAAATCGGCGGAAGAAAGCATGAAGGTAAGAGGCCGTCTGAAAAAAGAATGGCGGAATTATAACGCTTTTCAGACGGCCTTGAATGTGTCTCTACACCGCGCGCATCAAGCCGCGCTCCTGCAAAGACGTTACTTGGCGGGCGGTTACGATGAAATGGTCTAAAAGTGTGATATCCACCAAATCCAAAGCCTGCGCCAGTTTGTGCGTGAAGGCAATGTCGGCATCGGAAGGCTCGGGCGAACCGCCGGGGTGGTTGTGGGCAATGATGATACTGCTGGCGTATTCGTCGAGCGCGAGTTTGACGATTTCGCGGGTGTAAACGGTGTTTTCCGCCACCGTACCGCGCGCCAATTCGTGCATGGCAATCAACTGGTTTTGCCGGTTCAGCAGCAGCGCAAGGCTCACTTCCACACGTTGGTGTGCCAGATGCAGACGCAGAAAATCGGCAACCTCGCGCGGATTATTCAACACGGCGGTTTCTCGCAACTCTTCGCCCAATATCCGCCGCCCGATTTCGCGCACCACGGCAAACTGCGTATAGCTCGCCAGCCCCATGCCTTTGTGCGCCGACAATTCTTTCATCTCCGCACTCATCAGCCGCCCCAAGCTGCCGAACTCGTTGAGCAGATGGCGCGCCAAATCCACCGCACTCATGCCGCGCGTACCCACCCGCAGCAATACCGCCAGCAGTTCGGCATCGCTCAACGCACCCGCACCGCGCTCCAACAGCTTTTCGCGCGGGCGTTCGCCTTCCGGCCATTGTTTGATACTCATGTAAGGTTTTCCCGTTTTATTATGAAATAATCATAACATTGATAGTTTTAAAAGAGAACGATAAAAAGAGGCCGTCTGAAATTTCTTTTTCAGACGGCCTCTTTATGAAAGGTTACTGCCGAATCAAACTTTCAACGCTTCTTGCAGTTCGCCGGCTTCGTACATTTCCATCATGATGTCGGAACCGCCCAAGAATTCGCCGTTAACATACAGTTGGGGAATGGTCGGCCAGTTGCTGTATTCTTTGATGCCTTGGCGTACGGCATCGTTTTCCAAAACATTTACAGTAACGAAGTCTTCGCAACCGGCAGCCTGCAACAATTGCACGGCGCGCGAAGAAAAACCGCATTGCGGAAACTGCTTGGTGCCTTTCATAAACAGCACGACGCGGTGGGTGGTAACAACTTCTTTGATTTGCTCTTGAATGCTCATGTGGGTTCCTGTGAATAAATGGTCAATTTTTGCGTTCCAACACGGCGGCGAAAAAGCCGTCGGTTTGATGCTTGGCCGAATCCAGCCGTAAGTATACGCCTGTATCGAGCGGAATTTTATAGCTACTTAGCAGCGCGGCGCAATCGACGGCGTGCCAATCGGGATGGTTGTCTAAAAAACGCTGCACCTGCATTTCGTTTTCTTCGGGCAGAATGCTGCAAGTGGCGTAAACCAAGCGGCCTTTTTCATGAACCAGCTTGGCCGCTTCGGCCAAAATGGATGCCTGCTGCTGTTGCAAGGAGGCAAGGGTTTCGGGCGATTGGCGGTATTTCAGATCGGGATTGCGGCGCAACGTGCCCAAACCGGAGCAGGGCGCGTCTACCAGCACACGGTCGGCTTTGCCGTAAAGTCTGCCGATGCGCGGGTCGGTCTCGCCGCCGATACGTTCGGGATGGATGTTGGTCAATCCGGCACGAACCATGCGCGGTTTAAGATTGGCGAGGCGCTTTTCGGCGATATCGAAAGCATAAATGCGGCCTTTGTTGGCCATCATTGCGCCGACGGCCAAAGTTTTACCGCCCGCTCCAGCGCAGAAATCCACTACGATTTCACCGCGTTTCGCACCGAGCAGCAAAGCCAAAAGCTGGCTGCCTTCGTCTTGCACTTCCAGAGTGCCGTCGAGAAAGCGCGGGTGTTTGTTGAGGGCTATTTTTTCTTTGAAGCGGATGCCCCACGGCGAATACGGTGTAGCTTCCGCATCAAGCTGTTCCGCCTGCAATTCGGCCAGCACTTTATCGCGCTTGTTTTTTAAGGTGTTGACCCGGGCATCCAGCGGCGCGGGTTGGTTGACGCTGCGTCCGAAGGCGAGGATGTCGGCTTCGCCGTAATGTTTTTGCAGCGTGCCGATCAACCAATCGGGCAGTTCGGAAGCGGTATCGAGGCCGTCTGAAAACTCGGTTTTACGGGCTTTTAAATTGCTTAAAAACTCGGTTTCTTCTTCGTCGAGCCAATCTTTAATGCTGTTGATATTCACGCTGCGGCCGAGCACCAGTGCGGCCAAAGCCGCTTTGCGCGGTTGCGCGTGGGGGCGGCGCAGGGCGGCGGAAATTTTTTGAAAATGGCGCAGGGCGGCAAAGGCCGTTTCGGCGATTTCGTAGCGGTCTTGCCGGCCTAATTTTTTATATTCGCGAAAATAGGTGGAAAGCACGGCATCGGCGGGTTGCTTGAAAGTGA
Source organism: Neisseria sp. MVDL19-042950 (assembly GCF_030504625.1). Taxonomy (GTDB): domain Bacteria; phylum Pseudomonadota; class Gammaproteobacteria; order Burkholderiales; family Neisseriaceae; genus Neisseria. The sequence continues at coordinate 306,252 of NZ_JAUKWH010000002.1, read as the reverse complement.
GCATATCGGCCAATACGGTGGCGGTGTGTTCGAGTTGGATCGGGGTCATGGTCGGTTGTCTGATACGGTAACGGCGGAGATTATACGCGATAATGTGATGGCGGTATGCAGAGCTGCTGTGCGCTTCCGCCGTCTGAAACAATTATGGCGGCGTATTCGTAGCGCCTGTTTGCATGATAGTGGGAATTTTTTTCGAAACAACTACTCTTATCCTAATTTTCAGCTAATAATGATGATATAACATCATTAAAGGTGCTTTTAAAAAGTATAAGGGAGATGGATGTGCTGCATGAATTAAACAAGTATTTGTTTATGATGATCAATGCGGATGAAGATGCATACTCGCACAGCATTTATTTTGCTATTTTTTCCGCCGAGTATCTAATCGTGTGGTTCTTTTTTATTTTATTCATATACTTAGTCGCAAAACATAAAAACAACAAGCGTGTTTGGTTAAGCATAGTTTTCAGCATTGTTATCGGTGTCGCCATCACTTATCTGATTAGAAAAGGTTGGTATCATCCCCGTCCGTTTTTATTGCAGTTGGGCACGAATTTTCTGCCTCACGATGCCTCGTCGTCGTTTCCGAGCAAGCATCTGACGAGTGTTTTTGCCACCTTAGCCGGCTTGCTGGCATTGCAGCCGACGCGTGCTTTGGGATTATTGGTTTCCCCGATTGTTTTGACTATTGCGTGGTCGCGCATTTATTTGGGCGTGCATTGGCCGTTGGATATTTTGGGAGCTTTATTGGTTGGAATAATCGCGGCGGTATCGAGCAAATATATGGTTTACAAAAGCATGTCTTTTGCAGGATCGAGGCATTAAAACTAAAGAGGCCGTCTGAAAAGTTTTCAGACGGCCTCTTTACAATAATCTACCAATTCCCGCGCTTCAGTTTTTCAATCTGGCGGCGGTCGCGTTTGGTGGGCCTGCCTTCAGGATAAGCGGCCGTGATGCGGCTGGCTTGGTCGAGTAGTTTTTGCTCTTCCCGCAGGGCGGCGGTTTTCATATCTTCTTCATACAGCATACGCGCTTCGGGTGCCGGACGGCGTTGGTGGTTGAGGGCGACCACTTTGATTTTATAGGGCAGGGAATTGAGCGTTAAATCTACGGTGTCGCCGGCGGAAATATTTTTGCTGTTTTTCACTTTGGCACCGTTTACCTGCACGCGCCCCAGCTCGATGTGCTTTTGAGCCAGCGCGCGGGTTTTGAAAAAGCGGGCGGCCCATAACCATTTATCAAGGCGCATGGTATTGTTGTCATTGCTGTTTTTCATATCTAAACCGCGTGATTGAACTGTTTTGCAGTTTAGCATAAGATACAGAATTCTGCGCATTAGTATGCATGCACTAAAAATATGGTTAACGAGAAGCAGAGTGGCAGGGAGCGGCTATCGATTCTTGCCGGTATGTGAAAACATGCTGCCAAAGCAGCCATCTTCGCGTATGATTGCATTCTGATTCTTCTATTTTAATAATAAGAGCTTTACTCATATGAAACCCGTTTTTCTGGATTTTGAACAGCCTATCGCCGAATTAATCAAAAAAATCGACGAGTTGCGTTTTGTACAAGGTGAATCCGCCGTCGATATTGCCGACGAAATCGCCCGCCTGCAAAAGAAAAGCACCGATTTGACCAAGTCGATTTTCAACAAACTCACCCCCGCACAAGTATCGCAAGTATCACGCCACCCGCAGCGGCCTTATACGCTGGATTACATCAACGCCATTTTTACCGATTTTGAAGAATTGCACGGCGACCGCCACTATGCCGACGATCATGCGATTGTGGGCGGCTTGGCGCGTTTCAACGGCAGGAGTGTTGTGGTTATCGGCCATCAAAAAGGCCGCGATACCAAAGAAAAAATCCGCCGCAATTTCGGTATGCCGCGCCCCGAAGGTTATCGCAAAGCCCTGCGTTTGATGCAGACTGCCGAAAAATTCCAACTGCCGGTGATGACGTTTGTCGATACTCCGGGAGCTTATCCCGGCATCGGAGCGGAAGAGCGCGGGCAGTCTGAAGCGATCGGCCGCAACCTCTACGAGCTTACCCGCCTGCGTGTGCCGGTATTGTGTACCATCATCGGCGAAGGCGGTTCCGGCGGCGCATTGGCGATTGCCGTGGGCGATTATGTGAACATGCTGCAATATTCTACTTATTCGGTTATTTCTCCCGAAGGCTGTGCTTCTATTTTGTGGAAAACCGCAGAAAAAGCAGCCGATGCCGCGCAAGCATTGGGCATCACCGCCAAACGTTTGGCCGATTTGAACTTGATTGACCGCATCATCGAAGAACCTTTGGGCGGCGCGCACCGTGATCATGCCGAAATCGCCAAGCGTGTAAAAGAAGTGCTGGCAGAACAATTGCGTGAAGCGGAAAGCATGCCGATGGCCGATTTGCTGACGCGCCGTTTCGATCGGGCCATGGCTTACGGCGAGTTTGTCGAGAAGTAACCATATCGCCTTGGCGTGCAGACAATCTGAAAGAGCAGGCATTGCGTCTGCTCTTTGTTTTTTCAGACGGCCTGAACTTTATGGCGGAGCTATAAAACATCTGTCGTGATCCGTCATGCGCCGAATATCCGGCTTTTCGACCACATTGTTTACATCGGTTATATTTCCCGCTTTTTTCGCTACGGTGCAAATTCTCGGTTACAATACCAGAGTTTGCTGTTGCCTTTGATTAAGCTATGAAATTCAAAATATTTGTGCCGCTGTTTACCGCTTTTCTGCTGGTTGCCTGTTCAACCTCAAGCAGCTTGCCCGTGCCGCAAGTTCTGCCTGCTTTTCAGGCGGAGGATACGCGTTGGTTCAAGCTGGAGCAGACGGTTGCGGACGGTACGGTTATCCAAACCAGTTTGCTAGCCGTGCAGCCTGAAAAAGATATGCTGCGTTTCGTGCAAACCGATGCGTTGGGCGCGCCCGTTTCCCGCCAAACCGTAAGCAAGAGAGGGTGGAGCAACGACGGCTTTGTCGCCCCGAACAGCCGGTCGCGTCGTTTATTTGCTGCCATGTTGCCCCTTTTGGACGGCAATGACAAAATTTATCCGCAACAGCAAACGAAAAAGCAAGACGGAGCAACGGTTTACTTCGACCGTAACCAAGAGTTGTGGCGCAGTGAAGTTTCAGACGGCCTCATCAAGATTACTTTCCCAGACCGGACAGGCTGGCGTATTACCCCGTTAGAATAATATGAAAACCAACGTTTACCTCACCACTCCGGCTATTGTCAGTGCATTGGGCAGCGGTTTGCAGCACCATATCGACGCACTTTTAAATCCTGCCGACGAATCGCCGTTAACTTTCTCCGATCAGTGGGTTAAGAATAAAAACCGTGCTTTCGGGGTGGTGCATGAAACTTTGCGTCCGTTTCCCGAATCGTTACCTGATGTTCACCGCGGGCGCGACAATCAATTGCTTTGGCACGCGCTCGGGCAGATTGAAAATGATATTTATGCGGCAATCGAGCGGTTTGGCGCGGAACGTATTGCGGTGGTGATGGGCACTTCCACCAGCGGGGTAGATGAAAACCTGACTATGTTTCAAAGGGTGGCCGAAGGTGGAGAATGGGGGGAAATTCCTTTCAACCAAGAGCAGCAAACCCTGTCCGCACCGGCCGATTTGGTTGCGGAAGTATATGGTTTGAAAAACCTTTGCTATGTGGTTTCTACCGCATGCACTTCGGGAGCAAGGGCTTTAATCAGCGCGGCACGCTTACTGCGCGCCGGTTTGTGCGATGCGGTCGTTTGCGGCGGAGTCGATACGCTGTCGCCTTTGACCATCAACGGTTTTGCTTCGCTGGAAGTGCTTTCAGACGGCCTCGCCAATCCGTTTTCCGCCAACCGCAACGGCATCAATATCGGTGAAGCCGCCGCCGTTTTCATCATGACGCGGGAAGCGGATTTCGGTGAGAGCCTGCCGTTGCTCGGCTACGGAGCCAGCAGCGACGCGCATCATATGTCTTCGCCGCGCCCCGACGGTTTGGGAGCCGTCCAAGCTTTTCAGACGGCCTTAAACCATGCGCGGATGCCGTCTGAAAACGTCGGCTGGATCAACCTTCACGGCACAGGCACACTGCATAACGACAGCATGGAAAGCCTTGCCGTGCATCAAGTGTTCGGCAGCCGAACCTCGTGCACTTCCACCAAACCGCAAACCGGCCATACGCTCGGAGCGGCAGGGGCGGTTGAAGCCGCTTTTTTGTGGGGCATTGTCAGCCGCCGTTGCAATCCCGAAGGCAAACTGCCTCCGCAACTGTGGGACGGTGTGCACGATACCGGCTTGCCTGCCATAGGTTTAACCGACCAGAACAGCCGTTGGCCTCATGAAAAACGAATCGGTGCAAGCTCATCGTTTGCTTTCGGCGGCAGCAATGCGGTTATCGTTATCGGCGAAGAATAGGCCGTCTGAAATATGCCGTAATCAGATAAAATCAAAGAGGATATTATGCCGGCTCCTTTAGTTTGCCCCATTACCGAAGTCGCCCCTTTATTGCCGCACAGCGGGCATATGGTATTGCTGGATACGATTACCGAATACGGCGAAGGTTATCTGCACGCCACCGCCCAAGTGGGAGAAAAACATATTCTGCTGCAAAACGGCACGCTGCCTGCGCTGGCCGGAATGGAAATCATGGCTCAGGGCATTGCTGCCTTGGCCGGTTGCGAAGCACATAATGCGGGCGAACCCGTTCGTTTGGGTTTTTTGCTCGGCACGCGGAAGTTGAATCTTTTTACCGATGAAATTCCGATAGGTACCCGCTTGGCGATTAAAGTAGCCGTATCGACGCAAGACCAAACAGGCTTCGGCGTGTTCGATTGCGAATTACGTTGGACAGATGCTCCCGCCGACAAAAAACACATGCTGCCCGCCAACGGTTTGTTGGTGCAGGCGGCTCTGAACGTATTCAGCCCGAAAGAGGGTAAGGCCGTCTGAAAGCCATCGACCAACTTTTCAGACGGCCTGTTGAAATCAATCCGAACCCAATTAGTTAAGTGAAACGCATGAGTGAAACCATTTTAATTACAGGCTCCAATCGCGGTATAGGAAAAGCAGTTGCATTGGGATTGGCACAAGACGGCTACGATATTGTGGTGCATTGCCGCAGCCGTCGCGAAGAGGCGGAAGAAGTCGCCTCGGAAATCAAAGCTTTAGGCAGAAATGCCCGCGTATTGCAGTTTGATGTGTCCGACCGCGAAACCTGCCGCGAAATCTTAACCGCCGATGTGGAAGCACACGGTGCATACTACGGTGTCGTACTGAATGCCGGTTTAACCCGCGATAATGCGTTTCCTGCTTTGGAAGACGATGATTGGGACAGAGTATTGCGCACCAATTTAGACGGCTTTTACAATGTCCTCCATCCGCTTTCCATGCCGATGATACGCCGCCGCAAAGCCGGCCGTATCGTTTGCATGGCCTCGGTTTCAGGCTTAATCGGCAATCGCGGCCAAGTAAATTACAGTGCTTCCAAAGCGGGTTTGATCGGTGCGGCCAAAGCACTCGCTATCGAATTGGCGAAACGTAAAATTACCGTAAATTGTGTTGCCCCCGGCTTGATTGATACCGAAATTCTGGATGAAAACGTGCCAGTGGAAGAAATTTTAAAAGCCGTGCCCGCCCAACGTATGGGCACGCCGGAAGAAGTGGCCCATGCGGTGCGGTTTCTGATGGATGAAAAAGCAGCGTATATCACGCGCCAAGTTATTGCGGTAAACGGAGGTTTATGTTGAGACGGGTAGTGGTAACGGGAATCGGTGGCATCACCGCATTCGGCCGCGATTGGAAAAGTATTCAGACGGCCTTCAAACTCGGTCAAAATGCCGTGCAAACCATTGCGGAATGGGCGGAGCAATACCCCGAGCTGGAGGCCCGTTTGGGTGCGCCGATTAACGGCTATACCCCGCCGGCACATTGGACGCGCAAACAATTGCGAAGTATGGGGCGCGTGTCGTATTTATGTGTCGATGCGGCAGAACAAGCGTTGCAGGATGCGGGCTTGTTGGATGACGAGCGTATTAAAGACGGACGTATGGGCGTGGCATGCGGTTCTTCGACCGGCAGTACCAAAGATATTCGCGATGTCGGCGAACTGCTGATGACCGGTGCTTCTCCGCATTTCAGCGCCAACACTTATGTGCGCATGATGCCGCATACGACTGCCGCCAATATCGGTATCTTCTTCGGCCTTACCGGACGGATTATTCCCACTTCAAGCGCTTGCTCTTCGGGCAGCCAAGGAATCGGGTATGCCTACGAGTCGATTAAATACGGCATGATCGATATGATGCTGGCGGGTGGAGGCGAAGAGTTTTGCCCGTCTGAAGTGTATGTGTTCGATTCGCTGTATGCTGCCAGCCGCCGCAACGCCGAACCGGGAAAAACGCCGCGTCCTTACGATACGGAACGCGACGGTTTGGTTATCGGTGAAGGTGCGGGAATTTTGGTGCTGGAAGAATTGGAACACGCCCGTGCACGCGGAGCAAAAATCTATGCCGAGCTGGTGGGGTACGGAGCGAACAGCGACGGCAGTCATGTTACCCAACCGCAAAAAGATACGATGCAGCATTGCATGGAAATGGCTCTGCGTGATGCAGGTATCCGGCCGGACAAGGTAGGTTATGTAAATGGTCATGGAACGGCCACCGAAAAAGGCGATATTGCCGAAACACAGGCTACGGAAGCCGTATTCGGCAGCCGTATTCCGATGAGTTCGCAAAAAAGCTATTTCGGCCACACGCTCGGCGCATGCGGTGTGTTGGAATCGTGGTTTTCGATCGAGATGATGAACGACGGCTGGTTTGCACCTACCGTGAATTTGGACAATATCGATCCCCGTTGCGGCGATGTCGATTATATCCGCGGGGAAGGGCGTGAAATTCAAACCGATTATGTGATGAATAATAACTTTGCTTTCGGTGGGGTAAATACTTCGCTGGTATTTAAACGCTGGGTTGAATAAGCCGTGATTTAGTTCATGATCATTGGTTTGATGCCGTCTGAAAATGATTTTCAGACGGCATCATCATATGCATGGCTATAAAACTTAATAACTCAATATGATTGCAAATCATGGAATAAATCAGATTCGATGCCATTACGAATAAACCTTATTCTGTTACGGCGTTACTGCACCTTAGTTCGTAAAGCGGCAACAGAATCGGTTCCATACGACACGTATCATTTGCAGCTTACCGTGCCTTGTATCAAAAATAAGTTTATTTGCTACAAAAATAAAAAACGGATACCTGTTACCGGGTATCCGTTTTCAGACGGCCTCAAACTATATAACTTTAAACCACGGCCTCTTCTTTTTTCTTCTGCGGCTTGGCCAAGTTTTCCCGATCCAAACCGAACATCAGCAATAACGGGCTGGCAACCAATACGGAAGAATAAACACCGAAAACGATACCGATGGTCAAGGCCAAAGAGAATCCGTGCAAGGCGGCACCACCAAAAATCAGCATGGAGAGTACCATGGCCTCGGTCGAACCGTGGGTGATAACGGTGCGGCTCATAGTAGCCGTAATAGCGTTGTCGATAATTTGCGGTACGGTTTTATTGCGCATTGCGGGTTTGCGGAAGTTTTCGCGGATACGGTCGAACACCACCACCGATTCGTTAACCGAATAGCCCAATACGGCCAGAATACCGGCCAGCACGGTTAATGAGAATTCCCATTGGAAAAAGGCGAAAAAGCCGAGAATAATCACAACGTCGTGCATGTTGGCAATGATAGCCGAAACGGCAAAGCGCCATTCGAAACGCATCGACAAATAAACAATAATGCCGATAATCACCATGCCCAACGCAATCAAGCCGTTGTTTACCAATTCTTCGCCAACTTGGGGGCCGATAAATTCAACCTGACGCAAAGCAACGTCCGGTGCATCTTTTTTCAACAAATCCATTACGGAATTGGAAAGTTGGGAGGAAGGAGCGCCTTCTTTATTGGGCAGGCGGATCATGATGTGTTTGTTGGTGCCCAACGCCTGCACTTGTACGTCGCCAAGTTTCAGGGTGTTGAGCTTCTCGCGCACTTTGTTAACATCGGCACCTTGTCGGTATTGCACTTCCATTACCGTACCGCCCGTGAATTCCACCGAAAAATTCAAGCCTTTGGTAACCAAAAAGAATATGGCTAATACAAACGTAATTAGTGAAATAAGCGTGGTGAGCTTGCCGTAGCTCATAAACGGGATATCGCGTTTGATTTTAAATAATTCCATGTTGATTACTCCTTAACGGCCGTTTCGGTTTGTTGTTTCCATACCGAGCCGATAGAAATCTTTTGCAGCTTGCGGCGACGGCCATACCAAAGATTTACCAATGAACGCGATACCACTACAGATGAGAACATTGAAGTGAGAATACCCAAGCAATGCACCACGGCAAAACCGCGCACGGGACCGGAACCGAAAATCAACAGGGCGATACCGGCAATCAGCGATGTGATATTGGAATCGACAATGGTATCCCATGCGTGCTGGTATCCGAGGTTGATGGCGGCATGCGGCGAGGCTCCCGCCCGTAATTCTTCACGGATACGCTCGTTAATCAATACGTTGGAGTCGATCGCCATACCTAATGTCAGTGCAAGTGCGGCAATACCCGGAAGCGTCAGCGTTGCTTGCAGAGCAGACAGAATAGCAATTAAAAACAGAATATTGGTCGACAACGCAATCACGGAAAACAGACCGAATACGCGGTAATAAAGAATCATGAAAATGGCCACAACCGCAAAACCCCACAAGGTGGAATTAAAACCTTTTTCGATATTTTCTTTACCTAAAGACGGGCCGATGGTGCGTTCTTCCATGATTTCCATCGGGGCGGCAAGCGAACCGGCACGCAGCAGCAGTGAAACGTCGTTGGCTTCGGCAGTATTCATGCTGCCCGAAATCTGCACGCGGCCGCCGGTAATGGCAGAGCGGATAACGGGAGCGGTTACCACCTCGGCCTTGCCTTGGTCGATCAATACCATAGCCATGCGTTTGCCGACGTTTTGTGCCGTTAAATCGGCAAAAATGTTACCACCGGCACTGTCGAGGTTGATGTTGACTGCGGGTGCGCCTTTATCGTCAAAACCGGGTTGAGCATCGTTGATGTTGTCGCCGGTCAGTTCAACCTGTTTGTTAACCAAAGTAGGTTGCGGATGTTCGCCGGCGGTGTAGAGAAGTTCGTAACCTTCAGGCACATTGCCCGATAAGGCCGCCTGAATTTGTGCGGCATCATCGGACACCATACGCACTTCCAAAGTGGCGGTACGACCGATAATGTCTTTTGCCTTGGCGGTATCTTGAACGCCGGGCAACTGAACCACGATACGGTCGGCACCGGCTTGTTGGATAACCGGTTCGGCAACGCCTAATTCATTCACACGGTTGTGCAATGTGGCAATATTTTGCTTAACGGCATCGGTACGCACTTTATCCAGCACACTTTGCGACAAGGTTAATACCAGATTTTTACCGGAAGGCGTTAACGTTGCTTCAGGGAAGAATTTGCTTAATTCCGGCAATGCTTTCTGTAAATCGGCAGTATCTTGAAAGGGGATGGTTAAGCTGTTTTCCGTTTGGCGGATGCTGCCGATACGGATTTTTTTGCGACGCAATTCGCGACGGATATCGCCGGAATAGCGCTCAAACGTTTTATGCATGGCGGCTTTCATGTCTACTTGCATGGTGAAATGCACGCCGCCGCGCAAGTCCAAGCCCAAAAACATGGGGTTGGCTTTGATTTTGGCCATCCACTCCGGGCTGTCGGCCAAAAGGTTAAGCGCGGTAATGTAGCCGTCGCCCAAGGTGTTTTCGATAACATCACGGGCTTTAAGCTGGGTTTCGGTGTCTTTGAAACGTACTTTCAATGAGTTGTCGGCAATAAACATCCCGTCGGTTTGGATGTTGGCCGTCTGAAGAGCCGCTGCAACACGGTTTTCGGTTTGTTCATTGATGATGATGGATTGGCGGTTGGTGGATACCTGTACGGCAGGCGTTTCGCCAAAGAGATTGGGCAGTGTATAGATGATGCCCAAAATAATGGTGGCGGCAACCAGCAGGTATTTCCAAAGCGGATAGCGGTTCATGTTAAACCTTTAATTAACAATGCAAACAGCCGCAGCACGAATGCGGCGGCTTTCGGAAAATAAATGATTATGCGACTTTGCTGGCAATAGCGTTGCGTTCGACTTCAACTTCAACACCTCGAGCGATTTCTACGGTAAAAAATTGTTCGCCAACTTTTTTTACCGTGCCTTTGAAACCGGAAGCCAAGAGCACTTTATCGCCGACTTTCAATTCGGTCAGCATGGCTTGGTGGGCTTTGAATTTCTTTTGCTGCGGACGCATAATCAGAAAATAGAACACCACGAGAATCAGGACCAGAGGTGCGAATTGCATCAGAATATTCGGCTGGGCGGCAGCATCGGCGGCGTAAGCGAAATCAATCATGTTTTGTCCATTCTTTAATTATTTAAATAATGAAGGGCAGCAAACCGTTTGGATTGCCGTCGAAAGTAAGCTATTCTAAAGGGCAGGGAAGATTTTTCCAAGAAGTTTCCGTATTTATTAACCATTATTTGTCAGAAGGCCGTCTGAAAATACGGGCGGTATCGTGCGGTTTAAACGTCATGAAAAATATTATTCGCCGAATGTGCTCGCGGCTTCGGCATCTTGCCGGAAAAAAGGCCAGAACAGCATGGATAAGCCATCCGTTATTTTTGCAACATGAGCCCGGAGTGCATCATCCCGAAGCACCGGAACGTATCCGCGCCATCGAAGTGGAATTAAGAAAACAGGGTATATGGAACAGATTGCAAAAGATGGAAGCCGAAGAAGTAACCGACAAGCAACTCGCTTTGGTGCACCCGCGTAAATATTTGCGTTTTTTGGAATCTATGCAGCCGGAGAAAGGTAAAATTTACCGTATTGACGATGATACGGTAATGAGTCATGAATCTTTAACCGCTGCACGTTATGCAGCAGGAGCCGTCGTAAATGCTGTGGATATGGTAATGAATAAGAGGGCATATCATGCGTTTTGCGCGGTACGCCCTCCGGGGCATCATGCTCAAAGCGATAAAGCAGGGGGGTTTTGCCTGATTAATAATATCGCCGTCGGGGTTATGCATGCGATTGCACAATACCGCATACAAAAAGTAGCGGTGATCGATTTCGATGTGCATCACGGAGACGGAACAACGGAAATTTTTAAAGATGATCCGCGGGTATTGCTTTTAAACAGTTTTGAGAAGGATTTGTTTCCTTTCCCTTCCTCTGAAACGGTTGGAAAGAATCCCCATATCGTCAATATTGCTTTTCCGCCGGATACCGGCAGCTATGATTTCAGAAAGGAAATACGCGAAAAATGGCTGCCGAAGTTGGCAGCGTTCAAACCTGAGTTATTATTTTTATCGGCAGGGTTTGATGCGCACAAATCGGATGAAACAGGCCGTCTGAATCTTCACGAGGCAGACTATGCTTGGCTGTCGCATAAAATTATTCAGGCGGCCTCTATGTGCAAGGGTCGTATTGTTTCTGTGCTTGAGGGAGGATACACCTTGGAAAGCCTTTCAAAATCCGTAGCGGCACACGTATACGTGCTTGCCGGTATGGGCAAGCCTGACTGTGCAGTGCAATACGATAAATTGCTGAACAGGCAGATAACGGATAATGCTTAGAACCAATCGGTTAAACACCCCGCATCACTTTAATGAATTGTGCTGATGTTTGGTTTGGGTCGGGAAAATTTGGCCAAGCCACAGAAGAAAAAAGAAAAGGCTGTGGTTTAAAGTATATAGTTTGAGGCCGTCTGAAAACAATTTTCAGACGGCCTCAAACCCATCACGATGCAGGTCTTTAGTTAGAGGATATAAGCATTATTATCATGTTGCCAAGAGTCATCCTCCGGAATACTCAAGGAATGCTTATACTCCAGAATGGTAGCATGGTCTGTGAAAGCAGTTTTATTCTGCATCCCCAGAATGCCGGATAAATCCACAACAGCAGGCGACATCAAATCAGAAAGAACTAAATTGGCGCTATTTTCTTCTGTTTCTCCGTTTCCATCATCTGCTTGCAGCAAACCGGTTTTCTTCGCCGGAGACAGAACAACCGCTGAAACGGATGTCTCTCCCACGATACTGTCGGCACCGATTCCCAATTCCAGTTTTTTGTCGCTGTGATTCACCTCAAAAATAGGCTTACCGTTATGGTTATTATCATGGGCATGCACATCCGCACCGCGATATTCTATCCAACCGCGGTAAATCCCGTTGGTACGGTCGGTAATCAGCTCGTTGTCGGTTACGTTTAATTCAGGCACACCGTAGGTGCTGCGCCCGTGAATACTGACAATCGCCTGATTCATATTACCGTGCAGCTCAAAAGTATTGTTATGGATTTCATAACTTTCAGCATTGCCGATCATTTGTATACCTTCAATACTGCCGTTGGAGTTTTCCCTTACTTTAATGTAGTTGTTTTCTACGCTTACTTTGCCGCGCAGATAGCCGTCGGTGTGGTGTTCGTTAATAAATATCGGCATGGTTTTAGGGGCTATCGTTCCGATATCCGCATGGTTGTCGGATATTTCAATGGTGCCTGAACCCGGGCCATTGGTTTTGGTAAGCTGGTTTTTGGTATTGTTGATGACAGCAATCAAATATTTTGTCGAATCCCCTTCGATTTTGTTGCCGGAAATTTTAAGCGTGTAATCCATTTTCGGTTCATGATTGCGGAATTCGATACCATATGTTTGGATGGCATCTTTATATACGCTGAGATTCTTGATGGTATTTCCGCTGACTTCAAAATAACCGTAATCCTTGCTATGCAAATCTTTATACTGTGTATTGGTTTGCAATTGGATACCTGAGTAGCCGTGATAGTTAGGACGGAGGTTATCATCGGTTTCTAAACGGAAATTAGGATCTTGGATAATGGTGTTGCCGGTAACTTTGACATTATCCATACTAAACTGGCGGTTATATACGCCGATTCCGTAAAGGCGGTCGCCGATTGCAGTATTGTTTTCAATAACAATGTTATTACCATCATGCACATCGAAACCTTTGCGGTAGTTGTGATCGGTGGTATTGTTTCTAAAGGTAACGTCATAGTTGTAGCTTCCTGCCATAGCGGTAATACCGTAACCGGTGCCGCCGTCTTTTTCATGGCCGTTCCATGCAAAAAGATTACCTTCCGCAACGAAATTTTTTTGATAAGCAACCAATGCTCCGGCCGTACGGTTGTGATGCAGATGGCTGTCTACAAGGCGGTTGTTTTCGCCCAAGGGCAAGGTTTCATAGTCCTCTTGAATTTCACCGCCGATAATTCGGGCTTTGTAAGTTTTACCGCTGCCGTTAGGATCTTTCGCCAATGCTTCGGTAGACGTGAAAACCACTCCGGCACGGTTGGCACCGGAAACCTCCACTTTGCTGATTAAAGTATTATCGGCATCATTAACCAAAATACCGCTGACTTTGCCGAAATAGCTTTCTCCGGGGCGGTAGAAATCATTAACATTGGTATATTTCACAGACAAATCCGCAATGGTTTTGCCATTTTGCCCGTCAACCAAAATACCTGCATAGGCACGGATATCGTCCTGGTTAGTGTTGGAGTTGAAAACACCTGTTTGCTGTTTGTCGAAAGAAACGGTTGTGGCACCCATGCCATCACCGAATAAACCGGTAACGTTTTTATTATGGGTGTTCAATACGATTTGGTCGGAGATTTTCAGCTCTCCTTTTAAATATACGGCGGCATTTTCATGGTGTGCGGCAGCGAGAGCGGCTTTAATTGCAGCCAAGCTGTCTGTTTTACCGGTGATATCCGTACCGAATTCATGAGCATCAATATATTTACCGTAGGTCTGATGATGGTAAATATAATATTTCCCTGATGCACTGAGTTGCCTTTTGCCGGCATCGGTCGGCTGGGTTGGAGCTACAGGCTCTGCAGCATCGTTTTCTGCATTCAAACTGGCAGCGGTAATGGCGAGATCATTTTTTTCATCATGCTCACTCGGTAACAAATTTGATGTTTCAGACGGCCTCGACTCGGGATTATTCTCATGGTTGGTATTTTGGTCGGCAGAATTATTTGAAACGCTTGCAATTTGAGCGGCATCTGCAATCTCAAGTGCCGGTTTATTCTCGTTGGCAATGACTGGTTTAGGAGAATCTTCGGCTTCCGATACGATATTTTTTTCAATATCGGAACTAACCTTTACAGGAGCAATCGCGGCATTTGTATTAAGCTCAACAGGCTGTATACGGGTTGTTTCTGTTTTGGTTTCAAAATTCTCCGTATCTGCAGGAGCAGGGGATGCTTCAGTCTGTGATGCAGGAGAAGCAGCAGGGGCAATATGCCCACTTGTGTGCGAAAAAGAAGGTTGGGATGTATTATCAATCTTCGCAGGGGATGCTGCGGACGGAGCATCGTTATTTCCACCGCCGGAACCGCCGCCACCCGCAGCCAAAGCGCCAAGTAAACCTGCGCCTGCGATTCCACCCAGTATAGCCAATAATTTGCTGCCGCCAATGATGCTTTCGGCAGCATTTTTATTGATGGTAATTTGCTCTGCCAACAAATAATCGGAAGATGCTTGGATAGGGTAGGTTGCCAGCGTACCATTATTCTGCATGCCTAATACGGGGGCAGGGGGATGGTTGGCTGTTTGTGAATAATAGCCCTCAATAATTAAATCGGGACGTTCGGATTTTGTATCCTCGAAGCTGATATATAAATCCGTACCTACCTGTTCGTGTACCAATTGAGCGGGAGCCAAGCCGCTTTCCGCATCCGTCAGCTGATAAAAAACATTTTCGGCATCTACCGCTTGTATTTTGAGAGGGAGTTTGGAGTCCGTACGTAAACTGTAACGATCAAGGCGTACAGGTGTAGACATGTTGCCATTAACAACTTTGTTAATGGCTATGGTGATTTGTTTTGACATTTTGTAAATTTCCGTAATGTTTATTTTCCGACTTGCAATCGGGATTTATTTTATCTAGGTATTTTATGCAGCTTTTTATTGAAACATAGGTAAAAAATCAATAAGGCTGCTTAAATTTACCCTAGGCTTTTTATGTTATGTTTTGTAAAAATAACATAAAAAATATTTTTATGAAACTGTTATTTTATTTATTTGTTATAAAAATTGAGCCATGACAAATTAATGGTTAAAAGTGTGTTGTTAAGTAGATTTTTAACGGCTTAAATTTCGAGGCAAAATTGATACCTATTAACTGATATCAAACTGAATAAAATAAAAATTTATTTATAAATCAATATGGTTAAATTTATAATTAAATCAAAGAAAAAAAGTATTGCGAGGGTGTTTAAAATTTGAAATAAAGTGTTGTTTTTAGTACAATCGCGCATCTTTTCATCAGGCAGCTTGTGGGTTACGGCTGCCTGTTCATCATTTTTTCAAAGGCGAAGTATGTCTAATATTCCGGAACAGGTACGCCGCCGCCGTACCTTTGCCATTATTTCCCACCCTGATGCGGGTAAAACCACGTTAACCGAAAAGCTGTTGCTGTTTTCAGGTGCCATTCAAAGCGCCGGTACGGTAAAAGGTAAAAAAACAGGAAAATTTGCAACTTCAGACTGGATGGAAATCGAAAAGCAGCGCGGGATTTCGGTTGCTTCTTCCGTGATGCAGTTTGAATACAAAGACCATACTGTAAACCTGCTCGATACCCCGGGCCACCAAGACTTCTCTGAAGATACTTATCGCGTGTTAACTGCCGTAGACAGCGCTTTGATGGTGATCGACGCAGCTAAAGGTGTGGAAGCGCAAACCATCAAATTGTTGAATGTTTGCCGCTTGCGCAATACGCCGATTATTACCTTTATGAACAAATACGACCGGGAAGTGCGCGATTCTCTGGAGTTGCTGGACGAAGTCGAAAACATCCTTAAAATCCGTTGCGCTCCGGTTACTTGGCCGATCGGCATGGGTAAAAACTTTAAGGGCGTGTATCATATTCTGAATGACGAAGTGTATTTGTTTGATGCCGGCGGTGAGAAACTGCCGCATGAATTTGAAGTGATTGAAGGCATCGACAATCCGCGCTTAGATGAGTTGTTTCCACTGGAAATGGACAATCTGCGCGCCGAAATCGAGTTGGTTCAGGCGGCCTCCAATGAGTTCGTATTGGAAGAATTCTTGGCAGGCGAATTAACGCCGGTATTTTTCGGCTCGGCCATTAACAATTTCGGCGTGCAAGAAATTTTAAATTCGCTGATTGATTGGGCTCCCGCACCGAAAGGCCGAGATGCGACTGTACGTATGGTTGAACCATCTGAAGAAAAATTTTCAGGATTTGTGTTTAAGATTCAGGCCAATATGGATCCGAAACACCGCGACCGCATTGCCTTCCTGCGTGTGTGCTCGGGAAAATTCGAGCGTGGAATGAAGATGAAACACTTGCGCATCAACCGCGATATTGCCGCGTCCAGCGTGGTAACGTTCATGTCGCACGACCGCGAATTGGTTGAAGAAGCGTATGCCGGCGATATTATCGGTATCCCCAATCACGGCAATATCCAAATTGGCGACAGTTTTTCCGAAGGGGAGCAACTGGCCTTTACCGGCATTCCGTTCTTTGCACCCGAATTGTTCCGCAGCGTGCGCATTAAAAACCCACTGAAAATGAAACAACTGCAAAAAGGCTTGCAACAACTCGGCGAAGAAGGTGCCGTTCAGGTCTTCAAACCCCATAGCGGCGCAGATTTGATTCTCGGTGCGGTGGGTGTGTTGCAGTTTGAAGTGGTTACTTCGCGTTTGGCGGCGGAATATGGTGTTGAAGCGGTATTTGAAACGGCCTCCATTTGGTCGGCCCGCTGGGTGTCATGTGATGACAAGAAAAAACTGGCTGAATTTGAAAAAGCCAATGCGGCAAACTTATCCATTGATGCCGGTGGCAATTTGGCTTATTTGGCACCGAACCGTGTCAACTTGAACCTGACCCAAGAACGTTGGCCGGATATCGTTTTCCATGAAACGCGGGAACATTCCGTTAACTTAAATGCTTAGTTTATTTTAATCAAAAACAAGAGGCCGTCTGAAAAGTTTTCAGACGGCCTCTGTTTTGAAGGCTTCAAATTAATATCGTGCGCTGACCAATTTATCGTTTTGATAAACCTGTTGCTGCATTACGTTGCCATTATAAGCATAAGTAGTCAAAGTGCCGTCGACAGGGTGGGTACGAAAATCGAGTAAACGGTTACGGGGCAGGGTGTAGGGGTCGGTACGTTTCTTGCCATTATCGCCATAAAAATCCTGCACGATATATTCATTACCATGTTTACTGATTAATTGACGGTAGAAACCTCCTTTAACAGCTTGATTGCTGGTATTGCCCTTGGCATCGAAATGGGTGATGATTTGTTCTTCTATTACATGGATTCCACCATTGGTTTTACCGCTTCGAGTGCGTTCGAATCCTACCGGAATATTAATAGAAGTGCCCAAACCCACGTGCCTGCCGATATTGGTGCCGACTCCGACACCGACGGACATGCCCGGGGTACCGACCGTACAGGCTGAAAGTAATCCGGTAATCAAAGCGGCCGGGAGAATGCGTTTCATGGGTTGCTCCTCAATAATATAAATAAAAATAAGTATATCGGTATTTTCAAGCCGCTTATGTTAGTGTTGGTAAAGAGCCTGTTTTGGTATGTTGAAGTTACATGAAAACCTTCCTGTATCAATTAAACCGGTAAATCTAACCCAAATAACGGAAAAGGCATTCCTGTTCGTCAGAAATGCCTTTTAAGGCTACGGAATAGGAATGAGTGATTACCGATCATTAGCGTTTCAAGCTGACTTGAATAGCCGGTGAAGTGCTGAAATTGATTTCTTTAACGACGCTGAATTCAATCGGATCACCGTTTTTAGTTACAGGGCGCATGAATTGGGCTTCCATCCATTTTACTGCGTCTGCGTCGATAACTTTGGAACCGCTACTGCGAACAACACGCGCATTGCTTACGGCACCGTCGATACCGATGGTTAAACGCATGGCAACATTGCCGGAAATCGGAGCAGAGGCTTCGGAGGCTCTTTGATAAAACGATACTTTTTCTGCCAGTGCTGCTTGGGAACCTGCCAGCAAAGCAAAAGCAGTCAATGTAGAGAGAATGCGGCGGGTATTCATGGTGTTGTCCTCGTTTAGTAATGCATTTAAATGGGTAATGTGCTTTTTTGTGCCTTATGCTTTTTGCTTGGGCGTGAATTACCGGTCAAATAGATATAAAGCATCCGTATGCTTGTATGGATATGTATTCTGCATGCGGAGAAATAACTTTGCAATACAAGAATGAAGATAATCGGATTTTTATTTTGATAAACGGTTGTTTTCTGTTTGGGGAACACCAATCCGTTTTTTTGAGAGAAGGGATATTTTTATTTAATAATTGTTTATAAACATAGAGTTATATATTTTTCTATTTTTTGTTTTGACCATACTACTTTCAAAAATAATAAAATACCGATTATCTTGTTAAACTGCCGCTTGTCTCTTTTGTACAACGACGAAGTTCATATTTTCTTTTTTCCTATATTTCTTTAGATTATTGTCAGCATATTTATCAAAGCTTTCGGCATACGAACTGCAAAACAGGAAACAATCATAGTGATATGGTGTAAAATCTTTCGGTTTTCAGACGGCCTTCGATTTATCTTCGGCATATGGAGGCCGTCTTAAAATCTTAATAGATAGAGAATACAGAGTCTGCTTGAAGGAAAAGGCAATGAAAACGCTCAAATTTACCAAAATGCATGGTTTGGGTAATGATTTCATGGTAATAGATGGTATCAACCAGTCATTCAACCCTAAAGAAGCACCGTTAACCCTTTGGTCCGACCGCCACCTCGGAGTCGGTTTCGACCAATTATTGCTGGTGGAAAAAGCAGATTCCGATGCGGTAGATTTCCGCTACCGTATTTTTAATGCGGATGGTAGCGAAGTAGAGCAGTGCGGCAACGGAGCACGTTGTTTCGTACGTTTTGTGCTCGATAAAGGGTTAACAGATAAGCATGAAATCGTTGTTGAAACGGCACATGGCGTGATCGTACCCCGTTTGGCGGAAAACGGGTTGGTTTCGGTAAATATGGGAAAACCGCGTTTCATGCCGTCTGAAATACCGTTTATTCCTGCTGCAGGAGAAGCAGCGGATGCTTTAACACATATCGTATTGGCCGGTTTGGAGTCGATTCCGGTAAGTTGTGTAAACATGGGGAATCCGCATGCCGTTATAGTAGTAGAAGATGTAGAAACCGCACCGGTGGAGAGCTGGGGGGAAATCATTGAATCGCACGAACAATTTCCCGAGCGCGTGAATGTCGGCTTTGTGCAGATATTGGATAAACGGCATATCCGCTTGCGTGTTTATGAACGCGGAACGGGAGAAACGCAGGCATGCGGCACCGGAGCATGTGCCGCCGCAGTAGCAGGTATCCGTTTGGGGCTATTGGATGCGGGAGAACCGATATGCGTCAGCTTGTCCGGTGGCGACCTATATATAACATGGGAAGAGGGTAGCGATGTAACAATGACCGGCCC
The DNA here is from genome assembly GCF_030504625.1 of Neisseria sp. MVDL19-042950. GTDB lineage: Bacteria > Pseudomonadota > Gammaproteobacteria > Burkholderiales > Neisseriaceae > Neisseria. The sequence goes on along the minus strand of NZ_JAUKWH010000002.1, from coordinate 286,677 downwards.
TATTGAAACCGTTTTTGAAGGTGAGTTGAAATACTAATATGGATAAAGAAAGCATTTTAGAATTTTTAAAAGCTCATCCTGACTTTCTGGCGGAGCATGCCGATGAATTGGGCATTCGCTTGCGGGATGAAAAAGTCCGTTCTTTCGCACAAGCACAGCTTGCAGCATCCCAGTTAAAAATCAATAAAATGGCCGGCCAGCTTGAAAACATGTTGGCTGATTCAGAAGTTAATAGAGCAACGGTTGAACGCTTATTGGCATTGGATTTGCAATTACTGAAAGCAAATACAATCGGCCAGTTGGTACAGGCGTTATATCAAGTCTTGAAAGACGGTTTCGGGATAAGCCAATTTAAGTTGGCATTGGTTGCAGAACCCAAAAACAAAGCACGAATTCCGGAAGAAATATTGGTAGCCGGCCATAAAGCGCGTTCGGAAATTGCAGCATTGGAAAGACCTGTTCTGGGCAATAAAATCAGCAAAGAAATGAGGAATTTACTACCCCAAAGCGAAATTGTGCCGGAAAGTTTCTTGCAACTGCCCGTACCTATCGGAAACAAAACGGGAGCGGTACTGCTGGCTGCCGATGCAGATGTAAATCGTTTTGCCGAAGATTTGGAAACAGAGTGGATTGAACGGATGGCCGAAGCGATCGGAACGGCATTGTCACGCATTATGGGCTACCGTTAAATGGCTGTAAGTTTGGATTTATGGATTTTAGCTGCTTATATATCCATATTTTTTACTGCAACTTATAAAGCCGGCGAGTTCCAATGGATGTGGGGCAGTATCCTTTTATGGTTGGGTTTCGGCACTGTCGGCTCCCGTCTGATGCCGGGTATTTGGGGCATTACCCATCTGATTACACTGTATATTCCTCACTTCTACATCACCTTAGCCAGCTTGTTTTTCTTCGTGAACCGCTGGAAAAAAATCCCTGACGAAAAAACAATGTGGCATGCCGAAGGCGGTAACAGCTTTTTAAGCCTGTTCGCCGTAAGCGGGATGCTGATGAGCATCGTATTTGCAATGTTGGCGCTTGCAGTATGGTCGCGTTTCCCGGTAGGCATTACACCGTATGTATTTCCTGCACTCTTACAGATGTATGTGTTGAAACCCTTATATTGGTTCGGTATGCAGGCCGTTATCATGAGCGTTTTCTATCTGCACCGCAGTTACATCATGCGTGAGCGGGCAAACCGCTTCAGCAGCAGCCAATTGAAGCTCGGCTTATTGCTTGCCTTGTTTCTTCAGACGGCCTGTGTGTTGATAGCTGTTTTACAGATACGCTATTAAAGTAAAGTAGGCCGTCTGAAAGCAAAACCATACAACCAAAAGTTATAAAGAAAGAAAAATTAGATATTGGTTTTTCAGACGGCATAACTTGTAAGATGCGGCCTATCGAAATTTATTGACTTCCTCTAGGAGCAAAAACATGAACATCGCACATAATATTACCGATTTAATCGGCAATACCCCGCTGGTAGAACTGAATCGCTTAAGCGAAGGTTTGCCCGGTCGCGTAGTTGCCAAATTGGAGTTTTTCAACCCGGGCAGCAGTGTTAAAGACCGTATTGCCATATCTATGATTGAAGCAGCAGAAAAAGCCGGCAAAGTTAATAAAAATACCACTATTGTAGAAGCCACCAGCGGCAATACCGGTATCGGCTTGGCTATGGTATGTGCTGCGCGCGGCTATAAATTGGCTATTACTATGCCTGAAAGTATGAGCAAAGAACGCCGTATGCTGTTGCGTGCTTTCGGAGCGGAATTGATCCTAACTCCCGCCGCAGAAGGTATGGGCGGAGCGATCGCCAAAGCTCAGGCTCTGGTGGATGAAAATCCGGAAGCTTACTTCATGCCGCGCCAGTTTGACAATGAAGCAAACCCTGAGATTCACCGTAAAACCACCGCTGAAGAAATCTGGCGCGATACCGACGGACAAGTAGATATTTTTGTAGCTGGCGTGGGCACCGGCGGCACAGTTACCGGAGTAGGCGAAGTCTTGAAAGCACGCAAGCCCGAAGTAAAAATTGTGGCAGTAGAGCCCGAAGCATCGCCTGTATTGAGTGGAGGGGAGAAGGGGCCGCATCCTATTCAAGGTATCGGAGCAGGGTTTGTGCCAAGCATTTTGAACACTGAAGTGTATGATGAAATTATCAAAGTACCGAATGAAGCAGCATTTGGAACTGCGCGTGCAGTGGCTGAAAAAGAAGGCATTTTGGTCGGTATTTCTTCGGGCGCAGCGATATGGAGCGCTTTGGAATTGGCAAAAAAACCTGAAAATAAAGATAAATTGATTGTCGTGCTGATTCCTTCTTATGGCGAGCGGTATCTTTCCACACCATTGTTTGCCGATTTAGCATAGTATTTCCATGATATTTCAAAGGCCGTTTTCAGACGGCCTTTTCTGTATAAACAAGCTAATGTGATGCAAATGCCTGTAATTGATTGTTGGATTATCTGTTAAATCTGATTATAATGTGTGATATGAAAAAGCATATCACACTCTTATTCTTATTGGGGGCACTTGCCGGCTGTGAAACCATTTACATGCCGACGTTGAAAGAAGTGCCGGTTCGCCCGACGAATGTGAAAAAGCAACCGTCGGAAAGTTATCGCTTGGCTGCAAGCCATTGGACGGATGTGTCCAAAATTCGCGATGAAGCCACCCGTTTGAGCTATCAAGTAAGTCAAGGGCAGCTTACCAAAGTGCAAGCGGCACAATATCTCAACCGTTTCCGCATTCAACAAGTTGGGCGTAATTCTGTAGACGACAGCATGTATGAAGTTTATCTGCGTTCTGCAGTAGATAGTCAACGCGGTGCCATTACTACCGAACAGTCTAAATTGTATATCCAGAATGCTTTGAAAGGCTGGAAACAACGTTGGCCCAATATGAAAAACAAACCTTCTAATCCGGCATTTACCAACTTCCTGATGGAAGTGATGCATATGAAGCCGTTGCAATAGTTGATTTGAAATTTGAACTGCATCTCTGAAGATTGATCATTTAAACCGATTTTCAGAGATGCAGTTAAATATTCATAGCAATAATTTAACATAATTATGATTATGCGAATAAATGAATATAAAAATTTATTAAACTTTCCCACAACAAAACCGATATGAATTTTAAATCCTAATTCTATTTTTTGATTCTTGATAAAATGATGTATTCCCCCATATTGAATTTCATTGGAAATCTCGGCCACATTGCCGTTTTATCTCTGTTTATCTAGCTTATACGGAACAATAATGAAACGAATTCTTGCCTTAACAGCTTTATCTGCATTTGTACTTACTGCCTGTAAAGACAATACTCAAGCGCAACTTGAACAGCAGCAAAAACAAATCGAAGCTTTGCAACAACAACTTGCGCAGCAAAATAGTCAGCAAGACAATACTGTTTATGAACTGGCTGCCAGTGCGGTTCAGGAAACCATTCCCGCTGAATTTTTGGCTAATGGCAATAATGGCGAACCTGTAACAGGCAAAGACGGCCAACAATATATTTACGATCAATCCACCGGCAGTTGGCTGTTGCAAAGTTTGATTGGAGCTGCCGCCGGAGCGTTTATCGGCAATGCTTTAGCAAACAAATTTCAAAAAGCCAAAGCCGATACCCCTGCCGTGCGTCGTGCTCAGGCCAATTATTACCAATCGGCTCAGGCACAACGCCGCACCAGCCAACAATTGAATACGAAAACAGTTCCTGCACAAAATAAAGCAGCCGCACCAACTTATCGCCAAACCAACAAAGCACAGCCTAATTACCGCAAACCGGCTCGCCGCAGTGGTTTTGGCCGCCGCCGTTAAATGAATCTGAGGCCGTTTGAAATATTGTTCAACGGCTTTGTTTTACTTATTCGGACAGCTGTTTTTTCATTTGAGGCCGTCTGAAAACTGATAGAAAACAAGGAAAAAGCATGAGCAAACATAGCAAATTGATTATTCTCGGTTCCGGCCCTGCCGGTTACACTGCTGCGGTATACGCCGCACGCGCGAATCTCCAACCTACCCTGATTACCGGTATTGCCCAAGGCGGTCAGTTAATGACGACTACCGAGGTGGATAACTGGCCCGCCGATGCCGACGGCGTGCAAGGCCCTGAATTGATGGCACGTTTTCAAGCACATGCGGAACGTTTTGGTACGGAAATGATTTTCGACCAAATTCATACCGTAGATTTACAAAACCGCCCTTTTACACTCAAAGGTGATATGGGCGAATATACTTGTGATGCTTTGATTGTCGCTACCGGAGCGTCGGCCAAATATCTGGGTTTGCCGAGTGAGGAAGCATTCTCGGGGAAAGGTGTTTCCGCATGTGCTACATGTGATGGATTTTTCTATAAAAAACAAGATGTGGCAGTAGTTGGTGGAGGAAATACGGCGGTTGAAGAAGCCTTATATCTGGCCAATATCGCCAATACCGTTACCCTTATCCACCGCCGAGACTCTTTCCGTGCCGAAAAAATCATGGTGGATAAACTGATGAAGCGCGTGGAAGAAGGCAAAATCATCTTGAAATTGAATGCACATTTGGATGAAGTGCTCGGCGATAGCAACGGTGTTACCGGCGCGCGTTTGAAGTTTAATGACGGCCACACCGAAGAAATTACGGTAAAAGGCGTATTTATTGCTATCGGCCACCAGCCTAATACGGATATTTTCAAAGGTCAGCTTGACATGAACGAAGCCGGTTATTTGAAAACCAAAGGCGGAGGCAGCGATAACGTAGGCGCTACCAATATTGAAGGTGTTTGGGCCGCAGGCGATGTAAAAGATTTTACTTACCGCCAAGCCATTACCAGTGCAGCTTCGGGTTGCCAAGCCGCTTTGGATGCGGAACGTTGGCTCGATCTCCAAAATTAATTTGAACAACAGGCCGTCTGAAACCTTTTCAGACGGCCTCGGCTGATATTTCATATAACCAACGAAAGGAATGTTTCCATGATTAAACTGCACACCAATTTCGGCACCATCGGCATTGAGCTGGATCACGAAAAAGCACCGGTTACTGCTGCCAACTTTGAGCAATACGTTAAAGACGGTTTCTACGATGGACTGATTTTCCATCGCGTGATCAAAGGCTTCATGATTCAAGGCGGTGGCATGGATGAAAACATGAAAGAAAAAGCCGGTCGCGCTCCGATTCAGAATGAAGCCCAAAACGGCTTGAAGAATGATAAATACACTATCGCAATGGCGCGCACCCAAGCGCCCCACTCTGCTTCTTCGCAATTTTTCATTAACACTAAAGACAATACGTTCCTGAACCATACCGAGCCGAGCCTGCACGGTTGGGGCTATGCGGTATTCGGTAAAGTGGTGGAAGGCCAAGATGTGGTGGATGCCATTGAAGGTGTGAAAACCAAAAACCATGGCTATCACTCCGACGTACCGGTAGATGCGGTTGTGATTACCAAAGCTGAAATCGTTTAATCAGATTGGTTTACATTACCTAAACAAAACCCCTTGTAAAAGCAAGGGGTTTTTAATGCCGTCTGAAAAATTTGATTCAAAATCTTTTCAGACGGCCTTTTAATAAGCAGTACTCTGATTAAAGACTCAGCTTAAGGATTCAGCTTTCTTCAAACCTTTGTTGCGCAGCACTTCAATTGTGCCGTCAACACCTTTTTGTTTGATCAACTCATTGAATTGATTCCGATAAACTGTAACCAAGCTCACTCCGTCCACACGGATATTATAGACTTTGTATACCGAACCGACTTGATACAGTTGATATGCCACTTCGTATTGTTTACCGTTTTTAGTGCGCACTTCGGTAAACACATCCACTTTATTTTTGCCGTTTTCAACAAACTTCGGCAATAGTTTAACTTGAGCATCTTCGGCACCCAACAACGCAGAATGGGAATACATGCCGATAATCATTTCTTTGAACGCATCAATGAAGTCGGTTTTTTGTTTGGGCGTAAATTGCCGCCATGGTAAACCGACCGCCAATGCGGAAATGCGCTGATAATCCAGATAACGGTTGGCATAGCGTTCGATCTGTTTGATTTTCTGCTGCTCGTTCAATGATTTATTCCGTGCTATCTGCAATACGGTATCCATATTCTGTTGCAGTTGCACTTGCGAAGGATGCCCGGTGGTTTGTGCGGCAGCACAAGGGGCAGCGATCACGATTGCAGGTACAGCCAGTAAAGTCATCAATTTATTCATAAAGTCTCCTTTTTCGAACCCGAATATGTCAACGGTTTCTACTGTAACGCCTGTTTTGCGAATTCATCTAAAGTTTGACCGGTTTTTACATTTTCAAACAGCATAACAGTTTTATCACCCTGCTTTTCATCCAATTCAATACGGCGAACCACATTGTCGCCGCTGATGTCGATACGGGTAAAAATCTGTTTCATCAGTGCGGTTTTCGGGTCTAAACGCAGCATCCATTTTTGCTGGGTGCCGGAAAGTTGCAGGTTAAACTGTTTTTCCAAACCGGTTGTATTGCCACCCAATAAGTCTAAAAACAGTTTGATTTGCTGCGATTGTCCGCTCATTTTACTCGGGTTTGCCGTTGTCCAATTTTTTCCGTTCCATTGCGTGATGCCGTCTGAACGTACGCGCAGACGGTTGTCGAACGGTTTTTGCATATGCCACAGCAGGCCTTTTTTCGGCAGCAGCACAAACCGGCCATTGGTTGTCATCGGCTTGGTCAACGATTTTAAATAACGTTGCTGGGTAAAGGCTCCTTGTACATTATCGGGTTTTTGCAGGGTTTGAGCCAAATCCGCCGTACCAAAAGCCCAAATCAGCGGGCTGAATAGGCTTAGTGCGGCAGTAAATATCAGTTTTCTCATTATGTTCCTTTAAAATCAGATTTCACGGTAAACATCTTCAAACGGCAAACGGAAGCGCTCGCCCCAAATGCCCCTGCCCTCTTTACGTATGCCGCAAGCCACAATCATGTTGATTTCGGCACCGCGCGGTAATTTGAGAATGCGTTTGGCCATACGGCTGTCCAGCCCTTCCATCGGGCAAGTGTCGTAGCCCTGCTCGGCCATGGCCAGCATAAAAGTTTGCGCTGCCAAACCACAGCTTTTATGAACCACCGTGCGCACGTCTGCTTCGGAAACATCCACTACAACCGGGCGGAACAGGCTGGCGCTGAGGGTAAGAATTTTACGCAGCAGCCCGAGCAAGCCGAAACAGCGTGCATAGATAAACGGCAACAGTTTGCCGTAATAAAATTCACTTTTTTTCAGACGGCCGGGTACTTTTTCGGGCGGGCTGTTACGATTGAGATTGCCGCGCTCGAAATCCAACACGGTTCGCGCACGCTCGCGGTATAAATCCTGACGGGTAACAAACACCACCATTTGCGGTGCGGTTGTTGCCGCCCCTTGGCTCAAACAGGCAACGGCAAGCTGCTTTAGTGTTTCCGGATCGGTAATATGGTAAAACTCGTAAAGCTGCATATTGGAACTGCTCGGCGCAAGTTGCGCCAACCGCAAACATTCACGCACTTTTTCGCTGTCTACTTTTTTATCCGCATCGTAATGCCGTACGGCACGGCGGTGGTTCAGCATATCGGCAAGCATCATCGGTTTCTCCATTCAAACGGGCCATATTATTTTCAGACGGCCTGAAAGCTGTGATGTTCCCGAACTGCTTTCAGCCAACTTTCAGGGGTTTGAAACTGCATTTCTCCGCTTTCGAGCGATACGGCTGCCTGAGTAGTGCCGGCTTTGGTGAGTTTCATACCGCTTTCGGCATCCACAATCGTGTAATCAATCCGCAGGCAGCTTTCAATTTCCACCACCTCCAAATCCACGCGGATTTTTTGGCCGAAACGGGCGGGCTTCACATATTTCAAATTCATCTGCACTACGGGCCAACTGAAGCCCTGCCGCCCCATTTCGGTATAGTCGTAACCAATTTCGGATAAAAACGCACAACGAGCCACTTCCAGATACTTCACGTAATGCCCGTGCCAAACAATATGCATGGCATCAACATCAAAAAAAGGCACTTCTATTTCAATGCTATGGCGGCAATAAACATGTTTAGCCATGTGTTTCGTCTTTCCAGAAATCGTAAAAATTAAACCATTGAAGCGGTGCGGCGGCGCACTCTTCCGCCAAACGGTCGGCGAAAGATTGGGCAGCCGCGGTTACGGCTGCATTGCGCTCTCCCCGCTTCCAGTTTGAGCAATCGATAAAGCGTTGTAATTTCAAGTGGTAACGCCCGTTTTGCATGATGCAGAACAAAGTATTCACACGTGTTTTCAGCAATCCGGCCAACAGCCAAGCTCCTTGCGGCATATCGGCTTCTTTTCCTAAAAACCTTACCGGTACGGTTTTGGCACCGCGTACCGGCACGCGGTCGGCGGCTATAGCAATCCATTCCCCCTGATCGAGGCGGTTGTGCAACTCCATCATTACCGAAGCATCCAAATCCGTTACCTGAATCAACTGGATTTCATCCGCCCCTGCTTTCGTTAGCGCTTCATTAAATGCCTGCGCATGACGGCTATGTACCAACACATTGAGTTTAAAGCCTTTATGGTGCGAAACCAATGCACGGCACACTTCCACATTGCCCAGATGAGAGCACACCAGAATCTGCCCGCGCAAACTGCGGTCGTCGATATCGGCATACACATTGTCCGGATCGTGCAGCACCAAATCTGCATAACGGATTTTGCGCTGCCACACGGCAAAACGGTCGCAAATTGCCTGACCGAATGCGATAAACTGTTTCAACACCGGCATACGGGCAGGCAGCTTCACATCGGGAAAAGCCGCTTTTAACCGTGCCTGATAGCGGGCGATATTGCGCCGCTGCTTGGGCGCAGTAATATAAAAATACAGCACCACAAACCAGATACACGGCTGCATCAAAAATGCAGGAAGCCAGCGCACCATCAGCGTGGTTATCGCCAGAAACAAACGGCTGCCGCGTTCGTTTTGGGCAGCCCAGTGATCGGGGTTTTTAGCATCAGCCATAATTTTCAGACGGCCTCAATTGTAGAGAGAAAGTCGGGCATTCAACCCTGACATTAAATTAATTTTCACTTTTTTTGCATTTCGTTGTTGTTAAATCTGCCAACAGGCTGCTTTCACATTCTTCCGTGCAACCGCCGCCCCAGCATCTCAAAAAACAACCGTGCGTGCATTTTGCTGATGCGCACATTGTCTTCCCAAGCATTGAAGTGCGACACGCCGCCGGTTTCGTATTTCACCGGCGTTTTGATCCATACCGGCTTGATACCCCGCCAATAGAGGCGTATCAGAATTTCAGTGTCAAAATCCATGCGGTCGCCCACATATTCTTCGCGTATCGCCGCCAATGCGGGGGCGAGCGGATAAAGGCGGAAACCGCACATACCGTCTTTGATGTCGGTAGATGCGGTGTGGATCATATTCCAAAAATCAGTGATTTTGCGCCCGTACAAACGCGATTTCGGCGCATCGCTGCCGTATTGCGGCCAACCGCAAATAACCGTTTCGGGGTGTTGCGCAGCCGCTTCGAGCAGCTTCGGCGTGTCGTCCAAACAATGTTGTGCATCGGCATCTACTTGCAAAACGTGGGTGTAGCCGAGCTGTTCGGCATATTTCAGACCGCTTTTCACCGCAGCCCCTTTGCCGCCGTTTACAGGTCGATATAATACTTCGATGCCGTCTGAAACAATTTGCTGCAATACCTCTTTGCATTCTTGGCGCGAACCGTCGTCGACTATCAACACATCCAAACCAAAACCGCGCATGGCTTGGGCGACTTGGGCGACGGTGGCAGGATGGTTGTAATGGGGGATCAGGGCTAGGATTTTCATCATTTTCTGTTTTTAAATTATTAAAACTACATCTATCAATCCGGTATTTGTAATTCTTTTTCAGACGGCCTCAAACGCCCCAAACACAATCCGCCCCGAAGCACATACCGCTTCTTGATTTTCCAATTTAAAAGTTAACTTGCTTTTTTCAGCGTCGTATTTCAGCTCAGCAGACACTTCGTCATTCGGGCGCAGAAATTGCTGGTATTTTAAGTTTTCCACACGAATGATGCTGCTTCTGCCCCACTCGAAACGCTCCGCCAAATCGCGCACCCATTGCAATTCCACCACGCCGGGCACCAACGGAAAATTGGCGAAGTGTCCGCCGAAATAGCTTAAATCGAGCGGCACGCAGGCGTTGAAGCGGTATGCTCCGTCATTTTCAGACGGCCTCTGTTGCCATTCGGGAGCGGTTAATGCCTCGGTAAAGGCCGTCTGAAAATCGACGGTAGTAATTTTCGACTGCGCATTACGCGGCAAAGATGCAGCAAAACGCCAGTAGCGCGGCAAGGCGATGGTATCCTGTGTGACGGCGAGATGTTTCTTCAATGCGGCCGATACCGCTGCCCTGCCCTGTTCCCTTAACGCCTGAATGCCGTCTGAATTCAATGCCGCCCAAACGGCCAGCCGTTTATGTTGCGGATGCAGACCGCAATGAGCATCGGCAATCCATTTATGAGCAAGCAGATCGTGCTCGATACGGGTGAGCGATACGCGTTTGTCTTCGAATTTGATGATGCGGTCTTTGCGGCCAAGCAATATAAAGCCGTCGTTTTGCGGCTCGATAACATCGGCAGTTTGCTGGCGGCCTGCCGTCCACGGTGATTCCGCCCACAATGCGCCGTCGTTATCTTGTCCGATGGAAACAGAGCCAAACGGTTGCCACGGCTTTTGATGGCGGCGGTAGGCAATTACGCCGGTTTCGGTGCTGCCGTAGATTTCAAACGGCATAACAGCATGTTGTGCCAGCAAATCGGCAGTGCTTTTAGGCAATGCCCCTCCCGCCGACACAATGCCGGCAATTTTATGCCCGACGGCCTGCCAATTTCGAGCCTCGCCCAGCCGGTTAAGCAAGGCGGGGCTGGCAATCCACACCACCCGCCGATGTGCCGAGGTAGCGGCAAGCAGGGTTTCGGGGTAGACGTTTTGTTGCCGTTCCATTGTCCAGCCCATGGTGAGCGGCAGAGCAAAACGGAACGTAAAACCGTATAAATGCTGCGGGCTGACGCTGCCGACCACAACGGCTTCTTCTTGCGTGAACGGAACCACATCGACCAAAGCCAAGGCCTCGGCCTGCATTTGGGCGGCCGTTTTTACGATAATCTGCGCCCCGCCTGTAGAGCCGGATGTTTTCAAATATGCCTCCGCATTCTCGGGAATTTGCCGGTTTTCCGGCAGATCGATTTCAGACGGCATGTCGCTTAACACAGCGGGAATGTCGTAAACCTTATTTGCATGGAGGCCGTCTGAAAACGCTTTTTCATGCGGTGCATCCGTCAACCAAACATCCGCAAAGCCGCCCCACTCCGCATTTTCTTGTGCCAGATTGGGCAACAATAAAACTTTCACTCCGGCATGCCAAGCAGCCAATACGGCACAGGCGAACAATGCCGCATCTTCAAACCATAATGCGGCGGTTTGCACATTCTGCTCTTTCAGACGGCCTGAAAGGTAGAGAACAGCATGGTTAAAGTCCGCACGTATCCAATCGGGGTTAGTGGCGATTAGAGTGGTTTGTGGGAGAGTTGGGGATAGGATTTGGGTTAGGTTATTCATAATATTTTTGCTAATGACCTAATATTTTTGCTTTTTCTTTATTAAATTCCTGCTCAGAAAGTACGCCTTGATCCAACAATTTTTTCAATTTTACTAGTTGGTCATATTTTTTATCATCAGAATAACTGTCTACATTTGCATGATTTGATTCCACACAAATAAAAATAATTTCAATTCTAGGCCAATTCCCTAAAACATGAGGTGGTACAGATGTTCTTTCTTTAATTGCTTTCATCTCCTTGTTTTGCTGACTACAAAAGGCTTTTGCTCTTTTTTCTGCACTATTTCTTATCGCTGTTGGAGGAGTAAATCCTGATGCCCCTTGATGAAAAATCCGATATTCCTGATCTTTATTTTCATTAACATTCAATATGGTTTCTTTTCCCTTATAAATCATAGCTGTATCAAATTTTGATATACTTTTTTCGATCGGTTGAATCCCTGAAGTCGTAGTGCATCCAGTTAGGATAAATGCCAATAAAATATTCAGTTTAGACATAACGTTTCCTCAATCAAATTAAATAAACAACAGTTTTTCATTTTCTTCTTTAATGTAAACCATTTTCCAAAATACTTACCGTTTAGGCAGCAAATTGAGAACTTAAATTTTCAACACTTTTTGTTAAGCTACATCTACAACTAGATATTGTAGGTTTTCAAATATCATGACAAAAATTTCGTTTTCAGACGGCCTTCAACCCTTCAAGACCACTTTCCGATAAACCCATTCCCCAGCAAACAGCAGCCCCATCAATACATAAGACACAATCCCCGTATAAAGCGCCCACCAGTCGAATTTCTCTATGTATACAAGCAGAGCGGCAATGCTGCCGTTAAGGATAAAAAAGCCGCACCAAATCTGGGTAACACGGCGGGTATGGCGCACGCCTTCGGACGGCAAATCGGGATGTTGCAGGCGGGCGAGACGTTCGATAAGGGTCTGTTTGGCAAAGAGGCTGCCGCCGAATACGGCAAGCATCAAGGCGCTGACGGCCACGGGATACCAATACATGCTGTCAGGCCGTCTGAAAAGCAGAACGGCGGCGAAAAAAGCAGCCAATATCAATGAAACAACCCGCTGCGCGCGGGTTTTCTGGATAACGGCACGGGCCAGCCAAAGGCCGCACATTAAGGCGGCGAGCCAAAAAAATGCGCCGTTGTCGCGGCCGTAGTACCACAACAACGGGTATGCAATGCTGAGCAGGCTCAGCAGTATCTGCCCTGCCGCTTTCACGTTTATTCAGCCGTGCTTTTTTTTAAGACGGCCTGTACAACGTCTTCGACGGTGCGTACGCTGCGGAAGTCTTCCGCCAGCAGTTTATGGCCGGTTTGACGTTTGATGTAATCGATCAGGTCGATGGCATCAATGCTGTCAATCTCCAAATCTTCATAGAGATTGGTTTCGGGTTGGATGCGTTCGGACTCGATTTCAAACAGATTAACCAGTGCATCAGTCAAGATTTGGCGGATTTCCTGTTCTGTCATATCGTTGCTCCTTTAAGCCTGTTGCTGGCTGCGGACAAAATCGGCCAATGTTTGCACGCTGGCGAAATGTTCGCGCAGGTTTTGCTGTTCGCCGTCCATTTGAAAGCCGAAGGCTTTTTGTACGGCCAAACCCAATTCCAAAGCGTCAACCGAATCCAAGCCCAAGCCGTCGTCGCCGAAAAGCGGGGCATCGGTTTCGATATCGGCTGCGGTGATGTCTTCCAAACCCAAGCTGTCGATAATCAGTTGTTTGATTTGTGTCTCTAAACTCATGTTGCTTTCCGTGTGAAATAGTCTTGTAAATAATCGTTCAACCGCCGGGCGGCTATCGGCAGCGGTTTTTCGGTAAGCCAATCTTGCGGATTGATGTCTTCGCCGACGGTAATTTCATAATGTACTTTGTGTGGTGGGATTTTATACCAAGGTTGGCCTTTTTTGAAATTCGGCGGACTCATTTTGATACAAACGGGCGTAATCACCACAGCACTGCGCAAGCCTATGGATACTGCGCCGCGATGCAGTTTGATTTTTCCGTCCCACTTTGTGCGCGTGCCTTCGGGAAAAATCAGCAGGCTTTGGCCGCTTTTGAATACGGCATCCACTTCGTCCAGCATTTCCATGGATTCATCGTTGGGAATATAACCTGCGGCGAGAATCGGGCTTTTCATGGCGGGGTTGTTCAATAAATCTTTTTTTACGATGCAGTTCAACTGCGGTACATGGCTGATCAACAATACTACGTCCAATAACGACGGATGGTTTGCCAATACCAACTGCCCCGGTCTGCCGAGTTTTTCCAAGCCGTCGAATTTCACATCCAACACACCGGAAATTTGGGCATAACGCACAAAAATTTTCCAAATACTCCCCACCAGCCGCCGTGCTTTCAGCTGCCTTCCGATATCGCCTTTGGTGCTTTTCAACGTATAAGGCAGTAAAACGATTTTAAACATCACTCCGGCCACGCCGAAAAGCACGAAACCGAACAGCGTGGCCAGAAAGCGGCGCAACCAATTCAAACTGTTCATTTCCGCTTCTGCCACAGCCAGCGGCGGGAACCGTAGTTCTGAGTATGCTCGAGGCCGTCTGAAAGCATGAAACGTATCCAATCTAAAGCACCGTAATATTGCTTGACCGGCTGCAAACAGTTGTTTTCAGACGGCATCATCGACACGGTATAGTCCCCGCCTTTCTCCAGCAGCATTGCCAAAGCATAAGGAAACGGCGCGCGTTTGGCTTCAACCGTATATTCGGGTTTCAGCGGCTCGTCTGCCAAAACAACCAACACCTGTTCCGCTCCTTCACACAATAGCGCATATGCTTCGGCCAAAGCGGTTTCCAAGCCGTCAAGCTGTACCGATAAAGCGGTATTTTCACTCATATCGCCGCGCAACATCGACCATTGCCCGGCCAGCGCATTATGCACCGACAAGCCGAACGAGGTCGGCGATACGTCGCCTTCTTTCAATAAAGCCAGCCACAACTCGAAACTGCGGTTCAATTCGCCGTCGTGCGAAGCAAATACCAACGGACAGTTTTCAGTCTGCTCCGCCAACGCCCACGCAGCGTCAAACATCAGCCGTGCAGATGCGCCCAATCTCCGGCGCTGCATCGCCGGTAAAAATGAAAGCGCCGGTTTGTATTCGGTTTCATCACCGGTCAGGCCGTCTGAAACCCATGCCTGCCATTGTGCGCGTTCGGAAAAATAACGGCTAACCGCCCGCCAACCTACTATATTGAAAGAAAAGTGATTCATGCCTGATTGCATTGTCATTACAATTGTTAAACCATTCTAGCTTATATTCACAGGGGCTGTCATTTTTCAGACGGCCTGCAAATGGATGCCGAACATTACCGGAAAGTTTTCAGGTACAATTCTGCCCTTTCCTATCCGTTTGCCCTGCTTTACCGAAATGTCTAAAAAATCAAAACACGAATTCGAAAACAATAAATTAAACAAACGTCTGCGCCATGCCGTCGGTGATGCCATCAATGACTTCAATATGATTGAAGACGGCGACAAAATCATGGTTTGCCTTTCCGGCGGCAAAGACAGCTACGCCCTTCTCGACATCTTGCGGCAATTGCAAGCCAGCGCGCCAGTTGATTTCGAGCTGATTGCCGTAAACCTCGATCAAAAACAGCCCGGTTTTCCAGAGCATGTTCTGCCCGAATACCTCGAAAGCATCGGCGTTCCTTATAAAATCGTCGAAGAAGACACTTATTCCGTGGTTAAGCGCGTTATCGAAGAAGGTAAAACCACTTGCTCGCTGTGCAGCCGTTTACGCCGCGGCGTGCTGTATCGCGTAGCCAAAGAGATCGGCTGCACCAAAATTGCACTCGGCCATCACCGCGATGATATTTTGCAAACCTTGTTTCTGAACATGTTTTACGGCGGCAAACTCAAAGCGATGCCGCCCAAGCTCGTAAGCGACAACGGCGAACATATCGTAATCCGCCCGCTTGCCTATGTTAAGGAAAAAGATTTGGAACGCTACGCAGAATTGAAGCAGTTTCCGATCATTCCTTGCAACCTATGCGGCTCGCAGCCCAACCTGCAACGCCAAGTGATCAAAGAAATGCTGCAAGATTGGGATAAACGTTTTCCTGGCCGCATCGAATCTATGTTTTCGGCCATGCAGAATGTCGTGCCGTCGCATTTGGCCGATACCGAATTGTTTGACTTTG
Source organism: Neisseria sp. MVDL19-042950 (assembly GCF_030504625.1). GTDB lineage: Bacteria > Pseudomonadota > Gammaproteobacteria > Burkholderiales > Neisseriaceae > Neisseria. The sequence continues at coordinate 270,928 of NZ_JAUKWH010000002.1, read as the reverse complement.
CCGGCCTGCAACGCGGGCAGAAATTGAAACACGGCGGTGATTTGGCCTTCGACCGCGAAACCGTGCCCCAACGCTTTTCAGACGGCCTCGAAGACGATAACAATGAAATCAGGGTGGAAATGCCTACTCCGAAAAAAGTCATCAATATTTTGGCAAGCAAACCGAAAGAGTGAAGATCAAAAGCGCCTTAAGAGATTTGACTTTTATCCGACCTTGCCCAAAATATCATTCACTCATCCGCTTTGCCTTTTGAAATAAGGACAACTTACATGACCACCATTTTAATTATTCTCGGTCTGATTGCTTTGCTGGCCGGTTTGCTCGGCACAATTTATCCGGCCATTCCCGGCTTGGGACTAATGTTTGCAGGCGCTTGGATACTTGCCTATGTAGGCGATTATCAAATCATCGGCACCGGCACGCTGATTTTTTTGGGAGTCGTTGCTGCCGCAGGCATGGCTTTAGACTATGTAGCGGGCATGTTGGGTGCCAAATTTACCGGAGCAAGCAAAACAGCCATTTGGGGAGCATTTTTCGGAGGCATTGTCGGTGCATTTTTCTCACTGCCCGGTCTGCTGCTCGGCCCCTTAATCGGTGCAGCCCTCGGAGAGTTCTGGGCACGTAAAGATTTATGGTCGGCCGGAAAAGTAAGTATCGGCACGTTTATCGGTTTTATTATCGGAGTGGTGGCCAAAGTCGGTTGCGCGCTTACCATTATTTTGACACTGGCTGTTTTAGGTATTGTCAGCCTGTTTTAAATTTTAAAAAAGGCCGTCTGAAAACTTTCAGACGGCCTTTTAAACTACCGGTTGTTATAGTTTCAATTTGGCGATGCCCAAAGCTACTTCACCTTCACTTTCCAGCACCTGCTCATACTCCTGCAAAGGCCGCACACCTACTACCCGTTTCACCAAAACCAAACCATAAACCGCCGCACCTGCAGGCCACCAGCGGTTTCCTGCCAACTCCATAAAGCCCAACCATTTCAATGCAGTTTCATGATTTACGGGAGGCACATACACCATGAATTGCCCTCCCTCTATTTCAAACCCCAACGATTTGAATTGTTGTTTCACTTGGTGCAACGAGCGGCATTTTCGTTTTTCAGGAAGCCTGTTGCCGTCGAACCAACGGCTGAAATGCCATAATGAATGAGGGTTGAATCCCGTAAGCACGATTTTCCCTTCCGGCTTTAAAACGCGGAATGCCTCTATTGCCAAAATTTCAGGTTCAACGCAACATTCCTGCGCATGAGGCATCAATAGCAAATCAATCGATTCGTCTTCCCAAGCGAACGCCGATGTCTCCATGAAAACATCGCGTCCTATACATATCGTATTTTCAGACGGCACAAGCCATTCGGCCATTCCGGTCTGAACTGTCGTATTGGCTTGAATGCTTTTCAAACTGTGTGAAAAAAAACAACGCTCCTGATGTGCGGTATAGCGCCCTACTGGAGTATCCGTAAACCATTTCTCAAAAACCTTGCCCGCCATATAATTTAGCCTATTTTTCAAAATATATAATCATACCGCCATAAATTTATACCGTAAAAAATCTTTTCATACGGCATGATTTACATAGTAAACATTTAAATTATTTCAAATATTTTTTTTAGTAACATCTTGACGATATTTCATTCAGACATTACTATCCATTACATTCAAAATCACTATTAACAGTATATTTCAAGACTATGGCCAAATTAAAATCTATAGCCTTAGCCGTTACCGGCGTATCGGCGGTTTCAGGCGCGGCATATAGCCACGCCGCTCCTTCCAACCAAGTAGGGATGGCGATGATGCGCTTGAACTCATCACTGCTCGACCAAGAACAAAAAAACCTCGCATCCGGCAGCTTGTGGAGTGCCATGCGTAAAGATTTCCGCATGGCTGAAGTCAATTCTGAGCTTGTACGTCGCCATGAGAGCAAGTTCTCTGCAGGTCGCGCTTATTTCGACCGCACAATCAATCGCAGCAAACCCTACATGTACCATATTGCGAACGAAGTTAAAAAACGCAATATGCCTGCCGAAATTGCATTGCTGCCCTTTATTGAAAGCGCATTTATTACCAAAGCCAAATCACATGTCGGCGCATCCGGTTTATGGCAATTTATGCCTGCTACCGGCCGCCATTTTGGTTTGGAACGTACCGCCTTATACGACGGCCGTCATGATGTTTATGCAGCTACCAATGCCGCACTAAATTATCTCGAATATCTCCACCGCATGTTTGGGGACTGGTCATTAGCTCTGGCCGCGTACAACTGGGGCGAAGGCAACGTAAGCCGCGCTATCAACCGTGCACGAGCCCAAGGCTTGGCTCCCGTGTATGAGAATTTGCGTATGCCTGCGGAAACCCGCAATTATGTACCCAAACTGTTGGCCGTTCGCAATATCGTAAAAAACCCGCAAGCTTTCGGTATGGGGTTAAGTGAAATTGAGAACAAACCCTACTTTAAAACCATTAGCATTGACAAGCCGATTGATACAAGTGCAATCGCCCGTCTAGCCAATATTAGCGAAAGTGAATTTTTAGCTCTCAATCCTGCATTCAATGCTCCTGTGTTTGTTCCCAAAGCAAACCGTAAACTGTTGCTGCCTGTTCATGCAACCTCTACATTCGAGAAAAATTACCGCAATGCCAAACCTGAGACTTTGATTTCTTGGGATTTATACACAGCAGGCGGAAAAACCAAGTTAAGCAAAATTGCTGCCGAAGCGGGTATGAGTGTTGCAGAGCTCAAGCGGCTGAATAATACAAGCCGAAATTCTTTAGCTAACGGACGCAATCTATTGGTTGCAAAAGGTAGCACCAAAAAAAACAACGGTTTTAATTATGTTCGTGCAGGTGGAAATAACAATCTCACTCCTGATAGCTATCGCGAAAATACTGCATCACTGCAATATGCTGTTGGCCGCACTACTCTCGCAGCCAATGATATCAAGCTATCCGAATCTAAATCGGCTCCAATTGCAATCTTATCAAATAAACCAAAGGCTTCTCCTGAAACCCGTATCACTGCTTCTTCTGCTCCGATCTCTATAGCTGCATCTCTCATTGCAAAAAATGCAGCTCCTGAAAATTCGGCTGTTGCAGTAACAAATAAAACTGAAATTAAAAATATTCAGGAAAGCGTATTGGCTGTAGCAGAACCCCTGCCATTGCCTACTCAAACATCAGCAGCACCGGCTCCTGAACCTACTCCATCTGAACCTATAGATCTGGCAATATCTGAGCCTTTATCATTGCCTAACCGCTCTCCGGTAGCCGCTGAATCTTCTGAAGATGCATTAATGGCTTTAGTGAATGATACTGAACAAGATCGTATTAATGCTATTGATCGTATTAGAAATACGCTTACTCAATTGGAAGAAGAAACTGTTACTAAAGCGAGAATTGACCGTATCGTTGCTAGCCGAACCAAGCAGCAACAACGTACCGAAGCACGTTTGGCTCGTGCCAATGCTGCGGCACAACAAGTTGCATCGGCGACTACCCATCGTGTAGCTGCAGGTGATACTTTATTCAATATCTCCCAACGCTATAACTTGAGCGTAGCTGACTTGATTACTGTAAATAATATCAAGGGCAACAGTATCCGCAAGGGTCAACTTTTGAAAGTTACAGCAGCTCCTGTGCAACGTAATACTGTACGTAATGTGTCCTATACTGTACGTAAAGGCGATACGTTAAATACTATTGCCACTCGCTTTAATGTTGATGTTAATGATATCCGTCGCTGGAATCGTAACACCCGTTCAGTTACCCCAGGCCAACGCTTGAAACTCATGGGAAGCTGATTATTTCAATTTCATCATAAGCTTTGATATATACAAAATACCCGGCTCTGGAGCCGGGTATTTTGTATATTATATGGATAAACGTTTGTATTTAGGGCACTACTAAATTATTAATTATTAAAATTATTATTTCAACCTACCCTACCAGTTGCGGAAACAATCCCTTCACCCCGGCAACAATAATTTCAATAGAAACTGCCGCCAACAGCATGCCCATGATACGGTTAAGAATAGTTAAACCGGTATCTCCCAGCCATTTACTCACACTAATTGCAGCCATTAATACAGTAAAGCAAATCAAACTAATAATTAAGCCTGCAGCAAGAATAGAAAGAATATCCCAATAACCTTTAGCCGCCGACGCATAGATAATAACCGTAGAAATCCCCCCCGGACCTATCATCATAGGAATAGCTAATGGCACTACTGCAATAGCAGCAATATTTTGCATCTGTTTGGGCTGAATAGTAATGTCATTGCTTTCCTCGGTTCCTACATCCGGCTTGGCCGGATTATTACCGCCATTCATCATAGAAATAGCAATCAACAATACCAAAATACCGCCACCTACTTGGAATGAGCCGACACTAATACCCAACAACTTTAGAATTACCCCGCCAGTCAAAGTAAATGCTGTGATTACAATCAAGACCGTTAATGAGGCTAATTGTGCAACTTTACGGCGCTCTCGAGTGCTGAGATTACGGGTTAAGTCTAAATAAATCGACAATGCGCCAAACGGGTTAATCAGTACCATAAAGGCAAGTATTAATTTGCCGATTTCGAGTCCCATCGTGTGTATCCTTTTATTATCGTCATATCTTAATTACGGCGTTGATTGCCTATACTCATCAATAATGCCAGCACCACCATAATCGATAATGTTGCTGTGCCACCATAGCTAACCAATGGCAGTGGAACACCAACTACAGGTAGAATACCACTGACCATGCCCATATTCACAAAAGCATAACAAAAAAATGTCATCGTTAATGCACCGGCCAGCGTACGGCTATAAAGTGTAGGTGCTTTAGCTGCAATATATAAACCGCGTCCGAGGATTAACAGGTAAATTACCAACAATAAAACATTACCGATTAAACCGAATTCTTCACCATAAACTGCAAAAATAAAATCTGTAGTTGCTTCAGGAATATAGTCCAAATGGGTTTGCGTGCCATTTAGCCACCCTTTTCCCCAAATACCACCAGAACCGATAGCAATCATGGATTGAATGATATGATAGCCGGCACCTAAAGGGTCTTGCGTAGGGTCAAGCAAGGTCATCACTCGGGTTTTCTGGTAATCATGCATGCCGTAATTCCAAATTAACGGTAATGCGGCCATAAAACCGATGATGGCAGTAAAAATAACTTTCCATGGCAATCCCGCAAAAAAAATAACGAATAAACCGGATGCCATAATTAATGTAGCCGTACCTAAATCGGGTTGTTTTAAAATCAACGCCCCCGGCACCAATACCAACATTAATGCACCTAAATAGTGATACCAACGTAGCGACATTTCATATTTTTGAAAATACCAAGCCACCATCATCGGCAATGCTATTTTCATGATCTCAGACGGTTGAATACGGCCTATACCGATATTCAGCCAACGGGTGGAACCATTAACTGTTACACCGAAGAAATGCACGCCTAACAACAAAATCACACCGGTTGCATACATTGGCAGAGCAAAAGATGCCAAAACCTGTGGACGTGCACGGGCGATAAACCACAGTAAAATAAAAGCCAATATTGTATGAATGGTTTTATTTTCGAGCTGATCAATTGCTTGCCCATCAGCAGAATACAACAAGAACAGGCTCATGATATAAATGGCCAACATAGCGTAGAACAGCCATGGATCCATAGGCTCCCAGATAATGCGCCTAATTTTCCCCAACATAGTTTCTTCATTTATATTCATTTTATAGCTCCGGATGCCGACTGGGCTTTCACAGCATCATAGGCCGTCTGAAAAACAGATGGAACAGGATTTTTTACAATAGGTTCACTCGCTGCTGTTGACGCATTATCTTCTGCTTGCTTCTCCTTAATGGCGGCAGGCATGCCTATCGGCATATCTTGCCCTGTTTTCAATTTCAATAAATAAAAATCCGTTAAACTTCGAGCCAACGGTGCAGCGCTTGCCCCCCAACCACCATTTTCAAGCAAAACGGCAATAGCAATTTGTGGCTTTTCGACCGGAGCGAATGAAATAAACCAAGCATGGTCACGGTGTTGTTCGGCAAGTGAGGCAGCATTATACTTCTGCCCCTGCTTAATCTGTACTACTTGTGCCGTGCCAGTTTTCCCTCCCATGCTATACGGCATACCGTAACCTATGCGGTGTGCCGTTCCACCCGGTTGCAATACTTTGGCCATAGCTTGTTTAATATATTCAAAGTTACTCTGCTGAAACGGAATGGTACGTACCGGTTTAGGATCAATCAATGTAATCTCGCGACGTTCGTGGTTTAGCAACTCTTTTACCAAATGAGGTCGGTATACTACCCCGTTATTAGCTAATGATGCAGTAGCATGGGCCATTTGTAAGGGCGTATACGCGTTATAACCCTGCCCGATACTGACTGAAACCATTTCGGACGGATTCCATATACGTGCAGACTCACTCTTGGCTTTGGCGAAACGTTTGGCTTTCCATTCTCTAGATGGCAATACGCCTCTGTACTCATGCGGCAAATCAATACCTGTTTGATCTCCCAAGCCGAATTCAGCTAAATAGGGAACGGTTTTATCAATACCTAATTCGTATCCCAAACGGTAGAAAAATGTATCCGAAGACACTTGAATCGCTTTACTTAAATTGGCAGAACCATGTCCGCGCCGTACTGAATCCCGAAACAAATGACGGGACCCGGGAATACTCCAAGCTCCGGGAGCAGGTACTATGGTATCTTGAGTAATTTTTCCACTTTCCAGTAAAGCCATGCCCATGAAAGGTTTAAATGTGGAACCCGGAGGATACAGTCCTTGGGTAACCCTGTTAATTAATGGACGCTCCCAATCTTCATTCAACCGTTTCCAGTTTTCAGCATCAATACCGTCAATAAATAAGTTAGGATCAAATGAAGGCTTAGACACAAATGCCAGCACTCCGCCAGTTTGCGGATCGATAGCAATAATCGCTCCTCTTCGACCGCTTAAAAGACGGTCTGCCTCTTGCTGCATACGGATATCCATCGCCAAACGCAATGTTTGTCCGGTTTTAGAAGGCACGGTTTTCAATATCCTAACCACATTGCCATAAGCATCTTTTTCCACTTCCTGATAACCGGGAGACCCGTGTAGCTGGCGTTCATAGAAACTTTCCAGTCCCGATTTACCGATATGGGTGCTTCCCCGATACAGAGCCGTTAAATTATCTTCATCAATCTTTTTTTGATCACGATCACTAATTCGGCCGATATACCCGAGAAAATGAGCCGTCAATTCAGGATAGGGATACTCGCGGAACGTACGTGCATTGATTTCGACACCTTTAAAATGATAGAGCTGCGCAGCCAATCTTGCCGCTTCCTCGGGTCGCAACTTAAGTTTAAGCGGGATATTTTCGTAAGAGCGAAACTCTGTACGAAATTTTTTGAAACGCTTCAAATCACCATCGGTAATTTCCACATAACGGCGCAATGCTTCTATCGTGTCATCTATTTTGCCTTCCAGCTGGCTTGGAACTATTTCAAGTGAATAGGCAGGATAATTATGTGCCAACACTACACCGTTTACATCAACAACTTGCCCCCGTATTGGAGCGGTTGGTACTAAAGAAATGCGGTTTGTATTGGCTTTAACCACATATTCTTCATGTTTGAATATTTGTAGATAAACAAAACGCCCCAGTAACACCATAAAAAGAACCACGATTAATGCAAATGCCACAACCAGCCGCAGGAGATAATCTCTTTGGCTGGTTGCTGTATCCGGTGTGGGTTCACGATATTGACGGAGTGTTTTCATCAGCGGAGACGACGTGAATTGAGAATCGTGAGCATGACTTTGCTTAACAACGGCCACAGTAATGCCCCGACAAAAGGCGCGATAAAGCCGGGCAAATCGGTAAATCGATGATCTTGCAACAACCGTATAAGTGCCAATACTATACGGTTACAAAACAACGCTCCTAATGCCGCAACAGCTTGAAAGCCGTAACTGTATAATACAATCTGCCTTTGTCGTTGCTGGATAATAAATACCATCAACATATAAGACAATGCATGCATTCCGAGAGGAGCTGCGGTACCTATATCGATCAATAAACCGATCGGGAAGGCCGCACCTACCCCTATAAGCTGAGGTCGATGAAGTGCCCAATAAAGCAGAATCAGTGCGGTAAATTCCGGTAGCCAAAAAAACACTTCAAACGGAAACGGCATAAAATCCAGCAACATGACAACAATGAAGCTGGAAATGACAATGCGTTTTGGCACACGGCTATGAAAATCTTCAAAATCAGTCATGATGCAGACTAAGGATTACGCTCTACTGGCGGTGTCGATAATTGAAGGGGCGGTGTTTGCTGCGGCAAAGTCAATACGTATTTACTGCTTCTAAATGCAGCCAACGGCATCAGTGAAACCCGGTAATACGGCATGCCGGAAGATTTTACTGCTTGCTGAATTTCCGCTACGGGAATTCCTGCCGGATATACACTATCCAAACCCGAAGTAACTAAAATATCTTTAGGTCGCAAATCAGCATCGGCAGGAAAATAACGTAAATTCACTGTGCCGCCATTTCCATAAAGAAGGCTTCGCTCCCCTGTTCTGGCGACCATAACGGGAATAACCATTTTGCTATTGGTAATCAATGTTAATTCGGCGCTAAGCGATTGCACTTGCGTTATTTGTCCAATCAAACCGTTTTGATCAATGACCGCATCTCCGGCTCGCAAACCGCTTTGACTGCCTTTGTTCAAAATCAATTTGTCGGACAGAGGATCTTTACCATTGGAAATAACTTCTGCACTGCCTGTTGCCTGAATACCGTTTTGCTGCAAACCTTGCAGTTTTTTCAACTCACCCAATTCCCGCTGGTGTAATTCAGCTTGGCTAAGTAATGTTTTCAGACGGCCATTTTCAGCTACCAAACGTTGGTTATCCGCCATTAAATTGACTTGCGACTGTAAAAAACCATTCGTATATCGATACAACTGCACCGGTTGGTTGGCCAACCATTGCAACGGATAAAGCACAGTTGCCACATACCCTTTAGCATGTTGCACAGCCGAATAACGACTATCCAGCATCATCAAAGCAATACTGACAATGGACAACACGATCAGTTTGCTAACAGGTTTAATGCCTTTTTGTGCAAAATTTAAAGACGGTTCGGACATGGCTCAGGCGGCATTCAAAATTACGGATTAACCACGAATATAGAATTCAATTTACCAATCATATCCAGCGCCTTACCTGAACCGCGTGCCACGCAAGTAAGCGGATCTTCGGCAATCATCACAGGTAAGCCGGTTTCTTCTGCCAATAAACGGTCGAGTCCTTTCAGTAAAGCGCCACCACCTGTCAGCACCAAACCGCGCTCGGCAATATCCGCTCCCAATTCAGGCGGCGTTTGTTCTAAAGCATTTTTTACCGATTGAACAATTTGATTCAACGGCTCGGTTAATGCTTCTAATACTTCATTGGAACTGATGGTAAAGGCACGCGGAATACCCTCTGCCAAATTGCGGCCTTTTACTTCAATTTCATTTACTTCCATCCCCGGGAAAGCCGAACCGATGCTTTTCTTAATTTCTTCAGCGGTAGCCTCACCGATTAACATACCGTAATTGCGACGCACATAATTGATAATACTTTCATCAAACGCATCACCGCCCACACGGATGGAATGCGAATACACCACACCGCTTAAAGAAATCACTCCCACTTCAGTGGTACCGCCACCGATATCGACCACCATAGAGCCGGTAGCTTCTTCAATCGGTAAACCTGCACCAATCGCCGCAGCCATTGGTTCCTCAATCAGATTAACTGTCGAAGCACCTGCCGCCAATGCTGAATCCCGAATGGCTTTACGTTCCACTTGTGTCGAACCGCAAGGCACGCAAATGACAATACGCGGGGCTGCTGCAAAACGGCTGTTGTTCACTTTTTTAATAAACTGTTTCAGCATTTTCTCGGTAACATTGAAATCGGCAATCACACCGTCTTTCATCGGGCGGATAGCTTGAATACTGCCCGGCGTGCGGCCCAACATTTTTTTTGCTTCCGTGCCCACCGCCAAAATAGCACTTTTACCGTGGGAAGCATCGGTTTGCATGGCAACTACCGAAGGTTCGTCCAAAACAATACCTTTATTACGGATATAAATCAAAGTATTGGCTGTGCCCAAATCAATAGCGAGGTCATTAGAGAAATAGCGGGTCAAAAAGCGAAACATGGGGATTTCCTGAACAGAATAAATTCAATAACAATATTTTTAAGGGATGCAGAAAGCGGATGGGCATGGCTTTTCAGACGGCCTGCTTGAAGTGGAACTTGCTGAAATTCGCCATGCCGCAGCATTGGTTTTCGGTTATAATTCTTTGCTTCATTGAAGAAACACGCAATGATACCTTATATTAAGTATTTTGCTAATCGAAAATTAAGGATTTTTTTATGGCCCTGACCTTAAGTGATGTGGAAAAAATAGCCAAACTTTCCCGCCTGAGCCTTACAGAAGAAGAAAAAGCGCAAAATTTTCAAGAATTAAATGATATTTTTGCTTTAGTAGAAAAAATGCAAACCGTTGATACCGAAGGCGTTGAACCCATGGCCCATCCACATGAATTAGCTCTACGCCTACGGGAAGATACCGTTACAGAAACCGACCATGCCGCCGAATATCAAGCAGTCGCACCCGAAGTGCGCAACCGCCTATATATCGTACCTCAAGTGATTGAAGAATAATAAAGCCAGACGGATAATATCTAAATTTGGTACCGGCGCAAATTCACAATATTTTAAGACGGCCTCTTCAATCATATACTTCAAAGGCCGTCTGAAAAATGGTTGAAAGACGAACATGACTCAATATACCTTAAAACAGGCTAGCGAACTGCTGCAAAACAAACAAATCTCCTCCACCGAGCTGGCACAAGAATACTTAAACGCCATTGATGCCCGAAACCCCGCCATCAACGGCTACATCACTTTAGACAAAGACCTCACGCTCGCCGAAGCCAAAGCTGCAGACGAGCGCATCGCCTCCGGCAACGCAGGCATTCTCACCGGCGTACCCATTGCCTATAAAGACATCTTCTGCCAAAAAGGCTGGAAAAGCGCCTGCTCCAGCAAAATGCTCGACAATTTCATTTCCCCTTACACAGCTACAGTGGTTCAAAACCTGCTCAACGAAGGCATGGTAACCCTCGGCCGCACCAATATGGATGAATTTGCCATGGGGTCGACTAACGAAACTTCGTTCTACGGCGCCACCAAAAACCCGTGGAATTTAGAAAACGTGCCCGGCGGTTCTTCCGGCGGTTCCGCAGCCGTGGTAGCGGCCCGTTTGGCACCGGCAGCTTTAGGCTCAGACACCGGCGGCTCCATCCGCCAACCCGCCTCACATTGCGGCATCACCGGCCTGAAACCCACTTACGGCGTAGTTTCCCGTTTCGGCATGGTGGCTTACGCCTCCAGCTTCGATCAAGCCGGCCCGATGGCGCAAACCGCCGAAGACTGCGCCATTCTGCTCAACGCCATGGCAAGCTTTGACGAACGCGATTCCACCAGCTTGGAACGCGCCAAAGAAGACTACACCCGAGACCTGAACCAACCCCTTAAAGGCTTGAAAGTCGGCCTGCCCAAAGAATATTTCGGCGAAGGCATGAGAGCAGACGTACAAAAAACCGTTCAGACGGCCATCGACCTATTAAAAGCACAAGGCGCGGAAATGATAGAAGTGAGCCTGCCGCAAACCGAGCTTTCCATCCCCGCTTATTATGTACTCGCCTCCGCCGAAGCCAGCACCAACCTGTCGCGCTACGACGGCGTGCGCTACGGCCACCGCGCCGAGCAGTTCGGCAACTTGGAAGAGCTGTACAGCAATACCCGCGCCGAAGGTTTCGGCAGCGAAGTCAAACGCCGCATCATGATCGGCACCTATGTACTCAGCCACGGCTACTATGATGCTTACTACCTGAAAGCCCAAAAACTGCGCCGCTTGGTCGCCAACAATTTTCAGACGGCCTTACAGCAATGCGACATCATCCTTGCACCGACCGCACCGACCGCCGCGCCTAAACTGGGCAGCGACATCAACGACCCCGTGCAAATGTATCTGAGCGACATCTACACCATTGCCGTCAACCTCGCCGGCCTCCCCGCCATGACCCTCCCCGCAGGCTTCTCTTCAGACGGCCTACCGATTGGCGTGCAATTGATTGGCAATTATTTTGCCGAAGCGAAATTGCTGGGCGTGGCGCATCAGATGCAGTTGGAGAGTGAATGGCATATTAAGACGCCTGCCGGAGTTTAATAGAGGGCTACCTGAAAATAATGAGGCCGTCTGAAAATGAATTTGCAATTCAATACTCGGTTAGCCGAAGGCTATAAAAGTGCATCTCAAATTGCCCGTGTGTTGTCGGAAAACTGGATGGCCGAAAATGTTTATTGCCCGAGTTGCGGCCGCAAACCAATTAAAAAGGTAGAAAATAACCGACCTGTACAAGATTTTCTTTGCCATCAATGCGAAGAACAATTTGAATTGAAAAGCAAGAACGGCAAATCAGTAGGTAAAAAAATCAATGATGGCGCATATCAAACCATGATTGAGCGTATTCAGGCCGACGATAACCCGAACTTCTTTTTTCTGTCGTACAGAAAATCAGATTATTCCGTGCAGCAATTAATGCTTGTTCCCAAGCATTTTATTACTGTCGATATGATTATCCGCCGCAAACCTTTATCAGAAACAGCCAAACGAGCAGGATGGGTAGGTTGCACAATTGATATCGGCAAACTACCTGAAGGTGGCAAGATACTGTTGGTTCACAAGCAGCAAATCATTGAGCCTGAAAAAGTACACGAGCAATGGCAGACTAATTTGTTTTTAAGGCAGCAGCAATCTAAAAACAAGGGCTGGCTCTTGGCAATAATGAGATGTATTGAAAAACTGCCTGAGCAATTTGAGTTAAAACAGGTGTATGCGTTTGAGCAGCAATTGGCTATCCAATTTCCTGAAAACAACCACATTAAAGACAAAATCCGCCAACAGCTGCAAATTTTGCGTGATCAAAACATGATTGAATTTTCTGGTCGAGGACGGTATAGGAAAGTAATGCCAAATAATCCTGATTGGTAATAAAAAGGAGTTTCTAATGACTAAGCGCGAAGAACTTTTAGAAAAACAACGCCAGCTTCATGTTGTGTTCAACGCATGGATGGCAGATAAAAAACAGCGTGAAGTTGTGGTATACCTTCGTGAGAACGGTGATTTGATACGTCATTATCCTGATGGCAAAGAAAAAGTTATTAAATATGCCGTCAAATAATTTAGCTGTTTTCTACTGTGGCACGAATGGTGCTGGAAAATCCACATTGCGTTCATTTAATCAGGATGCTGTTCAAATCATTATCGATTCCGATCATATTGCGGCACAAATTCATCCTGCAGCACCACGTTCAGTAGATTTTGAAGCGGAAAAAGAAGCACTCAAGCTGTTTAAATTTGCTTTAGAGAAGCGTATTTCTTTTTCAATGGAATCCACTTTATCGGGCCATTCCATTGTGCAGCGAATCAAAAAAGCCAAACAATACGGGTTTTATGTGCGGCTAAATTATGTGGGTGTAGCCGATGTGGAGTTGAACGTAGAGCGTGTGGCTGCACGAGTAGCGGCGGGCGGACATTTTATTGACGAGCAGACAATACGGCATCGTTATGAAATCAGTCGGACAAATCTGCCTTTAGTTTTGCCGTTTTGTGACGAGGTCTTTATTTACGATAATTCGGATGACAAGCCTAAAATCATTTTTTGGTTACACAATAAAAATCTGATGCAAATGGAAACCAAACTGCCTAAGTGGTGCGCAATGTTAAAACAAGAATTACTGGATATGGGTTTCATATCCGACCTATCTACTTAAATTTTAAAATATTCTTTGATTTTGAAAGATTCTTTATGACCTGGGAAACCGTAATCGGACTGGAAATCCATGTCCAATTAAATACCAAATCCAAAATTTTCAGCGGTGCTTCTACCGCTTTCGGTGCCGAGCCGAACGCGCATGCTAGTGTAGTGGAATGCGCTTTGCCAGGTGTGTTGCCGGTGATGAACCGCGAAGTGGTGGAAAAAGCCATCAAACTCGGTTTGGCTTTGGATGCGAAAATCAACCGCAAAAACGTATTCGACCGTAAAAACTACTTTTACCCCGATTTGCCCAAAGGCTATCAAATCAGCCAGTTGGATTTGCCGATTGTGGAACACGGCAAATTGGAGATTATGGTGGGAGGCGAAGTCAAAACCATCAATGTAACCCGTGCGCACATGGAAGAAGATGCGGGCAAATCGGTGCATGAAGGTTTGAGCGGTGCAACGGGCATTGACCTCAACCGCGCCGGTACGCCTTTGCTGGAAGTGGTTTCCGAGCCGGAAATGCGTTCCGCCGCCGAGGCTGTGGCTTATGCCAAAGCTTTACACGGTTTGGTAACGTGGTTGGATATTTGCGACGGCAATATGGCGGAAGGCTCGTTCCGTATCGATGCCAACGTATCGGTGCGCCCGAAAGGCCAGCAGGAATTCGGTACTCGTCGTGAAATCAAAAACTTAAACTCTTTCCGCTTCTTGGAGCAGGCGATTAACTATGAAGTGGAAAGCCAAATTGAGATTTTGGAAGACGGCGGCAAAGTACAGCAGGCAACGATGCTGTTCGACCCCGATAAAGGCGAAACCCGCGTGATGCGCCTGAAAGAAGATGCGCACGACTACCGCTATTTCCCCGATCCCGACTTGCTGCCGGTGATCATTTCCGACGAGCAAATGGAACGCGCCCGCAGCGAAATGCCGGAGCTGCCGTCTGAAATGGCGCAACGCTTTATCTGCGATTTCGGCGTGAGCGACTACGATGCCCGTTTGTTGACCGCCAGCCGTTCACAAGCCGCTTTCTTTGAAACCGCCGCCCAAACCAGCGGACAAGGTAAATTGGTAGCAAACTGGATGAACGGCGAATTGGCTGCTACCTTGAACAAAGAAGGTTTAAGCCTGTCTGAAAGCCCGATTCAGGCCGACCGCTTGGCCGGGTTGGTAGCGAAAATCGCCGACGGCACATTAAGCAACAAACTCGCCAAACAGGTGTTTGAAGCGATGTGGGGCAGCGATTTAGATGCCGAAGCCATTATCGAACGCGACGGTTTGAAACAAATGACCGATACCGGTGCGATTGAGAAAATCATCGACGAAGTGTTGGCGGACAACGCCAAATCGGTGGAAGAATTCAAAGCCGGCAAGGAAAAAGCCTTTAATGCACTGGTGGGCCAAGTGATGAAAGCCAGCAAAGGCAAAGCCAATCCGCAGCAGGTGCAGGAATTGCTGAAAGCAAAACTGGCTTGATTGTGTAACATCTAAAGAGGCCGTCTGAATATTTTCAGACGGCCTGAAGCCTTTAAAGCCCTTCCGATAAACAATTTTATCTTCCGCAACTTATGTCTTACATTGTTACCCTTGTGCCGGATCATGCGACTTTTAGCGTTGAAGCCGGCGAACCGATATTGAATGCGGCCAAGCAGCAAAATTTCAATCTGCCCCACTCTTGCCAAAGCGGTATTTGTGGCCAATGTAAGGCTGAGGTACTCAACGGTTACGTCAAGCAAGGACCGCATGCTGAAATGGCATTAAGCAAGGAAGAACAAAAAAAGGGCAAAATCTTGATGTGTTGCAGCACAGCGGAAAGTAACATAGAGTTGAAAGTGCCCGGCTATAACGGTATAAATACCCCGCCCGTCAAAACCTTTCCCGCTCGGATTTCAAACATCAATCGTGTTCGCGATGTAGCCATCATTACATTGGCTTTACCCAAAGCACCTCCATTTGCATTTTGGCCGGGACAATATATCGATGTGCTGTTAAAAGACGGCAACAGCCGTAGTTATTCAATTGCCAGCAGCCCCTGCCGAACCGACATGATGGAATTGCATGTCCGATATCGGGAAGGTGGATTATTTTCTGAGATGTTGTTTGGTGAAAAGGCCGTCTTAAAAGAAAAATCCATCATGCGTATTCGCGGCCCTTTAGGTACGTTCACTCTCCAAAAAACTAATGCCCCTATAATTTTGCTTGCCACAGGCACAGGATTTGCCCCTATTGCCAGTATATTGCAGAGCATGATCATTAACGGCGATAAACGTTCCGTACATTTTTACTGGGGAGCAAGAACAGAAGCCGATTTATACCAATTGCAAACTGCTGCTGATTTGATCTCTCAACTGCCCCAAGCCCGTTTCACTCCCGTGCTTTCCCGCCCGCAAAATGATTGGAAGGGAGCCATAGGCTATGTTCAAAATCTTGTTGCCGAGGATTACCCTGATTTACACACTTACGAAGTGTATGCCTGCGGTTCGATGGCAATGATCACGGATGCAAAAAAGCTGCTGAAAGAAAAATGCAAGCTACCTTCCGAAGCTTTCTTTTCAGACGTATTCTTACCTGCAAGTTGAAATCATTCCCTCACACATTCAATATATCCACAAAAAAACGGCTAAATCTTCTCAAGAATGATTTAGCCGTTTTATTACCACTAAAAGAAAACTTAAATTAATAAGTGCCTTTTACCAGAATATCTTTAGTTACATTTTGAATATCACGATGGCCGGTAAACGCCATAGAAACATCCATTTCTTTATACAGGATTTCCAATGCGCGGGTTACGCCATCTTCACCGTAAGCTCCCAAACCATAAAGGAATGCACGACCGATCATCGTACCACGGGCACCCAGCGCCCATGCTTTGAGGATATCTTGGCCGCTGCGGATACCGCTATCCAACCATACTTCGATATCGCTTCCAACTGCACTTACCACATCCGGCAAGGCTTTGATAGAAGAAATGGTATCGTCAAGCTGGCGGCCACCGTGGTTGGACACCACAATCGCATCCGCACCGCTCTTCACGGCCAATTCGGCATCTTCCGGTTCCATAATACCTTTGATAATCAGCTTGCCGCCCCACAAATCTTTGATGCGGGCAACATCATCCCAACTCAAGCGCGGGTCGAACTGTTCCGAAGTCCAAGAAGACAATGAAGACAAATCGCCCACATTTTTGGCATGGCCGACAATATTTCGGAACGTGCGGCGCTCAGTGTTCAGCATTTTCATGCACCACTCGGGCTTGGTTGCCAAGTTAATCAAATTGGCCAGCGTCGGTTTAGGCGGTGCAGACAGGCCGTTTTTAATATCTTTGTGGCGTTGACCCAAAACCTGCAAGTCGGCGGTTAAAATCAATGCGGAACATTTGGCCGCCTGAGCGCGCTTAATCAGGTTTTCCATAAATTCACGGTCGCGCATTACATACAGTTGGAACCAAAAAGGTGCACTGGTATTTTCGGCAACATCTTCGATTGAGCAGATCGACATGGTAGACAAAGAAAACGGAATACCGAATTTTTCCGCCGCACGTGCAGCCAAAATTTCACCGTCGGCATGCTGCATGCCGGTAAAACCGGTCGGTGCGATGGCTACCGGCATTTTCACATCATGGCCAACCATTTTAGTTGCCAAGCTGCGGCCTTCCATATTTACCAACACTCGCTGGCGGAATTTAATCTTTTGAAAATCAGTGGTATTGTCACGATAAGTCGTTTCAGTCCACGAACCGGAGTCGGCATAATCGTAAAACATTCTCGGCACTTTGCGTTGTGCAACACGGCGCAAGTCCTCAATACAGGTCATTTTGCTCAAATCGCGTTTCATACTTAGCTTACCTCAGTGTATTGTTTGTTGTATTGTGTTATTGGAATAGCTGCATTTCGGATATATAAAACAAAGCCGTCTTAGAACGTTCAGACGGCATTATGAATCCGAAGACAATCAGACATAAATCTATACCAAGCCACCGAATATTGCAAATGCTTTTTTCGCCTGAAATTTTCCTTCCGTACACCCCTCAGAGGCCGTCTGAAATATATTCAGTCTAAATCACCTGCAAATACAAAATCTAAACAACAAACCACTACAAACATTTTTATCTTCCCCATAAAAACAAGCAATCATAACAGCCTTTAGATTACTTGACTAAAACACTCAGATATTAGACAATTCGCAACACTATACTAATACATAAACCACAAACACCATCATGCGATTAACCACCAAAGGACGGTTTGCCGTTACTGCCATGATAGATTTGGCGATGCACGCGCAAAACGGCGCAGTCAAACTCAGCGCCATCAGCGAGCGGCAGAATATTTCCCTTTCCTACCTGGAACAACTGTTCAGCAAACTGCGCCGTGCCCGCTTGGTAGAGAGCCTGCGCGGGCCCGGCGGCGGTTATATTCTCGCCGCACCAGCATCAAGCATCAACATCGCCCAAATCATTACCGCCGCCGAAGACAAACTCGATGCCACAAAATGCGGCAGCAAAGCAGACTGCCACAACGGCACCGCCTGCCTGACCCACGAATTGTGGGAAAGCCTGAACAAAACCATTCACGACTACTTAAGCAGCGTTACCCTGCAAAACATCGTCGACCAGAAAAACGAAAGCAACGGCAAAGTCGTTACCTTCACCCACATCCACTAAATACCGAAATATAAAAACGAAAGAGACCGAACCATGACCGTTAAAACCCCGATTTACCTTGATTACGCCGCCACCACCCCCGTTGACCCGCGCGTAGCCGAAAAAATGATTCCCTACCTGACCGAGCTTTTCGGCAACCCCGCTTCCAACAGCCACAGCTTCGGCTGGACGGCGGAAGAAGCAGTAGAAAACGCCCGCAACGAAATCGCCCGACTGATTAACGCCGATTCCAAAGAAATCGTTTTCACCAGCGGTGCCACCGAATCCAACAACCTCGCCCTCAAAGGCGCGGCGCACTTCTACAAAACCAAAGGCAAACACCTCATCACCGTTAAAACCGAGCACAAAGCCGTTTTGGACACCATGCGCGAACTCGAACGCCAAGGCTTTGAAGTTACCTACCTCGGCGTGCAAGAAAACGGCCTGATTGATTTGGAAGAACTCAAAGCCGCTATCCGCCCCGATACCATCCTCATTTCCGTGATGTGGGTCAACAACGAAATCGGCGTAATTCAAGACATTCCCGCCATCGGTGCCATCTGCCGCGAAAACAAAATCATCTTCCACGTAGATGCCGCCCAAGCCTGCGGCAAAACCCCTGTGGACGTAGAAGCCGCCAAAGTCGACCTGCTTTCCATGTCCGGCCACAAAATCTACGGCCCCAAAGGCATCGGCGCACTCTATGTACGCCGTAAACCCCGCGTACGCCTCGAAGCTCAAATCCACGGCGGCGGCCACGAACGCGGCTTCCGCTCCGGCACCCTGCCCACCCACCAAATCGTCGGCATGGGCGAAGCCTTCCGCTTGGCACGTTTGGAATTGGAACAAGACATCGCCCACGCCCTCAAGCTGCGCGAAATCTTCCTCAAAGGCATCGAAGGTATTGAAGAAGTGTATATCAACGGCGATTTGGAACACCGCGTCGCCACCAACCTTAATGTGAGCTTCAACTTCGTCGAAGGCGAAAGCCTGATCATGGCCGTAAAAGAACTCGCCGTATCCAGCGGCTCCGCCTGTACTTCCGCCTCGCTGGAACCCAGCTACGTTTTGCGCGCATTAGGCCGCAACGATGAACTGGCGCACTCTTCCCTGCGCATCACCTTCGGCCGCATGACTACCGAAGAAGAAGTGGCTTTCGCCGCCGAACTGATTAAATCCAAAATCGGCAAACTGCGCGAACTCTCTCCTCTGTGGGAAATGTTTAAAGAAGGGATTGATTTGAATACGGTTGAGTGGGCGGAGCATTAAGATTGATGCGTGAGGCCGTCTGAAACGGTGCGCCGGTTCTCGAAGCCAACAAAACACATTTTTCAGACGGCCTTGTAAACTATTTTTCGTCGAGTGTATACCCAAAGGCACGCATGCTGCGAGTGAGCAATACAAAACACATGAGAGACTATGCCGTTCCTCTGCATAAAGGCTACGCCTTGCTAAAAATTTAATTGAATTCGAGGTGTTGAATTATGAAATTTTCTGGTACAAAAGCTGAATTACAAGATAAATTACAGCAATTAGGATACTCATTTGAAATTAAAGAAACAGATAATTTTATCCAATTTAGAATGCAAGATGGTGGGATTCTGAATTGGTATCCTTCAACGAAAACGCTTCAGTGCCAAGGAGCTTCTACTGCTAAATCAGCGTTACAGTCTAAAATCAATACCATATTAGACGATAATAATACGGAGCATACCCGGCCCGTCATGATTCAGCAGGTAGAAACAATTACTCAAAAACAAAACTCAGCAATATCCCCATCCACATTTAAATCCAATGGTTCCAAGGAGAAAGTATTTGTTGTTCATGGGCACGATGAAAATGCAAGAGAACAACTAGAGCTTATTTTACATAAACTCGGACTAGAACCTTTTGTATTACAAAATACAGGAGGTTCTGGTTTAACTATTATAGAAGCATTAGAAAATGAGATAGGTTCTGCTACTAAAACAAAATTTGGCATTGTTCTACTAACACCTGATGATTTAGGCTACTCTCAATCAGAAGGCTCAGAAAATATTAAACCACGAGCTAGACAAAATGTAGTATTAGAAATGGGCATGTTGTTGTCTTCCATAGGAAGAAGAAATGTTGCCATTTTACAAAAAGGATATTTAGAAACCCCATCTGATGCACAAGGTATTTTATATATTCCTTTTAATAAACATGTAAAAGAAACCGTGCCAAAATTAGCTGATAGATTGCAAGCGTCAGGCTTTGAACTTGATGCTGCAGCTATTTCTAAAGCTTCATCTTAAAAATAACAAGCGACCTTCGAACTAAAAACCAACAGGCGTAGGTTGGGTTGAAAGCCCAACCTACTGAATACTGCAACCGATAAATTAAAAACTTTTGATTTATCAAACATATAACATCGTCTGAATACTTGAATTCTTTTTCAGACGGCCTTAAATAAACCGAATAACCCAATATATACACAAGGAACCCACATCATGGCATATAGTGACAAAGTGATTGATCATTACGAAAACCCCCGCAACGTCGGCTCGTTCGACAAAAACGACGAATCGGTCGGCACCGGCATGGTCGGCGCGCCTGCCTGCGGCGACGTGATGAAACTGCAAATCAAAGTGAACGACCAAGGCGTGATTGAAGATGCCAAGTTCAAAACCTACGGCTGCGGCTCCGCCATCGCCTCTTCTTCACTGATCACCGAATGGGTAAAAGGCAAAAGCCTTGACGAAGCCTTGGCGATTAAAAACAGCGAAATCGCCGAAGAATTGGAATTGCCGCCGGTAAAAGTGCACTGCTCGATTTTGGCGGAAGACGCGATTAAAGCCGCAGTTTCCGACTACAAAAAGAAACACGGCGCGGAATAAGGCTAAACAACATGGCGGGCGGCTGGGCGCCGGACGGCGCGGAGCAAGAGCAAATCGAAGCCTCGCTGGAAGATGCGCTGGCTTTGGTTCGGCAACACCTTCCCGCAGGTGAAAGTGCTCGCGAATGTATCGAATGCGGCGAACCGATTCCCGAAGCCCGCCGCCAAGCCTTGCCGGGTGTACAGTTATGTATTGCCTGCCAAGAACAAGCCGACAAGCAACAGGCTTTTCAGACGGCCTACAACCGCCGCGGCAGTAAAGACAGCCAATTGAAATAGGCCGTCTGAACACACAAACGCATTTAAAAACAAGGTGATCGCCATGCCCTTCACTCCCGAACAACAGCAATCCCTGCTGGCACAAAAAGGCGTGGGCAAAACCATTTTGCAACGCTTGCAGCAAATGGGCTTGGACGACACCGCCAAACTCGCCGCGGCAGATGTGGACGATATTTTGCAGCAAGGCGCAGCGTTAACCGGTTCAACCTGCTGGAAAAACAGCCCGCAAGCCAGAGCGGCCATTGCCGCAGCGGTAGAATGGGCTAAGGCGCAAAATTAATTTTCAGACGGCCTCAAGCTCATAAAGGCCGTCTGAAAAACCGTAGGGTGGGCATCCCTGCCCGCCGCTTGGGGAAATGAATAATTTTTACCGTATAACATTTTGCTCGTGATGCAACGGCGGGTAGGGATGCCCGCCCTACAACAAATACCCGCAGCAAAGAAATACCCGCACATAAGCGTAAAGGATAAGACGATGATTACATTAACCGAAAAAGCCGCCAACCATATCCAAAACTTCCTTACCAAGCGCGGCAAAGGCGAAGGCATTCGCTTGGGCGTGAAAACCAGCGGCTGTTCCGGCATGGCCTACACGCTTGAATTTGTGGATGAAATCCAGCCCGAAGATTTGGTATTCGAAGGCTACGGCGTGAAAGTGTTTGTCGATCCGAAAAGCCATGTTTACCTCGACGGCACACAGCTCGACTACACCAAAGAAGGCTTGCAGGAAGGCTTCAAGTTCCAAAACCCGAACGTGAAAGACGAATGCGGTTGCGGCGAGAGCTTCCACGTTTGATTTCATCCGATAAACAATGATTTCGATATAGCAAGAGGCCGTCTGAAACTTTTCAGACGGCCTCTTTTAGCTTTTAACAAACCGACTATCAAATGCGATAGCTGATGGTAGTCATAATTTTAGAAGTGAGTTTCATCATTTCTTTTACCGGCAACGGCAGCGGCGCTGCACCGAAGTTGCGCGCCATGTCGGCATGCTGCATTTCATCCAAACGCATTTGCGCTACGATGGCGCGGCTTTTGGCATCTTTCTCCGGCAAACCTTCCAAATGCTCTTCCAAGTGGGCGGTTACTTGATTTTCGGTTTCTTCCAAAAAGCCCAAGTTCCATTTATCACCCAATAAGCCCGCTCCCAAACCGATAAGCAGCGAGCCGGCATACCAAACGGGATTCAGCAGGCTGGTACGTCCGCCTAATTCTTTTACCCTCTTTTCCGTCCATGCCAGATGCTCCACTTCTTCATAGGCTGCGTATTGCAAGGCTTCGCGGTTGCTTTTGTCGCGCGCGGTCAAAGCCTGCCCTTGATACAGAGCCTGTGCGCACACTTCGCCCACGTGGTTTACCCGCATCAGCCCTAAAGCATGGCGCTTTTCCGCTTCGCTCAATTCGCCCTCTTCCAAACCCGCATCGGGATACGGGCGACCGGTTGTGGCAGGCGCGAATAAGGTACGTAAAACGGTGTCGATATGGGGAATCAGTTTTTTGGCCAACATAGCGGTTTCCAATCAATTAAATGCTGCCGCATTATACAACATAGGCCGTCTGAAAAATAAGTTTTCCTGTTTCAGACGGCCTTTAGCGCGCGCCTTAAAACTGCTATACTCACGCCCGTTCAAACCCTATTTTAAGGAACCGATTATGGCTGATTTTAACAAGATTCTTACGCCGGGTGATGTTGACGGCGGCATCATCAACGTAGTAAACGAAATTCCCGCCGGCAGCAACCACAAAATCGAATGGAACCGCAAACTGGCCGTTTTCCAACTTGACCGCGTAGAACCCGCCATTTTTGCCAAGCCCACCAACTACGGTTTTATTCCGCAAACACTTGACGAAGACGGCGACGAACTCGACGTATTGCTGATTACCGAGCAACCTTTGTCTACCGGCGTATTCTTGGAAGCCAAAATCATCGGCGTGATGAAATTTGTCGACGACGGCGAAGTGGACGATAAAATCGTTTGCGTACCTGCCGACGACCGCAGCAACGGCAACGCCTACAACAGCTTGGCCGACTTGCCGCAGCAATTAATTAAACAAATCGAATTCCACTTCAACAACTATAAAGCCCTGAAAAAACCGGGCTGCACCAAAGTCGAAAGCTGGGGCGATGTTGAAGAAGCCAAAGCCGTGATTAAAGAATCTATCGAACGTTGGAACAAACAAGCCTGATAAGATTTTGCACTGCAAGAGGCCGTCTGAAAAACTTTCAGACGGCCTTTAATTGTTTCGATTTCCCTACCCGCTTCGGGCAAGTTTTCAGACGGCCTCAGCGTTAAGATTTCCTTCAAAATATGCTATAATCTCGCACTTTAAATATTTCATTTTGCAAAAGGTTTATATCAATGATTTCTACCAACGGCATAACCATGCAGTTCGGCGCGAAGCCGCTGTTTGAAAACGTGTCTGTCAAATTCGGCGAAGGCAACCGCTACGGGCTGATTGGTGCCAACGGTTCGGGTAAATCCACCTTCATGAAAATCCTCGGCGGCGATTTGGAGCCGACCAGCGGCGAAGTGGCCATCGAAAACGGCGTGCGTTTGGGTAAACTGCGCCAAGACCAATTCGCTTACGAAGACATGCGCGTGTTGGATGTGGTGATGATGGGGCACACCGAAATGTGGGCGGCGATGACCGAACGCGATGCCATTTATGCCAACCTCGAAGCCACCGAAGACGATTACATGCGCGCCGCCGAATTGGAAGCCAAGTTTGCCGAATACGACGGTTACACCGCCGAAGCACGCGCGGCCGAGCTGTTGAGCGGCGTAGGTATCGAAGAATCATTGCACAATGCCCAAATGAGCGAAGTGGCTCCCGGCTTCAAACTGCGCGTATTGTTGGCGCAAGCCTTGTTCTCCAAACCCGACGTATTGTTGCTCGACGAGCCGACCAACAACTTGGACATCAACACCATCCGCTGGCTCGAAGGCGTGTTGAACCAATACGACTCGACCATGATCATCATCTCGCACGACCGCCACTTTTTGAACGAAGTGTGCACCCACATGGCCGACGTAGACTACAACAGCATCACCATCTACCCCGGTAACTACGATGATTACATGCTGGCTTCCGCACAATCCCGCGAACGCGCCATGCGCGACAACGCCAAAGCCAAAGAAAAACTACAAGAATTGCAAGAATTCGTGGCACGTTTCTCGGCCAACAAATCCAAAGCCCGCCAAGCCACCAGCCGCTTGAAACAGGCCGATAAGATCAAGGCCGAAATGGTGGAAGTGAAGCCGTCTACCCGTCAAAACCCGTATATCCGCTTTGAAACCGACGAAAAAGCCAAGCTGCACCGCCAAGCCGTTGAAGTGGAAGGCTTGAGCAAACGCTTTGAAAACCAATTGTTTAAAAACCTGAGCTTTATTTTGGAAGCCGGAGAACGTTTGGCGATTATCGGCCCCAACGGTGCCGGTAAATCCACCTTGCTGAAATTGTTGGCCGGCGCATTCAATCCCGAATACAGCGAAGGTGTCCAACCCGATGCCGGTACCATCAAATGGGCGGAAAAAGCCAACGTCGGCTACTATCCGCAAGACCACGAAAACGACTTCGATGTAGACATGAACCTCACCGAATGGATGCGCCAATGGGGTCAGGAAGGCGACGACGAACAGGTTATCCGCGGCACACTCGGCCGTTTGCTGTTCGGCAGCAACGACGTGGTTAAACAAGTGCAGGTGCTTTCGGGCGGAGAGAAAGGCCGCATGCTTTACGGCAAGCTGATTCTGCTGAAACCGAACGTGTTGATTATGGACGAACCGACCAACCACATGGATATGGAAAGCATCGAATCCTTAAACATGGCTTTGGAAAAATACAAAGGCACGCTGATTTTCGTATCGCACGACCGCCAGTTTGTATCTTCACTGGCCACCCAAATCATCGAACTGGACGGTAAAGGCGGTTACGAACACTATCTGGGCGATTACGAAAGCTATTTGGAGAAAAAAGGAGTGGTATAGTTTTTATAACTTTCCAATGTTCTTTTTCTTGAGAGGCCGTCTGAAATTGATTTTCAGACGGCCTCTCGCCTATTGTTTCTTTAAAGCATGTAGAAATTTCAATATTTTGTTTTATATCATTTTTTAGTTAAATCCGACCATCCGTTTCCTTTACTCTGCCCCACTCTCTCTATATACTCCCCATAGTATATGGAGATGAATCATGCCCTATTCACCGGAAGATAAAAAACGTGCCGTCAACCGCCTCCGCCGCATTCAGGGGCAAGCTGAAGCCTTGAGCAGACAAATCGAATCCGGAGCCGAATGCTCCGACGTATTGCAACAGCTTGCCGCCATGCGCGGCGCGGTAAACGGCCTGATGCGCGATGTAATGGAAAGCCATTTGAGAGAATCTTTCGGCCATGCGAACTGCGATAACCCACAACACCAAACCCTGCACCAAAGCATTGACGATGCCATCGCATTGGTGAAATCGTATATCAAATAAATATAGTGGGTGGTGTATGTCAAAGCCTTCCCGAAATATTCATAGCCGACAGGAGAACATTATGGACTACATTAAAACCCGTGCCGCGGTTGCTTGGGCACCGAACGAACCGCTGAAAATCGAAGAATTGGATTTGATGCCGCCGCAAAAAGGCGAAGTGCTGGTACGCATTATCGCCACCGGCGTATGTCACACCGATGCCTATACTTTAAGCGGGCAAGACAGCGAAGGCGTGTTTCCCTGCGTGCTCGGCCACGAAGGAGCAGGCATTGTGGAAGCCGTGGGCGAAGGCGTTACCAGTGTCAAACCCGGCGACCACGTGATTCCGCTTTACACTGCCGAATGCGGCGAATGCAAATTCTGCAAATCAGGCAAAACCAATCTGTGTTCTTCGGTACGCGCCACACAAGGCAAAGGCCTGATGCCCGACGGTACCGTGCGTTTCTTTAAAGACGGCCGGCCGATTTACCACTACATGGGTTGCTCCACCTTTTCGGAATATACCGTCGTGGCCGAAGTGTCTTTAGCCAAAATCCAACCCGAAGCCGACTTAAAAGAAGTGTGCCTGCTCGGTTGCGGCGTAACCACCGGCATGGGCGCAGTGATGAACACGGCCAAAGTAAAACGCGGCGACACCGTAGCCATTTTCGGCTTGGGCGGCATCGGATTGGCTGCAATCATCGGCGCCAGAATGACGGGAGCAAGCCGGATTATCGGTATTGACATCAATCCTTCCAAATTCCCGATGGCAGAAAAACTCGGTGCCACCGAATGTATCAATCCGAAAGACTTCGACAAACCCATTCAAGAAGTGATTATCGACATGACCGATGGTGGCGTGGACTTTTCATTTGAATGCGTCGGCGATGTGGACATCATGCGCGCGGCACTGGAATGCTGCCACAAAGGTTGGGGCGAAAGCGTGATTATCGGTGTGGCACCCGCCGGCGCGGAAATCCGCACCCGCCCGTTCCAACTGGTTACCGGCCGCGTATGGCGCGGTTCCGCATTCGGCGGTGTCAAAGGCCGCAGCGAACTGCCGGGCATTATCCAGCAATACATGAACGGCGAATTCGCCCTTTCCGACTTCATTACCCACACCATGCCGCTGGAGGACATCAACAAAGCATTCGATCTGATGCATGAAGGAAAATCCATCCGCAGCGTGATACATTACTAACCCCCCCCAAATCCTCAAACGATAAAAGCCGTCTGAATAATTTCAGACGGCCTTTTGCATTGAAAAGATCAACAACCGGCAATCAGCTTTGTACGTTGATGCCTGCAGTAACAGTGCTTTGTGTTTGATTGCTGCTATTTAAATAAGAAGCAGCCAGATCGCTGCAACATCCGCAGCAAGTGGCTACGCCCAATTGAGCCTGCAAATCGCTCAAGCTGCTCGCACCGGCTGCTACGGTTTCCTGAATTTGACGGTCTGTAATGGCATTGCAAATACATACAAACATTGTGTGCTCCTAATTCCGTAATATTGTAATATTAATGAGACTTAGTTTTATTATTAAAAGCAAATATAAATAAAAACCGTTCTTACTGCAAGTATAGATAATGTAAATTATGCGGATAAATTCACTTTAATATCACGTATTTCAAATTTATCCGCTTCTTTTCCACGCAACGGAAGTAAAAATTCGGTTCTTAAATTCGCCGTTTTCACGAACCTTACTGTTTCCAAACAGCAAAAAACCCGCAAAACCAAAAAGTTTTACGGGTATTGATCTGGTGGAGGCGGGGGGAATTGAACCCCCGTCCGAAAGTCCTCTACAAAGCGTTCTACATACTTAGTCTTGCCTACTTAAAATCTCGTTCCCATTCCGCCGACAGACAGGCTGTTTGGAAACCAGCTACCTTAAATCTTATTTCCTGCCAAGTAACCCGACAGAAAACCAGTCAATGTAAAATGACGTTGCCGTAGCTTGCGCTACACAGCCCATTGACCAACTGCTGCAACGGCTAGCCTTAAGCGGCTAAAGCGTAAGTTTCGTCGTTTGCGACTATTTTCGTTCAGTGTTTTACGGGAATCTGAGACCCCGGTATGCCCGCATCTGCTTCGCAACCCCCGTCGAAACCAAGATCGCCCCCAGATAGGAAAAATTTATTATACGCGGATTGTACATAAATTGCCAATAAATCTGATAAGGCCGTCTGAATGTTGCCGCAAGCGTTTCAGACGGCCTTATCGGTTATAATGGCCGTCTGAAAACAACAGCCGCGGATTTCAAACCATGTATGATGTAAACACCCATGATGTGCGCCGTTTTTTTGCGCAAGTCTGGCAGCAGCGTATGCTGCCTTTGCAAATGGATGCCTTGCAGCAAAAAGCATTGCGGATTATCGAAGCACATCCCGAATATCATCATTACTTGGAAAACATCGAAGACTATCTGGATAAAAACTGGACACCCGAGGCAGGCGAAACCAATCCTTTTCTGCATATGTCGCTGCATCTTTCGATACAGGAGCAGGCGGCGATAAATCAGCCGCCGGGTATCCGTGCCATTCATGAAAAGTTGTGCGCGAAACATGCGGGCGACTGGGTGAAAGCGGAACACGATATGGCCGATGCGCTGGCGGAAACGATTTGGGAAGCGCAGCGCTTCGGGCGCGGGTTGGATGTGAACGCCTACATCACGCGCTTACGCAAATTGATTGGTTTGGGGCAGGAAGACAATGCCCGCATCAATCCGCACGAAGTGGGTTTATCAGATAAAATCAGCGGGCGCGGATAAGAGGCCGTCTGAAACCTTCCGATTTCAAGCAATCCCTTATACTTCAATCTATTACATTACTTAAATTCTTTATCTGAGGCCGTCTGAAAACCATCATGCACTACTTCAGCATCCACACCCAAGCAGGCGAACATCTGGGCTTTTTGATTATGTTGCCCGACGACGAATCGGAAAATCCGCCGCAAAGCGGCCGTTTTGCGGTAAAACTGCAAAGCGAGCAACCTCCGCAAAACACTGCTGCCGTACATGCGCTGGAGCCTTATCAAAATGCCGCGCAGCCTCTTTATTGGGCGGTCGAGAAAGACTGCGTCGCTTTGTTCGACGACGAATCCGCCATCGGTCGAATCCGCAATGAATATTTCAGCATCGGCGGCCAAACGTTGGTGCTTAACGATTTAACGGGAATGATGTAATGGAAAGCGTATTTATCCTGATTCCTATCAGCATTATTTTGGCTTTTCTGATTGCTTATTTTTTCTGGTGGTCGGGTAAAAACGGGCAATTCGACGACCTTGAAGGCCCTGCCCACCGCATCCTGATGGATGATGACTCTACCGACAGGCTGAATCCCGACTTTGATCAAGAAAAAGACAATCAAAATGAGCCTGAAAGATAATCTGAACTTCTCTACCGGACGTCGTTTCGCACCGCTTTTCGGCACGCAGTTTCTCGGCGCATTCAACGACAATCTGTTCAAAACCGCGCTTTTTGTGATGATCAGCTTCTACGGCTTGGGCAAAAACGATATTTTGCCCGCCAGCCAAATGCTGAACCTCGGCGCATTACTGTTTATTCTGCCTTATTTTCTGTTTTCCGCCATTTCCGGACAGCTCAGCACCAAGTTCGACAAAGCCTATCTGGCACGGATAATCAAGCTGCTGGAAATCTTGGTGATGTCGGTGGCGGCTTTCGGTTTCTACATCCAATCCGCCCCGCTGCTTTTGTTTTGCCTGTTTTGCATGGGCACGCAGTCGACGCTGTTCGGCCCGTTGAAATATGCCATCCTGCCCGACTACCTTAACGATAAAGAACTGATTATGGGCAACAGTCTGATTGAATCGGGCACGTTTATCGCCATTCTGCTCGGCCAGATTCTCGGCACCGCCGTGGCAGGCGTGCCGCCGCATATTGTCGGCACGTTGGTGATGCTGGTGGCGGTCGGCGGCACGTTGACGAGCCTGTTTATGCCTTCCGTACCGGCCAAAGACACCGAAGCCCGTATCGAGCCGAATATTATCCGCGGTACATTCACGTTGCTGCGGCACACCTTCGCCCAACGCAAACTGTATGCGGCGATTATCGGCATTTCGTGGTTTTGGTTTGTCGGTTCGGTTTATACCACCCAACTGCCGACCTTCACGCAAATCCATCTCGGCGGCAACGACAATGTGTTCAACATGATGTTGGCCCTGTTTTCGATAGGCATTGCCGCAGGTTCGGTGTTGTGTGCCAAAATCAGCCACCACCGTTTGCATCTGGGCTTGGTAACGGTCGGTGCCATCGGATTGACAGCCAGCGGCCTGCTGCTGGTTTGGCTGACCCACGGCCGGCGCTTTACCGAACTGCAAGGAATCATGTGGTTTTTGTCGCAAGCCAATGCCTATCCGGTTATGCTCACCATGATTGCCATCGGCTTTTTCGGCGGCTTCTTTTCCGTGCCGCTTTACACTTGGCTGCAAACCGCCAGCACCGACACTTTCCGCGCCCACGCCATCGCCGCCAACAACATCGTCAACGGTATGTTTATGGTAACCGCCGCGCTGATAAGTGCCGCGTTGCTGTGGCTGTTTGACAGCATTACGCTGCTTTATCTCGCTGTGGCCTTGGGCAACCTGCCGTTGGTTGCTTATCTGCTGAAGCTGGAACCGCAATTTTGGAAAGACTTAAAAAGCTATTTAGGTTTGGCATAAATAACCGAGGCCGTCTGAAAACCTTTTTCAGACGGCCTTACCTTATCCGCCCCATCCGCTTTTAAGCTATAATTACGGCTATTGATTACTCAGGCCGTCTGAAACCTTTTTCAGACGGCATCATTGATTATTAAGGAATATCATGAGAAAACCACAACGCGGCTATGCCCGTCAAGACCGTGTAAAAGAGCAGATTATGCGCGAACTGGCGGAGCTGGTGCGCACCAGCCTGAAAGACCCGCGTGCAGGCTTCATCACCATCAACGAAGTAGACGTTACCCGCGATTACAGCCACGCCACCGTGTATTACACCGTGCTCGACGACAGCACCCGCGAAATCACCGAAGAAGCATTGGAGCACTCCAAAGGCTATCTGCGCAGCGAACTGGCCAAACGCATCAAACTTTTCCGAATCCCCGAGCTTCACTTCAAATACGACGAATCGCTGGAGCGCGGCATGAGTATTTCGCATCTGATCGAACAAGTTGCAGCAGAAAAACCGGTAGAAGACTAAGGCCGTCCGAAAGCATGAACAAACCGCAAAAACGCCCCGTAAACGGCGTGCTTCTGCTGGACAAACCCACAGGCTTGTCCAGCAACACCGCCTTGCAGAAAGCCCGCCGCCTTTATCGTGCCGAAAAAGCCGGACACACGGGCGTGCTCGATCCGCTGGCTACCGGCCTGTTGCCGGTCTGCTTCGGCGAAGCCACCAAGTTTGCCCAGTACCTGCTTGATGCCGATAAAGCCTACACTGCCACCTTAAAGCTGGGCGAGGCTACCAGCACCGGAGATGCCGAAGGCGAAATCGTTGCCACCGCCCGCGCCGATATTTCCCTTGCGGAATTTCAGACGGCCTGCCAAGCACTTACCGGCGCCATCCGCCAAGTGCCGCCGATGTTTTCCGCGCTCAAGCACGAAGGCAAACCGCTTTACGAATATGCCCGCAAAGGCATCGTTATCGAGCGCAAACCGCGCGATATCATCATCTACTCCATTGATATTAAAAGTTTTACCGCTCCCCAAGCCGTTATCGACGTGCGTTGCAGCAAAGGCACTTACATCCGCACCCTGAGCGAAGATATCGCCAAACACATCGGCACTTTCGCCCATCTGACCGCCCTGCGCCGCACCGAAACCGCCGGTTTTACCATTAGCGAAACCCATACTCTCGAACAATTGGCAACTTTAAGCGAACCCGAACGTGATGCGCTGCTATTGCCATGCGACGTTTTGGTTTCCCACCTGCCCCGCATCACCCTGCCCGAAAGCAGTGTGAAAATGCTGAAATTCGGTCGGCAGCCCGACTATCAAGCAGAGTTACCGGAAAGTACGCCCGTTCGGATTTATGCGGAAGACGGCAATTTTATCGGTCTGGCGGAATACCTGCCTCAACAAGGCCGTCTGAAAGCCTTGCGGCTCATGAATACGACTGAAAACAGATAACATTATTCGCCTGCCATGTTGAAGTAAAAACTCGGTTTTCAGACGGCCTACAAAGGCTGCAACCATAAAATTTCTCTTCTTACACAGCCCGATTTAGCACCTTTCAAAATATGCCATATTCCTAAAATCAAGCCCGGTCAAGCCTTTGACGGTTACTCACAAAAGCTGTGGATAAGTTTGTGGACAGTATGTGAAATACAGGCACTTTTCCCGAAAAATCAGGCTTTCCACATGGTTGCACAAAATTTAAGCCTTTTTATAAAATTTATATTTATCAATTGTTTAAGTTGTTTTTAAAGTTGTCAAGCCTTCCTGCCGTAGCGGTGTCATATCACGATACTGCCAATGTGGATAAAAGCTGTTTTTACTCTTGACAACCCCCAGATCAACATAAACCCTTATTCGACCAATATTTAAGCCCGATCATTATGCCGTCTGAAAATAAATCCCCTCAAATTTGCTGGTTGTTTTGCAATGTTATCGATAACTTCGGCGATATCGGCGTGTCGTGGCGGCTGGCAAAAATGCTCACCCGAGAGCTAGGCTGGCAGGTGCATTTATGGGTGGACGATACCGCCGCCCTGCGTGCCCTTTGCCCCGATTTGCCCGCTACGCCCTGCACCCATCAACACATCACCGTGCGAACATGGCAGGCAGAGCGTGCAGACGGCTTGGATAACGCCCCGCCGCCGCGCATCGTTATCGAAACCTTCGCCTGCGATTTACCGCCCGATGTTTCGGCAGTTATCCGCCGACACCGACCGCTGTGGCTCAACTGGGAATATCTCAGTGCCGAAGACAGCAATGAAAAACTCCATGGCCTGCCCTCGCCCCAAACCGACGGCCTGCAAAAATATTTCTGGTTTATGGGGTTCAGCGAACGAAGCGGCGGCCTCCTGCGCGAACGAGATTACGAAACACACTGCCGTTTCGACGAACACGCGTTCCGCCAAACCTTAAAACTCCCTCCGAAAACCGCCCCCGAATGGCTGCTGTTCGGCTATCACAGCCCTGCATGGGCAGAATGGCTGACCATGTGGCAGCAAGCCGGGCAGCCGCTTACCCTATTGTTGGCCGGCAACCCAATCATCGACAGCCTGAAAAAAGCGGGTGCCATTCCGCCTCATGCCTTAAACAGCGACGGCAGCATTTTTCAGACGGCCTCGGTTCGGCTCATCAAAATCCCGTTTATTCCGCAAAGCGATTTCGACCGCCTGCTGCACCTTTCAGACGGCCTCATCATCCGCGGCGAAGACAGCTTCGTGCGCGCCCAGTTCGCCGCCAAACCCTTTTTCTGGCACATCTACCCGCAGGAAGAATCCGTACATATCGACAAACTGCACGCCTTTTGGCACAAAGCCTATACGCACTACCCCGATAATATTCAGACCGCACATCAAGCCCTGTCGGACGAACTCAACGGCGCACGCTCCCTAACGCCCGCACAACGCCTCGAAGCATGGCAAACCTTACAGCGGCATGCCGACGAATGGCGGCAAAGTGTCGCGGATTGGAAAAACACACTTTTCAAACAGCCTTCCGCCATCGAAAAACTAGCCAAATTTATCGAACACCGCTAAAATAACGCGTTTATTTTTAACCGAATCATTGATTGGAAACACAACATGAAAACCGCACAAGAACTGCGCGCAGGTAACGTATTTATGGTCGGCAACGACCCGATGGTAGTACAAAAAACCGAATACATTAAAGGCGGCCGCAGCTCTGCCAAAGTCAGCATGAAACTGAAAAACCTGCTGACCGGCGCAGCCACCGAAACCATCTACAAAGCCGACGACAAATTCGACGTCGTGATTCTGGCCCGCAAAAACTGTACTTACAGCTACTTTGCCGACCCCATGTACGTATTCATGGACGAAGAGTTCAACCAATATGAAATCGAAGCCGAAAACATCGGCGACGCACTGAAATTCATCGTAGACGGCATGGAAGACGTATGCGAAGTAACTTTCTACGAAGGCAACCCGATCTCCGTAGAACTGCCCACCATCATCGTGCGCGAAGTAGAATACACCGAGCCTGCCGTTAAAGGCGACACTTCAGGCAAAGTGATGAAAACCGCGCGTTTGGTCGGCGGCACCGAAATCCAAGTTATGGCCTACATCGAAAACGGCGACAAAGTCGAAATCGACACCCGCACCGGCGAATTCCGCAAACGTGCTTAATATATAGTTTGCCGCACAGCAACAAAAGGCCGTCTGAAAATACTTTTCAGACGGCCTTCTAATTCATGATTATTTTCCCATCAGGCTTGCAAAGCGGTAAGCAGTTTGTCGTGAATACCGCCGAAGCCGCCGTTGCTCATTACCAAAATATGATCCCCCTCTTGAGCGTGCTTCACAATTTCCGCCACAAACGCATCAAAATCCTTGCCTGTGTGCAATTTGCCGCCAAGCGGCGCAAGAGCGCCGGCAACATCCCAATCCACACCGCCCGCATAGCAAAATACCAAATCGGCTTCCGTCAAACTTTCCGGCAATGCGGCTTTCATCGTGCCAAGCTTCATGGTGTTCGAGCGTGGCTCCAACACGGCGAGAATACGGGATTTGCCTACCTTCTGCCGCAAACCCGCTACGGTGGTGGTGATTGCGGTGGGATGGTGGGCAAAATCGTCATAAACCGTAACGCCTTTCACCGTGCCTTTGGTTTCCATACGGCGTTTTACGTTTTTAAATTCCGCCAACGCTTCACAGGCCGTCTGAATATCCACACCTGCATGGCGGGCAGCCGCAATAACGGCCAGTGCATTCATACGGTTGTGCTCGCCGATAATATCCCAAGCCACATGCCCTACCCGCTTGCCTTCCAGCAACACATCAAATGAACCGTCTTCGCCCACGTTCGCTATCTGCCAGCCGTTTTCACTGCCGAAAAATGCTACGGGAGTCCAGCACCCCTTATCTAAAGTGTTGCGCAGACTTTGTTCGGTTCCGTTGCAGGCAATCAGCCCTTCAGACGGCACGGTGCGGACGAGATGATGGAATTGGGTTTGAATTGCGGCCAAGTCCGCAAAAATATCGGCATGGTCGAATTCGAGATTGTTCAGAATGCAGGTGCGCGGGCGGTAGTGAACGAATTTGGAACGTTTGTCGAAAAACGCCGTATCGTATTCGTCGGCCTCAATCACAAAAAACGGCGATTGCCCGTGCGGGTCTTGGCGCGGAATCTGAGGCAGACGGGCCGATACACTGAAATTTTGCGGCACGCCGCCTATCAAAAAGCCCGGAGCCAATCCTGCATATTCCAGTACCCATGCCAACATGGATGCGGTGGTGGTTTTACCGTGCGTGCCGGCTACGGCCAGCACCCAACGGCTGTGCAACACGTTTTCAGCCAACCATTGAGGGCCCGAAATATAAGGCAATCCACGATTTAAGACGGCCTCCACCACTTCCATGCCGCGTTTGGCCACATTGCCGATCACATACACATCCGCTTCAAAAGTATCGAGTTGTGTGGCATCGAATCCTTCGTGAACGCCGATACCGAGGGCTTCAAGCTGTGTGCTCATCGGCGGATACATCTTCGCATCGCAACCGGTTACTTTAAAACCCGCTTCTTTGGCAATAGCGGCAATGCCGCCCATAAATGTGCCGCCGATACCGATAATGTGTATGTGTTTCATGATATGTTTCGTTGCTCGAAAAAGTGGAATTATAGCCGAATTCGACGGGCTTTAGGATATGACCTGCCGACAAAAGGCCGTCTGAAACCGGTTTCAGACGGCCTTTGGCAATCATGCTGCCATCAGGCTTTTTTCTTAATGGCCACATTCAGGATACAGCCCAAAATGAAGCCGGCGGAAGCGGGCACAATCCAGCCCAAGCCGATATCGTAGAAAGGCAATGTATTGTTAATGGCTTCGGCAGTTTCAGGGCTGAAACCGAATGCGGTTTTATACGCGTCCAACAAGCCCACAACCAGTGTGAAGAAGATAGTGCAGACATAAACCAAACGGCTGCCGTTGAAAAATTTATCTAAAAACGCCAGCACAATAATCACGACAGTAAGCGGATACAGCAGCAGCAGCATCGGAATCGAAAAGCTGATGATGCCTGCCAAGCCTTTATTGGCCAAGCCGCAGGAAACTAACGTAAAAATAACGGCGAATGTTTTATACGAAATGCTCGGAATCAAACGGTTGAAATATTCCGAACATGAAGTAATCAACCCCACGGAAGTGGTCAAACAGGCTAAGAATACGATCACGGCAAGCAGTATATTACCAAAGTTGCCGAAATAAAATTGCGCACTCTTCGACAATACGGCGGCTCCGTTTTCCTGTAAACCCAACTCCGCCACACTGGTTGCTCCCATATAAGCGATAAACACATAAACCACAGCCAAACAGGCGGCGGCAATCAAACCTGCTCCGGCAGTAAGCCCCAGCACTTGGCGGTTGTTGCTCACGCCCATTGCACGCACGGCATCGATCACAATGATGGCGAATACCAAAGAAGCCAACGCATCCATGGTGCCGTAACCTTCAATCATACCTTTTGCCAACGGCTGCAAAGCGTATTCGCCCTGCGCAGCTTGCAATTCGCCCATCGGATTCATGGCCGCATAACCGACCAAAATCACAATGGCAATCAATAGAATCGGTGTCAGTACTTTACCGATGCGGTCAACCAACTTACCCGGAGACATCGCCAACCAGTAGGAAACGGCGAAAAAGAGAATACTGAAAACGGCCAGTGCAACCGTTTTGTTTTCTTTGCCCCAAAATGGCGCGACACCGACTTCAAAAGACACCGTTGCCGTACGAGGCGTGGCAAACAGCGGGCCGATAGACAAATAAAGCAGTGAAGCGAACACGATGCCATACCACGGTGTAACGCGCGAAGCCAAGTCCTGCACGTCGCGCGAACCGGAATAGCCGATGGCAATCACACCCAGCAGCGGCAATCCCACGCCTGTCAGCAAAAAGCCCGTAACCGAACTGAAAATATTACTACCGGCCTGCTGCCCCAGCAAAGCCGGGAAAATCAGGTTACCCGCACCAAAAAACAAAGCGAACAGCATCAGGCCGGTGGCCACGAACGTTGCTTTCGTGTGCGTATTTGGGGTACTCATACAGACACCTTTTTCTTTCTTTATTACTTGAAGTTAAAAACCTTCACTCATTGTAAAAATGTGTGAATTGGCAGAATATAGCAGAAATCCTGAAAAAACCGATACTTCCGCAAAATATAAAAACAATCTCTCAATATTTAAATAAATACAGGCATTTTTTTAATTCTTTAACCGAAAATCAAGCATCATTCGGTCAAGATTCAGGAAAAATCGACATTGTCTGCACAACGCAACTGTAAAAGCAATAGATTTAAACATTATCTTAACGGTTTAATTCTCAGATAAACAGTTTCAGACGGCCTTTCCCAACCAAATGATGCTGGCCATGCGGCCGGTTTTTCCGTTGCGGCGGTAAGAAAAAAAAGTATCGCGTTCCAACACGGTGCAATGATGGCCTCCATAAATCATGCTCACTCCCTCCCGTCGCAACGTCATACGGGCCAGTGCGTAAATATCGGCCAAATATTTACCGTTCCCGATAGGTTCAAAGGCATTTTCCGCCTCGTGCATGCGGGCGTAAAAAGCATCGAACACATCCTGCCCCACTTCAAAAGCATCCGGGCCGATGGCCGGGCCGAGATAGGCCATAATTTCAACCGGCGGCACGTTCATGGCCGCAATGGTATTTTGCAATACCCCGCCGGCCAAACCACGCCATCCCGCATGTGCGGCCGCCACTACCGTACCCGCTTTATCGCAAAACAACACGGGCAAGCAGTCTGCCGTCATGCTGGCACAAGCCGCACTGCCGCTGCTGTCTACCGCTGCATCTGCATCGGGCGCATTGCCGATATGTTCTGCCGCTTTCACGACATTTGCGCTGTGTATCTGATTCAGATATACCACCGGCACACCGACTTGCTGCTGCACGATTTCACGATTTCGGGCTACGTGAAGCGGATTGTCGCCGACATGCGCCCCCAAATTCAAACTCGCAAACACTCCTTCGCTCACACCGCCGTTGCGGGTAGTAATAAGTGTTTTCACATGGGTTGGTGCCGGCCAGTCGGCATGCAGAAACGGGGCATTGTGTGTACCAATACCGATAGCGGCGTTTAAATCAAACGATTTGTCCATAAAACTCCTTGTTTTCAGACGGCCTGAAGCAAGACAAAGGCAAGATAATAAAGGAAGCGGAGTGAGCTTACAAATACGGCCAGCCAAACCGCACTTTTCAGACGGCCTGAAATCTTTTCACGGCACCCATCGCCCGTGCCACTATAAATGAACATATCTGCGCCCGCACTTGCCGCGTCTTAAACCGCATTTGCATTCAGAATATCGCTTAAATAAAGATTTCAACCCGTTCCTTACGAATAATTGGGCAAATACACATAGAGTCAAAACATCTGCTTATACGCTTTTGCCCCCTTAACCCGACAAAACCGCTTTTATCGTACCTGCCAACGTTCTATAATAACGCCGCGAAGAATGCCGAGAAAGATACACCATGAAAGTTACCATCATTGACCATCCGCTGGTTAAACATAAATTGACCTTGATGCGCGAAGCCGAATGCAGCACTTATAAATTCCGCACCTTAACCACCGAACTTGCCCGATTGATGGCTTACGAAGCCAGCCGTGATTTCGATACCGAAAAATATATTATCGACGGCTGGTGTGGTGAAATCGAAGGCGAGCGCATCAAAGGCAAAACGCTGACCGTCGTACCGATTCTGCGCGCCGGCCTCGGCATGCTTGACGGCGTACTCGACTTGATTCCTACTGCCAAAATCAGCGTAGTCGGCCTGCAACGCGATGAGGAAACCCTGAAACCCGTTTCCTATTTTGAAAAATTCGTTGACAGCATGGAAGAACGCCCTGCCCTGATTATCGATCCTATGCTTGCCACAGGCGGTTCTATGGTTGCCACCATCGACCTCTTGAAACAAAAAGGCTGCCACAACATTAAAGCCCTCGTGCTGGTTGCCGCCCCGGAAGGCGTGAAACTGGTTAACGAAGCCCACCCCGATGTTACGATATACACCGCCGCACTCGATAGCCACTTAAACGAACACGGCTATATCATTCCCGGCTTGGGCGATGCGGGCGATAAAATTTTCGGCACCCGTTAAATAACTTTGCCCTTAATCACGGAAGGCCGTCTGAAAAGTTTCAGACGGCCTTCCATCGAAATAAAGAAAGCACTTATGAATTTTCAAGAAAACCTTGCCGCCATGCCCGCTATCGACCATCTGAGCGGATTAGATGTTTGCAACTCCGATGGGCAAGTTGTTCACCATATTCCTGCCGCGCCGGGTAAGCTCGGCTCGCTCAAACTTTACAATGCATTGGCACAAGAATTTAATCATGAGTTAAATGCAGAGGCGGCCGAACGCGGCTTGATATGGTTTGCCGAACATGTAGCCGATGCCCAAGCCCACCCGGGCAAACATCCTAATATTGATTTGCTGTTTAAAGTTCAAGCGGAAAACCTTAAATTGCAGTTGAAGCCTTTAGCTGTTTAACCTGCAAACCCATATGGATTTCATGATGCCATAACTTTGTTTGCTTCAAAATATTTCACTATTTTAAAAAATAAAAAACGGAACCGTTATTTTACGGTTCCGTTTCTATCATCTTTCAGCGAATACTATTCCGCTGCGCCATTATTCACTTTTTGCGCACCCTGCTGCTGCTTAATATTACCGCGTAAGTAAGTCAGCAAACCGTTATACGCATTTTTCGTTTGGATTTCGGCCAACGCCCGCTTAGCCGGAACGAGCTGTTCGTCAACACGTTGGGGAGGCGTAATAGCTTGTACTTCCACTAATACCGGTGCAGGCAAACCGGACAACAGTACATAAGCCGGCTTGTCTTTAGCCGGACGCGCCTTCACCAATTGACCGTATGCCTCGGGAGGCATAGATTGGCGCGCCTGTTCAGCAGTCAGTTGAGATACGGGAGACCATTTCAAGTCAGGTTTGCCTCCTTTCTGCAATTCGGCCAAAGCATGTTTGGCTTGAGCATCTGCAAGTCTGGCAGTCTCTGTACGCAGATAATCCGCCTTCACATATTCTTTAGCCTGCTCAAAAGGCTGGGTCATTTCTTCACGCACCTCTTTGGCACGAACAACCCATATCAGCCCCTCGCCCACAGTTACCGGCTCGGAGTTGTGCTTTTTCTTAATCACATCTTCACTGAATACCGCATTAATCAGATTATCCGGCATTCCGGCTGCTTTACCGTTTTCTTTAGTCAACCAATCTTCAGGCGCTTCCAATTTCAGACCGGTTTTCTTGGCCGTTTCAATCAAACTGTCCGGGTGGTTAAAGGCTTCCTCCGCCAGTTTTTCCTTAGCTTCATTAAATGCGGATATCGCTTTTTTCTGTTTCAACCCTGCTTCGATACGGCCTTTTTCCTGATCGAATGAAGGGGCATCTTGAATATTTAAAATAGTAATGATGTGATAGCCTGCGGCCGTCTGCACCAAATCGCTGATTTCGCCTTTTTTCAACGAGAATGCGCTGTCTTCAAATTCTTTCAACAAACCGCCGTCTTTTGCCAGATAGCCGAGGTTCCCGCCATTCTCGGCAGAAGCAACATCACGTGAATGCTGTTTGGCAAGGGAAGCAAATTTTGACGGTTTTGCCTTAACTTGCGCCAATACCTTTTCGGCCTCGGCCTTGGCAGCCGTGCGCACGTTGTCAGGAGCATCTTGCGCCACTGGGAAAAGCATATGGGCTATTTCGCGCTTAGGTTTGATTGCCTTGCTGTTTTTTTCAAATTCCGCACGCAATTCTTCTTCGCTCACCACCTGTTTTGCAGCCAGATCTTTAACATCCAATGCCACATATTCCAGTTTTACCGCCTGAGGAATCACATAATCTTTTTTATTGGTTTCGTAATATTTTTTCAGTGCCGCATCATCAGCTTTAACTTGCGAAGCAAATGCTTGCGGGTCGAAAGAAACCGTGCGTACGGTACGTTCGGACTGCGTTAATCCAATTAACTGTTTGGCTTGCGCATCGCTAACCAGAGTACCGTTCTGTACCAAATTCATCAGATTTTGCAAGGCAAACTGAGCCCGTATCTCTTCGACAAACTGATCTTCGGTAAGGTAACGCTGGCTCAAATACTGATTCAGCAAGGCTTGGCTGAACTTGCCTTCGGCATCGTGAAAACTAGGATCGTCCACAATAATTTGTTTCAACTGCTCCGGTGAAACAGTAATACCCATCTGCTTCGCACCTTCGGTTAACAACGCACGCTGTACCAAAACTTCGAAAACAGCATCACGTGATTCATTACCACCTGTTGCCTGCACATTTTGCATAGCGTTGTTTAAATCATGTTCGCTTACTTTTTGATCACCAACTTTAACAATGTAATCCGAACCGGGAGAAGCTACGGTACTGACACCGAAACCGATAAACGTAAGTGCTATCAATCCCAGCAAAATTTTTGCCGGGCCGCTGTATTTTTCTACGGTAACAAACATAGTCTGAAAATGGAGTGGAAAAGTAAAACCGCATTGTAACAGTGTTTCATCAATACTGTGCATTTTTGCAGAAAGACTGCATATTTAAATACCGGAAAATTGAATTGCCCTGCCAATATATCGCCGATACATTTAATAATGCGAATCCTACTTTGCATTGCCGTACCATATGCACCTTTATATGAAATGGTGATTTGTTCAGACAATTAATCTTTCATATTTTTCTTCTTAACGTTTTCTCAGGCTGTCTGAAAACAATCAGCAAGAAAAAAAGCAGACGGATATGTCTGCTTTTTTG
This sequence comes from Neisseria sp. MVDL19-042950, assembly GCF_030504625.1. Classification (GTDB taxonomy): domain Bacteria; phylum Pseudomonadota; class Gammaproteobacteria; order Burkholderiales; family Neisseriaceae; genus Neisseria. Next base: position 228,836 of record NZ_JAUKWH010000002.1, on the reverse strand, counting down.
AAAACACATTATCTAAAAAATATTACAGCGCGTCTTTCAATGCTTTACCAGCACGGAATTTCGGAGTTTTAGCGGCTGCGATAGTCAAAGGAGCACCGGTTTTAGGATTACGGCCTTGACGCTCAGCACGCTCACCAACGTAGAAAGTGCCGAAACCGACCAAAGTTACGGTGTCGCCTTTTTTCAGTGCATTGGTAACGGCATTCATCATACCGTCCAAAGCTTTGGCTGCGGCAGCTTTAGAAATATCAGCTTCTTGAGCAATGGCTTCAATCAATTCAGACTTGTTCACAATAAGTCCCTTTCTATCGTTTGAAATAATGAAAGCCCCAACTATCGGGCGTTTAAGGTACAAATCTTGTACGTCTACGACTTTATAACAAGCCTAAAATCGCCGTGTCAAGCTAAAAGATGCGGAATCTTGAAGATTTGCAAAGAATTTTTATCAATCACCGCATCTTTTACAACACACACATATAAATTTAATGCTTGGTGGCCTTTACGCTTGACTTGTTACGTGATTTGGACAGTGCGGAATCCTCAGTGGTTCCTTCATTTTTCCAAGGTTCCGGCTGGCGTTCCAATCCAAAAGCCAATACTTCTTCTATCCATTTCACAGGGTGGATAGTCAGCCCTTCTTTAACATTATCGGGAATTTCTTCCAAATCTTTGACATTGTCTTTCGGAATCAGCACATGCTTGATACCTCCGCGAAGCGCCGCCAACAGCTTTTCTTTTAATCCGCCAATCGGTAATACTTCACCGCGCAAAGTGATTTCTCCGGTCATGGCCACATCTGCGCGTACCGGAATCTGTGTAAAAGCAGATACCATAGCCAAAGTCATCGCAATACCGGCACTCGGGCCATCTTTCGGCGTGGCTCCTTCGGGCACATGGACATGGATGTCTTTTTTCTCGTAAAAATCAGGGGAAAGCCCAACTGCTTCGGCACGTGAACGTACGACACTCCAAGCTGCCGATACCGACTCTTTCATCACATCACCCAATTGGCCGGTACGCAAAATATTACCTTTACCCGGCAAAGCCACCGCTTCAATAGTAAGCAGCTCTCCACCGACTTCGGTCCATGCCAAACCGGTTACTTGGCCTACGCGATTTTCATCTTCCGCAACACCATAATCAAAACGGCGGACACCTAAATAGTCATGTAGATTTTCCTTGTTAACCTTTACGGCTTTCGGTTTTGAACTACGTGTTGTTTTCACAGCTTTTTTGTCTTCTGCCAAAGTGATTTTCATCACTACTTTACGGCAGATTTTGGCGATTTCGCGGTCAAGCGAACGTACACCTGCCTCTCGGGTGTAATAACGTATGATGTCGCGCACCGCACTTTCATCGATAACCAATTCCCCATCTTTCACGCCGTTGCGTTTCATTTGCTTGGGCACAAGGTACTGCATGGCGATATTGATCTTCTCGTCTTCGGTGTAGCCGGACAAGCGGATGATTTCCATACGGTCAAGCAATGCGGGAGGAATGTTTAAGCTGTTTGATGTTGCAATAAACATCACATCGCTCAAATCATAATCAACTTCGGCATAATGGTCTGCAAACGTATTGTTTTGCTCCGGATCCAGAACCTCTAAAAGAGCGCTGGCAGGGTCGCCGCGAAAATCACTGCCTAACTTATCGATTTCGTCTAATAAGAAAAGCGGATTTTTCACACCGGCTTTTGCCATATTTTGCAGAATTTTACCCGGCATAGAACCGATATAAGTGCGTCGGTGCCCGCGGATTTCGCTTTCGTCGCGCACGCCGCCTAAAGCCATGCGTACATATTTGCGGCCTGTTGCTTTGGCGATAGACTCACCCAGCGAAGTTTTACCTACCCCGGGCGGGCCTACCAAGCACAAAATCGGGCCTTTGATTTTATCCATGCGTTTTTGCACGGCTAAATATTCCAAAATGCGTTCTTTGACTTTTTCCAAGCCGTAGTGATCGGCATTCAATATCAAATCTGCTTTAGCCAAATCTTTGCTGACGCGTGATTTTTTCTTCCACGGCAATTCAAGCAAGGTGTCAATGTAGTTACGCACTACGGTAGACTCGGCCGACATCGGCGGCATCATTTTCAGTTTTTTAAGCTCGGACAAGCACTTTTCTTCGGCTTCTTGGGTCATGCCGGCTTCTTTAATCTGCTTCTCTAACGTTTCCAACTCGCCGCGTTCGTCTTCTTCGCCCAATTCACGCTGGATGGCTTTAACCTGCTCGTTCAAATAGTATTCGCGCTGCGATTTTTCCATTTGACGCTTCACGCGGCCGCGGATACGTTTCTCGACCTGCATAATGTCGAGCTCCGCTTCAAGTTGGCCCAGCAGGTACTCCATGCGTTCGGCAATGCTGACCGTATTCAATACTTCCTGACGTTGTTCCAATTTCAACTGCAAGTGTGCCGCAACGGTATCGACCAAACGGCTGTTGTCGGTAATGCCGTGAATGGTGCTGATCACTTCTGCGGGAATTTTTTTGTTTAGCTTGGCGAACTGATCAAACTGTGAAAGCAGCGTGCGGCGCAGTGCTTCCATATCAGTGCCGTCGGCATCGATATCGTCTGCCATTTCAACGTGAGCAAGAAAAAATTCACCCGTATCCTCAACGGTAAGTGCCTGCCCGCGTCGGATACCTTCCACCAATACTTTTACCGTTCCGTCGGGCAGTTTCAATACTTGTAAAACTTGGGCAACGGTACCCATTTTGTGCAAGTCTTTCGGATCCGGCTCTTCATCGTTGGGGTCGCGTTGGGCGAGTAAAAAAACCGGCTCGTCTTTCTCCATTGCCATATCGAGTGCGGCAATAGATTTCGGCCTGCCCACAAACAAGGGCAGCACCATGTGCGGATACACCACTACATCACGCAGTGGTAAGGTAGCCAGTGCAATGTATTCCTCAGAATGTTTGTCTGTTGCCATTTTTCATCTCTAGTTGGTTAATAATCAGTTGCGGCCTAAGTTGGGCTGAACGGCTTTATTTCAAGTCTTGAAAAATCGGTTCGGCAGATGCATGTTGACACCAGATGCAACGCCATAGTGTTTGCGTTAAAATATTGCCTAAATATTGATTATATCGCTTAAAGGCCGTCTGAAACCTTTTCAGACGGCCTCAATTAAGGAAGTATTATGTCTGAAGACACCAAAACATTGATTGAATTTCCCTGCACTTTCCCTTTAAAAGTAATGGGAGCGCAACATCCCGATTTCGAATCGGCAATTTTGGAAACCGTGCGCCTGCACGCGCCTGACACGCAACCGCATCATATTAACGTACGCCCCAGCAGCAAAGGCAATTATTTGGGCGCAACCGTACAAGTTTATGTAACCGACCAAATACAGCTCGACAACATCTATCGCGCCTTAACTTCGCACGTTTTGGTGAAAGTGGTACTGTAACCATGAAAATCGTGCAATTGGGGTTGGCCGAATACCAACCCGTTTTTGAGGCGATGAAAGCATTCAATGCCTCGCGCACCGACAATACCGAAGATGAATTATGGGTGGTGGAACACCCCCCCGTGTTCACGCAAGGGCTGGCGGGAAAGCCGGAACATCTGCTGATACGGGACGACATTCCCGTAGTGCAAATCGATCGCGGCGGGCAAATCACTTATCACGGCCCGGGCCAACTGGTTGTTTATACGCTGATTGACTTCAAACGCCGCAAAACCAGCGTCCGCCATATTGTATCCGCACTTGAAAACAGCATTATTGCCACCTTGGCGGAATACGGCATTGAAGCGGAGGCCGATCCCGCCCGTCCCGGAGTATATGTAAAAGGATGCAAAATTGCATCACTCGGCCTGCGTATCAAAAACGGCTCGGTTTACCACGGCCTTGCACTCAATGTAAACATGGATTTAAGCCCGTTTACCCACATCAACCCCTGCGGATATGCGGGCATGGAAATGGTTCAGATAGCCGATTTTCTCAACCCGTGCCCTTCAATTGCCCAAGTAGCAGAAAAACTTACCACGCACCTCATCAAACAACTCGCCCCGAAAGACACCGCATCATGAGTGAAAATAAATTAGACAACCGCCAAGGCGTAAAACACAAAGGCGCGGCGAAAACCGCCCGTATCCCGATCAAAATCGTTCCGCTTGAAGAAAAACTCAAAAAACCCGAATGGATTCGCGCCAAACTTCCCTCCGGCAAGAAGTTTTTTGAAATCAAAAACATCCTACGCGATCAAAAAATGCATACCGTCTGCGAAGAAGCCAGTTGCCCCAATATCGGCGAATGCTTCAGCAAAGGTACCGCCACCTTCATGATTATGGGCGACATCTGCACCCGCCGCTGCCCTTTCTGCGACGTTGGACATGGCAGACCCAATCCGCTTGATCCCGACGAACCCAAAAACCTTGCCGACTCCGTAGCCGCCATGAATCTGCGCTACGTTGTGATTACTTCGGTCGACCGCGACGATTTGCGCGACGGCGGGGCCCAACATTTTGCCGATTGCATTGCCGCCATCCGTGAAAGAAGCCCGCATACCAAAATCGAAATCCTTGTTCCCGACTTCCGCGGGCGCTTGGATATCGCCCTCGACATCCTCTCGCACACACCGCCCGATGTGATGAACCACAACCTCGAAACCCACCCGCGCCTATACAAACAGGCACGCCCGGGTTCCGATTACAAACACTCGCTCGAACTGCTGCGCCGTTATAAAGAAATGCAGCCCGACATTCCCACCAAATCCGGCATTATGGTCGGCTTGGGTGAAACCGATGAAGAAGTACGCGAAATCATGCGCGATATGCGCGAGCACAATATCGAAATGATTACCGTCGGCCAATACCTGCAACCTTCAGACGGCCACTTGCCCGTACTGCGCTACGTAACGCCCGCACAATTTAAAGAGTTTGAAAAAGAAGCCTACGAAATGGGCTTTACCAATGCCGCTATCGGTGCGATGGTACGCAGCAGCTATCATGCAGACGAACAAGCCTCTCAAGCTCTGAAGGAGTTGTAATTCAGCGGGCACGGCTCATTGCTGTTTTTACGATAAATACGAGCGGAAAGAAATCGAACACGACACGATTCGATTTCTTTCCGCTCGTTTTGATTATTCCAACCTAGGCAGCCGTTGCCGTATAGCAAAAGGCCGTCTGAAAATTTCAGACGGCCTAAAATCAAATTTTACAAAATCAGTCTATCGCCAGCACCGGAAACGATTTCACCACTTCATCAACCGCTTTCACGCGCACCAGAAAATCTTCCAATTTCGCCAACGGCAACGCGCTGGGGCCGTCGCATTTGGCTTCGTCGGGATTCGCGTGCGACTCCAAAAACAGCCCTGCCAAGCGCGTACCCATGCCGGCCAATGCCAAATCCAACACTTGGCTGCGGCGGCCGCCCGATGCGGCGGCACCCGATTCGCGCTGTTGCAGCGAGTGGGTTACGTCGAAAATCACCGGCAGATTGCCGCAGGTTTTCTTCATCACGCCGAAACCAAGCATATCGACCACCAAATTGTCGTAGCCGAACTGTGCGCCGCGTTCGCACAAAATCACTTGTTCGTTGCCGGCCTCTTTAAATTTTTCCACAATGTTTTTCATTTGCGGAGGGCTTAAAAACTGCGGCTTCTTCACATTGATGACATTGCCGGTTTTCGCCATTGCCACCACCAAATCGGTTTGGCGCGCCAAGAATGCGGGCAATTGGATCACGTCGCACACTTCGGCAACAGGCCGGCATTGATACGGCTCATGCACGTCGGTAATCACGGGCACATCGAATTCTTTTTTCACGGCGGCAAAGATTTTCATGCCTTCGTCGAGGCCGACGCCGCGGTAGGAATGAATGGAAGAACGGTTCGCCTTATCGAACGATGCTTTGAACACATACGGAATGCCGAGTTTTTCGGTAACTTTAACGTAATGCTCACAGGCTTTGAGGGTGGAATCCAAATCTTCCAGCACATTGATGCCGCCAAACAGGGTAAACGGCAAATCGTTGCCGACGGTGATACGGTTGATTGCTACATTCATGATATGGCCTCGCTTGTTTGTGAAGGCCGTCTGAAAATGGTTTTGCAACGCACCACTGTTTTCAGACGGTCTCGATGTTTGCTTATAAAACGGTATGCGGCGGCTCGTAGTGAATGATGCTGCGGATTTTGTTTTGCTCGTTTACCAGCACGACTTTCGGCTCGTGTTTGGCGGCTTCTTCGTTGCTCATCATCACATACGACATGATGATCAGGATATCGCCTTTCTGCACCAAGCGTGCCGCAGCACCGTTCAGGCAGATCACCCCGCTGCCGCGTTCGCCCGAAATGGTGTAGGTTTCTAGGCGTGCGCCGTTGTTGTTGTTGACGATTTGTACTTTTTCATTCACGCAGATGCCTGCTGCGTCTAGTAAATCCTGATCGATAGTAATACTGCCGACGTAGTTGAGGTCGGCTTCGGTAACGGTGGCGCGGTGAATTTTGCCGCCGAGCATGGTACGGAACATGGTTTTCTTTCTTTTTAATGTGAAGCGGAAAAGCGGTAAGGCCGTCTGAAAAGGCTGCATTGTACACCCATTGGAAAAATCTTTATATCGGGCCGTCTGAAAAAATGCTTCTAATCCTTACGGCTTAGTTCCTTACTCTTTCGGACTAATCTTTTCTATACCGATGTTTGCAATACCCCGTGCTTTCTGCCGATATTCAATAGACAGATAGAAGCGTAATGTTGCATTGTAAAAAATTATTTACTTTATTTCGCGCCAACCGTTAACTTTTGTATGGTGGTGCTGTTGAAAGGACTTTCCATAATGGCTTCTCTGAAATACAAACGTTATGCCGTGCTTGCTTCCAGCACATGGTCGTTTACCGTTTGCTTCATGATTTGGATGATGTTGGCCGTGGTCGGCATTCCCGTTAAAAACGAGTTGGGTTTGAGCGAAACCGAATTCGGCATTTTGGCAGCCACCCCCGTACTTTCCGGCTCGCTGGTGCGTGTGCCGCTAGGCATCTGGACCGACCGTTACGGTGGCCGTATCGTCTTGTTTCTGTTGATGCTTGCATGCGTGCCTGCGGTATTTCTGATGCAGTATGCCGACCATTTCTGGCAGTTTTTGGTTATCGGTTTGGTGATGGGCTTGGCCGGCGGTTCGTTTTCGGTGGGTACGCCGTATGTAGCACGCTGGTTTCCAAAAGAACAGCAAGGTTTGGCAATGGGCGTGTTTGGCGCGGGTAATGCCGGTTCCGCTTTAAATAAATTCTTGGCCCCCGCTCTGATTGCTTACGGAACTTGGCATCTGGTGCCTACCGTATACGCAGCCATTATGCTCGGCACGGCCATTCTTTTCTGGTTTTTCTCTTACAGCGACGGCAGCCACAGGGTTTCTTCTTCCGTTACCCTCGGCCAACAGCTTGCTCTTTTGAAAGACCCGGGCGTATTGCGTTACAGCCAATACTATTCGGTGGTATTCGGCGGCTATGTGGCACTGGCTTTGTGGATGACCAAATACTATGTGGGCGAATACGGCCTGAGCCTGCAAACGGCGGCGTTTCTGGCTGCCTGCTTCTCGTTGCCCGGCGGTGTGTTGCGTGCATTCGGCGGTTATCTTTCCGACAAATTCGGCGCGTATAAAGTTACTTGGGCGGTGATGTGGATTTGCTGGGTGTGTTTCTTTATTTTGTCTTACCCGCAAACCGAGCTGATGATCAAAACCACCCACGGCGGTTCCGTGAGCATGCATATCGGCCTGAATGTAGTGTTGTTCACCATTCTGATGTTTACCGTAGGCGTAGCGATGGCGGTGGGCAAGGCTTCGGTGTTCAAATTCGTGGCCGACGACTACCCGACCAATATCGGCGCGGTATCCGGCATCGTCGGCTTGGCCGGCGGTTTGGGCGGTTTCCTGCTGCCGATTATGTTCGGTGCGTTGGAAGATTTGACCGGCGTGCGCTCCACCAGCTTCATGCTGCTCTACGGCACCGTGTGCGTATCATTGATTTGGATGCATTTTTCATTCAAAGCCAAACGCCGCGAGCTGGAAAAGGCTTAATTCTGGAGGCCGTCTGAAATGCGCGGAGGCTTTTCAGACGGCCTGATTAAAAAAGAGGGGTTCCCATGTCTTATACCATCAACGATTGGCGGCCGGAAGACAAAGATTTCTGGCAAAAAACAGGCCGGCCGGTTGCCCGTCGCAATTTATGGATTTCCATTCCCGCCCTGCTGTTGGCTTTCGCGATTTGGCAGGTGTGGAGCGTGGCGGTTGTCAACCTGCCCAACATCGGCTTCAAATATTCGCCCAACCAGCTTTTCTGGCTGGCCACCCTGCCCGCCTTATCGGGTGCGACGTTACGGATTTTCTATTCGTTTATGGTGCCGGTGTTCGGCGGCCGCAAATGGACGGCCATTTCCACCGCCAGCCTGCTGTTGCCCGCAGTTGGCTTGGGTTTTGCCGTGCAAAATCCCGACACCGGCTACATTACCATGATGATTCTGGCGTTGTTGTGCGGCTTTGGCGGCGGCAACTTCTCTTCCAGCATGGCCAATATCAGCTTTTTCTTCCCTAAAGCCGAAAAAGGCACGGCTCTCGGCCTGAATGCGGGCTTGGGCAACCTCGGCGTATCCGTGGTGCAATTTGTGGTGCCGCTGATCATTACCGCAGGCGTGTTCGGTGCGTTGGGCGGCGAGGCGCAAACTTGGGTGAAAGACGACGTTACCAAGCAAATTTGGCTGCAAAACGCCGGCTTTATCTGGGTGCCGTTCATCATTCTTTCCACGCTGGCCGCATGGTTCGGCATGAACGATCTGGCTTTTGCCAAAGCCAGCTTTAAAGACCAAGCCGTTATCTTTACCCGCAAGCACAACTGGATTATGTGCATTCTGTATCTGGGCACATTCGGTTCGTTTATCGGCTTTTCGGCAGGATTTCCGCTGCTGATTAAGAGCCAATTCCCCGATGTAGACCCTGTTAAATATGCGTTTTTAGGCCCGTTGGTCGGTGCGCTGGTGCGTCCTGTCGGCGGTTGGCTGTCCGACAAAATCAAAAGCGGAGCCTTTATCACCCAAATCGTGTTTATCGGCATGATAATCGCCGTGTTCGGTGTGATTTCCTTCCTGCCTTCAAACGGGCAAGGAGGCAGCTTCTGGGGCTTTTTCGCCTGCTTTATCGCCCTCTTCGCCCTCACCGGCCTCGGCAACGGCTCCACTTTCATGCAAGTGCCGGTTATCTTTCTGAACATGCACCAGAAATTTGCCGAACAAGGTTTGGTATCGAAAGAACAGGCTTTATTGGATGCGAATAAAGAAGGCGCGGCCGTTATCGGTTTTACCGCCGCATTCGCGGCTTACGGCGGTTTCTTTATCCCGAAAAGCTACGGCACTTCCATCGCTTTGACCGGCAGCGTGAACGGCGCATTAATCGGCTTCATCATCTTCTACGCCGTCTGCGTGTTGCTGAACTGGTGGTTCTATGCCCGTAAAGGTGCGGAAGCGAAATGCTGATTTAAAAAGCCGAAGGCCGTCTGAAAACTTTCAGACGGCCTTTTCCAAAGCGGTTGCTGCGCCGGCTCCTACAATCCCAATTCCTGCAAAAAACGGATATCGTCGGCCCAGCCGGATTTCACTTTAACCCATACTTTCAAAAACACCTTGATATCAAAGAGTTTCTCCATATCCAACCGTGCTTCGGTAGAAATTTTCTTCAATTTCTCACCGCCTTTGCCGATCACAATCGGTTTCTGGTTTTCTTTGTCCACCAACACGGCGATATAGATGTGGTACATGCCGTTTTCTTCTTTAAACTGTTCCACTTCCACATTCATGGCATACGGCAGCTCTTCGCCCAAATAGCGGAACAATTTTTCGCGCACGATTTCCATTGCCAAAAAGCGGCTGGATTTATCGGTAACCATATCTTCGGGGTACATCGGAATGCTTTCGGGCAGATACGGTTTGAGTTTTTCCAGCAGGTTGGCAATCCGCAAGCCGTGTTTCGCGCTTACCACTTCCGCATCGGCAAAATCAAACTCGCTGCGTACGCCGGCGATAAATGCGTCCAAAGCCAATTTGTCTTTAGCCTTGTCTTTATCGATTTTGTTTACCACCAAAACCACCGGCGTATGCTTGGGAAGCTGTTTCATGACCGTGCGGTCGGCTTCGGTAAAGCGCATCGCTTCGATAACGAACACAACCACATCCACGCCGCTCATGGCTTCGGTTACGTTTAAATTCAAACGGTCGTTAAGGGCGTTGCGGTGGTCGGTTTGGAAGCCCGGAGTGTCGACAAACACAAACTGCGCCGTGTCGTCGGTATAGATACCGGTAACCTTGTGGCGCGTGGTTTGTGCTTTTTTGCTGGTGATGCTGATTTTCTGGCCGATGAGGTGATTCATCAGCGTCGATTTGCCCACATTCGGGCGGCCGACAATCGCCACAAAGCCGCAACGGTAGCCGTTTGCATCGGGCATGGCGGTTATGTTTTCAATATCCATATTTTCTTTCTTTCGGTTTGCCGAACCGTGGTGCGCCGGTTCGGGCATTTTCAGACGGCCTCTAACACCGTGCTTCTATTTTTTCTTCACTTTCAGGGGATGCTTCTGCTCCAGCCAAGCGAATGCTTCTTTGGCCGCATATTGCTCGGCTTGGCGGCGACTGTTGGCTTTGGCAAGAGTAATGCAGCCCAGTTCGCCCAAATCGCAGGCAACGGTAAATTCGGCTTCGTTGCCTTCGCCGGTTTGTTGTTCGATACGGTATTTCGGCAACGCGAAACGACGCGCCTGAAGCGCTTCCTGCAATAAAGTTTTCGGGTCTTTGCCCTGATGCTCGCTCTCGGCTTTTTCGACACGCACGGCAAACAGGCGGCGTACGGTGTGTTCGGCGGTGGCAAAATCGGCATCGAAGCTGATGGCGGCAAAGGTGGCTTCTACTGCGTCGGCAAGAATGGAAGGCCGTCTGAAACCGCCGCTTTTCAATTCGCCCTGCCCTAAAAACAAGGCATCGCCGATATTCAAGGCGGCGGCGATTTCCGCCAGCACATCCTGATTCACCAAGTTTGCCCGCATGCGCGACAGCCTGCCTTCGGGCAAATCGGGAAAAGCATCGAACAGCATTCGGGCAACGGTGTAGTTGAGAATGGCATCACCCACAAACTCAAAGCGTTCGTTATTGCGGGAGGAAAAACTGCGGTGCGTGAGCGCCCTTTCGAGCAAGGCGGGTTGTTTGAAGGTGTAGCCGAGTTTATTTTGAACGTGCAGCAAGGCCTGCTGCTTTCTGGAATCGGGTTTCATATGTGCTTTCGTAAAATCAGCCCGAATGCTTTTCGACACTTAACCGGCCGGTGCGGTAAATGCGGAAAAGGTTTAAGGCTGGGGTGTTGATGATTCGCACAGGCCGTCTGAAAAATCGTTTTCAGACGGCCTGAAATGGATATTGTACCGTATCCGGCGTATGGGAAACAGCGCTACTTCATTATTTTGAAGGCCGTCTGAAAACGATTTTTCAGACGGCCCGACAGTCAAATCTTGATGTTGCCTTTGGCAAAGCGGTAATACAGCAGCCCACCCACAACCATACTGATAACCAAAGAAAACGGAGCCAGATGGTCGATTACCTTAAAAAACGCATTATCTACGTTCATATCGGAAAGCAATACGATGGCGATACTGAGTGCGGAAGCCGGAACAAGCGCTTTGATGGCGGCACGGTTGTAACCGTTTTGATACCAATAAACACCTTCGGGCGTATCATCAAACAAATCGTCGACCTGTATCACGCGCTTGCGCAGGCGGTAGTAGTCTATCAAGATGATGCCGTACATCGGCCCCAGCGTGCCGGCCAAAAGGTCGATGGTGTGGTGGATAACCTGCGGAGAGTTGTATAAGTTCCACGGCAGGATAATCACCGACAACACCGCCGCAATCATGCCGCCGAAACGCCAACTGATGCGGCCGGGATAAAGATTGGAAATATCGTTGGCAGCGGAAACGAAGTTGGCCACGATATTGGTGCCCACCGTAGCGGTAACGAAAGTAAACGATAGCAGCAGCACAATGCCGATATTGTCGATTTTGGCCACGATACCCAGCGGATCCATAATCATTTGGCCGAAAATCACCGGCGTACCGGTAATGGTAATGATGGCGGTGAGCGCAAATGCGGTAAAGTTTACCGGCAGCCCCCAGAAATTGCCCACTTTCACATCTTTCATCGAGCGGCAAAACCGCGAAAAATCACCGAAATTCAGCGTGGGGCCTGCAAAATAATTCACAATCAGCGACATACCTACCAGCATTGCGCCGATGGTCTGCCAAAAATTCAATTGTTCGGTAGAAAGCGAAAAACTGATGTTTTCCCAGCCTGCATGGTAAACAATCCATATCATCAACAAAAACATCACGATATAAACCGCCGGGCCGGAATAATCCAAAAACACTTTGATGGCTTCCATTTTCATCAAAAACAGCAACGTCTGCATCGACCACATGATGAAAAAACTTATCCATCCCAAATAAGGCAAGCCTAAAAATGCGGTTTCGTTCCAAGCAATGAGGGAGGGAAAAAATTTCAGCAGAATGATGGTGAGCGCGATGGAAGCCAGATACGTTTGAATGCCGTACCAAACAATCGCAATAATGCCCCGCAGCAGCGCCGGAATGTTGGCACCGTAAACACCGAACGACATACGGGCGATAACGGGATAAGGCACGCCGGCCAATTGGCTTGGCTTTGCCAACAAATTGGCCATCACCATCACAATGGAGATACCGAGAATCAAGGTGATGAAAATCTGCCAAGAGGTCAGGCCGAGAGCAAACAGCGTGCCGGCAAAGATATAGCCGCCGACACTGTGCACGTCAGACATCCAGAATGCAAAGATGTTGTACCAGTTCCAAGTTTGCTTGGCAGGCAGCAAATCATCGTTTGTCAAACGCGGATTAGACGGCTTAATTAGTTTCAACTTCTTGATATAGGCAGGCATATAAGCTCCTCAAGAGTAAGCAACGCAAAAGAAATTCAGACGGCCTTAAAACACCCAGCCATCAATGCTGTTGATGATGCGTTTTCACCCACACTATATAAAAGCGTAGCTACTGCAACCTGTCATATCACGACAACCACCTGTTATCTTACGCCATGCCAAATGTAAAGCCATTTTATGTCAACGCGGCGTGGCGGGCGGAAAGAAGCGCCTTTTCAGACGGCCTCCCGCACAATTTCAGGTTATAATCGTTTCGGATAAGAGTTTTAAAATTTTATTATTAAAATCAAATACTAATTAATAAACTATTTTCTCTGTGCTGTAACGGCGTACACCCGAACCAACGATGACTGGCACGGATAAAATTGCTCAAATCGGAAAATCCGAGTTGGAAACCGATTTCCGTAATGCTCTGGTTACTGTGCATTAATAAATCATGTGCGATTTCTTGACGGATATCGTCCAACAGACTATTGAAAGAATGCCCTTCGTCACGCAGCCTGCGCTGCAATGTTCGCGGCGAAAGATTGAGTTTCGATGCAATATCGCACAAACGCGGTTCGCTGTTTTTCAGCTCGTCTCGGATCAACGTACTTACCCGTGAAGAAATATTCATGTTGTTCAAACGGTTAAGATATTGCCCCACCACCGCTTCATTCATATGCATCAATTGATGATTTGCTCCCGCATACGGTTCGATCGTGTCTTCGTAAGCAAACGTAATGGAATCTTTTTCACAACCCAAATTGACAGGCACTTGGAAATAATCGTCCAACCGCCCGGTATTGCCGCATTCGGGCATAGACAAAGTAACCGAAACAGGCTGCACATGATGTTGCGACAAACTGCAAGCCTGCCGGTAGATAAAGGCCAACATCGCCAACCGCGCCGCATTCATCGGCTCCGAGCCGTGATCGGTACGCAATACCAGCTTGGTGCCTTTCAATTCGGGCGTGTGGTCGAAACTTATCCTCATCGTGGTGGAAATGATTTTGCAGTAGCGCACCATAATCATCATCAAATCAGCCAACGAACCGCAAGAAATAATTGCCAACCCCAAACCCTGCAAAGCGGATGCCTGAATCTCCTGCCCCACCTTCAACCCGAACAAAGGATCGCCCGTAGCCCGAATCAGCAATTCCCAAAAACGACGTACGCCGTCCAATTGGTAACGGGCATCGGGAATATGCAGCAGCCTTAAATCCAAACCCGCTTCTTCCAACAAAGGAAGCGGATCGACACCATACCCCCGCGCAGTCTGGCAAATAGAAGAAACCCAGCTGACCAGCACACTGTGCCCAAGCACTTTAGTGTTCGCTACATTACTTACTCCCGTCATGAGACTCTCCCTCCTACGGCATATTTCCATGTAATAAAACACAGTCGTTCTATAAACTACCAAACACCCGGGCAAATCCGAAACCCGCAATTTTATTTAAAAATAACATAAAATTTAGATAAAATCATTAACCATATTAACAATATAGAACATTTTATGCTCAATTTAAAATAATCGTTATTTTTATAATCATTCTAAAAAACATCACCAAATTGCTATTAACTAAACAAATAATCATCTAAAAATCATATTTTTGCTATTCAATCCCAACAAGCATTTATAACTAACCAATAATTTCCGATACGAAGCTGCAACGTTTTATCCTTTGTAAATAGCCAATAAACTTCATTACCTAAATCTTCAACCCATAGCATTGAGGCCGTCTGAAATGTTTTCAGACGGCCTCAATTAAGAACAAATACTTTATGCTTCTGCGCGAATCTGCTTCAAGAAACGCCTGGTGCGTTCGTGTTGCGGGTTGTGAAACAGTGCTTCAGGTGCCCCTTGCTCCACAATCACACCGCCGTCCATCACAACCACCAAATCGGCCACTTCCATGGCGAATTTGATTTCATGAGTTACCACGATCATTGTCCAACCTTCTTTCGCCAGTTCTTTCATGGTGTTCAATACATCTTGTACCAATTCGGGATCGAGCGCTGAAGTCGGTTCGTCGAACAGCATCAAATCCGGTTGGATGGCAAGCGCGCGGGCAATACCGACGCGCTGCTGTTGGCCGCCTGAAAGCTGGAAGGGATATAAATCCACTTTGCTGGCCAAACCTACTTTCTCCAGTAAAACCAAAGCATTTCGACGTGCCTCGGTAACAGGAATGCCTTGCACGGCAACCGGGCCTTCCATCACGTTTTCCAACGCGGTTTTGTGCGGGAAGAGATTGTATTGTTGAAACACCATGCCCGATTTACGGCGCAGGGCAAGAATGTCTTTTTTGGAAGGATGGATAGCGAAATCAATATGCAGCGGTTTGTCGCCGTCGAATTCGATGCTGCCTTGTTGCGGCATTTCCAACGCGTTCAAGCAGCGCAGGAAGGTTGTTTTTCCCGAACCCGACGGGCCGAGAATCACCACTACGCTGCCTTTGGCTACGTCCAAATCAATGCCGTTCAAAATCGAATTGTTGCCGAAAGCTTTATGGATATTGCGGATTTTAATCATGGTTTATGCTCACTTGGCAACGTAGCGGTCAAGCCGTTTTTCCAGCTTGGCCTGTCCGATAAACAGGAAGAAACAGAACACCCAATAAACCAAACCGGCTTCGATATACACGGGTAAAAAGTCGTAGCTGGCGTTGGCAATTTGCTGTGCCACGCGGAAAAGCTCGGTAATGGTTACTACGGAAGCCAGCGAGGTTTCTTTAAACAGACTGATAAAGGTGTTGCTCAAAGGCGGTACGGAAACACGGAACGCTTGCGGCATAATGATACGGCGGAAGGTCTGCATATAGGTCATGCCGATGGAGAAACCTGCTTCCCATTGGCCTTTGGGCACCGACAAAATCGCCGCGCGTATGGTTTCGGAAGCATAGGCACCGATGTTCAGCGAAAAGCCGATCACCGCAGTCGGCAGCGGATCAAGCGTGATGCCGATGGCAGGCAAACCGTAAAACACCACCATCAACTGCACCAGCATCGGCGTGCCGCGGATGGCCGAAACATAAAACTTCACCACGCCCAGCAGCACACGGTGCAATACGCCCGATACGGGGATCACGCGCACCAACGCAACTGCCAACGCAATCAGAATGCCGAAAATAAAAGAAACGACGGCGAGCGGAATCGAATATAAGAATCCCGCTTTTACCATCGGCCAAAATGCGTTTATGACCAAAGCCGCACGGGCCTCGGTCATAAACGGCAACGCACTTAAAAGATCACTTAACACTTACATCTACGCCAAAGAATTGTTCACCTAATTTTTTCAGCGTGCCGTCCGCACGAAGTTCTTCAACCGCGTCGCTGATTTTTGCCAAGGCTTCATCGTTGTTTTTGTTGACAATAAATCCCGCACCTAATTTTTCTTCCGCAGAGGCAGTCCATGCGGTTTTTAAGCCGGAATTCGGGTTTTTCTTGAGATAGTCGAGCAAAGCAAGGGAATCATTAAACGTGAAATCGGCACGTTTTTGCTGCACCAATGCCAAAGCCTGCGCCATGCCGTCGACCGGAATGATTTTGGCTTCTGCTTTTTGCGCCATTTCGCCGTAGTTGCTGCTCAGGGTTTGCGCGGCAGACAAGCCTTTCACGTCCGCCAGCGTTTTGATGCGGTTGTCGTCTTTGCGGTCAACCGCCATCGGGCCGGAATAGCTGTATTCGGCAGATTTGTCGAAAGTAGCGCGGCGTTCGGGCGTGGTCAGGCTCACTTGGTTGGCCACGATATCGAAACGTTCCGCTTTCAAACCAGCCAGCATGGCGTCCCATTGGGTTTCTTTGAAATCTACTTTAACGCCCAATTTTTCAGCTACGGCGCGGGTAACTTCCACATCGTAACCGGTCAGCTTGCCGCTTTCATCATGATAAGTGAAAGGAGCATAAGTACCTTCGGTGCCTACGGTGATCGTACCTTTGTTGTTGATGCGCTCCAACAGCGAACCTGCAACCTGTGTTTCGGGCGCGGCAGAAGCCGGTGCAGACGCAGAAGAAGCGTTGCCGCCGCCGTTGCCGCAAGCGGCCAACACAAAAGCAGCCATGCTGCCGAGTACAAATTTCTTCAACATAATCATTCCAGTAAAGCGTCAATTCAATATAGAAGCGTGCATTGTACGATAATCAAAAACACAATACAAAGAACGATTACTTCTATTCTTTATAATAGAAAAGCATAAGGCCGTCTGAAAACACCGTTCAAACAAACCTACGGCAAAATTGCATGGAAATCATGTTTTCAATACAAAACCTTACCGATTCTTTTTCAGACGGCCTGGAAACTTGCCGATACCTCCGTCCGATTCGGTTTCTGTTGTAATCTCCGAAATTACCGGCCTGTTTTATTCCGGGCAGAAAAGGTAAAATAACGTCCTTTTGCCCGACCCTACGCCATTTCCCCATGATCGAACTCAAAAACCTCACCCTCCAGCGCGGCCTGAAAGTGTTGCTCAACCAAGCCAACCTCACCGTCAACCCCAACCAACGCGTCGGCTTAATCGGCAAAAACGGCACCGGCAAATCGAGCCTGTTCGCCCTGATTAAAGGCGAAATCACACAGGATGCGGGCGACGTGCTGATTCCCAAATATTGGAAAATGGCGGCGGTGGCGCAGGAAACGCCCGCGTTGGATACTTCGGCTTTGGACTACGTTTTGCAGGGCGATGCCGAATTGCAGCAATTTCAGACGGCCTTGGCAGAAGCCGAAGCACAAAACGACGGCATCAAAATCGCCGAATGGCACGCCAAGCTCGAAGAAATCGATGCCTACACCGCTCCCGCCCGCGCCGCCAAACTGTTAAGCGGATTGGGTTTCGCTCAGGAAGAACACGGCAAGCCCGTGAAAGCCTTTTCAGGCGGCTGGCGTATGCGTTTGAATTTGGCCCAAGCCCTGATGTGCCGTGCCGATTTGCTGCTGCTCGACGAACCGACCAACCACTTGGATCTCGAAACCGTGCTGTGGTTGGAAAACCATCTCGCAAGTCTGCCGTGCACCCAAATCATCATTTCGCACGATCGCGACTTTCTGAATGCCACCACCACGCAAACCGTTGAATTATCGAATCAGAAACTTACCCAATACGGCGGCAACTACGATTTTTACCAAACCGAACGCGCCCAGCGTTTGGCGCAACAGCAGGCCGCGTATGTGAAGCAGCAAACACAGATCAAGCATTTGCAATCGTTTATCGACCGTTTCAAAGCCAAAGCCACCAAAGCCACGCAAGCGCAAAGCCGCATGAAAGCGTTGGCCAAACTGGAGCGCATTGCCCCCGCGCATCTCGACAGCGAATTTTCATTTGAATTCGAAACGCCCGCACACTTGCCCAACCCTTTGTTAAAAATGGATAAAGCCGATTTGGGCTACGACAATACGGTAGTGCTGCACGACATCACTTTATCGCTGGAAAGCGGTGCACGCTACGGATTGCTGGGTGTGAACGGCAGCGGAAAATCCACCTTTATCAAAGCCTTGGCCGGGGAATTGGCTTTATTGTCCGGCCAGATAGTGAAATCCGAAAAGCTCAACATCGGCTATTTCGCCCAGCACCAGCTTGACACCCTGCGTGACGACCAAAACCCCGTTTGGCACATCCAGCAGCTTTCGCCCGAGGTGCGCGAGCAGGAAATCCGCAATTTCCTCGGCGGCTTCAACTTTGTCGGCGATATGGCTTTGCAGAAAATCGAACCTTTTTCCGGCGGCGAAAAAGCGCGGCTGGCATTGGCGATGATTGTGTGGCAAAAGCCCAATCTACTGCTGCTCGACGAACCGACCAACCATCTCGATTTGGATATGCGCCACGCGCTTACCGTGGCTTTGCAGAGTTTTCAGGGCGCATTAATCGTGGTGTCGCACGACCGCAGCCTGCTCGAAGCCACCACCGACAGCTTTCTGCTGATCGACAAAGGCCGTCTGAAAAACTTCGACGGCGATTTGAACGATTACCGCCAATGGCGTCTGGCACAGGAAAATGCCGCCGCAGCGCCCGCCGCTTCGGCACAAACCCAAAGCCGCAAAGACACCAAACGCCTCGAAGCGCAAATTCGGCAGGAAAAAGCCAAACGCACCAAGCCCATACAGCAGAAAATCGACAAAGCCGAGAAGGAAATGGCCGTCTTAAACGATATTCAGACGGCCTGTGAAACATTTTTGGCACAAGAAGATGCCTATTCGGAAGCGAACAAAGTAAAACTGCAAGAGACGCTCGCCGAACTGGCAAAAACTAAAGTAAAATTAAGTAAATTGGAAGAAAGCTGGCTGGAATGGCAGGAAGAGCTGGAGCGGATTTTGTCGGAAATCGAAGCCGAATTCGGCGTAGCTCAGGCTTCTTAACCTCCACGCAAAGAGCCGTTTTTCTTAATCGACCAACCTTTAAAACCGCGGCGGTTTTGCCGCTTTTCAACACCATAGAAAACCATGAAAAAACTGTTCGGGGTAAGCACCTTTATTTTATTAAGCTCAGCAAGCATTCAGACGGCCTATGCCTCCAAAATCTACACTTGCGTGGTTAACGGCGAAATAACTTATACCTCCCGTCCGTCGGGCAACTGCCACCGTGCCGACCTGCCTTCCATCGGGCGTTACAGCAACAGCCGCTACAACGAGCCGCAACCGGCGCTCGTGGAAAGAGAAGCGCCGCAAGAGCCCCGCAAAGCCTATGTAAAAAGCAAACTTGCCAAACCGAGCCAACAGGCCGCCACACCTGCACAGCCCGCTCCCGCTTATGCACCCAAACTCTCCGCCAACAACAGCCGCCGCAGCATTCTCGAGCAAGAACTGAGCAACGAGCGCAAAGCCCTTTCCGATGCGCAACAATCCCTTGCCAATGCCCGCGCCGCCCAAAACGGCACCATCAACCAGCAACTGATCAGCCAACTGCAAGGCAATGTGCTCGACCGCCAGCAAAATATCCAAGCCTTGCAACGCGAATTGGGGCGCATGTAATCCGTGAAACAAATAAGACCAAGGCCGTCTGAAGATAAGTTTTCAGACGGCCTCGATACATTTTGAAACACCTTATTATTCTTGGCATAATACCGCTTCATTTTTTTATCGTTCACGGAAAGAAAAACAATGACCGAATCCGTTCGCCTTCCCGCCGCCACACTCAAGCCCTCCACCGTCGCCCTGCCCGGCTCCAAAAGCATCAGCAACCGCACGCTGCTGCTGGCGGCATTGTCGGACAATGTGTGCGAAATCCATTCTTTATTAAAATCCGACGACACCGACCGCATGCTCGAAGCATTGGAAAACCTCGGTGTCAAACTGGAATTTATCTCGGAAGGCCGTCTGAAAGTACACGGCACGGGCGGGCGTTTTCCCAACCGTGAGGCGGATTTGTTTCTCGGCAACGCAGGCACGGCGTTCCGTCCGCTTACCGCAGCTCTGGCGGTGTTGGGCGGCAACTACCACCTGCACGGCGTGCCGCGCATGCACGAACGCCCCATCGGCGATTTGGTCGATGCCCTGCGCACGGCCGGTGCCGATGTGCAATACCTCGGCACCGAACACTATCCGCCGCTGCGCATCCGCGAACGCACCGACAACGGCGTGCGCGTGATTCCGATTAAAGGCAACGTATCCAGCCAATTTTTGACCGCGCTGCTGATGGCGCTGCCGCTAACCGGACAAGCGTTTGAAATCCACATGGTCGGCGAGCTGATTTCCAAACCCTACATCGACATTACGCTGAAACTGATGGCGCAATTCGGTGTTAACGTCGAAAACCAAAACTACCGCGTGTTCAAGCTGCCTGCCGATGCCCGCTACCATGCGCCGGAAAATCTGTATGTGGAAGGCGACGCTTCGAGCGCGTCTTATTTCCTCGCCGCCGGCCTGCTTTCCGGCGAACCCGTGCGCGTAACCGGTATCGGCAAAAACAGCATTCAGGGCGATGTCGCATTTGCCCGCGAGTTGGAAAAAATCGGTGCCGATGTAAGGTGGGGCGACAATTTTATCGAAGTCTCCCGCCCTGCCGGCCGCCCTATCCAAGCCTTTGATTTGGATGCCAACCACATTCCCGATGCCGCCATGACCTTAGCCGTCGTCGCCCTTGCCACAGGCGCACCGTGCACCCTGCGCAACATCGGCAGTTGGCGCGTGAAAGAAACCGACCGCATCGCAGCGATGGCGGCGGAACTGCGCAAAGTCGGCGCAACCGTTACCGAAGAGCCGGAAGCCATCCGTATCATTCCGCCCGCCGCACTCACGCCCGATGCACAAATCGACACCTACGACGACCACCGCATGGCCATGTGTTTTTCACTCGTTTCCCTGCTCGGCGTGCCCGTGGTCATCAACGACCCCAAATGCACCCACAAAACCTTTCCCACCTATTTCGAAGTATTCGCCTCGCTGCGCAAATAAATCCGTTAAAGGCCGTCTGAAACCAATATTCAGACGGCCTTTTTACAAAGCTATCTTTATGTAAAAGCTGGTTTTTCAGACGGCCTATTGATATATAATCAAAAAATACACAATAACAAATATCGAGCACATTATGACCCCCGTACCCGTTACCATTACCTCTTACAACATGCACAAAGGCATGTCGGCGCTCAACCGCAAAGTACAGGTGAGCAGCATGGCCGAAGCCTTGCAGGGTTTGAATTCAGACATCCTATTCTTGCAGGAAGTGCAAGGCGAACATCAAACCCGCAGCATCAAACTGCCCGACTTCCCGCACCGACCGCACTACGACATTCTCAGCGAGCATCTGTCGTTCAACAGCAGCTACGGCAAAAACGCGGTTTACCCCGAGCGACACCACGGCAACGCCATTCTCAGCCACATGCCCATCGACACCCGCCACAACCTCAATATCACGGTCAACAAACTCGAGCAGCGCGGCGTGCTGCATTGCGAAATCCAGCCCGAATATTGGGAACACCCGCTCGTGTGCCTGTGTGCCCACCTCAACCTGCGCGAACCCGACCGCATGAAGCAGTATCAGGCGATTTTCGAATACGTCGACCGCCACGTCGATCCGCACAGCCCGCTGATTATCGCCGGCGACTTCAACGACTGGCGTTCCAAATCCGCCGCCGCGCTCGGCGAAGCATTGAACCTCGAAGAAGTGTTTGTAGATGCCAACGGCAAACGCCCCAAAACTTTCCCGTCGCGCATGCCCGTGTTGAGCCTCGACCGCATCTACACCCGCAACCTCGAAGTGCTCGATTCGCAAATCCACAAAGAAAAACAGTGGCAAATGCTCTCCGACCACCTGCCCTTGAGCGTGAAAGTGCTGCCGCGCATCAAACAGCCCTAATCCGTTTACTGCATAAACAAACAGGCCGTCTGAAAAATCATTTTCAGACGGCCTGATGCTTTACATATGGTAAACAAATTTGCTTTAGCGCAATTCGCCATATGTTATTTTTAAATGCGCACCCCAAAAATATCAGCGGGAAACCGAAACCGTGAAGATTTCTTTTCCAATAAAAACCCGCTTTTTGCCAATGATTATCAAAATTCAAAAAATATGATATAAAATAGAAATCTTACTCTAAAACGGAAACACAAAGAATCATGGCATCAGGTATTTTGGAAACGCAGCTTATTCAAATGAACACCGCTGATTTCCTACAACATATCGAATCTGCATTCAAACGCATCTTTCCCAACGGAATCAATCTGATGCAATACCTTCCCGAAAACAAATGGCTGGAGCTGAAAAAAGCCGGCCTGTTGCTGCCTTTTTTAGCCGAAAAACACGGCGGCAGAAAAAGCAGCCAGTTTGAAATTCAGGAAGTATTGCGTATTGCCGGCCATTACGGCGTACCCGTTACCCTGCGTACCGGTATCGAAGGCGCATTGGTTTTGCAGCCTCTGGTCGAATTCGGCAACGAAACCCAAATCCGTACCGGCCTCGATTTCATTTTCAACGGCGAAGGCGGCGGCCTCGCCATTACCGAGCCGGAAACCTCCGGCGCCGCGATTGCCCGCGAAATGCAGTCGCATTACGAGTATATCGACGAGCAAACCGTTTACGTTAACGCAACCAAATACTGGCAAGGCAACTCCACCAGCGAATTTCTGCTGGTGGCCGCCAAAGAGCGCAAAAACGGCAAACTGTCGAAAACCATCAACCTGCTGCTGGTCCCCAAACAATACATCCGCTGCGAAACCCTCAATTCCGAAGGCTTGCTCGCCGTGCGCTACGCGGTCAACCACATTGATGCCAAAATCCCCGCCGATTGCGTGATGAAACTTTCCGAAAGCGATGCCGCCGG
The DNA here is from genome assembly GCF_030504625.1 of Neisseria sp. MVDL19-042950. Classification (GTDB taxonomy): domain Bacteria; phylum Pseudomonadota; class Gammaproteobacteria; order Burkholderiales; family Neisseriaceae; genus Neisseria. The sequence continues at coordinate 205,668 of NZ_JAUKWH010000002.1, read as the reverse complement.
CTTGCGCGCGTTCCAAAACATCTTCATCCGCAGCCGCCTGCAACTGGTGGGCATGACCCACGGCATCATGGAATACATCATCGAAAACATGAACCGTTTCGTGAAGCAAGACATCAAATTCGTCGCCCGCGAATGCCGCGAAATCATGCAACGCTACGGCATCTCGCAAGTGCTCTACCGCTTCACCTGCAACCGCGTCTCCCCCGATGCGGCCGTCGCGCACCAGTTGATGGAAGCCAACATTATCAAAACGCTGGCCACCGAATACACCTACGGCGCGGCGCAAATCCTGCAAAAACTGCTCGGTGCCAAAGGCTTCGAACACGGCCATCCCGCCAGCAACATTGCCATCGACATCCGCCCCTTCACCATCTTCGAAGGCCCGAACGATATGCTCTACGCGGAGATTTACGACCAATTCACCCGCGCCACCATCGAAGAGAAAGAGCAAGGCATCAAGCTCGATAAAAACCAAACCCTGCTGGAACGCCTGCAATCGGACAAACGTTTTACCGACATCCGCCAAGCCGAACGCACCGCCCTGCCCGCCGACATTGCCGATTTCTTGTCGCAATACAATTTGAGCAATGCCGACGCTTTGGAAAAAGTATTTCTCGGCAAGATTGTCGCCAAACTGTTTGTGTGGGTTCAGGCGGAAGACGAAGACACCGCCGCGTTTGTGCTGAGGGATATCCGCAAAGATATGTTGGACTGCAAAGATTGAACCGCTTTTGTGCGATAGAACGGGGAGGCCGTCTGAATATGTTTTCAGGCGGCCTCTTGTTATATAAAAATCGTGCGCTAAGCGACAAAAGGGGTGTGCAGCCTTACCTATATTGCGCTAGGCAGGGATGTCCGCCCTTATTTTCCATCCGTTCAAACCTTAAAGGCCGTCTGAAAACCTCTTCTTCCCCCTATCATCAAAGCCATCTAGACTTAATGAAAACAATGGGTTATATTGCCAATATAACATCCAATCGCAACAGTATCGGATAAGATAATTTCAAAACATCGGAAAATCCGTCCGCATTGCAAGATTGATGCCGGATATGGTTCGACAACATTTGACGGCGAAGGAGAAGCCAATGGATAACTACCTTCCGGAAGAGGCGAAAACCGGCATCGTGCCGGCGATTAGAAATATACAGGTGGGGTCGGTTGATATTTTGGGAAACACGGTCGTGAATGTGCTGACCATGCACAACGAGTATGTGATTTATGAAATCGACAGCCCGAATATTCAGAACAGAATCAAACTTTTTATCGACGGCCACACCGATGAATCTGAAAAAATCATACGGGACAGATTCAATAAAGTGCGGTGCGATTATATTCTCGCCAAAGGCATTCTTTCGCGCTCGATTAATTTCGAAACCAACAAGCAGCGGATTGCCCACGCGCTGGCGATGTGTTTGAACAACGATGACGAAGACAATGTCAACTTGTTCCCCCGCCTGATTGATGCGATTCACGCCGAGCAAAACCTTATTTTGAAAAACAGGCTGCTTTATCTGCTGCCGAACATTATTTCGATTTGTTTGTGTGTGCTGTTTAAAGTGGTTTCGGAAATGTTTCCGTTTGAAAAATACTATGCTTTTCTCAAAAATTTTCTTGATATTCTGCCGTTTATTTTCGCCATTCTGCTCGGCAACAGCACGGGGGTGCTGATCAATTCCAAAAACTTGAATTTTCAGGAATTCGAAAGACGGCATTGCTATTTTCTGATCGGTTTGGAGCGTTTGTTTCTGGCCTTCTTCACAGGCAGCATCACTTATATTCTGATTAAATCCAACCTGATCAGCTCGGTGATTTTGTCGGACGACAATCCGTGGTCTCTCATGCTGGTGTTGATTATCGCCGGCTATTCGGAAAGTTTTATTCCGGGCATTTTAACGAAATCGGAATCCGCCATTCTTACCTCTGCCGCGTCCAAATAAGCATTGCCGATAAAACAGGCCGTCTGAACAAAATTTTTCAGACGGCCTGTTTTACTTAAGATTTCCAATGAGATTATAATATTTATTAACAATCAGGAACAAAACTATTCCTTTCCTCTCTAAACGGTATAACATAAAAATGAAAAGTTGCTTGTGAAAACAGATATTTGCCGAACCACTTATCCAACTAAGAAAAAGGAGTAAAGAATGAAACTACGTCTTTTGGCTGTTTTGGCAACATCCCTGACATTGGCTGCGTGTGCCAGCAACGATAAAAGCCCGCAAGTGCTGCAAGCTGATAGTTGCAAGGCAACTAACAAACAAGAAATTGCCGCTTTGTTTGACCGCTGGAACAATTCCCTGCAAACCGGCGATCCCAAACAAGTGGTGGCAAACTATTCTGTCGACGGCATTCTGCTGCCGACCCTTTCCAACAAACCGCGTTTGACTCCGGCTGAAAAAGAAGATTATTTCAAACATTTCTTAGAGAAAAAACCGGTGGGCAAAATCGACATGAGCCACATTCAAATCGGCTGTAATGTCGCGTTGGATAACGGTTTATACACCTTTACTTTCGCCGACGGTACGAAAGCCGCCGGCCGCTATACGTTTACTTACGGCTGGAACGGCGACCAGTGGATGATTACTTCGCACCACTCTTCCCTGATGCCTGAAAAAGCCGGCGGCAAATCCGGCAAGAAGCATTAATCCGACATCTTGAAAGACCTGAGGCCGTCTGAAAACCCGTTTTTCAGACGGCCTTTTTCATGCCTCACGGTATGTTTCCAAGAGGCTTAAAGCCGCAAAGCTTGATTCAAATAAATACCGGCTCTGGCAAAATGGATTATCTTGTTGCCGATTTACCTTCAAACATCGCGAGGCTTATATGTCCACAATTCAGGCCGATATGGTAATCGTCGGCGCGGGCGGCGCAGGTTTGCGGGCGGCGATTGCGGCGGCGGAAAGCAATTCCGATCTGAATATTGCGTTAGTATCCAAAGTTTATCCCGTGCGCAGCCATACTGTGGCTGCCGAAGGCGGGGCGGCGGGAGTGATTCTGCCGCACGATTCTTTCGATGCACATTTTCACGATACGGTGGCGGGCGGAGATTGGCTGTGCGATCAGGAAGTGGTGGAATATTTTGTGAAACACTGCCCGCACGAATTGATCCGACTCGAGCAATGGGGCTGCCCGTGGAGCCGCAAAGCGGACGGCTCGGTAAATGTGCGGCGGTTCGGCGGTATGAAAAACGAACGCACTTGGTTCGCCGCCGACAAAACCGGCTTCCATATTCTGCACACCTTATTCCAAACTTCGTTGAAATACCCGCAAATCAAACGTTTCGACGAATACTTCGTACTGGATATTCTGGCCGACGACGGCAAAGCCTGCGGCGTGGCCGCCTTAAACCTGATGGAAGGCAGCTTGGTGCAAATCCGCGCCAAAGCGGTGATTCTGGCCACCGGCGGTGCCGGACGGGTTTACCGCTACAACACCAACGCCGGCATCGTTACCGGCGACGGCATGGGCATGGCCTTTCGCCGCGGCGTGCCTTTGCGCGACATGGAATTCGTGCAGTACCACCCCACCGGCCTGCCCGGTTCGGGCATTCTGATTACCGAAGGCAGCCGCGGCGAAGGCGGCATTCTGCTCAACAAAGACGGCTACCGCTATCTGCAAGACTACGGCCTCGGCCCGGAAACACCGGTCGGGCAGCCGCAAAACAAATACATGGAGCTCGGCCCGCGCGACAAACTGTCGCAGGCGTTTTGGCACGAATGGCGGCAAGGGCGCACGATTGCCACACCCTACGGCGACGTGGTGCATTTGGATTTGCGCCATTTGGGGGAGAAAAAACTGCAAGAACGGCTGCCGCTGATTTGCGAACTTTCCAAAGCCTATATCGGCGTGAACCCCGCCGAAGAGCCGATTCCGGTGCGCCCCACCGCACACTATACGATGGGCGGCATCGAAACCGATTCGGAATGCGAAACCCGCATCAACGGCTTGTTTGCCGTGGGCGAATGCTCGTCGGTCGGGCTGCACGGAGCCAACCGCTTGGGGTCGAACTCTTTGTCGGAAATTTTGGTATTCGGGCGCGTGGCCGGAGAAGCCGCCGCACGCCGTGCAGCCGCCGCACCGCAATCCGACAACCGCTTTGCCGATGCCCAAGCCCGCGACACGGCAGGCCGTCTGAAAAACTTTATGCGGCAGCAAGGCAGTGAAAGCTGGGCAACCGTCCGCAACGAAATGGGCTTGGCGATGGAAGAAGGCTGCGGCATTTACCGCACTGCCGCATCGATGCAGAAAACCATCGACAAACTGGCCGAGCTGCAAGAACGCTACCGCCGTATCCGTATTGCCGACCAATCCAAAGTGTACAACACCGATTTGCTGTACGCGTTGGAACTGGGCTTCGGTTTGGACGTGGCCGAAGCGATGGTGCATTCCGCCTTTGCCCGCAGGGAATCGCGCGGGGCGCACCAACGTTTGGACGAAGGCTGCACCGAACGCAACGATGCCGATTTCCTCAAACATTCGCTGGCGTTTTATCGGGCGGGAAGCGCACCGGAAATCGGCCACAGCCCGGTGAGAATTACCAAGCTCCCGCCGGCCGAACGCGTGTACGGAGCCGCCGCGGAACAACAAAAGGAACCCGCCCATGAGTGAGCCACGCACCATCCATATCAAAGTGATGCGCTACAACCCCGAACACGACCGCGAGCCCCGTTATGACGATTATCACGTGCCCTACGACGAGCAAACGTCGCTGCTGGACGCGCTGGGCTATATCAAAGAAAAACTTGCGCCCGATTTGTCTTACCGTTGGTCGTGCCGCATGGCGGTTTGCGGCTCGTGCGGCGTGATGGTGGATAACCGGCCGACACTGGCCTGCAAAACTTTCGTGCGCGAATATGCAGGCAAAACCATTACGGTGGAGGCATTGTCGCATCTGCCGGTCGAACGCGACTTGGTGGTGGACATGACCCCGCTGATGGACGGCATACAGACGGTCAAACCCTATATCATCGGCAACCGGCGCACGGTTTCAGACGGCCCCAACACCCAAACGCCGGCGCAAACGGCCAAATACAAACAATTTGCCGACTGCATCAACTGCGGCCTCTGCTACGCCGCCTGCCCGCAATTCGGCCTCAACCCCGAATTCATCGGTCCCGCCGCCATCGCTCTGGCACAACGCTACAACCTCGACAGCCGCGACCGCGGCCAAGCCGAGCGCATGCCGCCCCTGAATAGCGATAACGGCGTGTGGTGCTGTACTTTTGTCGGTTATTGTTCGGAAGTCTGCCCACAAAACGTCGACCCCGCCGAAGCCATCCAACAAGGCAAAGTGGCCAGCAGCACCGATTTTTTCCTTTCCATGCTGCGCCAATCCAAAAGGAGCACGTCATGAGTTCCGCCCGCAAACCCTATATCCGACCGGTAAACGGCAGTTGGTGGAAAAAGTCGGCTTTCTACCGTTTTTATATGCTGCGCGAAGCCACCGCCCTGCCCGCCGTATGGTTCGGCATCGTATTGCTGCGCGGCATGTATGCTTTGATTGCAGGAGCCGACGCATGGGCCGGTTTCATCGGTTTCCTGCAACAGCCTTTGGTTTTCTGTGCCAACCTGATCGCTCTAGCCGCTTCTTTGCTCCACAGCAAAACATGGTTCGAACTTGCGCCCAAAGCCGCTACCGTGATTATCAAAGGCGAAAAACTCAAGCCTGCTCTGGTAATTAAAACCTTATGGGCTGCCGCTGTTGCCGCCGGTGTTGTTTTGCTGCTGGTTGTTTTGCTGAAATAGGAGAAAAATAATGAAAACCGATAAACGCTCAAACGAACCGATATTCTGGGGCATGTTTGGTGCCGGCGGCATGTGGAGTGCGGTTTTCGCGCCGGTAATGATATTGCTCGTGGGCATTTTACTGCCGCTCGGCCTGCTGCCCGACGGCGTTTTAGATTACGAACACGCCCTCTCCCTCGCCGGCAGCCCGTTAGGGCGGATTTTTCTTTTTCTTACCGTAAGCCTGCCCGTGTGGTGCGGCATGCACCGCATCCATCACGGCCTGCACGATTTGAAACTGCATCTGCCTGCCGCCAAATGGCTGTGCTACGGGTTTGCCGCTCTTATCAGCATATCGGCCTTAATCATGGCATGGATGCTGTGATTAAAACGACGGCAGCACGGTCGGGAAAACGGATACCTGCGGCCACACCGCCAAGCACTTCACATTCAGGCCGCCGATTATGGTTCAGGCCGTCTGAAAACTCCCGCAAACCATTAAAGCGGGCTGCGGCAGATAAAACCGCAGCCCGCTTACAAACATCGTTTACATCTGTTTAACGGTACTCGATACCTTGCGTATCTTTGCTGATGCGGGTGCCCGCTTCTCCCGCCACAATGCGTTCGATATCGCTCAGTTCGCCGATAACTGCCGTTTTGCCTGTGTCGCGGGCAAAGTTGACTGCCGCCTGAACTTTCGGCCCCATCGAACCGCTGGCGAAACCGATTTTTTCGATTTCGTCGGGATGCGCCGCACGCACGGCTTTTTGTTGGTCGGTGCCCCAATTGAGATACACGCCGTCAACATCGGTGGCAATAATCAGCAAATCCGCATCAATCGAAGAGGCCAACAAGGCCGTGGCAAGGTCTTTGTCGATAACGGCTTCGGCACCGCACAACCTGCCCGACTCGTCGTAATAAGTCGGAATGCCGCCACCGCCGCCGCAAATTAAGATGTAGTTGTTTTCGATTAATGTTTTCAACGGTTTCAAGCCAAAAATGCGGGTGGGCAGCGGGCTGGGCACAACGCGGCGGTATTTGTCGTTATCCTGAGCCATAGTCCAGCCTTTTTCGGCGGCAATCGCATCAGCTTCTTCCTTGCTGTATACGGGGCCGACGGGTTTGCTCTGTTTTTGGAAAGCCGGGTCTTTGGGATCGACTTCGGTTTGGGTGATTACGGTGGCCAATGACACGTCTTTCGGCACGAAATTGGCCATTTCCTGTTGAATCATATAGCCGATCATGCCGACCGATTCCGCACCCAATACGTCCAGCGGATACATCGGCACTGCTTTGTAAGCATTGCTTTGCAAAGCCATCAGGCCGACTTGGGGACCGTTGCCGTGGGTGATGATCAATTGGTTGCCGCCGTACACTTTGGCAATTTGTTCGCAGGCGATACGCACGTTGGCGCGTTGGTTTTCAGATGTCAGCGGTTCGCCGCGTTTCAAAAGGGCATTGCCGCCCAAGGCTACAACTATTCTCATGGTGGTTTCCTTCATATTTGAACGGGAGGGCGCACGGAATGTGCGCCCTTTCCGCATGATTGGTTTTCAGACGGCCTTATGGGCCAAGCGTGCCGCACGGCCTGATGCCTCGCCTTTGATGCCTTCCTCGAGCGTGTAAATCTCCTTACCGCGCAGGAAGGTGTGGGTGATGCTGCAACCTACTTCAAAGCCTTCGTATGCACTGATTTTGTTTTTATACAATAGCTTGTCGGCAGTGATGGTATAAGACCGGTTGGGATCCAAAATCACGATATCGGCATCTTTGCCCAAACTCAGCGCACCTTTGTCGATTAAACCGAAGCGGTTGGCCGGTTGGGTAGCCAGCGCATTCATCAGCGTAACCGGACTGATATTGCGTTTTTTCACCGCCGCATCAAACATGGCATCCACGCTGTTTTGGCAGCCGCTGATGCCGCCCCATGCTTCAAATGCGTTCGGGCTGGATTTCAAATCGGGCGTACACGGCGAGTGGTCGGAGCCGATGATGTCGATGATGCCGCCCGCCAGTAATTCCCACATTTTTTGCTGGTGCGCTTTATCGCGTATCGGCGGCGAACATTTGGCTTTGGCACCGATGGCATCCAAATCTTCCGTTGCCAACAAGAAATAATGCGGGCAGCTTTCAAAGCTGGCATCCACACCGCGCGCTTGGGCTTCCAACACCGCTTCGATGGCTTCGTGGCAACTGCAATGCGCGATGTGTATGCGGCAACCGGTTTGCTCGGCAATATACAACACGCGGCGTACTGCTTCCACCTCGGTAAATATCGGGCGGCTGGCAACATAGTCGGATACCGAAGTTTTACCTTCCGCTTTGGCTTTGCGGCCCAGTTCGTCGGTAATCGTGGCGTTTTCGCAATGCACCACCAGCAAATCGCCCGTTTCCGCCAGAGTCTGCATACCAACATACAGTTCGTAGTCGGTTACGTTTTTAAAGTCGCCCGGCTTGCCCGAACCGCAAGTGGCTACAAAGGCTTTGAACGCGCCCACGCCTGCTTGGGAAAGCGCTTTCAGGTCGTTCAGGTTGTGCGGCACCAAACCGCCGAAAAACGTATAGTCGACATGGCTTTGCCCTTCCGCCGCTTGGCGTTTGATTTCCAAACTTTCCAAGTCTATCGTGGCGGGAATGGTATTCAGCGGCATTTCAACATAAGAGGTGGTGCCGCCGGCCGCCATCGCTTGCGTACCGGTGCGGTAGCCTTCCCATTCGGTGCGGCCGGGTTCCGAAATATGCATGTGCACATCCACCATGCCGGGTAAAACATACTTATGGCCGGCATCAATGGTTTTCTTGGCCTCGTCTTCGATTTGCGGGGCAATGGCGGCGATTTTGCCGTCTTTCACCGCGATATCGCCGTGCAGCATTTGGTCGGGCAATACCAGCAAACCGTTTTTAATCAATAAGTCATACATCTTGAATCTCCTTTTTCAGACGGCCTGTTACAAAGCACCCACACCGATAGACTGCATAAAGTAAAGTGCAACGCTGGCAAGAAGGCCGAGAATAAGCATCAGCGGAGTGTAGAAACGCAGCCATTTACCGTATTCGACTTTGGCAATCACCAAGGTGGCGACGAAGAAGCCTGAAGTCGGGAAGAAAATGTCGGTAAGCTGTCCGCCCCAAGCGTTTGCCGAAACCACGGCTTGTTGTGAAATATCCAGCAGGCTTGCCAGAGGCGAAATAATCGGCATAGTCAACACGGTTAATGCGGTAGCGCCCGGGATCAGGAAGTTAAACAGAGATTGTTCCCAGAAAATCGCAATGGCCGTGAGTTCGGGCGGCACGGAGCGCATCATGCTTTCCAGCCAGAACACCAACGTATCGGTAATCACACCTTTATCCATCACAACGGCAATCGCAGAAGCCACACCGCACAATAACGCAGCAACCATCATATCGCGCATACCGGCATTCACGTCGTCGCAAATTTGTTGCGGAGATTTGCCGGCAATCGCAGCAGCGGCAATACCGATGAAGAGGAACAAACCGCCGATGGCTTCAAAACCCAAGTTGTTTTTCAAAATCATGGCGATGGCAATCGGGAACAGCACCATGCAGGCAATACCGGCATATTTTTGACGTGCAGTGAACACCACATCGCCTTTTGCGGCTTCTTCTTCGGCGAATTTGGCACGAATCTCATTATCGCTTTCGTAAGTGAGGCTTGCTTGCGGATTGTTTTTCACTTTAATGGCGTAACGCATTACATAAATGATGGCAATCACAATCACACAAACCAGAATCACGGCGCGGAAAGGCGAACCGGAGAACATCGGCAACTGGGCGATTTGTTGGCCTACACCCACGGAACCCGGAATGGTCAAACCGAAAGTAAAGCCCATACACGGCCCCAACAAGGCTACGGCCGTCGCGGTCATGCCGTCATAGCCCAAGCGGTAAAACAACGGCAGCAGCACCGGCAAATAAGCCAACGAAAGCTCGGGCACGCCGATAAAAGCGGCCAAACCGGCAAAGATACTGATCAGAATCGGAATCACCAGAATATCTTTATTGCCCACGGCGGCGCTCAATTTTTGCACGCCCATGTCAATCAGACCTGCGCGTTTGATCAAGCCCATACAGCCGCCCACCATGAAGGTGAGGAACACGATACCGGCCGCACGTTTCAAACCGTCGGGAATCGCAGTAACCACGTCCATAAAGCCGACGGGGTGCTGCTCGACACTGTGATAAGTTCCGGCCACTACCAATTTCTGTACACCGTGGGAAGTTTCCACCATTTGGCGTTCGTATTCCCCTGCTGGAATAATGTAGGTAAAGACTGCGGCGACAAGAATGAATATCGCCAATACGATATAGATATCTGGCATCTTAAAAGATTTTTTCGGTTTTTGCGTACTCATGACACAACTCCTGAAAGAAAAGAAAAAGGCTGCCTCTGCACCGGCAGCGGCAGCCGTTGCTCATCATCTGGCCGGTTAATTGACACCGACAACGGCGCTCAACAGAGCCATTCTCACCGCTACTGAGAAACCGATGGCACGGAAATATAATTGGTGCTCGGTATTGTCGATGCCGAAATCGAATTCGCCTGCGTTGCGCGGCAGCGAATGGTGCACACCCACGACCTTGCCGCTTTTCTCTTTAATGCGTTTGAGCATATCCAGAGAAATGTAGTAGTTCATCATTTTCTTCATGAAGTCTTCACGGTTCGGGTCGTCTTTTTTCAGAGAGCTGCCCGGCAGGTAAATCAAGTCGACACCGTTTTCCGCATAGAGTTCTTCGTTTTGTTTTTCGGTCAGGTCGAAATGCTCTTCAAAACGTGCACCCATTGCAGTCAGCTTGTTACGCACCACTTCTGGCGTGCGCAATTCGCTGGTGCCGGTATAGATGATTTTCGCTCCCATGGATGCCAACGCCAAAGCGAACGATTGGCCCGAACGTGCGCGGGATAAATCGGGAGTAGCGATGGCAACGGTGGCGTTGCTCAGATCACCGAACGCACGCCAGCAGGTGTAGCTGTCTAACAAACCTTGCGTCGGATGGGTAACGTGGCCGTAGCCGCCTGAAATCACCGGCGAAACATACTCGCCCAGTTCGTCCAACGCACCCAAACATTCCTGATCGTCGGGGTGGCGCATCACGATTACGTCGGCGTATTCGGAAGTAACGCGCAAGGTGTCGTAGAGGCTCTCATTTTTCGCCACCGCCGCATTGTGCGTGGGGTCTGACTCGGTAATCACTTGGCCGCCCAAACGCAGCATGGCGTTTTCATGGCTGCAACGGGTGCGGGTGGAAGGTTGGAAAAACAGGGTGTACAGCACTTTGCCGTCCAGCAGGTTCAAGCCGGTGCGCATATAGGGTTCCAACATTTTCGCCGCTTCAAACAAAGCCAAAATTTCTTCGCGTTTGAATTCATCCAAAAACGTAATGTTTTTGCCGCGCATATTGGTGGCTGCCAAAGTTTCACGGATATCAAGGGGTCTGAAATTTTTATCTAAAGCCATGATTAAGTTCCTTCACTGAATTGAATTATTGATACGAAAACATCAGATTTCCACATCGCGGTGGCAGTCTTTAGAATAAATGTAGCTGAACGGCCCGCGTCCTACGGCATAAGATGCTTGTTTGCAATATGGGCCGAACCAAACAAAGTCCTCCTCTTTGATCAAATACCAATTTTCGTCCAGCAGGTAGCAACCTTGTCCCTCATATACATACGCACCGTGCTCTTGCACGTGGGTTTCGATGATGTTGTGGCTGGCACCCGGGTCAAAACTCAAAACGTGCATGTTCATATCGAAGTTTTGCTCTACCGGCAGCAAATCTTTAATGTGGACGTTGGCCATGCCGTCATAATCCGTCCATTCGATATCATTGACATTGCCAAACACGGTATAAGGTTTCAAACCGGCCGGATGTTCGATATAACGTTGTTTGTAAAGCAGAATACGGCCTGCTTTGTGATTGGCGTTTTCAAACTGGATACCTACTCCCGGAGGAGAATACGCATAGCCCCCTTGGGTCAGCGTGCGGCTTTCGCCGCCGACGGTTACTTTCAATTCCGCTTCGCCGTCGAGTAGATAGATAAAAGCTTCTTCATGGTCTTTCGCGCCGTAAGCCAGCGTAGTTTTTGCGTTCTCTCCCAACTGGCCGATCAACTGCACAAAGCTCGCACCCATTTTCGGCGTGGCCAGAATGGTCATCAAACAATCTTCGATTCCGGGAATCACATTGATTACACGGCCTTCCGGCGTAATGAATGCATAATTTCCATGTTTAACCACTGAACGGTTTTTCAAAATATCTTGTGGATAGCCTGGCATTTTTTTCTCCTAACTAAACTAACGGTGATGTTTTGCTGTCGAGCCCAATATACCGCTAAACACCCTGCTTATCTCTTGTTCATCATGACAATGAGTTGTCTTTGCACGCCAAACTTGATTCCGATTACTGCGCCTAAAGAAAGCAGGCGCAAAAAAACAGGCCGTCTGAAAAGATTTCAGACGGCCTGTTTACCAAATCTGCCGTATCAATAAAAAAACTATCCGCCCAAAGCGGCCAACACTTCGGCTTTAACGGCATCAACGGCCTGCGTACCGTCCACCTTGATATATTTCGGTGCGTGTTCGCCGGTTAATTTGCTGTAAAAACCGATCAACACCGCCGTTTGGTCGTGATAAACCTCAAGGCGTTTTTTCACCGTTTCTTCTTTGTCGTCGTCGCGCTGAATCAAGTCTTCACCGGTAACGTCGTCTTTACCTTCCACTTTCGGCGGATTGTAAGAAACATGATAAGTACGGCCCGAAGCCAGATGCACGCGGCGGCCGCTCATACGGTCGACAATTACCGCATCCGGCACGTCGATTTCAACCACCGCATCCAAATTCACACCGGCCTCAACCATCGCCTCGGCTTGCGCCAATGTGCGTGGGAAGCCGTCGAACAAAAAGCCGTTTCTGCAGTCGTCCTGCGCGATCCGCTCTTTAACCATGCCGATGATGATGTCGTCGCGTACCAAACCGCCTTCATCAATGATTTTTTTCGCCTCCAAACCCAACGGCGTGCCGGCCTTAATCGCCGCACGCAGCATATCGCCGGTGGAAATCTGCGGAATGCCGAAAGCCGCCGTAATAAATTGAGCCTGTGTGCCTTTACCCGCACCCGGCGCGCCGAGCAGTAATACTTTCATTCTGTGTTCCTTGAATATTGGTCAAGATAAGAAAAACGCTTCAAGGCTTATCTTAATATGGTTATGCCGTTATGAAAAGGTTTGCGATGTTTTCAGACGGCCTCATACACAACCTAAGGCCGTCTGAAAGCCCGATGAAAACTTTTTCGAAAAGCAGCGATTTATGCGATAATCTGCGCCGAAATCCTTACCATCATTCCACACGGAAACATCATGTCAGACGAAAAAAGCAAAGCATTAGCCGCCGCGCTCGCGCAAATCGAAAAAAACTTCGGCAAAGGCTCCATCATGAAAATGGACGGCAGCCATAAAGACGAAAATTTAGAAGTCATCTCCACCGGCTCGCTCGGTTTGGATTTGGCGCTCGGCGTGGGCGGCCTGCCCCGCGGCCGTATCGTAGAAATCTTCGGCCCCGAATCATCCGGCAAAACCACCCTGTGTTTGGAAGCCATCGCCCAATGCCAGAAAAACGGCGGCACCTGCGCCTTTATCGATGCCGAAAACGCATTCGACCCCATCTACGCCCGCAAACTCGGCGTGAAAGTGGAAGAGCTGCTGGTTTCCCAACCTGACACCGGCGAGCAAGCGCTTGAAATCTGCGACATGCTGGTACGCTCCGGCGGCGTGGATATGGTCGTGGTCGATTCCGTAGCCGCGCTCGTGCCCAAAGCCGAAATCGAAGGCGAAATGGGCGACAGCCACGTCGGCCTGCAAGCCCGCCTGATGAGCCAAGCCTTGCGCAAACTCACCGGCCACATCAAAAAAACCAATACCTTAGTCGTATTCATCAACCAAATCCGCATGAAAATCGGCGTGATGTTCGGCAGCCCCGAAACCACCACCGGCGGTAACGCGCTGAAATTCTACGCCTCCGTGCGCCTCGACATCCGCCGCACCGGTTCTATCAAAAAAGGCGACGACGTTTTGGGTAACGAAACCAAAGTCAAAGTCATCAAAAACAAAGTCGCCCCACCCTTCCGCCAAGCCGAATTCGACATCCTTTACGGCGAAGGCATCAGCTGGGAAGGCGAACTGGTCGATTTGGGCGTGAAATACGATATCGTTGAAAAATCAGGCGCATGGTACAGCTACAACGGTGCCAAAATCGGCCAAGGCAAAGACAACGTGCGCGTATGGCTGAAAGAAAATCCCGAAGTCGCCAACGAAATCGACGCCAAAATCCGCGCCAAAGTCGGTGTGAATGTTCAAATCACCGAAGGCACGCTGGACGATACCGACGGCGAGCAGCCGGAAGAGTAATTTGGTTTGAGTAGATAAGCAGGCCGTCTGAAAACCTTTTCAGACGGCCTTATTGATTGATTTAATCTTCCGATTCCCGCCGTTTGGCTTTATCCTCTTTCGAAGCCCAATAAGAAGCCAGCAGCGAACCTGAAATATTGTGCCATACACTGAAAATCGCGCTGGGCACGGCGGCAAGCGGGGTGAAATATGCGGCGGACAAAGCGGCTCCCAAGCCCGAGTTTTGCATGCCCACTTCGATGGACAAGGTTTTTTGCACATCGTAAGGCAGCCTGAACAACTTGGCCGTGAAAAAGCCGAGCAAATAACCGATGGCGTTATGCAGCATCACCACCACTAAAATCAGCATGCCGCTTTCGAGGATTTTTGGTTTGCTCGCGCCGACCACCGAACCGATAATCAGCACAATCGCCGCCACCGATACCAGCGGCAGCACACCGGCGGCGGCTTCCGTCTGCTTTCTGAACAAAATATGCGCCACCACGCCCAACACAATCGGCAGCAGCACAATCTTTAAAATCGACACAAACATCGCCGAAGCCGAAATATCAAGCCATTGATTCGCCAGCAGATAGAAAACCGCCGGCGTGAGCACCGGAGCGAGCAAAGTGGAAATCGACGTTACCGCCACCGAAAGCGCCACATTGCCGCGCGCCAGATAAGTGATCACGTTGGAAGCCGTACCGCCCGGGCAGGAACCCACCAGAATCACGCCGACGGCAATTTCCGCAGGCAGGTTCAGCCCCAATGCCAACGCATAGGCCGTCAGCGGCATAATCACAAACTGTGCCGCCACGCCGATTAACACGGCTTTGGGGTGTTCGCCCAAAATCCTGAAATCACGCGGAGCAAGTGTCAGCCCCATGCCGAACATAATGATGCCCAGCAGCACGGGAATATACGGCAGCACCCACTTAAACGTATCGGGAGCGATAAATGCAATCGCGGCAAACAAAGCGGCCCACAACGCAAAAGTTTGGCCGACCAAGCGGCTGAATTTGGCTAATGCTTCCATTTCTCGTCCAAGAATATGCAAAACGCCAAGAATACGCCAATTTACTTGATGCCGCGATAAAAGTTTTACAGGCGGTTTCATTCAGAGGCCGTCTGAAACACGCTATAATCCGTCCGTTAAATAAAACTTCTGCCCTAAACCGTTTCAGACGGCCCGAATAATGAATATTGAGTTACTGCACCGAAAAATCAGCAACAGCGACTATCTGCGCCTGATTACCGTCAACAGCGAAAACTTCAGCACGGCGGAACACGAATTGCTGGGCGAAATCCTCAGCGGTTTCGAATTCGACGTCGTGCAAGAGCAGGCATTGGCGCAAGCCGTGATGCAGCAGGCGCGGTTCGACCCCAACGCCCTGCACATCGAAGACGACGACGAAGACATCACCGGCGTATGCCCGCACTGCATCAACCCGCCCATGCCGCCGCTGCGGGATTATCTGGTCTGGCGGCAAACCCGCGACAGAGCTTGAAACCGATGATTCGAGAGGCCGTCTGAAAGCACGGTTTTCAGACGGCCTCGAAACCTTTAACCACACGAGCCGTACACCATGCTGCAAACCGACAACCTGAGCGCGGCACAACCGCAACGCATCATCACCGCCCAAAGCATCTCCGCCCAAGAAGAGCTGCTCGAACGCGCCCTGCGCCCGAAAACGTTGGGCGATTACATCGGCCAGCACAAAGCCAAAGAACAGCTTGCCATCTTTATCGAAGCGGCGAAAAAACGCGGCGAAGCACTCGACCACACCCTGCTGTTCGGCCCGCCCGGATTAGGCAAAACCACGCTGGCACATATCATCGCCAAAGAGTTGGGCGTAAACCTGCGCCAAACCAGCGGTCCCGTGCTCGAACGCGCCGGCGATTTGGCTGCCCTGTTGACCAACCTCGAGCCGCACGACGTATTGTTTATCGACGAAATCCACCGCCTCAGCCCCGTGGTGGAAGAAATCCTCTACCCCGCACTCGAAGACTACCAACTCGACATCATGATCGGCGAAGGCCCCGCCGCCCGCTCGGTGAAAATCGACCTGCCGCCGTTCACGCTGGTGGGCGCAACTACCCGCGCCGGCATGCTTACCAACCCGCTGCGCGACCGTTTCGGCATCGTTTCCCGTTTGGAATTTTACGAACACAACGACTTGGCCACCATCGTCGCCCGTTCCGCCCAGCTTTTGCAGTTGAACATGGGCGAAGAAGGCGCAATGGAAATCGCCCGCCGCAGCCGCGGCACACCCCGCATCGCCAACCGTTTGCTGCGCCGCGTGCGCGATTACGCCGAAGTGAAAAATCAGGGATTGATTAACGCCGAAACCGCCGATGCCGCCTTAAGCATGCTCGATGTCGATGCGGTGGGCTTGGACGTGATGGACAGGAAATTCCTCGAAGCCGTAATCTACAAATTCAGCGGCGGCCCGGTCGGATTGGAAAACATCGCCGCCGCCATCGGCGAATCCACCGACACCATCGAAGACGTTATCGAACCGTATTTAATCCAACAAGGCTTCCTGCAACGCACCCCGCGCGGGCGCATGGCTACCGAACGCAGCTACCTGCACTTCGGCGTGAGCATGGATAAATAAAGTTTTCAGACGGCCTCAAACGTTTGAAAAACACTCAACTTGAAACTTTGCCGGTTTACCGATGCCCGCTTTGCACCCGTGCTTTGTAGGCCTCTTGAACCGGCCTGATTTTTTCCAAACGCGCTTTGTCGATCGCCTCGGCGATTTTCTGCGGCGTTCCTGCATGGGCGGCGACAATGGCGGCGGTGTCGATATCGTTTGCCGCCGCCAGCAAATCCAGCCAATGTTCGCGTTGCGGATACGGCGAGTTTTCGCGGTTCAGACGGCCTCTGGCATCGGCCACGCATACGTTCAAGGCCGTCTGAAAACGTTCGGGGCGGCGCAGCGCGTCTACTTTTTTCAAAGTATTTAACACGGTAGCTGGCCTGAATTCGCCGACGCTGTGCAACATGATGTGCCAGCGGCAAACCAATTCGGCGAGCTCGGCGCAATGTTTGGGCACTTTCCAGCGCGCGTTGACGGCGCGCACGGGTTCGACACCGGCAAGGTCGTGCCCGTGGTGTTTGGGCAGAATGTCGGCGGGCGTTCGCGCTTTGCCCAAATCGTGCAGCAGCGCGGCATAACGTTCGGGCAGGCTCAAATCCATATCGGCGGCACATTGCAGCACCATCATGGTGTGGATGCCGCTGTCTACTTCCGGATGGTAATCGGCACGCTGCGGCACGCCGAAAAGCGCGTCGACTTCGGGCAGCAATATTTCCAACGCGCCGCATTCGCGTAAAATTTCAAACATACGGCGCGGCTGCTTTTCCATCAGCCCTTTCGCCAACTCCTGCCATACCCGCTCGGCCACCAGCGCGTCTGCTTCGCCGTTTTCCACCATCCGCTTCATCAGTTCCATCGTTTCCGGCGCAACGTCAAACCCGTAGCGGGCGGCAAAACGGGCGGTGCGCAAAATCCGCACGGGGTCTTCGGCAAAAGCGGGGGAAACGTGGCGCAGGATTTTATGCTGCAAATCCCGCCGCCCGCCGAAAGGATCGATAACGAGGCCGTCCGAATCCTGCGCCATGGCGTTGATGGTTAAGTCGCGGCGGAGCAAATCCTGCTCCAGCGTTACGTCTTTGGCGGCGTAAAACGCAAAGCCGGCATAACCTTTGGCGGTTTTGCGTTCGGTACGCGCCAGCGCATATTCTTCGTGGCTTTCGGGGTGGAGAAACACCGGAAAATCTTTGCCTACCGGCTGAAAGCCTGCCGCCAGCATATCGGCCGCGTCCGCCCCCACCACCACCCAATCGCGGTCGGTAACGGGCAGGTTTAACAAAGCATCGCGCACGGCTCCGCCGACTAAGTAAATCTGCATGATGAAAAGGCCGTCTGAAAAATGAAAACATTGTATATCAATCTGCTCCGCTTGGCTTTTTCAGACGGCCTGAGAGCAGTCTTTCCCCTCCAAACCCTGTATAATGCCGTCTGAAACCTTCACTACAAAGCAAAACATGGCAAACCAACGACTTATCTACGGCTTCCACGCCGTGAACGCCCGATTGTGGCAAAACCCGAAAAGCATTACCGAACTGTATGTCCAAGAAGGCAAACACGACACCCGCACCCGCGAAGTGCTGGAAAAAGCCGCCGCCGAAAACGTGCGCGTGCATTTTGCCGCCGCCGAACGCTTAAACACCATCAGCAAAGGCGCGCGCCATCAAGGTGTGGTCGGCTTTATCGACGCCTCCAAAAACCACGTCCACCTCGAAGACGTGTTGGAAAACCTGCGCGAACCGGCACTGCTGCTGGTGCTCGACGGCATCACCGACCCGCACAACCTCGGCGCGTGCCTGCGTACCGCCGACGCGATGGGCGTTCACGCCGTGATTGCGCCGAAAGACAAAAGCGCGGGGCTGAACGCCACCGTGAGCAAAGTGGCCTGCGGCGCGGCCGAAACCGTGCCCTACATCACCGTAACCAACCTTGCCCGCACCCTGCGCGAATTGAAAGAATACGGTATCTGGGTGGTCGGCACCGACATGGGCGGCGAAGCCGATCTCTATCACGCCAAACTGCCCGAAAGCATCGCATGGGTGATGGGCAACGAAGGCGAAGGCATGCGCCGCCTCACCCGCGAACATTGCGACATGCTCGTTTCCGTGCCCATGTTCGGCACGGTGGAAAGCATGAACGTATCGGTAACCGCGGGCATGGTGTTGAGCGAAACCCGCCGCCAACGGGTGTTGAACGCCGAGAAATAAACCGTTTCCGTTTAAAAGGCCGTCTGAAAACTCTTTGCGCAAACCGTTTCAGACGGCCTTTCTACCGTTCCCGCCGAAAACATTGAATTTTCGCCGAGAATCTTTATCATTGATTCGATTGAAACAACGAAGGGGGCAACCTATGATTGCTTGGTTTATCGCCGCCGTATTGGTGCTGATTGTCGAACTGTTTGTCGGCACGATTTATCTGTTGGTGGTCAGCGCCGCCCTGTTCGGTGCGGGCTTGACCGCTTGGCTGTTCGACAGCCTCGCCGCCAGCATCATCACCGCCGCCGTGCTGGCCGCCGTGGGCGTTTGGTGGGCACACGGCTGGA
This sequence comes from Neisseria sp. MVDL19-042950, assembly GCF_030504625.1. GTDB lineage: Bacteria > Pseudomonadota > Gammaproteobacteria > Burkholderiales > Neisseriaceae > Neisseria. The sequence goes on along the minus strand of NZ_JAUKWH010000002.1, from coordinate 186,404 downwards.
TTAAAAAACACCGCCGCCCGCCCGTGGAAGAATCCGCCCGCAACGATTTGGACATCGGGCAAACGGTGCAGATTCTGCGCCATCTGCACGGCAACCTGTATGAAGTGCACTACCGCGGCACGCTTTGGCAGGCGCAGGCGGAAAACACAGCCGGCACGTCCGCCCCTCAAACCGCCGTGATTACCGGCAAAAACGGTAACTTTCTGCTTATCCACCTGAATTAATACTCTGATTTAATTGTGATTTAAGGAATCATCATGGATCTCAACCTGTTTCTCAGCTTTCCGATTTTAATCCTCATCGCCGTGATCGTATTCGGCTTCAAAGCATTTACCGTGGTGCCGCAGCAAGAGGCCTATGTGGTGGAGCGTTTGGGCCGTTTCTACAAAGTGCTCACGCCCGGTCTGAACATTCTGATTCCGTTTATCGACCGCATCGCCTACAAGCACACGCTAAAAGAAATTCCGCTCGACGTGCCGAGCCAAGTGTGTATCACCCGCGACAACACCCAGCTTACCGTCGACGGCATCATCTATTTCCAAGTAACCGACCCGAAACTCGCTTCATACGGTTCGAGCAACTACATCATGGCAATTACCCAGCTTGCCCAAACCACGCTGCGTTCGGTTATCGGCCGCATGGAATTGGACAAAACCTTTGAAGAGCGCGACGAAATCAACAGCATCGTCGTTTCCGCGCTCGACGAAGCCGCCGTATCGTGGGGCGTGAAAGTATTGCGTTACGAAATCAAAGACTTGGTACCGCCGCAAGAAATCCTGCGCGCAATGCAGGCGCAAATCACCGCCGAACGTGAAAAACGCGCCCGTATCGCCGAATCGGAAGGCCGCAAAATCGAACAAATCAACCTTGCCAGCGGCCAGCGCGAAGCCGAAATCCAGCAGTCCGAAGGGGAAATGCAGGCCGCCATCAACGAATCGAACGGCCAAAAAATCGCCAAAATCAACCGCGCCCAAGGTGAAGCCGAAGCCCTGCGCCTCGTGGCCGAAGCCAACGCCGACGCCATCCGCGCCGTTGCCAATGCTCTGCAAACTCCGGGCGGCAACGAGGCCGTGAACCTGAAAGTGGCCGAGCAATATGTAGAAGCCTTCAGCAAACTGGCCAAAGAAAACAACACGCTGATTATGCCCGCCAACGTGGCCGACATCGGCAGCTTGGTTTCCGCCGGCCTGAAAATTGTCGAAGGCAACAAAACGGTTAAATAACAAGGCATAAGATCGGCTCCGGCCAAAGAAGCAAAAGGCCGTCTGAAAAACTTCAAACAGGTTTTCAGACGGCCTTTGCAATAGGAATAAACATAACATATTAATATTTACGTTGGTTAACAACTCTAACATTTCTTGACAGCTTTTGTTTTCCGAAACAATATAAAGCCTTCCAATCAGGAGAATGAAATTATGTCCCAACAATCACACCGTCATGATCCCTATTCGGGATACCGCGAATTGACATTGCGCGGCATGATTTTAGGTGCGTTGATTACCGTTGTATTCACAGCTTCCAACGTTTATCTCGGCTTGAAAGTCGGCCTTACCTTCGCTTCTTCCATTCCTGCTGCAGTTATTTCGATGGCGATTTTGAAATTCGCCAAAGGCAGCAACATTCTTGAAAACAATATGGTGCAAACGCAGGCTTCGGCTGCGGGCACGCTTTCCACCATCATTTTCGTTTTGCCCGGTCTGCTGATGGCAGGCTACTGGAACGGTTTTCCGTTTTGGCAAACCGCCCTGCTGTGTATGGCGGGCGGTATCATGGGGGTTATTTTTACCATTCCGCTGCGCTACGCCATGGTGGTGAAAAGCAACCTGCCCTATCCTGAGGGCGTGGCGGCCGCCGAAATTCTGAAAGTAGGCAGCGGCGAACTGCAAGACGATGCGGACGGAGACGAAACCGCCCGAAACGGCGGCAGCGGCATCAAAGAAATCGCCGCGGGCAGCGTGCTGGCCGGCTTGATGAGTTTTCTCAGCAACGGCCTGCGCGTAATTGCCGACAGCGCCGGTTATTGGTTCAAATCGGGCAATGCCATTTTCCAATTGCCGATGGGCTTTTCGCTCGCCTTGCTCGGTGCGGGCTATCTGGTGGGGCTGACCGGCGGCATCGCCATCCTGTTCGGCATCTTTATCGCGTGGGGCGTGGCCGTGCCTTATTTCTCGTCTTCCGTTCCGCAGCCCGCCGACATGGAAATGGCCGCTTACGCCTTGCAGCTTTGGAAAGAAAAAGTACGCTTTATCGGCGCGGGCACCATCGGTATCGCCGCCATTTGGACACTGATTACGCTGTTCAAACCGATGATGGAAGGCATGCGCCTCTCGTTCCGTGCATTCCGTAGCGGCACGCACGCCTCCACCGAACGCATCGAGCAGGATTTATCGCCCAAAGCCATGATTTTATGGACTTTGGGCATGATGTTGGTGTTGGCGTTCAGCTTTTACCACTTTATCGAAGCAGCCGCCATTCCCGCCGGCTTAGCTTGGCTGCTGGTTATCGTGTGTACGCTGCTCACTTCTTTTATCGGCTTTTTAGTCGCCGCCGCCTGCGGTTACATGGCTGGTTTGGTCGGCTCTTCATCCAGCCCGATTTCCGGTATCGGCATTATTTCCATCTTGGCCATTTCATTGGTGTTGCTGCTGATCGGCGACTCGTCCGGCCTGTTTGCCGACGAAGGCAGCCGCCAGTTTATGCTTGCACTCACCTTATTCTGCGGCTCGGCAGTGATTTCGGTGGCTTCGATTTCCAACGACAACCTCCAAGATTTGAAAACCGGCTATCTGGTTAAAGCGACACCGTGGCGGCAACAGGTTGCGCTGATTATCGGCTGTGTGGTCGGCTCGCTGGTTATCGCACCCGTGTTGGAAATCCTTTATCAAGCCTACGGCTTTACCGGCGCATTGCCGCGCCCGAATATGGACGCATCCCAAGCACTCGCCGCCCCGCAAGCCACGCTGATGACCACCATTGCCCAAGGTATCTTTGCGCACAATCTGCAATGGACATACATTTTCACGGGCGTTGTCATCGGTATCATCCTGATTATCGCGGACTTAGTGCTGAAGAAAAGCTCGGCGCACAAACTGAGCCTGCCCGTGCTGGCGGTGGGCATGGGCATTTATTTGCCGCCTTCTGTCAACATGCCGATCTTTATCGGTGCTTTGGTTGCCGCCTTCATCAAATACACCATCCGTTCGCGTTATAGCGACAACAACGAACGCCACCAGCGCCATGCCGAGCGCACCGGCACACTGTTTGCCGCCGGTTTGATCGTCGGCGAGAGCTTGATCGGCGTGATTTTGGCCTTCATCATTGCCGCATCCGTTACCAGCGGCGGTTCCGACGCACCGTTGGCACTAGGTTTGGAAAACTGGGAAACCGCCGCCTCTCTGCTCGGATTGGCCGCATTTGCCGCCGGCGTGCTGATTTTCATCAAACGTGTTTTAAACTCGGCCCGCTAACGATAGGTAAATAGGAAAACAAGAGGCCGTCTGAAAAAGCCGTAAAACAGCTTTTTCAGACGGCCTCTTAACTTAAAATTTGAATACTTTATCCGCCGTCTTAACCGCTACAAACCCAACTGCTCCCGCATCCAGCGCAGATACGGCACAAAGCCTCTGCCCACCGGCTGCATCAGAATTTGCGGGCAGTCGTAGCTGTGGTTTTGCACGATGGTTTTTTCCACCGCTTTATAGTGGCAGCGGGCGGTTTTAATCACGATGCGGATTTCTTCGTCGTTGCACAATTCGCCGTCCCACACATATTGGCTGCGGATGGTTTCGTATTGCACGCAGGCGGCGAGACGGTTTTCCAGCAGCAGACCGCCGATGCGTTCGGCTTCTTCGCGGTTGGGCGCAGTGGTTACGACGACAACAGGTTTGAATTGGGGCATTTCAGACGGCCTTATCGAAAATTCAGCACGGGCCAGCCTTTTTCTTCGGCTTCCTGCTGCAAGGTTTCATCGGGGTTGACGGCTACGGGGTCGCTCACCAAACGCAGCAGCGGCAAATCGTTTTTGGAATCGCTGTAAAAATAGGTTTTGCCATAGCTTTCAAGCGTTTCGCCGCGTGCTGCCAACCATTCGTTCAGGCGGGTGATTTTGCCTTCTTTCAGGCTTGGCGTGCCGACGTAATTGCCCGTATAGCGGCCGTCTGAACCGGTTTCGAGCTGTGTGCCGATAATGTTTTCGATACCGAACAGACGGCAAATCGGGGTAATAATAAATTCGTTGGTGGAAGAGATGACCAGCAGTTCGTCGCCTGCGTTGCGGTGGCTCTGCACCAGCATTTTAGCCATCGGCGAGATGTGCGGGGCGATAAATTCGGCGGTAAATTCGCGGTGCATTTCGGCCAATTCTTCTTGGCTGAAGCGGCTTAAAGGTTCGAGATGGAATTTGAGAAACTCGTCGATATCCAAACAGCCGTTTTGGTAGTCGCGGTAAAACTTGTCGTTTTGGGCGCGGGTGTGTTCGACATCGACCACGCCTTTTTTCATCAGATATTGCGGCCAAGAATGGTCGGAATCGGTGTTGATCAAGGTGTTGTCCAAATCGAAAATGGCGAGGTTTTTCATTCTGTTTCCTGTTGTTTTAAGAGTTGGCGCAAAAGCGGCAGGGTGATGCGTTTGCCCATCATCACGGCGTAGTTGTCGAGCGTGTCGAGCATCTGCATGAGGCTGTCCATATCGCGCCGCCAATGGTTGAGCAGGTATTGGAAGATTTCCGGTTCTACGGTTAATTGTCGCGCCGCCGCCATGCTCACTAATGCATTGATTTTTTCTTGGTCATTCAAAGGTTTGACATCGTAAACCAAACAATAGCCCATGCGTGTGCGCAAGTCTTCGCGAATCACCAGTTGCGGCGGCGGCACGTCGGCACTCAGCAACAGAAAGCCGTGTTTGCTGTTGCGGAAGCGGTTGAAGGCTTCAAACAATACCGCCTGCTCGCCGTCGTTGAGTTTGTCGACTTGATCCACCGCCAGATAGTCGGCTTCAAGCACTTGGTCGGTAAGCGGCATGCGGGCGGCATCGATGTAAACGGCGTTGTGCCCCGCCTGCAAAGCCTGCGCCACCCAAGCCTGCAAAAGATGGCTTTTGCCGGAACCTTCCTGCCCCCAAACGTAAATAAACTGCCCGTGCTGCTGTTGCAAAACGTGCAGGAGTTCGGCGTTGGAAGTGCCCAAAAATTTATCGAACGAAGGGTAATCGCGGGCGGCAAAATCGAATATGAGCTGGTTCACGGAAAAGGTTTTCAGACGGCTTTCAGACGGCACATTGTACGTTGTTTCAACAAACAGCGGCAAGCCGCGGCAACGGTTTGGCAGAATTTAAAGTTTTCACTTAAAATGACGAACTTCACATACGGCGGGGCCGTCTGAAAGCTGTTTGATTCCGTTTTCAGACGGCCTCTATATTCATCAACCGAAAGCACCCACATGGAATTTATTTCAACCATCATCGACTTTATCCTGCATATCGACCAGCACCTTACCGAGCTGGCCGCACAATACGGCGCGTGGATTTACGCCATTCTGTTTCTGATTATTTTCTGCGAAACGGGGCTGGTGGTTACGCCGTTTCTGCCGGGCGATTCGCTGCTGTTCGCCGCCGGCGGCATTGCGGCCATCGGCGAAATGAATATCCATGTGATGGTGGCGCTGCTGATTGCTTCAGCCATCATCGGCGACGCGGTGAACTTTATGATCGGCAAATACTTCGGTGCCAAGCTGTTTGCCAACCCCGATTCCAAAATCTTCAAACGCAGCTATCTCGACAAAACCCACAAGTTTTACGAGAAATACGGCGGCAAAACCATCATCATCGCCCGCTTTGTGCCCATCGTGCGCACTTTCGCCCCGTTCGTAGCAGGCATGGCGCACATGCACTACGGCCGCTTTATCCGCTTCAACGTGATCGGCGCCGTTTTGTGGGTGGTGCTGTTTTCCTACGCGGGCTATTTCTTCGCCAATATTCCGGTGGTGAAAAACAATCTGGGCTTAGTGCTGGGCGCGATTATCGTGATTTCGGTGCTGCCCGGCGTGATCGAAGTGATCCGCGCCAAACGCGCAGGCAAACGCTCTCGATAATTCCCACACGGGCCGTCTGAAAAGCATTCGGACGGCCTTACGTTTATAATAGGCCGTCTGAAACCGTTTAACCCGAAGGAAGCGCAATGAACCGCATCGCCGCCCTGCCCGACCATCTTATCAACCAAATCGCCGCCGGCGAAGTGGTGGAACGCCCCGCCAGCGCCTTGAAAGAAATCGTAGAAAACAGCATCGACGCGGGCGCAACGGCGGTTGATGTCGAGCTTGCCGGCGGCGGCATCAGGCTGATTCGCGTTACCGACAACGGCAGCGGCATCCACGCCGACGACATTTCCCTCGCCCTGCACCGCCACGCCACCAGCAAAATCAAATCGCTCACCGATTTGGAACACGTTGCCAGCATGGGTTTTCGCGGCGAAGGCTTGGCCAGCATCGCATCGGTAAGCCGCCTCACGCTTACCAGCCGCACCGAAAGCAGCGCACACGCCAATCAGGTAAAAGCGGAAGACGGCAAACTCAGCGAAAGCGGTGCGGCGGCGCACCCCGTCGGCACCACCGTGGAAGTGGCCGAGCTTTTCTTCAACACCCCCGCGCGGCGCAAGTTTTTAAAATCCGAAAACACCGAATACGCCCACTGCGCCACCATGCTCGAACGCCTCGCGCTGGCACATCCGCACATTGCTTTTTCACTCAAACGCGACGGTAAAAGTATTTTCAAACTGCCAGCACAGAGTTTGCGGGAACGCGTCGCCGCCATCGTAGGCGACGATTTTCAGACGGCCTCTTTGGAAATCGACAGCGGCGAAGGCATCATGCGGCTCCACGGCTTCATCGCCAAGCCCACCTTTGCCAAAGGCAAAACCGACAAGCAGTATTGTTTCGTCAACCGCCGTTTCGTGCGCGACAAAGTGATGCTGCACGCCGTGAAACAAGCCTACCGCGACGTGTTGCACAACGCCCTCACGCCCGCTTTCGTGCTGTTTCTCGACCTGCCGCCTGAAGCGGTGGATGTAAACGTGCACCCCACCAAAACCGAAATCCGTTTCCGCGACAGCCAAGCCGTGCACCAACTGGTGTTCCACACCCTCAACAAAGCCCTTGCCGACACCCGTGCCGACCAAACCGAAAGCGTGAGCAACGCCGGCAGCGTATTGCACGAAATGCTGGGCGTAACGATGCCGTCTGAAAACCCCAGCGCGTCGGAAAACCTTTCAGACGGCCTCAACCTGACTACGCCGCCGCAGCAACAACATTTCGGCGGCTTCGGCGGCAAATCCGCACCCGCGCCCTATTCCGCCGCCCGCGCACCGCAGCAACGCACCCTCTCTCTACGCGAAAGCCGTGCCGCCTTAAACACTTACGCCGAGCTATACCGCAAAACCGAACCGAACGAAGACATCGAGCTTAGCCAGTTTGAGCAAGCCCGTTTCGGAGCGGAGAGGCCGTCTGAAAACCATGCCCCGCATCAAGAAACACAAGCGCCCGAACTGCCGCCGTTGGGCTTTGCCATCGCCCAGCTTTTAGGCATCTATATCCTTGCCCAAGCCGAAGACAGCCTGCTGCTGGTGGACATGCACGCCGCCGCCGAACGGGTAAACTACGAAAAAATGAAAACCCAGCGCGACACCCTCGGCAGCCTGCAAAGCCAGCGGTTGCTGATTCCCGTAACCTTCGCCGCCAGCCACGAAGAAACCGCCGCCCTTGCCGACCACGCCGAAGCCTTGCGCGGATTCGGCTTGGAGCTTTCCGACATGGGCGGCAACACCATCGCCGTGCGTGCCGTGCCCGCCATGCTCGGCAAAAGCGACGTGGCCTCGCTCGCCCGCGACATGTTGCGCGAAATCGACCAAAACGGCAGTTCGCAAACCATCGAGGCGCGTGAAAACCAAATCCTTTCCACCATGGCTTGCCACGGCTCCGTGCGCGCCGGTCGCCAGCTTACCCTGCCGGAAATGAACGCCCTCTTGCGCGACATGGAAAACACGCCGCGCAGCAACCAATGCAACCACGGCCGACCCACTTGGGTGAAGCTCACTTTGAAAGAATTGGACGCGCTGTTTTTGCGCGGACAGTAAGATAAGCAATCGGAAAAGGCCGTCTGAAAACAAAACATAATGTTTTCAGACGGCCTTAAATTTTGTTCCTGAACGGCATGGCGCAGAAAAAGGTTGCAAATGCAATTTCCTAACCGTGTTTGCCGATCAATACGGAGCGGCAAGCCTCGTCAAACCGCCTTGCCGTCGCGCTCCGCCAAAACCCGCATCACGGTATCCACCACCGCTTGGGTTTGCGGATCCACTTCGATATTGATCACATCGCCCGTTTTGCGGCTGCCGAACAAAGTCCGCTCCAAAGTTTCGGGAATCAGATGGACGTTGAATTCGGTATCGCCCACCTCGCCGATGGTCAGGCTGCAACCGTCCAAGCCGACAAAGCCTTTCGTTAAAATATAAGGTTTCAATTCGGCAGGCAGAACAAACCAAACCGTGCGGTTGTGTTCGTTTTGCTCGATGCGGGTAATGGCGGTGGTGGCGATAATATGGCCGCTCATCAGATGCCCGCCGATCTCGTCGCCGAAACGGGCGGCGCGTTCGAGGTTTACCAAGCTGCCCGCTTCAAGCAAACCGAGGTTGGTTTTGGCCAGCGTTTCCGCCATCAAATCGAAATCCACTTCCCTGCCGTTGATTTTGGTAATGGTCAGGCAGCAACCGTTGTTGGCGATTGATGCGCCGATTTGCAGGTTGTGCGCCATTTCTGCGGGCAGCTCGACAGTGTGCGTGCGGAAATCGGCGGAGGGTTTGCGAACGGCCGTAATCCGCCCCATGCCTTGTACGATGCCGGTAAACATGTTGTTCCTTGTTTGAAAAGAGGGATGCGGTATTGTATATCATTGTGATACCGCCATCACGCCGCAGCCGATATTTCTCCGATCCCATGCAAGAGGCCGTCTGAAAAACTTTCAGACGGCCTCTTCGTAACCTGCCGGCTATTTCGCCAAGCGGTATGCTTTGTCGGCTTCCTCAAACTTATCCTGCACTTTTTGCGGTGCCTTGCTCAAAAGCGACACTACCACAATGGCGATAAAGCAGGCGATGAAGCCGGGCACGATTTCATACAGGCTGCTGCCGGTTAACGGTTTCCACGCCACCACGACCACAGCACCGGCGATCATGCCGACCAGCGCGCCGAGAGCGGTCATGCGTTTCCAAAACACCGATAAAATCACCACCGGCCCGAATGCCGCGCCGAAACCGGCCCATGCGTAAGACACCAAGCCCAGCACCTTGCTTTCGGGGTCGGCGGCGATAATGATGGCAATCACGGCCACGGCCAGCACCATCAAACGGCCGATCCACACCAATTCTTTTTGCGGCGCATCGGGGCGCAGGAAGCCTTTGTAGAAATCTTCGGTAATCGCACTCGAACACACCAGCAGTTGGCAAGACAAAGTGGACATCACCGCCGCCAGAATCGCCGAAAGAATGATGCCGGCAATCCACGGGTTAAACAGCAGCGTGGTAAGCGCAATAAAAATGCGTTCGTTGTTGCCGCCCATCGCCACCGCCTGATCGGGATTGCCGCCGAAATAGGCAATGCCGAAATAGCCTACCGCACAGGCACCGGCCAAACACAGAATCATCCACGTCATCCCGATACGGCGGGCGGATACCAGCGATTTCACGTTCTCCGCCGCCATAAAGCGCGCCAGAATGTGCGGTTGGCCGAAATAACCCAAGCCCCATGCGGCGGTGGAAATAATGCCCATCAGCGTGGTGCCGGCCAGCAGGCTGCCGTATTCTTTGCCGGTGGAAACGGCCACGCTTTGGATGGCGGCGTTCATTTCATCGGCACCGCCCAAGGCCAGATACACCATAATCGGGGTCAGAATCAGGGCGAAAATCATCAGAGTGGCCTGAATCGTGTCCGTCCAACTCACCGCCAAGAAGCCGCCGATAAAGGTATAGGCAATAGTTGCGCCCGCGCCGAGCCACATGGCTTGCGTGTAGGTAACGTCAAACAGGCTTTGGAACAGGCGTGCTCCGGCCACAATGCCGGAAGCGCAATAAATCGTGAAGAAAAACAGAATGATGGCTGCCGAAATCACTTTCATCGCCTTGCCTTGCGCACCGAAGCGGTTGAAAAAATAATCGGGCAGCGTTAAGGCGTTGTTATTGTATTCGGTATGCACGCGCAGGCGGCCCGCCACCAAACGCCAGTTGAAATAGGCACCTATCGTCAGGCCGATGGCAATCCATGCTTCGCTCAAGCCGCCGACGTAAATCGCCCCGGGCAGACCCATCAGCAGCCAGCCCGACATATCGGAAGCCCCCGCCGACATGGCCGTTACGAAGCTGCCCAAGCTGCGGCCGCCGAGGATATAGTCGTCAAAACTGCGGGTGGAATAATAGGCCGCCATGCCGATCAGCAGCACGGCAATCAGATAAATTCCGAAGGTTACGTACATCGGATTAAAATTACCCATATAAACCTCAATTTCTTGCTTTTAAAAAAACCGCTTGCTTCACGCAATACGGCATCAATCGTTTCTTTTTCTATTTCACAGCCGCCCGAAAAACGGTTGTAGCGGCATTTAAACCCACGCTTTGACATTAGTCAATATTTGTTAATGCGCGTTTCACAACGCCGGATTAACGGTTATTAAAGAAGCAAAATGCCGTCTGAAAAAGCAGCTTACCCGCCTTGCCGGCCTTTTCAGACGGCCTCCCGTATGCCGCCTGCCATCCGATCCGCCGATAAAGCCTCCCGAACGGCCGCGCGCCCCCAAGCTCCTGCCCAACTGTTATAATGGCCGCCTTAAAAACACGAAGGCGATAATCATTATGATGATACATCCACAGTTCAGCCCCGAATTGTTCAGCATCGGCCCCTTTGCCGTGCGTTGGTATGCACTCAGCTACATTCTGGCATTTGTTCTGTTTATCCTGCTCGGCAGACGGCGCATCGCCCAAGGCAACTCCGTTTTCACCAAAGAAATGCTCGACGACCTGCTCACCTACGGCGTATTCGGCGTGATTTTGGGCGGGCGTTTGGGCTACGTGCTGTTCTACAAATTTTCCTACTACCTTGCCAATCCCGCCGACATCATTAAAGTATGGGAAGGCGGTATGTCGTTCCACGGCGGTTTTTTAGGCGTGCTCGCCGCCATGTGGCTGTTCGGGCGCAGGCACAATATCGGCTTCTGGCGCGTGGCCGATTTCGTTGCCCCGCTGGTGCCGCTGGGTTTGGCTTCCGGACGCATCGGCAACTTCATCAACGGCGAACTGTGGGGCCGCGTTACCGACATCAACGCATTCTGGGCCATGGGCTTTCCGCAAGCCGCCCATGAAGACTTAACCTCTGCCGCCCATAACCCGCAATGGGCGGAATGGCTGGCGCAATACGGCATGCTGCCCCGCCATCCTTCGCAGCTTTACCAGTTTGCCTTAGAAGGCATCAGCCTGTTTGTTATCGTATGGTTGTTTTCGAAAAAACCGCGTCCGATCGGGCAAGTGTCGATGGTGTTTCTCGCAGGCTACGGCATCTTCCGCTTTATCGCCGAGTTTGCCCGCCAACCCGACGACTACCTCGGTTTGCTGACTTTGGGCTTATCGATGGGGCAATGGCTGAGTGTGCCGATGATTGTTCTCGGCATTATCGGGTTTGTTTATTTCGGCAAACGCAACCGGCCGCTTTGATTGGTTAACGATACAAAAAAGGCCGTCTGAAACTTTTTCAGACGGCCTTTTACTTTTATATGCTGCCTTTATTTGGCTTTATTCCGCTTTGGTAAACACCAAATCCCATACTCCGTGCCCCAAGCGTTTGCCGCGGGCTTCGAATTTGGTTTCAGGGCGGTAATCGGGCGTGGGCGCGTAATCTTCGGCGGTGTTGCGCAAATTGCCGAAACCGCCCAACACTTCCAACATTTGCACGGCGTATTCTTCCCAGTCGGTAGCCAGATGAATGTAACCGCCTGTTTTCAGTTTCGGCAGAAGTTTGGCAATAACCGGGCTTTGAACCAAGCGGCGTTTGTTGTGGCGTTTTTTGTGCCACGGATCGGGAAAGAAAATATGAATGCCGTCCAAACTGCCGTCCGCCAGCATATTTTCCACCACTTCCACGGCATCGTGGCGCATCACGCGGATGTTGCTCACCTGCTCTTCTTCAATCAGTTTCAAGATATTGCCGACACCGGGGCCGTGTACGTCGATGGCTAAAAAATCTTTTTCGGGCAGGCGTTTGGCGATTTCCACCGTTGCCACACCCATGCCGAAGCCGATTTCGAGCACTTTGGGATTATCCCGCCCGAACCGCTGATTCAGATCAATGGCATCGGTTTGATAATCTATACCGAAATCCGGCCATAAAGTGTCGATGGCTTTTTGCTGGGCGGCGGTCATATGGCCTTGGCGCAAAACGAAACTGCGGATGCTGCGTTTGTATTGTTCAGGCACTTGGGATTCGTTGTGTCGGTTTTGTTCGGTCATGTTGTTTTGATAATTTGCAAGAAGTTGTTCAGAGGCCGTCTGAAAAGTTTCAGCCTCGCAAAACTTTTCAGACGGCCTGATATTAAAAAAGAAAGAAGCGTATTTTACTCGGCTTTTGCCATGTTGGCACCGTTTTCAGACGGCCTCGGCGGTCAAACCCTGAAATACACGCCCTGCCCGTCTTGAATCCGATGGATTTCCCAACCGTAAACGGCTTGCAGCCGTTCGGACTGCATCACTTCGTCCACGCTGCCGGTGGAAACGATTTTGCCTTTGTTCATCAAAATAATGTGGCGGGCGTAACGGGCGGCAAGGTTCAAGTCGTGCAGCACCATCACCGTGCTGAAATGCTTGCCGTGTGTGGTTAAGTATTGCATCAAACGGTGCTGGTGGCGGATATCGAGATGATTGCACGGTTCGTCGAGCAGCAGTATCGGGGCGTTTTGCAGCAGCGCGCGGATGATGTTGGCGCGCTGCTGTTCTCCTCCGGAAAGCGTGCCGATACGTTTCTCAGCCAAGCCGGAAAGGTCGAAATAATCCAACAATTCATCGGCTTGCCGTTGCGTTTGCTCGCGGTCTTTGTGGGTGCGGAAAGTATGCGGATAACGGCCCAGCTCGATGTATTCGCGCACGGTAAGCGGCATCTGGTATTGCCCGTGCTGGCCGACCCAAGCCACTTTGCCCTGCTTGAGCTGCGGGGCGACATCGGCACAGAATAGGCTGACATTGCCTTTCCCCGCTTGCCGTATCAAGGCTTTCAGCAAAGTGGATTTGCCTGCTCCGTTGGGGCCAATGATGGCGGTGCAGCAATCGTTCGGCAGCGATAATTCTTCCACGGAAAGAATGGTTTTTCCTTTGGTTTCCACATTTAAGCGGCTGATTCGGAAAGAAATGTTTTCCATGATTTATCCTTTCCGCATCGGTTTGACAAACAGCCACATAAAAAACGGCCCACCCAGCAAGGCAATGATGATGCCGACCGGCACGTCGACCGGATAGGTTATCCAGCGTGCCGCACTGTCCACCGCCAGCAAAAACACCGCCCCCAGCCATGCCGAAAGCAGAATCAATTTGCTGCGCCGCCCGCCAACCGCTTGCGCCAGCACGTTCGGCACCATCATGCCGAGAAAGCCGATAACGCCCGATAACGAAACCGCCGCACCAGTGAGCAAAGCCGCGCCGACTACGGTTTGTACCCGCGTCGCATTAACCGAAATCCCCATGCTGACCGCCGTGTCTTCGCCCAACATCAAACAATCCAGCCGCTTGCCCGCCCAAAACAGCAACACCAGCCCGACCGCCATCACCAGCGCAGCATACAACGGTGAAGTAAATCCCGCTTCGGCCAAACTGCCCGATAACCAAATGGTTGCGCTGCGCAATACCATGTCGTCGGATAAAAACAGAATCAGGCTCACGATGGCCGCCGAGAACGCGCTCAACACAAAGCCCAGCACCAGCAGCCCCAACGTGCCGCCGCCAAACAAACGGTGTATGGCGAGAATCAGCAGGCACACCACCAACGCTCCGGCAAAAGCGGCCAGCGGCACGCCGATCGCTCCCACGCCGAACGCCAGCACGATAATCACCCCCAATGCCGCGCCGCCGGAAGTGCCGATCAGGCTCGGGTCGGCCAGCGGGTTTTCAAACAAAGCCTGCAACGCCGCCCCTGCCGCCGCCAAAGCCGCGCCGACCAACAGCGCGGTGGCGACGCGCGGCAGGCGTATGCTTTGCACGGTTTCGTCCATCCGGTGCGGCGGCTGCCACTCGCCGAAACCGATACCGGCACAGAACCAAACAAGCGCGGCGGTAAAGATGAGGCAGAGAATTAAATTTCGGAATTTCATAATCAGGAAAGTAAGTGGGTAAGCGTTTGTTTCAGACGGCCTCTTGTTATTTACTCCATGCAAGCCGTCTGAAAGAATCATAACCGTAGGGCGGGCATCCCTGCCCGCCGCATTTGGGCTTTTTATTGATCGGGTACATGGCAGGCAGGGATGCCCGCCCTACTTGGAGTATTTTCAGACGGCCTCCGCGATTGATCGAGGCCGTCTGAAAACCGGCCGCGCTACTTCGCCAACCCGTTCAACTTTTTCACAACCTGCGGCGTATCCAAGCCGTAGCGGAACATATCGTTGGCTTTCCACAGATAAATCTTGCCGTTTTTGGCGGCGTTGCTGCCGGCGATTTCAGGGCGGGCGGCGAATTGTTTGGTGCCGCCGATCAGTTTTTCGTGGTGGTCGGCGATGATGATCACGTCGGGTTTGGCGGCGATCCATGCTTCGCGGTTGAGCGGTTTCATGCCGTCGAGGCTGGCTGCCGCGTTGATGCCGCCTGCGCGTTTGATGATTTCGTCGGCGGCGGTGTTTTTACCGGCGACGATGCGGCCGTCGTAGCTGAAAAGATAGCGTTTGCCGTTTTGCGACTGCTGTTTCATTTCGGCCTGCCATTTGCTGGCCAATGCGTCGGCTTGGGCGGTTTTGTTAATCAGTTTGCCCACGGCGCGGATGCTTTGAGGGTAGGCGGCGATGCTGTCGTCGGGGGCAACGTTCACGGCATTGACACCGGCTTTTTTCAGGTTGGCGAAAATGGTGGCCGGCTGCACCATCCACGAACCGATTGCCACGTCGGGTTTGGCGGCGATAATCGGCTCGACGGTTAATTGGCGGTGAATGCCGATGCTGGGTTTGCTTTTCAACACGGGGTTTTGAACGGTTTGGTCGCGGGCAACGATTTCGTTGGTAGCACCCAATGCGACAACGATATCGGCCACGTCGGGCGACATCACCACGATGCGTTGGGCGTAGGCGGTTTGCAGGGCGGCGCACAATACGGCGGCGGCGAAGATGGTTTTTTTCATGTGTTTTTCCTTTTGGGATATGGGGTTTTCAGACGGCCTTCGGTGTATGGAGGAGGCCGTCTGAAAGGTTTGGTTAAGACTTCATGCTGTTCGGTGAGGCGGGCATCCTTGCCTGCCGAATTTGGGCTTTTTATTTGTCGGGCACACGGCGGGCAAGGATGCCCGTCCTACTTTATAGTCAATCAACACATTTTTAATACAAGGCAGCAAGCCGAAGACAGTACAAATAGTACGGCAAGGCGCAGCAACGCCGTAGTAAAAGTTAAGTTGATTGACTATAGACGGCCTCGATGCCTGTCTGAAAACCTTACCAAGCATCAACCTGCCAGCAGCTTATCGGTAATCTCGCGCCATGCTTCGAGTTCCGGCTCGCCTTCTTGTCTTCTGCCGAAAATCTGAATCACGGTTTTGCGGCGGTTGTCGAAACCTTCCACGCAGGTAACAAAGCCGTCACGTATCGGGCGGCGCACCACCCAAGTTTCGACGATTTCGTCGTCTTTCAGGTGCATGCTGAAGCCTTCTTCTTTGCCGTCGAGCACGTTGAGATAGCCGCGGGCGCGCACGACGTTGTGCACTTTGCCTGTCTGAATCTGCACGAGGCCGCGGTTGCCGGCGAAAATCATGATTTCGATGCCGCGGTCGCGGGCGGCTTCGAGCACTTGCTGCCATGCGTCGTGATTCAGCAGTTTGGTTGCGCCTTCGGGGGCGTGGCGGTAGGCGGTTTGGCGGTCGAGATTGAATGTTTCCAACAGGCCGCCGAAGTGGTGCACGTCTTTCAATTCGTTCCAACGCTCTTGAAACGCGGCTTCTTTTTCAGACGGCAGCGCGGGCGAGGCGGTTACGGGCGGCAGTTCGCCGGTTTGGAATTCGGGCTTGCCTTCGGTGCGGAACGCGTCGAGCAAAGCCTGCCACTCGGTTTCTTTGCCCTCTTCACGCATAAAGACTTTCTGCACGGATACGCCGAATTCGTCGTAAAACTGAATCGAGCGGGACACTTTTTCGCCGTCGCGGTTGGTAACGGCCAGCACATGATGCCAGCGCGCCGGAAAAATCCGCAGGTCGATGCCGCCTACGTTCACGGCGATGCCCGAAGTCGGCGCCATGCTCACGTTTTCATACACGCCCTGCTTTTCGTGCACGCACACGCTGTTGCGCACGATGCACTGCACCAAACCCAGCGTGTGCAGTTTCAACACGATGTCGCGCACATGGTTTTTGCCGCCGAGATAAACCGTTTCCGGCGCGTCGGCCATCAGCGCGCCTTCGCTCACGCCCAAATCGGCGGCGGCTTCGCGCGGGAAATACATGCCCTTCTTTTGGGCTTTGTTGGCTTGGTATTGCTCCCAAAGATTCATTCGATTCTGCTCCTTCTTTTTTGTCTGTGCTTTTTCAGACGGCCTCTTGAACATCAAAAACGCCTGTTTGAAAAACATGACATTATGCCGTTTTTTCAAACAGCATTTCTATATAAACGCGGTCGGTCAGATTGCCGCTTTTATCCACCGCCTTATCTTGTCTGGCCATCTGAAAACACAGGCGCAAAGGCAGGCCGCGGGTCAGCGCCACGACATCATGCGGTTCGTAAAGCGTAAACCCGTAAGCGCAAAACGGCAGCGTCTGCATAAAGTTTTTCCCGCAAAAACTCAGGCACAAACGCCCGCCGGTTTTGAGCACGCGGCAGATTTCTTCCATTAACGCCGCCGGATGTTCCCAAAAATAAAGCGTATTGATGCTGATGATTTTGTCGAACGCATGGTCGGCAAACGGCAACTCCGCGCCATTATACAGATGGTAATCGGCAAGCCCCGCGTTGATAAAGGCTTGGTTGAATGCCGCCGCTTCTTCGTGCATCAAAGGTGAAGTTTCCACGCCCGTATAGTGCAGCCGCGCCGCCAGCGACAACACATACCCCAGCAAGCCGCCGTTGCCGTAGCCCAATTCGAGAACGCGGTCGCCGTCGTTCAAACCCAACGTGGAAAACGCGTTCACAATCAGCGAAAGATTGCGCAAATTCATGGCCTGGCCGAACGCTCTGCCCATCTCGCCATGCGGACAACGGAGCTGGGCGGCGGTTTGTTCGAGGGTGGGTTGCATGCTTATTCCTTAACACAGAGGCCATATTTTTCAGACGGCCTGTCTGAAACCCCTATCGAGGCCGTCTGAAATTACGGTTAAAACTTCAACTGCAACGAAGCGGCGACATTGCGGCCGGGCTGGGTGTAGGTATCTATCGTGCCGAGGTTTTCCACGCCCGCTACGTCGGCGTGCTGCCAGTATTTCTTGTTGGCGATGTTGTAAACATTCAGGCCAAGCTCCAGATTTTTAAGCGGCTTGTACCAAACGCCCGCATCCCACACGCCGTAGCCGGGTGCTTTGAAAAAGGCGGGGTTGCTGGTGCGTTTCTGCGCCGTTGCCCAGC
Source organism: Neisseria sp. MVDL19-042950 (assembly GCF_030504625.1). GTDB lineage: Bacteria > Pseudomonadota > Gammaproteobacteria > Burkholderiales > Neisseriaceae > Neisseria. The sequence goes on along the minus strand of NZ_JAUKWH010000002.1, from coordinate 168,587 downwards.
GCAATTTAGTTCCTGCACCCCATTTTTCTTGCGCGTAATCCACCCCCAGCACGCCGTTGAGCGGGTAGGCGGTGTCCAGCGGTTTGCCTTCGCCGTCTTTGCCGCGCATCCAAGCGATGCTGGTGCCGACCTGCCAGTTGTCGTTAAGTTTCACAGCGGCGGCGGCTTCGATGCCGTAGGTTTTTACTTTATCCAGATTGTCGTATTTGAACACCCGAATCGGGCGGCCGCCTGCTCCCTGCTCAATCCCGACCTGCGTGCGGTTGATGAAATCGCGGTAACGGTTGTAGAAGGTGGTTACCTGCGCTTTGGTGCGCCCGTCTTTATATTTCAAACCCAGTTCGACGCTGTCGGAATGTTCCGATTTCAAGTTGTTGTTCGGAATCACTTTATAGCCGTGCTGGCTGTTGTTGAACGACATTGTGGCCGTATCAAACGGCGGCGTGCGGAAGCCGCGCGAATATGTGGCGAAGCCGGTAAACGCCTCGCCGAACGGCACGCTCAAACGCAGGCTGGGCGTGAACGAACTGTCGTTAAAGTCTTTCGGCAGGCTGTCTGGCCTGCTGTTCAGATAGGCTTGGTCGATTTGCGGTTTGAGCTTTTCATGCTCGAAACGCAAGGCCGGCGTCAGCACGATGCCGTTGGGAAACGCCAAGCTGTCTTGCGCATAAAGGCTGAGTGTGCGGCGGCGCGAATCGGGGAAGGTTTTGTTCGGATACAGCGCACCGGCGTACATATGGCTGATGCTGCCGTCGCGCCCCACCGTGGTGCTTTCGCGGGTGCGCTCGGTGTCAGTTTGCTTGAATTCCGCGCCTGCCACAATGGTGTGTTTCAGACGGCCTGTGTCGGCTTCAAACACGCCGCGGGTATTGATGCCTTGGGTGGTTTGGTTGAAACCGTAATCGGAATAGCGGGTTCCGTCTTCAGTGATGCGTCCGGCCATGCGGGCGGTTTCATCAGTAACCGCATCGTCTTCCGATTTCAGCCTTTGCCGGTAAACGTGGACATTGGCTTCTTTCAAGGCGGAATCGCCGCGGTAGCGGTAGCCCAATTCGATACGCTGGCGGCGGGCGCGGTCGTCCGACGAACTGGATGTCGTTGTGGTTACCCGCGGACCGCGCGGCGCACCCGTGCCCAAAGTATTGAGCAAATCGGTTTCTTTTTTGCGGTAAAAATGCTCGAACAAGGCTTCTACGCGGTGGTTTTCATTGCCCGCATCGCCTTTAGCTAAGATATTGTAACTGCGGAAATCTTGCGGATTCGGTTTGGTACGGCTGCCGTTGCGCGTATCGACGCTGCCGCGGTTTTTACTTTCATGGCCTTGGCGGTGCGTGAGCATCAGCAAACCTTGTGCATTTTCCGTATAGCCCGCCGCCGTTGCCGTTACGCCGTGGCTGCGGTCGCGGCTGCGGTAGCCGTGTTTCAGGCCGAAATGGAACGGTTTTTCGGCATCCACAAAATCAGCAGGCGAATAGGTGGAAAGATTGACCACGCCGCCCAAAGCATCGCTGCCATACAGCGCAGAATACGGGCCTTTCACAATATCCACCTGCTTCAAAGTATCGGCTTCCACCAAATCGCGGCCGGAAACCGCCGCATTGCTGCCGCCGCCCGCATAGGCTTCGGGAACGCGGATACCGTCCACCATCATCAAAATGCGGTTGCCGCCGATACCGCGGATATTCACCCCCGCATTGCCGCGGCGGCTGTTGTCGGTCGGCACGTCCACACCCGGCTCGTACAGCACCACATCATCCAAATCAGCTGCCGCCGCACTATCCAGATCTTTACGCGAAACCACCGCCACATTCGGCGCGGCCTTATCCAAAGTCTGCGCGTGGCGGTCGGCAGTTACGGTAACGGTTTCCAGTTTTGCAGTCGATATTTTGGTTTTGGGCTTCCCTTCGGTTTCCGCAGCATATGTACCGGCGGCGGAAACGGCAAATACGGAAGCAACGGCACAGGCAAGAATTTTCAGTTTCATCTCTATCACCACACCAAATAATAATAATTCTTACTTATATTCTCTTTTAAAAAGTAAAGCAAGTGATATAGCCGTAAAACCCAATCATTTTATGGTGTTACGTAACCCTGCCGCTCCTAACGGAGCCGCCCCCTTCCAAACAAAATGGGATAACGGGGCATGGAACATCGGATTTCATGGCCCTATCGTACCGCCTTCAACCCACATCTTGTAACCATCAAAAAGTTTCATAACCGGCGGTTGGTAAAGCCGATGAAAAATAAAAGGCCGTCTGAAAATATTTCTATTTTCAGACGGCCTTTAACAACATAAATTAAAAACTAGGCATTACCTTCGCCGTTATCAACCGGTTCGATGGCGTTCTCCACGCCTCCATCTCCGGCTTCCGCTTCATCTTCTTCCGGTTCGGCCACGCGTTCCAGACTAACCAGCGTTTCTCCTGCATCGAGATTAATCAGCTTCACACCTGCCGCCGCACGGCCTGTTTCGCGGATTTGCTCAACTTTGGTGCGGATCAATACGCCGCCGCTGGTAATCAGCATCAAATCGTCGGTTTCCGCCACCAGTGTCGCGGCAACCAATTCGCCGTTACGCTCGCCGGTGTTGATGGCAATGTTGCCCTGCCCGCCTTTTCCTTTGCGGCTGTAGTCGGCAATCGGGGTGCGCTTGCCGTAACCGTTTTCCGTGGCAGTCAACACCTGCAAGGTGGCGTCTTGCTCGCATTCCGGCGAGAAGGTAATCAGGCTGACGATGCGGCCGTCTGAAGGCAGGCGCATGCCGCGCAACCCGCCGCTGCCGCGACCGGACGGGCGTACGCCGTTTGCTTTCGGCGAGGCGGTTTCGTTGCTATCATCTTCGGCCGCATCGGTTTCGATGCCGTCTGAATCTTCGTTTTCGCTATCGGCATCTTCCGCTTCGTTGCTGCGTTCCCAATATTCATTGAAACGGATGGCTTTGCCGAGGTTGGAGAACAGCATGATATCGTCGTTACCGCCGGTTTTGGCGACACCGACCAAATGATCGCCCTCTTTCAAAGCAATCGCTTTAATACCTTGGCTGCGGACGTTTTTGAATGCGCTCAGTTGGATTTTTTTCACCATGCCTTGCGCGGTTGCGAAGAATACATATTCGTCTTCGGGGAATTCGCGTACCGGCAGAATTGCACTGACTTTTTCGCCCTCATCCAACTGAATCACATTGTTAATCGGACGGCCACGACTATTACGTCCTCCTTCGGGTAGTTTGTATACCTTAATCCAGTGGCATTTGCCAAAGTTGGTGAAACACATCAGATAATCATGGGTATTAGCGACAAACAAGGTTTCAATGAAATCCTCGTCTTTGGTTGCCGCAGCCTGTTTACCACGTCCGCCGCGACGTTGAGCTTGATAGTCGGTAGTCGGCTGGGTTTTGATATAGCCTCCGTGCGTCAGCGTTACTACCATTTCGCGCGGCGGAATCAGGTCTTCGTCGGCAATATCGCCGCCGAACGGGTTGATTTCGCTGCGCCGCTCGTCGCCGAACTGTGCTTTCACTTCTTCCAATTCGGTGCGGATAATTTCGTCGATACGTTCCGATTTAGCCAAAATATCCAGCAAATCAATAATGTTTGCCATGATGTTTTTGTAGTCTTTAACGATTTCGTCCTGATCCAAACCGGTCAGGTTACGCAGGCTCATGCGCAAAATGGCATCGGCTTGCAGCTCGCTTAAGAAATAGCCGTTTTGCTGCAAACCCAATCCCACCGACAGGTTTTCAGGGCGCGCCATCGTCAAATCCAAATCGGTGCGCGAAAGCATGTCTTCCACCAAAGCGGAACGCCACGGACGGGCCAGCAGCTTTTCTTTGGCCTCGGGTGCATCTGCCGATTCTTTAATCAAGGCGATCATTTCGTCGATATTGGATAAAGCAACGGCTTTACCTTCGGCGATATGGCCTTCATGGCGGGCTTTTTTCAAGCGGAATAAGGTGCGGCGGGTAACCACTTCGTGGCGGTGGCGGATAAATTCGCTCAAAATCTGTTTCAGATTCAGCAAACGCGGCTGGCCGTCCACCAACGCCACCATATTGATGCCGAAGCTGTCTTGCAACTGCGTGAGCTTGTAAAGCTGGTTTAAAACCACTTCGGCATTTTCGTTGCGCTTCAGTTCGATAACCACGCGCATGCCTGATTTGTCGGACTCGTCGCGCAAATCGGAGATGCCTTCCAGCACTTTGTCGCGCACCAACTCGCCGATTTTCTCAACCAGCTTGGCTTTGTTTACTTGATAAGGAATTTCGTCAATGATGATGGCTTCGCGTTCGCCGTTTTTACCGATGGGTTCGATATGCGTTTTACCGCGCATCACCACACGTCCGCGGCCGGTTTTGTACCCTTCGCGCACACCGCTCATGCCGTAAATCGTGGCTCCGGTGGGGAAATCGGGCGCTTTGATGGTATTAATCAGCACATCGATATCGGTTTCCGGATCCGCCAACAATTGCAGACAAGCATTGATGGTGTCGGGAAGGTTGTGCGGAGGAATATTGGTCGCCATACCGACGGCGATACCTGAAGAACCGTTTACCAAAAGAGCCGGAATTTTAGCCGGTAAAATCAACGGCTCGTTTTCGCTGCCGTCGTAGTTGGGGCCGAAATCTACCGTTTCTTCTTCAATATCCGCCAACATTTCGTGGGCGATACGCGCCATGCGGATCTCGGTATAACGCATGGCTGCCGCACCGTCGCCGTCGATCGATCCGAAGTTGCCCTGACCGTCGACCAACACGTAACGCATGGAAAAATCCTGTGCCATCCGCACGATGGTATCGTAAACCGCGCTGTCGCCGTGGGGATGGTATTTACCGATAACGTCGCCGACGATACGGGCGGATTTTTTATACGCGCCGTTCCAATTGTTCTTCAACTCGTGCATCGCATACAGCACACGTCGGTGAACCGGCTTCAAACCATCGCGCACATCGGGCAGTGCGCGGCCTACGATCACGCTCATGGCGTAATCAAGGTAACTGCGGCGCATTTCTTCTTCGAGGCTGATGGGGATGGTTTCTTTGGCAAAATGGTGATCGTTGCGGATAGTTGCGTCGGTCATAATGATTCTGATATTTCGTAGAAAAAATTTATGCGGGATTTTAGCACAAAATAGGCTTTATTTGGCGTAACGCAGTATTTCAAACAAAGATTTTTGCTCCTGTACGCAAATATGTTTTCAGGCGGCCCGAGCAAAAACCAACGGGCGGCGAACATGTAAAACAAATAAAAAACATCAGGCCGTCTGAACACTTTTCAGACGGCCTGCGGGTTAAATAGTTACTTTCGGTATCGGCAAAAAGCTGCGGTTTCACGTATAATGCCCTCCAATTTTACAACCCCCTTACTTAACCAGCAGCATGTCTCACTTATCTATCGACAATTTACACATTTCAGAAAATATCGGATTTTCCGGTCTATCCGATTTTTTTACCGGCTTGTTTGCCCGCCAACAATTCACTTCCCATTTATTAGAACGCAGCTTTTACCAGCCTATCGGTTGGGTGGAATTGGGCATAACGCTGCTCGTAATGGCGTTTACTTTTTGGCTTTCCACCTATCTGACAAAAAAACATCTACCCGACACTCCGCAACATAAAGGCTTTCTCCGGCATATCGCCCGCCGTTTGGCTTGGCCTTTATTGATGCTGCCGACAGCGATTGCCACACTGTCATGCTGGCATCTTTCCGGATTCAACGCCCTTTGGCTTCAATTATTGGTTATGGCCGCGCGCTGGATGATTCTCATCCGCCTGACGCTTGCCGTCGTTCATGCTGCCTTGCCTGAAAACAAAATGACCGACTGGCTGGAACGCTTCCTCTCCGGTGCATTGTGGGTTGCTTTCCTGCTTTGGGTTTCCGGCATCGACACCATTATTACCGACGGCTTGAAATCCGTCGTATTGCCGATTGGTTCGGCCAAACTGAATCTCTACACCGTTTTAACGGGCTTGGTGTGGGTAGCCATCATAATGGTCTTCGCCTTATGGCTAGCACGTTTCATCGAAGGCCGTCTGATGGACAGCACGCGGCTGGATATCAACCTGCGCATCGTGCTGTCTAAAATCGTCAGAACCCTGATGATCGTAGCCGCCGTGTTGATCGCACTGCCGTTGGTAGGCATCGACCTGACCATATTATCCGTATTCGGCGGCGCATTGGGTGTCGGTATCGGTTTCGGGCTGCAAAAAGTAGCCAGTAACTACATTTCCGGATTCATCATTTTAGGCGACCGCTCCATCCGCCCGGGCGACCGCTTGACGGTAGACAACTTTACCGGCTACGTAACCAAAATCACATCCCGTTATGTGGTTTTGCAAAGCGCAACCGGTTCCGAAGCATTGATTCCGAACGAAACTTTTGTAACCTCTACCGTAATCAATGAGTCTTACACCAGCAAAGCACTGTGGCAAAGCCTGAATATCCAAGTGGCCTACCATACCGACCTGACAAAAGCCTTGAGTATTCTGGAAGAAGCGGCCGCCGCACAGGAGCGTGTCGACGACAACCCCGCACCTAAAGCCGTGATTACCAATTTCGGTGAAAACGGCATCGATTTGCGCATCGGCTTTTGGGTGAAAGACCCCGAAAACGGTTTTGCCGTATTGTTTTCCACCATTTTGCTCGATATCTGGCAACGATTTAACGAGCAAGGCATCGAGTTCCCCTTCCCGCAACGTGAAGTGCGCATTCTCAATGAAGCACAGGCTCCCAGCGACATGGCCATTCTGCAGGCTTCTTTAAAATCACAGGCGGAAGATACCCGTGTCGATACACCGTTTGACAAGCAAGAAAAATAAAGAGAGATAAACATGTCGGCCAAACCTTTGAAGCAGCCCGTTTCCGTATTGGTTATTCTGCATGACGGCCAAGGAAACGTGCTGCTGATCGAACGTGCCGACCGAGCCGGTTTCTGGCAATCGGTAACCGGCAGCATAGAGCCTGGGGAAACGCTCGAACAAACCGCCTTACGCGAAGTACGGGAAGAAACTGGCATCGTGCTTTCAGACGGCCAACTGAACAACTGGCACGAATGTAACGAATATGAAATTTACCCGCATTGGCGGCACCGCTATCCGGAAGGAACAACCCGCAATACCGAGCATGTATTTTCCGCACAAATCAACCACAATACTCCCGTTAAAATAGATTTGCAGGAACATACTGCATGGCAATGGCTTCCAATCGGTGAGGCAGCGGAACGCGTGTTTTCGCCGTCCAATAAAGCTGCAATTTTAAACCTGCATAAGCATTTGTTTTAATATTAATTTTATAGGATAATATGCAAACTCTGAAGAATATCTCTTCAATGATTGCTTTAAACATGATGAATCAATACTTTGATCTGTTCGGGCTAGAACCCTGTTTCGATATCGATACCGAAACATTGGAGCAGGCTTACCGCCTTCTGGCCGCCCGGTTCCATCCGGATAAATTTGCAGCAACGTCGGCATTAGAACAAAAACAGGCCATGATGATGGCTTCCACCATCAATGAAGCCTACCGTATCCTGAAAAATCCAACCGACCGGGCCGCATATTTATTGAAGCAGCAAGGTATTGATGCAGATTCGCCGGAGCACACGCTATTTCCACCCGAATTTTTAATGCAACAGATGGAATGGCGGGAAATACTGGAAGAAGCCCGCGTCGCCAAAGATGAAGCCGCCTTGGTTGCATTAAGCGCAGAAATTGCAACCGAGCAACAAAATTTGCACGAAAAACTTCAGACGGCCTTTTCAAACAAGCAATACGAAGATGCGGCCGCAGAAGTGCGCAAAAGCCGTTTTTTAGACAAGCTGCACCAAGAAATACAAACCGCCCTCCCCTAAAAACTATTGGAAGCCCAAAGTGATTTTCATTATTTGCTAAACACATTTTCAACAAATCAAAACATCATGAAACGGATTACCTTACTTGCTGTCTCCCTACTGCTCTCAGCCTGTCAGATGAATGACGATGAAAGCCGCCGCAGTAAAATTTTACGTTTTATCGCCCAACATCCGGTTGCCGCACAAGCCATCGGCTTAGAGGGCGGAGATTCCACCAATCTGACCAGCAATGCTGCCCGCTTTGCCAAAAATACCGGCCTTAACGATACCGCCAACGGCAAGGGTAAAGGCACACAGGTAAATGCCGTGCGCAACGCGCTATGGCAAGCGGCTATCACATCGCGTTTCGGCAGCGAAATTGCAGAAAAAGCAGGGAACGCTTCCGAACACAACTCGTTTATACGGGAAGGCAAAACCGAATATTTCAGCCGTTCCGCAGCCGACTTGGCCGTTGATTTGCGCAACAACCGCCTCGGCCGCCAACTGGGCGCTTCCAATCCCAATATGGAAATGAAAGCCTTGAGCCAAATCGTATTGGAGCACTTTTATAAAGACGGCTTATGGACGGCCAAACCGGTTACTGAAAAAGGCCGCAGATACTGGCGTATCAGCCTTACTAAAATCAGCCGCGCCGATTACCAAACCGCGCTCAACAATTTGAAACCGCTCAACAACAACGGTTTTACCGAAGAAGAACAAATCCAGCACGATGCCCAAAAAACGAATGAAATCAAACAAACTATCAAAGCCATAAACAGCGTGCAGTAACATCCGTCATCCACCGCTAAAGGAATAAGGACATGTCTGAAAAAATCCGTCTGATTATCGATACCGACCCCGGGCAGGATGATGCCGCCGCCATTTTGATGGCACACGGCTTGGCCAAACGTGGCCTGATTGATTTCATGGCCATTACGGTTGTTGCCGGCAACGTCGGCCTACATCACACCGCCAACAACGCCCGCATTATTTGCGATTGGGCGGGAGAAAAAGACTTTCCTGTTTATGCCGGTGCCAGCAAGCCTCTTCTCCGCCAATTGGTTACGGCCGAAGAAGTGCATGGCAAAACCGGTTTGGACGGAGCGGAGCTGCATGAACCCGTGTGCCCGTTGCAACCCGTGCATGCCGTTCCCTATCTGATCGACACTTTGCGCAAAGCCGACGATGCCAGCATCACGCTGTGCCCCATCGGGCCGCTGACCAACATCGCCCAAGCCTTGAGCCTTGCCCCCGATATTACCCGTGCAATCAAAAAGATCGTGTTGATGGGCGGTAATTATTTTGAAGCCGGCAACATCACACCGTCTGCCGAATTTAATTTTTACGTCGACCCCCATGCCGCCCAAATCGTGCTGCAAAGCGGCGTTCCGATCACTATCTTACCGCTCGACGTTACCCATAAAGCCTGCATTACCACCCCGCGCATGGATGTTTTACGCAACCAAGGCAACGTAAATGGCCGCCGCTTGGCCGACATTCTGCAAAGTTACGAGCGTTTCGATACGCAAAAATTCGGTTTGGAAGGCGGCCCCCTGCACGACCCGTGCGCCATCACTTATGCCGTTTTCCCTGAATTCTTTAGCGGCAAAGATTGCAACGTAGAAGTTGAAACCCAAAGCAACTTAACTTTAGGAGCTTGTGCGGTAGACTGGTGGGGCACAACGGGCAAACCCGTCAACGTCCACTGGGTTACGGAAGTGAATGCCAACAAGATGTTCCACGAGCTGGCAGAATCCATCAAGCAGCTTCCTTAAAATCCAAAGGCCGTCTGAAACACTTCAGATGGCCTTTGCTTAAAACCCTAAAATATTGATAATTCCCAATTATTCCAAACCACTATATCCGCACTGATTTCCGCTTGTGCCAATAAAGCAACGTTTAATTCAAACCACTTTTAAAAACGGAATAAATACAGTATCTTTCCATAAAAATTTTACGGCACGAACATAACCTCCAATTATAAAAAAAGCAGCTTGAAATCTTAACTTTACCTCCCATTCGACCCGATATTTTTTCAGACGGCCTTATCTGTTTAACAGGCCGTCTGAAATCGCTTAAACAAGAATGAATCATGAGCCTGATTACCGTCCTCCGCCCCGCTGCTCCGCACGACTGCGAACATATTTACAATGCCCACCAATACTCCGTGCAATACACATGTGCCCGCAGCTATAACGACCAAATCCTCAACGCTTGGCGCAAACTGCTCAGCCCCGACAGCTACCTCGACACCATGAGCAACCCCAACAAAGCCTTATGGGTAGTCGAATACCGCGGCAACATCCAAGGTTTTTTCCAACTCGACCTTAAAGATGCACAGCTTGATGCCTTGTATGTGCACCCGTTCGTACACAATCAAGGCTTGGGCACTGCCCTTTTGCAACGTGCCGAAGAATTGGCCATTGATGCGGGGTTGAGCCTCATCAAGCTCTATGCCTCGCTCAACTCGGTTACTTTCTACAATCTGAACGGTTACGAATCACTCGGCAGCGCCGTGTTGCCATTAAACCGCGAAGTAAAAGTAGAATGCGAGCTGATGCGCAAATACTTGTAAGCGAGCCTAAACACATCCGATAAGTAACGAGGCCGTCTGAAACTTATTTTCAGACGGCCTCTGCAACACATCAGGGCTTTTGCCCGCAGAATGCCCATTCCCCCAAATCCAAGCCCAACTCAAATAAATTCAGACGGCCTACTGCCACCCGCACCAAACGCAAACAAGGATATCCGGCCTTTGCGGTCATCCTCCGCACTTGACGGTTTTTCCCTTCGGTAATCTTAATTTCCAACCAAAAATCGGGAACCGTTTTGCGCTCGCGCACAGGCGGAATGCGCGGCCACAGCTTCCCGGTTTCCGATGCATTTAAAAGCCGTACTTCGGCAGGCCGCGCCACAAAATCCCCCAAATCCACGCCTTTGCGCAAAATATCCAGTTTGGCTTCATCGGGAGAGCCTTCCACCTGCGCCCAATATGTTTTCTCTTTCCGATATTTGGGCTCGGCAATCTGCGCCTGCAAACGGCCGTCGTCGGTAAGCAGAAGCAAGCCTTCGCTATCAGTGTCCAACCGGCCGGCCGGATAAAATTGCGGCACATCAATATAATCTTTCAAACATTCATGCTTTTCATGCGGTGAAAACTGGCAAATTACCCCATACGGTTTATTAAAAGCTATTAAATTTTTCATCTGTCTGCCCACTCAGTTTCAGCAACCGCTATTCTACAATAAGCCCCTAGCGCAAGAACCAAAAATCAAGCATAATCGGCGAGCGTTATGCGGCCCCAAGCCGCCCCCAGAAGAAAAGAACCCGATAAAAACAGGAGACACCATGAGTCATATCAAAGTACCCGCAGAAGGCCGAAAAATCATTCCCGGCCAAGCGATTCCAAACAACCCGATTATCCCCTTTATCGAGGGCGACGGCATCGGCGTAGACATCACCCCCGTTATGAAAGCCGTTATTGATGCCGCCGTCGAAAAAGCTTATGGTGGCGAGAAAAAAATCCATTGGATGGAAGTTTACGCAGGCGAAAAAGCAACCCGCGTATACGGCGACAACGTTTGGCTGCCAGAAGAAACTCTGGAAGCCCTGAAAGAATATTCCGTATCCATCAAAGGCCCGATGACCACGCCCGTAGGCGGCGGCATCCGCTCATTAAACGTAGCCCTGCGCCAAGAATTAGACTTATACCAATGCGTGCGCCCCGTGCGTTATTTCAACGGCGTACCCTCTCCGCTCAAAGACCCCAGCAAAACCGACATGGTGATTTTCCGTGAAAACACCGAAGACATTTACGCCGGTATCGAATGGGAAGCTGAAAGCGACAACGCTAAAAAAATCATCAACTTCCTGCAAAACGAAATGGGCGTGAAAAAAATCCGCTTCCCCGAAACATCGGGCATCGGCATCAAACCCGTTTCCAAAGAAGGCACCACCCGCTTGGTGCGTGCGGCCATTCAATACGCCATCGACAACGACCGCGACAGCGTAACGCTGGTTCACAAAGGCAACATCATGAAATTTACCGAAGGCGGTTTCCGTGATTGGGGCTACGAATTGGCACAAAAAGAATTCGGCGCACAATTAATCGACGGCGGCCCGTGGTGCAAATTCAAAAACCCGAAAACCGGCAAAGAAATCATCGTGAAAGATGCCATTGCCGACGCTTTCCTCCAACAAATCGTATTGCGCCCCGCCGAATATGACGTAATCGCCACCCTAAACCTGAACGGCGACTACATTTCCGACGCACTGGCCGCCCAAGTAGGCGGTATCGGCATCGCTCCGGGAGCCAATATTTCCGACAAATACGCCGTATTTGAAGCCACCCACGGCACTGCACCCAAATACGCCGGTCAAGACAAAGTAAACCCCGGTTCTTTGATTCTTTCCGCCGAAATGATGTTGCGCCACTTAGGTTGGTTTGAAGCGGCAGACTTAGTAATCGAAGCAATGGAAAAAGCCATCGGCGACAAGCAAGTTACCTACGATTTCGCCCGCCTGATGGACGGTGCCAACGAAGTGTCTTGCTCCGCTTTCGGCCAAGCCATGATCGAGCGCATGTAAACCGTTATTCCGCCAATCAACCCGCACCAACCGAGTGCGGGTTGTTTTTTTGCCAGACCGAAATACGCCGGCGCAACCATGTCGGGCAGCACTGCATGATAATTCGGTTATCAACTATAAAAAATGAATTCAAATTTAATTCAGCCACTTATTTTTCCGCCCCGCCAAAACCGCAAAATCCTCGGCCCAACTTGCTTGACACCCATAAAATAGTCATATATAGTTCACATCTCTTTACGGAGAATTGGCTGAGAGGCTGAAGGCACTCCCCTGCTAAGGGAGCATGTGGGCTTAAACCTGCATCGAGGGTTCGAATCCCTCATTCTCCGCCAGACACTAATCCCAAACTGTTTCGGTTTGGGATTTTTTATTGGGCTTTCCCGCTGCTCAATAAACTTCTCAATAACTCTTATTATCTTAATTAAAATTAAGAGTTCCATCCGCCATATTGCCTGATGGCAAACAACCGGCAGCACCCAAACGGTTAAAGAGGCCGTCTGAAAACATGTTTGGACGGCTTTTAATTTTTGCTCTTTAAATCCGTAGGTTGTGCAACAATATAAAAATAATGCCCTTATTTAAATAAACTTCTTTTTCAAACACACGCCGATGACCGATACCAACCGCACTTCCTACCGCCACAAACTCCCCAAACGAGATCAGATTTTCGCTTCCCGCTGGACCAAGCCGTTTGCGCCGATGTTCGACAAACCATACTTCTGGACGCTCAACCGCCGCCAAGCCGCGGTATCGGTGGCCGTGGGTATGTTTTGCGGCCTGATGCCCGGCCCGACGCAAATGGTGAGCGCGCTGATTGTTGCCTATTTCTTGCGTACCAATTTGCCGGTTGCGGTATTTTCCACGCTCTACACCAATCCGCTGACTTACATGCCGCTCTACTATCTGGCTTATAAAATCGGCGCATTCTTTATGGGCGTGCATGCCGCCGACGCGCTTGTTTTTCCCTCATGGAGCAACGGGCAGTTTTTTTCCGAGCTATGGGGCTGGCTGATCGGCGCAGGTAAGCCGCTTTTAATCGGCATTCCCGTCTTGGGCGGCGTGCTGGCCGTGATAGGTTATTTCGCCGTACTCGGCATTTGGCGGCTGCGTACAGCCCGTCTTTGGCAAAAACGGAGGGAAAATCGTGAGCGGCAATAACAGCAAATGCAAATGGCGTTCTCTCACCGAAAACGAAATCGCCGTTGCGCGTAAAGTGTTTTCAGACGGCATCGACTACTCCCGCGTTAAAATCTATCGTGGCATTCCTTATGCGCCTTCGTTGAAAGTGGCCGTTTCTCCCGACGGCAACATTTACTTTCCCAGCGGCAACTGTCCGAACGATTTCACCAAAACCGAAACCCATTACCAAGTGTGGCTGATTCACGAGCTGACCCATGTTTGGCAATACCAGCACGGCTACCGCACTTGGTTCGGCGGCGCGCTTTTGGCGGTTAAGGGCGGCTATATCAAACGTAGCGCTTATGTTTATCCGCCGCTTGACACCATTCGCCGTCTGAGTGATTTGAACATGGAACAACAGGCCGACCTGATCGCCCATTACTATGCCGCCCGCTATCTCGATTGGAAAAAATACGCAACCGAGCTGCCGTTGTTCGAGGCCGTCTTAAAGCCCTTTTTCGACAATCCCCACGATCAATCGCTGCTGCCGAAATACCAAAACAACTTGAAGTGGTTCGGCTGGATAACCGACAAAAGTTAAAGCAGAGGCCGTCTGAAAGATGTTTTCAGACGGCCTCTTTCCAATCAAATGATTCAAATGACCGTGCTCAGGCAGCCAAACCTTTTTCCTGCCATTGCACTTCCTTGTCGTTAAACCAGCGCAACTCCTGCCGCAACGCCGCCACTTCGCCGATAACCATCAGCGCGGGGCGTTCGGCATTTTCAGCCAGGAGAGGCAAATCTTTCAGACGGCCTGTTTGCACGCTCTGGTTGGGCAAGGTGCCGTTCGACACCACGGCAACCGGCGTATCGGCGCTGCGCCCGTATTCGATCAGCTTGGCGGTGATATCCGCCGCCTTCAGCGTACCCATATACACCACCAGCGTTTGATTGCTTAACGCCAGCGTGCGCCAGTCGGGTTCATTACCGTTGTGGCGGCTGTGGCCGGTAATAAAAAGTGCGCTTTGGGCAATGTCGCGGTAAGTCAGCGGAATGCCGGCATACGCGGTTGCCCCCAACGCGGCGGTTACGCCCGGAATAATACGGTAGGGAATCCCCGCGTCTTTAAGCACTTTCGCCTCTTCGCCGCCGCGCCCAAACACAAACGGATCGCCGCCTTTCAGCCGCACCACCCGTTTGCCTTCCTGCGCGTATTGCACCAGCAGGCGGTTGGTGGCTTCCTGTTGGACATGATGGGCTCCCGCGCGTTTGCCGACGCTGATTTTTTCGGCATCTTTGCGCACCAAAGCCATGATTTCATCAGACACCAGCGCATCATAAAGCACTACATCGGCCGCTTGGACGGCATGCAGCGCATGCAGGGTTAGCAACCCCGCGTCGCCCGGCCCCGCCCCCACCAGCACCACTTCGCCGCCGCCCGCACGGTAATTTTGCAACTGCGCCGCCAACTCGCTTTCAGCTTCTTTCAGACGGCCTTGTGCGGCCAGCGTGTTAAAACGGCTGTCGAACAGGTTTTCCCAAAAACGGCGGCGTTCGGCCATGCCGCGAATGCCTGCTTTCACGCGCGCCCGCCACACACCGGCCACCGCCGCCATTTTGCCGGTATGCAGCGGCACCCATGTTTCGATTTTTTGGCGCAACTGCCGCGCCAGCACCGGCGACGTGCCGCCGCTGGATACGGCGATCTGAATCGGGCTGCGGTCGATTACCGCCGGCACGATAAAAGAACACAACGCCTGATTGTCGACGGTGTTGCACAACTTGCCCTGCGCTTCGGCGGCCTCGAATACCGTTTGGTTTAAGGCATGGTCGTCGGTAGCGGCAACCACCAGAAACACACCGTCTAAAAAGGCCGTCTGAAAACTTCCGCCCAGCCATGCGATACGGTTTTGCCGCAACCATTCCTCAAAACGCGGATTCAGCTTCTCCGCCACCACACGTACCTGCGCTCCAGCCTGCAACAAACTTTCGGCTTTGCGCTCCGCCACCTGCCCCGCGCCCGCCAACAACACCGCACGGCCTTTCAAATCGGCAAAAATCGGATAATGGTTCATGGCTCTATTCCTGATATTTATTAGTATTGCCGTTGATGGTAAGGCCGTCTGAAACAAAAACAAAGGAACGGTTTTTGCTTAGTTTATCGGCTTTGGTTATATAGCTTGGTTTGTACTTTTCAGACGGCATCCGCGCCGGCGATGTGCATACAATGAGGCCGTCTGAAAACGGCTTTTCAGACGGCCTCACGGCTTCAAATTCAAGCGATTAAGCGATTAATAAACATCGCGCTGGTAACGCCTGTCTTCACGCAAACCGTTCAGATAGTCTTCGGCATCGTCGCGGCTGAGTTTGCCCTGTTCGGCGATGATGTCCAGCAAAGTATTTTCCACATCGCGCGCCATGCGGGTCGCATCGCCGCACACATACACATGCGCGCCATGCTGCAACCATGCCCATACTTCGGCGGCGTTTTCGGCCAGTTTGTGCTGCACATACACTTTTTCTTCGCCCTGCCTGCTCCACGCCAAATCCGCGCGGGTCAGCAGGCCGGTTTTGCGGTATTGCAGCCATTCGGCCTGATACAGGAAATCGTCGGTAAACCGCTGGTTGCCGAATACCAACCAGTTTTTGCCTGCGTCGCCGTTGGCTTCGCGCTGCTGCATAAAGGCGCGGAACGGAGCCACGCCGGTGCCTGCGCCGATCATAATCACCGGCGTGTCGCCGTTTTCGGGCAGACGGAAATGCGGATTCGGTTCGACAAACACGCGCACGCTGCCGCCTTCTTCGAGTATGCCGCCCAAAAAGCCCGAAGCCGCGCCGGTGTAAGTGTGGCCGTGATGTTCGTAACGCACCACGCCCACGGTGAGATGAACTTCGTCGCCCACTTCGTCTTGCGCCGAGGCAATCGAATACAGGCGCGGCGTTTGGGCGCGGAACAGCCCGAACAGGGTTTGCGCATCCAGCGGGTGCGGAAAAGCGGCCAGCACGCCCACCGGCGGGGTAACGGCAAGGTAAGCGTCCAACGCTTCGGCGTTTTCCACCGTGCGCTGCAAAGTTTCGCTGCCCGACAAAGCGGCATACTGCTGCACAAAAGCAGGCGTATTTTGGGTGATGTCGGCATGTTCGGTTAAGGCCGTCTGAATATCGGTTTCGCTGCCGTCGGCAAGGTGCACGGTTTCGCTGCCGTTTAAGTTGTTCAAGGCCAGAATTTCCGCCACCAATTCGGGAGCGTTCAGCGGCCAGATACCAAGCGCGTCGCCCGTTTGATAGCGGATGCCGGAGCCGCTCAAGTCGATTTCGATATGCTCCACGTCTTTTTCGGCATTGCGGGCGGTAATTTTTTGGCGGACGGAAAGTGAGGCAGTAAACGGTTTTTCTTTGGTGTACACCTGTGCGGCAGGCGCGGCGGAAGATGCGCTCTTGAGGCCGTCTGAAACCGGTGCGGCGACTTGTGCGCACAGTTCCGCCACTTTAGCGGCAACCGTTTCCACCCAAGCATTGGCGGCCGTCTGAAAATCCAAATCGCATTCGCCGAACGCACTCAAGCGGGTTGCGCCCAATTCGGCGAAACGGCTGTCGAAATCCCTGCCCGCCTGACAAAACTTGGGATAAGAAGAATCGCCCAAGCCCAGCACGGCAAAGCTGAGTTTGCCCAAATCGGGGGCTTTTTTGCCGAACACGAATTTATACAGCGGCACAGCTTCTTCAGGCGGTTCGCCCTCGCCCTGCGTGGACGTTACCAGCAACACGATGTCTTCTTCGGGCAGCGTTTTGCTCTTGAAATCGGCCGCCGCCACCAAGCGCGCGTTGATGCCCGCCGATTCCAGTTTTACCAATAAATCGGCGGCCACACGGCGGGCGTTACCGGTTTGCGAGGCCGAAAGCACGGTTACACGGCGCGGTTCGGCAGCGGGCGCGGCGGCAGCGGAAGCATCAAAGGCCGTCTGAACAGCCGCTCCGTTCTGCTGGCTTTGCGCCCAACAATAGCCCGACAGCCATGCAAGTTGGATGGAAGAAAGTGAAGAAAGCCGTTCGGCAATTTCAGACGGCAGCGGATTGGTTTGGCTCATGCGGATTCCTTTATTCTCTTTATTCGGCGTTGTATCTTTGCGGCAAACACGTTAGGCACGCGCTTCCCAAACATAGCCGCCACTTTAAACAGGCCGTCTGAAAAAAGGAAAGAATGGTTGGTTTTAACCACATGCACTTTTGTTATATCAAATGCCCGCACGTCTTTTCAGACGGCCTGCCGACACCAAAGCACCGGTCTTTCTTGCCAAACCCCATGCAACCCACTAAAGTTGAGGCCGTTTGAAAACCTCTTGCGAGACAACCATGCTTTTCGTTTTATCTCCCGCCAAAAACCTCAATGAAAAAGACCCCGCTCCGATTGCCCGACACACCCAACCCGTCCTGCTCGGAGAAGCCGAAAAACTGATGGCCGAACTGCGCCCGCTCGCTCCGCAGCAGCTTGCCGAACTGATGCACGTTTCCGACAAAATCGCCCTGCTCAACACCGAACGCAACAGCGCGTGGCACACCCCGTTTACCCCCGAAAACGCCAAACAAGCGGTTTATATGTTTAACGGCGACGTATACGAAGGTTTGGATGCCGCGTCGCTAACCGAAACCGCCGTCGACTACCTGCAAGACCGCGTGCGCCTGCTCTCCGGCTTATACGGCGTATTGCGCCCGCTCGACCTCATGCAGCCCTACCGTTTGGAAATGGGCACCCCGTTTGCCAACTCGCGCGGCAAAAACCTTTACGAATATTGGGGCGGCCGCATCGCCGACACCCTCAACCGCACCCTTGCCGAAACAGGCGACAACACCTTGATTAACCTCGCCTCACAAGAATATTTCAAAGCGGTCGACACCCGAAAACTCAACGCCCGCATCATCACCCCCGTGTTTAAAGACGAAAAAAACGGCCAATACAAAATCATCAGCTTCTACGCCAAACGCGCCCGCGGCCTGATGGTGCGCTACGCCGCCGAACACGCCGTTACCGAGCCGGAACAGCTCAAAAACTTCGATTACGAAGGCTATGCGTTCAATGCCGCCGCTTCCAATGAAAACGAATGGTTTTTTCTGCGAAAAGAACAATCCAAATAAAAACAAAAAACTAATCCGCAATATCAGCAAAACACTTGGCAATGCGGCAGATTTCCGATAATATGCCCGTCTTCAAGAAACGGAAGCGTGGCAGAGCGGTTTAATGCAACGGTCTTGAAAACCGTCGAGGGTTGATAGCCCTCCGTGAGTTCGAATCTCACCGCTTCCGCCAATCTTGAAACACAATAAAACCGGAGGTGTGGCAGAGCGGTTTAATGCAACGGTCTTGAAAACCGTCGAGGGTTGATAGCCCTCCGTGAGTTCGAATCTCACCGCCTCCGCCAAAATTCAAAACCCGCTGATTTGTTCGGTGGGTTATTTTCTTAAGAGGCCGTCTGAAAAGAGATTTTCAGACGGCCTCTTGAGTTTGGTTATGCTTGCTTCAAACCTACGCCCTCAAACCCGATGCAAACAAACGCATCATCTTTCCACAACCGCCCCGGCTATCCCCGCAGGCCGTCTAAAAAACCGACTCCCCAACCCCTTAATCCATATACGCATCTGCCTTTTGCCGCCCGAAAAATGTTATAATTAACAGTTATTTTTCAGACGGCCTCACCATCATGAGCAAGCAAGACAACGACACCATCCGCATCCGCGGCGCACGCACCCATAATCTGAAAAACGTCGATCTCGACATCCCCCGCCACAAGCTCGTGGTGGTAACGGGTTTGTCGGGCAGCGGCAAATCCTCGCTCGCGTTCGACACACTGTATGCCGAAGGCCAGCGCCGTTATGTGGAAAGCCTTTCCGCTTATGCGCGCCAGTTTTTGCAGATGATGGATAAGCCCGATGTCGATTTGATCGAAGGCTTGTCGCCCGCGATTTCAATCGAACAAAAGTCGACCAGCCACAACCCGCGCTCCACCGTCGGCACCGTTACCGAAATCCACGATTATCTGCGCCTCTTGTATGCCCGCGTCGGCACGCCGCATTGCCCCGAACACGATTTGCCCTTGAGCAGCCAAACCGTGTCGCAAATGGTGGATGCCGTCTTAAAACTGCCTGAAGACACCCGCGTGATGATCCTCGCCCCCGCCGTGCGCGAACGCAAAGGCGAGTTTGTCGATTTCTTTGCCGACTTGCAGGCGCAAGGCTTTGCCCGCGTGCGTGTGGACGGCGAAGTCTATCAGCTCGACGAAGTGCCCAAGCTCGAAAAAAACATCAAGCACAATATCGACGTGGTCATCGACCGCGTGAAAGTGAAAGCCGACATCAAACAGCGGCTGGCCGAAAGTTTTGAAACCGCCCTGCGGCACGGCGGCGAACGCGCGCTGGCAATGGAAATGGACAGCGGCGAAGAGCATTGGTTTTCCTCACAATTCGCCTGCCCCGTGTGCTCATACAGCCTGCCCGAACTCGAACCGCGCCTGTTTTCCTTCAACAACCCCGTCGGCGCATGCCCCACTTGCGACGGCTTGGGCAGCATGAATTTCTTCGACCCCGAACGCGTGGTCGCCCACCCCGAGCTTTCCCTTGCCGCAGGTGCGATTAAAGGCTGGGACAAACGCAACCAGTTCTATTTCCAAATGATTCAATCACTGGCGCGGCATTATCAATTCGATGTCGACACCCCGTTTGAAGGGCTACCTGAAAACATCCGCAAAATCGTGCTGCACGGCTCCGGCAAAGAAGTGATTGATTTCACCTACCTTTCCGAACGCGGCACCACCTTCAACCGCAGCCACGCCTTTGAAGGCATCATCCCCAACCTCGAACGCCGCTACCGCGAAACCGATTCGCCCACCGTGCGCGAACAGCTTGCCGAATACCAAAGCCACCGCGCCTGCCCGAGCTGCGGCGGCGCACGTTTGCGCAAAGAAGCGCGTTATGTTTATGTGGGCAAACAGCCGCTGCACGAAATCTCCGCATGGCCGCTCACCCAAACGCACCAATTCTTTGAAACCCTCGATTTGGAAGGCAACAAAAAACACATCGCCGAAAAAATCCTCAAAGAAATCACCGAGCGCTTGGGCTTTCTGATTAACGTCGGCCTGGATTATCTGAACCTCAGCCGCAGCGCCGAAACCCTTTCCGGCGGCGAAGCCCAGCGCATCCGCCTCGCCAGCCAAATCGGCAGCGGCCTCACCGGCGTGATGTACGTTTTGGACGAACCCTCCATCGGCCTGCACCAGCGCGACAACGACCGCCTGCTCGCCACCCTCAAACGCCTGCGCGACCTCGGCAACAGCGTCATCGTGGTCGAACACGACGAAGATGCCATCCGCGAAGCCGATTTCGTTATCGACATGGGCCCCGGCGCCGGCGAACACGGCGGCAACGTTATCATTGCCGATACCCCCGACAAAGTCGCTGCCTGCACAAACTCCGTTACCGGCCAATATCTCAGCGGCAAAAAAGCCATCGCCGTGCCGTCTGAAAGAACGCCCGTCAACCCCGAAAAAATGCTCGTCCTCAAAGGCGCACGCGGCAACAACCTCAAAAACGTTACCTTCGAACTGCCTTTGGGTTTGATTACCTGCATCACCGGCGTATCCGGCAGCGGCAAATCCACCCTGATTAACGACACGCTGGCCAAAATCACCGCCCGCGAGCTGAACCGCGCCCACGAAGAACCCGCGCCCTACGACGACATCACCGGCCTAGAACACCTCGACAAAGTCATCAACGTCGACCAATCCCCCATCGGCCGCACGCCCCGCTCCAACCCCGCCACCTACACCGGCCTCTTCACCCCCATCCGCGAACTCTTCGCCGGCGTACCCCTCGCCCGCGAACGCGGCTACAACGTCGGCCGCTTCTCGTTCAACGTCAAAGGCGGCCGCTGCGAAGCCTGCCAAGGCGACGGCGTGATTAAAGTAGAAATGCACTTCCTGCCCGACGTATACGTGCCCTGCGAAGTGTGCCACGGCAAACGCTACAACCGCGAAACCCTCGAAGTGCAATACAAAGGCAAAAACATCAGCCAAGTGCTCGACATGACCGTAGAAGAAGCCCGCGAATTCTTCGACGCCGTGCCCACCGTATCCCGCAAACTGCAAACCCTGATGGACGTAGGCCTGGGCTACATCCGCCTCGGCCAATCCGCCACCACCCTCTCCGGCGGCGAAGCCCAACGCGTCAAACTCGCCCTTGAACTCTCCAAACGCGACACCGGCCGCACCCTCTACATCCTAGACGAACCCACCACCGGCCTGCACTTCGCCGACATCGCCCTGCTGCTGGAAGTAATAGGCCGTCTGAAAGGCAAAGGCAACTCGATTGTGATTATCGAGCATAATTTGGATGTGATTAAAACGGCGGATTATATTGTGGACTTGGGGCCGGAAGGGGGAGATGGCGGAGGGAGGATTATTGCTAAAGGCTCGCCGGAAGAAATGGTTAAGGTTGAGGGGAGTTATACGGGGAAATATTTGAAACAGGCTTTAAAATAATCTATTCACGAGATACTATCTTATGGAAAAACTACATGAATTTGCAAGATATGATGAAAATAATATCAAGATATCTTATTATTACAATTTTAATTACCGAGCACATAATGAAAATCAAAATAATGATAAAAGTCAATGGATAATTTCAAATGAAGAGATTCTAAGCATTTTCGGAAAAACCGTTGAAGAAAATTGGTTTAGTGAAAATAATGCTCACGGATATGGTTTATATTTACCAACAGAAAATCAAAAGTTCCGTCAAATAGGGCGTAATGAACAAACCAAATTTTTTGTAGCAAGATTTATACCGGATATCAATGACAAATTTGAATATCATGGTCACCCCTGTGGAAAACAAAAAGATATATCTAAACAAAATTTTGGTAATATTGGTTTAACTTGGGTTCAAAAAGGTTATATCTCACCTACACAGCTGAATCGTTTAAATAGAGGTCAACTAAAATGAATCAAATAGATAAATGGTCTATTGATATAGAAGGAAGCTATACTGATAGTTTTGTTTATTCTGGATTGCTTTTTTTAGCTGATTTTGATGGAAATATTAGAATGTTTGATTTCGAAAATCTTATAAGAACAAGGTTGGAAAAAGAAAAGAGTGCCCAATATCGCCAAAACTTTGAAAGAATTTTTCTAAGGAAATACCAAAATAATAGAGATATAGAATCATCTAATATTTTAGATAATTCATATTTACAGATAGATATAGATTTTCTGAATCAATTCCAAGAGAGTGCTTTTAATTGTAACGAGTGGGTTACTGATATAAATATTACATCAAATATTGTATATTTTTCATCTGCAAATGGATTGGAAAGTAGGAGATTATTGTTTCAAAAAAAGGAGTTAAATAAAAAGGGAAATATACTATTTAATGAGGCTAAAGTATTTAGTTTTGACAAATCTGAAACGAATAACAGACTAGTTCTATGCTGCGGAGAAGAAGGGGCTGTATACAATATTATTGTAGAACAAAATAGGTTAAGGTATATAAATGATAACAAGGAAAAAAATTGGATAGATTGCCAATGGAGTGATAACAATGAATCTGAAACCGTTTTATCCATTTGTAGTCAAGATAATTTATTATATAACCAGAATATGAAAAATTTCAGTATAGGATTTTTTGATAAAATAAATAAGAAAAAAATATCCGACAAAAGGAAAGACAAATTGAAAGATTATTTTAGTAATAAAATTGCACAATGCTTTAAAAATGACATTGAAAATAGTGAATCATATTATGAGCAAGAAGATAAGGAGATTATCTTCAAATCTCGGCGATTAAATAATATTAAGCATGAAAATTTTAAATACTTAAACTTTATACAACGTAACGATGAATTGTTCTATCAAATAAATGAAAATGAAAAAAGTATGAAAATTAGTAAAGATGGTGAAGAAATATCAAATTGGCGTATTTTCCCGAAAGCTAAAACCCATTTTAATCAAATTCATATCATATATAATGATCACATCTGCATAAATGGCTTAAATATTAATCATAATAAATACTAAGCAAGCCGTAGCCTGCATAAAACCTAAACCTCATGCGTAGGGTGTGTGCGGTACGCACGCACGCGTTGTTCGGGCTTCTGCTCCAATGCCGTCTGAAACTTTCTTTTCAGACGGCATTGTTTTGAACATAAATAATGTGGCGTGATTTTAAAATCTTAATGGCTGATATGCGCAGTTCCATTCAAAACCGCATGCGTGGCTGTGCTACACACCCTACCGATGGTTTAACGTTTGCTGTTTCAAACCTAGATCCGTAGGTCGGATTCTCGAATCCGACTTATCCCCCTTATATATCTCGGCATCACAGCATATCCTTATTTTGTCGGATACAAGTATCCGACCTACCAAGCTGTTTGAATTTTCAAAAGCAAGCCACAGCCTGCATAAAACCAAACCCCATGCGTAGGGTGTGTGCGGTACACACGCACGCGTTGTTCGGGCTTCTGTTCCAATGCCGTCTGAAACTTTCTTTTCAGACGGCATTGTTTTGAACATAAATAATGTGGCGTGATTTTAAAATCTTAATGGCTGATATGCGCAGTTCCATTCAAAACCGCGTGCGTGGCTGTGCTACACACCCTACCGATGGTTTAACGTTTACTGTTTAAATGGTCGGGCATATACCATCACACACACGCGTTGTTTGGGGTATGGCAATTCACACTCAAGGCCGTCTGAAAGCAAATTTTCAGACGGCCTTCTGCTTTCCGAACAGCTTTGTTATGATTCAAAAATTCGAAATAATAACAATAGAAATAAATGTCTCGCTATCGCCGTAACTATCTTGCGGGCGGCACGTTTTTCTTTACCGTGAAACTTGCCGACCCGAAATCGCGTTTATTGGTCGAACATATCGATCTGTTGCGCGAAGCCTACGCCTCGGTGCAAAAACGCTATCCGTTTGAAACCGTGGCGATTTGCGTCATGCCCAACCATCTTCATGCGATTTGGACTTTACCTGACAGCGATGGCGATTATTCGCTGCGTTGGCGCTTAATCAAAATCGGTTTTTCCAATCATTTTTCCGTATCAAGTGCTTTATCCTCCAGCAAACAGCGTCGGCATGAAAAAGGGATTTGGCAGCGCCGTTTTTACGAACATACCGTGCGTGATGATGCGGATTTGCAGCGTTGCGTGGATTATGTGCATTTCAATCCGGTAAAACACGGTTTTGCAGCGAGTGTTAAAGACTGGCCGTTTTCTTCTTTCCACCGCTTTGTCCGCGATGGTTTATTGCCGCCGGATTGGGGCGGAACACATGAAACTTTGGTGATGAATTTTGGCGAGTGATTTATGGGTTTGTAATATTATTAACCATAAAATCATCCGCACTTTACCAACGGCTATCATCAGAACGTGTGAAAAAATCGGTTCATTTCTATAAAGTTTGCAAGATTGGATCCGAAGATCCAACCCACTCAAGTTACCTATTGCTTAAGGCCGTCTGAAATACTTTTCAGACGGCCTCAGCAACATATGAATCCTGTGGCATTGCGGCGGGCAAGGATGCACGCCCTACACAGTAGTCGTTGCTCAAAATGTAAGTACAATCAGAAGGCACGTCGTAATCATATGAATGCTGTCAAATATATCTGTACCGTAAATAAAGCAGGCCGTCTGAAAAAGCTTTCAGGCGGCCTCGGTGTCTCCTTGCAGGTAGGAAGCCACGCACGCGGTTTTAAAGATTCCGACAACGCGTGCGTGTCGATGGCACATGCTCTACGCTTGCTGCTGTCATTGGATTTTAGGTTTTATGCAGGCTACGGCTTACTACGCTTATTTCTGCATATTTTTCTCACGCAGTCATCACCATATCACGACTTTCTAACACATTCATTCCGTCGAATAGCACGAAAAGTTTGTCACTGGCAATTTGAATATCGGCCAGTTAGATTGCTTTATCCATATTGCTTACCTTTTCTTTAATACTAATTTATTATCTGTTCTAGAAATTTCTTTGTAATTCCTTAAAGAAGTCAGAGCGCCAACTCCCCCAGCGACTACAGCTATGGCTATGGCAGAATATATTACAGTTCCACCTAGTACTCCAACAGCTGCAGGGGCAGCTATAGCCGCCGCTGTACTAGTTACCGGGGTAGCTACCCCTCCAGTACCTAGAGTGGCAATTGCAGCATATACGGCTATACCAATAGCTCCAATGGCTATAGCCCAAGCAACCCGACCTGTTGCTCTTATTTTGATTGTTTTCTTTGATAAATCACCTTCAATCTCAATAGTTTCATCTCCTCTTTTCAGAGCATCACCCAATTCTTTTTCAGTTCTTACAGTAGTCATTTTTTTCTTTACCTCAATTAAATTTAATGAAACACACTTGCCTTGCTCTGTTTTCCAAAGCTAAACCCTAAACAGAACTAGAATTGCCATTTACCTTACGTTCACGATATATATTAGTACCATCGTAGGGGTTAATAATAGGAATTATCTTATCGTCATCCAATGTTCTCCATACTGTAGCTTCTTTAAATAAAGCCGACCCATTTCATAATTTTCTTCCTTATGAGAATAAATTAAAAATTTATTAATTATCGAAGTTTGATTTATTATATAGCTACCTAACAGATTTTATTACCTTTATTATTTTTAATTAAATATTCACTCCGCCCCAAACAACAATCCTTCCTTAATCCCCCGAATCCTATCCCTTAACACCGCCGCTTCTTCAAACTGCAAATCCCTTGCCGCCTGCTGCATGGCTTTTTCAAGTTTGGCGATTTCTTTAATCGCGTCTTCTTCGGTGTGGATTTCACCGACTTTCACTTTGTTTTTCAGACGGCCTTTGCCTTTGGCGCTGCCTGAATCGTCGTGGTAAACGCCGTCGATGATGTCTTTCACTTGTTTGGTAATCTGTTTCGGTACGATGCCGTGTTCTTCGTTGAATTTAATCTGTTTTTCACGGCGGCGTTCGGTTTCGTCGATGGCGGCTTTCATGGAATCGGTGATTTTGTCGGCATACAAAATCGCTATGCCGTTCACATTGCGGGCGGCGCGGCCTATGGTTTGGATGAGGCTGCGGTGGCTGCGCAGGAAGCCTTCTTTATCGGCATCTAAGATGGCGACGAGTGAAACTTCGGGAATGTCCAAGCCTTCGCGCAAGAGGTTGATGCCGACGAGCACGTCAAACAGGCCGAGGCGTAAATCTCTAATAATTTCAACGCGTTCTACGGTATCTATGTCGCTGTGCAGGTAGCGCACTTTGATGCCGAGTTCGCTGTAATAGTCGGTGAGCTGTTCGGCCATGCGTTTGGTGAGGGTGGTAACGAGTACGCGCTCGCCTTTGGCGATGCGGTCGTTGATTTCGCTGAGTAAGTCGTCCACTTGGGTGGCGACGGGGCGGATTTCGATTTGCGGGTCAACAAGGCCGGTGGGGCGCACGACTTGCTCGACCACTTGGCCGGCGTGTTCTTCTTCGTATTTGGCGGGCGTGGCGGAAACGAAGATGGTTTGCGGCATGATTTTTTCAAATTCGTGGAATTTAAGCGGGCGGTTGTCGCGGGCGGAAGGCAGGCGGAAGCCGTAGTCGACGAGGTTTTGTTTGCGGCTGGCGTCGCCTTTGTACATGCCGCCGATTTGGGTAACGGTAACGTGGCTTTCGTCGATAAACATGATGGCGTTGTCGGGCAGATAATCCATCAGCGTGGGCGGCGGTTCGCCTTCTTTTTTGCCGGAAAAGTGGCGCGAGTAGTTTTCGATGCCTTTGCAGAAACCCATTTCATAAAGCATTTCGAGATCGAAGCGGGTGCGCTGCTCGATGCGTTGGGTTTCGACGGGGCGGTTTTCTTTGGTAAAGAAATCAATGCGTTCACGCAATTCCTGCTTGATGCTTTCGCAGGCGCGCAGCACGGTGTCGCGCGGGGTAACGTAGTGGCTGGAGGGAAATACGGTGTAGCGGCCGACGCGCTGGATGTTGCTGCCGGTGAGCGGGTCGAAGATGTCGAGGCGGTCGATTTCGTCGTCAAACAGGCTGATGCGCAAGGCGTTGTCGGAGCTTTCGGCGGGATACACGTCGATCACGTCGCCGCGCACGCGGAAGGAGCCGCGTTTGAAATCCATTTCGCCGCGCTCGTATTGCATGGAAACGAGGGTGGAAATGATGTCTCGCTGCTCGATGGTGTCACCCTCTTTCACGGAAAGCACCATTTGTTGATACTCGGTGGGGTCGCCGATACCGTAAATGGCGGACACGGTGGCGACGATAATCACGTCGTTGCGCGTCATCAGGTTTTTGGTGGCGGAAAGGCGCATCTGCTCGATGTGTTCGTTAATCGCGGAATCTTTTTCGATAAACAGGTCGCGGCTGGGCACATAGGCTTCAGGCTGGTAATAGTCGTAGTAGGAAACGAAGTATTCCACCGCGTTTTCGGGGAAAAACTCGCGCATCTCGGCATAAAGCTGCGCCGCCAGCGTTTTGTTGTGCGCCATGATGATGGCGGGGCGGCCGCTTTGGGCAATTACGTTGGCCATCGTATAAGTTTTGCCCGAGCCGGTTACGCCGAGCAGGGTTTGGTAAGCGAGGCCGTCTGAAAGCCCTTCGAGCAGGCCGGCAATGGCGGTGGGCTGGTCGCCGGCTGGCGGGAAAGGCTGGTGGAGTTTGAAGGGGGAATTTTCAAATTGGATCACTTGCATGATGCGGCCCGGCTTTATTAAAAACAGAAACATAGCATTATAACAAAGGCCGTCTGAAAAGCTGCTGCCTCGTTTTCAGACGGCCTTTGTTATAATGCTTGCTATTTCCAAACCTTAACGGATCTCACAATGAAAATATTGCCCTTTCAAACGGAAATCGCCGAACGTATGCTGGTCAACACCGAAGGCGAAAGCATCCACCCCGACGCACAATTTGTTCAGACGGCCAACGGCTACTGGCTGGCATGGCATGAAGGCTTGGCCGCCGTTCTCGCGCCGGATACGCCGCCGGACATTCCCTGTTTTTGGGTGGAAGGTGCGCACGATTTGGAAGAATTGGCGGCACTTGCGGAAAACGGCGAATTTGACGAAGTGGAAGAGTTCGACGGCGACGACGATGCTTGGCTTGCCGCATGTAACAAAAATCATGAACACTAAAGGCGACTACTAAAATGAAGCTGTTTATCCGATTAATATCTATTGCTATTTCATGCGCCCTGCTCAATGGCTGTGTAGTTGCCGCCGCTGCAGATTTAGCCGCTACTACGGTATTAACCGTCGGTAAGGTAGCCGTAAAAGGCACCGGAGCGGTAGTGCGGGCGGCCATTCCTGATGGAGACGACGAAGAAAAAGAAGAGGATAAGAAGAGGAAAAAATAAAATGCACTCTTAAATATTTGAATGCTAAATAATTTGGCATCAGGTTATCATTCAATTTTTCATAGCTTCGTCAAAATATAAATTCCAAAATAAAAGGTACCTACAATCAGGTACCTTTTTTGAAACATTATCTTTATTCAATCCAATCAACTTTTTCAGACGGCCTGAGACCTTTGCAAAATATTTAATTAATGATATTTAACACATAATATTGCTTTTAACAGTCCATACCGATTAAAAACATCTTAAATCTGCTTAATTTTGTAAGCAAATTTAAGACGTTTTTCATTTCGGCAATTTTATTTGGCAGAATATTTTAGTAACGTATGTTATTGCAAAGGTCTCGGCCTATCATCTTTCGGTTGGATAATCGATTACGCAATTCATGTATCTACTTCATAATTGAACTGAAAACACGCTAAATTTTACTCGGCAGCTTTCTGCTCTGTTACTTTTTCCACGTCATTTTGATTGGAAATAGCAGCAACATTTTGTGTTGGCGCAGAAGGATTTTCTATAAGAGTGTTTGCCGTCAAAGAACTACGCTTCTGTGGAATGCTTAAAGATATTGGCTTACGTTTTTCTTTTTCAGTAATAACATTTCTGTTTTTAGTGGGAATATCATCATTTTTTAACGTTGTTGATTCTGTCGAACTCTCTACAGTTTTTTCTGCTGCCGCTGTTGCTTCTGGCGTGGGAGCAAAAGAAGCACTCTCTTTTATTGCTTCAGAATGTAAGTTTTGACTTGAAGAAATAGATTGATTTTTTTGTGCTTTTGGCTCTTGCTCTTCAAATTTAGGTAAAGACTCTTCCTTCAATTGAGTTGCAGAAGAAGAAACAGCTTTATTTTTTTCTTCTATACCTATACCGGCCTTTTCTTCTGTGTCAGACGAATCGGTTTTAGGAGTAGTAAAGCCACTTTTCTGCTGCCCAGATTCAGAAACATGCAAACCATCACGGCTGTCACTTGATTTTGACAACTCGCTCTGCTGTGGCTTCATTTCAATATAGCAGCTTTCACCTTGTTTTATAAAAGCAATATCGGTAATCAAGAAATTTTCAGTCGGTTCGTTCTCAGGGGTATACTCTACTTCACCTTTCAATCCGACACTAACCGGAACATCAATAGGTGTATTTTTGCGGACACTAATAAGCTCCGCCATTGCTTCATAACCATATTTTCCTGATGGCAGCAAAATATATTCAGAACGGCGGGTGCAGTCTTGAAGGCGGACATATTCATTTTTAACAATAAGCATTCCGGGGAAATAACCATCTTGTTTGTGTTTGTTTGTATTTTCACTAAATACAGGAGCACTTAACGTTACTGCGCTACATAATAAAAGCACACCGCCGAAAAAATAATATTTCATAATTTTTTCTTTCATCCGAATATTGATGATAATTAAATTTTGCTTTTTCTTACATCAACTACGCCATCAGGCATGAAATAAGTATCTACGATTACAGAACCAGCTTGAGCAATACTGCATTCAAGCCGATAACATAAAATCATAATATTATCTTTAGATTCAGTTAGTTGAATATCCAAACCGGTCAATCTTGGCTCATAGCGCAACAATGTTTTACGCATATGGCTCCGTAAATCATTTGCACTTGAAGGCAAATTTTTATACACCATGCTTAAGTCAGGAATGCCATAATCGGGCAAGTGTTTCAAAGCTCCACTACGACTGTTTAAAATCCGTTGGATGTTGTCTAAAACACTCTTTATCAATTGCAAACTGTCAGGAAGCTCCTCAATAGCCAGGCCGTCTGAATAGCAACCTGTCAGCTTTTCATATAATGCAGCCTCCATAAGTTAGTACTCAGAATCTTCTTGATTTTTATTTTGAGTTTGTACTTGCCCTTGTAATCGAATTGTTTTATTGACTAAATCCACGGGTAAAGGCTTGCTGTTCGATAGTAATTTTTTAGGAATTAACAATTTCCAAGATTGCTCATCATCCGCCCGGCTGAAAAATGCCACAATGCCGATATAAGAGGCATCTTTATGATATTTTTCATATACGCCAACGGTTTCTCCCGGTCGAATAATTAACTGCTTACTTTCCAACAAATCTCCTGACAATAAGTTATTGTCTTGTTTTAATAAATCCTGATAAGAAGCTACTTCGAAGTTTTTACTGTTCTTTAATTGATATATTCTTACCACTGTTGATAAAGACTGGCCTCTTTCATTTTGATTTAAACCGTTATTGGCAATTAAATCCAGTTTCAGTACTTTTTGTTTGGCATAGAAAATACTACGTGAAGTTTCAACGGTACCATCCTTAACATTTTGCCAAGCCCCGCAACTGCTTACTGCCAAAAGTGGAAAAGTAATTAAGACTGTTTTCATATATTTTTTTGCTGTTTTTTCTAGTTTCATAGTAATCCCTGTTTATTCAACGGCATTATTAAATATTTATATAGAATATGAATAATTGCCAATCTTGATACGCTTATCTTGTACCCCTTTTCCCAATCCCGTATTAATTCCAAGCATCTGATTCGACTTTAATTTAGTTTGCGGAATCCAACTCTTCTTCAAATTAAGATAAATAAACGCATCCGTCTTATACCCTAAATATACCTTAAGCATATTTATGAGTTTTACATATAATAATTGATTCGGCAACAATTCTTGTGCAGATTCAAAAGTATCAGGGAAAATATCAATATGAATGAGATGGCTATTATCTTTAATTCTATTTCCCAATACTGTACTTCCATTATTTAATCGTAAATTACCCTTACCTAACTTCCCTTTATCACTCAAATATATCCATTGCGTTTGGAATTCAGAAACCTTAACTTCAGCATTCGGGCTTAAATATTGCACAATACTTTTAACTCCTTCTGCCGTACGGGTTCGTTGATGAAAAATACTAAGCAATCCTAATATTTTACTATCCAGCAAAGGATGTAATAATTTTTCCTGTGCTCCTGCTCCGTTTCGTTCAACTAACTGCCCAATAAGATGAAGCAATGAGATTGATAACCTATCTCCTCCACCGGAAACAAATTGAAAAGGATATCGGTATTTACGCCACGCCTGATAAAATAACTCGCTGATCCGATGATTAAAAATATCTAAAAATGCAGCAAGACTATCGGATCCTTCTTTGTTTGTTGCAATATCGTTCAAAAAATAATCAGGCAATACTGAATCGACACCATATAAGCCTAAAAATGTTGTTCTTACTGAAGATAATTTTGAGATATCTTCTCTTTTAACCGAAGCAATTTCCCCTGCTGGAAACGATAGTGCTTTAACTCTTCTAAACCGTACAAGATCACGTAAACTACTATCTGGATCATGGCTTAATAGAGCTTCTAAAATACGGCAGAACTGAAAATAATTTATTAATCCTGCATGATTACTAATATATTTTCCAAAATCGGTACTGAAAATATCATTATCATCTGCTCTATACTGGATATTGGAATTGTTTCTAGGTACAGCCCATGGAGATGGGCTTTTAACAGGTTTATTATCCTCTAATCCTAAGTTTGCCGTCTCTAAAACTACTCGGTAATCGTTCTTTTGTTTGCTCATATATTGATACAGCAGATATTTATACTTTCGAATTGATCTGTCATTTCTCTAACACTTAATTAGACTTTTTTTAAAAAGGAACAACTGTAGATTTACTATCTTTCCATGTATATCTCTTACCTGACGGTAAAGAAATAATACTTAATCGCGTGAATAAATTTAAATCTGCATACATGCCAAAAAAATGATTCAACAATTCACCAAATAAACAAATTTCGGCCTCTCCTGCATATGCATCAGAATCCAATGTTACGGTGATATGTACTCCTCTATGTACTGCTCCTTTTTCAACCCTTTGTATCGGCTGATGGGATACATCCATAATCCCGTTTAATTTACGTTTATTCAGTTCATCTTCGGTCCAATCATAAATAGCCAGAGCGCCTTTTAAGCTGTCCTTGTTTAATAAGGATAAATAATTAGGAGCCAGATGAGAAAGAATACGCCACTGAAACCGATCTTCTGTTGGCGGATAACAAGATAAAGTGGGGGTTGAAAGATTGCGGACAACTGTAACATTAGGCTCCCCTGTGTTGTAATCACATATCTGGGTTTCACGTAATGTTTTCCGCGGCAACATACCATTAGTACCTACAACCTTTAATGACAATGTTTCCAAGGGCAATACTTGTTGTTTATCCCAATATATTCCTCCCAACATGAGCCAAGTTTCATGTCTGCCTGTTACTCCTTTTTTTACTTTTGTATGAAAATAACGTTCGGGAGCTTCATGCTTCATCAAACCGCCACGATGCTGAAAAGAAGAGAAAGGAACATAACGATAACGTTGGCCATTATCATGATTAAATGCTTCAACTTCTTCTACCGAATAAATTTCCACCTGCATTCCGTCATGTAACAAAGGCTTTACAGGATACTCATAGGTTCTATGATCGACTCGAACCGGCTCCGCCTCCATATCAAACAAATTTATAGCGGGTGTGCAATAAAGCTTTAGAGCATCAAAACCAAATTTCAAATCTATAGGATAATTTCGGTTTAATGTAATATCTACTTCAAAATCATCAATATCTTCAGGTAAGTATTGAATATTCAAACCCTTTAAATCAATAAAAAAGAACTTTTGTTTAAAACAAAAATACTCTAATAAAAGCTGATATCCGTCAAAGCTGTTGTTTGCTTTGTCCCACAGTCGGTCATGATGAGAAAACCCAACGGCTTCCAACCATATTTTCGTTGTATTAACAATTCCATTTCCAGCATTAACTTGAATAGCAACCGAGTCATGCAATAACGAATGCCTTAAAGCAAAAGCAACGGGCTCATCCGCGGAAATAAACAAACGCAAATTAGATAAATCCAAACTGGCTCTTTGAGCTTGTTTCTCAATGTGAAATTTCAAACGAATAATGCTACGCCCCACTGAATCATAATCCAACATGGTTCCCGTTAATTTGAGAGGCATAATTTCCACGTCGCTTGTTGTACGATAAATGCAACGGGATTGACGATCATTCAAACTAACTTTTTCTGATTGAACCAACAGCCCTTTCTCAATTCTTTGATTACTTTGCAAAGCATTTCCATCGGGCTGAATTTCCAATATCGTTAGAGAAGGAATCATTCTTAGATAATGCGGCCACAACATATTAACTAAACTCTCTGTGAGTTCAGGCAAATCATCTTCTAATTTTTGTTGAATGCGACCGGTCAAAAATGCAAAGCCTTCAAATAAACGCTCTACATAAGGATCTCTTGTTCCCACTCTATCTAAATTTAATAAAGCGGCCCTATCAGGGTAAACCCGTGCAAATTCTAATCCTGCCTCTTTGAGATAACGCATCTCCTCTTCGAAATAACGTAATGTAGGGTCTGCTGACATTTTATTCTCAGTATTTAATATTTAATGAAATATACTTAATGCCCTAACAGCATCAATATGCATCAACCGTGTTTGTAACTGATTGATCTGTTCTTGTATTTTATATAAATCTTGCTGGATATCTTTTCGTTTGGTTTTAGCCGTCAGCAGCTTATAAAACATGCTATAAATTTCAAAGGCAAATTCTTTATCCCATAGATCAACGGTAGAATGTTGCAAACCTGCCGCCACTTGTTCCAACAAGTGCAAAGCCCAATCGCTTTTTTGCTGAGAATCTGCAAGCTTAGCCATCATAAGTAACTTATTATAATAAGCTTTTCCTGTTTGTAATTGAGGCTGACCGTCTAACCACAACATGGCGGCTTCTAATCCGG
Source organism: Neisseria sp. MVDL19-042950 (assembly GCF_030504625.1). GTDB lineage: Bacteria > Pseudomonadota > Gammaproteobacteria > Burkholderiales > Neisseriaceae > Neisseria. The sequence goes on along the minus strand of NZ_JAUKWH010000002.1, from coordinate 133,911 downwards.
TTTCTACTGCAATTTTTGCTGCTTCCTCTTCATAAGAAATGGCCTCAGGCATGTCTTTAAAAATGTTTTCAGACGGCCTCATCCCGACTAAATTACTATTAAAATCTAATTCCGGAGTCAATACATGTTTCTGTAGCCATTCGTTGACATTATCAGAAACAAAAGGGCTACCATCTTCAAAGCTTAAATTTATTAATCCTTCACAACGCCCTAAGAAATTTTTCAACTCATACAATGCTGAATCTATCTGAGTAGCGTACATACCTCCTAAAGCCTTCTGTCCCTGCCAAGCGTAATACTGTAGATCCAGCCAATAGTGGTTTGCTCCTTCCAAAAAAGCAATTTCCACACGCTCTAATAAGTCCAGCCATTGTTTCTCCAACACCAGCCTCTTCAAAGAAGATTGCAAATCAGAGCGAGGAGGTTTTAAACGTGTTTTGCTATCGTTAGCAGGAGGGATGCTATTCAAGCCTCCCCAACGTACCGCACGAATCATCTTATACGCAGCCCAATATCCATTATCTTGCTGGCGTAAATATGCTGCCATGACACGTGTTTGATCCAACAAGGCCTTAACAGAACCAATAGCCGTAACTTGTATATCTGATTGCGCGGCTGCTTTTACTGCTATTGGCTGCTCAGTAACTTCAGAAGTAGTAATAGTGTCTTTTTGCTGCCCATATGCGGAATCAGCTAAAGTTTGTTCAAATTTTTGCAATAATGGCAATAGATTAGGACGAAACGCTTCTTCCCATTCCATTAAAAGATTTTGCAGCAGAATTAAAGCTGATAATGCATGCTCAATTTCTTGCTGATTGTTTAACTCAGTATTAGACAAAATATCTAATACCTTCTCACTCCCAAGCCAATCTAATGCACTACGTTTCTGCACCGGTTTTCTTGGCCAAACCTCCTGTCCAAACACTTTGAGCAAGCTACAAATCAGTTCGAGGCCGCCTGAAAACCCTTTTAGGCCATTCTCCCGCAAATTAGCATACGCATAATATGCAGCAACTCTTAAATCCTTAGCACTATTCTTTAACAACCGCTCGGCACATGTAATAATCAGAGCATTATCTATTCCTGACAATTTTGCCAATTCACTTTTAATTGTTTCAAAATCATCATCATAAGTAATATCATTCCCTGCCGGATTATTCGTGTCGATGGGCTGAGTCCACTCTTGCCAATTATCAATACGACTCTCAGCAATATCGGTAACATTATTACCAAATAACCGTTCTAGCCATTTTTGCAGCATCATCACATCACCCTGAGATTACGATGTTTCAAAAATCTTAGATGGAATTTGAATACTACGTAATTCAAGTAATCCCAAAGGGCCTTTTCCCGAGTTGGTGCGCATGTAAAAACGTAAAGCTTTTTCTTGCCCTACCGGTGATTCAACCAAATATGTACTGCTATCTACAGGGGTAATGCGTGATTTTTCTAGCATACGGATAAATCCCAAACGTCCATCAAACTCTTTACTTTGACGAACTCCTCCTTCTTCAGACTCCCACGTTAATCGAACCCCTGCATTACTCGTATTTCCCGGCCATTTCAAAGGTTGCCATTGCGCTTCTTGATTAAAATAATCCAATGACTGGCCATCTATCATCAAATTAAATTGAGTAATGCCCACTGTAGATGCAGGCTTCAATTCAAATGTATAACTTCCCTCTCCCCGTACAAAGAAATCATTTGCAACAGACTCTAATTTATTAATTCTACTTATAAATTCTTTGCTTACTTTTAATTCCGGATTAGGCGCAGTTACCCATTGGTTTCCTTGCTTGATTAACACTCCACTTAACTGATTTTGAATAAACTGATTAAGTAACCCTTGATCAGGGTCCAAATATTTAGCCATCATAGGAATGGAAACTTCTGTTTCGGCTGAGGTGAAGGGATAGCGTCCTCCTAAATCCTTCTTCATTGGCGTAACCAAACTTTGATTCCACATGCTATCAATATTATGTTGAGCCAAACCCGCAATTTCACCCCAAGACGTATAGAAAGGTGAAATAAATACATTTCGGGCAAAAGGCAGTAATCTATCCCCAATACCCGCCTCAATAATTCGTGCATATTGCAGGCCATCAGCAAATTCATTGCTTTCCCCGGCCAAAACATTCTGCACCATTGCTCGCGCTGCACTTCCTGTATCTGAAGCTCCCGCAATTTGAATTAATCTTTGCTTCGTAGAAGTCGCCTTCTCCAAATAGCGTTGCAAACTTAAATCGCTTTTAGGATTGACATCGGCATCTACCAATTGCAATAAATTTTCAAATTTCAGTTCTAAAGGACTGGCTAAATATTGAGTTACCTGTTCCTTGACTTCATCCACTTTTTCGGATTGTTTATCCAATAAAATATTCAATGCTTGACGGCCCCGACTTGATAATCTACCTACAGCAGCACGCTTTGCTTTACTGGCCAAAGCAGGATTAACAGCAAGTTGTTTACTATCTATCGTGCCGTTTGTTTTAATAGCACTAAATAACGCTACCAATGGAGAACGTTGAGGATCCGCATAAATATGCAATTGATTTACTGTATCTAATATTTTCTTTTGCGGCTTCCAAGCGATACTATTCAGCAAATCATACCAAGCTGCGGCATAATCATTAAAATAACGTTCTTTGAATGCATTAATCGTTATTTCATTAATCGGTTTTTCTTTCGTATCTGCATCTAATACCCAATCATTATTACTGCTTCCCTTGGCTGCCTGCTCAAATGCGGGTTTAATATATCCCTCCCAAGCACGGCGAGTATAAATTCCCGGCAAACTCTTAGATGCAATCCATATTCCTTGAATATCGCGATCAAGCAATTTTGCTAAAGGCAAGTCAACATACCGTTCTTTTGCTTCCTGAATAATACGATTGTAAATACGCTCACCAGCCTGATCTTCTCCAAACCAGACACTTAAAATTTGCCTACTATTGTTTATTAAATCAGCATTGGATTCCATTGCCCAATCTGTATGCTGAGATAAATTAGCGACAAAAAATGGAACGATACTTTGCATTTGATCTGTTGCTATACCTTGCTGCTCCAAAGTAGTGAAAATTCGTTCAGATAAAAATTTTTCATCAACTTTATCTATTTTTTCCGTGAGCATTAAATATGCTTTCAACGTATCATAAAAGCCCTCATACCCTTCCGGTGCGGACTCGGTATCAGCAAAAGACAACGAATTCATTTCCTTCAATTTATTTGTCAAACCAGAAGCTACCGGAGCAATAACAACTTGCTTTGTTGTTGCTCCATATTGTGCATAAGCTAAATTTAATAATTCTTCTCTATAGTCATATCCTAATGCTTTCGCAAGCCAATTATTGGCAGTAGATTTCTCTAACGAATTAATTTGATTTTGCAAATCTATTAAGGGAGATAAATTAGAAGATGAAAACTCATCGGCGGCTAAATGTTCTATTTTTCCATGAACTTGGCTAATATCTTTGCTATTGCTATAGGCACTATAAGCAAACATACTAAAAGCAAACAACGCTGTAGCACTTAATCCCAAAAATATTTTCTCAGGTTTTGAATATTGTAATTTTCGACCTTTGTTAAAAATATTAATGGTATTAAATGATTTAAAAACCAAATCAGGCAATGATTCCGATTGCCCTACCTGAATAAATGAAATCCTGCTTATCGAATTCAACTTATTTAGTGCTCGTTTATCCGCAAACAATGAGGCTGAAATATTTTTATTATCCGCCTCCAACTTTCTCGACAAACGTGCAGCAAATGTATTGTTTATATTATTTTCAATAGCATCTGTTCCCACAATAGCTAATTTCAAGGCAAAAGCATCCAATTCGGTTTTCATAGATGCCTGATCGGAATATTGTGCATTCAATGCATGGGAAATCACGGCTGAATTACCCGTGCTGTCTCGGTCTCTAACATAGACCACATTAACTGGTAACGACCAACCTATTTTTTTAAATACATTCTGTAAATCTGTTGAGCAATTTTCTTCCGAATTTGTTTTGTCATACTCGCGTAAATACACCACACCTTCGGCAGGCTGTTTTCCGGCTCCACGTAAAACATGCCATCCTCCTGCCGGTTCAACCGCTTTCGCATCCAACCAAAAAGCCGAATGGCTTTCGATCCATAAACTGTCTTTGATACCGGGAAAATATTTTTCCACCAACTGCTCTTGCCCTACCACCATAACCCAAGGTTTACGATGTTCTTTATACTGGCGGGTCAATTCATAGAACTGCTTTAATCTTTCCCAACGCTGCGCAATATTAAGCAAACGCGTAGATTCAGAATCATCATTATCATCTTGAATATCAACAGGATTCAGATGTTTAGTGTCAGAATAGCGACCGGACCAGCCAAGCCATAAAGAACGGCTGATTAAAGGAAGGAAAAATATCAATGATGCGACTAAAGTCAGGCATGCCCAAGCGATTATCTGCTGTGCAAAACCTGTTAATCCTATTTTGTTGCCTAAAAAGAAAATAAGAACAGCAAAAAAAAGACTGATTACAAAAAGAATTAGACCCGCAACCACTGGTTTCATAGTAAGTTTTCCAACAAGTATCAAAATAAATAAGTCAAGTAAGGCAATAAAAAAGAATCACGATGATTCTTAAAATTTATGCCCCGATGTACTTCTTCTTTTTGGGAAAGGCTTTTCTTTCACAAATCAAAACCATTTTAATGTTTTTGTTAAATTATACAAAGAAAACGAAAAAATCAACTGATTTATATTAAACGGCATATTTATCGAATAAATGTCATTTGAATAACAAATTTACTGTACTATTTTCCTCCTACCGACGGCATGGTGCTTATCAACGTACAACCGCAAGCACATGCACAACCGTCTATTGCCACTGCCCTACCTTCAAAAAACATTGTACTGCTGCCTTCTATGATCGGATTGGTACCATGTCCGGGATGCGGGCAACTAATCAAATCACCGACAAGGGCTGCAGGCCGCCCATGAACCATCATCTTCGATGAGGCTTGGATAACTTGCCCGCCATGTGTAGTCGGATCTCCCAAACGAACAATGCCTTTCATTACGGTATTCTCCTCTCGGTATAATTTCCAAATTAAAATATTGAAATAAAAATATAAGATCTTAAGCAATTGGGCTCGGCGAAGGGTTGTCCATGTACACATAAGTTAAACAAACCTCATCTTCACCAGCCTGCCATGCCAATAATTGTTTATCTTGATAATTAATATTCTCAGACGACAACGCCAATACCAATAAAGGCATATTGGGAGGGACATTGCCGATATATTTTTCAGGTAAATGCATGGCGATATTATTATCTTCATGTGACAACTCCAATTTTACTTTCCCCATGTACCCGCTTAACTTACCGGCTTTCCCTTCCTCCATTCCGGCCGGCCACAGTGTTTTAACCGTCCGACCTTTTAGACCGTAATCGACAAATTGAGACAAAGCGCTCAATGCCCCTTCTTTATCAGACAAATTGAAACTGGTCGGGCGTTGCATGAGCATCTTCACAGGTAAAGTATGTTTTTTTGCCCAATCATGGGAAGCAAATGCCGTCCAAGACATATTTTCGGTAATATCAGGCGAGTCTGCATCATCATTCAGTGCCGCGGAAAAAATAACATGTACCCCTTCCGAAATACCGTTTTCCATCCAATCGGCAATTAAGCCCAACCCGGAAGAAACTTGAACAAAAGCCATTTCAGCTTGTTGGAGCACCCCTGATTGCTCCGCTATCGATCTAAGCCTGTTTTGCCATTCCAAGAAATCTGTTTCACTCGATTCTTCAATATATATAGTGGATTTTTTAGCTTGTTTGAATAATGGCAGCGACTCCGCCCAAAATGCCGTATAAATTTCAGACAAAGAATCCGGCAATTCATCATTACGTTCGAAAACTGATGCACTTCCCATTAAAACTTTGCCCCGACCCGTTAAAATTCCTTCTACGTCAATATCATCGGGTAAAAGCAAATCTGAACCGACTACAGCGATTGTTTTTTGGGCCCAATCAATCCAGCGTTGGCGGATTTTAATTTTTTCTTGTTCCCAAGCCTTTAGACTCATTTCCCGATTCATCGTCCATATGAAAAACGTCAGCCATGTACCAAACCATATCAATAATGGCGACAACAATAAAAGCAGCCAAAATAAAACCGAATCGCTGCTTCCCGACCACAACAACCACACAGAAGGTGTTATCAATAAATACAACAAACCCAAGCCTGCCAACCAGACGGATATTCTGTTCCACTTGCTGCGGACGGGTTTGGAAAACAAGTTGGGAATATCGGGAATAGCCCAAGCCATTTCATTGCCTTTTTCTATTTATTCAAAGATTGCAAATCAATAAAAATTTGCTGACCGGTTATTTATTATACCATTGTCTTTAACAACACTTAACAAATTAAACCGCATAAAATTCGGAGCTCTGATAACTGCCGATAAATGTAAAACATATTTTGAATCAAGGCTGTTGTTAATTATCTACAATCCCGATAACACCAATGCATAACAACGATATCCGTAAAAAATGCCGTCTTAAATATTAAATTTCAGACGGCATAATCAGATATAAAATAATATAAATTACGCAGGTATTGCTTAAAGTTATCTTTAACGGCCTCACTCGATACAAACGATTCAATAAGATTACGGCAAATATTCTTAAACAACCCCAACCGATAAAATAACCGCAACCCTTTTCAGACGGCCTTAATCATTCTTCATCATGTACAATGGCGGTTTTAGCACTCGCACAAAACAACGGAGCAAATATGAAACTCGAAACCCAAGCCATTCACGTCGGCTACAAGCCCGAACCCACCACCAAAGCCGCCGCCGTGCCGATTTACCAAACCACCAGCTACGCGTTTGACAACACCCAACACGGCGCCGATTTGTTTAACCTCAACGTGGCCGGCAACATCTACACCCGCATCATGAACCCCACGACTGCCGTTTTAGAAGAGCGTTTGGCGGCGATTGAAGGCGGTATCGCCGCATTGTGCGTGGCCAGCGGCATGGCGGCGATTACCTACGCCATCCAAACCATCGCCGAAGCGGGCGACAACATCATCGCCACCAAAACCCTTTACGGCGGTACCTTCAATCTGTTTGCCCACACCTTGCCCAAACAAGGCATCGAAGTGCGCTTTATCGACCCGACCAAGCCCGAAGAAATCGCTGCCAACACCGACGCGCGCACCAAGCTGGTTTACTGCGAAAGCATCGGCAACCCCGCCATCAACGTGGTTGACCTGCGCGCCTTTGCCGAAGCCGCCCACGCGCAAGGCCTGCCTTTAGTGGTGGACAACACCGTCGCCTCGCCCGCCTTGTGCCGCCCGATTGAGCTGGGTGCCGACATTGTGGTGGAATCCCTCACCAAATACATCGGCGGCCACGGCACCAGCATCGGTGGCGCGATTATCGACGGCGGCAAATTCGACTGGACCAAAGGCGACCGCTTCAAAGTGTTGACCACACCCGATGTGTCTTATCACGGCGTGAATTACAGCGAACACTTCGGCCCCGCCGCCTACATCGCCCGCGCCCGTGTCGTACCGCTGCGCAACACCGGTGCTGCCATCAGCCCGATGAACGTCTTCTTAATCCTGCAAGGCCTCGAAACACTGGCGCTGCGTATGGAACGCCACAGCGACAACGCGCTGAAAGTGGCCGAGTTCCTGCAAAAACACCCGCAAGTGAGCTGGGTAAACTACCCCGGCTTGGCCGACAGCCCCTACAAAGCCCTGATTGAGCGCGACTTCGCCGGCAAAGCCTCCGGCCTGCTTAGCTTCGGCATCAAAGGCGGCATCGAAGCCGGCGGCAAGTTTATCGACGCGCTGCAATTGTTCACCCGCTTGGTTAACATCGGCGATGCGAAATCATTGGCCACCCACCCGGCCAGCACCACCCACCGCCAGTTGAATGCCGAAGAATTGGCACAAGCAGGCGTGAGCGAAGACATGGTGCGCTTGTCTATCGGTATCGAACATATCGACGATTTGCTGGCTGATTTGGAACAGGCTTTGGCGGCTGCCAAATAAAACATCGGTCGAGGCATAAACAAAGAAGGCCGTCTGAAAATTTTTCAGACGGCCTTTCCAACATTACCGACTCATCCCGAACCACCGGGTTTCAGACGGCCTCAATCAAATCACTCATCATCTAATTATGATCAGGCAGCTTGCCGATGGTAATAACGTAAAGCATGCTCTTTACGCCGCCCGCTACTGAAAGCGGACACCCGTTTCAAGTAGCCGATAATACGTGTACCGTAATCGATATCATGCGAACCGCAAGCACTGCATGAATGTAAAGTGCGTTTGTCGATATGGCCGCAATCGTTGCAGATGGTAATGCGCACGTTCACACAGAAATAATTGCAACCGGTTTTGGCCGCAATATCCAACAGTGAACGGTACCCCTCGGCAGTTAATGCTTCATCCAAATTCAGATGCAGCGCCGAACCGCCGTCCAGCCAGTTGATTAATTCTTTGCCGTGCAGCAAAAATTTATCGAGTGCGTTGATACTTTGGTCTTCCACCACATAGAAATAAGAGTTATAGCAATCGCGCGACACTTTGTAGCCGTCGATTTTATCCCACATGGCGTTTTTCACACCGAGGTTTTCCGCGGGAACAAACTCGGTATTGAACTTCACGCCGTATTGTTTGGCTGCAGCTTGATTGGCCTCGAATATGGTTTTCAGACGGCCTTGTACGAATGAAACATACTCTGGATTGTATCCCACCTTGATGCCTTGCGATTCCGCCGCTTCCGCCATACCGTTGATGCCGATGGTGAGAAACTGTTTGTCCAGTGTGATAAAGCCTGCATCATACACGGGCAACATGCCGGCGGTCTGATATTCTTCCATCAGTTTGCGGTAAGCATATTGGTAGCGGTGCAGTTTGCCGACCTCTTCCGTAAGATCGCGCCCGTCTTGCTCCAAGCGGTTCATGTTGAGGGTAATCACATTAATCGAGCCGGTGGCCACACCGCCCGCACCGAGCGTATAAGAAAATGTCCGGTCGTCAATCCGGTTGCGCAAGCGGCAGCAGGAAGCCAGCGAATCGGGGTTGTCGGAAAGGTAAACGAAAAACGAATTGCCTTCCGCCAACTCTTGTGCCATTTGTCCGGCAAATTCATCGTCTTTGCACCGGCCGTTTTCGGTAAGCATCGCGGCCGTAACAACCGGAAAAGTGAGAATGGCTTTGGTGCGCTCACGATTGAACCATTTCAAAAAATAGTTTTGCAGGCGGGCCACACTTTCCCATTCGGGCTTGCTGAAATCGGGGAACACAAAATCGCCGAACATCGCCTCGAAATAATGGCGGTCATACACGGAAATATTCCAAAACACACTCTGATAACCGCGTGCGGCCGCAGGTTGGTTGATGCTGTACACCACATGCTGCAAGTGATTGTTGATTTCTTCGGTATGCGTTTCCAAATAATCGTCGCCGAAATCGCGACGGGCAAAATAATCAAAATAGGTGAGAAATTCAACGGTGGCTACGGCACCGGCAAATTGTGCACTGATGGCAAACACCAGATTGATAAACGACCCGCAAAACGAAGCCAGATGTTGCGGCGCTTTCGATTCGCCGCCCAATTTGGTCAGGCCGTCGCGCAAAAACGGATACAGTGTTACCGACACACAATAAGGCTTCAAACTGGTTTCATCGTGCACATAAATCTCGTGTGCCTCAATCTGGCGGGTATATTCGTCCGCCCATTCCTGACCGAACAATTCTGTGATTTTCCGGCAAATCTGCGCACGGTTAACCTGCACCAGAAAATCTTTCATCAACTCGCTTTCCATCGTCGCGATGTTTTTGTGGGTTACATTGGCATTCGCATCCATTTTGGAGCCGTCGGCCGCATTATGCGCCGAGATATAATCGTCCATAAATTTCAGCTTGCCTGCCAACTGTTCGGAACTCAGCCTGATCATGGTGTTTCTCCTCTGATGAATAAGTGGTTCAGGTCGGCACCTGAACGAAGATCGGTAAACCGCTGGTTGGTTATCGGGCTGTTCAGCCCGCCAAGCTCGGCAATCCAGCGGCCGGTTTTCAAATAAGTGAGATAAGGCAGAAGGCCGTCTGAAAGCTCTTCCTGCTCCAAACCGGTATAAAGGCAAGTTTTCAAACCCGCTTCATTCACAATCTGCAACATGGTTTTCAATGCGTCCGGCTGCCATTCTCCGCCCAAAAACAGCACGCAGGTAATCAACCCTTGATACTGTTTCAGACGGCCTTTCAGATAATCTTCGGTTAATACGGTACCCGTTCCTGCTTTCCAAGCATCGGCACTATGGCAGCCCTTGCAGCGCAACGGGCAACCGGAAAACAGAAAGGCCAGCGTTACCTCACCCGGCACTTCCTGCCACACGATTTCTTCCGTTACAAATCTCAATCGGTACATAGCGATACCATATTTAGTATTCAAATTATCTTAAAACTACTAGATATGGTATTCTATGGATTGTAGAAATCAATTTATTGAGATAAATCAAATTACCTCACACAACAAATGTAAAAGATTCTTTTTGGATAGATATTTAAAAGGCCGTCTGAAAAAACTTTTCAGACGGCCTCCAGCCTTACTTTTAATTCATTCAATCACTGTAATATTTCAGCGTATTTACAGCCGTCTTTATCACCGTTTCGACAGGCCTGTTGAAACAAATCTTTGGCTTTGGCAAGATTTTTTACTACACCTCTGCCGGACAAATACATATTGCCTAAATTATATTGGGCAATCGCACTACCTTGTTCGGCAGCCTGCGTATACCACAGTGCCGCTTTTTCTTCATTTTTCGGCACACCTTGCCCTGCATCATAAAGGATGCCGATTTCCACTTGCGCTTCCAACAAACCTTGTTTCGCCGCCAGCTCATACCAATGAGCCGCCTGAGTCAGATTTTTCTGAATACCCGAACCTTCGGCATACATATAAGCCAAGTTTTTCTGGGCGGTGTCTTCCCCTTGCTCGGCAGACTGCCTGAACAAATCGAATGCTTTTTGATAATCCTGCTTCACGCCGTAGCCATAAAAATACATCATCCCCAAATTGTTTTGGGCGTGGCGGTTGCCTTGGTCGGCAGCTTGCTGATAAAGCCTTACGGCCCGGGACGCATTTTCTTTTACGCCTCGACCTTCGCTATACATTATCCCCAAACTGGTTTGGGCATCGGCATGGCCTTTGCGTGCCGCACGGCGGTAAAATTGGGCGGCGATTTCTTCATTTTTTTCCACGCCCGCACCCGTTTCATAAGCCAAGCCCAACTCATACTGAGCGGTTTTATCACCTGATTTTGCGGCTTTCTGCCATTGTTCGATTTCTTCAGGCGTGTTTGCGGCTGCACCAAACGCCAATCCCAGCGTTAAAACAGCCATGGTTAAGTGAGTTTTGAATGTTTTCATGTGAATATCCTATTTCAGACGGCTTTCTCTATGTGCGATGTACTGCCATTTGCGTATTGCTTTCAAAAACTTCTGCTGTTCATTCTCATCTGCAAATACTTCGGGCGGCAGCACGATAAAACTGGTGCCCATATCCAATATAATGTCTCCCGTGCGCGGATGATGGCGTATCTCCAACACGGATTTCCAAGTACAACGGACTTCATAACCGTCGTTCTGGTACATCTGGTGAAAGCCCCGGTTATTGGCGAAAAAAACACTTGCCGGAGCCAAACAGCTATTTCGGTAATGGCGCTGCATCAATATTTGACGCTTCATGTTGTGAAACACCCAATAGCCGTTGCAAATCAATAAAAGTGCGGCATAGCTGAAGCCGATATAAGGTACGAGAAAACCCACTTGATGTTTATACAGAATGGCGCTGATCCAATACACTATGCAGGCAAACAAAACCGAAGCCAGTATTAAAAATATCCGTTGGCTCAGTTTTAATTTGCCGAATGCACCTTTATGTCTTTCCACAGCCGCCGCCCACACCGAATGGGAAGCACGGGCATTCGCCTCCGGACATGGCGGCAGGTTCAGTTCAAACAACATACACGTTCCTTTTCACTTCATTTTTGCCTTCAAAACAGAAGCTATCCCTTACTTATGTGATATTGCCTTATTTAATATCAATAATAGCAAATGAATTTCATGCTGATGGCAAAATCGGATGTGCGGACGTTTTAAACGGATTTAAGGCATAAAATCATGGAAAGAAAAGAAAAAAGGCCGTCTGAAAATCAGTTTTCAGACGGCCTTCGTATAAATACGGAAGTAGTATTTCAAAATAGCAGTAAAACTATCTCATCCAAAGCCTTCAACAATCCCGGTAGAGCCTCTGCAATCAACACAGGCCGGCACATAGACCAACGGCCGGTTGCAAATACAGTAACGGTCAAAGCAATCCACTCATACGGCTTATCGGAAACAAAACATGGCATCGATGCACAACCCGAAACAGCCTCCATTATGGCGGCAGCAAACAACAAACGATTCCACAGTATTTGCCGTTCTGCTTTCACACCGTCCAACAACAAACGTCATTATCTGTAAAATACCAAAAAAGGCCGTCTGAATTGTTTCAGACGGCCTTTTTTTCAGTTTAAATTACAAACCGCTCAAGCGTGCAGTATCGTGTGCAATCATCAACTCTTCATTAGTCGGGATAACCACGGCCACAGCTTTACTGTCGGCAGTAGTAATCACACCTGCGTTGCCGAAACGTGCTTTTTGGTTGGCGTCAGCATCTTCGGTCAAACCTAAGAAGCCCAAATAGCCCAATACTTTGCTGCGGATTAAGTTGGAATTTTCACCGATACCGCCGGTGAACACCAAAGCATCCAAACCGCCGGCCGCCACGCTCATGCTGCCGATATATTTGGCCAAACGGTAAGAGAACACTTCCAGCGCCAGTTTCGCACCTTCATGGCCTTTACCCGCTTCTTCTTCAATAGTACGGCAGTCGTTAGAAAGCTCGGACACCCCCAACAAACCTGATTTTTTGTTCAACATATCAGTAATTTGGGTAATGTTCATATTGGCATTTTGAGCCAAGAAAGAGAATACGCTCGGGTCGATGTCGCCGCTGCGTGTACCCATTACCAAGCCTTCCAGCGGAGTCAAACCCATGCTGGTGTCTTGGCATTTGCCGTCGGCAACTGCGGCAATAGATGCGCCGTTACCCAAGTGGGCAATAACCATACGCAGTTTGTTTTTCTCTTTACCGAGGAAGCGGGCGGTTTCATCGGCAACAAAACGGTAGCTGGTGCCATGTGCACCATAACGGCGCAAACCGTATTTGCGGTAAAGCTCGCGCGGTATAGCATAAGTGTAGGCATGTTCCGGCATGGTTTGGTGGAACGCGGTATCGAATACGGCCACATTCGGCAAGCCTTTGAAAATGCTTTGTGCGGCGCGAATACCGAGCAAGTGCGCAGGATTGTGCAACGGAGCCAGAGGAATACATTTTTCGATACCTTCCACCACTTCGTCGGTAATCAGGATGGATTCGCTATACAATTCGCCGCCGCTCACAACGCGGTGGCCGATGGCACCGATACGGCCGTCAAGACTGTGCGCGCGCAATTCTTCCATCAAGGCTTCTACCGCGCCGGTGTGGTTGGGATGGGTAGCCAAAGAGGTAGTGTGTTTTTCACCGTTGAATTTAAATGTGATAAAAGCATCGGGAAGGTTCAATTTTTCAGCAAGGCAGCTCAGCAACACTTCGCCGCTGTCGTTATCCAGCACGGCACCTTTCAACGAAGAGCTGCCGCAGTTTAATACCAAAATCAGTTTGTCAGACATGTAAACTCCTAAATTTTCAGACGGCCTGTCAGCCGATGCAGGTTAATCGACTTTGAGCTCGGCATTTTATCAAAATTTATAGAAATATAACTAATGCTTCCTTTTGCAAAACTGAAATTGAACTGATTTAAAACAAAATGTTTCGCATAGGTACTTGTATGAAAGGCCGTCTGAAACAAAACCTGTTTTCAGACGGCCTTTGAACTTCAACCGAATGTGAAGTAAAATCCGTTAAAGCAAATTCACAAGGAAATACATGATGGGCAACAAACTCACGGCTCCCGCCGAGTTGCCGGACGAAAACGATTTACGCGCCGTGCTGGCTTATAACATGCGTCTCTTCCGTGTCAACAAAGGTTGGTCGCAAGAAGAACTCGCCCGCCGGTGCGGTTTGGATCGTACTTATGTTTCCGCCGTCGAACGCAAACGCTGGAATATCGCGCTTTCCAATATCGAAAAAATGGCTGTGGCTTTAGACTTGCCGGCTTACCAATTGCTTCTACCACCCCAAACCCGATTGGAAATGAACATATAATTATTGAAAGTTTAATTATTGAAAGCTGTTGCAAGGTTCACGATCTTGGCAACAGCTTTCACATCGATTCATATCCGACAGAGCGGCTTTCAATCTCATGTTTTGCATCGGTTCGGTTTATACGCCGGAATCCGTTTTATTTCAGACGGCCTCCCGCCCCACCATCCGCCGGTCAAGGCCATAACCATGCCCAGACTCGGCGGCCCTCACTCTGTAAAATCTTAAACGTGCTGCATGCAGACGCTGTCGTCATGCTTTCCAAACCGATGCCTTTTGCTGCTAAAGCAGCCGCTATTTTGGGATGCAGAAATACCTGTTTCTCTCCTGTTCCCACCAATATCACCTCGGGCAACATTTCATCTGATGAGGCCGTCTGAAAAAAATCTTCCGCACTAAGCTCCGCCGCCGTTTCCTTTAACGGTTTGCCGATGCGCCTGCCTTGTAAAATAACGGCTTCGTTGTAAGGCTCGCCGTTGATTTCTATGGTTCCGGGTACACAACCGGTAATATCGGGCTGTCCGGGAACGGCTTTTTCTTCAATCAGCATAATCAGGATTCCATAAAAATTCAGATGCAGAAACGGGCATTTTCGGTTAGGATTAAATCCTTTTTTATAAAACAATTTCACGTCTTCATACTAACATACAACGGCTCAAGGAGATACGATGAAGCCAGTCAATATCGGGATTTTAGGTTTGGGAACAGTCGGCAGCGGCGCTGTCGGCGTTTTACGTAAAAACGCAGTGGAAATCAGCCGCCGCTTGGGGCGTGATGTCAATGTATTCATCGTATCCACCCGCGACGCTGAAAAAGCCCGCGCGGTTTGCGACACACACACATTGGTTACCAACGACCCTTTCAGCGTGGTCAAACATCCCGAAGTCGATATTGTCGTGGAGCTGTTCGGCGGCACCGAAATCGCCCGCGAACTGGTGCTCGAAGCCATCAACAACGGCAAGCATATTGTTACCGCCAATAAAAAACTGCTGGCGGAATACGGCAATGAAATTTTCTCGCTGGCCGAGCAGAAAAACGTTATGGTGCAATTTGAAGCGGCGGTTGCCGGCGGCATCCCCATCATCAAAGCCCTGCGCGAAGGCTTAACTGCAAACAATATCAAATCCATCGCCGGCATCATCAACGGCACCAGCAACTTCATCCTAACCGAAATGCGCGAGAAAGGCAGTGCATTTGCCGATGTGCTGAAACAGGCTCAAGAGCTGGGCTATGCCGAAGCCGACCCCACTTTCGATATAGAAGGCCATGATGCCGGCCATAAAATTACCATCATGAGTGCATTGGCTTTCGGCACACCCGTGAATTTCAAAGCCTGTTATCTCGAAGGCATCAGCAAACTCGACAGCCGCGATATCAAATACGCCGAAGAACTCGGCTACCGCGTAAAACTGTTGGGCATTACCCGCAAAACCGACAAAGGCATCGAATTGCGCGTGCACCCCACCCTGATTCCCGAATGCCGCCTGCTGGCCAATGTAAACGGCGTAATGAATGCCGTGCGTGTTGATGCCGATATGGTTGGAGAAACCTTATATTACGGGGCAGGTGCGGGCGCATTGCCGACAGCCAGCGCGGTAGTGGCGGATATTGTCGACATCAGCCGCCTGATTACCGCCGACACAGGCAACCGTGTGCCGCATTTGGCTTTCCAACCCAGCCAAGTCAAAGCGCAAAACATGCTGTCTATGGACGAAATCACCAGCAGCTATTATCTACGCGTACAAGCCAAAGACGAACCGGGCGTGCTCGGCCAAATAGCCAACCTTCTGGCGAAAGAAAATGTTTCGATTGAGGCGCTAATTCAAAAAGGTGTAATCAAACAAACAATCGCCGAAATTGTCATCCTCACGCACAGCACGGTTGAGAAAAACATCAAAAAAGCCATCGTAGCCATAGAAGCCTTGGATTGCGTTTACGAACCGATCGTGATGATCCGCATGGAGAGTCTGCATGCAAGCAACGGATAAGCCGGAATTATCCCCCGAAGAACAGCGCCGCAAAGCCAAAGCCAAAATCCGCACCGTCCGTATCTGGTTTTGGGTGGTGATGGCTTTGCTGGCCGGTTTTTACTTTCTGTCGCAATGCGCCCTTTCCAAACCGAAAGCCAAGCAAGCGATTATCGAGTCCTGCATTAAAAACGTACCGTTTTCCGAAAAATGGCAGGCCGATTTAAAAGTCAACGGCTTGGAAAACAAATCGGAACAAATCATCACCGATTATTGCGTTTGTATGTGGAACGAACCGTTGGAAAAACTTTCCGAAAAGCAAATCCAATCACTCAGTAAAATCAGCGCACAAGAACAGCTCGACTTGCTCGGAGGCGCGCAAGCATTTGAAACACGCGACAAACAGTGCATCAATAATTTAAAAAACCGCTAAACACCTTTTTTCATGCATACATCAACCATATCGGCAGCTAAATACCCGATTCAATTCAGCCAATTGAATTTTAATGAAATATTAAATTGCAAATAGCATAAATTGGCTATTACACTTACCCTTAACTTAGTTAGAAATAAACCGAAGTTGCGGCCTTAATGTTGTGAATGTGTTGTTATCAAACAATTCATGTGGATCATAACAACGCACCTTTGAGTTTATGCAAAGGAAAAACCATGAAAAAAACCGGTGTACTTCACGCAGAATTGTCCAAACTGATTGCCACGCTCGGGCATGGAGATATGCTGGTTCTCGGTGATGCCGGCTTGCCCGTGCCTCCACACGTCCCCTGCATCGATTTGGCGGTAACACTCGGAATACCGACGCTGCAACAGGTATTGGAAGCGGTGTTGGAAGAAGTTTATTTGGAAAAAATCACGTTAGCCGCTCCAACTGAGACCCACAGCCCGAATTTGTGGCAATTCGCTCGAAATTATGCGGAAGCGCAAAACCTGTCAATCGATGTCGTTTCACACGACGAACTCAAACAATTGTCGCAACATGCCCGAGCCATCGTACGTACGGGCGACACAACCTCTTATACCAATATAATCCTTCATTCCGGAGTACCGTTTTGACTACCCAGCCCCGTTTATTGGTGGAAATGCGGCAAATCAACAAATCCTTCGGCCCCGTGCAGGTATTGCGCGGCATAGATTTCGATTTGCATGCCGGTGAAGTGCACGCTCTGATGGGCGAAAACGGCGCAGGCAAATCCACCTTAATGAAAATTCTTACCGGCATCTATCAAGCCGAGCAAGGTCAAGTGCTGATTGACGGCCAACCCCAAGCTATCAAAACGCCGGTTGATGCGCAAAAACTGGGCATTGCCATCATCCACCAAGAACTCAATCTGCTCCCCGAAATGACGGTGGCGGAAAACTTCTTTCTGGGTCGCGAAATCGTTAAACACGGCATCTTGCAAAAGCAGCAGATGAACCAAATTGTCGCCACCCACTTATCCGCCCTGCAAGCCAATTTTTCTCCCGATACATTAATCAAAAACCTTTCGGTAGGCCAACAACAGCTGGTAGAAATAGCCCGCGCCCTATCCGCGGATGCAAAAGTGATTATCATGGACGAACCTACCGCCGCCTTAACAGAACCGGAAATCCAACGGCTGTTTGCATTGGTAAACCAACTGGCTGAAAAAGGTGTGGGATTGGTGTATGTATCGCACCGTTTGGAAGAAATTTTCCAAATATGCCACCGCATTACCGTGCTCCGTGACGGTATATCGGCCGGCACGAAAGCCGTTGCCGATACGAATTTCAACGAAATCGTCAGCATGATGGTGGGACGGGAGTTAAACGAACGTTTCCCTGAGCGGGACAGCAACATCGGCGAAGTGAAATTGCAAGTCAGCAATCTTTCAGACGGCCTTAAAGTACATGATGTCAGTTTTGATGTGCGTGCAGGAGAAGTTCTCGCTCTCGCCGGTCTAATCGGTTCGGGCCGTACTGAAATTGCCAATCTTTTATTCGGCCTTTCGCATTGCACCCAAGGAGAAATTCGGATTAACGGCGAGAAAGTGAACATTAAAACCCCGCGCCATGCGATTCATCACAAAATCGCTTACGTTACCGAAGACCGCAAAGCCAAAGGTTTGATTCTCGATATGAGCGTACTCGAAAACAGCACTTTGGCCCACCTGCCGGTGCGACGCGGATTGATAGACCGGAAGCAAGAAGAAAATTATATAAAACAAGCGATTGAGAAACTGAAAATCAAAGTTGCCAATCCGGAAGAAGCGGTGCGCCGTTTATCAGGCGGCAACCAACAAAAAGTTGTCTTGGCCAAATGGTTGATGGAAATGCCGGAAATTTTGATTTTGGACGAGCCTACACGCGGTGTCGATGTCGGCGGGAAAGCGGAAATCTATCGCGTGATCAACGAACTGAGCAAAAAAGGAGTCGCCATCATCATGATTTCATCGGAATTGCCCGAAGTGCTTGGCGTATCTGACCGCGTAGCCGTTATGTGCGAAGGGCATCTTACCGGCATTCTAAACACCAAACAGGCCGACCAAGAAAAAATTATGGCTCTTGCAGCCGGAGGAAACGCAGCATGAAACAGTTATCAATCGGTTCGATCTTCAAAAAAATGGGCCCCTTGCTGGGTTTGGTTGTTTTGTCGGTCGTTTTAAGTTTTTCAACGCCCAACTTCCTAACTACGGGCAACTTATTCAGTGTACTCCGCCAAATCACTTACAGCGGCCTGCTGGCTTTCGGTATGACTTTTGTGATTCTGATCGGCGGTATCGATTTGTCCGTCGGCGCGATTTTGGCATTGGTCGGCATCATTACCGCCAGTCTGATTCACACCGGCATAGACCCCATGTTGGCTTCATGCGTCGGCCTTTTGCTCGGAGCCGCCTGCGGTGCAGTAAACGGCTTGCTGATTTCAATAGGCCGTATCGCACCTTTCATCGCCACTCTGGCCACCATGATTCTGTTTCGCGGCATTGCGCAGGAATATTCCCAATCCAAACCCATCAGCATCAATGTGGACGGTTTCTTCAATGAAATCGGTGCCGGCTATCTGTTTGATACCGTTCCCACTCCGGTGGTGTTGATGCTGCTGGCTTATTTCGTTTTATGGTTTATTCTGAAAAAAAACCGCTTCGGCCGCCATGTTTACGCACTGGGCGGCAGTGAAGATGTAGCGCTGATCTCAGGCTTAAAAGTAAAAAGCCTCAAAATGTGGGTTTACACGCTATCCGGCATGCTTTCGGGCTTGGCGGCGCTTGTGGTTACCAGCCGTTTGTCTTCGGCCAGCCCCAATGCCGGCGTTATGTATGAGCTGGATGCGATTGCCGCCGTCGTTTTGGGCGGCACCAGTCTGTCCGGCGGCCGCGGCTGGCTTTTCGGCACATTGGTTGGCGTGATATTGCTCGGCGTGTTGAGCAACGGTTTAAACCTCTTGAACGTATCGGCCAACTACCAATTGATTGTTAAAGGTGCGGTAATTTTATTTGCCGTACTGCTGGACCGTAAAAGCTCTTGATCTGTCTTATCAAACCCTGAATGGAGAATACTATGAAATTTCTACGCAAAGCTTCCGTATTGCTGATTACCGGCATACTTCTAACAGCCTGCGGCCAGCAAAAGGCAGAAAACGCAGCCTCGGGAACCGCATCGGCCGCCACCGGAGACACCGTCGGTTTGGCTATTTCCACTCAAAACAATCCGTTCTTCGTCAACCTTAAAGAAGGTGCCCAAGCTCAGGCAGACAAACTCGGTTTGAGACTGGTTGTGGTGGATGCCAACGACGATTCGGGCAAACAAGCCGCCGGCGTGGACGACTTACTGCAACAAAACATCAAAGTATTGCTGATCAACCCGACAGACTCCGAAGCTGCCGCCGCATCGGTAAACCGTGCCGCTAAAGCCGGTATACCGGTAATTTCTATCGACCGTTCCGTAAAAGGAGCCGAAGTAACTTCCCATGTGGCCTCCGACAATGTTGCCGGCGGCAAAATGGCGGCCGAATTTATCGTCGGAAAACTTCCCTCCGGCGGTGAAATGGTCGAATTGGAAGGCATTCCCGGCTCTTCGGCCGCCCGCGAACGGGGTGAAGGATTCCATCAAGTGATGGATGCCCAGCAAAATATCAAAATCGTTGCCAAACAGCCTGCCGACTTCGACCGCACAAAAGGCTTGAATGTGATGGAAAACATTCTGCAAAACCACCCGAACATCAAAGCCGTATTTGCCCATAACGACGAAATGGCCCTCGGCGCGGTTAAAGCCTTGGAAGCCGCCAATAAAAAAGACGTTGTCGTCGTAGGTTTTGATGCCACCGATGACGCACAAGCCGCAGTGAAAGCCGGCAAAATGGCAGCTACTGTCGCTCAAAAACCGGCCAAAATCGGCGAACTGGGTGTAGATACGGCGAAGAAAATCATTGCCGGAGAAACCGTGGAAAAATCCATTCCGGTAGAATTGGAATTGATTAAACAATAAACCCGCCGTTTTCAGGAACACTCCTCGAAAAGCAACAGGCCGTCTGAAATATCGTTTTCAGACGGCCTGTTGCTTTTGTTTTGAGATATCAATCCGACTCAAAATTCGGCGGCAGAAAAAATGCAAGCATATCATCCGGCACCCAACCGAAGAGCCGGCGGACAACGCACGACAAAAAACTCCTCGGCTCTCGATATTACCGCCCGAGCTAACGCCACAGCAGCAAAACCAACGATACCGAAAAGAACGACACAATAGTTGTAAACAATGCCGCCGCCGCAGTTTGCCGTTCAAAACCGTATTTATGCCCAAACAAGGCGTACATACTTGCCATCGGTGCGCTGGCCAATAACGCCCCCGTGAAAACCGTGTCCCTATCCGCCCCGAAAAGCCACAAGCAAAGCACCACCAGCAGCGGAAACATCAACAGCTTGCCCGCCGTTACCACCGCAATATCTTTCAAACTGCCGCGAATTTCCAACCCGTACAACCCCGCACCGATCACAAACAAGGCCAGCGGAGAGGCCGCAGAAGCCAACATGGAGCTGACTTTCTCCAGCACCGCAGGTACGGGAATGCCGCCGACGGCAAACACCAAAGCAACCAGCAAGCCGATAAAAATCGGATTCCTCATCAAATTTTTGAATATCTGCCACAATGTTTTACCGAGGCGGGTATGCTCGCTTTGGGCAAAATCAACCAAAATGAACATCAGCGGCACCACCAGCACGTTTTCAATCAGCGCATTCATGGCAAAGAATACCCCGGCGGGCGGGCCTATCGCCATCAGCAGCAGCGGATAGCCGATAAAGCCGGTATTCGACATACCGGTGCCCAAGCCGTTAAACACTGCCAGCACTTTATTCTGCCCACGCTTCAAACTCAGTAGCCAACCTGCCGTAAAAGCCAACAACGAAGCGAGCGCATAGCCATACATATAAGCGGGGTTCAGCACTTCGGCAATCGGACGTGTGGCAATCGCCGAGAACACCAGCATCGGCATACCGATATGGATGATGAATTTACCCATGCCGTTAATCTGCGCAGAGGTGAAAAAATTGAAGCGCATGGCGAAATAGCCCATGCCCATAATGATAAATACGGGAGCCGTGATGGTAAGGATGGAAAACATAATGCACCTGAACAGGCCGTCTGAAAAAGCAAACTGCGCAACACAACGGCCTTTGCGGTATCCGTTTGCTTCAAAATAACAAAGTCGGATTTTAGCAGAAAGCCCGCTATATCAACGGGCATTTTATGCACCGACACCGTTTTCAGACGGCCTCCAGAAATCCCTTTAAGCCATGCAGCCCAAGCGTTAAAATATAAACCGTACCCCCCGACACACAAAAAAGGATTCCCATGCAAACCCGTCTGCCCTTTTTCGGCATCGTGCGCGTGAGCGGCGACGACCGCGCCGCTTTCCTACACGGACAACTTTCCAACGACATCAACAACTTGCAGGAAAACCAAGCCTGCTACGCCACCTACAACACCCCCAAAGGCCGCGTAATCGCCAATATGCTCGTGCTAAACCGCGGCGGCGATTTGCTGCTGGCGATGGCCGCCGATTTGGTCGAACCCGTTATCAAACGCCTGCACATGTATGTTTTACGGGCCAAAGTCGTGTTCGAACCATTGCCTGACTTTGCCGCAGCCTGCGAACTGGGCGAAACCGCCGTACCGCAAGCCGCCGCATCCCCCGCGCTGGCTTTTGCCGCCGAAAACCGCAACGGCATTTGGAGTATCGCCCTGCCCCATCAAGGCCGTCTGAATATCGGTTTGGCAGACCTCCTGCCCGAATACGATGCCGCCGCCGAAAATAATTGGAATGTGCATGAAATCGAAAGCGGCTACCCGTGGATTTCCGCCGCCACCACCGAAACCGCCGTCGCCCAAATGCTCAACCAGCACACCATCGGCGGCGTGCATTTCAAAAAAGGCTGCTATCCCGGGCAGGAAATCATCGCCCGCGCCCAATACCGCGGCCAAGTAAAACGTGGCTTGGCCGTCTTAATCGGCACTTCGCCCGAAGCCGCCGGCGTTGCCGTACACAGCGAAGGCGAGGAAGCCGGCATGATTGTCAACAGCGCGTTAACCGAAAACGGCAGCATCAGCTTGGCCGTAATTAAGTTTTCTGCCGCCGAAGCCGTCCTAACCGATGCCGACGGCAACCCGCTCCGTCAGAAAAAACTGTTTTTCAGCACCGAAACCAAAGAATAACGGCCCAACCGTTTCAGACGGCCTCAGGCCGTCTGAAAACCGCCTTACACAAAACCATGCTCCGACTCCGTTCCTGTTTCCGCCATGCCGCCCAAGCCCGTTTTTTACTGAACCTGTGGCCGCCGCTCCTCTTCAGCGGTATCCGCATTACCGAGCTTTCGTCCGACTTCCGCCACATGAAAGCCACGCTGAAAAACTGGCCGGGCACACGCAACGCCCACGGCACGCAATTCGGCGGCAGCCTGTTTGCCATGACCGACGTTACTTATTCGGTGATGCTCAACGGCTTGATGGGCAAGCGTTATTTTGTGTGGGATAAATCCGCGCACATCGATTTCATCAAACCCGGGCGCAGTGCGGTTTATATCGAATGCACGCTTACCGACGAAATGCTGCAAGACATTTACGAACACACTCGAAACGGCGACAAATACCTGCCCGAAATGAAAGTGCGCATCTTCGACAAACACGGCGACACCGTGGCGATTGTTACCCGGGTACTGTACGTGAGGCTCAAACCCGCTTTTCGGCCGAAACAGCAAGAAAACTGAATTACACCTGCCCCAATGATAAAAAGGCCGTCTGAAAATATGGTTTCAGACGGCCTTTTTATCATTGGTGGTACATTCAATCCACAATCCTCTGCTCCGGCAATCTGCCCGCCCAATCGCAGGCAAACTGCCACGCCACGCGCCCCGAACGGCTGCCGCGCGACAGCGACCAACTCAATGCGGCTTGGCGGGCGGTATCGTCAAACGGCAGGCCGTAGTCGTCCAACCAGTTCGCCACCGCTTGCAGATAATCGTTTTGGTCGAACGGATAAAAGCTCAACCACAGGCCGAAACGGTCGGACAACGACACTTTTTCTTCCACCGCCTCTTGCGGATGCACTTCGCCGCGCCCGCCCGTAACCGCCAAATTTTCATCCATATATTCGGGCATCAGATGCCGGCGGTTGGACGTGGCGTACACCAGCACGTTGCCGCACCGTTGCGAAAGCCCGCCGTCGAGTGCGGTTTTCAAGGCTTTGTAAGTATCGTCGCCACTCTCAAACGACAAATCGTCGCAAAAAACGATGTATTTCTCTTTGCGCTTTTCCAGCAGCGTCAGCAATGCCGGCAAACTGGTCAGATCGGTTTTGTCCACCTCGATCAGGCGCAAGCCGCGATCCGCATATTCGTGCAGCAAAGCCTTTACCAACGAAGATTTTCCCGTACCACGCGCACCGGTCATCAACACGTTATTGGCCGGGCGGCCTTCCAAAAACTGCTCGGTATTCCGCACCAGCCGCGCCGTCTGCGCATCCACCGCCGCCAGCCTGTTCAACGGGAAAGTGTGCGGCTGCGGCAGGCTTTCCAACACACCGCGGCGGCCGATGCTCTGCCAACGGTAAGCCAACGCTTTCCAGTCCGGCTCCGCCGCCTCCGGCGGCAACAGCACATCCAAACGGCGCAACACCGAAGCGGCCAGTTTCAAAAATTTCGCGGGTTTCATCTATTTTCCTTTCAGACGGCCTGACGGCTTTTATCGATACGGTTTCGTTTACATTCAAAACCTTAACATTATGGCAGCTTCAAAGGCCGTCTGAAACCTTTTTCAGACGGCCTTTTGCTATAATTCCATCCTTTCCCTTAGAGGCCGTCTGAAAACCCATGAACACCCCCAAAGCCTTTGCCTTGCTCGGCCCCACCGCCAGCGGCAAAACCGGTTTGGCTCTGAAAATCGCCGAAACCCTACCAGTCGAAATCATCAGCCTCGATTCCGCCCTCGTTTACCGCGATATGGATATCGGCACCGCCAAGCCCACCACCGCTGAACGCGCCGCCGTGCCGCACCATCTGATAGACATCATCTCTCCGTTGGAAACATACAGCGCGGCAGATTTCGTCAATGATTGCGTGCGCCTGACTAACGAAATCCACGCACGCGGCAGGCTGCCTTTAATCGTCGGCGGCACCATGATGTATTTCCACGCCCTGACCGAAGGACTGAATGCCCTGCCAGAAGCCGATGCCGCAATCCGCGCCGCATTACAGGCAGAAAAAACCGAATATGGTTTGCCGCATCTGTACCAACGTCTGCAAACCGTCGACCCGCAAACCGCCGCACGCTTGGAACCTGCCGACAGCCAGCGTATCGAGCGTGCATTGGAAGTGTTCATGCTCACCGGCAAACCGTTAAGCCGGCACTTCGCCGAACGGCAAACCTATACGCCGCTGCTGGATTTATGCACCGTCGCCCTGCTTCCCGCCGACCGCGCCGAACTGCACGCGCAAATCGCCAAACGCTTTCTCACCATGCTGGAACAAGGCTTTATCGACGAAGTAAAACGGCTTCAGACGGCCTATCCCGAACTCACCGCCGACATGACTTCCATGCGTTGCGTCGGCTACCGGCAAGCATGGGACTATCTGGCAGGCGCATACGATTACGATACTTTTGTCGAAAAAGGCATCGCCGCCACCCGCCAGCTTGCCAAGCGTCAGCTTACATGGCTGCGGAAAATCCCGCTGGCGCACAGCTTGGATCCGTATGCAAACAGCCGCTACATTCAGACGGCCTCAGACTTGGCCAAGCGGCATTTCGCCCTCGCCTAAAACACAGGAACCCTCATGGCAAAAGCACCGAAAACCGTTTACCAATGCAGCGAATGCGGCGGCACCACCCCGAAATGGCAAGGCAAATGCCCGCATTGCGGCGAATGGAATACCTTGCAGGAAAGCCTTGCCGCACCCGAACCGAAAAACGTGCGCTTCCAATCGTGGGCGGCGGACACCGCACAAGTGCAGGAGCTTTCCCGAGTAACCGCCACCGAAGTGCCGCGCGAACCCACCGGTATGGGCGAACTCGACCGTGTGTTGGGCGGTGGTTTGGTGAGCGGCGCGGTGATTCTGCTCGGCGGCGACCCCGGCATCGGCAAATCGACGCTGCTTCTGCAAACCGTGGCGATGATGGCGAAAAACCGCAAAGTGCTGTATGTATCCGGCGAGGAATCCGCCCAACAAGTCGCCTTGCGCGCACAACGCTTGGGCTTGCAAAGCGAGGGCGTAAACCTGCTGGCGGAAATCCGCATGGAAGCGATTCAGACGGCCTTAAAACAACACGAACCCGCCGTGGTGGTGATCGACTCGATTCAGACCATGTATTCCGACCAAATCACTTCCGCACCCGGCTCCGTATCGCAAGTGCGCGAGTGTGCCGCCCAGCTCACCCGCATGGCCAAGCAGATGGGCATTGCCATGATTTTGGTCGGCCACGTTACCAAAGACGGTGCCATCGCCGGCCCGCGCGTGCTCGAACACATGGTCGATACCGTACTCTATTTCGAGGGCGACCAGCATTCCAACTACCGCATGATACGCGCCATCAAAAACCGTTTCGGCGCGGCCAATGAGCTGGGCGTTTTCGCCATGACCGAACACGGCTTGAAAGGCGTATCCAACCCTTCGGCGATTTTCCTTGCCAGCTACCGCGACGACGTGCCCGGCTCGTGCGTATTGGTCACTCAAGAAGGCAGCCGCCCGCTGTTGGTGGAAATTCAGGCATTGGTTGACGACGCGCACGGCTTTACACCCAAACGCCTCACCGTCGGCCTCGAACAAAACCGCCTCGCCATGCTGTTGGCCGTCTTAAACCGCCATGCCGGCATCGCCTGCTTCGACCAAGACGTGTTCCTAAACGCCGTGGGCGGTGTAAAAATCAACGAACCCGCCGCCGACCTCGCGATTATCCTGGCCATGCTTTCCAGCTTCCGCAACCGCCCGCTACCCGAAAAGATGGTGGCCTTCGGCGAAATCGGCTTGAGCGGCGAAGTCCGCCCCGTAGCGCGCGGGCAGGAACGCTTGAAAGAAGCAGAAAAACTCGGCTTCAAACGCGCCATCGTCCCCAAAGCCAACCTGCCGCGAAATCCTAAAGATTTTCCCGGCTTGCAGATTTACGGCGTAAGTAGTTTGCAGGAAGCAGTGGATGTGTGCAGGAATGCTGAAGATTGATTTAACTAAATTTGAAAACATTTCGATTTAAGATGAATAAGACTATGATGAATAAACTTACTTTATCATGGTTCGTCATATTCGAGTTTGAAGCAAACATCTTGAATATTCATTAAGCTACTGATATATATAAATTTTATGACTATATATTAGAAGCCGTGAAAACTAAACTCATACAAGAAAACGGGCCTCAGGGAGCACGGGCTGTACGAATAGTACGGAGCCGATTCTATTGCCGCTTCGGTAGTTTACAAAATTATTTTCTTAAAGTTAAGGCGTAGCACCGCCGTAGCAATTGTAAGTTTATTTGGCTATAAAACTACTTAGAGAAGGTGCTCAGGCTGGTTGCTTTCATAGTGGCTGAGAGTCAATAAATTATATAATTATTAAAGTTAATATTTCATAATTTATTCTTTGGTTTGGTTGGAAGATAACGATTTTGTAAACCACCGAAGCGGCAATAGAATCGGCTCCGTACTACTTTCGCCATCCATACAACTTGCTGCCCTGTATCAAAAATAAAAATTTATTTGCTAGGCTTCTTTTTCCGTATCAATTCGGTTGAATTAACAATAGAACAAGAAAAACAGGCCGTCTGAAAATTTCAGACGGCCTGTTTGTTTTTTAAACCGAATTACTCGGCGGCAGCTACAACCGCTACGGTAACAGTAGCAACGGCATCGGTATGCAGAGCCACTTCAACTTCATATTCGCCAACGGCTTTCAAAGGACCGTCAGGCAAACGAACGTTCGATTTAGCAGCTTGAATACCTACAGCAACTACGGCAGCCGCAATATCGGCATTGGTAACCGAACCGAACAAGCGGCCATCCACACCTGCTTTTTGAGCGATAGTGATAGTTTGACCATTCAATTTTTCTTGGCGGGCTTTGGCATCAGCCAGAATTTCAGCCTGTTTCGCTTCCAATTCGGCGCGGCGGGCTTCAAATTCTTTCATGTTGGCTTCTGTAGCGCGTTTTGCTTTACCGCTCGGAATCAAAAAGTTGCGGGCATAACCGTTTTTAACGGTAACCACGTCGCCCAAGTTGCCCAAACCACCGATTTTTTCTAACAGAATAATTTGCATCTTACTAATCTCCGTCAATTATTTATGTTGGTCGGTGTAAGGCAGCAGTGCCAAGAAACGGGCACGTTTAACCGCAACAGACAGTTGACGTTGGTAACCTGCTTTAGTACCGGTGATACGGGCAGGAATGATTTTACCGTTTTCAGAAATGAAGTCTTTCAGCAGATCAACTTGTTTGTAATCGACTTCTTGGATTTTTTCAGCCGTGAAACGGCAGAATTTTCTACGTTTGAATGATTGACGAGCCATTGTCGTTTAACCTTTATATTCTTGAATGTTCTGTATCCGCAGTACCGGCTTGGGGTAGCGTTGGCTTTTTTGTGCCAAAAATCCGCTGACTTCCACTACTGCATTTTGCCGGTGCTGCCACTTCAGCGCATCCTTACCGATAATCTTGGCAGCCATTTCAAATTTAACCAAGCATTGCTGCCCGTTTTCCTGCTGCCATGATTCATGTTTCAGCGTTACGTCCAACACGGGAATTCCGGCCGGCGTGTATCTTAAATTGCCGCATTCGGCGATTTGTGCGGTAAGGATGAAAAGATTGTTCAATCTTTAATTACGCTTCGGCTGTTTCGGTTTCTTCTTTAGCCGCACCTGTCAACAGGTTTTTAGACTTCTCTTCTTTCATCATCGGAGAAGCTTCGGTAACGGCATGTTTGGTTTTGATGGTCAGATGACGCAATACGGCATCGTTGAAGCGGAAAGCGGTTTCCAGCTCCTCAACCACTTCGGGAGTGGTTTCGATGTTCATCAAAACATAGTGTGCTTTGTGGATTTTGTTAATCGGGTAAGCCAGTTGGCGGCGGCCCCAATCTTCCAAGCGGTGGATTTTACCGCCTGCTTCGTTAATCATGGTTTTGTAACGCTCAACCATAGCGGGCACTTGCTCGCTTTGATCCGGATGAACGATAAACACGATCTCATAATGACGCATGTTATCTCCTTACGGCTATTAAATCCTTTTACCATGCGAAAGTAAAAGGCAAGGTTGGAAAACATGGAATTATAACGGCTTTGTTTTTATAAAGCAATATGATATTCCGAATATCCCGATTCGGGCTGCAAAACGGTATTACAATATGTTTTTCAGACGGCCTCTTTCGGAAACACCAGCCATGCAAACGCGCAAAATCATCCATATCGATATGGACGCTTTCTACGCCTCGGTAGAATTGCGCGAACAGCCGCACCTGCGCGGCAAGCCTGTTGTGGTGGCGTGGGACGGCCCCCGTTCGGTTATTTGTGCGGCTTCGTATGAAGCGCGGCAATTCGGATTACGTTCGGCCATGTCGGTGGCAACTGCCAAACGGCTGTGTCCGCAAGCTGTTTACATACCGCCGAATTTTGAACTTTACCGTGAAATCTCGCGCCAAATCCACGGTATCTTTGCACGCTATACCGATTTAATCGAACCGCTTTCGTTAGATGAGGCTTATCTTGACGTTACCCGCAATTTTGCCGGAATCGCTTATGCCAGCGAAGTCGCCCGCAGAATCCGGGCGGAAATTTTCAATGAAACCGGCCTGACTGCTTCGGCGGGTGTCGCATCCAACAAATTCCTTGCCAAAATCGCTTCCGACTGGCGCAAACCCAACGGACAATTTGTATTGCCGCCGCAGCATGCGGACGCATTTTTGGAAACACTCCCGCTCGGCAAAATCCCTGGCGTGGGCAAGGTAACATTGCAGAAGATGAACGCCCTCGGCATGCACACGGCGGGCGACCTCCGCCGTTTCGAACGGGGAGAACTGCTGCATTATTTCGGCCGCTACGGTTATCGTTTATATGATCTGGCGCGCGGCAACGATGAGCGGCCGGTAAAACCGAGCCACGAGCGTTTGCAGATTTCTACCGAAATCACCCTGCCCGAAGATTTGCCGCTGGCGGATACGGTAAAACACCTGCCCCACTTGGCAGACGATTTGTGGAAGCAAATCAAACGTAAAAACGTGCTGGCGCGCAGCGTTACCTTAAAACTGAAAACGGCCGATTTCCGCATCATCACCCGTTCGCTCACATATTCTTCGGTCCTGCCTGATGCCGCGGCTTTATCGGAGGCCGCACACACGCTGGTTAAACGCGTACCCGTGCAAAACGAAGATGCTTTTCGACTCATCGGTATCGGTGTCGGGCATTTGATGCCGGAAGGGAAACAGCAAACTTTGTGGAACGATTAAACCCGACCGACAAAAGCAGGCCGTCTGAAATTTCAGACGGCCTTTGCACTTTGGTTTCATGATTTCAACATAGAATAAATTTCCTGTTTTTCAACGCCGTGCATTTACTTTGCCGTTTATTTTTCAATAAAATGCTGTAATTTCATCCAATCGTCCTTATTTGTACCCAACACAATCAAGCTGTTACATTTATACGAATGAAAAAAATAACGCCTCAGTCTTTACACACGCTGCTTGCCGAAAGTTTGGAAACCACCGACTTCGTTACCATACTCAACGCGATTATCGATTTTTTACGCAAAGGCGGCGTCCGCCATGCTTCGGGCAGACTGGATATGCTTTTGCACACGCTGGAGCGCGATAAAACATTATGCGGCACTTTCGGCAGCCGTTTTTACGCGTGGCTGACCAAAGTGCACATTTATCCGGCATTGGTGGGTTTGGGCATTTTTTCGAGAAGCGGTTTCAGCCGCGAACTCGGCATCCGTCTTTACGAGCGTTTCAGCCCTTCTTATAAAGATTTGAACAACCTGCAAGATGTGTTTCTGCATCTTTTCCGCTCGCAAAACGACGAAAAATGGCTGCAAAGCATCCATCTGCGCCAATGGCTGAACCTTCACCAACTTCTGCTGGCACATGCCGATCCGAATATCGTGCAATCCGCTTCGCGGCAGCTTACTCAGGAAAGACTGCATGCGCTGGAGATGTTGTCGGTATGGGTGGCGGCGGAAGAACTCGAACCCAGCCTGATACGCATCGAACCTCGCCTGCTGGATGTCGATTCGCCGTTTGTGGCCCTCAAGCGCGAAACCGCCAAATTGGTGGAACATTACCAAACCGAAACCTCGCTTTACGACACGGCCCACATCGAGGTGATGCTCGACCAATGCCGCAACCAAGTAGAACGCCTGCAAAGAAAAGGCACGGGTGCAGGTTCCGGCTCGTCGGTTAAGGTGGCGCACCTGCTTGAGCGTTTGTCGCAAACTTTAGAGCGGTTGAGCCTGCTGCTGGAAATCCAAACCCGCCCCGAAGACCAACGCCGTTTGGCCATCAAACTGATGAATTCAATGGTTATCGCCGCCGTCGAACAGCACAGCACCACCCTGCTGCGCCGCCGCAGCATCAAAATGTTGGCCAAAAGCATCAGCGAAAACAAAAGCGGCCACGGCGAACATTACATCACGCGCACACGCAAGGAATACTGGGCGATGTTGCGCTCGGCTGCCGGCGGCGGCGTTTTGATCGCACTGATGGCGTTAAACAAAATCCATATCGGCGGAATGGGCTTCGGCGAATTCGCCACTTCGCTTTTAAACGGCCTGAACTACGGCATCGGCTTTATGCTGATCCACATGCTGCACTTCACCGTAGCAACCAAGCAGCCCGCCATGACTGCCGCCAGCTTTGCCGAACAGGTGGAACGCAACGAAAAAGGCCGTGTGGTGGAGCTCAAACTTTCCAAACTGCTGGTGGATGTATTCCGCTCGCAAAGCGTGGCCGTATTCGGCAACGTGAGCGTGGCCGTGCTGCTCGCCGCCTTGATTGCCGTGGTTTACGCCACCCAAACCGCACAACCGCTGTTGGATGCGGACAATGTCGCCTACCAGATCAAATCGGTGGAGCCGTTTACCCAACCTACGCTGTGGTATGCCGCCATTGCCGGCGTTTGGCTGTTTTGCTCGGGCATTATTGCGGGCTTTTTCGACAACCGCGCCGCTTATCTCGACCTGCGCCGCCGCCTCACGGTGAACCCGTTTTTAAAGAAATTTCTGCCTGCCGCCGCACGCACGCGCTTTGCCGAATACATGCACGCCAATTACGGCTCGCTGGCAGGAAATTTCGTCTTCGGCATGCTGCTGGGCATGACCGGCTATTTCGGCCACTTGCTCAACCTGCCGCTCGACATCCGCCATGTGGCCTTCTCTTCGGCCAACATCGGTTATGCGGCGGTGAGCGGGCATATCGGCGTGCTGTCTTTCTTCGTCAATCTGGCGAACGTGCTGCTGATCGGCTTGGTGAATTTATGGGTGAGCTTCATGCTGGCGCTGTTTGTTGCCCTGCGCGCCCGCGACACCAGCATCGACAGCATTCCGAAATTAATCAAAAGCATATGGCAGCAGATAAAAGCCAACCCGCTCAGCCTGATTTTTCCTGTTCAGACGGCCGCGCAAACCATCAAAACGGCCAAAGCGGATGAAAAAGAAAAAGACGATAAAAAATAAGCTGTTCTTGCCGACCACACAAACAGGCCGTCTGAAAACCGGAAAGCAAACCGTTTTCAGACGGCCTGCAACATTTGGCCGTTTCTCCGCAAGCCTGCAATCCGAAAATCCCGTAAAATAGCGCCTTCTCCATCAAACTTTTTCAGACGGCCCCGCCACTATGCTCAGCTACCGCCACGCCTTCCACGCCGGCAACCATGCCGATATGCTCAAACATTTCGTGCTGTATCTCACACTGGATTACTTCAACCGCAAAGACAAACCTTATTGGTATATCGACACCCACAGCGATGCCGGTTTGTATGATTTGCACGGCAACGAAGCGCAGAAAGTCGGCGAATACAAACAAGGCATCGCCCTGCTGCAACAGGCCGCCAATCTGCCGGAGCCGCTGCAAAACTTCACAGGCCGTCTGAAAAACATTCTGCCCGCGCCGAATTTATACTGCGGCTCGCCGTGGCTGGCGCAATCGCTCACCCGCCCGAACGACAAATTGCGGCTGTTTGAACTGCACCCTGCCGATTTCCAGCATCTGCAAAACAATATGCATGAAGCCCGCTTGGGCAGTCGCGGGCAAATCACGCAGGCCGACAGCTACCAAGGCTTGATTGCCTTGCTGCCGCCGCCCACCCGCCGTGCCGTGGTGCTGATCGACCCGCCCTACGAAGAAAAACAAGACTACGCCCGCGTGGTTCACACCTTGAAAGAAGCTCGAAAACGCTTTGAATCGGGCTGCTATCTGGTGTGGTATCCCTGCCTGAGCCGCGAAGAAAGCCGCAAGCTGCCGGAACAACTCAAAAAACTGTCGCCCGACAATTATCTGCACGCCGAACTGCATGTGCACGCCCCCCGCGCCGACGGTTTCGGCATGCACGGTAGCGGCATGTTTGTGATCACCCCGCCTTATCTGCTCGCACAACAGCTTCGAGAAACCCTGCCCGTGCTGACGGAAATTTTGCGGCAAGACGACGGAGCGCGGTTTGTTTTCGATGCGCAAATCAAATAAAACCGCGGCAACTGAATAAACCTGCTTTATCACGGCTCGCCATATTCGGTCTCAGCCTGCGTATGGCAGCCGGCGGCTCTTTCCGGCAGAAAAAACAGCCCGCCCGCCGCCCGAATACGGCAAAGCCGTCTCTTCTTACCCGTGCTTCGCGATGATACAAAGGCCGTCTGAAAACATGTTTCAGACGGCCTCTCTCAATCCATGCGGTTAAAAACTGTTTTTCAATTCCCTCAACGCCGCGAAAACCGCCGCTTCTCCGTTTAGCCCTACGTCCGACAACTCGGCCGTTCTCGCCGCCACTTCGGGTTTTGCCGTGCGCAGAAACGGATTGATTTTGCGCTCGTGCGCCAGCGTAACCGGCAAGGTCGGCGTGCGGTTTGCCTGTGCTAAGGCCGTCTGAATATCGGGATTATCGGGTTCGATATGGGCGGCAAAGCGCAGGTTGGCGGCGGTGTATTCGTGGGCGGGATAAAACAAGGTGTGCTCGGGCAAACCGTTGTAACGTTGCAGGCTGGCGAAAAGTTGCGCCGCGGTGCCGGTGAACACGCGCCCGCAGCCGGCTGAAAACAAGGTGTCGCCGCAAAAAACGTGCAGGCCGTCTGAAAGATTCAGCAGATAGCCCAAATGGGAGTCGGTATGCCCCGGCGTGGCCCATACTTCGACGGCATGCCCGC
This sequence comes from Neisseria sp. MVDL19-042950, assembly GCF_030504625.1. Taxonomy (GTDB): domain Bacteria; phylum Pseudomonadota; class Gammaproteobacteria; order Burkholderiales; family Neisseriaceae; genus Neisseria. The sequence goes on along the minus strand of NZ_JAUKWH010000002.1, from coordinate 99,782 downwards.
CGAACTCGAATTTGCCGCCCTCTCCCACCGTTTCATCCACACCGGTAATGTCGCGGCTGCCGTAAACCGTGCAGGCCGGAAACGCTTTTTTCAAAGCGGCCACTCCGCCGGTGTGGTCGTGATGGGCATGGGTGATCCAGATTTGGGCCAACGTTAAGCCGTGCTTTTGCAGATAATCCAGCACGGGCGCGGCATCGCCGGGGTCGATGCAGGCGGCGCGGTTTTGATGTACCGCCAACCAGATGTAGTTGTCGTTGAAAGCGGGAACGGCAATGATTTCAAGCGTGTTCGACATGGTATTTATCCTTTTTCAGACGGCCTCACTATAACAAACCCGATGCGGCGGAAACAAGCCGTGCCAAACGGGCCGCAGCGATATGATGCCGGCTTGAGGCCGTCTGAAACGTGTTTTCCCGCTTTCCCGCCGCCGCGCATCTGTATAATAACCGGATTTCTCCGATCCCTTTTTCGCAGGATTTTTATGAATTTTCTTGCTGCGTGGTTCACCCCCGCACCCGCGCTTGCCGCACATTTTATTTTGGCCGCCTTGCTGGCCGCTTGTGCCAAACCTGCTTTTGCCGCCGTGTCCGCACGGCCTGCCGCGGCGGGTGTGGCGGCGGTGTTTTTATCGGTGCTGTGGAGCTTGAACGCGGGCGTGGGCGGCGGGCAGCTTGCAGGCATGAATTTCCACCTGCTCGGCATCAGTCTTGCCGCGCTGATGCTCGGCGCACCCGCCGCTTTGTGGTTGGGCGCGCTGCTGCTGGTGCCCTATACTTGGCTGCACGGGGCGGAAAACCTGCATGCGGTAAGCCTGAACGTGCTGTTTCTCATTCTGCCTTCCGCTGCACTGAACCTGCTGTGCCGCCGTATTGCCGCCAAACTGCCGGCCAATCTGTTTGTCTATATCTTTTTCAACGGCTTTATTGCCGCCGCCCTTGGTATGATGCTGACCGGCGCTCTTTTGGCGGCGCTGCTGCAAACGGTGCAGGCGTATTCGGGCGAAGTGTTGTGGACATCCGTATTCCCCGTATTTTTTCTACTTGCATGGGGCGAGGCTTTTTTAACCGGCATTTTCACTGCCATTTTCGTGGCTTTGCGTCCGCAGTTTTTGGCAACTTTCGACGACGACCGTTATCTGCGCTCTGAAAACGAGATTTGGAAATCATAAAATCTCAGGCCGTCCGAAACATGTTTTCAGACGGCCTCTGCAATATAAACACACGGTAAAACAAAATGTTAAACAATCTTTCCGCCATCATTATCGGCGCGGCCTTCGGTGCGGTGTTGCGCTGGGCTTTGGGCTTGTGGTTCGCGCACACGCTTTCATGGGCGGCTTTCGGCACGCTGGCCGCCAACTGGCTGGGAGCATACATCATCGGCGTTGCCGCCGCCGTGTCCGAACTGTTTCCCGCCCTCAGCCCGCATTGGCGTTTGCTGCTCATCACCGGATTTTTAGGCAGCTTAACCACTTTTTCAGGCTTTTCGCTCGAAGTGGTGGGCATGTTGCAGATGCAGCGTTGGGGCGCGGCGGCGGCCACGGCTTCGCTGCATTTGTTCGGCTCGCTGCTGCTGACGGCGCTGGGCATGACGACGGTGCAGATGTTCCGCTGATAACGGAAACCGCTAATCTATTCCGATATCCAAACACACAATCTCGCCGCAGAATTTCTTGCCGCTCTCGGTTAAATGCGCAGGCTTGTAGGCGGCGAATGTGTAAGTAACATCGGCTCGGAACGTATCGGCATCGGCTTCGGCCGTGTCGCCGTTCAAACCGGTGGGAATGTCCAAAGCCACTTTCAGGCCGTCTGAAAGATTGAGCCGGCGGCATACCGCCGCAACCGTATCGGGCAGTTTGCCGGTGAAGCCGGTGCCGAAAATGCCTTCGATAATCACGTCGTAGCCCGTTTTCAGACGGCCTTCCATTCTTTCCGTATCGATAAATTCGATGCCCGCCAAATCCGTCAGACGGCGGCGGTTCAGCTCCGCCAGCTCCGACAAATTTTCGCCCAGCATGAACACCACGTCCGCGCGCCAGCCGTGCCGCTGCAACACCCTCGCCATCACCAACCCGTCGCCGCCGTTATTGCCTTTGCCGCACACCACCAACGCACGGCCCGCCTGCGGACGGCGTTGCAGCAAATCGGCGGCGGCACCCTGCCCCGCATTTTCCATCAATTGCTCGAAACTCGTGCCCGCATCAACGGCGGCCTGCTCGTGCACGCGCATTTCGGCGGCGGTATAAACTTTCATCGCGTCATCCTTTCTTGCATAGGGCATTGCATGTAAACACACGTCCGGCCTTGTATTTCTTTTCAGACGGCCTTTTACTTTCAATAGTTTAGATAAACTCTGCAAAAGAAGTTTTGCCACAGCGCAAGGGCTTGCCGTTCATCGGAGCCTGCCGATACAAAAGGCCGTCTGAAACGGCTTGTTCAGACGGCCTCCGCATTACTCAATTCCTTTTTGCTTCGCTTCCAGTTGTTCCCAACGTTCCAGCTTTTCCAACAGCAGCATTTCGATTTCCTCGGCACGCGTCTGCAATTTGGCGGCTTCTTGGTAATCTTTGAAAATTTCCGGGTCGGAAAGGCGGTTGTTCAACTCGCCCTGCTCGGCTTCAAGCGCGGCCAGTTCGTCGGGGAGCGCATCCAATTCGCGCTGTTCCTTATACGAGAGTTTTACTGTGCGATTGGCTTTCGGCTTGGCTTTTTCCGGCTCGGCCTGAACCGTTTTCGGCGCGGCGGCGGTTTGGATTTTTTCCTCGCGCTCTTTTGCGTCGATATAGTCCTGATAGCCGCCGATGTATTCTTTCAGACGGCCTCCTCCTTCAAAAACAATGCTCTGCGTAATCACATTATCGAGAAACATACGGTCGTGGCTCACCAGAAACACCGTGCCCTGATAATCGCGCAGCAAATCTTCCAGCAGCTCTTGAGTGTCGATATCCAAATCGTTGGTCGGCTCGTCGAGCACCAGAATATTGGCTGGGCGGGTAAACAGCTTGGCCAGCAGCAGGCGGTTGCGCTCGCCGCCGGAAAGCGACGAAACCGGACTTTGCGCACGGGCGGGGTGGAAGAGGAAATCTTCCAGATAACTCATCACATGCTTGCGCTTGCCGCCCACTTCCACATAATCGTTGCCCTGCCCCAGCGTATAAAACACCGTGTCGTTTTCGTTTAACGCGCTGCGGAACTGGTCGAAATAAGCCACTTCCTGCTTGCTGCCCAAACGGATTTTGCCGAACGTAGGTTGCAGTTCGCCCAAAATCAGCTTCAAAAACGTGGTTTTGCCGATACCGTTGGGGCCGATCAAGCCGATTTTGTCGCCGCGCTGAATCACCGTGGAAAACTTATCCATAATCACCTTATCGCCGTATTGAAACGAAGCATGTTCCAACTCGGCGATAATGCGCCCGCTTTTCTCGCCGCTGTCGAGCTTGAAATTTACCTGCCCCTGCACATTGCGGCGTTCCGCACGCTGGCGGCGCAACTCTTCAAGACGTTTCACACGGCCCTCGTTGCGGGTGCGGCGCGCTTCGATGCCCTTGCGTATCCACGCCTCTTCCTGCGCGTGAAACTTATCAAACAAACGGTTATGCTCCGCCTCAACCGCCAATTCCTGCGCCTTTTTCTCGCTGTATTTGGAAAACGAACCCGGATAAGAACGCAACACGCCGCGATCCAATTCCACAATGCGGCTGGCGATATTGTCGAGAAAACGGCGGTCGTGGGTAATCACCACCAAACTGCCGTCAAACTGCTTGAGCAAACCCTCCAGCCAAATAATCGCATCAATATCCAAATGGTTGGTCGGCTCGTCCAGCAGCAGCACATCGGGCTTCTGCACCCATGCCTGCGCCAACGCCACCCGCTTCTTCTGGCCGCCCGAAAGATTGCCGATAAGCTCATGCTCAGGCAAACCGAGCTGGCTTAAAGTCTGCTTTACCGCCGCATCCGTCTGCCAACCGTTTTGCGCCTCGATCGCAAGCTGCAACTCGTTTAACTCTTTCAGCAATCCGTCGTTCTGCCCGCCTTCGAGCAAATAGCTTACCTGATGGTAGCAGCGCAGCAAATCGCGCATCTCCCCCAAGCCCTCGGCCACCACATCAAACACCGAAGCGGCCGAATCGAAAAACGATTCCTGCGGCACATACACGATTTTCAGATTATTCTGAATAATTACCTGCCCGTCGTCGAGCTTCTGCACCCCCGCCAGAATCTTCAAAAACGAAGACTTCCCCGCCCCATTGCGCCCGATCAGGCCGATTTTTTCACCGCTGTCGAGCTGGAAAGACGTTTTATCCAAAAGAGCCACATGGCCGACGGCAAAAGAAGCATTTTCGACAGATAAGATATTCATAACATTAAGGCGCAGTAAAAAGCCGTTATTCTAACCCATTTAAAAGCCGCTCGATATGCCCGCACCCGCCGATTGAAACCTTTTCAGACGGCCTCTATCACATCTAAAACATAGAACGCCCGTTTTGCCGCATCACCCGCAAAACGCTTCTATCCGAGAAATACCGACAAACAACTTCATATGGAAAGGAAGAAAGATGAAACAAAGCATCAAACTATTACTGCTCAGCCTCGCCGCCGCCCTCAGCCTCAACGCATGCGGCCTCGGCGACAACGATTCCGACCGCCGCGAACACAATCGGCAGTACGAGCAAGACAACGACGACCGCCGAGATGACCGCGACCACCGCGACGATAGCGGCGACCGTGATAACGACCGCGACGAAGACCGGAAAGACAGAAGCAGCGACAGAGACGATGATCGGGACAACGACGATAACCGTTGATAGCGCAGCTTGATAATAAAGAGGCCGTCTGAAAAATTTCAGACGGCCTTTAATTATAGTAATTTTTTGATGTTTGAGATTGATTGCGTTGCTAAGATGCATTTGCAAACTATATAAATATCTAGAGCAAGGTTCATATCCGATTGGAATTACAATTTAATTAACTTCTTTCTTGACTCTGCCATTTCAACTTTTTTCTTGATCTCAGGTGAAGTGTCATCTTTAAAACGAGAAATTAATTCATTATAAGTATTTAGTGCGTTGTCATAATATTTAATTTTGTATAAACTTTCACCTTTATTCAACATTGCTAATGCGATTGTGTCCTGTATATCGGGAAGATTATTATTGCTAAAGCGCTGAATTACTTCATCATAAATATTAATGGCTTCTTCGTAATTATTTAGATTATGTAAACTCACACCTTTATTTAACATTGCTAAAGAAATTTCATCTTGTAAAGTAGGATAATTATCATTATCAAATTGCATAAGTAATTCATCACAAACTTTAATAGCCTCTTTATTACGATTAAGGCTCGCCAAGGCGAGTACTTTGTTAACCATTGATTTTGCCAATAATTTCAAATCAAGAGGTAATTCACCATTTTGTAAAAGAAAAATTAACTTATCAAAAATTTCAATAGCTTCCTCATTTTGACCAAGATCATGCAATATTAAACCTTTATTTATCATAGCGCTGACAATAGTTTCTTGTATTTCTGGTAGAAGATTTTTATTAAAATTTAAAATTAATTCGTCATACACTTTAATTGCTTCTTCATTCTGGTTCAAACGATCTAATGCTATTCCTTTATGTAACATTGCTGAAGCAACCGCCTCTTGTATTTCAGGCAGAGGATTTTTATTAAAATTTAAAATTACTTCGTCATATACTTTGATAGCTTCTTCATAAAGGTTAAGTTGATATAAAACTAAACCTTTAGCTAAAAGTATTGAGGCATTGATGTTAATAGTTTCTTCTTTAGAATGAATCTGCTGGTTAATTAATAAAAGTGCTTGATTAAACCACGCTAAAGCGTCTCCATAGTTTTTAGATGAAGAAGCTAATGTTGCTGCCTGATAAAAAAGTTCAATAGAATTTTGTTGGGAAGCTAGCTGTGCTAACTGTTGAGCATCTTTACGAACATCATCAGATTCTTTTTTATTTAATATTTCATAGTTTTGAGCGATACCAAGCAAATTATTTCTGTGAAGAATTTCTTTGCTTATTTCAGAAATGGTTTGCTTTGAAGAATAGAGAAACTGATCAAATTTAGTTTCGAATTCTTGTAACTTAGATCTTAACGAATTTAATTCTCTTTGATGTTCTTGAGTGAGTTCTCTTCGCTTTCCTTCCCAATTATTAATTTCTTCATTTACTTTATTGGTAAGTTTTTCATTCTTACGATAAATCAAGGATGGAAAAACGATACTACCTACAGCAACTATTAGCGACAACAAAGACATTATCCAGCCTCCCCAAGTTACAACTCTATCACTGGCTTTTAATTCAGCTAACTTGATATCAATGTCTTTTTGAATGTTTTGAAAGTCTTCGATCTTTGCTTCTAATCTTTCCTGTTGTTTTACGATTTGTGTTTGAAATTGTTCTTGTTGTTTTCTTAGATATTCTATTTTAGGTGATGTTTCAATTTGAAAGTTTGTTACTTCAAAAATGCTAGTTGTATCAGCCTGGGCAAAATTTGAAATAACTAATAGTAAAAAAAAGCATTTTTTTCATTTTATTCCCAAAAATAACGCCACCTAAAAAATTCATTTAGGTAGCGTTTCAATATTATCTAAATTAATTTACCGCCAACCCAATCATTGACGCTATTCAAAGCATCGGGCAATTTAGCGGCATCCGTACCACCGGCCTGTGCCAAGTCCGGCCGTCCGCCGCCTTTGCCGCCTACTTGCTCGGCAACAAATTTCACTAAGTCGCCTGCTTTTACTTTGGCGGTTAACGGTTTGGAAACGCCTGCACACAGGGAAACTTTGCCATCGTTTACGGCGGCAAGCAGTACGATGGCTTTATCGGATTTGCCGGTAAGGTCGGTAACGATTTCGCGCAAGGCGGCTGCGTCGGCTTCGATTTGGGCCACCACGAGTTTGGCTTCGCCTACGTTTTTGGCGTTATCCAAAAGTTTGGCTCCTGCGTGTACGGCAAGCTCGGCTTTGGCTTTGGCCAAATCTTTTTCCAACACTTTGGTTTGGGCGGCGTTGGCTTGGATTTTGGCCAATACGTCGCGCTCGGTTTGGGCTTTTACTTCGGCGATGATGTCTTTAATCAAACGCTCTTGGTTTTGCGCCCATTGCAGGGCGTTCAGGCCGGTGATGGCTTCGACGCGGCGCACGCCTGCTGCGATGCCGCCTTCGGAAATGATTTTGAAGAGGCCGATGTCGCCGGTGCGTTTAACGTGGGTGCCACCGCACAATTCGGTGGAGAAATCGCCCATTTTCAGTACGCGCACTTCGTCGCCGTATTTTTCGCCGAAAAGCATCATTGCGCCTGTTTTTTGTGCGTCTTCCATGCTCATCATGCAGGCGCTTACTTCTGCGTTGGCCAAAATTGCGGCGTTTACGCGGCGCTCCACTTCGGCGATTTCTTCGGCGGTAACGGGCTGCGGATGGGAAATGTCGAAGCGGGTGGATTGGGCGGTAACGAGCGAGCCTTTTTGTTCGACATGGTTGCCGAGCACTTCGCGTAAGGCTTGGTGCATCAGGTGGGTGGCACTGTGGTTGCGCATGTTGGCATCGCGGATATCGTTGTCGATTTCGGCGGTAACGGTGTCGCCCACTTTCAGACGGCCTGATGATACGACGCCGAATTGACCGAATACGGCGGCTTTGATTTTTTGGGTGTCGCGCACTTCAAATACGTTGCTGCCTGCTTTAATCAAGCCGACATCGCCGACTTGACCGCCGCTTTCGGCATAGAACGGGGTGTTGTCCAGCACAACGGCACCGGTTTCGCCTTCGTTCAATTCGTTTACGGGTTCGCTGTCTTTATAAAGGGCGAGGATTTTGGCTTCGGTTTTGCGCTCGGTATAGCCTTTGAACTCGGTGTCTTGACCGTCGTAGGCAAGCTGGGTGTCGGCTTTGAAACTTTGCGCGGCGCGAGCGCGGGCGCGTTGGGCTTCCATTTCGCGCTCGAAACCGGCTTCGTCCATGTCGATATTGCGCTCACGGCAGATGTCGGCGGTAAGGTCGTAGGGGAAACCGTAGGTATCGTAGAGTTTGAAGATTAACTTACCACTTAATTTTGGAGTAACTCCCTGAGAAGCAGCCCAGTTATTTAAAGGCCTACACCATTGAGCAATGCGAGTCCCTTTATCTGATAATTTTTCATTCCAATCAGTTAAAGTAATGTAACTAGCACCAACTAAATTATTGGCATCTGATGAAGGAATGACAATACATTCTTGGCCATCTGATTTAACATGTGCTAAAGCTTTAAAAGGTGTATTACCTGTTGAAGTTAATGCAATCCCTTCTTGAGCGTTACCTTGTTCATAAATTGGTAATAAATCATAGACCAATTGAAAAGGAATAGCTTTTTCTAATAATTCCATACCTTTTTCTAAAGTCTCACCAAAGCGAGCCTCTTCATGGCGCAAGGCTTCGGTGATGGCTTCTTGCTTCTCTTTCAATTCGGGATAGGCTTCGCCCATTTCGGCCACCAAATCGGGCACGAGTTTGTGGAAAAAAGCGCCTTTTTGGCCGAGTTTGTAGCCGTGGCGCACGGCGCGGCGGATGATGCGGCGCAACACATAGCCACGGCCTTCGTTGCTTGGCAACACGCCGTCGGCAATCAGGAACGAGCAGGCGCGGATGTGGTCGGCAATCACTTTCAGACTGGGCACTTCCATGCTGAATTCGGTGCCGGTTTCGCGGGCGGCGGCTTTGAGCAGGTTGCCGAACAGGTCGATTTCGTAGTTACTGTTCACATGCTGCATCACGGCGGCCATGCGCTCCAAGCCCATACCGGTATCTACGCTCGGCTTGGGCAGCGGGTTCATATTGCCTTGTTCGTCGCGGTTGAACTGCATGAATACGCAGTTCCAAATTTCGATAAAGCGGTCGCCGTCTTCTTCGGGGCTTCCCGGAGGGCCGCCCCAGATGTGGTCGCCGTGGTCGTAGAAAATTTCGGTGCAGGGGCCGCAGGGGCCGGTGTCGCCCATTTGCCAGAAGTTGTCGCTGGCGTAGCGTTCGCCTTTGTTGTCGCCGATGCGTATGATTTTTTCAGACGGCATGCCGATTTCGTTTTGCCAGATGTTGTACGCTTCGTCGTCTTCGGCGTAAACGGTGGCCAAGAGTTTTTCTTTGGGCAGGTTCAGCCATTCGGGAGAAGTGAGGAATTCCCAAGCGAAATGGATGGCATCGCGTTTGAAGTAGTCGCCGAATGAGAAGTTGCCCATCATTTCAAAGAAGGTGTGGTGGCGGGCGGTGTAGCCTACGTTTTCCAAGTCGTTGTGTTTGCCGCCTGCGCGTACGCATTTTTGTGCGGTGGTGGCGCGGTTGTAGGGGCGTTTGTCGAAGCCTAGGAATACGTCTTTAAATTGGTTCATGCCTGCGTTGGTGAAGAGCAGGGTGGGGTCGTCGTGTGGCACGAGTGATGAGGAGCGGACGATTTGGTGTCCTTTACTTTCGAAGAATTTGAGAAATTTTTGGCGTAATTCGTTGGTTTTCATAATATTTTCTATATTAAGTTAGAATGTTTCAGACGGCCTTTCCAAGCACTTCTGGCCGTCTGAAAAAGTTAAAATAAAATCTTGCACATATTACAGCAGTTTTCCTTTATCGCCTACTGTCCGGCAGCATGCCGCGGCTATTGTTTTACAATGTTTGCAGTGCTTTTTTTCGGAACGTTTTCAGACGGCCCCGTTCATATCAGTCTCAATATCGATAACATCTTTCTCCCCGTTGAAACTATCGTAAATGCTGGCTCTGCTCTATAATCAAGACGGCTTTCATTTTTCAAGTCAACAACCAAAGGAAATATAATGAACAGATATTTATCTTTGTTGGGTCTTATCGTACTGGCGTTAAGCGGTTGCGGCGGTAGGGCTGAAACCCAGCCTCCGAATGCAGCACAAGCCGACTCCCTTCCTGAAACCCGCGAATTGAAAATCTACAACTGGATTGAATATGTAGACCCTGCCACTCTTGCCGATTTTGAAAAAAACAATAACGTTAAAATCACTTACGACGAATACGACAGCGACGAAACACTGGAAGCCAAAGTATTAACCGGAAAATCCGGTTACGACATCGTAGCCCCCTCGAATACTTTCGTAGGCCGCCAAATCCAATCGGGCGCATACCAAAAACTCGATAAAAGCCTGATTAGCAACTACAAACATCTCAATCCCAAATTAATGAAACTGATGGAAAGCGTAGACCCCGGCAACGAATACGCCGTGCCGTTTTTTTGGGGCACCAACACTTTCGCCATCAATACCGAACGCGTGAAAAAAGCCTTGGGCACCGATAAACTGCCCGACAACCAATGGGATTTGGTATTCAATCCCGTCTACACCGCCAAACTGAAAAAATGCGGCATCAGTTATCTCGACAGCGCCGCCGAAGTTTATCCGATGGTTTTGAACTATTTGGGTAAAAATCCCAACAGCAGCAATCCCGAAGATTTGGATGCCGCCACCGAATTATTGAAGCAAAACCGCCCGAACATCAAACGCTTTACCTCGTCCAGCTTTACCGACGACATGGCCCGCGGCGATACCTGCGTGGCCATCGGCTTCGGTGGCAACCTGAATATCGCCAAACGCCGCGCCCAAGAAGCGGGCGGCAAAGAAAAAATCAGAGTGATGATGCCCAAAGAAGGCGTGGGCATTTGGGTGGACTCGTTTACCATTCCGAAAGACGCGAAAAACGTGCTGAACGCACACCGCTATATCGACGACTTCCTGAAACCGGAAGTGGCCGCGCGCAACGGCAATTTCGTTACTTTTGCCCCGTCCAGCGTGCCCGCCAAAGATTTGATGGAAGCCCAATACCGCAACGACAATACGATTTTCCCCACCGATGAAGATTTGGAAAACAGCTTTATCATGGTGCCGATAGAACCGGAAACTTTAAAATATATGATTCGCCAATGGCAGGAAATCAAAGCGGGCAAATAATCCGCATGGCAACCGAAGAGGCCGTCTGAAAAACTTTTCAGACGGCCTCTTCGGTTTATACAGCTTAATCAGTGGCTATGTTTGTGATGATCATGATCGTGGTGGTGATCGTGCCCCGCATTTTTCGGTGCGGTTTTCACTTCCACTTCCACGGTTTTAGGTTTGGCTTTTTTAAATTTCAGAGTGAGCGGAAACTTATCGCCTTCTTTCAGCGGCGCTTTCAAACCCATAAACATCACATGGTATCCACCCGGTTGCAGCTTGGTTTCTTTACCTTTGGGCAACGGAATGCCGCCTTTTACTTCGCGCATCCGCATCACGCCTTTGTCGTTGATGTGGGTATGTATTTCAACGCGGTCGGACACGGGGCTGGTGGCTCCCACTAAAGCATCGTCGCTTTTGGTTTCGTTTTTAATGTCCATAAACGCACCGCTCATGGCCATGCCCTCCACAGTAGCGCGCGCCCAAACATCGTCTACGTCTATATCCGCGGCAAATGCGGTTTGGCACAAGCCGGCAAGTACCAATGCACTTAATAGTTTTTTCATGCTTTACTCCTTTTATTGTAGGTGTGGGAAAACAATGCCGTTATACGGCAAAAAACCGCTTAGGCGTTTGATTTATATTAAAAAAGATTCAATCCATATTCGCGCCAAAGTGCCATAAACCACAGAACGGCCAACAAAGCCAAAGCCAGCATCTGAGCCGCCGAACCGGCATCTTTAGCCCGTTTGGCCAGCTCGTGGCGGGCGGTGGAAGTGTGGTCCACCGCTGCTTCGATGGCGGTATTGAACAACTCCACAATCAGCGACAAAAACGAACCGATGATAAGCATCATGCGGGTTGCAGGGCCGAAATCCAAAACAAAAACCAACACCAGCAAGATACCGTTCAGCCATATCAATTGGCGGAATGCACTCTCGTGCCGATAGGCTGCGCGCAGGCCGTCTTTGGAATAACCGGCGGCGTTGATGATGCGTTTGACTCCGCTTTTGCCTTTAAGTTTTCGCGCATATTCTTCATTTGACATGATTGTTTATCCTGTTAAAGCCATCACCCACAAAACGGCCAATGTCGCCAATGTAATATATTGCGCCGCCGAGCCGACATCTTTGGCCTTTTTAGCCAGCACGTGCTTTTCTTCGGAAGTATGGTCGACGGCGGCTTCCAAACCGGTATTAATCAATTCGACCACGATAGACATCACCGACACCAGCACCAATATCATTTTAACGGGCAAGGTAAAGTCTGCAAAAAACAGCCCGGCGAACAAAGCGGCATGAATCCACAAAAGCTGTCTAAACCCCTGCTCTTCGCAAGCCGAACGCACGCCGTCGGCGGAATAGCCCAATGCCTTGATGATGCGTTTGATTCCACGGCCGCCTTTCATAGAAGCAGCATAAGTTTTCGGCTTATGCTCCATGTTTTCAGACGGCCTCAGACCATTCGGCCACGGCATCGGCAAACATAGCGGCCACATCGAAGCCCTTCTGCTTCATGATTTCCTGAAAACCGGTGGGGCTGGTTACATTCACTTCGGTCAGATAGTCGCCGATCACGTCCAAACCGGCCAGCAAAATGCCGCGGCGTTTCAACTCGGGCGCAAGGGTTTCGGCGATTTCGCGGTCGCGGGCGGACAGTTCCTGCGCCACACCGCGCCCGCCGGCAGCCAGATTGCCGCGCGTTTCGCCCTGCTGCGGAATCCGCGCCAAGGCAAACGGCACCACTTCGCCGCCGATAACCAGCACGCGTTTGTCGCCGTGCACGATTTCGGGAATATAACGCTGCGCCATAATCGTGCGCGTATCCATCTGCATCAGGGTTTCGAGAATGCTGCCGATATTGGGGTCGGTTTCGGTCAGACGGAAAATGCCCATTCCGCCCATGCCGTCGAGCGGCTTCACGATGATGTCGCCATGCTCTTTCAGAAACGCGCGCACATCGGCGGAGCGGGTCGATACCAAAGTGGGCGAGGTAAAGCGGCTGAAATTCAGAATCGCCAGCTTCTCGTTGAAATCGCGCATGGCCTGCCCGCTGTTAAATACTTTCGCGCCTTGCTGCCCGGCCAATGTGAGCAACTGGGTGGCGTAGAGATATTGCATGTCAAACGGCGGGTCGGTACGCATAATCACGGCATCAAAGTCTTTTAAGGCCGTCTGAACTTTATCGGCGGCTTTAAACCATTGTTTATCATAATCTTTTTTCGCACCGCCGAATTCAAACGCCGCAGCCTGAGCCGTTACCACGCCGTTTTTTACCGCCAATTCGCTGCTCAAGGTGTGCGACAAACGCCAACCGCGCATGGCCATTTCGCGCATCATTGCATAAGTGGTGTCTTTATAAGTTTTAAAAGTCGCCATCGGGTCGGCGATAAACAAAATGTTCATGAACTTTCCTTATCATATCAACGGCTTCATCATGCCGCATCGAGGCCGTCTGAAACGTTCAGACGGCCTCATCCGTTTTGGCTATACCTGCCAGTCTATTGGCGTTTCGCCATGCTCTTGCAAATAACGGTTGGCTTGCGAGAAATGGCGGCAACCGAAAAAGCCGCGGTGTGCCGACAAAGGCGAAGGATGCGGCGAAGTCAGCACAAGATGGCGGCTGCGGTCGATAAACGCACCTTTTTTCTGCGCATGGCTGCCCCACAAAAGAAACACGATATGCTCTCGGTGCCCGTTTAACTGCGCAATCACGCGGTCGGTAAACTGTTCCCACCCCAAAGAAGCATGCGAATGCGCCTGCCCTGCACGCACGGTCAGCACCGTATTCAGCAGCAGCACACCCTGCTCCGCCCAATGTTGCAGGCAACCGTGGCGCGGAATCTGAAAACCGGCAATATCGTTCGCTAATTCTTTATAGATGTTCACCAACGACGGCGGAATCGCAATGTCCGGCCGCACCGAAAACGCCAACCCGTGCGCCTGCCCCGCACCGTGGTAAGGGTCTTGCCCCAAAATCACCACTTTAACTTGGTCGAACTCAGTCGCTTTAAACGCATTGAACACATCGGAAGCAGGCGGATAAATAATCCGGCCGGATGCGCGCTCCTGCTTCACGCTTTGAATGATATGTTGAAAATACGGCTGCTGTTTTTCTGCGCCGATGGCCTCATGCCACGTATTCATGATATTTCCGAATCAAATAACGCTGATGCGGCAGATTATAGCAAAACATTTTTTCAGACGGCCTCTCTATTAAAATGAGGCCGTCTGAAAATGTAGTCGGCTGTCTTTGAAATTCATCAGCAAATTCTTTAAACTGCCAACCGTATATTCAAACATTTTTATCGATATATCAAAGAAAAGGAAGCCTTATGCGCTCACACCGCCTGCGTGAACTGTTGGAGCTGCTCGAACAGTATTGGAAACAAGACCCTGAAATGCATTTAATGCAAATTCTGCAAAAAATTGCCGACGAAGCGGGTTTTGACAAACCGCTTACCGAGCTTTCCGACGAAATCATCATCTACCATCTGAAAATGGCCGGCAAAGATAAGCTGGCTCCTATTCCCGGTTTGCAAAAAGATTATGAAGAAGACTTCAAAAGCGCATTGCTGAAAGCACGCGGCATTATCAAATAAATCTCTTTTCTGCTCCTGCTGCAAAAAATCGCCGAAGTAACGACAGCGGCATCATACCCGATTCCATTATAAAGGCCGTCTGAACTTTTTTCAGACGGCCTCTCGACTTTCTTATTCTACTTCAAAGCCCGTATTCCCACGGCATCGCGCACTTGATCAAGCAACACGCGGGCCTGTTTGCGGGCTTTTTGCGCACCGGCCTGCAAAATGTCTTCGATTTGCGCAGGGTTGGCGGTTAAGGCGTTGTAGCGTTCGCGCGGTTCGGCCAATTCGGCGTTGATTTTCGCAGCGAGCATTTTTTTGGCTTCGCCCCACGCCAAGCCTTCGGCCAGCATTTGCGTGAACTCGGCGGTTTCGGCGGGGGTGGCAAAGGCTTTGTAAATCTCAAACAGCGGGCTTTCGTCGGGCTGTTTCGGTTCGCCCGGCTCTTTTAAGTTGGTGATGATTTTGTTGACCGATTTTTGGGTTTTCTTATCGTTTTCCCACAGCGGAATGGTGTTGCCGTAGCTCTTACTCATCTTACGGCCGTCCAAGCCCACCAGCAACTCGACGTTTTCGTCGATTTTCACTTCAGGCAGCGTAAACACTTCTTTAAAACGGTGGTTGAAACGGCCGGCAATATCGCGCGCCATTTCAACGTGTTGGATTTGATCGCGGCCCACCGGCACTTCTTGCGCGTTAAACATCAAAATGTCGGCGGTCATCAGAATCGGGTAGCTGTACAAGCCCATCTCGATTTGATGGTCTTGATCTTCCTGCCCTTTATCCAGATTTTCCTGCACCGCCGCTTTATAGGCATGGGCGCGGTTCATCAGACCCTTGGCAGTGATGCAGGTCAGAATCCAGTTCAATTCCATGATTTCGGGAATGTCGCTCTGGCGGTAAAACGTGGTTTTTTCGGGGTCTAAACCGCAAGCCAGCCAAGTGGCGGCAACAGCTTGGGTGGATTCGTGAATCATCTCGGGATCATGACATTTAATGATGCCGTGGTAATCGGCGAGAAACAGGAAAGATTCGGTATCCGGCGCATGCGAGGCCGCAATCGCGGGACGGATAGCGCCGACGTAGTTGCCCAAGTGCGGAATGCCGGTGGTGGTTACTCCGGTTAAAACACGTTTTTTAGTCATTTTTGCTCTTTCCTGCGGTTTTCAGACGGCCTTTTAAATCAGGCCGTCTGAAAAATAAAATATCGGTAATGGTTAAAAACAAGGAACGGATTATACATCAAACCACTCTTTACCTTAGCGATTTTCAGACGGCCTCACCTTCCGGCAGTTGAGGCCGTCTGAACAGCCGAAAAGTATCTTTTCAGACGGCCTCAAAATATTATCCACAGCCTATAAAAAGATAATTTTTTAAATATTTCAATGAAATATAAATTAATTTAATACAAAGCCCTTTATACGGTATTGACTTACCCACAGGCAGACCCATATAGCTTTCATCCGAACAACACACAAACTTTAAAGAAAGAAAACAGATGAGATTCGATAAATTAACCGCAAAATTCCAACAAGCTCTGGCCGATGCCCAGAGCTTGGCTTTGGCTGCCGATAACAGCTATCTTGAAGCAGGCCATGTATTGAAAGCCCTGCTCGACGATGCCGAAGGCGGCACCGCAGCCCTGCTTTCACACGCAGGCGTAAACGTACCCCAAGTAAAACAACAGCTTACCCAAACTTTGAACAGCCTGCCCAAAGTATCGGGTACCGGCGGCGAAATTTTGCCCAGCCGCGAATTGCAGGCCGTCTTAAACTTGATGGACAAAGCTGCCGTGAAGCGTGGCGATGCTTATATTGCCAGCGAACTGTTCCCGCTTGCCTTGGTACAGCAAAACGACAACACCGGCCGCATCCTGAAAAACGCCGGAGCCACCGAACAAAACATCAACACCGCCATTGACGCGGTACGAGGAGGAGCCTCTGTGGATAACCCCAACGCCGAAGACCAACGCGAAGCCCTGAAAAAATACACCACCGATTTAACCCAGCGCGCCCGCGAAGGCAAACTCGACCCCGTGATCGGCCGCGACGACGAAATCCGCCGCGCCATCCAAGTCTTGCAACGCCGCACCAAAAACAACCCCGTGTTAATCGGCGAACCCGGCGTGGGTAAAACCGCCATTGTGGAAGGCTTGGCGCAACGTATCGTGGACGGCGAAGTGCCCGATTCCCTGCGCAACAAACGCCTGCTGGTGCTCGATTTGGCCGCATTGATTGCCGGTGCCAAATACCGCGGCGAGTTTGAAGAACGCCTGAAGGCCGTCTTAAACGACTTGGCTAAAGATGACGGCAACACCTTGATTTTCATTGATGAAATCCACACGCTTGTCGGTGCCGGCAAAGCAGACGGCGCAATGGACGCAGGCAATATGCTCAAACCCGCTTTGGCACGCGGCGAGCTGCACTGTATCGGAGCCACCACTTTGGACGAATACCGCCAATACATCGAAAAAGATGCCGCACTGGAGCGCCGCTTCCAAAAAGTATTGGTGGGCGAACCGAGCGTGGAAGACACCATCGCCATTCTGCGCGGTTTGCAGGAGCGTTACGAAATCCACCACGGTATCGACATCACCGACCCGGCCATCGTTGCCGCCGCAGAGTTGAGCAACCGCTACATTACCGACCGCTTCCTGCCCGATAAAGCCATTGATTTGATTGATGAAGCTGCCAGCCGCATCAAAATGGAACTGGATTCCAAACCCGAGCAGATGGACAAACTCGACCGCCGCATCATCCAGCTCAAAATGGAAAGAATGCACGTTGAGAAAGAAAGCGACGATGCCAGCAAAAAACGCCTCGATTTAATCGACGAAGAAATTACCGGACTGCAAAAAGAATACGCCGATTTGGACGAAATCTGGAAAGCCGAAAAAGCCGCTTCCGCCGGCACCGCCGACATCAAAAAACAAATCGACGACATCAAAGTCAAAATCGAGCAGGCCAAACGCCAAGGCGACTTCGCCCGTGCATCCGAGCTGGAATACGGCGAACTGCCCAAACTCAGCCAACAGCTGCAAGCGCTGGAAAACAATCCGCAAGAGCAGCAGGCCAACAAACTTTTCCGCACCAAAGTGGGCGCGGACGAAGTGGCCGAAATCGTATCGCGCATGACCGGCATTCCGGTGAGCAAAATGATGGAAGGCGAACGCGACAAACTCTTGAAAATGGAAGAAGTATTGCACAACCGCGTGGTGGGGCAAGACGAGGCCGTACGCGCCGTATCCAACGCCATTCGCCGCTCCCGCTCCGGCTTGGCCGACCCCAACAAACCATACGGCAGCTTCCTTTTCTTAGGCCCGACCGGTGTCGGCAAAACCGAGCTGTGCAAAGCATTGGCGAGCTTCCTGTTTGACAGCGAAGACCATTTAATCCGCATCGATATGTCGGAATACATGGAAAAACATGCCGTTGCCCGCTTAATCGGCGCGCCTCCCGGCTATGTCGGCTATGAAGAAGGCGGCTACTTAACCGAACAAGTCCGCCGCAAACCTTACAGCGTGATCCTGCTCGACGAAGTGGAAAAAGCCCACCCCGACGTGTTTAACATCCTGCTGCAAGTGCTGGACGACGGCCGCCTAACCGATGGTCAAGGCCGCACGGTGGACTTTAAAAACACCGTGATCGTGATGACTTCCAATATCGGCAGCCACCATATCCAGCAAATGGGCACATCGGATTACGAGGCAGTGAAAGAAGTGGTCATGGAAGACGTGAAAGAACACTTCCGCCCCGAAATGATTAACCGTATCGATGAAGTGGTCGTGTTCCACGGCTTGGATCAGGCCAATATCCGCAGCATCGCCAAAATCCAGCTCAAAGGCTTGGAAAAACGCCTTGCCGCCCAAAACCTACACCTCAAAGTTGACGATGCCGCGCTGGATCTGATCGCCAAAGCAGGCTTCGACCCCGTATACGGCGCACGCCCGCTCAAACGCGCCATCCAAGCAGAAATCGAAAACCCGCTGGCTCTGGCTTTGCTCGAAGGCAAATATAAGCCCGAAAGCACCATTCATGTGAAAGCGGATGGAGATAAGCTGGCGTTTGATTGATTAAGCTAAACCGTAGCAAGCGGTATGAATGAAAGCCGTCTGAAATTTTTCAGACGGCCTTTTTCAGTTTAAGCTATTATTGAAACAATAATAATGATGAAATCCTGCCATTATTGAATTTTCCCTGCCATCTGCTCCTTTACACCTTGCCTCATTATTTAAGTTTCTTGTCCGTGCTTTGAAAACCAATCATAGATCATAGAAGAACACAGGAATTCAAAATGACTTCTCACGTTTTATTACTGCATGGTTTGTACATGGGAACATGGATTATGCAGCCTCTTGCCCATAAACTGAAAAAGCATGGGTTTACGGTAGATACTTTCGGTTATTACAGCATCCGGCAAACATTACCGCAACATGCGGTTTCACTGACAGAGAAAGTGGAACAGTTTTACCGTTGCCATAACGAACCGTTACACTTTGTCGGACACAGCCTGGGTGGTTTGGTGTTGCGCCATTTCGCTGCGATGCATCCCGACTTAATACGGGGGCGTATTGTTACTCTCGGCACCCCTCATCAAGGCAGCTCGGTAGCGGAACGGTTAAAAAATATGAAATTCTCCCGTTTCACTTTGGGTGGCTCCTACCGTAACGGCTTAGACGGCAATGTTCCCGCATTACCACCCGGCATAGAATTAGGTAGCCTTGCCGGAAACCGTCCAATCGGAGCGGGCAATCTGTTGGGGATTAAAGGAGAAAACGACGGTACGGTTTGCGTAAAAGAAACCTTCTGTGAAGGAATGAAAGACCACATCGTATTGCCTGTAACACATACCAGTATGCTGCTCAACAAAGACGCGGCCGCACAGATAGAGAAATTCCTGCATTGCGGCTATTTTCTGCCCTAGGCCGTCTGAAAAATTTTCAGACGGCCTGTTCAATCAGATAATCCACCAAACTCGGCACACCGTCTTTAGCTCTTTTGGCAATCACTTCGATACCTACTTCTACTTGCTGCGGATTCGGATCAACCAAATAGCACTCAGCCGTCGGCGGTGCAAAATGAAGCAACGAAGCCGCCGGATACACTTTCAACGAAGTACCGATTACTATCACGATATCGGCATCCCTCATAATTTCAACCGCCTGCGGAAACAACGGTACTTCTTCACCAAACCACACAATATACGGGCGCATCGGATAGCCGTTGCGATCAGTATCGTTTAAAGACTGATCGCCACTCCATTCAAGCACATCATCGTCATTCACACTGCTGCGAACCTTGTTTAATTCTCCATGCAGATGCAACACATTTTGGCTGCCTGCACGTTCATGCAGATTATCAACATTTTGAGTAATAATCTTCACATGGTAACACTGCTCCAGCTTTACCAATGCTTTATGAGCAGCATTCGATTCTGCTGCATTGGCCTGTCGGCGACGTTCGTTATAAAAATCCAATACCAACTGCGGATTGCGCTCAAAAGCTTCAGGCGTGCAAACATCAGTTACTCTATACCCTTCCCATAAACCACCGGCATCACGAAAAGTTTTCAAGCCGCTGTCCGCACTAATACCTGCCCCGGTAAGAATCACGCATTTTTTCATGGTTTCATCCCGATTGTTGTATTCAAATGATTATAACGTATTAGTGATAGCCGCGTTGTTTACGCAGCAGATTGAAAATAAAGCCTGCAAAGCCGCAAAAAAGCATTTTGCTTTTTAAAAAATATACAGTGTTAGCATAAAAATAATGATTAATATCACTCGGTCATTTTGTAGAAAGAATAGGGAATAAATATACTTTATAGTAATAAATAAGAGGCTAACCTAGATTAGCCTCTATTGTTTTCTTACTATTTTTTACCACCGATTTGTTCACATTTTCCACTAGTATCATACCTTGTAGCGGAAGCTGCATCCTCACAGCGATAAGCATTACCTAAACTATCCATCCACATGGATAATTTATAATTCGTACCTGCTTTAGGTACTACGCGCAGATTATAGCGCTTACTCTTTGAATCCGGCATTTTTACTGAAATTTCGTATCTTTTTTTTACCTCAGGCTTTTTAGCATAATCATTCACAAATTTAGTTACTTCTGCCTCAGTATTCCATTTAGAAGGTTCTCTTACCCGTGCTGTTCTTAATGCAGTATTAATATCGACTAATTCTGTATGTGCTTCTGCTAAATGACCTCTTTCAACATAATAAGAATAAGAAGGTAGAGCAATGGCCGTGAGAATACCAATAATGGCTACTACTATCAGCATTTCTACTAAAGTAAATCCTCTATAATAATTTTTTATTTTTTTAAAATCCATTTAGTTCTACCTTTACTCAACAGATATATAAGATTGCAACATAACAACCGTATTATTATTTTTACCCCATGCTTTTGAAGTAACCCGGTAAATAGGAGAACCATCTGGTTGTGTACCAACGTATTCCACAATATATCTAGCATTACGTTTACCTCTGCCTACATCATAGATCTTACCGTTTGTATCAATACACAGAGAACCTCCACATTCTCTTTTTCTTTTCCATGCCGGAGTATCGCCACCTGCCTGCACCACCCTACGTGGGGTTGTAGATACTTCAGAACCCGCAGCAGCACATAAACCATTTTTACAATCGGTTGAAAAAACAACTTGAGAATCTTTGAAACTCAAAATTTCCGCTTCCCCTACTTGTAGTGCCACTTCCGCCAAAGATAAAGCAAATTTTCTATCTGCATCATTAGTACTGATGCGTTGCTCGGTATTATAAGATTGAGTAGCCGATACCACCAAAAATGCGATAACAAGCATTACTATTAACACAATGAATAAGGAAAATCCCTGCTGTGCGATTTTCAAATTATGTTTCAAAATGTACGATTTGCGCATGTATTTCCTCCGCGAACAGCAGCTTCAATATTATAAACATTAACGTTATTAGCCTCAGCTCCAATTTTTCGCTCTGCATTAATTGAATTATTGTTCAATGTGAAACGTATCAGTGTTGGCGCTACAGCATCGGCACCAGTTTTTAATGTATCAGTAAATTCAAAAGTTTCTGTTAACGATTGATCTTTTGGGCAGTTATTGACATATACATATTTTATAGTCATATTATTAACACCAGATATCAATAACTGAGGTTCACTCCAACTGCCATCATTAGCCAATTGGAAACGGAATAACCCTGTTTGATCTCCAACTCTCCCTACTGCATAAGCATTAACAATATATTGCATTACAGAGATATCTCCTCTCCTATCAGAGCCGGGATTCCCTAAATGCACTAAATTATTATTAATAACATTGTTTAGCTCATTATTAACAGGACGCACTAAACTATTACAGCTGCTTAAAACAATTTGCGAATTAGCCGGTATTTCCTCTGTCGGATTTGCAATAGAACCTGAACCTATTCCATACTGAAAAACCAGCACATCTGAACTTGGAATAAAGTTCTTTGGCGTAAAATCATCTCGGGTTATTATCCTAATTGGAATTAAATTATCGGATGCTCCCCCCGGACTCACTAACTGAAAAGCAGGAATTCCAGAAAGTGCGCTTCTATCTAACGCATTGACTTTAGTATGAGTTGCCATGTTAAAACATCCAAAGCTACCAGCCATTCGCGCATCACGCACAATTAAATTAGATGCGTTTCTTAAATCCTGTTGTACATCCAATCTTGAGCCTGCCGTATGATTTAACTGCCTAGCAATAAAATATCCAGAACCAACCGCAACCAATACAATCATACTCAATACACTTGCTATCAAAAATTCTATCAAGCTAAAACCTTGCTGTTTTTGATTGCTTGTAATGTGTGGGTATATATTATTTTTTTTCAAATTCATATTTATTCTCCCACTCGGGCTTGATAAGAATAAACAATACTTGTACCATCTTGATTCAATGGACCTTTACGATCTTCTGCATTTTTCCCACCACTTTCAATATCCGTTTGCCAAACCACTTTGATAACAAGTGGATCTCCATTACTACCCTGACAATTGTGTACAACTTTTCCATTGGTTATAGTCATGTCCCTACCCGATGAATCATTACACACCGCATAATAAATTGTAGCATCAGGAAGTGCCTTAACCAATGTATCTTCAAATCTACCAAGTTGATCCTCTAATAGAGCCCTCTTATCCAAGGAAGTTAAACTGTTTTCCGATTTGCACCATCTACTAGCTTCACATGTCCTAGCTTTCCTAGGGATCAAAACTCGATAACTTAATTCCCTATTGCGCCCTAAATCTCTACCATTATCATCATACCTTTTCCTCACCCTTCCCGTATCTTTCCTTTGCCCTTCTGGTGTTGTACTAATTTCCTTAGATAAAGTCGGATTAATCATCATCCCTTCAATCAAATTCTGCACAGCCTGAGCAACTATTGTTTGGCCTTCTGCTTCGCGCACACTAGATACCGTACGTAGTTGTGTCGCCAATAAAGCCAGTACACCTATAGCAAGCACAAACATAGAAATTAAAACTTCTAGAAGTGTCATACCACTTTGTTGCTGCTTAAGGTGGAGATTATGGGAATTTAAATATTTTAAAAATGATGTTTTCATAGCTATTAATAATATTTATTCTCTATTGTTACTTTAAGTTTTGCTTGAAGGAGCTTTGTATTCACATTTTTTGCTATCATCTGAATTCAAGCATACGCTTGCCCTACCGCCACTATTAATTAATACCACTTTCGACCGATCTTTTTTAGCACTTTCATCTGTCACAGAAGCGTCTGTCATAGAAATTTTGACATAACCGGCAGACCTCGTAAGAGTTTTAATATCGACACTACCCCCACTACCCTTATTTAACTTTGAATAGCCGAATGTACCGTTGGAGAAAAAAACCCATCCCAAATTGCCTTCAGTACAAACATTATTAAAATCACAAGTTTCAAAAGTATGAACCACTCGTTTGGCTTCATTATTTGAATTGAAGATAATAGTGCGTAAACCCGTATCTACTTTGCGTTCGTATTTTCCATCTCCATTTCTATCTGCAAAGGCGGCCAAACCCTGACCTGCATATTGCTCATTACAATATGCATTGGGGTTACCGTCTTTCCTAATCTGCACGGGACAAACATAAACGGGGAGATTCAAACGAATTGCTTCGCTTCGGGCAAAGCGTAAAAGATTAACCATTTGTTCTGCCTGAGAAGCCACACGGCGGGAGGCGATCCAATGGTTCATATTGGGAAGTGCGATGGCAGCCATAATTGCAACAATGGAAATTACAATTAAGAGCTCGATTAAAGTGAAGCCTTGTTGTTTAGGGCGCATGAGCAAACCTGATGACGTTATTTATAATTAAGTAATGTGTAAGGTTAGTTGCAACTCTTAATGCAAACTTTATTTAAATTATGCCGCTTATTGTAAACGACAAAAACATTATAAGCCTAATAAAATATGAAATCAGGCTAATTTTTACAATAATCTGTATCAATCTTCCATCATTGCCGCTTCCGGCACATAAGCTGCATTTTCAAATTTGGTAAATTGACCGATAAATGTGAGGAATACTTTACCGGTAGGGCCGTTACGGTGTTTACCGATAATACACTCTGCCAAGCCTTTAAATTGCGTTTCGGCATTGTAGTATTCATCTCGATACATAAACATAATCAAATCAGCATCTTGTTCAATCGCTCCGGATTCCCTCAAATCCGACATCATCGGGCGTTTATCGGTACGCTGCTCCACGGTACGGCTTAATTGGGACAAAGCAATAACGGGTACTTGCAACTCCTTTGCCAACGCTTTAAGCGAACGTGAAATTTCACCCAACTCAGATGCCCGGTTGTCGGAACGGCCGGAACCTGCCATTAATTGCAGATAGTCGATAACGATCAATCCCAACTTGCCGTCGAACCGGCGGGCAAGGCGGCGGGCGCGGGCGCGGAGCTCGAGTGCGGTTAAACCCGGCGTTTCGTCGATAAACATCGGAGCGTCCGAAAGTTTTACTACCGCTTCATTCAGACGGCCCCAATGCTCGTCTTCCAAACGGCCCGTTTTTAACACATGCTGATCAAGCCGGCCTACCGATCCGAGCATACGCATAACCAGTTGTGCACCGCCCATTTCCATTGAAAACACGGCAACGGGCAGTTTTGACTCTACCGCCACGTGTTCGGCGATATTGATGGAAAACGCTGTTTTACCCATAGACGGGCGGCCCGCTACGATAATCAGGTCGCCGGGTTGGAGACCGGAAGTTTTTTTATCCAAGTCGATAAAACCGGTAGCGACACCGGTTACTTCATCGGGATTATCGCGTGAATACAGCATGTCGATGCGGGCAACCACTTCCCGCAGCAACTCCGGCATTTCAAGAAACCCTTGCTTGGCCTTCGCCGTACTTTCTGCAATTTGGAATACTTTGTTTTCCGCTTCATCTAAAAGCTGCCCGGCATCCCTGCCCTGCGGATTGTATGCACTGCGTGCGATTTCCGTACCTACTTCCGCCAGTTGGCGCATAATCGAACGCTCGCGCACAATTTCGGCATAGCGTCCGATATTGGCTGCCGACGGCGTGTTTTGTGCGAGGGTAATCAGATAATTGAACCCGCCTGCGGCCTCGAGTTCTTCGCTACGCTCCAATGCTTCCTGCACGGTAATAACGTCGGCGGGGCGGCTGCTGTTAATCAAAGCAGCAATCGCCCGGAAAATCAAACGGTGTTCGTGCCGGTAAAAATCTTCGCTCGAAACGACATCGGCGATTCGATCCCATGCTGCGTTTTCAAGCAGCAAACCGCCCAATACCGACTGCTCCGCCTCCATTGAATGCGGAGGCAATGACAATGCGCTGATTTCACGGTCTTCAGACGGCATCATATCGGTGTAATCATTCATGGGACAGCCTCAAAGCGGATGTTTGTTGCGAAATTTTGTATTATAGCCGAATAGAAGTTTTTATTGGTCTTTTAAAAGCGGAACGGGTAAAATTCAAAACGTATCTTTTTGCAGATGCACACAACGCAAACCTTTGCAGCCGTCGATAAAAACCGGCAACGGCTGTTCGGCTGCACCAATAAAACAAACCACAACAGGAGTACCCCATGGAACACCAACTACCACAACTGCCGTATGCTTTAGACGCTTTGGAACCCCACCTGTCTAAAGAAACGTTGGAATACCACTACGGCAAACACCACCAAACCTATATCACCAATTTGAACAACCAAATCAAAGGCACCGAATTTGAAAATGCGCCTTTGGAAGAAATCGTAAAAAAATCTTCGGGCGGCGTGTTTAACAACGCAGCCCAAATTTGGAATCACACTTTCTATTGGTTGGGCTTCACACCCAAAGGCCAAGGCAAACCTTCCGACGAGCTAGCCGCTGCAATCGATGCCAAATGGGGCAGTTTCGAGAAGTTCCAAGAAGCCTTTAATGCTTGTGCTGCGGGCACTTTCGGTTCAGGCTGGGCTTGGTTGGTAAAAACGCCTGCCGGCGAATTGGACTTGGTTTCTACCGGCAACGCTGTTACTCCTTTGGCTACTGAAAATACTCCGCTGCTGACTTGCGACGTGTGGGAGCACGCTTACTACATCGATTACCGCAACAGCCGCCCCAACTACCTGAAAGGTTTCTGGGAAATCGTAAACTGGGATGAAGTAGCCAAACGCTTCGCTGCTTAATACCGGCTGATAATTGCAAAGAGGCCGTCTGAAAACTTTTCAGACGGCCTCTTTCGATTATTTCAGTGTTTCCGCAGATGAAACATCGTCTGCCGCACTGTTTTTCAAACCATCCAATTTCTTCTGGGCTTCGCTTACCGCTTTTTCCAAACCCTGAATGCGCTCTTGATATTTTACGTAATTGCGTTCATTGCCATAACGCACCTGCTTGCCTTCTACCAAATTTTTTTTAGCCTGATCCAACAGTTTTTGTGCAGCACGGATTTCAGCCGATAGTGCATGATCAGTGTTTTTTTCAGGCGTATCGGAACTCGGTCGGGTCGGCACGATGGTTGCAGGAACAGACGTATAAACGGCTGGGCGGCCCAAATCAGTTTTGTTACAACTGCTGCCGGGATTTTGCGTATAAATACGCTGACCGTTTTTATCGACGCACTCATAAACGGATGCGGCCGATGCCGGAAAGGCGGCAATCAACAACAGCGGCAGAAAATATTTTATCGTTTTCATCGGTTTTCCTTATTTTTCATGTTGGTTTGCTATCGGAAATGGTTGTTTTCAGACGGCCCTTTAACGCAGCCAAAACCACCATATTGCCAACAATATCAATGTAATCAATATATTACTTATCCACACCGTTTTCCATTGGCGTTTGGCATGACGGCTGTTTACAGTATTGCCTCGGCGCACATAAAAAAACGGGCTGAGCAAAACGGAAACCGCAGAAATCAGGATAACGGCGGCATAATATATCTTTTCTTTTTCCACTTTAATCCCTCGCATTCGATATTGCTTTCCACAGCATTATAACCGAATCGCCAACCTTTATATCCGCCCTCTATCGGGGCAACGATTTTCTGCACGCCCAAACTGCCGTTACGCAATACGTTCACAAAATTAAAGATTACGTAAATATTTAATATATAAAAAAATCTTTGACTTGGCACAAACAGAGCCCGCCATAACCGGCGTATAAATGTAAGAAAATTTCACGTATCCAAAACATTCAAGAAAGGAACGCAAATGGCAGCCGTTAAATCCATCACCTCCCCCATGAAATTCCTCATCCAAGCCGGTTTGTTGGGCGATTTGGGCAAACACATCAAGCAATACGGCGATGCCGGTTTGATTATCTGCGACCCGTTTATTCTTGAAAAAGCCAAAACCGAAACACGCTCCGGCTTGGAAGAACACGGCGTAAAGGCAATATTCAGCGTATTCGGCGGCGAAAGCTCCGATGAAGAAATCGAACGCCAAAAAACGGAATTCGGTGCCGGAAACTGCGAATTCGTCGTCGGTATCGGCGGCGGCAAAACGCTTGATACCGCCAAAGCGGTGGCTTATTACCAAAAAGTGCCCGTCGTTATTTTCCCCACCCTAGCCTCAACCGACGCACCGTGCACGGCTTTAACCGTGGTATACAACCCCGACGGCTCGTTCAACCGCTATCTGTTCCTGCCCAACAATCCGGACGCGGTATTGGCCGACACCAAGTTGTTGGCTGCCGAGCCCGCACGCTTTTTTGCAGCAGGTGTCGGAGACGGTTTGGCCACTTATTTTGAAGCGCGCACTTGCTACGCCACCAACGGTATCAATTTGGTATTGATGCAGCCGAGCCTAACCGGCTTGGGTATTGCCAAAATGTGTTACGAAACCATCCGCGATTATGCCCCGCAAGCCATGAGCGCCGTTGCCGCCAAATCCGTTACTCCAGCATTGGAGCGCACGATCGAAGCCACCATTTACATGAGCGGCGTAGGGGCGGAATCGGGCGGATTGGCCGCCGCACACGCTATCCATAACGGCATGACCGCCGTTCATGACCTGCACGGGGCCATGCACGGCGAAAAAGTGGCGTTCGGATTGGTGGCGCAATTGGTGCTGGAAGGTGCGCCGACCGAAGAATTGGAAGAAGTTATCGGTATTATTAAAGCCGTCGGCCTGCCGCTTACCCTGAAAGACTTAGGCTTGAAAGAATTTAAAGAAGCCGAATGGCACGAAGTGGCGAAACTTGCCTGCGCGGAAGGGGAAACCATCCATAACGAGCCGTTCAAAGTAACGCCCGACATGGTATACGATGCCATCGTGGCCGCCGACAAACTGCTGCAACAATATCGATAAACTCCCGCTTTAACCGAACAAATAGGCCGTCTGAAACTTTTCAGACGGCCTATTTGTTTCAATTTAATTAAAGCCTGCACGCTGCCGCTCCCATTATCGTGTGCCCGACATTCAAGGCTATAATACCCGTTCCCACACCCTGCACAGGAACGCGGTTTGAAACTCAAACACCATACCGTTTTGTCGTATCTCGGTTCGGCTGCCTTTTTACGGCCCGGCCGTCGTCCCGTTTATCCCGCCAGCGATCACTATTGCCCTACGAAAAAGAAATTTTTCAATACCCCGCCGATTGGTGCGATGGATTTAAAAGGCATGTTTTCCGCACAATGGGAAATCATGTTCAACCGCTCGAAATTGGCTCCGCCCTCCCCCTTGCCGATGATGAAACCTGATTGGCAGGCTTTCTTGGCTCCCAACTCGGACGGCAAATTTATCTGGTTCGGCCATTCCACTTTAATGATGCGCCTGAACAATCAAACCATCTTAATCGACCCTGTGTTCTCGGATTACGCTTCGCCCGTTCCGGCATTCATCAAACGCTTCCAACCTCCGCCGGCCGGCTGGGAAGACCTGCCGCCCATTGATACGGTGGTGTACAGCCATGACCATTACGACCACTTCGATAAAGATGCCGTGCGCCATTTCGCCGATAAACCGGTGCAATTTATCGTGCCGCTCGGTTTTGGCGTTTTGCTGCGAAAATACGGCATCCGGTCGGAACGGATACACGAGCTGGACTGGTGGCAATCGCTTGAATACCACGGTGTAAAATACCATGCCGTACCTGCGCGGCATTACAGCGGGCGCAGTTTGTTCGACCGCAACCGATCCTTGTGGGCGGGTTGGGTGTTTCAAACCCCTGCCGGGCAGATTTATTATTCGGGAGATTCGTCTTACCCCGGTCATTTCGTCGAAATAGGCAAACGTTTCGGCGGTTTCGATATCGCTTTCATCGAAAACGGGCAATACAACACCGCTTGGGCAGACAACCACATGATGCCCGAACAAACCGCCCAAGCCGCCCGCGAGGTAAAAGCCAAACGCTTCGTACCCGTGCATTGGGGTGCTTACGCCCTTTCCATCCACGCATGGAACGAACCCGTTTGCCGAAGCGTACCGCTGGTCAAACAATACGGCATCGAGCCGCTTACGCCTGTTTTGGGACAGGTGTTCGACCGAAATACAGCTACACGCGAATGGTGGGCGGAAGTAAGATGAGGCCGTCTGAAAACATCGGTATGCTTTCATGCTGAAATGGCTTACCATACATACTCTGTTACGATTTGAAGATGCCGACGCAATGCCAAACTGCGCACCTGCAAGCGCACGATGATCCGGTTTATTGATTATTTAGGAAATATCATGGATTTACACCATATCCGCGAAGATTACAGCAAACAGGAATTATCTGAAAACGAATGCGATGCCAGCCCGATTGTGCAATTCGAACACTGGCTCAACGAAGCGGTGCGGGCGGAAGTAAACGAACCGACCGCGATGAACGTCGCCACCGTCAATGCCGACGGCCGCCCGAGCAACCGCATGGTTTTGCTGAAAGAAGTCAATTCGAGGGGCTTCGTGTTTTTCAGCAACTACCGCAGCTGCAAAGGGCAGGCGCTGGAAGCCAATCCGTTCGCT
This sequence comes from Neisseria sp. MVDL19-042950, assembly GCF_030504625.1. Lineage (GTDB taxonomy): Bacteria > Pseudomonadota > Gammaproteobacteria > Burkholderiales > Neisseriaceae > Neisseria. The sequence continues at coordinate 69,827 of NZ_JAUKWH010000002.1, read as the reverse complement.
TCGCTAACCTTCTTCTGGCCGGAATTGGAACGTCAGGTGCGCGTGGAAGGCAGCGTTGAAAAACTGAGCGCAGAGGCTTCCGACCAATACTTCGACTCCCGCCCCTATACCAGCCGCATCGGCGCATGGGCCAGCGAGCAAAGCACGGTAATTTCAAGCAAAACCGTATTGGTAACGCGGGCAGCGGCAGTCGGCCTGAAACACCCGCTGCACGTACCGCGCCCGCCGCATTGGGGCGGCTACATCATCATTCCCGACCGTGTGGAATTCTGGCAGGGCCGCCCGAGCCGTTTGCACGACCGCATCCAATACCGTCTTGAAAGCGGCACATGGGTTAAAGAAAGGCTCGCCCCCTGATTTTCAGACGGCCTGATGAAACTAAAATAAAACATCTGCATCTATTTAAAACCCACCCTTCCCGTACGCCCGTCATACGGGCAGAACGGTCGGATACTCCAAACACACGCATTAAAAAGGAAACGCCATGCCGAACAAACCGCTTACCCGCTCGCTTACCATAGCCGGCTCCGATTCCGGCGGCGGCGCAGGCATTCAGGCAGATTTAAAAACATTCGGTGCGCTCGGCGCTTACGGAGCCAGCGTGGTTACCGCCGTTACCGCACAAAATACACAAGGTGTGCAAGGCGTGTATGTGATTCCGCCGGAAATGATTGCCGAGCAATGCCATTCCGTCCTCTCCGACATCCGTTTCGACTCGGTCAAAATCGGCATGCTGCCCGACAAAGCATCCATTCTGGCCGTGGCAGCAGCCTTGCGTAAATACAGCGTACCGTTTGTGGTGCTGGATCCTATATTAACTGCCACATCGGGAGAAAAACTTGCCTTGGACGACACCGTTGAAACCATCTGTACGGAGCTCTTACCATTAGCCGATCTCATCACACCCAATCTAGACGAACTGGCCCGGTTAACGGACACCCCGCTTGCAAAAGATGAAACCGAAATGCTGGAACAAGGCAAACAACTTTTAGAAAAAGGAGCAAAAGCCGTGCTGCTCAAAGGAGGACATTGGGAAAACAGCAAAGAAGCCCGCGATTGGCTGATGGCTTATGAACGCGAACCCCAATGTTTCTGCAACAGCCGTATTGACACGCCGCATACCCACGGCACAGGCTGCACATTGTCCGCCGCCATCGCCGCCCTGCGCCCGCAGCATACCAATCTGAATACTGCCGTTGCCGCGGCCAAAACCTATCTGCACGGAGCTATCGAGAGAGGCGCAGGCTGGCGGCTGGGCAAAGGCCGCGGCCCTCTGGCGCATTTCTGGCGTTTATACAGAGATTAATTCCCCCTGCATCTGTTTCTTTACACATAAAAAGGCCGTCTGAAAAGATGAACTTGCCTCTCAGTCGGGTCTTTTTCCTCGGCTTGATATCTGTCATTTGATGATACAACCGTGTTCGAACTTTGAAAGGCGATTCAAAGATTCAGACAGCCTGAAGTCTTGCCGCTACCGATAAATAAACCGTTCTCCCAAATATTCCTCCAGCACGGATACATGCGAACGGATGGGTTGCTTCACGGCGGTCAACAGTAACACCGCGCGGTTTTCAGCCGCCAATGTTTTCAGACGGCCTATCGCTTGTTGCTGCCTTTCTCCCTGCAGTTCCCCGACATAGCGCACGGCAAACGCTTCAAAACGCTGCCCGGGGTTTTCATGATACCAACGGCGTAGTTGCGTGCTCGGCGTAAGGTCTTTCAACCATTCCGCCGCAGCCATCTTCTCTTTGGCAATTCCGCGCGGATAAAGGCGGTCGACAAACACGGCCGCCTGAAAATCTTGCCGTTCCGGTTGGTAATCGTAAATTCTTTGCACCACAAACATGGTTTCAGACGGCCTCCAACGGTTTTACATCCAGATAACGTGCCGCCTCTTCCGCCCCGCCGTCCGGCAAATACGGCATCACACCGAGTAAGGGCGCGGGAAGGCGTTGCTTCAAAGTGGCCAAATAATCATCCAAACGATGCGGCTGTGCGCTGATACAGTTGGCAATCCATCCCGCCAAAGGCAGCCCGGCATGCTTAACGGCTTGCACCGTCAAAAGCGCATGGTTGATGCAGCCGAGTTTCATGCCCGCCACTAAGATAACGGGCAATTTTTCCGCCGCCACCCAATCGGCAAAATCGGCCCCGCCGCTCAACGGTGTAAACCAACCTCCGGCTCCTTCCGTCAGAATAAAATCGCCTTTCTCTTTAACCGCTTGCAGCCCGCCGCTCAATACTTGCATCTCTATCTTTCTGCCCTCGTCCGCCGCGGCAAGATGCGGAGCGGTGGCTTCGGCAAAGGTATAACGGTTATGCATGTGATACGGCAGCTTCACGGCGGAAGCGGCTTGCAGAGCCAATACGTCGGCATTGTATCCTTCGGCATCCGCTTCCGAGGCTACCGGCTTGAACCCGATACTGCGGTACCCTGCCTGCGATGCGGCATGCAGCAAGGCGGCGGTGCAGAACGTTTTGCCCACCTCGGTATCGGTACCGGTAACGAAACAAACGGTTTTCATGTTTTCAGACGGCCTTTTCAAATATTCATCCTCACTCATCGGCAACATTATATCGCTATGCAAAACAATACGGCTCACAGGCTTTTCAGACGGCCTCAAACAAAACGGCCCGAGCAATACGCTCAGGCCGTCTGAAAAACCTTTGCAGCAAAACGGTAAAGATTAAGGCAGTTCGCCGCTTCTGCGCTTGGCTTTGAAATCCTGCGTTTCGCTGACGATAATCTTCGACAGCAGAATCAGGGCAATCAAGTTCGGAACCGCCATCAGGCCGTTGAACGTATCCGCCGCCAACCAAACCAAATCAAGGCTTACCACCGTACCCAACATCACGGTAGCCACATAAAACACCCGATATAAGTTTGCGAAACTGTCGCCGAACACGTAAGCCGCACATTTTTCGCCGTAGTAACACCAACCCAAGATGGTGGAATACGCGAAGAAAATCAAACCGATGGTAACGATCCAACCGCCGGGGCCGGGCAAAAGCCGGTTAAAAGTCGTGGTCGTCAACGCCGCACCTGAAATTTCGGGTTTCACAAATCCGCCGTCAGCACCCAGCAGCCCCATTACCAACACGATGCCGGTAATCGAACACACCACGATGGTATCCAGAAACGTGCCGGTCATAGAAACCAATGCCTGACGCACGGGATGGTCGGTTTTGGCTGCCGCCGCCGCAATCGGAGCCGAACCCATACCGGCTTCGTTTGAAAACACGCCGCGCGCCACGCCGTAACGGATAACGCTGCCGATCGCACCGCCGGCCACGGCCTGCCCGGTAAAAGCATCGGTCAGAATCAGTTGGATAGCGGGCGCGACCAGAGGCAGGTTAAGCAAGATAATGCCCAAGCCGCCCAGCACATAAAGCACCGCCATCACCGGCACGATAAACGAAGAGGCGGTCGCAATGCTGCGGATACCGCCCAACACCACAATCGCCGTAAGAATCGTCAAAACAATGCCGGTATAAACAGGATCGACATTGAAACTGGTATGAATCGCTTGCGCTACCGAATTCGACTGCACCGAACTGCCGATACCGAACGAAGCCACCGTACCGAACAAAGCGAAAGCATAAGCCAGCCATTTCCATTTGCGGCCCAAACCGCGTTCGATGTAATACATCGGGCCGCCCGACATCTCGCCTTTTCTGTTAACGGTACGGTATTTCACCGCCAATACACCTTCGCCGTATTTGGTCGCCATACCGAAAATAGCAGTAATCCACATCCAAAATACCGCTCCCGGACCGCCCGCCACAACCGCCGTAGCAACGCCGGCGATATTACCCGTGCCGATGGTAGCCGAAAGCGCGGTCATCAACGCACCGAAATGAGAAATATCGCCATCGTGATCGCTACCGTCTTCCTTTTTCGTATGCGGCCTGAACGCTTGCTTCAAAGCATAACCCAACATGCTGAACTGCAAGCCTTTCAGCATGAACGTCAACAGCACGCCCGTGCCAACCAGCAATATCAGCATCACCGGCCCCCAAACCCAACTGCCGACGGTGTCGAAAAAATTCTTCAATACATCCATGCACTCACTCCTCAATATTGGCATTATTCTGATTTACGGCATTTCAGCATAAGGAGTTAAGAAATGCAAGCTGGGGTTAACCTGCTTTAATCGGTGATTATTTTGCCCGTCGGCATTTTCCGAAACCGGCCGACAACGGAAAAAACACGTATAAACCGCGGTAACGATACAAATATACCTTATATATACCGACAGGCCGTCTGAAAATATAAACTGCACCTCCAACTTAATGAAGGTGCAGTTTGCTTGCGGGCCGATACACTCCAAACTTCCGATATCAACAGCACGGTTCGAATGAATTTAACCGTACTCCGAATTCAAAAAGGAAGTGCATATTTTCAGACGGCCTTTCGTTGCCAATCCCTTATTTAGCGAAAATCTCTTCGTAAGAGGCCGTCTGAAAACCGGCATAAAACCGCCCGTTGCAGTTCAAAACAGGGCGTTTGATCAAACTCGGCTGCGCAACCATCAAACCCACGGCACCTTCCCGAGTATCGGCCAACGCCTGTTCTTCAGCGGTAAGTTTGCGCCAAGTCGTGCCGCGTTTGTTGAGCAGCGTTTCCAGCGGAATATCCTTCAGCCAGCTTTGCACCAACCCTTCATCCGGCGGCGTTTTTTTGAAATCGACAAATTCGGCAACAATACCGTTTTCCGCCAACCAAGCACGGGCTTTTTTAACGGTGTCGCAGTTCGGAATACCATAAATAATCGTCATCGGATTCACTTCGATATATTTCAGACGACCTGTATTGTACGGATACCGGAAGGGTTTGTCATGAAGCATGAAAAGGGCTATGCTAGCAGCCGTTCCCTACATCTTGGAGATACGCATGAATAAACTTACCCTAACCGCAGCCGCCTTGCTGTTGGCCGCCTGTTCCAACGGCAACAATGCCGATAAAACAACCTTCGAAAAAACCATCAACCGCTATGCATCAGGCAACAGCGTTTGCCTGCCCATCGCCTTGAACGTACAAAACCATAACGGTATCAATATCATATCAACCGACACCGTTTTAGGAGAGCCCGTTATCAAAATCGTCGAAAAAAACCTCGACGGCAAAAACGTTAACGAACAAGCCATCAAACAAATGCAGATTCTCGACAGCGAAGGCTTATATAAAAAAGGCGAATCCGAAACATTGAACGTACTCGACAGCAAAAACAACATCAAAATCCGCGTATACACATTAACCGAAAAAGGCCAAACCCGTACCCGACTTACCCCGCAAGGCCCGCGTTTCTGCCTCGGCAAACAAACCGTTAAAAAAATCAACTGGTTTACCGAACCCGCCCCCTACAACGGCGTGATCATGACCAAAGTATCTTACGAAGCCCGCTTCGAACCGGAACGTTGGGCGGAAAAACTATTGAAAGAAAGCGGCAAAGACTGGGAACATGCCAAACAAGACGTTCACCAAACCGCCACACTGATTAAAACCAACGACGGCTGGCGCGATATTCGCGAACTGAAACAGCCGTAAACACTCTATTTGGCCAACCAATAAAGGCCGTCTGAAACAAGCCGCTCAGCTTTTCAGACGGCCTTTCATTTAAACCGGATAGCATAACAATACCCGTATGGTTTAAAATCTTGCTTATTTTTCCAGCAGATTGCCTATCATGCAAACCCAATCCTACCATCTCCGCTTCTCCCGCTTCAGCCCCAACCTTTCCGTCGTCTCCTTCACCGCCAGCGAAGCCCTCAACAACACCTACCGTCTCGATATCGAACTCACCTCCAGCGATGCCGACCTACCGCTGTCGTCGTATATCAACCAAACCGCCACCTTTACCGTTACCCCCGTCAGCTCCGATGCGTTAGGATTAATCGAAGGCATGCTCGCCCCCGATGCGTTGAAAAGCTGGCACGGCATCATCACCCGTTGCGAGCGGCTGGACACCTCCGCCGACGAAACCCGTTACCGTTTGATGTTGGAGCCGCGTTTAGCGGCTCTAACACACTTTACCGCCTCGCGGCTGTTTCAAAACCAATCCGTGCCCGACATCATCGCCGCGGTGTTGAAGCACCACCGCTTCGCCGGTGTCGATTTCCGTTTCCACACTTCGCGCGAGTACGCCGTACGCGAGTATGTAACCCAGTATCAGGAAAGCGACTTCGCCTTCATCAACCGGCTGTGCGAGGAGGAAGGCATCTGGTACGCCTTCGAACAACATGAGGAGTATGGCGATGTGGCGGTATTCGGCGACGATGCCGGCCATTATTGCCGCCGCAGTAGTCTGCCGTATCCCTACCGGCCTCAGGCGGGGTTGGAGAGTGTCGGTGCCGAGGCCTTCCATACCTTCAACACCGTCCACAACCCGATTCTCGAATCCATTCGTGTCGGCGACTACAACTACCGCGCTGCCGACAGCGACCTATGGTCCGAAGCCACGGCAAAGAGTGCCGACAGCGACAACAGCGTCTTACTCGGCCGCGACAGCCGTTGGGGTTTACACCACAAGACTCCCGAGGAAGCGCAACTGCAGACGGCGTTACTGCAACAGCTCGATCACTGCCGCCGCATTGTCGCCTCCGGCAGCGGCAACGTGACCGCCGTCAGTCCGGGACGGGTGTTGCAGACGGCCCCGTCCTTAGCCGAAGCCGAACACGGTTGGCTGATCGTGTCGGCCCAGCATCACGGCGGCCGCAGCGACAGCTACCGCAACAGCTTTACCGCCATTCCCGCCGACAAGGTGTTCCGCCCCGAACGGATTACCCCGCTGCCGAAGATCCAAGGCAGCTTACCCGCCAGAATCACCAGCCCCGGCAACTACACCTACGCCTATATCGACAACATGGGGCGTTACCGCGTCAAACTGCCGTTCGACCTCGACGAATGGAGCCCGGGCGGGGAAAGCCGCCCCATCCGCTTAGCCAAACCCTATGCCGGCCCCGCCTACGGCCAACACTTCCCGCTCCACGAAGGCACCGAAGTGATGTTGTCGTTCGTGCAGGGCAATCCCGACAGACCCTACATCAGCGGCGTGATGCACGACAGTTCCCACCCCGACCACGTGCCCGCCGACTGGAACACCCGCAACGTTATCCGTACTTGGGCCAATAACAAACTGCGGATGGAAGACAAACAGGGACAGGAACACATCAAACTGGCGACCGAATACGGCAAGAGCCAGCTTAACCTCGGCCATATCGTCGACGGCCAACGACAAAAACGAGGTGATAACGGCGAAGGCTTCGAGTTGCGTACCGACAGTTGGGGGGCTCTGAGGGCGGGTAAGGGTTTGTTCATCAGTGCCGATGCCCAAAATCAGGCTTCGGGACAGGTATTGGATATGGATGCCGCCATTGCCCAAATGGAACAGGCACTCAGTTTGGCCAAAAGCCTCAACCAAGCCGCCCACACCGCCAAAAACGAAGCCACCGCAGCCGAAGCACAGGCCGGCCGTCTGAACGACAGCCTCAAACGGTTGCAACGCGCGGGCATCATCCAATCCGCTCCCGACGGCATCGCCACCGCCACCGCGCAAAGCCAACTGCACAGTGCCGGCCAACACATCCACCACATCAGCGGCGGCGACACCGACATCAGCGCCGGCCAAAACTTCACCGCCCATGCGGTCGAGAGCGTCAACCTGTTTGCCCAAAGCAACGGGGCGAAGTTACAGGCCAATCAGGGCAAAGTGGAGATTCAGGCACAGAACGATGAAATGCAGATCAACGCCCTCAAAGATGCCGTCTTAACCAGCAGTGCCGGCAAAGTAACGGTAGCGGCGAAAGAGGAAATCCTGCTCACCAGTGGCGGGGCATATATCCGGATTAAGGACGGCGAGATTGAGTTGGGATGCCCGAAGGTGGTGCGGGTAAAGGCGGCGGCTTGGGAGGTTACGGGGCCGCAGACCATGAATTTGGCTCATCCGGAGTGGCCCCAAACCTTACCTAAACGTCCGATGCGTATTGGTTTACACCAGTCTCCACATTCGGATAATTTCTATATCGGTATGCCATATAGGCTTTACGCCGATGGCACAGAAATTCAAAAAGGCGTAACAGACAGAACAGGTTATATCAATATCGAACATGAAATACCGACAAGCAGGTACAAAATTGTTTTTGCGAACGGAACAGAATTCGTAGTACCGATTACAGACGAATTTAAAGAAAATACCTCAAGAGACGAGATAACCAATCAGGGTTTCCATGCTTTGAAATACAACGGCTTAAAACTTTCTCCGTTACAACAGGCAAAAAAATACTTTGAAATTATTAATGGTAAACAAGATTCCGAGGAGTCTGAAAATGAGTAAATGCACGGCAGCAACAGCCACGACAACAAAATTGAGCACCAATGTTTCTATGAACTGGTTTTTAGACAAAACAGAAGACTGTTCTCCTCCTGTGGCGGCAACGTTCAAACCGTTGATTAACGGAAAAGAAGCATTTACAACGCTTCACGAAAAAATTGAAAAAGCCGACTCGTCGATTGATATTGCCATATGGGGGTTTCAACCCTCCATGCATTTCAAGAGAGATGGTAAAAGCAAATGCATTGGCGATTTACTGATTGAAAAAGCAAATGCGGGGGTGCAGGTTCGCATATTGGTTTGGAGCATACCTTTCAAGCTGCAAACTTTTAAAGAGGCCAATATGGGAAATGCACCAGGTGTCATTGAAAGTGGTGTACCAGGTGTTACACAAGAGCAACGGGATTATGATGCGAAGTGGTATCTGGCAATTGAAGGAAAGCTGCATACAACGTATCAAAGCCCTCAAGGAGCTGACAATGATACAGTCAAAATCAACATGCAAAAACAATACAACTTGCAGCGTAAATATCCTTTACTAATGGAATTTTCCAAATCCCAAGCAAGAAAAAACCTGCAATTTCGTACTCGTAGTGTTGCAGCTCAAGAGAATAACTACTTAGATAAAGAACTACCGACAAAGGCTGAATATATATTAAATAAATTTCCTTCACACCATCAAAAAACCGTTTCGATTGATATCGAAAAACCTTCACAGGCGATAGGTTTTGTGCTTGAGCACAATATGATTGACAATTACTGGGATGATAATAGTCATTTTTACGGCAAAATATCGCCTCCCAACAAAGGTAAAAATGTAGAAACACCTTTACAAGACGTATCCAGCATTGTCAGCGGTGAAGTCTTATGGTTTATCAACCGCAACTTCTGTCAATCATGGGATCGCGTCAGCAATGAAAAACTGGAAGAAAAAAGAAAAAAACTGACTCTTGACCAATACCCGTTAAATAAGTCATTGGGCACACCGCTTATGGCGCAAATTCTACGCACATACGACAAGCCCGATATTGAGGACATAAAAAAGATTTACCTACAAAATATTAAAAAAATCTCCAGCTATATCTATACCGAAAACCAGTATTTCAGATGGCCGCCACTGGCAGAAGCATTTATCCAACACTGGCAAAATCTGCGCAAACAAGGTCGGCCTGCCAGCATGCCTATTCATTGGTTTGCCATAACCAACAGTTCAGACGACGGATTGGGCAAAGGTACGTTTACTACCAACAAGATGTTGGAAAAATTAGGGCGGCAGGATGTGATGCCGAATGTTGGGGTTACAGAAAGAAAAAGCGAAGTCAAAAATTTGAGCTTGGCACTGTCTGCATCATCGACCCATCCAAGCCGTCGTCTTGGTACCAAGCAAGAAGCCGAATTTCAGAAACGTAGGGAAGAGCTGTTAAACCAAGGCGTAGAATACTCGGGAGAAAAATATCAGCCTTACACCAAAGAAGCCGAAAAAATTCGTGAATCCGATGTGGTAAAACAGCTGAAAAAAGAACTTGGAGTAAAAGTACATGTTTGCACCTTAACCGCATCCAATGCTTGGAAAGAGGTTTATATCCATTCCAAAGTAACCGTTATTGACGACGTATTTACCGTAATCAGCTCAGCCAATCTAAACACCCGCAGCATGCAGGTAGACACCGAGTTGGGTATTTTTACCGAAAGTAAAGCGGTTGCCCAAAAGTTGCGCAAAGATTTGTGGAAACTGCATACCCGAGATTTACACCGTGCTGATAGCGATCCGTTAAAATACAGCGCAAAAGCCAACCCCAACGGTATGCATGATCCAGCAAATGCAAAAATTGCTTTTGAAAGATGGGGTAAATTAATGAAAAAAAACAAAGAGCAAATAGAAAACGGCATGCCCCCCTTGTACCCCTTGTGCGAATTTCTACGGCTGGATCCCAAAATCACCACTTTGGATTAACACATGAAACGTTCCACAAAAATCACTTTGTCCGTGCTCGCCCTTATCGGCTTGGCACTCTATATGGCCTACCGATGGATTGCCTGCATCGATATGGGCGGCACCGGACAAGGCAAACCGGATTTCTGCTACAACAAACCCAACTGGTTTGAACGGCAGCAAGCAAAAAGGGAAACCATGAAAAACATCGAAGAAATCAAACGAAACCTCGAATTCACCTGCGTACACGAACAGCGCCCGCCTTTATCGGAAGAAACACAGCAGCTCTATCATTACGCGCTGCACCGCGATTTGAACCATATGTGGCCGGGTGAACGCGGCGACGGTTTTTGGGACAAACTGCTGCCCTATTACCGCATCGCCGCCGCCAACGGCGACTATAAAGCCAATGTGCGCCTGCAATTCATTCTCAGCGACGGCTGGACACAAGTGCCTGAGATAGAAGCGGAAATAGAAGTGCATCAGCTCAATAAACTGCTGCAAAAACAACTCCCCGCCACCGCCTATTACCTGCTCAAAGGCTATATCGAAGACGGCTACGGCGTTTCCGCCCCGCCAGACAGCGAACTGGCCTTTCTGCGTAAAGCCGCCGATATGGGCAGTAGGGATGCCCAATTCGTTTTGGGTAAAACACTTATGGGAATCGATGATAAAGAAACACTTCAATTTCGTTTGGAACTGAAACGCAAACTCTACCGCTGCGCTTCCGAACAAGGCCAGGGAGATGCATCAGAATGGCTGGGGATTGATTTACAAAATATCAAACAATATCCGGAAGCGGTAGCGGCTTTTTACCAAGGCGTAAAGAACGGCAACAGCCAATCAGCCTTATGGCTTGTAGACGGCTTTCAAGGCCTGGAGTTAAACCTTACTCCGGATGCCGAACGAGCACGCCGCTACGAAGCCATCAGAGACTATCTTTCTACTTACGACTTCATGTCTCCCAAAGTCCCTGATTTGGATGAAATAGTGCCATTACCTCCAGCACCATTGCCGGACTGGGACGGCAAAATCGCCTTCCAACGCTGGGTAGAGGGGAAAGAACCGCCCAAACCCTCCGACGAATTGATGCAAAAACTGGCCGATCAAGCCAAGCTGGATGTGAAAACAGGCCTTCCTATTGCCACACCAACCCAACCGGAAGCAGCCAAGGCATATTCTGCCAACCCTGTTTCCTCGAGCCCGCCGCAGAAACCGCAACTCCTGTCTTGGCGGCAAAAGTTTAAAAACCTGTTGTCTTGAAATATGCTTGAGGCCGTCTGAAAATCTTTCAGACGGCCTGTTACATTCTTTCAAAATTCCAAACTGTTAAGATAACCCCAACACCACCCACACTACTGCCGCAGCCACCGCAACGGCGGCGATAAATTTACCGGCTCCGGCAAATTTCAGCACGGGCAGTTTGCCTTCGAGGTATTTATAACCGGTAATCATCGGGGTGATAAGGTTGTGTTTCTTCACAAAGCGGTACAGCAAAATCGTGGCAACGTGTACTGCGGCCAAGCCCAATAATATATTGAAAAAAGTGATATGGATTTTGCGTATTGCGCTGCCGGTATCTTCGCTGATTAAAGCGTTCAGATAGCCGTTGTTGTCGAACGTGTTTTCGTCGGGCGAGAACAAACCGGTTGTTACCTGAAACAGCACTGCTCCGAGCAAAGCCAGCACCATCAGGGCACCCAGAGGGTTGTGTCCGGGTTGTTCGTTTTCGGTAATTTCGCCGCGGATATAGCGTTTAATTTGTGCAGGGCCGCGGACAAAGCCGGCAAACCGTGAGGTGTCGCTCCCCCAAAGCCCCCAACACACTCGGAAAACGGCCAAGCCAAGAATCAGCAGCCCTACGCGCAAATGCCACAGCAACATGTTTCCGCCTGTTTCTGCGCTATACCACATAAAGGCAATTGCCAGAACCAGCGTCCAGTGAAATATACGTGTGGGTAAATCCCATACTTTTAATTTTTGCTTCATATATTACTTTCATTTATGATGGTTTGTGTCCGGTTATTGTAACCAATTTGTATTCTGGAATCATTATGTTTTCCGCTGCTTATCAAACTTTGGATTTCGACACACAGTTTCAGACGGCCTTACGGTTTCCGCAAGTATTCAGCCCCCGCGACAAAAACAGCCATAAGGGTACGCACGGTACGCTGGGCATTATCGGCGGATCATCGGGTATGAGCGGTGCGGTTATTCTGGCGGCGACGGCGGCCATTTATACCGGCTGCGGTAAAGTGTGGGCAGGCTTCAATCAACCTGCCCTACCTTTGCCGGTTATTCCCGAACGCCCTGAAATTATGCTTGCCACCGCGCCGATATTGCAGCAACGCGATGATGTCAATGCATGGGTAATCGGTTGCGGTTTGGGTCTGGACACAAATGCACTTGCTACTCTGCACACCGGCTTAACCGCTCATACCGAAACCCCTCTGCTGCTTGATGCCGACGCGCTTACCTTATTGGCCCGCCATCCCGAATCAGCAGAAAAAGCGAAACAACGCCGCACTTTAGTGCTCACGCCCCACCCTGCCGAAGCTGCCCGTATGCTCGATATCTCTACCGCCGAAGTGCAAGCCGACCGCCCTGCCGCCGCACGCCGCATCAGCAGCAATTTCAACGCCTATACCGTACTGAAAGGCCGTCAAACGCTGGTATGCAACCCCAACGGCAATCTCTACGCCAACCACAGCGGCAATGCAGGTTTGGCTACCGCAGGCAGTGGCGATGTCTTAAGCGGCATCATCGGCAGCCTGCTGGCTCAAGGCATCGACACGGAGCAAGCGGTATGTGGCGGCGTATGGCTGCATGGTGCGGCTGCTGATGTATTGTGGGATTCGGAAATCGGTGAAATCGGCATGCTGTCCGGCGAAATCGCTCCTGCCGCCCGCTGGCTGAGAAACCGTATTGTTGCTGCTTTATAAGCTGCGCTTTGTTTTAAATATTTGAGGCCGTCTGAAAACTTTTTTCAGACGGCCTCAAATATCAACATTAATCTCTATGTGCGGAAGCGAATCAATTTGCCGGCTCCGCCGTTTAGGAATCTCTTCCCTCGCCAAACAAATTAAATAATCCTGTTCGGTAAAGCGGTAATTTTCCTAAATTGGTTTAAAAGAAAGATCATGCCGGTTTGCCCAAATCATGTTTCAACAACACCAAGCCGATACCCATCAACATAACATCTTTGAAAACAAAGCTATTAAAGCCAATCTGCGGCAGCAAACTCAGTGTAACCAAACCGGTAACGATAACCAAAACATCTCCCGTAATGCTCAAACGCGGTTTGAAAAAGCCCAAAAACAATGAAATATAAGCCACACCTTCTACAACACCGAGAAGATAGCTGGCACCATGGGCACCTAACAACGGATAAAGGAAAGCCATCCAAGTGTTCTTCAGCATGCCTTCTAAAATATCCACTTCAAACTGCATCCATTTGAAAATGCCGAAAGTTAAAAAAACCACAAATACACCTGCACGCAGGGCGAAAATATCAAAATCCGATTTTCGGAATGCTTGAATCAATTTTTCCATTTTTATCACCTAATCATCTGTTAAAAAAAATCTACATATTTAAATAGACCTTGCGAAATAGACGTTCATTCCTATTAAAACTTACATGAATGTCGGCTTTCTTTATCCAACAGCAGCAAACAAGCAGTATTTGAAACCAAAAGGCCGTCTGAAACCAAACATTTCAGACGGCCTCTATCTTGCTCAACCGCAAATTCCATTAAGCTGGCAAACCATAGAACTTTTACCGCCGCACGTACTCTTTAACACATATACCTTATTGATATGCTGACGAATATTTATTCACACAATGGAGAATGACGATGAGTACAAAACAATGGTTAGGCATCAACGGCGCCGAAAGCCGCGACACCGATAACAACGAATTCGATTCAAACAACGGGCTGCTTAAGTTTACCGGCCAAGTTGCCGAAGAAACCGACAAAATCGAAATCCATGTTTACAGCCCCGCAAAAGACATAAACAATCAAATCATCGAACAACACTTCCAAAAAAGCGCCATCCCCATCAATCAAGACGGCACGTTTACAGCAGAGTTGGGCATTCCGTCCTCCACCAGCGGCGATATCCGGGTCGAATTAAAAGCGTTCGACAAACAAGGCAACGTTACCACTACCCAGATGACCGGCTACTTGGACGGCAACGAACAGGAAATCGACATTGTTTCCGACAGCGGCGTCATCAAAGACAACGAAAACGCATGGCACAGCTATTCCAACAATCTGGAAATCAAAGGCAAAGTGGAGGCCGGCAGCAAATTGGTTCTTATCAGCGAAGGTTATGAAAAACCAAGCCACGCCATGAAAAACATTACTCATTTAATTGATGAAAACGGCAATTTTTCCTACAAACTCGACAACCTCTCGCCCGGCAACCACGTTATCAACGTCGCTTCTACCGATGCCGATGGCAATCTCGCCTCGGAGCTGTTCCACATCAGCATCGGCCGCAAGCCCGGCGGCGTGGTGATGATTGATGGCGACGAAAATGTTTGGACGGCGAAGGGCAAAGAAATCAGCGGTTCACTGTTCGACAACCTGCATCCCGATTCTCGCGCCGCCTCACCGCGCATCACCTCTTTTTCCGTCGACGGGAAACATGCCAAAGTCGGCGAATCGATTGATATCGACAACGTAGGTACCATTAAAATTGAAAACGACCGATACACGTTCACTCCGTTTGCCGACTTTACCGGACGCGTTCCCGACATCACCTACCATTCCACCACCCAACTTGCCCCCGGTATCCGCCGCTCTTTCCCCCGCGAGCCGGATAACGATGATTCCGTGCTGTCCATCCGCGTTAACGATACCGCTGGCAATCCCTACGAATACCGATTGGAAGCAGGCGACAACGCCCGCGGCAAAAACGCCGAGCTGCAAGGCAATATGGGTAAAGACGTTTTAATCGGCGATATGCGCAACAGCGCCGAATTGGATATCAACGGCGAAAAAATCACCTACACCGTCAAAGCAACGCACGACACCCTCGAAGGCAACAACGGCAACGATATTTTGTTCGGCGACAACATCAGCACCGCAGGGCTGGATTTCAAAGCCGAAGACGGCAGCGATGCCTTCCATGCCTTGCAAAACTACGTCGGCGAACATCTCGGCAGCACAAGCAACCATGCCGTGCGCCACTTCATCGAAGAAAACTGGGCGCAACTGCTTGACCGCAGCAGCAACGGCGGTAACGACACCCTGCTCGGCGAAGCGGGTAACGACATCTTAATCGGCGGAGCCGGCGACGATTATTTATTCGGCGGCGCAGGCAAAGACAGCTATGTGTTCGTAACCAACAGCGACAGCGGCCACGATACCGTCGTCAACTTCGATTTCGACCAAGACAAATTGGTGTTTACCGAACTGCTGGATAAAAAACAGCACTTTCTGGAATGGGATCAGGAAGAGCATGTTTTATCTTTCCGCGGCGTGAAAGACGGCCAAACTTATCAGAATTCGATAACCTTCGAGGGCATCAAGTCCGATGTTACTTTAGACGATATTTTGAAAGTTCAGGAAGTATTGGGTTAATCATCGACGGCTGAGTTTTTTATATCATCGCGCCGAGTAATCGGAATAAGGCCGTCTGAAACCAAACATTTCAGACGGCCTTATAAAGTTTTTCAAAGCAATCCGCTGCAATCAGTAGGAAAACTCAGACGCTTTTGCCGCAGCAAGTCTTATACTTCTTGCCGCTCCCGCACGGGCACGGGTCGTTTCGGCCTATTTTTTCACTTTCGCGGTGCACAGTTTTTGGTTTGTTAATCACACTCTGCCAATAGTAATAAATATCTAACAGCACATGTGGCAGTTCGGATTCGAGCTGGGTCAGCTCCCGATTGGTGAGATGCAGCACCATTTCGCCGTTTTCGTCTTCGTCGTAAATACCGCCCAACGCCATAATCGGGTAAAACAAATCTTCAAATTCTTCGTCGTCGATGGTTTCAAACCAATCGGTAGGCACAACATCAAGCGCGTAAAGATAGGCATTACACCAAGTATGGAAATCGGGATGCTCCGCCGCATCTTCATACAGCCATAAATCGGGCAGCATTTTTTCCTGAAACTTCATGCGCATGTCTAATACCATGCTCATCACCAGTGATTCGATTTCGTCGCACTCTTCTTGGCTGAACAGGCTTTCATCCCCGACAACTTCCGGCAGCCATTCGGATGTATTCAAATCATCGGGGCCGGAAAGCAGCGCCATCATATATGCCTGCACTTCGTCACAGCGCATGGTATTGGCGGTTTCCGCTTTGGCATCGAGCAACTCGGATAGCCTTTGCAGAGAGGCTTCATCAAACGGTCGCAATTGCATGGTTGTTCCTTATATTCGATATTTTTCGGAAATTCTAATATAAGGCCGTCTGAAAACAATGATTTTGGGTTAAACGGACTTTATTTGAAGCCGCTGGCGCATTTGCTCGAACAAACACACCGTTGCCGCCATCGCCACATTCAGCGATTCGGTTTGCCCGGCCATTGGAATTTTCACGCAACCGCCCGCTTTTTCAAGCAATGCCCCGCTGATGCCGCTGCCTTCGTTTCCGAATATCCATGCCGCAGGTTCCCGCAAATCCATCCCGTAGAGGCTGTGGTTATTGCGTTCCGACAAAGCCGTCGCCCAGATTTTGCCGGAGTAATCCGCACACCATTGCTGCAAATCAACACGGGAAAAAATATTAAGCAGAAAATGTGCGCCCATACCGGAACGCAATACTTTAGGCGACCACACGTCGGCACAGTCCGGGCTTAAAACCAACTGTTTCACGCCCGAAGCGGCGGCACTGCGGATAATCGTGCCGACATTGCCGGGGTCTTGCACACGCTCCAACACCACGCAATCGCCCTGCTTCGGCAGCGCCGGCGGTTCGGGAACCTTAATCAGAGCCATCACGTCTTCGGCTTCGGTAAGACTGGTGATTTTCGACAGGGCGGCGTGGCTTACTACGGTAACGACACTCTCGGGCAACCGTGCCAATAATTCGCCGATTTCGGTTTGACGAATTTTGGATTCAGGCACGTAAACCTGTTGCACGGGCAATCCCGCCTGCAAACAGGTTTGCAAAAGATGCACGCCTTCCAGCACGGTTTGGCCGTATTCACGCCGTGCTTTGGCCTGGGAAAGCAGCTTGGAAAGGTGCTTGAGTTGTTCGTTGTGAGCTGAAGTAATCTGTTTCATGGCTACCATTATATAGTGAAGCAACCGAACCGTTCCACGGCACGGCGGTTCTCACGGATAGTCATACAAGCAGGCCGTCTGAAAATTTCAGACGGCCTGCACGGTTTGATATCCCGTTAATGCTGTTTTGCTTCGCCCACCAATTCGGCCAAAGCATTCAAGCGGCGTTCGGACTTCGCCACATAAGGGTTTTCGGTATCCCACGCGTAACCCGCCAAAATCGACGACAGCATGCGGCTGATGTCGGAATTGCAGTTTTCGGCATAAATCACATCTTGGAAGCGGCCGTTATACCAGCCGGTAACATAAGTACGGAAAGTGTTCACACCCAGCATCAGCGGTTCGGCAAATTCGGTCTGCCAATCGGCGGCTTTGCCTTTAAGCTGCTTTCCGAGCAAATCGGCCGCCAGCTTCGATGAATGCATGGCGATGGTTACACCCGATGAAAACACGGGGTCAAGAAACTCGGAGGCATTGCCCAACAAGGCAAAATGCTTGCCGTATAAAGTTTTCACATTGGCGGAATAGCCTTGGATACTACGGAACGGAAATTCGTTTTCCCACACGGCTTTATCCAAAATTTCGGCCAGCATCGGGCATTCGAGGGCAAATTTTTTCAACACGGTTTCCGCATCGCCGGCCAACGTTTCGGGCAGGCCGACCACGCCGATGGAACAGCGGTTGTCGCCGAAAGGAATCGTCCACAGCCATACGTCGCGGTGTTCGGGGTGGGTGGTAATCAGGATTTTATTACGGTCGAATTTAGAGTTGTCGATATTGTCGTCGATATGGGTGAAATGGGCGATGCGCAGCGGTAGATCGGAAGGGGTTTCCAAGTCGAGCAGGCGCGGCAGCACCCGCCCGTAGCCGCTGGCATCCAACACAAACCGCGCCCGCAATTCATATTGTTCGCCTTTATCGGTTGCCACGCTCAAAACCGCCGCATCGCCGCTGTTGTCGAACGCGGTAACGCCGTGGCCAAAACGCACCTCCGCACCTTGCTTGGCGGCTTCGTCAATCAGGATTTTGTCGAACACGGCGCGGCGCACTTGAAAAGTGGTGCCGGGGCCGTCTGAAAACTTGTCGGTAAAGTCGAAATAAGTATAGCGGTTGCCCCAAGTGAAAGCCGCCCCGTTTTTAAACTGAAACGACGGTTCGGCTTTCACGGCATCTGAAAATCCCGCTTCCTCAAGCATTTCCATACAGTGCGGCAGCAGGCTTTCGCCGATCACGAAACGCGGAAAATGCTGTTTTTCCAACACGCATACGCTGAATCCCTTTTTAATCAGCAACGCTGCGGCAACCGAACCCGAAGGGCCCGCACCGATAATGGCGACATCAAACGATTTATTCATATTTCTCTCTCTGTTTCAGGATATTTTTAAGACGGCCTTAACGCAAAAACTCAAGCTATTATCGTATGTTTGCACAGCAAGCGGCAACGGCTCCGTTCAGGCAAAAGGCCGTCTGAAAGGCTTCTGTTTTTCACTGATATGTCGCGAAACGTTTGTTTCTACCAGTGCGCCAAAGCTGCCCACAAGCAGCGCGGTTTCTGCTAATATCCGCGCAGTTTATTAGCACGAAGCCATCATGTCTGATTTTCCTACCGCCCCGCTCAAACGCCGTTTCGCCGCCCTGCTCTACGAAGCCCTGCTCATCGGTGCCGTTACCGCCGTTGCCGCGTTAGCCGCCGGTGCTGCGGCCATGTTGTTGAACGCCGTTTCTCCGGTTCTTGCCAGCCTTGCCGCCACATTGTTGCTGCTCGGTGCATGGTGGCTCTATTTCAAAGCAAACTGGCACAAACAAGGGCAAACGCTGCCGATGCGCGTCTGGAAAATCGGCCTGACCAATTTTCACCGCGCACGCCCGCCGCTGTCGCAACTGCGCCTGCGTTTTATGTGGGCATGCGTATTTATCGTTTTTGTGCCTATGCTGGCTTACGCCGCTCTGCGCCACTTGCTCGGCATCCCGCCCAAACCCGCGTTCGGCGCGGCATTGATTTGGTGGATATTGCCGTGGGGATTTGCGCTGTTAAACCCCGACCGCCAGTTTTTATACGATTATTTGGCTGGCACCCGATTGGTGGATTTGAAAGAAAAAAAATAACGGCATTTACATTTTACATCGACACAGAGGCCGTCTGAAAACTTTTTCAGACGGCCTCTCTTTTAATATCAAGTTAAATTTTTTATATGTGAAATTGATATTACTCACATCTTGCCGTTGACTTCTTAACTTAAATTAACTTAGAATGCAAACGTTATATTATAACAACACTAAAAGAGGTTAATTTAACAATGTTTGCAAAAAAAATAATCATGTTATCGTTGTTGGCAGTAGGCAGCGGAGCATGGGCTGAAGTAGTTGAAAATAATGAAACACTGCCTGAAGTTAACGTGAAAGCCAAACGCATTGCGAACCAATCCCTGCCTTTTGCGCAAGGGCGCAAAGCGAGCGATGTAGTCATCAACGGTGAAAAATTCAAAACCCGTTCCGCCACATTGGGAAACGCACTGGCAGGTGAATTGGGCGTACACAGCAACCCGTTCGGCGGCGGAGCCAGTGCGCCGGTTATCCGCGGCCAAGAAGGTGTGCGGGTAAAAATTCTACAAAACGGATCAGACGTGGTCGATATGTCCGCCCTATCTCCCGACCATGCCGTTGCAGCCGACACGCTGCTTGCCAAACAAGTGGAACTGGTGCGCGGCACACCCACATTGATGTATGCCTCCGCATCGCCGGCGGGCGTAGTCAACATTGTCGACAACCGCATTCCCGACCGAGTGCCGGTAAAAGGCTATGAAGGCGAAGCAGTGGTGCGTTTCGATACCGCAAGCCAAGAAAAAGCGTCTACCGTAGGCGCTACATTGGGCGTGGGCGACCACATCGCCATCCGTGCCGAAGGTTTGGCACGGAAATCGGAAAACTATAAAGTGCCCGGCATCAATTTAGGCGAGAAACTGTATTACCTGCCGGATTCCAACAATAAATCCCATGTCGGCACGATAGGCGCATCATGGATAGGCAGCAAAGGCTATATCGGAGCATCATACAGCCATCGCAAAGATGAATACGGCATACCGGGGCATAACCATATGTTTGATCCATGTAGCGCACATATATTCGATATACAGGGGAATGATTTCAAACATTATGATTATTTGAATGTATATCCGCATTTGATGGGCGACGAGCATATGGTAAAAAAACTCCATTTTCATTGCGGTACGCCCTACGATGCAAACGAACCCCACAACCATAACAATGTTTATGGGCACAAACATGATCATAGCGGCCCGGGGCCGCAAATAGAAATGCGCTCAAAACGTTATGATCTGCGGGGGGAATGGCGCAAACCGTTTCCCGGCATAGACAAATTCAAAGCAAGCATAGCTTACGCCGATTATTTCCACGATGAGCTCAATGACGGCAAGTTTTATGATGATAAAGACTACGGCGACTCTGCTAGAAAGCTGAAAAGAAAAAAAGCTATGGAAAGAAAAGGTAAACCTGACGCCAGCTTTAGCAACAAAGGTTTCAACACCCGTTTGGAAACCTATCATACCCCCATTGGTAACCTGAAAGGTGTATTCGGCATCCAATATCAAACACAAAAAAGCCGTGTTGAACAGTACCATGAGCGTTTTTTTAAAGACCGGCATGTATTGGCACCCAACACCAACAAGCAATTCAGCCTGTTTGCGGTAGAGCAATACCGCTTGAAAGATTTTATCTTTGAAGCCGGTGCGCGTTGGGAAAAACAACGTATTCCGATTCATTACGACCACGACGCACTGAACCGCTACATCGCCAATCATGAAAACGAATTTAAAAAAATCGAACGTCCCGACCTTTCGGCCTATAAACAAAAAGCTTTTTCATATTCGGGCACTGCATTATGGGACTTTCACCCCAATTACCGCCTCTCTTTGAGCGCTTCGCACAACGAAAGACTGCCTACACCGATGGAGCTTTACTATCACGGCAAGCACCTTGCAACCAACTCTTTCGAGCATGGCAATAAAAATTTGAAAAAAGAAAGTTCAAACAATTTTGAAATCGGCCTGATCCATCAATCGGAAAAATGGGACTACAAAATCAGCGCCTATCATAACCGTTTCCACAATTACATTCACAACGAGAGTCTGCACAGAAGCGGTAACCTGTTTATCCGCCGCTACAACCAAACCAAAGCCCGTTTCTACGGTATAGAAGGCGAAGCCGGATACCGTTTCCTGCCCGGACACAAAGCCACGGTATTCGGCGATTATGTTCGCGGCAAACTGGTTAACCTGCCTAATATTTACGGAGATAAAATCTACGGGCCGGGATACGACTGTACCGATGCTTCCGGCGACATCGATACCTGCTACGATTTAATCGGCATAGAAACCGTGCATCAGCCCGACCGCAACGCAGCACGCGTGCCGCCCGCCCGTCTCGGGTTCCGCCTCAACAGTGAATTCAATGAACGTTGGTCAGGATCACTAGAATACACCCGTGTGTTCGCTCAAAATAAAACGTCGACATCTTTGTTTACCAAAGAAAGAAACCTGACTGAAGAAGAAGAGGAAACCGGAGAAATAAAAAGCAGCAAACTTGTGCCGGTGCCGATTTTAGAAGATGCTACCAAAGGTTATCATCTGGTCAACGCAGGCATCAGCTATCGTAACAAACTCGGAAAATCGAAATATACCGTATCATTAAACGGTAACAACCTGTTGAACGAAAAAGTATATATTCATAATTCTTACCTGCCTTATGTACCGCAGATGGGCAGAAATTTTGTGTTTAACTTCAATTTGCAATTTTAAAACAACCGCTAGGCAAGAGGCCGTCTGAAATCTTTTTTCAGACGGCCTCTTTCATGATTCCGAGCAGCTTAAGCCAATTTCTCCAACCAATCGCGCGGTTTCAGAAATTCGTTCAAGCGCGCTTCGGGCGTGCCTGCTTCAGGCTCGTGAGCGTATTCGAACCGCACCAGCGGCGGCATCGACATCAAAATGCTTTCGGTGCGCCCGCCGCTTTGCAGGCCGAACAGTGTGCCTCTGTCCCACACCAAATTAAATTCCACATAACGGCCGCGGCGGTAGAGCTGGAATTGGCGTTCGCGCTCGCCGTATGCCGTGGCTTTTCTGCGGGCGACGATGGGGCGGTAGGCTTCGACATAACCTTCGCCGACGGCGCGGATGAAATTCAGGCAAGTATCGAAATCCCAACGGTTCAAGTCGTCGAAAAACAGCCCGCCCACACCGCGCGTTTCGCCGCGGTGTTTGAGGTAGAAATACTCGTCGCACCATTGTTTGTAGTGCGGATAAACATCGGCACCGAAAGGCGTGCACACGGCGGCGGCGGTTTGGTGCCAGTGCAAAATATCTTCTTCAAACGGATAAAACGGCGTTAAATCGAAACCTCCACCGAACCACCACACCGGCTCTTTGCCTTCGGGGTAGGCAATAAAAAAGCGCACATTGGCATGGCTGGTGGGCACATAAGGATTTTTCGGATGGATAACCAACGATACGCCCATCGCTTCAAACTGCGCGCCGGCCAGCTCGGGGCGGTATGCGGTGGCGGATGCGGGCATGGCATCGCCTTTCACATGCGAAAAATTAACTCCCGCCTGCTCGAACACGGCACCGTTTTTCAAAACTCGGCTCTCGCCGATGCCGAGTTTGCTTTGCCATTGGTCGGCAACAAAACGGGCTTCGCCGTCTTCTGCTTCCAAGGCGGCGCAGATGTGGTTTTGCAGCATTTTCAATACTGCCAATACGGATTCTGTATACATGATTTTTCCTTATTTTTCCGTCCATCGTTTTTTCAGACGGCATCGGTAATAAACGGAATAAGGCCGTCTGAAATCTTTTTCAGACGGCCTCTTGTGCAGACCGGATTACGACTCGCCGTCAGCCTGTTGCTCTTGGCGCGGCTCGCGTTCGGGCGCTTCGATCAAAGCTTTCATCGACAGGCGCACACGGCCGCGGTCGTCCACTTCTAATGCTTTCACTTTCACGTTTTGGCCGACTTGTAGGTAGTCGCTCACGTTTTTCACGCGCTCGTGGGCGATTTGGCTGATGTGTACCAAACCGTCTTTACCCGGAATCACGGAAACGATGGCGCCGACGTTGTTATCCAACAGTTTCAACACGGTGCCGTCGTACACTTTGCCCACTTCCACTTCGGCGGTGATTTCTTCGATGCGTTTTTTCGCCGCATCGCCCGCTTCTTGAGTGGTGGCGGCAATGGTAATCGTACCGTCGTCGGCAATGTTGATTTCGGTACCGGTTTCCGCAGTAATCGCGCGGATGGTTTCGCCGCCTTTGCCGATCACATCGCGGATTTTGTCTTGGTTGATCTTCATGGTAAACAGACGCGGAGCATGTTGGGATAGCTCTTGCGGGCCGTCAACCGCTTCTTTCATTTGCGCCAGAATGTGCATACGCGCTTCTTTGGCCTGTTCCAAAGCAATCTGCATGATTTCTTTGGTAATACCTTGAATCTTAATGTCCATTTGCAGCGCGGTAACACCTTCGGTGGTACCGGCCACTTTGAAGTCCATATCGCCCAAGTGGTCTTCGTCACCCAAAATGTCGGTCAACACGGCGAATTTATTGTTTTCCAAAATCAAGCCCATGGCGATACCGGCAACATGCGCTTTCAACGGCACACCGGCAGACAGCAGGCTCAAACAGCCGCCGCACACGGAGGCCATCGAAGACGAACCGTTAGACTCGGTAATTTCGGAAACCACGCGCATGGTGTAGCTGAATTCTTCCGGAGAAGGCAACACAGCAACCAGCGCGCGTTTGGCCAAACGGCCGTGGCCGATTTCGCGGCGTTTCGGCGCACCCATACGGCCCACTTCACCGGTAGAGTATGGTGGGAAGTTGTAGTGCAGCATGAAGCGGTCGGTGTATTCGCCGCTCAAGGCATCAATGATTTGCTCGTCGCGCTGAGTGCCCAAAGTGGCCACTGCCAAGGCTTGGGTTTCGCCGCGGGTAAACAAGGCGGAACCGTGGGTGCGCGGCAATACGCCGGTTTGGATGTTGATCGGGCGCACGGTGCGGGTGTCGCGGCCGTCGATACGCGGTTGGCCGTCCAAAATCTGGCCGCGCACAACATCGGCTTCCAGTTGTTTGAAAATGCCTTTGATTTGGTTGGCGGTAAGCGTGTCGGTTTCTTCGGTAATCAACGCATCTTTAACCGCATTCCATGCTTCGTCGAGCTTGGCGGAACGGGCTTGTTTTTGGCGGATTTTGAACGCTTCGCCGATGGTCTCGCCGGCGATTGCACGGATTTTTTCCACCAATGCGCTGTCGGTTTCGGCAGGTTTCCAATCCCATACTTCGGGGTTGACTTCGTCGGCAAATTCGTTGATGGCATTAATTACGGCCTGCATTTGCTCGTGGCCGTAAACCACCGCGCCCAACATCACGTGCTCGGGCAGCTCTTGCGCTTCGGATTCCACCATCAGCACGGCTTTTTGCGTACCGGCAACCACCAAATCCATTTGCGATTTCGCCAGTTGCACTTTGGTCGGGTTCAGCACATAAACGTTATTCACATAACCCACGCGCGCAGCACCGATCGGGCCGGCAAACGGCACGCCGCTCAACACCAGCGCGGCAGAAGCACCGATCATGGCAGGGATATCGGAGTCGATTTCGGGATCAACGGAAACCACCATCGCTACGATTTGGATGTCGTGGTAGAAACCTTCGGGGAACAGCGGGCGGATGGGGCGGTCGATTAAGCGGCTGGTAAGGATTTCTTTTTCGCTTTGCTTGCCTTCGCGTTTGAAGAAACCGCCGGGGATTTTACCCGCAGCATAAGTGCGCTCGAGATAATCAACCGTCAGCGGGAAAAAGTCTTGGCCTTCTTTAACGTCTTTATTGGCGGTAACGGCTACCAAAACCACGGTGTCGCCCATAGAAACTTTCACGGCTGCCGCGGCTTGGCGGGCGATTTCGCCGGTTTCGAGGGTAACGGTGTGTTCGCCGTATTGGAAAGATTTAACGTGTTTGTTGAACATTTCGTTCCTTTCGGTAAGAGCCGCAGCCGCTAAAACACTAATGATGCACACAAGCTGAATATATGTGCATGGTTAGGGTTTCAGGCAGGCTTTGGCTCAGGTTAGATACGTTTTCAGACGGCCTGTGTTGCTTCAGGCCGTCTGAAAAAGAATTATAACGTGAAACAAGGGCGGACTCCAAACGGAATCTGGTGTGCCAAGTGAATATCACTGCATGCAAAAGGCCGTCTGAAAACAAGGCTCCGGCAAAGCTGCAACCTTGTTTTCAGACGGCCTTCGTTTAATTTTCAACCGGTTTCCCCGCCGTTAAAATACTCGGCCGCACCGCCTTCGAAAAAACTCTGCAAAATAGCTTGGGCGGCCACTTGGTCTAACACTTGTTTTTGTTTGCGGCCGAACACTTGCGCTTCCGCCAGCAGGCTTTCGGCATAGAGCGACGACATCCGTTCGTCCACCCAATAAACCGGCAACCGAAACCGCCCCTGCAAACGGCGGCCGAATTTACGGCTCAAGCGGGTAAGCTCGTGCTCGGTTCCGTCGGCATGAACAGGCAGCCCCACCACCAACTGCACCGGCTGCCATTCGTCGACCAATTTGGCAATCGCGGCAAATTTGACATCATTACCCTCTCCCGCAACGGTGGCAAGCGGGTGCACCGTGCCTACTTCGGCATCGCCTTCCGCCACGCCGATGCGCGCCTCGCCGAAATCAAACGCCAACGTTGTGCCGTGCGGTGCTTTAAGCATGCCCCGACCCGCTCATAATCAGGTTGGGATTGATGCCGATTTTGGCAAACGCGGCTTCGTACCGCTCGGCATAAGGTAAATCAAACAAAATATGCATGTCGGCAGGCACGGTCAACCACGCATTTTCCGCCAGCTCGCGCTCAAGCTGGCCTGCTTCCCAACTTGCATATCCGATGCTGACAACGGCTTTATCCACCGCATCGGGCCGCGACAAATTCTCAATAATATCGCGCGAAGTGGTTAATGCAACGTCGTTGTTTACCACCAAACTGCTCTGCCAGTCGCCCACTGGCGTGTGCACCACGTAACCGCGGTCTATCTGCACCGGCCCGCCCATCATTACCCATTCGTTTTGGAAACGCTCGGGGATATTGGTATCGGCGGCAGCAAAAATCAAATCCATCGTTACCGGCGAGGGTTTGTTGATAACAATGCCCATTGCGCCGTCTTCGTCGTGTTGGCATAAATAAACCACGCTGCCTTCGAAAAACGGGTCGTCCATCGAAGGCATGGCCACCAGAAAATGATCTGCTAAATTCATGGCAAAATTCTCTCGAATATTTTTACCGCACATGGGGTCATGTTTGGCTTTTACAAGCAAAGGCCGTCTGAAACGGGTGTTTCAGACGGCCTTTATCATAATGATACCGATTTCATGCTTTTTACTTCCAATAACGCCACCACGGCATGCCGTCCACGCGCCATTCTTTTTGCAGATACGGGCTGTTGGGGAAGTTTTTCTCCAACACGCGGCGGGCATCGTCTGCCAACCCGAGTTGGTTGATGCGGCGGTAGGCCAGCTCCATGATGGCCAGCGACTCTTCCACAAAACGGGTGTTTTGATATTGCTGCACCACTTTTTGCGCGCGGTTGGCGGCTGCCAGATAAGCGCCGCGTTTCATGTAATAGCGGGCAACGGCGATTTCATTGCCGCCCAAAGCATCAACCAATTTGGCCATACGCTCGGTGGCATCGCCTACATATTTACTGTTGGGGTATTGGGAAACCAACTGCGAGAAAGCCTGATACGCTTCACGGTTGGCTTTGGGGTCGCGGTCGGACCAGTCTTGCGAAGCCAGTTTGTTCAGGAAAGACTTATCTTCGTTAAACAATACCAAGCCTTTGAGGTATAAAGCATAATCCATATTGGGATGCTGCGGATGGTTGCGTTGGAAGCGGTCGATGGCTGCCAGCGCTTTTTCCGGTTCGTCGTCTTTATAATAGGCGTATGCGGTATCCAATTGCGCCTGTTGCGCGTAGCGTCCGTTAGGGAAACGTGATTTCAAAATTTCGTATAACTTAACGGCTCGCGTATAATTGTTGCTGTTTAACTCGTCTTGGGCTTCGGCGTAGAGTTTTTCCACCGCCCAGTCTTGAGTAATTTGAGCATCTTTGTCGATTGTGCCTGTCGAGGCGCAGCTGCCCAGGGCAAAACCTAAAGCAACCACTAAAAGAATTTTTTTCATGCAGAACTCTTCCTTTGAAAATGAAGCCGATTATAACGATGATTTGGAATTTTCGGCAGCCCCTGATGTAGAAAGTTGCGTTAATTTAACCGTTCCGGTTGATTTGGCGGGTACGAGACTGGATGCGGTGCTGGCCAAACTTCTGCCCGACTATTCCCGCAGCCGCCTGACTTCGTGGATTAAAGAAGGCAGCGTGCAGGTTAACGGAAAACCCGCCCAGCCGAAAGACAAAATGATAGGCGGCGAATTCATCGATGTAACCGTACGCCCCAGCGAAGAAAACATTGCTTTCACACCCGAAGCAATGGATTTGGACATTATTTACGAAGACGACACGGTCATCGTGCTGAACAAACCCGCCGGCTTGGTGGTGCATCCGGCAGCCGGCAACTGGACGGGCACGCTGCTCAACGGCCTGTTGGCGCATTGCCCCGAATTAAGCCAGATTCCGCGTGCCGGCATCGTGCACCGGTTGGACAAAGACACCAGCGGCCTGATGGTGGTGGCCAAAACCCTGCCCGCCCAAAACGCTTTGGTACAGCAGCTTCAAGCGCGCACGGTAAAGCGCATCTACCGTGCCGTAGCCAACGGCATCGTGCCTTTCGACGGCAAAATCGATACTTTAATCGGCCGCGACCCGCACAATCGCCTGAAAATGGCCGTAGTCAAATTTGGCGGCAAACCCGCCGTTACCCACGTTAAAGTGCTTGAGCGTTATCTTGCCCACAGCTACATCGAATGCTCGCTCGAAACCGGCCGCACCCATCAAATCCGCGTGCACATGCGCGAAGCCAATCATCCTCTGGCCGGTGATCCTGTTTACGGCAATCCGCGCCATTCTTGTTCCGACACCGCCAAAGAAGCGGTAAAAGGTTTGGCGCGCCAAGCCCTGCATGCTTACCGTTTGAGCTTCGTCCATCCCGCCACCGGCGAAACGGTGTCGTTTGAAGCGCCGATTCCGCAAGATATGTATCACCTGCTTTCGGTATTGCGCTTGGAAGCCGGCTTAGATTCCTCGTTAAGCCACGAAGCGGAATGGCAGGAAAAAATCGGCAACGATGAAGACGACGACGATTGGAACGACGACGATTACGATGTCGAAGTGGTGTACGTGAGAGATTGACGAACCAACCGAAAAGGCCGTCTGAAACTATCTTTCAGACGGCCTTTCATTATCATTAAAGCTATCGCGGAAACACTTCCCTTACCCTATCCAAATCTTCCTGCGTATCCACACCGGCGGCGGGAGCCTCGGCGGTGATTCTTACCGCAATCGGGTGGCCGTGCCACAACACACGCAGTTGCTCCAAAGATTCGGTGCTTTCCAGCGGCGACGCACTCATGGCGGCATAATCTTTCAGAAAACCGGCACGGTAGGCATAAATACCGATGTGTCGCAGCGGCACGGTTTCTTTCGATACCTCGCGCCTGCCCTCGCGCATCAGATCGCGCGGATAAGCAATCGGCGCACGGCTGAAATAGATGGCGTTGCCGTTTTTCGCCAGCACCACTTTAACCACATTGGGATTAAGGAATTCGTCGAAATCACTAATTTCATGCGCGGCAGTGGCCATCGGTGCGCCGTTTTCCGCCAACACCTCGGCCGTTTGGTTAATCAGATCGGGGTCGATCAGCGGCTCGTCGCCCTGCACGTTTACCACGATGGTTTCGGCAGGCAAGTTCAGCTTTTCGGCGGCTTCGGCCAAACGGGTGGTGCCGCTTTCGTGTTTATCCGAAGTCATCACCACTTCCACGCCGTGGGTTTTGCAGGCCGTCTGAATATCGGCGTGGTCGGTTGCCACCACCACGCGCGCCGCCGCACTCTTGGCGGCTTGTTCGGCCACACGCACCACCATCGGCTTGCCGTGGATGTCGGCCAGCGCTTTGAGCGGCAGCCTCGAAGACGACAAACGGGCGGGAATCAAAACGATAAATTCCGTCATGCGTGCAGCTCTTCTTCAGTGAGTTGGCGGGCTTCGTTTTCAAGCATGTAAGGAATGCCGTCTTTAATCGGATAAGCCAGCTTGCTTTGGCGGCACCATAATTCCTGCAATTCGGGTTTGTATTCCAACGGTGCTTTGCTGACCGGGCAGACGAGAATATCTAAAAATTTCTTTTCCATCGATTTATTTACCTTTTCAATTACATTCATCTTTGCCGCAAACCAACCGGTTGATTTCGCGTTTCAAGCGCGGCGCGTTTTGCTGTTGGTAATCATTGAGCTGCTTTTGCATCAGATTATTCATCGGCACCATCACCGCCTGCAAATATTGCGGCATTTTGGCATTGATCGATTTGCCGACGGGCGAGCTGTAAAACTTAATCAACGCATCCACTTCTTCTTGGGTAAACACTTTCGCCCCGCCCTCAATGCCGACCTTGCGGATTTCGGCACGCATTTGCGGCGTATTCATCTGTTTAACCATCTGCTCGGCATACCGGTTGATTTTGGCGGCCACCGCATCGCGTTTGGCGGCCGGAATTTGTTTAAACCAATCTTGCGATTGCAGTTGCTCTTTGGCAAATGAAGGAACGCTCCTGTTCATTTCGTCGAGCATTTTATCGAACTGCTGCACTTCAAACAGCTTTTCCAACGAAGCCTTGCTTGCCTCTGCCGCCCAAACCGAACCTGCTGCCAAACACAAAGCGGTGGCCAATACCCATTTATTCTTCATCTTCATCACTTCTCCCTGATGTCTTTCAGACGGCCTGCCACAAACGCCGCCAAATCAGGTTCGATTATCGCACAAACAGGCAGCACCCACACATTTTCCGCGAGGCCGTCTGAAAGTTTTACCGCGTCTTTTTCAGTAACCAGCACAATATCGGCGGCGGGCAACTCGGCGGCGGAAATATCGGCGTGGTCGGGCAGCGCACGGGTTTCCGACAACGCAATGCCCATGCCGCGCAAAGTGTCGAAAAAACGTTCCGGCTTGGCAATTCCCGCCACCGCCGCCGCTTTTTTGCCCGCCAAACCGCCGATATCGAGTTTTTCATGCGGACGGTTCAGGCGGTAAATCTCTCCCGCCTCCACACGGCTTGCAAACAGGTTTTCAGACGGCCTGAAATAAGCTCTGTCCAAACCGCCTTTACAGCCGCTCACCACCACCGCATCCGCCGACTGCAACCGCGAAAAAGGCTCGCGCAAACCGCCGTTGGGCAGTAAATCCAAATCGCGTCGGCCCATATCGGCAAACGGAAAGACCACAATTTCCAAATCGCGCTGCAACGCATAATGCTGCAAGCCGTCGTCGGCCACCATTACCTGCACATCGGGAAACGCCGCCAGCAACGCCCTGCCCGCCTGCGCACGGTTGCCGCCCACCGCCGTCGGCGCGCCGGTTTGGCGATACAGCAGCAGGGGTTCGTCGCCCGCATCCGCCGCCGTGCTGTTTTCATCCAGCACATGCACCGCCGCATTCTTGCGGCCGTAACCGCGGCTGATGATGCCCGCCCTGATCCCACGCGCCTGCAATCCGGCCACCAGCGCGGAAACCACCGGCGTTTTACCCGCCCCGCCCGCATGAATGTTACCTACCACCACCACCGGCACCAGCAGCTTTTCGCTTTTCAGACGGCCTGTCCGATAACGTTCGCGACGAATGGCGGAGGCCGTCTGAAACAGGTACGACAAAGGCTTCAGCAAAACAGCCAGCACGGGATTGGGGGTTTGCCAATGGCGTTCGATGATTTGGTGGAGTTTGGGCATTTCAGACGGCCTCTCGGAATATGTGCACTACGAATATTTTACCGTACCTAACCCTCTTCGGGCACAAACACCTTCCGAAGATGAGATTACAATTGAATATCTATAAAAACAAATAGTTAAGATACTTTCTCTTTCTAGAAAACAAGATGGAAGCATATTTATTTGATAACATTCAAACAACGGGAGAAAGTGCCGAGGCAGGCTTTTCCAACCTCGTTGCTTTAGCAATAGGCCTGATATAATATCCTTGTCCCACATACAATGATTATCATTATGCATAATATGATGCATCGATTGATTAGCGCAACATGATATATCATGCTACTTTCTTCTTTAATCGCCACTTTCTATGTTAAAGGAATCACTCTATATGTATAAAAAATTATTTGCCGCCGTTATTATCAGCCTGTCTTCATCTGCCGCCTTTGCCGCCGGTGCGTTCACTCTGAAGGCAGACGATATCAAAAACGGCCGTTTCGGTTCGCAGCAAGTCTTAAGCGAAGATTACGGTTTCGGCTGTTCCGGCGAAAACCTTTCCCCCGCCTTATCTTGGAAAAATGCTCCCAAAGGCACTAAAAGCTTTGTACTTACCATTTACGACAAAGATGCCCCGACAGGTTTGGGTTGGGTACATTGGGTAGTCGCCAATATTCCTGCCAATGTTAACAAATTGCCGGCCGGCATTACCGCCGACGGCAAAAATCTGCCGGCCGGAGCACTGCAAACCCGTACCGATTTCGGCAATCCCGGTTATGGCGGAGCCTGCCCGCCCAAAGGCAGAAAACACCGTTATGAAATAACCCTAACCGCTTTAAAAATAGACAAGCTGCCCAATGTTGCGCCGGACTCCATGCCGGCCTTAGTCGGTTTCCTAACTAAAGCAAACTCATTAGGTTCGGCAAAAGTTACCGTCGTATACCAACGCTAACAACAACTCAAGGCGGCGATTGCCGCCTTGAGTTGTTGTAACGCATACTTATAATGTGTCATATCCAAATTCTACCTCATTGATACCGCCCAAACCGCCATGTCCGAACTCTTCGCCCCTGCCGCCATTTCCGTTTCCGAATTGAACGCCCTAGCCAGAAGCCTGCTGGAAGACAACCTGTTCGGGCTGTGGGTGGCGGGCGAAGTGTCCAACCTCACCCGCGCCGCCAGCGGGCATTACTATTTTTCGCTCAAAGACAGCCGCGCCCAAGTGCGCTGCGCCATGTTTAAAGGCACGGCGGCGAAGTTGGCCGCTCCTTTGAAAGAAGGCGACCATATCGAGCTGACCGGCAAAATCAGCATTTACGAAGCGCGCGGCGAGTTTCAAATTACCGTGAACGAAGTGCGCCTGAAAGGTTTGGGGCAGCTTTACGAAGCCTACGAAAAACTGAAAGCCCAATTGCAGGCCGAGGGCGTGTTTGCGGCGGAACGCAAAAAACCGCTGCCCGCCCACCCGCGCACCATCGGTATCGTAACCAGCCTTGCCGCGGCGGCTTTGCGCGACGTGGTCAGCACGTTGAAACGCCGTGCGCCGGAAATCCCCGTGATTGTGTACCCGACCGCAGTTCAAGGCGCGGGCAGCGAATTTCAGATCGCCCAAGCGATTCAGACGGCCTCTGCGCGTGCCGAAGCAGACGTGTTAATCGTGTGTCGCGGCGGGGGCAGCATCGAAGATTTGTGGGCGTTTAACGAAGAGCCGGTCGTGCGGGCGATTGAGGCGTGCGAAATTCCCGTAGTCAGCGGCGTGGGGCATGAAACCGATTTCACGCTGGCGGATTTTGTCGCCGACGTGCGCGCACCCACGCCCACGGGTGCGGCAGAACTGGTCAGCCCCAACCGCTTGGAGTCGCTGCACAAGCTCGCACAGGCACAAGGCCGTCTGAAAACCGTGTTGGAGCAACGTTATTACGATGCCAGCCAGCGCGTCGATTGGTTCGCCCGCCAAATCCGCCACCCGCAGCAAAAGTTAAACGAACAGCGCAACCAACTTGCCGCCTTGCAACAGTCGCTGCGCTTTTCCATGCAAAATAACCACCGCTTCAATGTGCAGAAGCTCGCCCGCCAACAGCAAACCCTCGCCCATCTGCGCCCCGATATTTCAACATCCAAACGCGACGTAATGCGTTTTCAGACGGCCTTACAGCAAAGCCGGTTGTCTTTGTTCGCGCTGTACCGCCAACGCCTTGAGAAACAGGCCGCCCTGCTCGAAGCCGTGTCGCCGCAACACATTTTGGAACGCGGCTTCAGCGTGGTTAAAAACAGCCGCGGCCAAGTCATCCGCAGCGCCCATGCTTTGAAGCAAGGCCAGAAACTGCACATTACCTTTGCCGACGGCGAAACCGACGTGCGCGTAACCAGCGAACATAAGCAGCCGGATTTGTTTGATTATTCTTAAAACCTGAGCGTATCGGGTGCAGAGGCCGTCTGAAAACCTTTCAGACGGCCTCAAACCTTTTTGCGCCATCAACAACGCCCCGTACAGTCGGATATAATAACAAGGTCGCCAACCCTTTTGCAGAGGCCGTCTGAAAGGTTTTCAGACGGCCTGCTACGGAAACCCGCCATGCAAACCGTGATTCAATCCGCCGTTCAAGAGCTGCAATCGGAAAAGCAGCAAGCCGTTGCAGCCTACCGCAGCAAACGCCAGCCGATGATGTTTTTCGAGCGTTACGGCAAAGCATTGGAAAAAATGCTGTCGGTGTTGTGGCGGGAACTGTTCGGCAACAGCCATTTATGCCTGCTGGCCACGGGCGGATTCGGGCGCGAAGAGATGTATCCGTGTTCCGACTTGGATTTGGCCGTCGTGTCACCCGATCCGCTCACGCCCGAAGAGCAGGAAAAAATTGCCGGATTCGTGCAGATTCTGTGGGACATGAAACTCGCACCGGCCGTGAAGAGCGGCGGCATAGAAGAATTGTGCGACAGCGTGCGCGACGACATCACCGGCGACACCGCCCTGCTCGAAGCACGTTTTTTATCCGGCAACCGCCAAGCGGCCGACCGCTTGTTGCAACGGCTGAGTTTGCAGCGCGATACCGCCTCGTTTATCGAATCCAAACTGCTGGAAATGGAGCAGCGGCATACCAAATCGCAAGGTTCCGGAGCGGTGTTGGAGCCGAACATCAAAACCTGCCCCGGCGGGTTGCGCGACATCCACACCATTTTGTGGTTGGCCAAAGCGCAAGATTTGGACGCGCCGATACACACGTTGATCGCCCAAGGCATCATCACCCGCACCGAAGCGGGTATGCTCATGAACAGCCACAAACGGCTGGCCTCCATCCGCATCGAGCTGCATTTGGCCGCCGGCCGTGCCGAAGACCGTCTGATTTTCAATCTGCAAAGCCAAGTGGCGGAAAACATGGGTTGGTACGACGATGAAAAACACATCAAAAGCGAAAAATTAATGCGAGTGTTTTACCGCGCCGTCAAAATCGTCAAACAGCTCAACGGCATTCTGCTGCCCATGCTGCGCGGGCGCATTTATTCGCTGCTGCCGCGCTCGGTACACGATATCGACGAAGACTATTATCAGGTAGGCAACCAAATTGCCGTGAGAAATAAAGAGCTGTTTGCACACCACCCCGAACACATCTTCAAAATCGTCGAAATCCTGCAAAGCCGCAACGATCTCACTTCGCTCGCCCCCAAAACCCTGCGCGCATGGTGGGCGGCCACCCGCAAAATCAACCGCGGTTTTTATGACAATCCCGCCAACCGCCGGCGTTTTGCCGGATTTTTCAAAAACGGCGACGGCTTAACCCATATATTGCGTTTTCTCAATCTATACGGCGTATTGGGGCGTTACCTGCCCGCATGGGGGAAAATCGTCGGTCTTCTCCAGCACGATTTGTTCCATGTTTATCCGGTAGACGACCATATCCTGATGGTGGTGCGCAACATGCGCCGCCTCGCGTTAGATTCGCACAGCCACGAACTGCCGTCGGTTTCCGCGCTGATGCACTCGTTCCCCAAACAGTATGTGCTTTATCTGGCGGCGTTTTTCCACGATATCGCCAAAGGCCGGGGCGGAGATCATGCCGTACAGGGCATGGCCGATGCGCGCGATTTTGCCGCCGACCATTTTTTGGATGCGGAAGAAAGCGAATTGCTGGTGTGGCTGGTGGAAAACCATCTGCTGATGTCGGCCACCGCCCAAAAAGAAGACATCCAAGACCCCGATGTCGTCAATCATTTCTGCGGCAAAGTGAAAACACCCGAACGCTTAACCGCGCTTTACCTGCTCACCGTGGCCGACATACGCGGCACCAACCCCAAACTCTGGAACGGCTGGCGCGCCGGCCTGCTGGAAAACCTGTTTCACGCCGCCATACGGCGTTTTGCCGGCGAAAGCGGCAACCGCACCGTCATCGTCAGCCGCCGCCAACAGGGAGCGGCCGACCAGCTCACCTGCGCCGGCACGCCCGACAAACAGCAGAAACAGCTTTGGCGCGCGCTCGGCTCGGCTTATTTCGTGCGCCACGAATTGCAGGAAATCCTGTGGCACACCGCCAACCTCGTCCATTGCCTTGAAGAACCGCAGATACGCAGCCGCCTGCTGCCCGAAAGCGACACGCTTCAGGTAATGGCCTTCATGCCCAACGGCCCGCGCCTGTTTGCCGGCTTGTGCCGCATTTTCAGCCGCCACAGTTTGGATATCCTCACCGCCCGCGCTTTCGTTACCGAACACAACTACATTCTCGATACGTTTATCGTGCAAATGCCGCCGCAATACGGTTATGCCGACTATCCCAACATCCAAAGCGCGCTTGAAGCCGAACTGAACAATTTCGTGCACGGCCATATCAACGGCGGCAACGACGAACGCCGCACCGTCCGCAGCCGCCGCAGCCGCCACCTGCCGATTACGCCGAACGTGCTGCTGATACCCGAAGAAGACGCGCCCGGCTGGTACACGCTGGAGATTGTCGCCGTCAACCGCCCCTACCTGCTGGCGGATGTGGCCGGCGTGTTGTCCGATCAAAACATCAGCGTGCGCTATGCAAAAATCGCCACCCTCGACGAGCGCGTGGAAGACAGTTTCCTGCTGTACAGCCCCGAACTCGACACGCCGAAAACCCAGCTTGCCCTGAAACAGGCTCTGTTGGAACAACTGAGCGTCTGAGCAGGCCGTCTGCAGGCCGTCTGAATTTGATTCGTTTCAGACGGCCTGCATCCTTTCCGATATATTCCAAACGCTTACCGCCCTTCCGACTACATGCGTTTTCAGGCCGTCTGAAAAACCGCTATAATCTAAGTTTACGACACCCGCAACGGATTGCGCCATGAACAGCCAATTCAAACACATCG
This sequence comes from Neisseria sp. MVDL19-042950, assembly GCF_030504625.1. Lineage (GTDB taxonomy): Bacteria > Pseudomonadota > Gammaproteobacteria > Burkholderiales > Neisseriaceae > Neisseria. The sequence goes on along the minus strand of NZ_JAUKWH010000002.1, from coordinate 33,071 downwards.
GCATCGTTACCCGCCCGCAAACACCCGGCATTCGGGAAAACCTGCACACTTTGGTGGATTTCCTACATAACGCCGGGCTGGATATTTATCTTGACGAAGCCAGCGTTCAAGACGATACGGCGGCCGCGCAGGACGCAGCCCTCTGCCACATTGCCGATAAAGAAAACCTCGGCAAAAAATGCGATTTGGTCATCGTGCTCGGCGGCGACGGCACTTTCCTGTCCGTCGCCCGCAAACTTGCTCCGTACCGCGTTCCGGTTATCGGTGTCAATCAAGGCCATCTGGGATTCTTAACCCAAGTGCCGCGCGAAAGCATGGTGCACGGCTTGAGCGGCATGCTTACCGGCAAATACCTGCCCGAAGAGCGCATTTTGCTGGAAACCTCGCTGCACCGTAACGGCGAAACGGTTACCACTTCGCTGGCGCTCAACGATGTGGTGCTTTCTCGCGGCGGCGCAGGGCAGATGATTGAGTTCGAAGTGTTCATTAACAAAGAATTCGTTTACACCCAGCGTTCGGACGGCCTGATCGTATCCACGCCCACCGGCTCCACCGCCTACGCACTTGCCGCCGGCGGCCCGATTATGCAGGCCAGTCTGCGCGCGTTCACTTTGGTGCCGATTTGCCCGCAATCGATGACCAACCGGCCGATTGCCGTTTCGGACACCTGCGAAATCGAAATCCTGATTACCAAAAGCGGCGATGCCCGCGTCCACTTCGACGGCCAGTCTTTCGTCGACGTACAAAACTTCGACCGCATCCAAATCCACCGCTACCGCCACCCGCTGCGCGTTTTACACCCCACCGACTACCAATACTACAAAACCCTGCGCCAGAAACTGCACTGGGGCGAACAGCTTATCTGAGGCCGTCTGAAAACAGTTCGGTTCGGTAAAACAAACAGATACCGTATAATGTCCGCAACAACCAATACAAAAGGAATCCAACCATGCGCTGGGAAGGAAGAAAACGAAGTTCAAACGTGGAAGACCGCCGCGGCCAAGGCGGGCGCATTCCGGGCGGTAAAGGCACCGGCATCATCGGCATCATCATTTTATTGATCGGCGCATATTACGGCGTGGACTTATCGGGCGTAGTCGGCACCCCGGGCATCGGCTCCCCCGCCGTGCAGCAAACCAAACTCGACAGCAAACTGGAAGCCCAACTGAAAGCAATCGCCGAAGTAACGCTTGCCAGCACCGAAACCGTATGGAGCGAGTATTTCGCCAAAAACGGCAGCCGTTATGCCGCACCTACGCTCGTGCTTTACACCGCCGGCACGCAAACCGCCTGCGGTACGGGACAAGCTGCCATGGGGCCGTTTTACTGCCCTGCCGACCGTAAAGTTTATCTGGATTTGTCTTTCTACGAAGATATGCGTAAAAAACTCGGCGCTTCGGGTGATGCGGCTTTTGCTTATGTGATCGCCCACGAAGTCGGCCATCATGTGCAAAACCTGCTTGGTGTATTGCCGCAAGTGAATCAGGCGCAGCAAACCGCCGGAAAAGCTCAGGCCAACGCCTTGTCGGTCAAACTCGAACTTCAGGCGGACTGTTTCGCCGGCGTATGGGGGCACTACGCCGCCAACGACAATCTGTTTGAACAAGGCGACTTGGAAGAAGCGTTCAATGCCGCCGAAGCCGTCGGCGACGACCGCCTGCAACAGCAATCGCAAGGTTACGTCGTGCCGGACAGCTTCACGCACGGCTCGTCCGCACAACGTCTGGCATGGTTCAAACGCGGCCTGAAAAGTGGCGACATCAACCAATGCAACACATTCGCGTCAAACTGAATCCGTATGATATGCAAAGGCCGTCTGAAAAAAGTTTTCAGACGGCCTTTTCCATATTTGGCTACAATAACGCTTTATTTTCGGCCTGCAACTTTAAAAAGCCGTTAAATTAGGCTAACCCGCTTGCTTGCCCTTTCCCGCAGATTTATCTTAACCGACTCTTTCCATACCGCTTAACCATGAAAAACATCGTTATCCTGATTTCCGGCCGTGGCAGCAACATGCAGGCCATCGTGAATGCCGGCATCCCCAATGCCCGCATCGCCGCCGTATTGAGCAACAATGAAAACGCCGCCGGTTTGGCTTGGGCTGCGGAACGCGGCATCGCCACCGATTGTCTTAACCATAAAAGTTTCGACAGCCGCCTTGAATTCGATCAGGCCATGATACAAAAAATCGACGCATACCAACCCGATTTGGTGGTGCTGGCGGGCTTCATGCGCATTCTCACGCCCGAGTTCTGCCGCCGTTACGAAGGCCGCCTGATCAATATCCACCCTTCCCTGCTGCCCGCCTTTACCGGCCTGCACACACACGAACGCGCGCTGGAAGCCGGCTGCCGGATTGCCGGCTGCACCATCCATTTCGTTACGCCCGAGCTGGATTGCGGCCCGATTATTTCGCAAGGTGTCGTGCCGGTTTACGACAACGATACTGCCAACGACATCGCCGCACGGGTATTGGAAGTGGAACACCTGCTGTTCCCGCAAGCCGTGGCCGATTTTGTAGAAGGCCGTCTGAAAATCAACGGCAACCGCGTGATGAATCCGCAGTGCCGTCCGAAAAACCAACCGTTGCTGGCCTGATTTCCCGAGAAAGGAAACCGCATGAAAAAATTAAGTTTGACCTTACTTGCCGCCGTATTTGCTTCACCGGCATTTGCTTCGGAGCTTCCCCAATCTGCCGAGCTCAAATATTCGGGCAGCTACGGCATTCCCGCCACCATGACTTTTACCCGCAGCGGAAACAGCTACAAAATCGTATCGCGCATCAAAGTGCCGCTATACAGCATCCGCTTCGAATCAGGCGGCACCGTATCCGGCAACACCCTCAAACCCGCCTACTATAAAGACGTGCGCGGCGGCAAAACTTATGCGGAAGCCAAATTCGGCAACGGCCAAGTTACCTACGGAAAAACCGGCGAACAGAAAACCGAAGCCTCTTCCGGCATCACGATGGATTTATTTACCCTCGCATGGCAACTTGCCGCCAACGATGCCAAACTCCCGTCCGGCCTGCGTATTACCAACGGCAAAAAAATCTACCGCGTCGGCAGCCTCAACAGCGCGGGCAGTTCGCAATATAAAATCGGCGGCGGCACGACCACAGTCAACAAATACCGCATCCAACGCGGCGACAGCACGGTCAATTATGCGTTTGCACCGGAATTCAACAATATTCCCGCCCAAATCAGCTACACCGATGACGGCAAAACCTACAATCTCAAACTTACCGGCGTGAAAATCAACGGCAAAGAAGTCAAACCTTGACAATGCGCAATCCGACTAAAGAGGCCGTCTGAAAACTTTTCAGACGGCCTCTTCACAATAAGCATGTTGAATCTATTATAAAAACAGGTTCGCAAACAATAAGCCGAACGCCAAGCTGAACGCCATGCTCAATAAGCCCGGAATCATAAAGCTGTGGTTGAAAATGAAGCGTCCGATTTTGGTTGTGCCCGTACTGTCAAAATCGATTGCCGCGATAATCGGGCCGTAGTTCGGAATGAAGAAATAACCGTTCACCGCCACAAACGTACCAATGATAATCGGAGCAGGCACGCCGAGCGAAATCGCCACGGGGAACAAAGTCGCCACAGTAGCTCCTTGGCTGTTTACCAACACAGACAACACAAACAGCGCAAAAGCAAAAGTCCACGGCGCAGTTTGCACCAAGCCCGATACGGCTTCCTGTACTTCCGGCAAATGGCCGTGCATCAACGTATCGCCCAACCAAGCGATACCGAATACCGCAATCACCGCACGCATACCCGCATGAAATACCGAGCCTTTGGTAATATCGTCGCCATTCGGTTTGCAAAGCAGAATAATCAGCGCGCCGGCCGACAACATCACAATCTCAATCGTATGCGCCATACCCATCGGCTTGCCCTCGAATACCGGACGCAACTCAGGTACCGCCCCCATCAACACCACCAACAAAGCGGCAAAAAGGAAAATACCCAGCGAAACTTTGGCCGTTTTGCTGACTTCCATATTGCTGATATCGACCTGATCTTCACTCATTTCATTATTATCGGAATTTTTCAGCAAGTTCTGATAATGCGGATCGTCTTTCAATTCTTTGCCCATTTTATTCACAAACACACAGGCCAAAGTAATACCCAACACCGTTGCCGGAACCGTTACCTTCAGCACATCTGCCAACGTGATGTTCTGCGGTTCCAAATAGGCGACGCACGCAACCACGGCGGCGGCAATCGGGCTGGCCACGATGGCGAATTGAGAGGCGATCACCGCCATCGAAAGCGGCCGTTCCGGGCGGACACCGTTGCGGCGGCTTACCTCGGCAATAACCGGCAGCACCGAATAAGCAACATGCCCCGTTCCGGCCAATACGGTGAAAGTATAAGTTACCGCCGGTGCCACAAAAGTGATGTATTTCGGATTTTTATACAAAATACGTGTGGCGATTTTAATCATATAGTCCAAACCGCCCGAAGCCTGCATAGCTGCGGCGGCGGACACTACTGCCATAATCATTAACATCACGTCAATCGGCGGGCTGGTAGGCTGCAGGCCGAAACCGAATGCGAGCACGGCCAAACCGATGCCGCCGAACACACCCAAGCCGATGCCGCCTACCCGCGCACCGATCAAGATGCACAGTAAAACGATGGCAAACTGAAGAAAAAACATGATTGTTCACTCCGCAAAATACGAGAATACCGTCATTGTTTTAAATGCTTACCGCAAAGAAAAAACCAACTTGCTTTTTCAATCCGAACGGCATACAAACGATATTGACCTTAATTTGAAAAACCGTAAAACCATGCATATTTGTAACATAATTTCACACAATCTGGAATATGGCGCACAATAATCTTACTTAAATCAAAGAATATAAAAAAATAATAAAAATAATATTATTAAACAGAATCTTAATATATATTCCCCATTATCTTCCCGACAATTCCCTGTAGCTTTCCGTAATTTGATTTAAGTCAATTTAAATTCATACACGGGGTATACAATATTTAACCAGTAATATTAAACACCTAATTTAACAACGAGAAAGGATAAAGCATGATTAAAGGCATTCAAATTACCCAAGCTACCGACTCAGCCTTGCTGAACTCATTCTGGCTGCTTGACGAAGACACCAAAGAAGTACGCTGCTTGTGTTCTCAAGGCACTAAATTCAAAGAAGACGAAGTGGTTGCCCTGTCTGCATTGGGCGAAGTTTCTTACCGTGAAATTCCGGTTGATATCACTGCCCGCCCGAAAGTGGAAGGCGGCCAACATTTGAACGTAAACGTGCTTACCCGCGAAACGCTCGAAGATGCCGTAGCCAATCCTGACAAATATCCGCAGCTGACTATCCGCGTTTCAGGTTATGCCGTTCGTTTCAATTCCCTGACTCCCGAGCAACAACGCGACGTTATTGCCCGTACCTTTACCAATAGTCTGTAAAAAGTCAGAAAAGCAATGCCGCTGTTTTATACGGCGGCATTTTTTTATGCGTGGAGAAATCCGGCAGCCTGTCTTCGGCTTGCCCTTTGTATCAATTACGGTTAATCAACTATATATCCAAATCCGATACCCCATCGGCAAACCAAAGGCCGTCTGAAAACATCTTCAACATCTTTTCAGACGGCCTTTCCAACCAAACAATCACACAGCCGCTTCCACCGTTTCCTTACGCTCTGAAAGTTTCTTGAACCCCAACACGGCTTCTTCTTTTTCGGCGTTCCAGTCTATCCGCACGAACCCGCCGTCTGCAAGTTTGCCGAACAGCAATTCATCGGCCAGAGCCTTACGGATTTTGTCTTGAATCAGCCTGTTCATCGGGCGCGCACCCATTTGCGGATCAAAGCCTTTTTTCGCCAGATATTGACGCAATGCAGGGGTAAATTCAACTTCCACTTTTTTATCGAGCAATTGCTGCTCAAGCTGAAGCAGGAATTTGTCCACCACTTTGGCAATCACCGCTTCGTCTAAAGGAGCAAAAGAAATCACGGCATCCAAGCGGTTGCGGAATTCCGGCGAAAACTGCTTGTTGATGGCCTGCATTTCATCACCGCGCTCCCGTTTGGGCGTAAACCCTACTCCGGGCCTGCTCAAACTTTCCGCACCGGCATTGGTAGTCATGATAATGATTACATTGCGGAAATCGGCGCTTTTGCCGTTATTGTCGGTAAGCCTGCCGTAATCCATCACCTGCAACAGCACATTGAAAATATCGGGATGTGCTTTTTCGATTTCGTCCAACAACAATACGCAGAACGGCTGCTTGCTGATGGCCTCGGTCAACAAACCGCCCTGTTCGAAACCGACATATCCCGGCGGGGAACCGATCAGGCGCGATACGGCATGGCGTTCCATATATTCCGACATGTCGAAACGCTGCAACGGCACACCGAGCGAAAAAGCAAGCTGCTTGGCCACTTCGGTTTTACCGACACCGGTCGGGCCGGAAAACAGAAAACTGCCGATGGGTTTTTCAGGCTGCCCCAACCCCGAACGTGCCATTTTTACGGCCGCCACCAACGCATCAATGGCGTTATCCTGCCCGAATACCATGTTTTTCAGATTGCGGCCCAAATATTGCAACACCTGTTTATCGTCGTGCGAAACGGTTTTTTCAGGAATACGAGCCACTTTCGCCACCACCGCTTCGATCTGCGCTTTGCCGATTACTTTTTTCTGTTTGGATTTCGGCAAAATCCGTTGCGCAGCACCGGCTTCATCCATCACATCGATTGCTTTATCAGGCAGAAAGCGGTCGTTGATATAGCGGGCGGAAAGTTCGGCAGCCGCCTCCAATGCCGCGCCGGTATAGCGCACCTGATGGAAACTTTCAAACATCGGTTTCAGGCCGCGCAAAATCTGCACGGTTTCGGCGATACTGGGTTCGACAATGTCGATTTTTTGAAAACGGCGGCTCAGAGCATGGTCTTTATCGAAAATAGTGCGGTATTCGTCGTAAGTTGTCGCACCGATACAGCGCAACTGCCCTTTGGCCAAAGCAGGCTTGAGCAAATTGGAAGCATCCATCGTGCCGCCCGAAACACTGCCGGCTCCGATGATGGTATGAATCTCATCCACAAACAAAATGGCGTTCGGAATTTGGGTAAGCTGTTTTAAGACGGCCTTTACCCGCGCTTCAAAGTCTCCGCGATATTTGGTACCCGCCAACAGCGAACCCATATCCAGCGAAAACACCGTTGCCTCTTGCAAAGTTTCCGGCACGCTGCCGTTCACAATCTGATGCGCCAGCCCTTCCGCCAGCGCGGTTTTTCCTACGCCGGCTTCCCCGACCAAAATCGGATTGTTTTTACGGCGGCGGCACAGCACTTGCACCAAACGCTCCATTTCATGCTTGCGGCCGATCAAAGGGTCGATACGCCCCGCTTTCACTTCGGCATTCAGATTCACGGTGTAGCTGGCCAAAGCATCGCTGTTTTCCGAGGATGCAGAACCGCCCTCCGAATAATCGTCGCTATCTTCATGATGGTTTTCGGATGCCGTACCGTAAGCCAAAGAACGCAAAACATCGTAACGGCTTACCGACTGCAATTGCAGAAAATACACCGCATGGCTTTCATTCTCGCTCATCAGGGCAACCAGTATATCGAGCGGATACACTTCCTTTTTATCGGCCGATTGCGCATGCATGATGGCCCGCTGCACAACGCGCTGAAAACCGATGGTGGGTTGTGTTTCGGTTCGATCAAACAGGTGCTGCGGCAGCTCGGGCGTATTTTCTTCGATACTTTCTTCAAGCTGGCGCGACAGAATATGGCAGTCCGCCCCGCATTGCTCCAACACATTGCGTACGTCCTGACTGTGCTCGATAAGTGCCAGCAATAAATGTTCCAAACTGATCAACTCATGTTTTTTCTCCCGCGCATGTGCATAAATATGTTGCAGAATCTGTTCAAGTTCGGCGGAAATCATTTAATTTAAACCTCCTCAATAATACATTGCAGCGGATGCCCTTCGCTCTTCGCCCACTGCATCACCTGCTGTTGTTTGGTATGAGCGATATCGTGCGTATAAGTGCCGCACAATCCTTTGCCTTCGTGATGAACCAGCAACATAACCGCCACCGCTTTATCTTGCGGCAGCATGAAAATTTCCGTCAACACCTGAACCACAAAATCCATTGTGGTGTAGTCGTCGTTCAATAAAAACACACCGTATTTTTTCGGTGGGGGAACCTTCTCTTTGGCGGTTTCATTTTCAGTTTTGTGTTTGATATTCACTTTACTCATACTAAATCTTTATAAGCATTTCAAATGTGGTTTATGTTGTTTTTTGCGTTATTTTAATAAATTTCGGTTTTTTTCCCAAACACTACTTGACTACACTCCTTAACATAGGTAAAAAGCCTTCCTAAGCAGAGCTTGGCATCTCGGCATAAAGCATAATGGTTTGGAGAAACTCAAAACTTTTAAGTTGTCCGCTTTGCCTATATTTGCTGTTTTCATTATTTTTTTGTTATTTTTAGTATAGGAAGTGCAATGGCAACCGGTATTGTTAAATGGTTTAACGACGCTAAAGGTTTTGGTTTTATTACTCCGGACGAAGGTGGTGAAGATTTGTTCGCCCACTTCTCTGCAATCAACATGGAAGGTTTCAAAACATTGAAAGAAGGCCAACGCGTTTCTTTCGAAGTTACTACCGGCCCTAAAGGCAAGCAAGCCGCCAACATTCAGGCTGCTTAATTTGATTGAACCGGTTTTTCCGGCTGCAATAACCAAACTATGGCGGGTTTCCAACCTGCCATTCGTTTTTTCAGACGGCCTATGAATCCCGACTACCAGCGTGCTTTACAACAACTCGACGAATTAATGGTTTTTTTTCGCTCCACCGGAGAAGTAAGCTGTGCCGTTGCCGAGCAGGAAGACATTATTCTGATCAAGCTCAACAGCTTGAAGCATACTCTCAAACCTGAAGACACCCAAGCCATACACAATATCGACCGATACTACCGCCGCCACATCCGCCATGACCACGATTAAGCCGGGCATCTACCGCCATTACAAAGGGAATCTATACGAAGTTATCGGCACCGCGCAGCACTCCGAAACCGAAGAAAAAATGGTTGTATACCGCGCTTTATACGGCGATTTCGGATTATGGGTGCGCCCCGCCGGTATGTTTGCGGAAACAATAACCTACAACGGGCGAGAACTGCCGCGCTTTACCTGCATCAAATCATTCTGATTGTTCAGACGGCCTCTGTTAGAATACCGAGGCCGTCTGAAAAACATTTAAGCGATATCCACCATGAGCATAGCCAACAATAAAAAAGCGTTTCACGATTACTTTATTGAAGACCAGATCGAAGCCGGTTTGGTGTTGGAAGGCTGGGAAGTCAAAGCCATCCGTGCCGGCCGCGTGCAGTTGAAAGAAAGCTATATCCATTGGAAAAAAGATGCTTTCTATCTGGTCAGCTGCCATATTACCGCCCTGCCCACCGCATCCACCCACGTGAAACCCGACCCCGTACGCCAACGCAAACTCCTGCTGAAACAATCGGAAATCAACAAGCTCATCGGAAAAACGGAGCGGGCGGGCTACACCATCGTGCCCTTAAATATGCACTACCACCGCGGAAAAATCAAAATGGACATCGGCTTGGCAAAAGGTAAGAAACAGCACGACAAACGCCAAAGCATGAAAGAAGCCGACTGGAAGCGTGAAAAACAACGCCTGATGAAAAATGCGGGATAATCGGTTTCAACATCCGAAGCCGCTTTTCCATAGCGGATTGCTCAAGCCGGCATAATATTTCAACAGTACAAAACACACTTGCAACAAGCCCCTGCACCATTTGAGTAAAAACACGCAAGAATTCTGTTCAAATCTTTTTCAGACGACCTGCCGTTTATACAATGCAGGCCGTCTGAAACTTTTCGGAAAACCGCCATGCCCCAATCATCACTTGCTTTACCTTTATTCCTGATTATCGCCGGTGCCGTTTGGTTTTTGAAAACAACCGGTATCCTGCCAGCCACTGCCACATTAATCGCCATTGCCTTGGCGATTGCCGGTGTCGTCGTGCTGGTTATAGACGGCATTAACAAACAATCTATCGTATCCGGCCCGCTGCTGATTTACATCGGAGCAGCCGTTTATCTGAAAAGCCAATACTTGCTCGGCTACTCGCCGCTGATTGCTTTGGGCATGATGATACTGGGCTGCCTGCTGCTTCTTTCCCGCAGCAACATGGTGCCCTATAAGCACAACAAACTGCTCGACAAATAAGCCCATCCTTTTTATGCGGCATCTCTTCAGGCCGTCTGAAAAATGGTACAATATCAGCCTTTTCAGACGGCCTCATTTTATTCCCCGTCGTCCGCATTTAACACATCCCAACCCGAAGAAACCACCATGATTCAAGACAAAATCCTCATTCTCGACTTCGGCTCGCAAGTTACCCAACTTATCGCCCGCCGCGTGCGCGAAGCCCATGTGTATTGCGAACTGCATTCTTACGATATGCCTTTGGAAGACATCAAAGCATTTGCTCCCAAAGGCATTATTCTTTCCGGCGGCCCCAATTCCGTTTACAACTCCGATTATCAGGCCGACACCGGTATTTTCGATTTAGGCATTCCCGTGCTCGGCATCTGCTACGGCATGCAGTTTATGGCGCATCATCTCGGCGGCGAAGTTTCCCCCGGCGACCAGCGCGAATTCGGCTACGCTCAAGTAAAAACCATCGATTGCGAACTTACCCGCGGCCTTTCAGACGGCCTGCCCAACACACTCGATGTGTGGATGAGCCACGGCGACAAAGTATCCAAGCTGCCCGAAGGCTTCTGCATCATCGGCGACACGCCAAGCTGCCCCGTGGCCATGATGGAAAACGCCGAAAAACAATTCTACGGCATCCAGTTCCACCCTGAAGTAACCCACACCAAACAAGGCCGCGCCTTGCTCAACCGTTTCGTGCTCGACATCTGCGGTGCGCAACCCAGCTGGACCATGCCCAACTACATCGACGAAGCCGTAGCCAAAATCCGCGAGCAAGTAGGCAGCGACGAAGTGATTCTCGGCTTGTCCGGCGGCGTAGATTCTTCCGTAGCCGCCGCGTTGATCCACCGTGCCATCGGCGACCAACTCACTTGCGTATTCGTTGATCACGGCCTCCTGCGCCTGAACGAAGGCCAAATGGTGATGGATATGTTTGCCCGCAACTTAGGCGTCAACGTGATTCACGTCGATGCCACCGACGACTTCATGGGCAAACTCGCCGGCGTGACCGACCCCGAACAAAAACGCAAAATCATCGGTGCCGAATTCGTGGAAGTGTTCCAAACCGAAGCCGGTAAACGCCAAAACGCCAAATGGCTGGCACAAGGCACGATTTACCCCGACGTGATCGAAAGCGCCGGTGCCAAAACCAAAAAAGCCCACGCCATCAAGAGCCACCACAACGTAGGCGGCCTGCCTGAAACCCTCAACCTGAAGCTGCTCGAACCGCTGCGCGACCTGTTTAAGGACGAAGTGCGCGAACTCGGCGTAGCCCTCGGCCTGCCGCGCGAAATGGTGTACCGCCACCCCTTCCCCGGCCCCGGCTTGGGCGTGCGCATTCTCGGCGAAGTGAAAAAAGAATACGCCGACCTCCTGCGCCGTGCCGACGATATTTTCATCCAAGAGCTGCGCAACACTACCGACGAAAACGGCACTTCATGGTACGACCTCACCAGCCAAGCCTTTGCCGTGTTCCTGCCGGTAAAATCCGTCGGCGTCATGGGCGACGGCCGCACTTACGAATATGTGGTTGCGCTGCGCGCCGTCGTAACCAGCGACTTCATGACCGCACATTGGGCCGAACTGCCTTATTCGCTGCTGGGCAAAGTGTCCAACCGCATCATCAACGAAGTACGCGGCATCAACCGCGTGGTGTACGACGTGAGCGGTAAACCGCCCGCTACGATTGAGTGGGAATAAGCAGTATAAAAAACTCCTTGATCTTTCCCTCTAAAGGCCGTCTGAAAATATGGTGCAGGCTTCCTCTGCAAAGTTTTCAGACGGCCTTTTATTTTGAAATATGAGTATGGTAGGTAAAGCATATAAGAAATGAATCTGGCGCTTTATACTTTTGTTTGCCAAATGCCCGCCACTCACTTAGCTCCACTCATATGATGCGCTCTCCGTACCGAAAAACTGTATTTATAACGGAACCCTTATAACCGGAAACAACGGCTCACAGACAATACAAACAAATCCCGAACCGATTCCATTGCCGTTGTTATAAAAGTTTCAAGGCTGGCGCTTTTAAACAAAGTCTTACGCCATGAAAAACGGCAACCGGTTAAAACCGGTTGCCGTTTTTCTGTCTATTCAAACCATCAAACTTTATCATTTGTATTGCCGCGTGTTTCTTCAGCAGCAATGGTTTGAGCATCATTCTGTTTATCTTCAGCAATATTGTCAGAAGCAGAGACTTCGAGATTCTCAGTAGTTTCAGAATTTGCATGATCAATTTCCAAAACTTCTTCCTTCCGAACAGGTGCCACTTCTTCCTCCTTGCGGATATTGTAGCTGTAATCTTTAGGTGGGCTGGGTTGCTTGCCTTCCATGATTTCCAGCACCTGATCACGGTCGATGGTTTCCCATTCCATCAGAGCTTTACACATGGTTTCCATCTTGTCGCGATTTTCATCCAAGATTTTATATGCCACCGCATATTGCTCATCCAAAATACGGCGCACTTCGGCATCTACTTCCTGCTGGGTTTTTTCGGAAATATGCTGCGAACGGGTAATCGAACGACCTAAGAATACTTCGCCTTCATTCTCCGCATACACCATTGCCCCCATTTTATCGCTCATACCGAAACGCGTTACCATTTCACGGGCAATCTGCGTTGCGCGTTCAAAGTCGTTGGAAGCACCGGTAGAAATACGGCCGACAAAGAGATCTTCAGCAATACGACCGCCGTACAAAATCGAAATCTGGCTCAACATTTGGTCTTTATACATACTGAGGCGATCGCGCTCAGGCAATTGCCAAGTTAATCCCAATGCACGTCCGCGCGGCATGATGGTTACTTTATGCACAGGATCAGTAAAGTCCAAACTTTCAGCCACAATAGCATGGCCTGCTTCATGATAGGCTGTCGCACGTTTTTCGTCTTCGTGCATCACCATAGAGCGGCGTTCCGGACCCATGTAGATTTTGTCTTTGGCATCTTCAAAATCGCTTTGATCCACTTTAACTTTATTGCGACGGCCTGCAAACAAAGCGGCTTCGTTTACCAAGTTCGCCAAATCGGCACCGGAAAAGCCCGGTGTACCGCGCGCCAAAGAAACCAAATCTACCGATTCATCTAACGGCACTTTTTTCGCATGCACCTTCAAAATTTGTTCGCGACCGCGGATGTCGGGCAAAGGCACTACTACTTGGCGGTCGAAACGTCCGGGACGTTGCAATGCCGGATCGAGTACATCAGGACGGTTGGTAGCAGCGATGACAATCACGGTTTGATTGCTTTCAAAACCATCCATTTCAACCAGCAATTGGTTCAGGGTTTGCTCGCGTTCGTCGTTGCCGCCGCCCAAACCTGCTCCGCGTTGTCGGCCTACGGCATCAATTTCATCAATAAAGATGATGCAAGGGGCATTTTTCTTAGCCTGTTCAAACATATCGCGGACACGGCTGGCACCTACACCGACAAACATTTCTACGAAGTCAGAGCCTGAAATGCTGAAAAACGGCACTTGTGCTTCGCCCGCAATGGCTTTGGCCAGCAAGGTTTTACCGGTACCGGGGCTGCCCGCCAACAGAATGCCGCGTGGAACACGTCCGCCCAGACTTTGGTAACGGTTGGGAGCTCTGAGGTAATCAACGATTTCCTGAACTTCTTCTTTAGCTTCGTCGCAACCGGCAACATCGGCGAATGTTACTTTATTGGTGTCTTTATCCAACAATTTGGCGCGGCTTTTACCAAATGAAAACGCACCGCCCTTACCGCCGCCGCCCGCCTGCATACGCATGAAGTAGAACCATGCGCCGATCAACAGCATTACCGGCAGCAAGCTGAAAAACAGACTAGTCAACATGCTCGGCTTTTCTTCCGGCGTTACTTTAACGCGTACTTTTTTCTCCAGAAGCGTTTGCACGAGCTTGTCGTCTAACGGAGCATTGGTAAAAAACTGGCTCTTATCGGCACGTTCGCCTTTAATCAGATAGCCGCTCACAACTGAGCCTTCGATATTAACGCTGGCAATTTCGCCTTTGTTCACTTGCTCAATAAATTGTGAATATTCAATCTGTTGCTTACTTTCTTGCTTGTCGCTGATGGCATTGAATGCTGCCATTAAGCAGACACCCAGTATCAGCCAAACTAAAAGATTTTTGAAAATATTCCCCACTGAAACAGGCTCCATATAAGGGTCAAAATGAAAAACGAATTGTAAATCAGGCCACCCGCATTGTCAGCGTTTATTTTTTCCTAATAAATAAATCTCACTGGAACGATTGCGTGAGGCTTCCGGTTTACGGGTTTGCACGGCGGAAAATGCTTCCCGCATAGCAGCCATGTATTCCTGATAGCCTGCGCCCTGAAATACTTTAACCAGAAAATTACCGCCTTTTTTCAAATGGTTAATGGCAAAATCCAAAGCCAGCTCGCTCAAATAAAAACTGCGTGCCTGATCCGTCACGGCGTTGCCCGACATATTGGGTGCCATGTCGCAAATTACAAGATCCAGCGGGCGGTTTTTGAGTAATGATTCAAATTCAGCCAGCACGCTGTCTTCGCGAAAGTCGCCCTGAATAAACGACACGCCTTCTATATCATCCATCGGCAGAATATCCAAGGCAAAAACCTGCCCCGACTTCCCAACCAGCTTGGCAGCCACTTGCGACCAACTACCCGGTGCGCTCCCCAGATCGGCCAGCACCGTGCCGGGTTTGATTAATTTGTCTTTTTCGTTGATTTCCAAAAGTTTGTAAGCGGCTCTTGCGCGATAACCGTCTTTTTGCGCCATGTGAACATAATGGTCGTTCACATGTTCGTTCAGCCAAGCCTTGGAAGATTTGGAACGGACAGACATAAATTTTCCGAAAAAATAAAAAAATGTATTGTACGTTATCATCGATAGAATTTGAAATCGGCTTCCGGTTTCAGACGGCCTATCCGTTCTATATTTTCCCTGAAAGTCGGCGGTTCGCGTACAATACGTGTTTGTTTATTATTTCACCGAAGCAGTAAAAATGACTGAAAAACTCAACACTAAAGAAATCTTGGAACTTAAAGCACGCGCCCATCATTTAAACCCAGTGGTTATGATCGGCCAACACGGTTTAACCGAATCGGTAATCAAAGAAACCGATGCCGCCTTAACTGCTCACGAATTAATCAAAGTGCGTGTGGCAGGCGATGATCGTGCCGAACGTATTGCCATTTGCGAGGCATTGTGCGAAGCAGTAGATGCGCAACTGGTACAGCATATCGGCAAATTATTGGTTTTGTGGCGCAAGAATATCGAATCTTGATTCACTCTATCCGACAAATAGCCGACAGGCCGTCTGAAAACTTAATTGTTGATGTCTATTAAGTTTTCAGACGGCCTTTCCATATGGTACAAATGGGCTTTAGTGCTTATGTATTTCATTGTAACCGTGAAACCCGACAATTCTGAGTATCGGCAATTCCATCTGATGGTCAGGTTTCAATACCGTAAATTATTCGGTTTATCCGCTATCCGGTGCCCTACCCTTCACTTAAATTCAGATAGTGGCGGCTGCCCTGCATATTGCTCATTGCCCGCAGCAGCATTTCAAAATGGTCGTCATTATTGATGAAATCCATTTCATCGGCGTTGGCAATCAGCAGCGGTGAATTCTGGTACAGATGGAAGAAACGGCGGTACTCGTCTTGGATTTGCCCCAAATAACCGGAAGGAAACAGATTCAACATGCCGTCGTTGCGTTTTTGCAAGCGTTTTTGTGCACTCTCATCGGAAGTTTGCAGATAAATCACCAAATCGGGTACAGGGTACTCCGGCATGATTTTGCGTTTCATCTGCCAAAACAATGTTTGCTCGTTGCCCGGATCGCTGCCTTTCAAGACAACCGGCACAAAAATCTGGTCTTTTTCAAGCAGGAAATCGGCGATGATGCGCTCGTTTCTTTCTTCTTCGGTATTAATCATCTCTACCGCTTCGGCACGGCGCATCAGAAAATACAATTCGGTTGCCAAACCGTGGTGGGCGGCATTCAGGTAAAACTGCTCCAGAAAAGGGTTACGTTCCGGGCTTTCCGTCAGATGCAGCGCATCGAAGTATTGCGCCAAACGACGGCTGAGTTCGGATTTGCCGCTGCCGATTGAACCTTCTACAACAATATAACGATAATTCATTTAGTGAGTTTTCCTGTTTAAAATGCTTGCAGATGTATTTTCAGACGGCCTTTTGTGTCTGATTGTTTTTCAAAATACGTATGTCGGCACTACCTGTTTTTACGGCCAATTCTTTCGCCGTACCGTAGTTGCCGATTACATAGTCGGGAGAAATTTCGGCCAGCGGGCACATAACAAACCCGCGTTCATGCGCGCGCGGATGCGGGAGGGTTAAATGCGGGTCGTCGCTAAATTCACCATTGTAATCAATAATATCCAAATCAAGCGTACGGGGGGCGTTACGAAAACTGCGCTCACGCCCGAATGCCTCTTCGATGCCGTTTAACACCGCCAATAAATCTTTGCCGCTCAAAGTGGTTGCCACTATACAGACGGCATTTACAAAATCGGGCTGGTCGGCATAGCCTACGGGGGCCGTTATATAGAGTGAAGAGGTTTGTTGCAGTTCAATCTGACCGTACGCGGCAATTGCTTTCAAGGCCGCCTCCACTTGCCCGGCAGGGTTTTGCAAGTTGCTGCCCAAAGCGATAACGGCTGTTTTTACGGTATGCGTCGGCATGTTCAGACGGCCTTAGAAAGGTTTGTAATAGGCAAGATAGATTATGGATACGATGCACGCCATGGATAAAACGTAACCGAGATTGGCTTTGGGTGTGCGCGGCTGCGCTTTTACCGTCATCATGCCCAAACCGATGTAAGCCAACAAAATTAAAATTTTCACCCCCAGCCAATCGGCATTGCCAAACGGAGTAAAGTGGGTAATCTTCATCAACCACAAACCGGTAAACAGCAACAAAGTGTCATTAAAATGCGGAATGATTTTCAACAATTTGGGCAGAGGGTTTTCGGGTTTGGCGCAACGCATCCAAAAACGCAGGTTGAATAGCAGGATGGTAATGGCGACAAAGGTAATGTGGCTGTGTTTGACAATCAGATATTGCATGGTGAGCGGTTTCTTTATAGTTAATAATATGGTTTGATGCCGCGTATTTTACCCGAACCTTGATTATTCACGCAGCTTTTCCACAGCCAAAAGGTAAGGCGGTCGGTTGCGGCGGTTGACGAAGCCGTATTTCAACACGGCAAACCGGTGTTGCGGCAATTCCGCCGCCCAACGTTCCACCGCTTCGGCTTCGTGCCTCCCTTCTTCATGCCCGGGATAAAGTACGGCCAACAGCAAACCGCCGTTTTGCAATAAATCCAGTGCGGCCTGAAGCGCGCGGATGCTGGTATCGGTTTGCGTGGTACAGCTTTTATCACTGTTCGGCAGCCATCCGAAATTGAATACGGCGGCGGATAACGGCCCGCATACATAATCTGCAAGCGTTTCGTGCCCGCCCAATACGAGATTTACCCGTTCACGCACCCCCGCCTCTTTCAGACGGCCTGCCGTAGTATCCAAGGCTTGCTGCTGCACGTCAAATGCCCATACCTTGCCTTCTTTGCCGACGCACTGCGCCAATAAAAGCGTGTCGTGCCCGTTGCCTGCCGTACCGTCGAGTACGGTATCTCCAGAGCGGATTTTCTCGCGGAGCAGATAATGGGTAAAAGGGAGGATGTTTTTCAACAGCATGGGGAAATCACAAACCGAAAAAGCCGGAGCTTTCATTTGAACCGGCACGATAAAAAATACCTTACCAAAAACATGGTAAGGTATCTTAAGTTCTACCGTTTATTCGGCAGGTTGTGTGGTTTCCACCTGCACGGGAGCCGCGGCTGCGGGTTGTTTATTTTCATGTTGCAGGCTTACGGCGCGGGCCGGAACAATAGTCGAAATGGCGTGTTTGTAAACCATTTGCGTAACCGATGTGTTGCGCAACAACACAACATATTGGTCGAATGATTCAACTTGCCCCTGTAATTTAATGCCGTTTACAAGATAGATAGAAACAGGCACATGCTCTTTACGCAAGGCGTTCAAAAAAGGATCTTGTAACATTTGTCCTTTAGCTGTCATTGTTTTTTAACTCCGTTATTATGGTTTTAGAATATTTCGGTAGAAATAGGTGCCGATTGTAGCCCCGAATGGATATTTTTACCAAATATTTTTCAGTAATAATATGCAAACTTTCCAACATTAATCCGAAAGCAATTGTTAACTAAGATAGTTGCGCCTCTTCAAAAGTTCGCACAAATTGCAACATTTACTCAAACATTGCCTTTGTAATAACTCTTAAATCAATGATTTGATTTTCTTCCGTAAGTATCCGGCCCGTATTAGGCCTTGCCGGTGCTGCCGAAACCGCCTTCGCCGCGCTCGCTGGCATCGAATTCGTCAACGATTTTAAACGCCGCCTGCACCACCGGCACGATCACCATTTGGGCGATGCGCTCCATCGGTTCGATGGTAAACGCTTCTTTTCCGCGGTTCCATAACGACACTTTCAATTCGCCTTGATAGTCTGAATCAATCAACCCGACCAGATTTCCGAGCACGATGCCGTGTTTGTGCCCCAACCCCGAGCGCGGCAGCAGTACAGCCGCATAGGCGGGATTGGCCAAATGGATGGCGATGCCGGTAGGTGCCAGAAAGGTATCGCCCGGCTCAAGGGTAACGGCGGAATCGATACAGGCACGCAAATCCAACCCTGCGGAACCCGGCGTTGCATAGGCGGGTAACATGTCTGCCATTTTGGGGTTTAAGATTTTCAGTTCGACTTCGGTTTGCATAATGTTTCCGTGGTTGGTTTTTTTAATCCGTGCATTATACACAAAGGCCGTCTGAAAAACCTTTTCAGACGGCCTCCATGCTCTTTGCTAACCGGGCAGCAGATACAGCGTAACCGTATCGCCTTCCCGCACCACCGTACCGGCGGGCACTTCACACAAAGCGTCGGCTACGGCACAGGTGCTGAGCATGGCCGACCCTTGGTTCGGCAACAGTTTGGCGACGGTTTCTCCTTTTTCGTTTACCTCTGTGGCGACACGCAAAAATTCGCGGCGTTTGACGGCTTTACGGGTATTGAATACGGCTTTGGCGGTTACTTTCGGCAAACTTAAATTACGGTGTTTTTTGCCCATTAAAGCGTTCAACACCGGCAGCAACAGCATATGGGCGGTTACAAAAGCGGCCACGGGATTGCCCGGCAGAATGAACACTTTTGCCGGCCCGATATGCCCCCATGCAAACGGTTTGCCGGGCTTGATGGCCAGCGTATGGGTGGTGAGCGAACCGACATTCTCAATCGCCTGTTTCAAATAGTCGGCTTCTCCCACTGAAGCGCCGCCGCTGGTTACGATAACGTCGAATTTTTTGGCGGCGTAGCTCAAGGCCGTTTCGGTACGGGCCAAATCATCGGGCAGAATACCGCCGTCCATCACTTGCGCACCGCGGGTTTGCAGCCATGCAATCAGTTGGTAGCGGTTGGCATCGTAGATTTTTCCCTCGGCCAAAGGTGTGCCCGGTTCGGTGATTTCGTTGCCGCTGGAAAATACGATTACTTTCAGTTTTTCAAATACGGGCACGCGCTCATAACCTTGCGATGCCGCCAAACCGAGCGCAGCAGCATTGAGTTTGCTGCCTTTTTCGAGCAATTCCTGCCCTACTTCGATTTCTTCGGCTTTTAAGCGCATGTGCTGGCCGGGTTCGATATCGGCGGTAACATGCAAGGCTTCGCCGTCGGTTTCGGTTTGCTCCTGCGGCACGACGGCGGTGGTATTTCCGGGCAGCGGCGCGCCGGTGAAAATGCGGACTGCTTCTCCCGCCTGCAACGGTGCGGCGGCTATTTCGCCCGCTTGGATGCGGCTGACGACGGTAAAGTTTTTCAGACGGCCTTCCGGATCACAAACGGCATAGCCGTCCATCGCGCTGTTATCAAACATCGGGCTGGGATATTTGGCCGGCAGCGATGCCGCCAGTATGCGGTTGGCCGCCTCCGCCAGTGTTAAGTTGACGCAGCCGAGCGTGCATGGGTGGGTGTCGAGCAACCGGCGGCGGGCAATCTCAAAATCTAACATGGTGTGTTCTCCATATCTTGCGGGGAGTTGTAATTAACGAATTCGGCTTCGGAGGCAAACGGCACTGGACGGGCGCGCTGCTGCTGCAACCAGCCGCGCAGGGTACGCATGCCGGTATAGAGATAAGCTACCGTGCTCTGCAAAAGCTGTGGGCGGATAAACATGATGCTGTAATGCGGCTGCGCGCCGGTTTCGGCGTAAAACGCGCTGGCCACCGGCGATTTGCGGGCGGCGTTTAAAAAGGTTTCCACCAGATTGTGAGGCAGGTTCAAGCTGTCGCACGGCACAATCAGCAGCCAATCGGTTTTGGCCAGTTGGATATCATTGGCGGCCGTGCACAATGCGGCCAGCGGCCCCAAACCCTGCCATTGGCGGGCATCGGGAAAAACATGCGTGCTGCGCTTGGCATACTCTTCCAAATTGCGGTTGGCACTGATGGCGATGTGGCTAACCTGCGGGCCGATGCGGTCGATTACATGGTCGATGAAGGCTTTGTTTTTCCACATCAGCATGCCTTTATCCTGCCCGCCCATGCGGTTGCCTTCTCCGCCCGCCATAATGAGTACGCCTACGTTCATCGGCGCTCCTCCCATTGCAAGGCGGCGGCCCGATCGCTTTGTTTGGCTTCCACCCATCTTTCGAGGCCGTCTGAAAAGATTTCTTTCTTCCAAAACGGCGCTTCGGTTTTGAGATAGTCCATTATAAACTCGGCGGCGGCGAAGGCTGCTTTGCGGTGCTCGGAAGCAACCAACACCAGCACGATTTGTTCGTCCGCCGCCAATATGCCTACGCGGTGGATAATCGTGCAGGCGGTCAGCGGCCAGCGTTGCGAGGCCGTCTGAACAATACGGGCGATTTCGTTTTCGGTTACTTCGGGATAATGTTCGAGAAAGAGACTAGCAAGCGGCGTGTCGGTATCGCGGTCGCGCACCAGCCCGACAAACCCCGTTACCGCGCCGATATTGCCGCCTTGTTGCAACAAGGCCCGGTATTCGTTTTGCAGATTGAAATCGGCGGTTTGAATGCGGATTACCGGCTGCATGGTTCAGCCCCCCGTTACCGGCGGCAACAGGCCAACTTCGGCTCCGTCGGGAATTTCATCATCCCAGCCGCTGATTTTTTTATCAATCACCAAGCGGAAAATTTTATCCTGCGCCAATGCATTTTCCCATTCGCTGCCGCGTGCCTGCAAACAGGCCAGCAGCGTGCGGCCTGTGCCGCCCTGCCAGTCGATTTGCTCCCAGGCTGTGTTCAGATGCTGCTTCAACACGCCGAAATATAAGATAGTAATCATATCGGTTCAGGCCGTCTGAAAAACGGTTTCTCTAAATTTGAATGAATAGTGGCAGAATTTTACCTTAAAACCCAGCACCGTTCGGCGAATCTCTCCTCAGCCTTTAGGAGGATTGTATATAACCCTATAAAATGATACTTTAGTAGTAGTTCCAATGATTTATCTTGCAAATGAAAATGTTACCCGCGTCGTCCGACGGCCTCAGCCTTTCCGCCCGATTGAAACTGCTCACCTGCGTTTGGGTGGGCGCGGCTTTATTTTCGATTGCCTTCACTTTGGTATTGTCTTGGCGGCTGGAAGGCGCGGGAGCGGCCATCAACGATGCCGGCAGCCTGCGGATGCGCACTTACCGGCTGGCCTATATGCTCAGCCAGCATGCCGCACCGCAAAATATCCAAGAGCAAATCCAATCGTTCGAGCATACGCTCAACACCATCCGCAAAGGCGATCCCGCCCGCCCGCTGTTTCTGCCCGACGAACTCGAAATCCACACGCGCATGCAGGCCATGCAGCACGACTGGCAAAACAGCATCAAGCCGCGCCTGCAACGCAGCGAAGCGCCCACTGCCGCCGAGCTGACGCAATTCGTCGGCATTATCGACAGCTTCGTGCGTTCGGTCGAAACCGTCAACACCCGCAACACCGAGCTTTTGCGCCTTTTTCAGACGGCCTTGATGATATTGGTAACGGCAGGCTCGGGCGTGATGGTGGTGCTGCTGTATCTGTGGGTGATCCGCCCCATCGACATTCTGCGCGAAGGCGTGCAGGCCATACGGCGCGGCGACTTCGGCACGCAGGTCGAAACCGGCAAAGTGAGCGAGTTCGCCCAGCTCGGCAACGGCTTCAACCTGATGAGCACCCATTTGCAAACGCTCTATACCGATCTTGAAGGCCAAGTTGCCCTGCAAACCGAAAATCTGGCCCGCAAAAACCGCGAATTGGAAACGCTTTACCAAACCACCCGCGATTTACACCAAAGCCACACCCCCTCCCGTGCCGCCGAAAAATTCCTTGCCCGCATCCTGCCCGAAGTGTCGGCACAGGCAGGCAGCGTGCGGCTGATCGACTTCGACCGCAAGCGCATGGACTTGGCCGCCAGCGTCGGCCTGCCGGACAAACTGCAAACCGCCGAACAATGCGAACGCCTCGAAGAATGCCTGTGCGGAGCGGCGGCCAGCGAAGCCAATGAAAAACCAGTGTATTTTTTCGACACCCACCCGCCGAAATCCCCGCCCACCTTATGTGAAAACGCCGGTTTCAACGACGTGGCCGTATTCCCCATCTATTATAAAGAACAGGAGATCGGAATCTTCACGCTTTACTTTTCAGACGGCCATGCCCTAGCCCCTTCCGATACCGAACTTTTACAAGCCCTGTGCGGGCAACTCGGCGTATCCATCGCCAACAGCCGCTTGGCGCAGGAAAGCCGCCAGCTTGCCGTATTGCAAGAGCGCAACCTGATGGCACAAGGCCTGCACGACAGCATCGCCCAAACCCTCACTTTCCTCAACCTTCAAGTACAGATGCTGGAAAGTGCATTGGCGGCCGACGAGCACGAACAAATCGAAGAAAATATGCGTTTTATCAAAGACGGCGTACAGGAATGCTATGATGATGTGCGCGAACTCTTACTCAACTTCCGTACCAAAATCACCAAAAAAGAATTCAGCGATGCCGTCAATACGCTGGTCAAACGTTTCGAGCAGCAAACCCAAATTCCCGTTGAAACCCGCTGGAGCGGAGAAGGGCTGCCCCTGAGCAACGACGAACAACTGCAAGTGATTTTCATCTTGCAGGAAAGCCTTTCCAACATCCGCAAACACGCCCAAGCCAAGCGTGTTTGGCTGGATATCGCCAACGAGCAGGATTTCATCATGAGCATACGCGACGACGGCACGGGCTTCGATTTAGGCCGTCTGAAAAACCTTTCTTCCGAACACGTCGGTTTGGGCATCATGCACGAGCGCGCCCGTCGCATACAGGCCGCGCTCGACATTCAATCGCAACCCGAACAAGGCACCTGCATTACACTGACACTGCCACAAAACAAGAGAACAGCCACATGACCATCAAAATCCTCCTTATCGACGACCACACCCTGTTCCGCAGCGGCATCAAAGCCCTGTTATCGCGCCAAGAAGATTTCGAAGTAATCGGCGAAGCGGCTGACGGGTTATCCGGTGTGAAACTGGTCGAACAACTCAGCCCCGACATCGTATTGCTCGACCTCGACATGCCGGTAATGAACGGCCGCGAAGCCCTCGCCCAAATTCTCAGCACCCGCCCCGAGCAAACCGTGGTGATGCTTACCGTTTCCGAAGACAGCGACGACTTGACCGAGTGCATGCGCATCGGCGCGCGCGGCTTTCTGCTGAAAAACATTAATGCCGATTTTCTGCTCGACAGCATCCGCAAAGCGGTGGACGGCGACAATGTTTTCTCGCCCGAAATGACCGCCCGCTTGGTGCAATCGCTGATTTCTCCCGCCGCGCCGCCGAAAAACAACGAGCTGGCCAGCCTTACCCCGCGCGAACTGGAAATTCTCGGCTATCTTGCCGCCGGCCACAGCAACAAAGTGATTGCCCGCCGTTTGGATTTGGCCGAATCCACCATCAAAGTGCATGTGCAGAACATCTTGCGCAAACTGGAGCTGTCCAGCCGCGTGCAGGCCGCCGTGTATGCCGTGCAGCACAAAGTGCCGCAGCCCGAAAATTAAACCGACATGCAAAGGCCGTCTGAAAACATCTTTTCAGACGGCCTTTTACCGACACATGCCCATCGAAACCTTTTGCAAACGCCGCCGCCCGAACGGGCTTACGCCGACTCTTTCGCCACCCGCCCATTGTCCATGCGCCAGATTTCGTCCGCCAGCACTTCGGCATCAGCACGGTCGTGGGTAATCAAAATCATCGGCACGCCGCTTTGCGCCTGCAATTGCAGTAATTCCTCGCGGGTATGGCGGCGCAGGTCGGCATCCAGCGCGGAAAACGGCTCGTCCAGCAACAGCAGTTCGGGCTGCATAATCAAAGCGCGCGCCAGCGCGGTACGCTGCTTCTGGCCGCCCGAAATCTGATGCGGATAATGCCCCGCCACATGGGAAAGCCGCAACAAATCAAGCCAATGCCGCACTTTTTCAGATGGCCTGCCTTTAGGGTTCAGCAGCCCCTGCCGCAAGCCGAAACCGATGTTTTGCACCACGGTTAAATGCGGAAACAGCGCATAATCCTGAAACATCAGCCCCGCACCGCGCCGTTGTACGGGAATATCGGTGCGGGATTTGCTGTCAAACCATGTTTGGCCGCCGATGCGAATATGGCCGCCATCCGGTTTCAGCAAGCCCGATACAAGCTGCAAAGTCAGGCTTTTTCCCGAGCCGGAAGCCCCCACCAAAGCCAATTTTTGCACATCAGACCGAATACGCACCTCCAAATCGAACGACGGCAGCCGCTTGCGGATTTCAATATCAAACAGCATCAGCCCCTCCCGTCTCGCGCCCGCGCCAAATGGCCGACCGCCAGCAAAATCACCACGCACACCGCCGAAATCAGCAGCACCAGCCGGTTGGCCAGCACATCGTCGCCCGCCTGCACCGCTTCGTAAACGGCAATCGACAAAGTCTGCGTCTGCCCCGGAATGCTGCCGGCAATCATCAATGTCGCGCCGAATTCGCCCAAAGCGCGGGCAAACGCCAACAACACGCCTGCCAAAATGCCGCGCCAAGCCAGCGGCAGGCTCACACGGAAAAACACCGCCCACTTGCTTAGCCCCAACACCCGTGCAGCCTGTTCGAGTTGGGGGTTTACGCCTTCAAACGCCGCCCGCGCCGGTTTGAACACCAGCGGAAACGTAACCACCGTTGCGGCAATCACCGCGCCCTGCCACGTGAAAATCAGATTGATGCCGAACGTATCTTTCAGCCAGCCGCCCAATGCGCTGTTGCGCCCGAGCAGCACCAACAGATAATAGCCGAGCACGGTCGGCGGCATCACCATCGGCAGTGTCAGCAAGGTATCGAGCACGTTGCGGCCGACAAAACGCCGCCGCGCCAACACGAATCCGGTTGCCGTGCCGAGGATGATGTTCAGCAAGGTCGCCAGCCCCGCCACTTTCAAAGAAAGCAGCAGCGTAACAGTAACGGCTTCTACCATTATGGAAAACCCTTTTAATCACGTAACAAGGCCGTCTGAAACATTTCCGCCTGCCGAGCTGCGGGCTGGTTTTCAGACGGCCTCCCACCAAGCCGAAAACGGCTTAAGGCTTTTTAAACCCGTATTTGTTCAACACGGCCTGTCCTTTGGGCGACAACACGAACACCGCGAAACGTTCGGCTTCTTTCCGCGCTGCAGTTTGTTTGGCAACCGCAATCGGGTAAGAAACCGGTTTTTCGGTCGGCACGGTTTTCAGCACTTTGACTTTGTCTTTCATCAACGCGGCATCGGTGTTGTACACAAAACCCGCGTCCACTTCGCCGCGCGCCACGTAATCGAGCGACTGGCGCACATGTTGGGTGTTGATGATTTTCGGTTGCAGCGTATTCCAAACGCCCGCTTTTTCCAATGCGGCTTTGGCATAACGGCCCACCGGCACGCTGGCGGGATTGCTGACGGCAATGCGGTCGAACCGCTCGCTTTCCAAATCGCCCAGTTTGTTCACTTTCAGTTTGCTGTCTTTCGGCGCGGCAATCACCAAAGAATTGAGGGCGAAATTGCGGCGGGTTTTGGTGTCGATCACATTCTGAGCCTGCGCCTTATCCATGGTTTCCTGATCGGCAAACGCCAGCACGTCCACCGGCGCACCTTGCAGCACTTGCTGAAGCAATGTGCCGGAACCAGCGGTGTTCAGCTTGATTTTGTCTTGCGGATACTGTTTCTCGTATTGGGCGGCGATGTCTTTAAACGCATTGCTCAGGCTGGCGGCGGCAGACACGGTAATGTCGGCGGCAAGCGCATTCGGTGCGGACGCAGCCAGCG
This sequence comes from Neisseria sp. MVDL19-042950, assembly GCF_030504625.1. Taxonomy (GTDB): domain Bacteria; phylum Pseudomonadota; class Gammaproteobacteria; order Burkholderiales; family Neisseriaceae; genus Neisseria. Next base: position 6,493 of record NZ_JAUKWH010000002.1, on the reverse strand, counting down.
CAACGGCGGCCAGAGCGGCTTTTAAAGCGGTTTGATACGGTTTCATCCTCTCTCCTCTTGCAATCGGAATAACGGCGCTTTTTAACATTTAAGCAAAACGCTTAACACCATACTTTATAACTACTGCCAAATAACTAGAAGAGGCCGTCTGAACTTTTTCAGACGGCCTGAATGCTTGCTAAACACCGCTTACTTTCCGGCCAACACGTTCAAAATAAAGCGCAAATCGTTCGCACCGATCTGCCCGGGCGCGGAAGCGGTTCCCGCCAAGCCGAAAGTCATTGCCGAGCCGAAGGTTTCGCCCGCCAAGCGGCTTACCACGCCCAGTTTGCCCATCGCCATCGTTACCAGCGGCTGCCGCGCATATTGATGGAACATGGTTTGCGTGGCATCGAGCAACACCAGCACGTCGGCGGCGGATTGCGGCATCACGGCGATTTTGCAGATGTCCGCGCCCCAATCCTGCATGGTTTTCAGACGGCCTATGATCTTTTCTTTCGGCGGCGTTTTATCGAAATCGTGGTTGCACAGCAAGGCCGCCACGCCGTTGGCTTTGGCCAGCGCAACGGTTTCTTTCACTTCGGCTTCGCCCGCAAACAGTTCGATATCGATGATGTCGGTCAAGCCGGAGCGTATGGCCGTCCGAACCAGCGAAAAATAAACCTCCGGCGGCACGGGGCACTCGCCGCCTTCTTCGGCGCGGCGGAAGGTAAACAGCAGCGGCGTATCCGGCAGGGCGGCGCGCACTTCGCGCAGGCGTTCCACGATATAGCCGCTATCGGCTGCGCGTTCGAAAAAGTCCGCACGGAATTCCACCACATCAAAAGCCAAGCCCCGCAAGCCTGCCAAAGCGGTTTGCAGGCCGTCTGAATCTTTTGCCACCAGCGGCACGCAGATTTTCGGGCTGCCTGCGCCCAGCACGGTGTTTTTGATTTTCACGGTATTCATCGAGGCGGATTCCTTTAAAAAACGGTCGGCGTATTGTACGGGATTTCAGACGGCCTGAAAGCCTGCGGTTTGAGGCCGTCTGAAAAACACGGCCGCTCTGTTCAGACGGCCAATTTGTCTGCAAACTCGTCCGCCGCCCGCACCAAGCCTTTGGCCACTTCGCCTTCAAACGAGGCATGGCCGCCCTGCACAATCCGCAAATCGGCTTCGGGAAACGCCTGCTTCAGCTCCCACGCGCTTTTCATCGGCGTGCAGATGTCGTAACGCCCCTGAACGATCACGGTGGGGATATGGCGGATTTTGTCTACATTCGCCAGCAATGCTTTTTCGTTCTCCAGCCAACAGCCGTTGACGAAATAATGGTTTTCGATGCGCGAAATCGCCAACGCCTGTTCCGCATCTTCTTCCACTGGTTTCGGGTCGAACTGCACCAGCCAGCTTTCCCATTCCGCCCATGCTTTCGCCGCCCGCAAAGCCTGTTCGCGGTCTTGGCCGAACAGCATTTCATGATAAGCCTGCACGATTGCGCCGCGCTTTTCTTCGGCCACGGGGGCGAGGTAATGCTGCCACTGTTCGGGATAAATGTGTTCCGCGCCGCCTTGCTCGTTCAGCCAGTCGATTTCACTCTGCCGCCCCAAGAATATGCCACGCAAAATCAAGCCGCGCACACGGTTCGGATGGGTTTGCGCGTAAGCCAGCGAAAGCGTGCTGCCCCAAGAGCCGCCGAATACCAGCCAACTGTGTATGCCGAGCATTTCGCGCACTTTTTCGATGTCGGCCACCAAATCCCAAGTGGTGTTTTCATAGGTTTCGGCATACGGCAGCGAACGCCCGCAGCCGCGCTGGTCGATAATCACCACGCGGTATTTGTCGGGGTTGAAAAAGCCGCGCGCTTTCGGCGACGCGCCCGCCCCCGGCCCGCCGTGCAGAAAAATCACCGGAATGCCGTGCGGATTGCCGGATTCTTCCCAATAGATTTGATGGATGGCGGATACTTTCAACAGGCCGCTTTTGTAAGGCTCTTGAATCGGGTACATTTGATTGGCTCCTGAATAACGAACAATGCTTCCATGCTAAACCTTTTTCAGACGGCCTGTAAATGGAGCACGGGGATACATGATAAAATAAGCGTATCTTCAACACAGGCCGTCTGAAACTTTTTCAGACGGCCTAAACTGCTGTCCGTACCGATATGAACTATCCTATCCCCGCCCCCGCCCAAAAATCCCGCTGGCTCGACCTTTCCCGCGGCAGCCTGCCGTTTTTCCTAGCCCGATGCCTGCCTGAAAAGCCCGTTAAAATCATTCTCACGCAAGATGTGGAGCAGGCCCTGCGCCTGCAAACCGCGTGGCAGTTTTTCCGCCCGCAGGATAAGGCCGTGTTTCTGCCCGACTGGGAAACGCTGCCGTATGAGCGTTTTTCGCCGCATCACGATTTGGTGTCGGAACGGCTGGCCGCGTTGTGGCAGATTAAGCAGGGTGCGGCGGATGCGGTGTTCGTGCCGGTGGCCACCGCCATGCAGAAACTCGCGCCGGTGTCGTTTTTGATGGGGCGCACGTTTTGGCTGAAAACCGGCCAGACTTTGGATATCGACGCACTGCGGGAAAACTTGGTGGAAGCCGGTTACAGTAATGTTTCCAACGTGATTGCCGCCGGCGAATTCGCCCTGCGCGGCGGCATTTTGGATATTTTCCCCAGCGGCAGCGACGCGCCCTACCGCTTGGATATGTTCGGCGACGAAATCGACAGCATCAAAACTTTCGACCCCGACACCCAGCGCACCATCGCGCCCGTTTCCGAAATCCGCCTGCTGCCCGCACACGAGTTCCCGACCGACGACGACGCGCAAAAAATCTTCCGCAGCCGTTTCCGCGAAGAAATCGAGGGCGACTACAACGCCGCCACCGTTTACAAAGCCGTAAGCAACGGCCATTTCGGCGCGGGCGTGGAATATTATCTGCCGCTGTTTTTTGAAAACGAATTGGCCACGCTGTTCGACTACATCGGCGAAGAAGCGCTGGTGGTGTGCATCGGCGACGTGCACGCCGAGGCTTCGCGCTTTTGGTCGGATGTCAAATCGCGCTTTGCGATGGCTAAAGGCGATGAAACTTACCCGCCTTTGCATCCACAGCATTTGTATCTCAGTGAAGACCAGTTTGCAGGCCGTCTGAAACCTTACGGCCAAATCCTTCCCGACTTCCACGGCAAACAACACGCGCTGCCCGATGTGGCCGTAAACCGCCAATCCGAAACCCCGCTTGCCGCGCTGCAAAGTTTTCAGACGGCCTTTAACGGCAAAGTGTTGCTGTGCGCCGAAAGCGCGGGCCGCCGCGAAACCATGCTCGGCTTTATGCAGCAGCACGGCTTGAAAGCGCAAAGTGTGGACGGCTGGCAGGCGTTTTTAGACAGCGACGCATCGTTGTGCATTACCGTAACGCAGTTGGCTTATGGGTTTCAGTTGCCGTCTGAAAACGCCGACCGTGTTCTTGAATCGACTCAAACCGTAGGTCGGATTCTTGAATCCGACAAAACGGAAAACCAGCTTTCAGACGGCCTTTCAGGTAGCCTGCCCATTGATACGGAAACCGTAGGTCGGATTCTCGAATCCGACGCCCGCACAACCCAAACCTTGTCGGATACAAGTATCCGACCTACAACCGGCCTCGCCGTTATCACCGAATCCGACCTCTACCAATACGTTGCCCGCAGCCGCACCTCGCGCCGCAAGAAGCACGCCCAAGTTTCAGACGGCCTCTTGCGCGACTTGGCCGAAATCAACATCGGTGACCCCGTTGTACACGAAGAACACGGCATCGGCCGCTATATGGGTTTGGTCAACATGGATTTGGGCGACGGCGACAACGAAATGATGTTGCTCGAATACGCAGGCGAAGCGCAGCTTTACGTGCCCGTGTCCAACCTGCACCTCATCAGCCGCTATTCCGGCCATGCCCATGAAAACGTGCAACTGCACAAACTCGGCACCGCCGCATGGAGCAAAGCCAAACGCAAAGCCGCAGAAAAAGCGCGCGACACCGCCGCCGAACTGCTCAACCTCTACGCCCAACGCGCCGCACAAGAAGGCTTTAAATTCCAATTCAACGAGTTAGATTACCAAGCCTTTTCAGACGGCTTCGGCTACGAAGAAACCGAAGACCAAGCCGCCGCCATCGCCGCCGTGCTCCAAGACCTCACTCAAGGCAAGCCGATGGACAGGCTCGTGTGCGGCGATGTCGGTTTCGGCAAAACCGAAGTCGCTCTCCGCGCCGCCTTCGTGGCCGTGATGGGCGGCAAACAAGTGGCCGTGCTCGCCCCCACCACGCTGTTGGTCGAACAACACGCACAAAATTTCAGCGACCGCTTCGCCGATTTTCCCGTTAAAGTCGCCCAACTTTCCCGCTTCAACAGCAGCAAAGAAACCAAAGCCACGCTCGCCGGCATGGCCGACGGCACGGTGGATATCGTGATCGGCACACACAAACTCGTGCAAGACGACATCCAATTCAAAAACTTAGGCTTGGTAATTATCGACGAAGAACACCGCTTCGGCGTGCGCCAAAAAGAGCAGCTCAAACGCCTGCGCGCCAACGTCGACATCCTCACCCTCACCGCCACCCCCATTCCGCGCACCCTCAGCATGGCGCTCGAAGGCTTGCGCGACTTTTCACTCATCACCACCGCCCCCAGCCGCCGCCTCGCCGTCAAAACCTTCGTCAAACCCTTCAGCGAAGCCAGCGTGCGCGAAGCCGTGCTGCGCGAACTCAAACGCGGCGGGCAAGTATTCTTTTTGCACAACGAAGTCGAAACCATCGAAAACATGCGCGAGCGCCTCGAAACCCTGCTGCCTGAAGCCCGCATCGGCGTAGCCCACGGCCAATTGCGCGAGCGCGAACTCGAACAAGTGATGCGCGACTTCTTACAACAACGCTTCAACGTGCTGCTCTGCTCCACCATCATCGAAACCGGCATCGACATCCCCAACGCCAACACCATCATCATCAACCGCGCCGACAAATTCGGCCTCGCCCAACTGCACCAACTGCGCGGGCGCGTCGGCCGCAGCCACCACCAAGCCTACGCCTACCTGCTCACGCCCGAATACATCACCAAAGATGCCGAAAAACGCCTCGATGCCATCTCCTCCGCCGACGAACTCGGCGCAGGCTTCACGCTGGCCATGCAGGATTTGGAAATCCGCGGCGCAGGAGAAATCCTCGGCGAAGGGCAAAGCGGCGAAATGATGCAGGTCGGCTTTACTCTCTACACCGAAATGCTCAAACAAGCCGTGCGCGACCTCAAAAAAGGCCGCCAGCCCGACCTCGACGCACCGTTGGGCGTAACCACCGAAATCAAACTGCACAGCCCCGCGCTCCTACCCGAAAGCTACTGCCCCGACATCCACGAGCGCCTCGTTTTATACAAACGCCTCGCCACCTGCGAAACCGAAGCCCAAATCAACACCGTGCACGAAGAACTCGTCGACCGCTTCGGCCTGTCCGAACAACCCGTCAAAACCCTGATCGAAAGCCACCGCATCCGCCTGACGGCCAAAGAAATGGGCATAGACGCGATTGATGCCACTACCGACGCCGTTACCCTCACATTCGGCAAACACCACAACATCGACCCCGCGCAAATTATCCTGCTGATGCAAAGCAACAAAAACTACCGCATGGCCGGCGCGGACAAATTGCGCGTGAGCGCGGTGATGGAAGATGTTGAAACACGGATTCAGACGGTGAAAGCGGTTTTGAAGAAGTTGGGGGAGGAGTAAACAGGCTAACTGAAAGAAAAGGCCGTCTGAAATTTCAGACGGCCTCAAAACCAACCGTAGGGCGGGCATCCCTGCCCACCTCTTGCTCGGTAGAGCAAGACAACATAAGGTAATAACAGTATCTTGGACAAACGGCGGGCAGGGATGCCCGCCCTACGAAATGGTAAGAACCAATAAACAAAACACAAAAAAGGAAAACGTCATGCCCAATTTCCGCCGCCATTATGTGCCGGGCGGTATGTATTTTTTCACGGTGAATCTGAACGACCGTTCAAAGGATTATCTTATCCGCTATATCGACGAATTTCGGGCGGCCTACCGTGAAACGCTGCGCCATTTGCCGTTTGAAACCGTGGCCATCTGCATTTTGCCCGACCACTTCCATTGCATTATGCGCTTGCCCGAACATGACCGTGATTTTTCACGGCGCATTCAAAATCTGAAAATCAATTTCAGCAAACGGTTGCCCGAAGAAATCCGTTCGCCCAATACGGCTCAATCCAATAAGCGGGAAAGCGGGATTTGGCAAAGCCGTTTTTGGGAACATGCCATCCGAAACGAGTAGGATTTGGAAAACCATATTCATTACATTTATTACAATCCTGTGAAGCACGGCCACGCCGAGCAAGTGTGCAACTGGCCTTATCCTTCGTTTCATCATGACGTGGCTTTAGGCTTATTCGATGCTGCTTGGGGTGGCAATATGCCGTCTGAAATTCAAAATTTATATCACGATTAAGCCGTAGGGCGGGCATCCCTGCCCGCCGTTTG
>NZ_JAUKWH010000019.1 GCF_030504625.1 Neisseria sp. MVDL19-042950 | reverse complement strand
AAAGGCGGCGGCTTGGGAGGTTACGGGGCCGAAGGAAATGGCCGTTCCTTTGGAAGCCTTTCCGCTTGGCTATCTGCATGGTAAAAGATTTATGTTTATTGACGATAAAACAGGTAAATATCTTGACAATATTGATTTTTATGTGGAATCGGATACGCAAAATCTAACAGGAAGCAGCAATAAGAAGAAAGCTGAAAAATTCCATACTATGAAATCTGAAGAAATTGAAATCAGTATTTATCCGCAAACCAAAATTGATATTGAGTAATCAAGGAAAAAGGCATGGCAGAAAAAACCAAATTTATAGAAGTCTATACACAAGATGTTGCGCCTAGAAAAGAAGGAGAGGCCGTTATTGTCAAGATTGAGTGCAACCCCATGCTTGTGTGCAAGGCAAAAGTAAGCACACCCAACCGCTACGGCGGATTCCCCAAACAAGATATTCCGCTGAACCGTTTCAAACTGAGAGATATTGCCACGGTGATGAGGAATCATGGCTGGCATATGGGCGCGAAAGCGCAGGATGCTTGGTTTGAGGGGGATTATTATGAGTTTACGAAAGAACAGAAAAGAAGAAATGAATTGATATTGGACGATGCAGAAGCTTTAAAAAAAGGTATTGTGCAACCAAATTTTGTAACCTGGAAATGGTTGGATAGTTTTCCTTTAGTTAAAAAAAAATATCAGGAATTAATTACTCAATCTATTTATAGCGAAAAAGCAAAAGGGGAATTAAGAAAAAATATTAATAAAAATAAAGAAAATATACCAAAAGGAACTTTCCATCATTTAGCTTCTGCTAATATCTTGAAATACCATTTAGATTGGAGCTTCCAGCACATTAAGATTGGCGATTCTATTGAGGAAAAACCTATCAGGCCATCTTCCATTGAAGACTGGTTTGTTGCTTTCGGTTCATTTGGATTATACGCTGCACCGTATGAAATCATCCTTACCCATAAATCGGGTGATATATACCGTGCCAAGATTCCTTTAATTGCCGTCTATGCCAAAGATACCTATGACTATGTAGGCGAACAGTTTTTGGGATTTTGGAATGAAAAAGGCGTACGGATTTTGGCAGGCAGTATATTCGACAACGGCAAAGCGGCTTTGGGCAAAGAATTGAATTCAGTCAAAGTAACGGCACCATTGCTGGACGGAGACAATATCCATATCGATTTGTTTTTACCGGTTAACAACAGTGATTTCAGAAGATGGCGGGAAACGGCAAACAAAGGCCAACCAAAAGAACAATGGAAAGGGCGTGATATGCTGCTTTTCTCAGAACTGCTGATTGTGCCAACTCCTAATCTTGATATTGAGGTAATAATTGAAGATAAGGTAAAAAAATGAAATCAAAAAAAATTATCTTATTCATATTAGTTATAACAACGGCATTAATATATTTTCATTATAAATCTGATGAAATAAGCTTAATAAATGAATCGGATATTAATGCTATAAATTTAAAGTGTTATACTTACAATAAGTATAATTGGGTAAAGGATAAATTACCTTATCATTTGACAACCTGCTATGACATTGACGATACAGATACTACTTTGTTTTTTTTAGAAAATTCTGTAACCCAAAAAAAATATAAAGCAATAAAAGTTAGAGGAAAAGATATTGAAATAAGGAGAGAATATTACAGTATTGCAGCTGTGGAAATTGCTTTTCGCTTAGGGGAAGATTACCATCATATTTGTTTTCCCTATCCGAAATATTTAACCTTTGAAGAATGGAAACCTTTCGCGGAAAAAGAAATAAAGGCCTCTCAAGAAACCGCATTTCCACAAAAAATCAATCCTTATCAGAAAGATTTGCGTGAGATGTATGATTCTACTCTTCAAAAGGATTTAAAATGCAGAAATGATAAAATCTAAGCTAATGTGCCGTCTGAAACTTTTCAGACGGCACATTTTTAAATTCCTTCCCTCCTCTAGATACCTGCGACTATGTAGGCGAACATTTTTTAGTTTTGGGAATGCCAAAGGGGTCAGAATCTTTGCCGATGGCGTATTGGACAACCTACAGGCCGCAAGGGGGAAAGAATTGAATTCGCTTAAAGTAACCACACCATTTTTGGACGGAGACAATATCCATACCGATTTGTTCCTGCCGGTGAACAACAGTGACTTCAGAAGATGGCGGGAAGCGGCCAATCAGGGCAAACCGAAAGAACAGTGGAAAGGCAGGGATATGCTGCTGTTTTCCAAAATCCTGCCCGTCCCGACACCGGATTTTGAAATCGAGGTGGAGATTAACAAATGAAAAAAACGTTTTTGATACTGATCGGATTGCCTGTGTTGCTGGCTTTATCGGGCTTTTTAATTTATTTTTATTATGATGAGCATAGGGTTAGTCTAGCTCAATATTCTGATTTAAATAAAAATTTTCAATGTTATGCAGATACTGGGAGTAAGGGAAAAGACTGGATTAAGGGTGGAAAGCCATACCAACTGTTAATTTGCAGGGAAAAAGAGAAAAAAAACAGTTATGTATTCGTGTTGGAAAACCCCTTAACTAAGCAGCAGTATAAGGCCGTAAAAGTTAGAGGGGAGCTTCAAATCAGTAAGACTTACTATGGTATTGCAGCAGTTGAGATTTTATTTTATTTATTTGATAAAGATGATTCTTTTCAAATTATATGCTTTCCTTACCCCACCTATCCCACCTTTGAAGAGTGGAAACCGTTTGCAAGAAAACATGAAGGCGGGACGGATAAAAAACTTAAAGAAAAATATGAATTCATTCTTGCTAGGGATTTGAAGTGCAGAAACGACCGAATTTGACAATAGGCCGTCTGAAAGTTTTCAGACGGCCTATTATGGCAAAGACACCTAATGATTATGTCGGCGAACAGTTCTTGGGATTTTGGAATGCCGAATAGATTAAATCACTTACACAGTAACACATACCGTCATATCCGTGCTTGGCCCGAGCATGATGGACGTATTGTTTTTTAAGTTAATTTGCTATTAGAAGGCCGTCTGAAAAGTATTCCCAACTTTTCAGACGGCCTCTTATTTTTATGTATGTTATGTCTGATTTCTGTTGAAAGATTTATCCAACGGGGTTTATGTTACTTCTTGCAGTTGCCTGCACACTGCTAACACGGCCTCTCCGTATTTTTCGATTTTGTCTGCGCCCACGCCGTGTATGCCGCCCAATTCTGCCAATGTTTGCGGCTGTTTGGCGGCGATGGCGCGCAGGGTGATTTTGCTGAAGACGGTGTGCTCGGGTTCGCCTTCTGTTTCGGCGGTGGCGGCGCACCATTGCATCAGGGCGCGCATCAGGCGGCGTTTGTGTTTGGCTTCGTTGCCGAGGCCGTCTGAAAAGGGTTTGCAGACGGCCAAGATGTCGCCGCCGAATTTGCCGATGCGTACTGCGCCCAAGCCGTAGATGCCGTTTAGGTCGTCGGCTTCTTCGGGGGTGTTGCGGATCAAATCGAGCAGGCTGTCGTCGGGGCAGACGGTGTGCAGGGTAACGCCTTCCGCTTGTGCTTTGCTGCTGCGCCATGCGTTCAAGGCTTGCCAAAGCCGGCGCTCGCGTTCGGTTTCGAGGCCGTCTGAAAGGCTGTCGGATACGGCGGCCGGCGGGTTTGGGCGAAGCTCACCAAGTTCGCTTTGGCGAAACCCGCTTTGCGGGTTTTCAGACGGCCTGCTGCTTGCGGCGGCGGTTTGGCACACTTCGATGATGTCTGCGCCGAAGCTGTTGATTTTGGCTTCGCCCAAGCCGTAGATGTCGTGCAGTTCGGCGAGGTCGGCGGGCAGTTTTTCGACGATGTCGCGCAGGGTTTTGTCGCCGAAAATCACATAAGCGGGCACTTCTTCGGCCTGTGCGCGTTTGAGCCGCCAAGCGCGCAATGCCTGCCAGATGCGTTCTTCGCGCTCGGTGCGCAGCCATTCTTCTTTGGGTTTTTGGGTGGCGGCTTTGTCGCGTTTGAGCGGGCGCAGCCATACGGGTGTGCTGCCTTTGAGCACGGTTTTGGCGGCTTCGGTCAGTTGCAGTGCTTGGTGAAGCAGGGGGTTGACGGTGAGGTAGCCGAGGCTGATGCACTGGCGCACGACGCCGCGCCATTCTTTGTCGGTGAAGTTGTCGCCGATGCCGAAGGTGGATAACTGGTGGTGGCGGTTGCGGATAATCCAGTCGTCGCTTTTGCCGCGCAATACGTTGATGACGTAGCCGGTAGCGAACTGTTGGCCGACGCGGTACACGCAGCTCAACAGTTTTTGCACGGGCACGGTGCCGTCGAAGCGCACGGGCGGGTGCAGGCAGTTGTCGCAATGGCCGCAGGGTTGGGAATCTTCGCCGAAGTGTTTGAGCAGCAGTACGCGGCGGCAGTCGGCGGTTTCGCATACGGACAGCATGGCATCGAGTTTTTGCAGTTCGATTTGTTTTTGCATGTCGTCACTGTTGCCGGTTTGGATGCGTTCACGCAGCAGCACCCAGTCGTTGAGGCCGTAGCACAGCCAGCTTGCGGCGGGCAGGCCGTCGCGTCCGGCGCGGCCTGATTCTTGGTAGAAATGTTCGACGCTTTGGGGCATGTCGAGATGGGCGACGAAACGCACGTCGGGTTTGTCGATGCCCATGCCGAAAGCGACGGTGGCGACGACGATAACGTTGTCTTCACGGGTAAAACGCCGCTGGTTGGCCTCGCGCACGTCCATGCTCAAGCCGGCATGATAGGGAATGGCATCCAAGCCGTTTTCGCACAGAAAGGCGGTAACGTCTTCGACTTTTTTGCGGCTCAGGCAATAAACGATGCCGCTCTGCCCCATCATCTGTTTTTGGATAAACTGCAAAAGCTGTTTTTTGCCGTTGTTTTTTTCAATCACTTGGTAATAGATGTTGGGGCGGTCGAAGCTGGCCACGAACTCGGCCGCGTCTTCCAAACGCAGATGGTGTTTGATGTCGGCGCGGGTGGCGGCATCGGCGGTGGCGGTGAGGGCGATGCGGGGAACGTGCGGATAGCGGTCGGCCAGCAGGCCGAGCTGTTGGTATTCGGGGCGGAAGTCGTGCCCCCATTGGCTCACGCAATGGGCTTCGTCGATGGCGAACAGGCTGATGGTGTGTTGGTCGAGAAAGCGCAGGAAACGCTCGGTAACCAAGCGTTCGGGGGCGACGTAAAGCAGTTTCAGACGGCCTGACTGGATATCGTCGGCAATCTGCCGAGCTTCGTCGGGGGTGGTGCCGCTGTGCACGCACGCTGCGGAAACGCCCGCTGCATGCAGGGCGGCTACTTGGTCGTTCATCAGGGCAATCAGCGGCGATACCACCACGGCCACGCCTTCGCGCATCATGGCGGGAATTTGGTAACACAACGATTTGCCGCCGCCGGTAGGCATCAACACCAGCAGGCTTTTGCCGCCGGAAAGCGTGTCCACAATCTCGGCCTGACTGCCGCGGAATTCGGGGTAGCCGAAAACGTCGTGCAGAATTTGAGCGGCAGGCGGCTTGGTCATGAAACGGTTTCCGTATATTATAGAAAGCCGTTATTTTAGCTTTTTTAAACGGCTTCCGAATAACTTTCTGCGGCGGGCTTATCCGCGTGCAATCCGAGAAAGGTATGAACGGAAACCTTTCGAGGCCGTCTGAAAAACAAACCGAATATGGCCTGAAGGCCGTCTGAAAGGAACTCAATGAACATCTCTCTTATTCTGCGCCGCACCGCTGCCGCCACTCTGGTTTCAAGCATTGCCGCTTGTGCGGCCGTCGACGATATGGGCGGCAAAGGCCCCAACTTGAGCGGCCACTGGGATAAAATCGGCACCACGTCCAACGGCAATATCAAAGCCTTCATCGACCGCAACAGCATTCAGAAAAACGGCAACCTCGTTACTTTCCGCGATAAAAAAACCGTGCAGAAGCCCAACGAAGAGCGTTATGTGAACACGCCCAGATACAAAACCGCCATCGGCTCTTGGGAAATACACTGCGTTAACAAAACCTACCGCTTAACGGCCTTGCAGTTGATTGATGAAAAAGGCACGGTGCTGGTTAACGAAACCTATACCGCCGCCGGTTTGCGCCCATTGAGCGTGATGTCGGGCTCGATAACCGAAAAACAATTTGAAGCGGTTTGCGACAAAAAACTGTAAGCGAGCAGCTTGTTCGATCGTGTCGTCCGGATTCCGATGAATCCGGGCATTTTTCCTTTTTTATTTTTGCTCCGACACCGTGCTGCCATGAAAGAAAGGCCGTCTGAAATGCCCCGTTCCGCCGAAAAAGCTGCCCTGCGCCGACTATTCCGCCGCACACGCGCCAAACTGGGCAAAAGCGAACGCCGGCAGGCCACCCGTAAAATCAACAATCTTCTCAAACACCGCATCCGCCGTAACAGCCGCATCGGGGTGTATTGGCCGATAGGCAGCGAATTGCGCTTGGACGGCTTGATCGAGGCCGTCTTAAAACGCGGTGCCAAACCCTATCTGCCCTATATCGAACCACGCTCGCTCAGGTTATGGTTCACGCCCTATTCCGGCAACCGCAAAGCCGCCGAGCGCAAACGCGGCAACGGCAAACTTTATATTCCCCAGTTCGCCGGCGAAAAAATCCGCGCCCACCGCCTGAACCTGCTGCTGGTGCCGGTTGTCGGCATCGACCGAGAAGGCTACCGTCTGGGTCAGGGCGGTGGGTATTACGATGTATCGCTGGCCGCCTGCCGCCACCGTCTGCAACCGCGCACGTTGGGTGTCGGTTTCGCCTGCCAGCTTTGCGACCAATTGCCCCGCGAAGCACACGATACGGCCTTAAACGGCTTTGTTTGCGAGCTCGGGGAAATGCGTTTTAAAACGCCGCGCCGCTCTCAATCAAATATAACCGATTGAATTTATTATAAACACCAGAATTACTCTGCGTAAAATCTTCGCTATTTTTGTCGACAATCGTTAAAATGTGTTTTTTTCAGACGGCCTGCATGCTCTGATTTACAAGAGGCCGTCTGAAAACCATCAGTAACAAGAGAGGGATTTATGGTTGAAACCATTCACACGTTCGTTAACAAACTCAACGGCCCGCTGTGGCAATTGCTGGTTTACCTTCTGCTGGGCGTCGGCCTGTTTTTCACCGTACGCACCGGCTTCGTGCAAATCCGCCTGTTCGGGCGTAGCGTGAAAGAAATGTTGGGCGGACGGCAAGAAGGCGACGACCCGCACGGCATCACACCTTTCCAAGCATTCGTTACCGGCTTGGCCAGCCGCGTGGGGGTAGGCAATATTGCCGGCGTAGCCATTGCGGTATCGATGGGCGGCCCCGGAGCGGTGTTCTGGATGTGGCTGACCGCTCTTTTAGGCATGAGTTCGGCCTTTGCCGAATCTTCGCTTGCCCAACTCTTCAAAGTACGCGACTACGACAGCCATCATTTCCGCGGCGGCCCCGCTTATTACATCACCCAAGGCTTGAAACAACGCTGGCTCGGCATTTTGTTCGCCCTGAGCCTGATTCTCGCATTCGGTTTCGTCTTTAACGCCGTTCAAGCCAATTCCATCGTTGCCGCCACCCAAACCGCTTGGGGCTGGAAACCGGAATTGGTGGGCGTGGCTTTGGTGATCATGACCGCGCCGATTATTTTCGGCGGCATCCGCCGCGTATCGAAAATTTCGGAAGGCGTGGTGCCGGTAATGGCCATTCTTTACCTGTTGATGGCGGTTTACGTGATTCTGACCAACCTCTCCGCCGTGCCTGCCGTATTCGCGCTGATTTTTGAAAAAGCCTTCGATTTTCAAGCTGCTGCGGGCGGTTTCTTCGGCGGTATGACTGCCCAAGCCATGATGCTGGGCATCAAACGCGGCTTGTTCTCCAATGAAGCCGGTATGGGCTCCGCCCCCAATGCCGCCGCTGCTGCCGAAGTCAAACACCCTGTTTCTCAAGGCATGATTCAGATGTTGGGCGTGTTTGTCGATACCATCGTAGTGTGCTCATGCACCGCATTCATCCTGCTGCTGTCGCACGTTACCCAAAACCCGGGCGAGATGACCGGCGTGCAGCTCACGCAATCGGCCATCGAAAGCCATGTCGGTGCTTGGGGCAAAGACTTTTTGGCCGTATTGCTGTTTATGTTTGCCTACTCTTCAATCATCGGCAATTATGCTTACGCGGAATCCAATGTACAGTTCATCAAGAGCAGCCGCCTTTCGCTGGCCATTTTCCGCTCTATTGTGCTCGGGTTCGTGTATTTCGGCGCGGTAAACAGCGTGCCGGTGGTGTGGGATATGGCCGACTTATCGATGGGCATCATGGCATTAATCAACCTGATCGCCATCATCGCCTTGTCGCCGCTGGTGTTCCTGCTGTTGAGGGACTACACCGCCAAGCTGAAAATGGGGAAAGATCCCGAATTCAAACTTTCCGAACACCCCGGCCTGAAACGCCGCATCAAATCGGATATCTGGTAGTTTTCAGACGGCCTCGGCCTTTAAAACAACCGATAAAAAAACAGCTGTCTTCAATCGACAGCTGTTTTTTTATCGGCTTTGTAGATTCACCCAACCTCTTTTCAGACGGCCTGATTCTCAACAAAGGTAACGCCGCTCAGTTGCGAAGACAGCACCGCATTGCGCAAAGCCGCCAACGCTTTGGGGCGGACAAAATTGCGGCGGTACGCCAAAACCACTCTACGGTGCGGAATCACACCTTCAAACGGAATGATGCTGAACAACATATGATCGTTTTCGGTTAACGCCGTGGCAGGCATAACGCTGATGCTCAAACCGCTGGCAACCATATGGCGGATGGTGTTGATCGAGCTGCCTTGCAACGTGTTGGTCAATCCCTGTATTTTCTGCTTGGAAGCCAGTTCCGAACAGCTTGCCAATACTTGATCGCGCATACAGTTGCCCTCCGAAAGCAGCAATACTTGCTCCTCCACCAACATTTCGGGCGTAACCGCATCCAAATCCTCAAAATGATGGCCTTTAGGCACAATCACGAAAAACGGCTCGTCATACAACGGCTCGGTTATGATACCCGGCTCATGATACGGCTCGGCCACCACAATCGCATCCAAATCACCGCGTTTAAGGGCTTCGGTCAGAATATGGGTGTAATTTTCATCGAGCATCAACGGCATGTTCGGCGCGATTTTACGCAAAGCCACAATCAGCTTCGGCAATAAATACGGCGCAACGGTAAAAATCAGGCCGAGTTTCAGCGCACCTTCCAATTCGTTTTGCTCCGCATTCGCCAAATGACGGATAAGCTCGGCTTCTTCGAGCACACGGCGAGCTTGGGCGACAATGCGCTCCCCCGCTTCAGTGGTGATGATGTCGTTACTGCTCCGGTCAAACAGCGATACGGACAGCTCTTCTTCCAGCTTTTTAATGGCAATCGAAAGTGTGGGCTGGCTGACAAAACAGCGGCGGGCGGCACGCCCGAAATGACGTTCCTGCGCCACCGCAACGATGTAACGCAACTCGGTCAAGGTCATGCTTCAGCCTTTTTTTGCTGCTCCGGCAGCGTAATGTTCAACTCAAGCACATCCATGCCGTTTTGCTTTTCTTGAGTAATACGGATGTCGTCGAGCGAAACGTGCACATATTTGGACAGCACTTCCAGCAGCTCTTTTTGCAACGTAGGCAGATAATCGGGAGCCTGCTCTTTGGCACGTTCTTGGGCAATGATAATCTGCAAACGGTCGCGTGCTACTTCGGCGGTTTTGTTTCTTCTACCGAATATCAAATCAATCAAAGACATGACTTAACCTCCGAACAAACGTTTGAAGAAGCCTTTTTTCTCAGCTTCCAAGAAACGCATTTCACGGTTTTCACCCAGCAGACGGGAAACCACGTCTTTATAGGCATCAGCAGCCACTGCATCGTTTTGATGGATGACAGGCGAACCGGAGTTGGATGCCTGCAATACGCTTTGCGATTCTGGAATCACACCGATCAGCGGAATACGCAGAATATCGCAAATATCTTGCACCGACAGCATTTCGCCTTTGTTTACACGCTCGGGCGAGTAACGGGTAATCAGCAAATGTTCTTTAACGGTTTCGCCTTTTTCGGCCTTGCGGCTCTTGCTTTGCAAAATGCCCAGAATACGGTCGGAGTCGCGTACGCTCGATACTTCCGGATTGGTGGTAATGATGGCTTCGTCGGCAAAATACAACGCCATCAGCGCACCTTGTTCGATACCGGCGGGAGAATCGCAAATCACAAACTCAAAACCCATTTCACCGGTTAAATCCTGCAACACTTTTTCTACGCCGTCGCGGTTTAAAGCATCTTTATCACGGGTTTGAGAAGCAGGCAGAATATAGAGGTTATCGCAATGTTTGTCTTTAATCAGCGCCTGATTGAGGGTTGCTTCGCCCTGAATCACGTTAATCAGATCGTATACGACACGACGTTCGCAGCCCATAATCAAATCAAGGTTGCGCAAACCAACGTCGAAGTCGATAACGGCTGTTTTGTGGCCGCGCAAAGCCAGGCCGGATGCGATGCTGGCACTGGTAGTGGTTTTACCGACGCCGCCTTTACCTGAAGTTACTACAATGATTTTTGCCACGATTTTTCCTTTTTCTTTCAAATATAAAACAGTTATTCCTCACCGATTGCGCTGATAACCAGCCGGTTATCCTGCAACGATATCTGCACCGGTTTTTTGTGTAGATGCGCAGGCAGGCTTTGCTCGAAATTGCGGTAAATGCCGGCTACCGAAACCAATTCCGCCTGCATGGAATAGATAAAAATCCGTGCTTCCCTGTTGCCGGTTGCTCCGGCAAGGGCCCTGCCCCGCATGGTTCCGTATACATGGATGTTGCCGTCGGCAATGATTTCCGCACCTTCGTTTACGATATCGGTAACGATCAAATCGGCATTTTCGGCATACACCTGCTGACCGGTACGGATGGGTGTGCTGATCAACACGGTGGGTTTGCTGATAACGGTAGCCTTCACCGGCTTGGCCGCAGTCGGTTGGGTTTGCGGCTCGGGTGCTTTATCGTTTTTGCTGAACGACAAATGGTAAGCCGCCGCATGTGCCGCCCACGCTTCGTTTTCATGGCGCAAACCTACGATTTGCAGTCCGTAACGGGCAAACAATGAAACAATCCCGCCGATATTGAGCTCTCCGGGATTGTTAAATTCCTGCACGTCCAATAAAAACAGCATGCTGTCGAGTCCTTTATGCTGGCTGACGCGCTGCTGTAAAAATTCTTCCAATTCCCCTAAATCCGCAGTATGCAACTGCACCGAAAGCACATCGAGCCGTGCCGATTTCACATCAAAAGCAGGTTTCATTTTCTGTTACAGTCATAAAAAAATTTAATGGGGCTAAGTTTACCGTGATAACCTAAGCTATTCAATCTGTTTAAGCCGTCTGAAATGAAAAAAACCTTCCATATTATCGGTGCCGGACGTGTCGGGCAGACTTTTGCAACCGTTTTGCCGAAAAACGACCGCTGGCGGCTTGCAAATGTCGTCAGCCGAAGCGGTACGGTTGCCATGGCAGACTGTATCGGCAAAGCAATAGTTCCCCATATTGCCGACCTGCCTGAAGCCGATGCCGTTTTTATCTGCACGCCCGACAATATTATTGAAGAAACGGCCGCAGCCGTTGCCTGCCTACCGTGGCTGAATGCAGGCACGCTGGTGTTGCATATGAGCGGCGCGAAAACCGCGGCGGTGCTGGATGCCGCCGCCCGAAACGGTGCGATGACCGGCAGCCTGCATCCGGTTTTTGCCTTCGCCGATGTCGGGAAATCGGTTGTGGAGCTCGCCGGAAACCTATGCGCACTTGAGGCCGGCAGTGAAGCGGCTATGAAGGTTTTGCACGAATTGGCCGATGCCGCCGGATTGCGGGCGTTTGAAATACCGTCCGCCCATAAAGCCCGCTACCACGCGGCATTGTCGGCCGCATCCAATTTTTCGGTAACACTGGCGGCTTTTGCCCAAGACCTGCTGCGCCCGTTGCACCTGCCCGAACCCTTATCGCGGGAGCTGGTATGCAGCCTGATGCAGCAAAGCGTTAACAATCTTGCCCGCCTTGCCCCCCCGCAGGCACTTACCGGCCCGATTGTGCGCGGCGACGATTCCACCGTTGCCGCACATCTGGCGTGTATGAATGTGCAAGAGCAGGAAAACTACCGTTTGTGGGCGCAGGCAACGCTGGAATTGGCAAGGGCGCGGTTAAGCGAAGAATCGGCACGGCAAATGGAAAACCTGTTGAAGCACCCTTGATAACGAGGCCGTCTGAAAAGCCGCTTTGATGTATAATTGCCGCCAATTTCAAACTGTTGCCGGCCGCTTTCGGGCTGCCGCATATCCCCCAATCAAACAGGAATCCGCTATGATCAACCCCATTTCCGCCCTTTCCCCGCTCGACGGCCGCTACGCCAAATCCGTAGAAGCCCTGCGCCCGATTTTCTCCGAATACGGCCTGATGAAAGCCCGTGTGAAAGTTGAGCTGAGCTGGCTCAAAGCATTGGCCGCCGAACCGAAAATCGCCGAAGTACCCGCATTCAGCGACTTCACCGTTGCCGAAATCGACCGCGTTATCGCCGAATTTTCGCTGGAAGATGCCGCCGCCGTGAAAGCCATCGAAGCCACCACCAACCACGACGTAAAAGCCATCGAATACTGGTTGAAAGAGCGCTTTTCAGGCGTGCCCGAAGTCGCCGCCGCCAGCGAATTCATCCACTTCGCCTGCACCAGCGAAGACATCAACAACCTTTCCCACGCCCTGATGCTGCAAGAAGCACGCGAAGCCGTGTTGCTGCCGAAGCTGGCCGAAATCACCGCCAAACTCACCGAAATGGCGCACGACTTGGCCGCCGTGCCGATGATGAGCCGCACCCACGGCCAACCCGCCACACCTTCCACTTTGGGCAAAGAAATCGCCAACGTCGTTTACCGCCTGCAACGCCAAATCAAACAGCTTGCCGCACAAGAATTCTTAGGCAAAATCAACGGCGCCGTCGGCAACTACAACGCCCACATGGTCGCCTACCCCGATGTGGATTGGGAAGCGCACTGCCAAACATTCGTCGAGCAAGCATTGGGCCTCACCTTCAACCCCTACACCATCCAAATCGAGCCGCACGACTACATGGCCGAGTTTTTCCAAACCCTCAGCCGCATCAACACCATCTTAATCGACTTCAACCGCGACGTATGGGGCTACATCTCCCTCGGCTACTTCAAACAAAAAGTCAAAGCGGGCGAAGTAGGCAGCTCCACCATGCCGCACAAAGTCAACCCCATCGACTTCGAAAACTCCGAAGGCAACTTGGGCATGGCCAACGCCGTGTTGGGCTTCCTTTCGGAAAAACTGCCCGTTTCCCGCTGGCAGCGCGACCTCACCGACAGCACCGTGCTGCGCAACATGGGCGTGGGCGCAGGCTACACCGTGCTGGGCTTGGTCGCCCATCTGCGCGGCCTGAACAAACTGGAAGCCAACCCCGCCGCCTTAGCCGCCGACTTGGATGCCACTTGGGAACTCTTGGCCGAACCGATTCAAACCGTGATGCGCCGCTACGGCGTGGCCAATCCGTATGAAAAACTGAAAGACCTCACCCGCGGCAAAGACGGCATCACGCCCGAAGTGCTGAAAGTGTTTGTCGAATCGCTGGACATCCCCGCCGATGCCAAACAGCAGCTGCTGGCTTTAACACCCGCGCTGTATGTGGGCAAAGCCGAAACGTTGGCGAAACGTATTTAAAAGACGTTTGAAATGATAAGAGGCCGTCTGAAAGCAGTTTTCAGACGGCCTCTTAATGTTTGTAGCCGGCTCAAACAAGCGGGACCGGCTCTAGCGGATACTGGCATAAAATTTGTTTGATATGGCCGTCTGAAAGTGAATGACAGTGAGTTTGTCATCTTGCTGTGTCAAGCTGATGTTCTCATACACAATCGGCTATCTATCGCGACGGGCAACCATGTTTCAACACGCAGCCACCCGAAGGTGGCTGAAGCCCCTTCTCAAACCGTTGGCAGGCAAAGGCTCGGAAGCCCGTTTTCGCCAACCTGTTCAAAAAGCTGCACAAGCAGACTATATCACAGCCGCTTGATTTTTAACTGCCTGAATGGTCGAAAAAAATATTTCGCCAACCTTACGGCTTTCAGATGGCAACCGCCGGTCAGCGCCGATATGTAAGGATATGCGCCTTTCCATAAAGGCCGTCTGAAAACATCATTTCAGACGGCCTTCCGTTATTTATCCGCACCCACAACCACAATATTCATCTCTTCCGCTTTCACGCGGCGTTGCCATGCGGATTTGATTTGTTCGGCGGTAACGGCCGAAACGGCTTTGGGATAGGCTTCGAGATAATCGTCGGGCAGATTGTGGAAACCGATCAAACTCAGATAGCCGAGCAATTTGGCGTTGGTGTCGAAACGCAGCGGGAAGCTGCCGGTAAGGTTGGCTTTGGCTTGGGCCAACTCTGCTTCGGTGGGGCCTTCGGCGATAAAGTCGGCCAGCACTTTGCGGGCGGCAGCTAAGGCTTGGGCGGTGTTGGCTTTCTGGGTGGAAAAGACGATGCTCAAGGGGCCGGCTTCGGTGGAGGGGGAAAGGCTGCTGTATGCGCCGTAGGTATAGCCGTATTGGTCGCGCAATACTTTCATCAGGCGACTGTCGAATCCGCCTGCGCCCAGCACGTAGTTTCCGACAACCAATGCGTAGTAATCGGGGTCGTGGCGTTTGATGAGGGGCATGCCCATGATGATTTGCGCCTGTTCGCCGGCAAAGGGGATGTTCTGACGCATGGCTTCACGGGTGGGCACGGCGGGAATGCTGCCGCTTTCTTTGCTGCGTTCGGGCAGGCCGTCGAGGGCTTTTTTGACCAGTGCTTCGGTTTGGCGGCGGTTGAGATCGCCCACTACGGCAACGATGGCGTTGTTTTTGCCGTAACGAGTGCGGTGGAAGGCACGGATGTCGTCAAGGGTAACGCGGCGGATGCTCTCGACGCTGGTTTGGGCGGAACGGCCATAGGGGTGGTTGCCGTAGCTCAGACGGGTGAAGGCGCGGTCGGCGATAAAACCGGGGTCGGTTTCGTTTTGCTTCAGGGCGGTAATGCTTTGTTTCTGCTGGCGGTCGAACACGGCGGCATCGAAACGCGGCTGCGTGAGCGAGTGGTTGAGCAAGGTAACGGCGGCATTGAGGTTTTCCGGTTTGCTCAGGCTGCGCAAGGTGATGCTGGCGCTTTCGCTGCTGCTGCCGCTGCTGAGGCTGGCGGCCAAATCGTCGGCACGCTCTTTAAAGGCTTCCTCGTCGAGCTGTTGCGTGCCGTCGGTAAGCAGGCCGGCGGTGAATTCGGATACTTCGCCTTTATCTTTGGGGTTGAACGCGCTGCCTGCACCTTTGAAGCTGATTTGGATATCGACGATGGGGTTTTCATGGCGTTCGACCAATAAAATCTGCGTGCCTTCGGGCGTGCGCCAGCGTTGGATGTCGACGGCGGCTTGGGCGACCAAGGGCAGGAAGAGCAAGGCAGCTAAGGTTTTGTGTGGAAACATAGGTGCTTTCTGAAATATGCGGGGGCTTTCGGAGAAGGCCGTCTGAAAAACGGTTTTATTCAGACGGCCTGCGGCGTAACGGGTTATTTCGATGTGCTGCGGGCAGCTTTCCAAGCAGCATCCAAACGTTTGCTGGCGGCTTGCAGCGTGCTGTCGGCCTGTGTTTGGGCTGCGGTTTCTTCACGCAGTTTTTCCTGCAAGCCGACCACATCGGCTTGCGCCTGCTTCAAGCGTGCTTGTGCCGCCGATAATTCCGATTGCAATGCGGCGATACGGTTGCTGCCTGTGCTTTGCGCCTTTAAGGCATCGCGGTAAGCGGCCTGCGCGCTGAGTAATTCGTCTGCCGCATTGTCGGCAAAAGCGAAGGGGGAAACGGCAAGTAAGGTTAGGATAATCAGTTTTTTCATGTTATTCCTTTTATTCTTTAATGCGGGAAATGGGTTCAGGCCATCTGAAAAGCCTTTCGGCGTTGCTTATTATATAGCCGAATGATGCGCAATTTTATGTTGATTTTCTACCCGGGCTGCGGGCGCGGTTGTTAACGGACGGCATAAAATTGCCGAAAAAACCACATTTGATAATGTAAATAAATATTTTAGGTTTTCCGAGGCAGACGTTCAGACGGCCTCTCCGACCGGCGGAGGCTGTTTCATGCTTGCACCCCGATGCAGACACTTTTTATCAGCGGTTTCAGTGCCTTGGCAAAGAATATTTGCTCCATTGGGACTGTTTGAAACAGTTTCCTGCCGTGCATAATCACAAAAAATTCTTAAATTACAAACGTTAAGCGAGCGCGAAATCATGTAATACCTGCAACATGGCAGTTGCGGCAAGGTCTATCCGGCACGATACTTGATTACACGGAAGACGCATTCGGACGTGTTCCGATTTTATCCTGATAGGAGTACAAACAATGAAAAAAGCTTTACTGACTGTTTTGATTTTAGGTTCTACCGCCATTGCATCTGCCGAATCACTTTCAGACACTTTTACCGGCCCTGCCGTTGAAGTAGGCGCAGGTGTCAGCAAAACCGACGTGAAACACAGAAGCTTGAATGAAAAACATAAAGCCGATATGTCGGTGCGCGGTAATTACAACGTGGAATACGGCAACAACTGGATTGGCGGCGCGGAAGTGGCCGTGAAACCGTTGAACCGTAAAATCTCCAACCACGGTAACGGCAAAGTGAAACAAAAATACGATGCTTCTGTATCGTATCTGCAAGGCTACCGCTTTGCACAAGATGCTATGGTTTACGGCAAAGTGGGCTACCACTACGGTAAATTCGACAACGTTACCTCCGGCACCAACCGCCACATGAATGGTTTGGGCTACGGCACAGGTTTGAAATACGCCGTTACGCCTAACGTGGAAGTGGGCGGCGAATGGGAACAAACCCGCTACAAACGCAGCGATGACAAAGCAACCAACAACAGCTACATGGCTACCATCGGTTACCGCTTTAAATAATCCCTGCGAAACAGCCCCCGGCTAATGCGAACAAAGGCCGTCTGAAAACAAATGCCGCGCGATTTCTGCGAAGCTAAAGTTTTTCAGACGGCCTTTCGCCATACAACAAGCGGTAACGGAACAAAATTTCCTAGTTCCGCAGCTTCCACCCCGATTTCAATATAGCCAGCACACCCGCACCCAACACCAGCGAAAAGCCGCCGACCACGGCAAACGACAGCCACGGAGACACATCGCCCGCGCCGAAAAAGCCGTAGCGGAAGCCATCTATCATATAAAACACAGGGTTCAGACGGCTCACGCCGCGCCAGAATTCCGGCAGGCTGTTAATCGAATAAAACACGCCCGATAAAAAAGTGAGCGGCATAATCAAAAAATTCTGAAACATGGCAAGCTGGTCGAATTTTTCGGCCACAATGCCCGCCAGCAGCCCCAACATTCCCATAATCGTGCAGCCCAACAGCGAAAATGCCAATATCCAGCCGATATTATGCGGCACGGGCAGGCCGAACGGCGCAGTAACCGCAATCACCCCCGCCCCCACCAACAACCCGCGCACCACCGCCGCACCGACGTAAGCGGAGAAGAAAGCAGCGGTTGAAAGCGGCGGCAGCAAAATAAACACCAGATTACCCGCCAAGCGCGACTGAATCAGGCTGCTGGAAGAGTTGGCAAACGCATTCTGGGTCATGCTCATCATCGCCAAACCGGGAATCAGAAACGCATTGTAGGCCACATCGGGCAACGCTTCGACATGCCTGCCGATGGCGTGTGAAAAGATAAGCTGGTAAAGCAGCGCCGTCAGCATCGGCGCGGCAATGGTTTGCAGGCCGACTTTCCAGAAGCGCAGAATTTCTTTTTTAAAAAGGGTGTAAAAGCCGATCATTTTGGTGTGGTTCTATCTGTTTTCAGTGAATAGCCGCCTAAAAGCTTTCAAACGGCCTGATTTGAATAAATCGTACAACAGTGAATAAAAAACTTGAATATATTCAAGTTTGCATTATATAATTCAAATAAATGGACTGGGGGGCTCCCCGATCGGCGTTGGGCTTTGGGTTTTCTCAAAGCCCTTCGGCTTTTTCAATTTTAGGAATAACCGTTAATCCGTAATTCAAATATTTCTCTTCTTCTCCCAAAGAATCACGACCATTTTGAGTGAGAAATTTCAATCTCAGGGAATCAAACGCCCTGTTTCCTCTATAATCAGGTTTTGACCGGTCTAGAATATGTCGACCAATCGGTCTCGCGCATAAATCAGCAAATTGTAGCCCTGTAGCATTGGTTTCTTTTTTCTTAATAAGAATTTCAAATGGTAGAACTGCCTTAAGGCCATTATTTCCATCACAAATTCTCCTGAACTCTAACTCTAAATCTTTATCCTCTTTATTTCCCCTAGATTCAACCACCACAAAAGTTTTTTGGTTTTGACAGCTTTTTTCAATCATTAGCTTATAAAGATTAACCAAGCAAGGTTCTAAAGCTTTGTGATACAAGTTTTCTTTAGAATGTTGCAATTCATTTTTCTTAATAGCAGTAGCAACCAAAATAAATTTGGTATTTTGCATAATTTGATTCAATTTCAGCATAAACTGATTTTCCATCTCTCTATTTTTAAATTTAAAGGGCCCCTCCTTTTTTCGGATTTCTTTTTCATGAAAAATAACTAAATCATGCCCAAAAAATTCAAATTTTAAAGCTTGGATTTCAGGGACTAACTGTGAAGCATAAACATGCTTATAGAAAATACAGAATGCTAATACAAAAATAGGAAAATCGTTGGATGCACCCGGCTTATCAAAATTTGCCGTACCACTTTCATCAACATAAACAATAAACGGGCTGAATTCCGAGCCATAGTCAATATTATTTCCAGATACCTCTCCGGATTCTAAGGAAATCTGTTCAAGCTCCTCTTGCTCATTTGATTTCCTGTTGCTGTTAACAGTTGGTATCAAATTTACCGCCATCCCCTTATCATCCTTCCTTTTAATGTTTATGAAAAATAGAAATAAGCTGCTTGCCGAATTCAAGCAGCTTTTCACATTCTTAACCCACCTTATCCCCCGGCTGCGCACCTGCATCCACGTCCAGCAGCTTTAGTTTACCCTCGGCGGTGGCGGCGGAAAGAATCATGCCTTCGGATACGCCGAATTTGGCCATTTTGCGCGGGGCGAAATTGGCGACGGCGATTACCATGCGGCCGTTGAGTTCGGCGGGGTTGGGGTAGCTGGCGGCGATGCCTGAGAAGATGATGCGTTTTTCAAAGCCGAAGTCGAGGTCGAATTTGAGCAGTTTGGTGCTGCCTTCAACGGCTTCGCAGTTCAGCACTTTGGCGACGCGCATGTCGATTTTCATAAAGTCGTCGAAGCTGGCTTGCTCGGCGACGGGCGCGTATCGGCTGGTTTCGGTAGGTGCGGCAGCCTCTGCGGCTGCGGCAATGCTTTGTTTGTTGGCTTCGATTAAATCATCCACTTGTTTTTGCTCCACTCGTTGCATTAAATGTTCGTATTTGTTGATGGCGTGGCCTTCGGGCAGCACGGTTGAGGCATCGGTCCAGCGCAGGCCGTCGAGATTGAGGAAGGCGGCGGTGCGCTCCGCTACTTTGGGCAGCACGGGCGCGAGGTAGATGCTGAGGATTTTAAAGGCGTTGATCAGCTCGCTGCATACTTCGTGCAGGCGCGCGTCTTGGCCTTCTTGTTTGGCCAACTCCCACGGTTTGTTGGCATCGACGTATTCGTTTACTGCGTCGGCCAACGCCATGATTTCGCGCAGGGCTTTGGCGTATTCGCGGTTTTCAAAATCGGCGGCGATGTTGTCGCGCTCGGCGGCGAGTTTTTGTACCAATTTGCTGCCTGAAACGTCTTTCAGACGGCCTTCGAAACGTTTGGCGATAAAACCTGAGGCGCGGGCGGCGATGTTGACGTATTTGCCGACCAAATCGCTGTTGACGCGGGCGATGAAGTCGTTCAGGTTCAAGTCGATGTCTTCGATTTTGCTGTTGAGTTTGGCGGCGATGTAGTAGCGCATCCATTCGGGGTTGAGGCCGCCGTCGAGGTAGGATTTGGCGGTGATGAAGGTGCCGCGCGATTTGGACATTTTTTGGCCGTCGACGGTTAAAAAGCCGTGGGCGAACACGCCGGTGGGGGCGCGGTGGCCGCTGAATTTGAGCATGGCAGGCCAAAACAGGGCGTGGAAGTAGAGTATGTCTTTGCCGATGAAGTGGTACATTTCGGCCTTGCTGTCGGCGCGGAAATAGTCGTCAAAATTCAGGCCGATGCGGTCGCACAGGTTTTGGAACGAGGCCATGTAGCCGACGGGTGCGTCGAGCCATACGTAGAAATATTTGCCGGGCGCACCGGGGATTTCGAAGCCGAAATAAGGTGCGTCGCGGCTGATGTCCCAATCGGAAAGGGTGTTCTCGCCTTCGCCCAACCATTCTTTCATTTTGTTGAGGGCTTCGGCTTGCAGGTGCGGTTGGATGCGGCCGTCTGAAAGCTCAGTGCTGCCTGAAGTCCATTCTTTCAGGTAGTCGGCGCACTCGCCCAGCTTGAAGAAGAAGTGTTCGGATTCTTTCAGCACGGGGGTGGCGCCGGATACGGCGGAATAGGGGTTGATCAGCTCGGTGGGCGAGTAGGTGGTGCCGCATGATTCGCAGTTGTCGCCGTATTGGTCTTTGGCGTGGCATTTCGGGCATTCGCCTTTAACGAAGCGGTCGGGCAGGAACATGTTTTTTTCAGGGTCGAAAAGCTGCTCGATCACGCGGCTTTCGATTTTGCCGTTGGCTTTCAGGGCGAGGTAAATCTGCTCGGAAAAGGCTTTGTTTTCAGGCGAATGGGTGCTGTAATAGTTGTCGTAGCCGATGTGGAAGCCGGTAAAGTCGGCCAAATGCTCTTCGCGCACTTTGGCAATCATGTCTTCGGGCTTGATGCCTTGTTTTTGGGCGGCCAGCATCACGGGCGTGCCGTGGGTGTCGTCGGCGCAGCAGTAATAGCATTCGTGGCCGCGCATTTTTTGGAAGCGCACCCAGATGTCGGTTTGGATGTGCTCGACCATGTGGCCTAAGTGGATGCTGCCGTTGGCATACGGCAGGGCGGAGGTAACGAGGATTTTGCGTTGGGTCATGGTTAGGTTCGGCTTATTTGAATATAGAAATAGGTTGTATTATACCCGAGGCCGTCTGAAAAACATCTTTCAGACGGCCTCGGGCAACGATAGATGCCGTATTTTGCAAACTCTGCGTTTATAATCCTGTTTTTCCAACCCCGCCTTTTTAAGACGGCCTTCTTCCCTATCGGGGCCGTCTGAAAACGAAAGAAATTATGTCTGCCGCCATCCATATCCAAAATGCTGTTAAAACTTATCAAAACGGCTTTACCGCCTTGAAAGATGTCAGCTTCAATGTAGAACAAGGCGAGTTTTTCGGTTTGCTCGGCCCCAACGGAGCGGGCAAAACCACGTTGATTTCAGCGATGGCGGGCTTGAGCCGGCTGACTTCGGGCAGCATCAGCGTGATGGGGCATGATGTGGTGGCCGATGCCTACGCCGCGCGCATGAGTTTGGGCGTGGTGCCGCAGGAATTGGTGTTCGACCCGTTTTTTACCGTGCGCGAAGCGCTGCAATTCCAATCGGGCTATTTCGGCATTAAAAACAACGATGTCTGGATAGATGAAATTATCGACAATCTGGGCTTGGCCGACAAAGCCGACACCAACACCCGCAACCTTTCCGGCGGCATGAAACGGCGTTTGATGGTGGCACAGGCATTGGTGCACCGCCCGCCGGTGATTGTGCTCGACGAACCGACCGCCGGCGTGGACGTGGAGCTGCGTCAAAATTTATGGACGTTTATTTCCGGTTTGAACCGTCAGGGCCACACGATTATTCTGACCACCCACTACCTTGAAGAAGCGCAAAGCATGTGCGCCCGCATTGCCATGCTGAAACACGGCGAACTGGTGGCGTTGGATGAAACCGAACACTTGCTGCACAATGAAAAAGGCCTGCGTGTGGCACTGCTGCTTGGCGGTGCGCTGCCGGAAAATCTGCAACAATGGCGGATACCGCAAGAAAACGATGCGGTGCTGCTCAAGCTGGAAGACTACGACCAGCTTGCGTTTGTGCTGCAAACGCTGAAATATGCGGGCGTGGAAGTCAAGCACTTGTCGCTGCCGGAAACGGATTTGGAAGATGTATTTGTGCAGATGATGCGGGCGAAGTAACTGCTTCGGATAACAATCAAAGAGGCCGTCTGAAACTTTTTAGACGGCCTCTTTGCCGTATGCCGCGGCAAAACATGCGGCGGATGGAATTCTGCTTTTTCAGACGGCCTGCACTTGGCCGGCCTCTTCCTGCGCTCCGTGCAACGCGGTATAGCAAGGTTGGAGCTGGCGGGCAATCAGGCAGAGTTGGTGCCACAATATGCTGCTTTGGCGGTCGTCGCCCACCCGTTGACGCAGGTTTTCCAAACTGTGCTTCACTTCGTTTAAGGCCGTCTGAAAAGCCTCCGGCGGCTCTACCGCGATGTTTTCCAATATATCGGCAATCTGATAAGCCGTTTGGAAAAAGCCTTCGGTAAAGTCGAGTGCGCAATCTTTTACCATCCGGTTACGGAAGGCTCCGAGCGCGGAAATGTAGCCGATTAAGGCGTAGCTGGTTTTAAGTAGGTTGAAACCGTCTTGCAGTTTACCGCCGTATTTCTTCGGCTCGCCGCTCATATCGGAAAGCGT
Organism: Neisseria sp. MVDL19-042950; assembly: GCF_030504625.1. Classification (GTDB taxonomy): domain Bacteria; phylum Pseudomonadota; class Gammaproteobacteria; order Burkholderiales; family Neisseriaceae; genus Neisseria. The sequence goes on along the minus strand of NZ_JAUKWH010000019.1, from coordinate 5,483 downwards.
GCTGCTGAGTGCCGCCGCCCGCTCATGCGCTTGGCGGCGCACGCTGCGGTAAGCCATGTCGTCGATGCTGCCGTTTTGCAGTTGGCCGAGGATATGGCGCAAATAGCGTCCGTTCTGGCTGACCGACTGCCCGGCCGTGCGGCTGAGGGTGAGGTAGCGCCAATCGGGCCACAGATAAGACACCGCCGCCCACGCAATACCCGTGCCGATAACGGTATCGGTAAAACGCGGCCACAATGCGGCGGATACGTCGATACCTGCCAGCGACAGGCTGGTCAACGCCTGTACGGTAATGAAAAAAGTGGAAAAGCTGTATTTATTGGTGCGGAAAAAGAAAAACAGCGTGGTAGAGGCAATCACAATCCACAGTTTGGTTTCAACCGACGGGGTGAAATACGGCACCAACGAACCGACCACCACGCCCAGTATCGTGCCGGCAATACGTTGGACAACCCTTGATTTGGTGGCGGAATAGTTGGGCTGGCACACAAACAGGGCGGTCATCAGAATCCAGTAGCCGAGATCGAGATGGAACACTTCGACAATCGCACAGGCGGCAAACACCACAATCGATAAACGCACGGCATGGCGGAACACGGCGGATTCGAAATTCATCTGGCTGCGCACCGTGCGCCAAACATGGCGCAGGCCGCCTCGCTCCATCGCGGCAATGCCGGATTTGTCGGCAGGCATTTCCATTTCATCGCTTTCTTCGCTCTCCAGATGGGAAAGCTGGTAATCGACACTGAACAGGTTTTCCAGCAACCGTTGCAAGGTGTGCACTTCGGTTCCGTTATGGTTTTCTGCATAAACCTTCAGCGACTGGCGGCAACCTTGGATGGCGCGTTCCAGCCGTTTGCCGTATTGGTAAGGTTTGCCGCTGCGCAGGCTTTCGGCCACATCGCGGCAGGCCTGCCCCTGCAACTCGAGCAGGCGGTTGATGCGGAAAATCAGATCGGTGTTTTTGAGCCGGTCGGCCAACTCCCGATAATCGACATGTGCCGAACTGATGCGCTCGTGAATATCCTGGGCGGAAAAATAATAACGCAGCATGCGGTTGGTGCGCGGATGGCGGTGCTGCCCGCGCATACGGTAAAACAACGCGATACGGCATTGGTTGAACGCATCAATCACACCGGTGTTTTTCATGGCCAAATCAATCTGGCGGCTCTCCAACCAATCGGCTTCATCGGGGTCGAAAAACTCGGCTTTGGCATCGAAATAACCGCCGAGAGCGGCATACGCGTCGGCCACACTTTCCTGCACGGGGCGGTGCGGAAACACCACATGCAGCAACAAAGTCATCATGCTGTAAAGCAGCGTGCCGCACAAAATCATCAACGGGCCGACAAACCAAGGTATCTCAGGCGTGTACGACAGCGTGGTGTAAGTCGCCACCGCCAGCGTGCCGAAAGCAAAGGTGCGGTAACGCAAGCCCACTGCGCCGATCAAGGTAAACAGGAAGGTAAACGCTGTCATCATTAAGATAAACGGCAAGCCCGTGCCGTGCGTTATCTGCGCGCCCAGCGACGACACGGAAAACAGCACCAGTGTAATCACAATGTTTTTCAGACGGCCTGTCAGACGGTTGTCCAAATCCACCAAACCGCCCGCGATCACCCCCAGCACAAACGGCGTTGTCAGTTTGGGTACGTTGAAATACCAAACCAGCGAAGCGGCAATAAACACGCTGACGAAAATCGGCAGCGTGGCGATAACTTTGGGATTAACGGGAGGTGTTCTCATATCAGGTGTTTCGTGTGTCTGAAGCGCGAATTGTACAGGATTTGCAAGCCGTCGCCGAATGCGGATGGCAAGTATTCAAAGAAAGCGCAATCTTTACAAACGCTCCGCCTGCCGCGCATTTCTGTATCGCACGCCGCTCGTTCTCGGTAAATAAATTTGCCACGCGGCGTTTCTGCGCCTCGGTTCAAAGAGAACGATTTCGTAAGCGGCTGAAGCAGCGACAAAATCAATCCCCTACTGTTTGTACTGTCCGCGGCTCGCTGCCTGATACCCAAAGTAAGTTTACTTTCCATATCTCAAGGTTTACAAAGCCATCAGGCCGTCTGAAACTTTTCAGACGGCCTGATCTTGCCAAACAACCAAACAGACAGTTTAGAACGTTTTTTCCAAGGTAATAAACCATTGTTTGTTTTGACGTGAATAAAACACGGGAATGTTACTGTCGATTTTCAGGTAACGGAAATTCAGCTTGGGCGTGATGCCGTAAAGATGCACGCTACGATGCCACACGGCAACATTGGCCTGATATTCCTTATCGTGCCGGATGCTCGGTTTGTCAAAATCACGCAAGGCATAACGCAAATTCAGGCGGGTGCTCAAGCCGTTGTTCCACTCTTTTATCACGCCCACGCGGCCGCCTTTACGGTCTGACGATTCGGTTTTTTCAACCGTATGCTCGCGACTGTAATCGACACCGCTGTAAACCATCAACCCGGCTGTCGGCAGCCACGCAGCGGTAAACGAAGCGCTGTTCAGATGGCCGTTGTAACGTTTGGCATGGTAATCACGGGCATAACGCCGCTGCATGTGTACGGCAGAACCGATCAGTTGCCAGTTGTCGTTTACCCAACCGCCGTATTCTGCGGTGGCACCGAAATTACGGCTGTAAGATTCACCCCCCAAACGGTTATAGCCCACAAAAGGCTCAACAGAAGCCCAGCGGCGGATATTTTGGTTTTTATAACCTGCGCCCACACGCACGCTTTCCTCGCTGTAATCTTTGTTGTCCCAATACCAAGTGCCGTCTACCGATGCTTCAGTGGTTGCATAATGGTTGCCGGTCAGATTCCAATCTCGCTCTGCAGAAAAATTGTATTGCAGACCGTTGGCGCGCTTCGGCAGCGAATCCTCTTCGCGTATAAACCGCCTGCCGCCTATTTCAATATATTCGACGGAAGAAGCATTGTTCACATTGTCGTTGCGCTCATACTGTACTCCCGCATTAAACTGCCAGCCGGCCTGCTTCTGGATACGCTCAAGATAAGCATCGGCCAGTGCGCGGGCATTCGCGTCGATATTATCGGCCTTCACACGCTCAAACTGATCTTTTGCCGCCTGATACTGTTTGTTTTCATACAGCATACCCGCTAAATCCAAACGTACATAGCTCAATTCGGGATGGGCGGAAATAATACGACGGTAAGCCGCAATCGCCTGCGCATGCTTTTTCTGAGAACGCAAAAGCGCCCCCGACGCATAGTCATACAAAATCGCATCATGTTCGGGCATCGTGCGGTAAAGTGCCAACAAATCCGCCAGCAACGGCCAGTTTTGGCTGCGCATTGCACGTTCGATCAATTGGGCGGTCAACTCGGGATTCCGACGCAAATCATCTTCGTTCAGCTCTACCGATTCCGTCTGTTTCTCAGGGAACGCATCCACGGCAGGTGCAACCTCAGGCTTTTTCGGCTTGGGTTTCGCCTCTATTTTCAAAGGATCGTCAAAAAAGGGCGTTTCTACAATAGGCAAAACTTGTGGAGGAGGCTCATCAGCCAAAACCGGAGCAGCCGCACCAACCGATAATATGACAAAAATATATTTCAACATGCTTAAGTGTCCGAAAGGTCGTCCGAAAGCTTTTCAAACGACCTTAATGGAATAAAAATAAAGAAGGATTCAGCCAAAACAATTATATAAAACAAAGGAATAATCGCAGTGGCAAATCATTCTTCGGAAATTATAAATAAACGTATTTTAACAAATTTCCTCCTCTTGCCATACTTTCCGGCAGCTTTAATCGAAAAGTGTCGTATATTGAACGTGCCGCCCTCCTTAATACTAAGGCCGTCTGAAACAAAACATCGGAAATGCCCCGTTTCCTTCCCATTCACTCTATTCAAAACTTACCCAAATGATTACACTACATTTTTCATTTGTTAAAAGTCTGCAATGAAACGAATACTCACTTCCCTGCCGATATGGATTGTCCTCACCGATATGGCATACGGCTTTTTTCTCAACGTATCACAAAGCCTGAACCTGCACCAACAAGCCCGGCCCGCTAAAGACAGCCTGCCTGTATCACCCGATATAGCATTCAGCAGCCTACAAGTTTTAGCCAACGGCGGTATGATCCTCATCATCGGCTTCGGGTTGCTTGTTTTATTACAACTCAACCGTTCCGTACTACAAAAACAAATTCTGCCTATCGGCATCTTTCGTACCTTAGGTTTATTGGCCGTATTGGCATTCAGCTTACCTTCCCTTTGGGAATGGTTTTGGGCTGCTATCAACTTTGTAAAAGGACAACACACTATCGCTTTCGATAATCCCCGTTACCTGATTACCGCTATATGCCTCCCTTTAATCTCCTGCCTGTGCATAGTCCGTTTAACCGGCTGGTATCGATTGCATAAGAATCTATCGCAAGAAAACAATCTATAAAAGTTCAAAAAAATCCTCTGAATAACCGTCCGCCCCAAACGGTATATCAGAAGATTTCTTTATAGGAAGTTTGTCATACATCGACTCTTCCCTTCCACATAAAAACTCAATAGCAGCACAACAATGGCAGCCATACTAATTGTATATAACTCTTATATACAGAATTTTGTAACTGATAATATTTTTGGCAGGTACCCACGGGATTCAATAAAAGCAGCTTTAGTAGCAAACATAAAAGTAAGCAGAAAAGAAATATGTGAAAAAAGTGATAGTCTTTACTTATCCATCTTTCTCAAGAGAGATCAGAAAAACTCCCTTAAACTGCTACGCCAGCATATCCGTTATAAATAATCGCTCGATTGTTTACTTAGACAAAAGCTATTTAGAAAATCTTGTTACCAGCCTTATGGCTATACTACCTAAAACCGGCACTGTTATGCGCTGCACGATTGGCAGGTATGCCGCCAAACCAACGCTATTGGTGCGTTATATAACGGCAAGCTGTTTACTGTCTGGCTGTTTGATTTCAACATTAACCGTTGAATATTTGATGCTTGGGTGGGACAGGTTTTAATCCTCGAACCACCTCAAAGCAGTGTGGTGGTTATAAATAATGCAACTTTTCATAAGGGTGAGGCTTCAGCACTTCTGAAGGAAAAGGCCATGCAGCTCTGATTTGAAGCAGATAGAAGAAATGGGCCTGGGTCAAAGGCATTAGCAATCAACAACGAAGCAGGTATAGATTGGTTGTTTCAAATGCGTATCGATAAATAAGTTTATTTGCTAGCTCATTTCATCATCGTATAAACCATAAAAATAGTTTGCCAATATATAAAATCACACCTACATTTTTAGCTTATCCTGCCCTAAGCCAAACACCGCATCCCATATTATTTCATCTGCCTAAAGCTGTTAGCGATGCTCTGAAATACAAATAACCGCCGGCCCCAGCCCAGAATATGACCGTTCTGCCATATTGCACGCATTGGCCAATGGCCATTCTGCCCCCGAACAACCCGACGGTTGAGTGTCGAACCCGTTTCACGGCAGAGCCTCATCAACGCCCGCGGCCG
>NZ_JAUKWH010000018.1 GCF_030504625.1 Neisseria sp. MVDL19-042950 | reverse complement strand
TTTTATTTTGGCTTATGTTTTGACGGCATAAGCTGTATGACAGGTAATACAGGGTATATGAACCAGCTTAGAATTTGGGAAGTTTTTCCAATAGGGCGAAGCCTTCAACTTTGTTGCGCGGGCGTGCACCTTGCCAGAGTAGTAGCCAGCCTTGGGGAGCGGCACTGTCTTTGGGTTGCTGAACTAAGCGGTAACGGCAGGCGGAATCGTCGACATTCAGTTTTAGAGAACTGTATTGCGTCCAAGCGATACGAGCCGTGGTGGCATTTTTGTCGATGCTGATGCAGTTTTGGCCGTTTGAAAGCGATTGCTTTAAGGCCGGTGATAAAGCGGCTTCCATTTGAGAAACAACGGGAGCATGGCTTTTGGCAGCGTCAAGCCAGGGTAGGAAAAGCGTCATCATCAACGCCCATACTAAAGTAACACCTGCCGCCCAATTGGTTACCGCTTGCCTGCCGCGGATATGTTTCCGAGTGATGGCCCATAACCATACAGGGGTAAAAGAAATAGCAACCAGCATCGGTACGGTACTGATTTTAGGAGTGTAGTACGGGCTGAAGTACAGCGAGCGTTCGGCAAGTTTTGCCGGCCAACCGTAGTTCATAGCAAAAAATCCTATCCATAGAAAGATGGCAAACAGCCCGAAAGTCATGATGCCGAACCAGTTGAAGAACGCCGCCGGCCCACGCCTTAAGCCGTCTAGTTGTGCGGCACCGATAAGAGCGAGAGGAGGCATCAACCAAATCAGATTGTCTTGAAATTGCAGGGGCGTGATACTTAGTAGAATGCCGACAGTGCCGAGCCATACCAATGCTAGAATACCCCAACGATGTTCGGTTAGCTTGGTTCGGCTGGTTGTCCATATCGCAAGAGGCCATGCCGGTAAAGCAAACCACAGCAGGTTTTTCAAATAATAGCCTAATGAAAAGGCCGTCTGAAAAGAGGTTGTACCGCCAAATTCACCGAATAAATGATATTGCAGCCATAACTCAAAAACCGCCGGATTAGTTTTATAAAGTGCAAACGGGTAAACCGGCAACAGCGGCAGGGCAACGGCAAATGCGCCGATTAATGTGATATAGCAACGTTTGCTTTTCCAATGGCGGTTAAAGAGCAATCCCAGCGACATGAGCATCAAGGCGGCCGGCAGTAGAAAACCGGCTGACAGAGACAATAAAACCCAACCGCCGCCCAGTAGCAGCGAGGCCATAATCACTCGACTGGGCGCTAATGAGAATCCATACAGACACATGCCTAACGCTGCGAACACTACCGACATGCTGCCGAGGAAATGCGCCATAGTAATCAGGCCGACGCAGCCGATTAAAATCAAAACGACGCTACGACCTTGATGGCGGCCTAAAAAGCGGAAACCGGCCATGCCGCAGCAAGTCAGCCCGATAGCCGTGAATGCTACGCTGGCGAAACGCGCAGACGCATAAGCATCGGCGGCCCAAGGAGAGAGTAATTTTTGGAACAATACTGCAACCCATAAATATACGGGAGACACTTTGAAATAAGGCTGTCCGAATACTGTCGGCAGCCACATTGATCCGTGACTCGCCAGAGCTTCAAGGCTGGTAAAAACCGTGGGCTCCGCAGGATTCCATAAATCACGCGAAAAAACACCCGGCCACAGCCAAGCAAATGCCAACAGCAGGAGCAACCAAGGTTTTTCATGGGTTGGAGCGACAGGACGGGATTCGGGTGGGGTATAGGTAAGCATGGGTTGGAGAGGGGAAGTAAAGTGTGTCAAGTGTAACAAATTACCCGTCGGGGCGGGATGGATTTTTCCGGTTGAATAAGGAGAACGGCAGATGTTTACGTAGAATAGCGAAAAGTAAAGAATGATGTCATTTTATGCTTTTATGCTATTCCGAGTTCATTTTTTAGAATAAATGGTCTATTTTTATGCTTGAGGTGTTGTTAAATTGTTTTTCAGCGGGTAAGATACATTGTTTTTAATATCTAAGGAAATAGTATGCATGTTAAGTATTTTGCTTGTTTGAAAGCAAGTATTGTAATATTTACTGTTTGTGGTTTGGCTGCCTGCGGTAGTGGCGGAGGGGACGACAAACCGGTTACTACTTCGACAACCACTACCTCAACTTCAAGCTCTACGACGACAACCGGCAATTCTCAATTTCGCCGCGCTCAAAATTCGCCGACAAGCAATCAACAAGCTGGCAACAATACTTCAAATCAGGCTGCTAATTTATCAAACCTAACTCCGCGAGCTTCCAAGCCTACTCATAAAAAAGCCCAAAATTATTCGGTAACAATCAACGGACATACGCATAAGGGCGGCGGCAAAATCGTATTGGATGATTTCCAGAAATCTAATTTGAGCGTTGTTGACAGTAATAATGGCGGTACGATTCGCGCCTATCGCCAGAATCATTCGATTATTGCGGGTTATTTGGGGCAGCCCAGTATGACTACTCCGCAGCTTTTAACCATCGGATTGATAAAAGGCGACTTTACGGAAACATTGCCGACTCAAGGTACTTATACTTATCAAGGCACAGCGTTCAGCGGTACCGAAACGGGTAAACTGGATTATAGTGTCAACTTCGATAAACGTACCGGCAGCGGTAAAGTGAGCGGTTTTAAAGAAATCAGCGATATTGCTTTGAAAGAAGGCAACATCGGTAATTTGATGATCGACAATAAACTGGATGGCAGCGGATTGCAAAAAGTGCGGGGTATTGTCGGTAAAACGGAATATTCCGTTGTTGAAAACGGCAATAGAGTGAAACGTGAGGAAGACTACCGCTTGGTGTTCTTTGGCCCTAATGCCGAAGAAATTGGTGGGAAGGTGTTCCATTCCGCCGGTGAAATCGGTATTGCCGGTAAAGTAACCGGTAAAAAATAACGGTTGGTATTGTCGGAAAAGGCCGGCTGACTCATTCAGACGGCCTTTTTGTTGTTCGCATAGTCTTTATAAAGTGAAGTTTCATAATTGTATTTTGATTTATATCAAGGGACATATAACACTATGAAGGTTGTTTGGGAATGGCCGACTAAAGAAGGTCGTCAAATAAGTTTTCTAGGAAGTTTTTGTAAACAAATAGATATTTTTGAAAATTAGTGTAAGGGGGAATAATGTCTGATATGGCTTTTATTGAGAAAAATAGTTCGTGTTGTAATTAAAACACAAGAGTTATAAGTTTAAAGGCATAAAATTGAAAAAAATATTGTTTATTAAAAAATATAAATGATACATGCATTTATGCAAATTAAAAAAAGACATATGCATATTATTTTATAATTTTCGGAATTTTATACGCGTAATAAATATTTAAAAAGCATAAAATTAATATAAACGGTAGAATTTTTCGCTTAACGGTTGTTAAATTATGTTGATAATTGCTAATATAACGCTGTGGCAAACAGCTACTGTTAAATATAGTTAAGAAAATACAAACACGAGGATTACGGAAATGTCTATTCACAAAAAAATCGGTTTAGCAACAATCATCGCACTCGGCTTGGCTGCTTGTGGCGGAGGTGGAGGCGGTACTCCCTCAACTGCTTCTACTGCCACTGCACAGTTCGCATCAGCTAATCAAACTTCAAATGCCGCACAAGGCAGTAAAGCGGCTGCTTACGATGAAAATTTCACCATCAACTTGGGCGGTAAGGCTTACAAAGTGGCCGAACTGGAACAAGGCAAAGTGTTGACTTTGGCAGATGCGGACTCAGGTGAAAGCAGCCGAATTTACCGTCAGCAATACTCGATTATCACGAGCAGCATGCCCAAAGGCGGACAAGATGCTCCCTTGTTGATGACCGTAAACAAAATCAGAGGTGCGTTTACCCAAGTTTTACCTACCCAAGGTACTTATAACTATCAAGGTAAGGCGTTCAGCCGCACGGAAGAAGGTGCATTGGCTTACAGCGTGAACTTTGATAAAGGTACCGGCAGCGGTAAAGTAAGCGGTTTCAAAGAATTCAGAGATATTACGCTGCAAGAAGCCAAACTTGGCCCGGTTTTGTTTAATCAAGAAGGTCTGCGTGGTAAAGGTTTTGCGGGTAAAACCGATTTGGGCGATGATTATCGCTTGGCTCTCTTCGGTAAAAACGCTGAAGAAATCGGCGGTATGGTATATCACAGTACCGGCGAAATTGGTGTGGCAGGTAAATTGATCGATAAAAAATAATTAACGCCCGTCCCCTAATAAAAAACCGTCTGAAATGTTTTCAGACGGTTTTTTATTTTGGCAGATAAACAGGCAGCGATTCGGCAACAAAGACAGCTTTGAAAAAGTCCATGCAAGGCAATGGCTTGTGGGTGGGGAGGTTGGCATAAAACCGACTCTGTTGCCGTTTGGGCGGCCGGTAAAATCGCCTGTTTTGGGTCGAAACCAAATAACACGGCGTGAAATATGAATTTTTATGGCTATTATTAATGTCGCTGCCTGCTTCGGGTTCATCGCAATGGCAAGAAGGCCGTCTGAATATGGCCGGAAAGTTTTCACGGTTAGAACGGTATTTTCAGACGGCCTCTATTGAATAAAGGCCGTCTGAAACCATATAGCAACGGTATTGCATGCAGAAGGTAAAAAAATTTTATACAACTTTACTTACTGCATTTTCTGCATCATCCGAAACGAAAATGAAAAGAGAATCCTATGACTAAAACCGTCCATTATCTGAAAGATTACCAATCTCCTGTTTATCATATCTGCAAAACCGATTTGCATTTTGACATCCAAGAGCCGCACACAACCGTTAAAGCGCGTTTGGTGGTGGGGCCGAAGCGATCGGGAGAACCTTTGGTGTTGGACGGTTCGGCAGAGTTACTCTCCATTAAAATCGACGGCGAAACCGTCGAAAGCTACACGTTGGTCGATGAGAAACTCACGATCGATCAGGTGCCGTCTGAAAACTTTATTCTCGAAATCGAAACACGCATCAGGCCGTCTGAAAACAAATCGTTGATGGGTTTGTATGCTTCGGGTGGCAATCTGTTCACCCAATGCGAGCCGGAAGGTTTCCGCAAAATCACGTTCTATCCCGACCGCCCCGATGTGATGTCGAAATTCACCACCACCATCGTGGCGGACAAAAAACGCTACCCCGTGCTGCTTTCCAACGGCAACAAGATTGACGGCGGCGAGCTTTCAGACGGCCGCCATTGGGTGAAATGGCTGGATCCGTTTGCCAAACCGAGTTATCTTTTCGCGTTGGTGGCGGGCGATTTGGCTTTGACCGCAGACACCTTTACCACCCGCAGCGGCAAAAACGTAGCGATTGAGTTTTACACGACGGAAGCCGACAAGAGCAAAGTCGGTTTTGCGGTAGAGTCGCTGAAAAATGCCATGCGTTGGGACGAAACCCGTTTCGGCCTCGAATACGACTTGGATATCTACATGGTCGTGGCGGTGGGTGACTTCAATATGGGTGCGATGGAAAACAAAGGCTTGAACATTTTCAACACCAAATATGTGCTTGCCGACAGCCGCACCGCCACCGATTTCGACTTTGAAGGTATCGAATCGGTGATCGGGCATGAATATTTCCACAACTACACCGGCAACCGCGTAACTTGCCGCGATTGGTTCCAACTTTCGCTTAAAGAAGGTCTTACCGTATTCCGCGATCAGGAATTTTCCGGCGACCGCGCCAGCCGCGCCGTGCGGCGTATCGACAACGTGCGTATGCTGCGCCAGCATCAGTTTCCCGAAGATGCCGGTCCGACGGCGCACCCCGTCCGCCCCGCCTCTTATGAAGAGATGAACAACTTCTACACCATGACCGTTTATGAAAAGGGCGCGGAAGTGGTGCGTATGTATCACACCTTGCTGGGTGAAGAAGGTTTTCAGAAAGGCATGGCGCTGTATTTCAAACGCCACGACGGACAGGCGGTTACCTGCGATGATTTCCGTGCGGCGATGGCCGATGCTAACGGTATCAACCTCGACCAATTCGCCTTGTGGTACAGCCAAGCCGGAACGCCCGTGCTGGATGTGTCAGGCCGTCTGAATCAGGCTGACGACACGTTTATTTTAAACGTCAAACAAACCGTTCCCGCCACGCCCGATATGGCGGAAAAACAGCCGATGATGATGCCGGTGAAAATCGGTTTGTTGAACCGCAAAGGCGAAGCGGTGGCATTCAGGCCGTCTGAAAATGCCGAAGCGCAAACCGAAGCCGTGCTGTTGCTGCAACAGGCCGAGCAGGAATTTGTGTTGCACGGCGTAACCGAAGCCGTGGTGCCGTCGCTGCTGCGCGGATTCAGCGCGCCGGTTCATTTAAATTATCCGTACAGCGACGAAGATTTAACCTTGCTGCTGGCACACGATACCGATGCCTTTGCCCGTTGGGAAGCCGGTCAAACCCTTTACCGCCGCGCGGTGCAGGCCAATTTGCAGGCCATTGGGAATCAAACCGCCATGCCCGAGCACGAAGGTTTGGCTGCGGCGGTAAAACAGGTGTTGCGGCAACAGGATTTAGACCCCGCATTCAAAGCCGTACTGTTGGGCGTGCCGTCTGAATCCGAGCTGTGGGACGGTGCGGAAAACATCAATCCGCAGCACTACTACCAAGCGCGCGAAGCCCTGCTGAACACCCTTGCCAAATCCTGCATCAACGAACTGGCAGCCGTGCGTACATGGGCATTGGCGCAGGAAAAAGACAGCGGCATCGCCAAGCCTTACGAATACCATCCCGAATTGGCCGGCGTGCGCAGCCTGTTGGCGGCCGTGCGCTTGCTGACCATCCGCGAAGAGCGTCATTCGATGATTAACACGGCGGCTTATGACAGCAAACTCAGAGCGCAAACGGCGGCGGTTGAAAAATTGGAAGGCACGCGCCTGAAAGACTACATTACCCGCTACGAACAGCTCACCCGCAATATGACCCATGAGATGAGCATTCTCAATACCGTGAACCATTTGGAAGAAGAAGGCCGCAATCGTCTGCTCGACCGATTCGCCGAACGTTATGCCGATGATGCGCTGGTGATGGACAAATATTTCGTTCTGATCGGCAGCAGCCACCGCAGCGATACCCTGCAACAGGTTCAGACGGCCTTAAGCCATCCGAAATTCAGCTTGGAAAACCCGAACAAAGCCCGTTCGCTGCTGGGCAGTTTCTCGCGCAACGTGCCGCATTTCCATGCGGAAGACGGCAGCGGTTATGAATTTATCGCCGGAAAAGTGATGGAAATCGACCGCTTCAACCCGCAAGTGGCCGCCCGTTTGGTGCAGGCGTTCAATATATGCAATAAGCTCGAACCGAACCGCCGCGGGTTGGTGAAGGCACAACTGCAACGGATTCAGGCACAAGAAGGTTTGTCGAAAGACGTTGCCGAGATTGTGGGCAAAATTCTGGCGTAAGCGGGTCGGTGTAAAACCGGTTGGATGCAAAGAGGCCGTCTGAAATTTTTCAGACGGCCTTTCGGTTGGTTCCAAAGATTCCTGTCGGCTTGATGAGTAGGGTGTGCGGCTAAAGATACCTATCATCAGAGGGATGGCAATTCATGCGCTGGAGGCCGTCTGAAAACACTTTTTCAGACGGCCTTCTTCTTTCTAAATGCCTTTATGATTGAAGCTATTGAAATAATCATCAAGGAAATAGATTGCCTGCTATCGTCAAAGCCATTTTGCGGGAGGTACGTTTTTCTTTGCCGTCAAACTTGCCAACCTGAAATGATGCTTGTAAATGCACGGTATCAGCCGGTGTTGAAAAAGTGTCCGGCAGTTTTTTTAGGCTACAATACGCCGTTCGGTTGTGATAAACAGATATGACGTTATGAAATTATTCTCTATATGGTTGCTGTTTTTTTCCACGGCGACTTATGCCGCCCACGGATTGGGTTTGGGACAGCCGGTTGCTTATCCCGCGGATTTCAAGGCATTTGAGTATGTGAACCCGAATGCGCCGAAAGGCGGTACGTTTTCACTGCCGATAGCAGGCGGTTTTGATACGCTGAATCCGTTTACGCTCAAGGGGGATCACGAAGCGGGAGTGGCGGCGTTGACGTTGGATACACTGACGGTAAAAGGGTTGGACGAACCGTTTTCCATGTACGGTTTGCTCGCACAGGATATCGTTTTGGCTTCAGACGGCCTGTCGGTAACGTTCAAACTCAATCCGAAAGCGCGTTTTCATAACGGTGATCCGGTGCTGGCGAAAGATGTGGCGGCATCGTTTGATATTTTGACCAAAGACCCTGCCGCCGCCCCGCTGTATAAATTCTATTGGGCGGACGTGGCGCGGGTGGAAACGCCCGATGCGCGTACGGCGGTATTCCGTTTTAAAAAACGCAATGCGGAGCTGCATATGATTTTGGGCGAATTGCCGGTGTTTTCGCACAAAAGTTATCCGCACGGGCTGGCTGCGGCGGCAAACAAACTGCCCATAGGTTCGGGGCCCTACCGTTTCCATAAAGCGGACGGCGGGCGGTTGAGCGAGTTTAAGCGCGATAAAGAGTATTGGGCGCAAAATCTGCCGGTACGCAAAGGTATGTATAACTTTGATCGGGTGCGTTTCAAATACTATAAAGACGACAGCGTGCGTATCGAGGGCATTAAAGGCGGGCATTACGATTTCATGCAGGAAAACGTCGCCCGCAACTGGGCGCGCGCCTACCCGGAACACATGCTGGAAAAGCGCAGTCTGCACAAGCACGAATGGGCGCAGAAGAGTACCGCCGGGATGCAGGGTTTTGTGATGAACATGCGCCGCAAGCCGTTCGACGATATCCGCGTGCGGCAGGCGATGGTGCTCAGTTTCGATTTTGAAAGCACCAATACGCGCCTGTTTTACGGAGCCTACCGCCGCAGCAACAGCTTTTTTACCAACAGCGAAATGGCGGCTTCGGGCAAACCCGAAGGAGAAGAGATGGCCGTCTTAAATACCGTGCGTTCGAAATTGCCGGCCGCCGTATTCACACAGAATGTGCCCGAGCCGCCGGAAACCGATCCGCTGCTCGGAGTCCGCCCCAATCTGCTCAAAGCCCGTGCGCTGCTCGAGCAGGCGGGCTACCGTTACCGTAACGGAGCGTTGGTAGACGGGCAGGGCAAGCCGTTGGTGCTGGAGTTTCTCAGTTCGAGCAAAACCTATGAACGGGTAGTGGCGAAATGGCAGCGCGATCTGGCCAAAATCGGTGTGAAAATGAACGTGCGCCTTGCCGACCCCGCCGTATATCAGAAGCGGGTGAACAACTTCGATTTCGATATTACGGTGGTGGTGTATGCCAACAGCGAAAGCCCGGGTAACGAGCAGTTCGGCTATTTCAGTTGCGCCGCCGCCAAAACCGACGGCGCCCGCAATTGGGCGGGAGTGTGCGATCCTGCTGTGGAAGTGCTGCTCAAACGTTTTGAAAGTTTTTCCAGCCGCAGCGAGCTGGTTGCGTCCGCCCGCGCACTCGATCGGGTGATACGCCACCAATATATTATCGTGCCGAATTGGTATTCCGACCGCCACCGCGTGGTGTACCGCGATACGCTGGGCATTCCCGACCGCCGTCCGAAAGGTGCTTACGGTGCGATGGATTGGGCGTTGGGTTCGGGGTGGATAAAACGGTAAACGGAGGCCGTCTGAAAAGTCATGATTTCAGACGGCCTCAAACTTTGATTTAAAACAATTTAATCCCATACTGCCGCAACTTATGCCGATAGCAGTTGTCACATAATACAGACTCTTGATTATTTCCTTTCCAAACGCGGCGGCCCATGCAGGCCGTCTGAAAAGCGGAAAACTGTTTACCACACCGACAAAGGAGGTACGTTATGTATCAATATCAGCGCATTATGGTTCCTGTTGACGACAGCCAAACTTCTTTGCAGGCTCTGAAAGAGGCATGCAGTCTGGCTCAGGCGATAGATGCCACCGTGGTGGCGGTGCATGTTGTGGACTTGGGGCAATTTGATTGGGGTGCTCCCGGTTTTACCGATGCCGCAGCTTTACGTAAAGCAGTTGAAAACACCGGTGTGAAAGTGCTGAAACGTGCGTCCGAAGAATTAAAGAAAGTGGGCGTAAAACACGAAACGCTGATTCTGGAAAGCGCAGGCGACAGAATTGCCGATTTGCTGGTAGAGCAGGCAACAGAGGAAAAATGCGACCTGATCGTGATGGGAACGCACGGTTTTTCCGGTTTGATGCACCTTCTGTTAGGCTCGGTTGCCGAAGGCGTTATCCGCAAGTCCAATGTGCCGGTATTGTTGGTACGCCGCAAAGACGATTAAGCCAAGTTTTATATAAAGAGAGATAGAGAAACGGCAGGCCGTCTGAAAAAGTTTTCAGACGGCCTTGTCTATTGCCTCATTTAAGCAGCTTATTGGATCAGCTTGGAAACCGTTTTAAACGCTTCGTGTTTGGCATCGCCCAGAATTTGGAACAGCACGCTTTCCACATTCGACACCACCGCACCTGCCGCACGCATTTGCAGCAAGGCATTTTCCTTATTGGCCGGATTGCGTGAAGTGGTACATTCGAACGGCACATAGACGTTGAGGCCGTCTGAACGCAAGTCCAACACGGTTTGCAGCATACATATATGTGTTTCCGCACCCACCAAAATCACATTTTCCGCCCGATGTCCGCGGATTGCTTCCCGCACTTCATCGATATAAGCGGAAAACCGCGTTTTCTCGAAAACGGGCGCATCTTTTAACAGCAGTTGTATGGCTTGAACGGTAGGCCCCAACCCTTTGGGATATTGTTCGGTAACAACAAGCGGCACGCCGAGTGCCTGCAAGCCCTGCAACAGCACGCGGCTGCGCTCTATCATGGTTTCAGCGGCGTGCAGGGCCGGAGTAAGGCGTTCCTGAATATCCACTACGATACAGATGGTATTTTGAGGGCTAAAGTGTTTCATTTTTCCTCCTTGGTTCATGGAATGATCGGTTTTCAGTCTGTTTCGTTTCCTCTATATGATGCGCGGATGCAACGCTCAAGTTAATTATATGCTTAATCAATATCTTAAGTCGGATTAATTATTTTATCCGATATCCGTCTTTTCTTTGGGTATACAACGGAAGCAGAATCCGCAAGTTTTTTTGAATATAAATTCTTGTCTTTTTAATAAGTTAAAAGGTGGAATAATTATTTCCTTATTTTATTATCTTAAGTTATTACTTCTAATGAAATTATTTCAATGGCATAGTCAAATTCCGTTAGTTTGGCTTACCGACCGTTAGAGTGTAACGTCAGCAATTTTCATCTGGCTAATATAAGCTGGCCGTAACTCTGATTAGAAATAAATTTAAGCCAGATTTCCGGCTTCTTTCGACACATTTCAAAACGTCCTGATTTGTTTCACTTAAATATCTTCACTTTATAAGATATTTTCTGTTTGATCACGATTATTGATAGTGAGCATCATGAAAAAAATACCACTTTACATTGCTGTAGCCCTTGCAGCAATTCCTTTAACTGCCGCAGCCAAAGATATTCAGGCAGAGAGAGAACGTTGGGTAATCCACGCTCGCAGCGGCGATGCGCAACTGGCAGAAGCAGTAAATGCGCTGAAAAAATTGTACGCTGAAAACCGTGATCCCAAAGTGCGGGCAGATTTGATTGCACTGTTGGTGCGTCAGCAGAAATTCCCGGAGGCTTTGGCGGTATGTACCACATGCGGTTTGGAAGATTTTTCTAACGACGAATTGGAAAATTTGGCCAAAGCAGCCCGAGACAGCAAACAGTTTCCGTTATCGGTAAGCCTGTATAAGCGGTTGCAAACCAAAGCACCCGGTAAAAAAATCGGATATCTCGGCGGCGCATTGGCTGCCGTGGATGCTGCGGATTATTCCGGTTCGCAAAAACAAATTAACGAATACCGTCGTCGTTTCGGAAACGATAAAGACATTCAAGATGCTGAAAAGTATCTGAAATTGCGTACGCAATCCATCACGGAGCGTATGGCGGATTTGCAGAAGCAGCTCGAAGCCAATCCTAACGATCATGAAGCCGTGATCCAACTTTACCGGTTAGCCGCCCGCTTGCAGGCTTTCCCGCAGCAGGAACGCCTACTGAAGCGGTATCCGAAACTGTTCAGCGAACAAGACCGTTTGTGGTTGAAAGAAACCCAAGCGGTTGTGCTGCTGCGCAGTGCCCGCCCCACCACTTCATCCGATCAATTGCATGCCGCTTACCGGCGTTTGAGTGAAATTGTCGATAAAGCTCCGGCGGGTAGTGCATTGCACACCCAAGCCCTGCGTGACCGTATGGCGGCAGCGATTGCCGTAGGTAAAGAGAAACAGGCAATCAAAGATTATCACGCATTGGTTAAGAAAGGCGATCAGCCCGACTACGTGAAAGAACAATACGCTTTTGCATTGCTGATGTATGGCAGCCCGAGGGAAGCAAAAAATATTTTGGCCGACAGAGCGGCAAAACAAAAGGCCAAGCAAGGCAAAGTAGACCCCGAGATTATCGAAGGTTTGATTGAAGCCGATGCGGATTTACTGCATTTTTCCGAAGCGAAAAAGCATCTGAAAGGTCTGAACCCCGATAAATACGCCCGCGATTTTACGCACACGGTTTACGTTCGAAACCCGTATTACGACAAGCATCATTTCTGGAGAGTGCGGCTCGAGGCTTGGAGCGGCAACATGAAAGGTGCCATAAAACTAATGGATGAATGGCTGGCCGAACATCCGGGTGATCCGTGGGCCATGGTTTTGCGTGGCGAGTTGGCACAATGGAACGGCCATGAAGACGAAGCCATACGTTGGTTTGACAAATCAAGAGAGTTTTTATCAGAAGAAAATCAAAAGTGGGCTAACAACAAAGCCGGAATTGTTCTGTTGAATAGTGGCGACTGGTCGTCAATACAAGATTTAGTGTCGGAAATTGACCGTAATGATTTGAATTACCATGACTTTTGGAAGTTTTATGATAAAGAACGCGCTGCACAATTAAATATCTCTGGAAATGTTTTAAAAGCGACCTCTCCGAAAGACAAGGTCGAGTGGCATCAAGAAATCAAACTGTATAGCCCGAGAAGCCAAGGAGAGCACAGAGCTTATGTTGTTCAAAGATTCGATACTGATCCCAATAATGGTAATGTATTACGTGCGGGCCGTGTAGGTGCAGGTGCAGAAGTCAGTCTTTACCCTGTTACTTTAAATGCAGAAGCAGGGCGAGGTACACATTTGAATAACAAAGCTTATTTAAATGCCGGCGTTGATTACCGTGTGAACGATTATCTTAGTCTGACTGCACGTGCGGCACTTAATAGTGCCAATACACCGATCAAAGCGTTGAGCCAAAATGTTTATGCAAATGAATACACGGTAAATGCCGAATTGACACCGTCTAATGTTACCCGGGCTGGTTTGAATTTGGGGGTAATGAAATTTGACGACGGTAATACCCGTCGAACGGCCCAGACATGGCTGACGCGTACCTTATTTCAACATAACCGTTGGAAAGTGGGTAGCTCGCTTTCGGTAGATTACAGCCGCAATAAAGAAATTGCCGGTAGGTATTATTACAATCCGAAAGCCGACAAGAGCATTAATGGCAGTCTCGACCTTTCTTATACCATGCCTTTTGTGCATGCCGCTATTCTTGATCAGAAGATTACCGGAGGTATAGGGAGGTATTGGCAGGAAGGGGAAAATTCCGAAAATACATGGATGTTGAAATACGGCCATGATTGGCAATTCGGCAAACAGGCGAAGTTGGGTTATGAATTGGGCCGCCAGCAAGCCATTTATGACGGCAAACCGGAATACCAAAACTTCGGCAATGTGAATCTGAATGTGAAATTCCACTAAATGTTTCAGACGGCCTTTTCCAAAAGATTGGATGCCGTCTGAAATGACCATTTTGTTTCAGTTAATTTAACGATACAGAACAGTAATTATGAAATACAAAAGCCTGTTATCCGGTCTGATTTTCGCTTTGGGGCTGAGTGCTTCCCATGCAGCCGACCTACGTTATGGTGTGATGTGTTATCACGATGTTATTGATGAAACGGCTCCGGTAATTAAAACGGAAGAGGAAAAGGAATTAAAAGGTGAATTAAAGCGTCAGTATTTTCCTCAAACTATTACAGTGCAGCGGTTGACGGCACATTTTAACTGGTTGCGTGACAATGGTTATACGCCGGTAAGTTGGAAGCAGATTGAAGATGCCCGGAATGGGCGTGGAAAGTTGCCTGAGAAACCAGTGTTGCTTACATTTGATGACGGCTATATCAGTTTTTACACCAAAATCTATCCGTTGCTGAAGGCGTATAACTATCCTGCCGTATTCGCACTGGTTACCAGTTGGCTGGAAATACCGCCGAACGGCCAGATTGCTTACGGCAATAAAAAATTGCCCCGTTCCGCTTTCCTCACTTGGGAACAAGTGCGTGAAATGCAGAAGAGTGGATTAGTGGAAATTGCTTCGCATACCCACGACCTGCATCACGGCAATCCGGGCAATCCGTATGGTTCGCAGTTTGCAGCTATGTTTCCGATGTATAAAAACGGCCGCTATGAAACGCCTGCCCAGTATGAGAAGCGAATTTATACCGATTTGAAGCGTTCGGTAGATGTGATCGAACAGCGTACGGGAGTTCGCCCCAATGTATTGGTATGGCCTTACGGACAATTTAACCAAACCGCCCAGAGGATTGCTCGCAGCGTAGGTTTGGAAAACGACTTTACTTTGTTCGATAACACTTTGAATACACCCGACCAACGAAGCGTAGGGCGTGCGCTGATCGATACCGAAACGGACTACGGTTTGATGAAGGACTATTTGGACGGTACGTCATTCGAACCGCCGCACCAGCGCGCCGTACATGTTAATTTGGATTCTCTTTACGATTCGGATCCGGCTCAACTGGAGCGTAATTATGATAAGTTGATCGAGCGTATTTATAAGTTGGGTATTACTACTGTTTACTTACAGGCATTCTCAGATGAAGACCGTAACGGTGTGGCCGAAGCCGTTTATTTCCCTAACCGCCATATTAAAATGAAAGCAGACTTGTTCAGTCGGGTGGCATGGCAGTTGATTACCCGTTCAAACGTTAAAGTATATGCATGGATGCCGATGATGGCGTTTGATTTGGGTAAAGGCTATGACTATGTTAACGACAGCCGTACGGGTGAACCGAGCAAAAATCATTATTTGCGCCTTTCTCCTTACAGTGAAAAAAGCCGCCGTGCCGTTACCGAGATTTATGAAGACTTGGCTTTCAGCAGCCGTTTCCACGGAATGGTCTTTCACGACGACGGTTTCTTGACGAATTATGAAGGGAAGATCGCTCAAGGCAAACGTAGTGAAGAGCAATTGTTACGGGAGGCAAAACAGAAAAGTGATGATTTGATCCGCTACTCGGATTTGCTTAAAAAGTCTGCACTGAAATACAGCCTTAACGGTACCAATGAAATGAAAACCGTTCGCAGTCTGCATGCAAATCTGATTATGCAACCGGATACACGAGAATGGTTTGCTCAAAGCCTACCCAAATTTGCCGATCACTACACTTATACCGCCATTATGGCTATGCCTTATCTGGAAAGTGAAAAACCGATCACCAGTAAAGATGCAGCAAGTTGGCTGGCAAAATTGACCCAGAATGTGAAAAACAGCAATGTTCCTTTGGATAAAACCGTGTTCGATTTGCAAACCAGAAACTGGTATACCAAACAACCTATTCCTGATAAAGAAATCGTATCTTGGGTTGATGCGTTGAAGAAAGATGGGGTACGCAATATTGCTTATTATCCGGATAACTTCCTCCATAACCAACCGGCATTAAAGGCCATTAAACCTGTATTTTCAGTTCAACAGTAATTTTTCAGACGGCCTCCGGATAGGCCGTTTGAAAAACTGAAGCAGGCATATCAACAATTGGTAACAGTGTTTGAGAGTAAATAAATCCAAATGGACTGGCACGATTATTTAGCCGTATTTGTCATGCTGTATCCTGGTGTGATGGCCGTATATTGGACGATTTCCGGCATTTTTTATTTTTTGCTCTGGGAAAATCGTGCCGACGAACCTGAATTCATGTTTCAGGAACACGCCCCTATGGTGAGTGTGCTGATTCCTTGTTACAACGAGGCGGATAATCTTGATACGTCTATTCCGCACCTACTTAACCTGACTTATCCCAACTATGAACTGATCTTCATTAATGACGGCAGCACCGACGATACGTTGAGCATTATTCAAAAGTGGGCAAAGGAAGCGGAAAAAATCGTTGTTATCGATCAGCCGAACGGTGGCAAAGCGTCCGCCATGAATAATGGCGCACGACACGCGGTAGGTAAATACATAGTCGGTATCGATGGAGATGCCATTCTTGATTACAGCGCCATCGAGTACATGATTCAAAATTTGGAAGATAACCCTGATTTAGGAGCGGTAACCGGTAATCCGCGGGTGCGCAACCGCAGTACCGTGTTAGGGAAACTCCAAGTGGCGGAATTCAGTTCCATTATCGGGCTGATTAAACGATCTCAAAGCGTAGTGGGTACATTATTTACCGTATCGGGTGTGATTATGTGTATCCGTAAAGATGTGTGGAGACGCATCGGTGGTTGGAGCGATAACATGATTACCGACGATATCGATATCAGTTGGAAAACCCAAATCGCCGGATACAACATTGCCTACGAGCCAAGGGCACTCTGTTGGGTGCTGATGCCCGAAACCGTTCGCGGTTTATACCGGCAACGTTTGCGTTGGGCGCAGGGCGGTGCGGAAGTTATTTTGAAATATTTCAAAAGTGTGTGGCAATTGAAAAATGCCCGCTTGTGGCCTTTGTATTTCGAATATTTCATTACCTTGCTTTGGGCGTATTCTCTGTTCGCTTTTACTATAGTGCACATTTTTGACTATTTTGTTGTCGGCAATACCGATTTCACGCTCATCAAGGTAACGAGTTTGATTACCTTCATGATGTTTATTTTGCAGTTTTCCGTGAGCATGTTTATTGACAGCCGTTATGAAAGAAAGCTGCTGCGTTATTTTATCAGTTGTATTTGGTATCCCTATGCTTTTTGGCTGATTAACAGCATTACCTTGATGCATGGCTTCCCGAAAGCGCTTTTGCGTGACAAACAGAGAAAAGCTACTTGGATCAGCCCTGACCGCGGCGTGCAGTAAGCCGTATGACGTAGAGAAAGGAGAAACATATATGAGAGAACAAGCACAAGATTTACGCGAATTGATGATTATCAACAAGGCACGCAATGTTAACCTCACTATTAGTACTAAAAGTTTATTGATTTTCATGACAACGTGGGTGTTATGGTTGTTAACTGCCTATTTCATTATCAATGATCATCGGACTTTGCTGTATAATCCCATTATCGGAGCATGGACACTGGCAGACCTGCTTAAAGTATCTGTTGCTTTCGTACTCGTCCAGCTGAATATCCTGCTGATATGGTCTATTTGTGTTACAAGAAAGAAATTTTCTTAACCGAATATTAAAAGGAGGCCGTCTGAAAATATGTTTCAGGCGGCCTTTGTCATGGGCATGGAGTGTGAACACTACTTAGTATAGACGACACCTTTGCAAAGACCCAGTCCGCAGTATATTTTCGTACAGTGTGCCGTTCACTCTCTTGTTTATATGGAGAGCAATGCCGACATTTTACTGTGCTGGTTATGCCTAAGTTGCATGCATATTTTTGGTTTTTATGGGAGCTTAAAATTCCTGATAGAGGCTGTAAAGCATACATAAAAAGGAAGTTCCTATTTGTACAAATTTAGTTTATGATTAACCGACTACTGCGTACTACATCGTAGTAAAACACAAAAGAAAAACCACCATTAAGGAACAAAGAGATGTTAGAAGCCTATCGCAAAGCCGCCACAGAGCGCGAAGCTCTGGGCATTCCCGCCCTTCCGCTCACCGCCCAGCAAACCGCCGATCTGGTTGAATTGCTGAAAAACCCGCCCGCAGGCAAAGGTGAGTTTTTGGTAGACCTGCTCGCCAACTGTGTGCCGCCCGGTGTGGACGATGCCTCCAAAGTCAAAGCATCTTTTCTCGCAGCCGTAGCCGAAGGCAGCGCAGCCAGCCCGCTGGTGTCTCCCGAATACGCAACCGAACTCTTGGGCACCATGCTCGGCGGCTATAACATCCACCCGCTGATTGAGCTTCTCGACAACGACAAACTGGCGCCCATTGCCGCCGAAGGTTTGAAACACACCCTGTTGATGTTCGACTCTTTCCACGACGTTCAAGAAAAAGCCGAAAAAGGCAATGCACACGCCAAAGCCGTATTGGAATCTTGGGCCAATGCCGAATGGTTCACTTCACGCGAAAAAGTGCCTGAAAAAATCACCGTTACTGTATTCAAAGTAGACGGCGAAACCAATACCGACGACCTCTCTCCCGCTCCCGACGCATGGAGCCGCCCCGACATTCCGCTGCACGCGTTAGCCATGCTGAAAAACCCGCGTGACGGCATCAACCCCGACAAACCCGGTGAAGTCGGCCCCATCAAACTGCTGGAAGAATTGAAAGCCAAAGGCCACCCCGTTGCTTATGTGGGCGACGTAGTGGGTACCGGTTCTTCCCGTAAATCTGCCACCAACTCCGTAATCTGGCATACCGGTTTGGACATTCCTTTCGTACCGAACAAACGCTACGGCGGCGTATGCTTGGGCGGCAAAATCGCGCCGATTTTCTTCAACACTCAAGAAGACTCAGGCGCATTGCCGATTGAGGTTGACGTATCGCAACTGAAAATGGGCGATGTAGTCGATATCCTGCCTTACGAAGGCAAGATTGTGAAAAACGGCGAAACCGTGGCCGAATTCCAATTGAAATCACAAGTATTGCTGGACGAAGTACAAGCCGGCGGTCGTATCAACCTGATTATCGGTCGCGGACTGACTGCCAAAGCCCGTGAAGCTTTAGGCTTGCCCGCATCTACCGAATTCCGCCTGCCGCAAGCACCTGCCGAAAGCAAAGCCGGCTTCTCTTTGGCACAAAAAATGGTCGGCCGTGCCTGCGGCTTGCCCGAAGGCCAAGGCGTACGCCCGGGCACTTACTGCGAACCGCGTATGACTACCGTTGGTTCTCAAGACACCACCGGCCCGATGACCCGCGACGAGTTGAAAGACTTGGCCTGCTTGGGCTTCTCTGCCGACTTGGTGATGCAGTCTTTCTGCCATACCGCGGCTTATCCCAAACCGGTTGACGTGAAAACCCATAAAGAGCTGCCTGAATTCATTTCTACCCGTGGCGGTGTGGCTTTGCGTCCGGGCGACGGCGTGATCCACTCATGGCTGAACCGCTTGCTGCTGCCCGATACTGTCGGCACCGGCGGCGACTCACACACCCGTTTCCCATTGGGTATCTCTTTCCCCGCAGGTTCGGGCTTGGTAGCGTTTGCGGCGGCAACCGGCGTAATGCCTTTGGATATGCCGGAGTCTGTATTGGTACGCTTCAGCGGCAAACTGCAACCGGGCGTCACCCTGCGCGACTTGGTAAACGCCATTCCGTTGTATGCCATCAAACAAGGTTTGCTGACCGTAGCCAAAGCCGGTAAGAAAAACATCTTCTCAGGCCGTATTTTGGAAATCGAAGGTCTGCCTGATTTGAAAGTGGAGCAAGCGTTTGAATTGTCTGATGCTTCTGCCGAGCGTTCTGCCGCAGGTTGTACTGTGAAGCTCAACAAAGAGCCGATCATCGAATACATGAAATCAAACATCGTATTGATGAAAAATATGATTGCAGACGGCTATAAAGATCCGCGCACTTTGGAGCGCCGCATCAAAGCTATGGAAGCATGGTTGGCTGATCCGCAATTGTTGGAAGCAGATAAAGACGCCGAATACGCGGCCGTTATCGAAATCAACATGGACGACATCAAAGAGCCGATTATCGCCTGCCCGAACGATCCGGACGACGTATGCTTCATGTCTGAAAAATCAGGCACTGTAATCGACGAAGTGTTTATCGGTTCTTGTATGACCAACATCGGCCACTTCCGCGCCGCTTCCAAACTGTTGGAAGGCAAGAGCGATATTCCGGTGCGCTTGTGGGTAGCCCCGCCGACCAAGATGGATGCGCAAGAATTGTCTAACGAAGGCCACTACGGCGTATTGGGTCGCGCCGGTGCGCGTATGGAAATGCCGGGTTGTTCATTGTGCATGGGTAACCAAGCACAAGTACGCGAAGGTGCAACCGTAATGTCGACTTCAACCCGCAACTTCCCGAACCGTTTGGGTAAAAACACCAACGTGTTCTTGGGTTCTGCCGAGTTGGCAGCGATCTGCTCGAAATTGGGTAAAATCCCGACTGTTGAAGAATACCAAGCCAACATCGGTATCATCAACGAGCAGGGCGAACAAATCTATCGCTACATGAACTTCAATGAAATCGACAGCTACAACGAAGTGGCGGAAACAGTAAGTGTGTAAAGTTTATCTTTAAGATTTAAGACGGCCTCTCTGTGTTAGAGGAGGCCGTCTTAAAAACGGAATGGTGATGGCCATTCCGTTTTTTATTGGGAGTAAGCCGAGTGCTTGGTTGGCCCGTTTTATCGGTTTGCATCATAGTCGGTAAGATGTGATGCCTTCACTTGCTATAAGGGTTGGATTTCGCCATGGTGCTATAGAAGTGTTGCCGTATTGTTTGGTTAATTTCGACAAGCCGTTAATCAATAAGGCGATATGGTTATCCGAGGCTTGGGTATTCGTGATGGCTGCGGATGATCGTGCTAAACTTTCGATAAGTGCTTAGAAGATAAAAGTGATTATTTTGTGAGAAATATTTATAGTGCAAGGAGACGACGATGAACTTATTTTCCCTGAACGGCCAAACGGCGTTAATCACCGGCAGTGCCAAAGGCATCGGTAAAGGCATTGCCGAAGTGCTGAAAAAAGCAGGAGCGAATGTTGTTATCGCCGATATCGACCGTGAGCATGGAGAGCAAACGGCGGTGGCATTGGGCGGGCATTATCAGTATCTGGATGTGCGTTCGCAGCAAAGTTGCCGTGATGCGGTAGAGCAGGTGGTGAAGCAGCATGGCAAACTTGATATCTTGTGCTCGAACACGGGTATTTTCCCGCAAAAAAACTTGGCTGAGATGAGTGAAGCCGATTGGGATGAAACCCATGGCATTAATTTGAAAGGCACATTTTTTATCGTTCAGGCCGCCTTAAATGTGATGCGGCCGCAGAATTACGGGCGGATTGTGATTACTTCGTCGATTACCGGCCCGGTTACCGGTTTCCCGGGGTGGAGCCATTACGGTGCCAGTAAAGCAGGGCAGCTCGGGTTTATGCGCAGCGCAGCACTTGAGTATGCGCGTTTCGGCATTACCATCAATGCCGTGATGCCGGGTAACATTTTGACCGAAGGGTTGGAAGCGCAGGGAGAAACTTATCTGGCACAAATGCGGGCGGCCATCCCGACGCATACCCTCGGTAAACCGCAAGACATCGGCTACGCAGCTTGTTTTCTGGCCAGCCGTGAAGCTGCCTATATTACCGGCCAAACATTGATTGTAGATGGCGGGCAGATTTTGCCGGAATCGCCGGAAGCGTTATTGTAATTGGGTTGATGTGAATTTGATCAGGCCGTCTGAAAGACTTTTCAGACGGCCTGCATGATTTTAGGAAGAAATAAAGAGTTTTTTTATAAAATTTTAATTCTTTTAAAGATTATAGGAACTAATGCCAATGCTTTATCATCCTATAAACACTAAATTCTAACCCTTGACCAAAATCAATAGCCTATTTCTCTATTAGGTCTAGAATAGTACCTGAAATATGATATTAGAGTATTCAAATTAGTATTATTGCTTTTGAAATATCAGTTTAAACCTTCTGTAAAAGGAGAGTAACAAAATGTCTGACAGCACACAAAAATTACGATTAGGTTCATTGATCGCATTGGTCGTCGGCTCCATGGTTGGAGGCGGCATTTTTTCTATCCCGCAGAATATGGCTTCCGGTGCCGAGGCCGGTGCCATTTTGATCGGCTGGGGGGTTACCGCCATCGGTATGTTGATGTTGGCGTTTGTATTCCAAACATTGGCCAACCGTAAGCCGGATTTGGATAACGGTGTGTATGCCTATGCAAAAGCAGGATTCGGCAACTACTTGGGCTTCTCTTCGGCTTGGGGTTATTGGATCAGTGCTTGGATCGGCAACGTTAGTTACTTGGTATTGTTGTTCGGCACGTTGGGCTATTTTTTTCCTGCTTTTGGCGAAGGAAATACTACGGCGGCGATTATTGCAGCATCCATCCTGCTATGGTGTGTGCATGCTTTAGTGTTGCGCGGTATTAAAGAAGCGGCGTTTATCAACCTCATCACTACCGTTGCCAAAGTGGTGCCGTTGCTTACATTTATCGCTTTAACCGGCGTTGCTTTCAAAATGGATATTTTCACCAACGATTTTTGGGGGCAGGGCAATGTCGAACTGGGCAGCGTGATGAACCAAGTTAAGAGCATGATGTTGGTAACGGTTTGGGTATTCATCGGTATCGAAGGTGCCAGTGTATATTCTGCCCGTGCCGAGCGGCGTTCGGATGTGGGTAAAGCGACCGTGCTGGGTTTTATCGGCGTGCTTTCATTGTTGGTAATGGTTAATGTGTTGTCTGCCGGTGTTATGACCCAACCCGAACTGGCTGCTTTGAAAAACCCTTCTATGGCCTATGTGTTGGAGCATGTGGTTGGTTCTTGGGGTGCTGCATTCATTTCCATCGGTTTGATTATTTCTTTGGCGGGAGCCTTGTTGTCTTGGACTTTGCTGTGTGGCGAAATTCTTTACTCAGCATCCAAAGATAAAACGATGCCGGCTTTCTTCCATAAAGAAAATAAAAATGGCGTGCCTGCGAATGCGCTGTGGGTGTCAAATATTTCAATTCAAGTTTTCCTGATTATTACTCTGTTTTCCAGCAGCTCTTATTTGGAGTTACTGTATTTGGCTACTTCCATGATTCTGATGCCGTATTTCTTCTCAACCGTTTATGCGGTAATGATTGCGGTACGTAGCGAGGGATATGAAGCCAATGATGTTCAACGTAGTAAAGATATATTAATCGGTGCAATTGCAGTCGCTTATAGTGTGTGGCTTCTGTATGCTGCAGGTGTGAAATACTTGTTGCTGTCCGCCTTGTTGTATGCGCCCGGGGCCATCCTTTATATCAAGGCAAGGCTTGAAAACAAACAACTTGTTTTCACTAATGCGGAAAAATTTTATTTTGCAGTGGTGGTAATCGGTGCCATAGTGGCTGCAGCAGGGTTGGCTGATGGTTCCCTGACTTTATAGGTTTGCTTCTCTATCGTTTAACTGTGTTTTATCAATTAAAGGAGTTGTATCATGCAAAACACTAACAAATTAGGTGTTCATTCAGAAGTCGGTAAATTGCGACGAGTGATGGTGTGCTCTCCGGGGGTGGCTCATACTCGCCTGACTCCCGACAATTGTGATGATTTACTGTTTGATGATGTATTGTGGGTTAGCCAAGCCAAACGTGACCATTTCGACTTTGTTACCAAAATGCGCGAACGCGGCGTCGAAGTATTGGAAATGCATAACTTGTTGGCGGAAACCATCAGCGACCCGAAAGCGTTGAAATGGATTCTGGATCGTAAAATCACCGCCAATAACGTGAGCGGAATCATCATGAACGAACTGCGTTCTTGGTTTGAAGGATTGAACGCACGTCAACAAGCCGAATTTTTGATTGGCGGTGTCAGCGTTAACGATTTGCCGTCTGATATCAATGGTGATGTCGGTGCTTTATTGCGTGCCGCCCAAGGCAATGCCGGTTTTGTATTGCCTCCTCTGCCGAATACACAATTTACCCGCGACAATACCTGCTGGATCTATGGCGGTGTTTCCCTGAATCCGATGTATTGGCCGGCACGCCGTCAAGAAACTTTATTGACTTCGGCCATTTATAAATTCCATCCTTTGTTTGCCGAAGAAGAATTCAAAGTTTGGTGGGGCGATCCCGATCAAAATTATGGTAAAGCCACATTGGAAGGCGGAGACGTGTTCCCTATCGGCAAAGGCATCGTGTTGATCGGTATGGGTGAACGTACTTCGTTGGAAGGCGTTACCCAACTGTCTAAACAGCTGTTCGCAGAAGGGGCTGCCGAACGCGTGATTATTGCGGCTCTGCCGAAAATCCGTTCGGCCATGCACTTGGATACCGTATTTACTTTCTGCGATCGCGATCTGGTTAATATCTTCCCGGAAGTGGTTGATAACATTACAGCGTTCAGCTTGCGCCCCGATGAAGGCAAACCGGGCGGACTGGATGTGCGCAAAGAATCAAAAGCATTTGTTGACGTAGTGGCTGAGGCTCTGGGACTTAAAGAACTGCGTATAGTAAGAACCGGCGGCGACGATTATGCGGCCGAGCGGGAACAATGGGACGACGGTAATAACGTTGTCGCTTTGGAACCGGGAGTAGTAGTCGGCTACGACCGCAATACTTATACCAATACCTTATTGCGTAAAGCCGGTGTGGAAGTGATTACTATCAATTCTGCCGAGCTGGGTAGAGGCCGTGGTGGTGGTCGCTGTATGACTTGCCCGATTATTCGTGATGCTGTGGATTATTAATCAATCGGTTTACATTGTTAAGTTCGGAGCTGCTTGGAATGCTGCTTATCGGTTTTCTGGCAGCCCTTTAAATTAAAGAAGGAGAGTTACTATGTCATTTAACTTGAATAATCGTCATCTGTTGAGTTTGGTTAACCACAGCGAAAAAGAATTACGTTTCCTGTTGGATTTGGCGCGCGATTTGAAACGTGCGAAATACAACGGCACCGAGCAAAAAACGTTGCTTGGAAAAAATATCGCTCTGATTTTTGAAAAAACTTCCACCCGTACCCGTTGTGCTTTCGAAGTAGCTGCTTACGACCAAGGTGCCAATGTTACTTACATCGATCCGACTTCATCCCAAATCGGTCATAAAGAAACCATGAAAGACACCGCCCGCGTGCTCGGTCGTATGTATGACGGTATCGAATACCGCGGTTTCAGCCAAAAAATCGTACAGGAATTGGCTGACTACGCCGGCGTTCCGGTGTTTAACGGCTTGACCGACGAATATCACCCCACCCAAATGCTGGCCGACGTGATGACCATGCAAGAAAACAGCGATAAGCCGCTGCACGAAATCAGCTACGTTTATTTGGGGGATGCCCGCAACAATATGGGGAACTCTCTCTTGCTGGTAGGTGCCAAACTGGGTATGGATGTACGCATTGCCGCACCTAAAGCCTTATGGCCGAGTGAAGAGCTGGTTGAAAAATGCCGTGAGTTTGCCAAAGAAAGCGGCGCACGCATCATGCTGACCGAAGACCCGAAAGAAGCTGTGAAAGGTGTGGACTTCATCCATACCGACGTATGGGTATCTATGGGCGAACCCATCGAAGCATGGGGACAACGTATCGACATGTTGCTGCCTTACCAAGTGAATACGGCCCTGATGGAAGCAAGCGGCAATCCCCGCGTTAAATTCATGCACTGCTTACCGTCTTTCCATAACAGCGATACCAAAGTTGGTAAACAAATTGCCGAAAAATATCCGCATTTGGCTAACGGTATCGAAGTTACCGAAGATGTGTTCGAATCTCCATACAATATCGCCTTCGACCAAGCCGAAAACCGTATGCATACCATTAAAGCAGTTTTGGTATCGTCTTTGGGCGGATTGTAAGTATATAGCCGATCAGGGCAGGCCGTCAGGCCTGTCCTGATTTTCAAATAATTTGTGAAATTTATTTTTGAATATACAGCGAGGAGCATGAAATGCGTATCGTGATTGCTTTGGGTGGCAATGCCTTATTGAAACGCGGCGAAGCGATGACTGCCGAAAACCAACGTGCAAACGTGCGTTTGGCCGCTACACAGATTGCCAAAGTTCAACCGGGAAACGAGTTGGTTATCGCCCACGGTAACGGCCCCCAAGTGGGTTTGCTGGCTTTGCAGGGTGCGGCTTATCCTGAAGTGGAAACTTATCCGCTCGATGTACTGGGTGCCCAAACCGAGGGTATGATCGGTTACATGATTGAGCAGGAAATGGGCAATCTGCTGCCGGAGGACGTGCCGTTTGCCACACTTCTGACTCAAGTCGAAGTCGATAAAAACGACCCGGCTTTCCAAAATCCCACCAAACCCATCGGCCCCGTTTACAGCCGTGAAGAAGCGGAAAAATTGGCTGCCTCCAAAGGTTGGAGCATCGCTCAAGACGGCGATAAATACCGTCGTGTGGTAGCCAGCCCGCGCCCGAAACGTATTTTTGAAATACGTCCGGTTAAATGGTTGCTGCAACAAGGTACTGTGGTTGTTTGTGCTGGTGGCGGCGGTATTCCCACGTTCTTCGATAAAGACGGAAAACTGACCGGTGTGGAAGCGGTTATCGACAAAGACTTGTGTTCGGCATTGTTGGCCGAGCAGTTGAATGCCGATTTGCTGGTTATTGCCACCGATGTCGATGCGACTTACGTCAACTGGGGCAAAGAAGACGAAAAAGCAATTGCGGCCGCTCATCCGCAAGCATTGCGCGATTTGTCTTTCCCGGCCGGTTCGATGGGGCCGAAAATCCAAGCGGCATGCGAGTTTGCTGAAAATACCGGTAAAACGGCTGTTATCGGCGCGTTGGCAGACATCGAAGCGATTGTTCGGGGAGAAGCCGGTACGTGCGTCAGCACGGCTGAAACAGGCATCCGTTACCGTTAATCGGGCGATGCTGCGATAAAGCGTTTGCATGGTTGAAGTTTTCAGACGGCCTCAAGGCCGTCTGAAAACTTTTTAATCAATTTGCAGCGGGCGTATATAGCTGATTTGATTTGCCGGTATTTGAAGCGTGAGGCTTTGGTGAAATCCCCATATGCCGTCTTTCGTTACATAAGGCGGTTCATTTGGTTCGTGTGCATTTGATGACGCATTTGCGCTAGTTTGGGGCGGCGTAGAAAAAACCTGTATTGTTGAAGGCTTTCTTAAACAAAGGCAGCGCGGTAATTTTGAAGGCCGGTTTCGGATTCAATTATCCCATAACGATTGAAAAGCTTTTACCACTGCTTCGGGATTATCGGCTTCGGTTACGGCGCGTACCACCGCCAGGGAAGATACGCCGGTTGCCAAAACTTCTTTGGCGTTTTGCAGATTAATGCCTCCGATGGCCACAACAGGCGTATCGCCTGCCTGCGCTACGTAATGGCGCAAGTTATCCAACCCTTGGGGTGCGGTCGGCATTTTTTTGGTTGTGGTCGGGAAAATGGCACCGCTGGCGACATAGCTGGGGCGTACGGATAAGGCTCTGTCTAACTCGGCGACGGAGTGTGTGCTCAATCCTAAGCGTAAGCCTGCGTCGGCAATGGCTGCGAGATCGGCTTCATTCATATCTTCTTGGCCCAAATGTACGCCGTATGCTCCGGCTGCTATGGCCTCTTGCCAGTAATCGTTGATGAAAAGCCGGGTTGACGTGCCTTTGCAGGTGGCAACGCTGCGCTCGATTTCTTTTTTCAGATTGTCGCCGTGCAGTTCTTTGTTTCGCAGTTGCACGGTATCGGCACCGGCTTTTACCATCCGTTCTACCCATTCGGCGGTGGGAACGACGGCGTAAAATCTTAATGGTGCGTAAATAGGCTTGAAAAACATACTCATAAATTCCTTTCAGACGGCCTTTGATTTTATAATATTCAAAATTGTCACATTCCTGTCATCATTCTGTAATAAAGTATATGGTATCTGCAACCGCACTTCTCGTGTTTTGTGTTTAAGGAAAAAAGCATGGCTCAAACCCCGACAAGCTCAAGTATACAGAAAATCAATTTTATTTTTACTGCTTTGCTCATCGGCATGGTCGGTTATTTTATTGTGTGGGGCCTCGGCTATACTCAGCACAATCATGTCGTTTTGTTCCTGCTGGCTACATTGTTCGGCGTGTTTATGGCATTCAATATCGGCGGCAACGATGTGGCCAACTCCTTCGGCACCAGTGTGGGAGCCGGTACGCTTACCATTCCGCAGGCTCTGTTGATTGCCGCTATTTTCGAGGTAAGCGGTGCGGTAATTGCGGGCGGGCAGGTAACCGATACCATCCGTAAAGGGATTATCGACCTTAACGGCATGGAGCCCGAGCCGATGCAGTTTGTGTATATTATGATGTCTGCTTTGCTGGCGGCGGCTTTATGGCTGCTGTTTGCCAGTAGGAAAGGGCTGCCGGTTTCTACCACGCATGCCATTATCGGCGGTATTGTCGGCAGCGCGTTGTGTTTGGGCTTTGTTAGCGGCAACGACGACACGTTTGCGTTGGTTCAATGGAAAAATGTAGCGGAAATTGCTGTTTCATGGGTGCTTTCCCCCGTGCTGGGCGGTTTGGTTTCTTATCTTTTGTTTTCGCAAATCAAAAGGCATGTTTTGGATTACAACACCGATGCCGAAGAGCGTTTGAAAAGAATCAAGCAGGAGAAAAAAACTTATAAAGAACAGCACCGCCTGTATTTTGAAAGCCTTGATGAATCTGAAAAAATCGAATGCGCTTCTGCGATGGCACGCGATGCGCAGATTTACGGCGAAGGCGATTTTGATCCCAGCGAGTTGGAGTCTTCTTATTACAGAGGGCTGTATGACATAGATAACCGCAAGCATAATATCGATGCTTATAAAGCCCTTCATTCGTGGGTGCCGCTGATTGCTTCCGCCGGCGGTATGATGATTGCGGCCATGCTTATTTTCAAAGGGTTGAAAAATCTGGAATTGGGCATGACCAACGTCGGCAGCTTCTTAACCATTTTTATGATCGGTGCCGCCATTTGGATGGCAACCTTTATTTATGCCAAAACACTCAAGCGTAAAGATTTGGGCAAATCGACGTTTTTGATGTTCAGTTGGATGCAGGTATTCACGGCCGCCGGTTTTGCGTTCAGCCATGGAGCGAACGATATCGCCAATGCCATCGGCCCGTTCGCCGCCATTATGGATGTGCTGCGCACTAACGATATCGGCGCTCAGGCTCCCGTGCCGCCCGTGGCGATGCTCACTTTCGGCATCGCGTTGGTAGTCGGCTTGTGGTTTATCGGTAAAGAAGTGATTCAAACGGTAGGCACAAGCTTGGCGGAAATGCATCCTTCTTCCGGTTTTACCGCCGAACTTGCCGCCGCTTCGGTGGTGATGATGGCTTCTTTGATGGGGTTACCGGTATCCAGTACCCATATTTTGGTGGGTGCGGTGTTGGGCATCGGCTTGGTGAACCGCAATGCGAACTGGGCGCTGATGAAACCAATCGGTTTGGCATGGGTAATCACCTTGCCGGCGGCGGCGGTTTTATCTGTCGGCTGTTTCTTGGCCTTGAGGGCGGTATTCGGTTAATCGTGCCCGCTTTACGCGTTTCCGGTTGGCATGGCATTTTATTTCAGACGGCATCAAGTGATATTG
>NZ_JAUKWH010000017.1 GCF_030504625.1 Neisseria sp. MVDL19-042950 | reverse complement strand
CTCGGCAGAGCAAAAACTCAAGATGGCAAGTGGTAATAAGCTCATACAAGTGCACGGCGGGCAGGGATGCCCGCCCTACCAACTTGCCTGTCTATAACACTGAGGCCGTCTGAAAACTTTTTTCAGACGGCCTCTTACATTTCGAAATAACCGTTAACCCGAATCCCAAATACTCAATCCCAATCCTGAGCCACAAACCGAGCGGTTTGGCCTTGCTCGTTTTCCAAAATCAGGCGGTGGCCTTCTATCCGATAGCGGGTAAAGCTGCCGATACGGTTGCCGAAGTCTTGTTCCAAAGCCATGCCGTCGGCACAGAGCTTCCGGGTGGAGGCAACGACACCGATTGCCAATTTTCCTTCCGTCGGGGAAGCGCCTGCTACATCGGCTTCAAACATCATGCGGTTGCAGCCCATGTAGGCGGATACGTGCGGCAAGGCGGTGAAATTCATTTCGGCTTTGGTCTGATGGAGTTGTTCGCGGCTGAAGCCGGGCCATTCGTCGAGCATCCATACTCTTTTCAGATCGGGGGCCGGTTCGGAAGAAGCGGCGCAACCGCCAAGCACGGTCAGGCAGGCGGCGGCAAACAGGGTTTTCCAATTCATAATTTTTCCTTTGTTTTTGAAATTTGCGGGTTGTGAAGTTTAAACCTGCTGTTTTGAAATTTAAAGTGTTGCCGGAGGGCGCAATCAAAAACCGGCAGACGAAACAGCCGTCTGCCGGTGAGAATATGACCGGTATTTATTGCTTTCAATCAGAATTTATATTGCACGCCCACTTGTACGGAACGGTCGTTGTCTTTCTTGGCAAACGTGGTATCCGCGTGCAGATAGGCATGCAGTTTTTCGGTTAGGGCACTGTTCACGCCGATGCGGAATTTACCGTAGTCTTTGTCGTTATCGGCTTTATAGCGGCCTTCTCTTACTTTGCCGTCGGCAAATGATTTGGCGGTAACGCTTTCGATGCCTTTGTTATTGAATTCGTGCACATAAGCCAAGCGCGATTTCAATTCGACGGGTCTGTTGGCAACGGTAAATTGGTGCTTGATTTGATAGCCAAGTTCCGAATCCAGTTGGTCGTCTTTGGTTTTATCAATGTGAAGGGCCGTTCTCGAAGTGTTTTTGCCGCTGTCGTAAGCATTAATCACCGCGCGGTTGTAGTTCAGGCCGAAATAAGCGCCGTGCTTGGTTTTGGGCTGGTGGATAAAGTTGTAGCCCAATTCGTTGCTCAAGCTGAACACGGTGGCGTTGGTTTTGCCCGCTTCGTTGTTGTGAACGATGATGGGGGTGTTGCCTCCGCCCACTTTTACTTCACGCTCCAAATCCAATTTGTGTTTGTGCAAGCCGATAACGGATACGTTCCACAACGGAGAATCGTGGCCGCCGTAGATGGAATATGCGTTCACACCGTAGGCATTGTCTTTGTCGATGAAGTCGTTATTGCGGCTGTGTTTCAGGCTCAACCCTGCACCGACCGCCCATTTGGGTTGTATGGCGAATTCTCCGTAAAGGCCGAGCTGTACGTTGTTGTTGCCTTCGTTTTCGTGCGTATCGTTATAGCGGTAATTGCCGTCTACCCAGAAATTCGCACCGCGCTCGGCGGCTGCAGGGCTGAGGGCAAGGTTGTCCGCATGGTATTTGATGGCATCGGTATCTTGTTTGATGGAGCCTTTCAGATGGTTGCTGATTCTGTTTTGATCCGCTGCTGCCGTTTTCATCGATTGGATGATGTCGGCATTGGTTTGCTCGACAATCAAACGGGAAATGATTTTGGAAAAATCACGCATGCGTTGGTCGATTCTCTCTTTGCCGAACGCATTGGTGAGGTATTCGTAGCTGTCTTTTTTCTGGTCGTGCCACGTTTGGCCGCCTTCCACTTTCGGATTTTCGGTTTGGGTATAGCCGTCGAAATCGCCGATGTCCCAGTTGGTCGCTTCAAAAGCCAAAACGGGAATATCCGCTTTGTCGAAAGATTCTTGGTCGCTGCAACAGCCTACACCGTAAGGTTTGTAGGGTTCTTTGGTGCCGGGAACATTTTTGTCGCCTTTGTTAATCTGCAAATCTATGCCCAGCTCTTTGGCGATGCGCAAGGCATGCTCCCTCAGCTCGGCATATTTTTTAACCGGCATTTTTTTGGCTTTGTCGTAAGCTCTGTCGCCTGAGTTGGCATACATTTTGTCGCCGGTAATCAGGCTGTCAAGGTTAATCATACCGATGGCGTTTTTCTTTTCTTGATCAGTCATTTGGCTGACGAAGTGTTTCGAGCCGATCAATCCGTATTCTTCCGCGCCGAAGCCGATAAAGGTAAGGTTGTGCTCGGTATCGACACCGCTGAGATTCCGTACCAGCTCGGTTAAAACGGCCGCGCCGGAAGAGTTATCGTCCAAGCCTTGCAGTTTGGAGCGGTCGTTGCTTTTATCGGTGGCTGCGGTATCGTAGTGCGCGCCGATATAAAGGGTTTTGCCCGTATTGCCGGAACCTTGTTTGGTAACCACGATGTTATTGCTGGTTACGTTTTGGCCGGTAAGCACGCCGCGGCCTGCTTTGAAAGTGAATTGCTGTTTGTGCGGTGCGCCATTATATCCGCTGAAAGTCATCCGCTCTTTCATGTAATCGCCGGATTTCAATTCTTTGTCGGTTCCCGAGTATCGGCCTGCATGTTGGTTGATTAAAGTAGATAATGTTTCTTTACCGTAATCGCCGAATTGGTTATTGGCCAATGCTTGTTCCGCCGCCAGCAACGGGAATACGCTGATTAAAGAAACGGTTAACACAGACAGTTTCGCAGCCATGACAACTTCCTTCCTTTGGAATATTAAAATTAGAATATGAAACAATCTCTTAGCAACTCAATATCAGATGTGAAACGCATAATCCGAAATCAAAATCCATCCGGTTAGCAAACGTTAAGG
Organism: Neisseria sp. MVDL19-042950; assembly: GCF_030504625.1. Classification (GTDB taxonomy): domain Bacteria; phylum Pseudomonadota; class Gammaproteobacteria; order Burkholderiales; family Neisseriaceae; genus Neisseria. The sequence continues at coordinate 29,711 of NZ_JAUKWH010000017.1, read as the reverse complement.
CCTGTTAAACGGATAGTGGGCATCATACCCCGCCCGTTGCCGTCTTTACAAAAATAAGAACTGTTTTTTGCTATTAGTCAAAGATAACCTTCCTTACAAAACAAATTCATATAACAAAATCATCTTAAATTAAAACCAACCATTCTTTCCCTTTTTCAGACGGCCTGTTTACAGTATCCGCCATCAACGAGCCTTCTCCGGCCGTCTGAAAAAAGGATACTCCAATGAATGCAACCACCGCCCCCCTTCTCCGTTTCATCACCGCCGGCAGCGTTGACGACGGCAAGTCCACCTTAATCGGCCGCCTGTTGTACGACAGCAAAACCCTGCTTACCGACCAGCTTGCCAAACTCGACCATGCCGCGCAAAACGGGCAAACGCCCGACTTCGCAAGTCTTACCGACGGCCTTGCCGCCGAACGCGAACAAGGAATCACCATCGACGTGGCTTACCGTTATTTCGCCACCCCTAAACGCAAATTCATCATTGCCGACACCCCGGGGCACGAGCAATACACCCGCAACATGGTAACCGGCGCGTCTACCGCCGATGCCGCAATTGTGCTGGTGGATGCCACCCGCGTCGACTTCGGCGGAAGCGAACCGGTGCTGCTGCCGCAAACCAAACGCCACAGCGCCGTGTTAAAACTTTTGGGCACGCCGCATATTATCGTGGCGGTAAACAAGCTCGACCTGCTCGGTTTCGATGCCGCAAAATATCGGGCAATCATCGAAGCGTATCAAAAACTGGCCGCACAAATCGGCTTGGCCGCACAAATCCATTTTCTCCCCATCAGCGCGCTGAACGGCGACAATATCGTCCGCCGCAGCGACAACACGCCATGGTATGACGGCCTGCCGCTGCTGCCGCTGCTCGAATCCCTGCCCGTTTCCCGCAACCATGCGCACGACCTGCCCGCCCATTTCCCCGTGCAACGCGTCGCCCGTCAAGACGGCAGCAGCAGCGACGATTTCCGCGGCTACCAAGGCCGTTTGGAAGCAGGCCGTCTGAAAACGGGCGACGAAATCAAAGTGCTGCCCGGCGGCAAAACCGCCAAAATCAACGGCATTTACCATGCGGGTGGCAAAACCGATTCCGCCCAAGCAGGCGACGTGCTGACGATTACTTTAGACAGCGACATCGACATTTCCCGCGGCGACAGCATTGTGGCGGTAAACAGCGGCATCGTGCCGGGCCGCGATTTTCAGACGGCCTTATGCTGGTTCGACGAAACGCCGCTCAACCTGCGCCGCAAATACCTGTTGAAACAAGGCACGCAAACCACCGCGGTGAAAGTGAGCGGCATCGCTTATGTGTGGGACGTACACACCCTCAGCCGCGTGCAGTCCGCCACCGAACTCAACCTTAACGACATCGGCAGCGTCAGCCTGAAAACGCAGCAGCCGCTGAGTGCCACCACTTATGCCGAAAACCCCGCCACAGGCGCGTTTATCCTCATCGACGAAGCCACCAACCACACCGTTGCCGCCGGTATGATTCGGGCCGCCGGCGAACCGGGCAGTATGTTTGAAATCTGATTGTTTGTTCCGAACAGCGCAAAAGGCCGTCTGAAACTTTTCAGACGGCCTTTTCTCCAACGAAAGCCTTGATTTGACTCTTGATTTATCCGTTTGCGCCATTACCTCGAAAATATCCGTATCCGCAGCGGCAACCGGATATTTTCCCGTAGCGACAAACATCCGACCCACTCACAAACCGACAACGGAAAGCAAATATGGCAACCGAAAAAAACTATTACGAGGTGCTCGGCCTCTCGAAAGATGCCGGTGCCGACGACATCAAAAAAGCCTACCGCAAACTGGTGCGGAAATACCACCCCGACATAAGCAAAGACCCCGACGCAGACAAAAAAACCAGCGAAATCAATCTGGCCTACAACACCTTGAAAGACCCTGAAAAACGCGCCGAATACGACGAAATGCTCGCCAACCCGTTCAAACGGCAACAGTATGACGGCGGCGCATCGGGCTTCTACGGTTTCGAAGGCTTCGATCCCGCTCAGGGCGGCTACCGCTATTACAGCTTCGACGACAACCGTTTCGGCGACGGCCAGCCTTTCGGCAGCGGCGATTTCCGTTTCGACGACATTTTCTCCGCTTTCGGACACGCCCGGCAAAACCGCGCATCCCGCTCCGCAGGCCCGATACGCGGCGAAGACCAACACGCCGAATTGAGCATCGACATTGCTGCCGCCTATCAAGGCGGCGAACGCAGCCTCAGCATCGACATGCCCACCCTTACCGCCGACGGCCGAACGGCTTACGAACGCAAAACCCTGCACGTCAAAATCCCCAAAGGCATCGGCGAAGGCCAGCAAATCCGCCTGCGCGGGCAAGGGCTGCCCGGATTGAACGGCGGCGGCAACGGCGATTTATATTTGAAAGTGCGCTTCCGCGAATCCGACGCCCTGTATGTGAAAAACTGCAAAGACGTTTACCGGCGCATCGACGTGATGCCGTGGACGGCAGCCGTCGGCGGCAAAATCGAAGCCGACACCCCCGCAGGCCGTCTGAACGTCAACATTCCCGCCAACAGCCGCACCGGTCAAAACCTGCGCCTGAAAGGTAAAGGCATTCCCGCCAAAGAAGCCGGCGACCTGTATCTGACCATCAATATCGTTCTGCCGCGCGCCGACAGCGAAGCCGACAAAGCCGCATGGCAGCAACTGGCCGAACACTACGGCGCGAAAGGATAAGCCATGAACCAAGATCAAGACGTACAACTGACTTTCAACGAAATCGTAGATGCCTGCGGCAACGATGCCGATTGGGTGGTAAGCGTGATTGAAGAAGAAATCATCTCCGTGAGCGGCAGCCCGCAACAAGCCAGCTTCAGCGGCTTCCAACTTGCCCGCATCCGCCGTGCCCGCCGCATCAGCCGCGATTTCGAAGCCAGCGTGCCTGCTACCGCACTGATTCTGCAACTGCTGGACGAACTGGAAACGCTGCGCAAAGGCAAAGCGGATTAACCTTTCGCCCGACCTCCGAGGCCGTCTGAAAAAAGTTTTCAGACGGCCTCTCCGTATTTTGGTTATAACCAAATAAAAAACCATTCTTTCCGCAACCGCGGCGGACGGCGGAAAATACGGCAAACCCACCCCGAGGAACCTCCGCCATGTCGTTATACGCCCCCAAACTCTGGCAGATTCCCCCTGCCGCCGCAGCCGGTTCGGGCCGTCTGAAAACACTGGAAACCGCGCTAAACCAACGCCTGCAACACATCGCCGACCGCTATCCGCATGCCGTTTTCGCCTCCAGCTTGGCGGTGGAAGACATGGTTGTCGCCGACCGGATAGGCCGTCTGAAACTGCCGCTGCGCATCATCACCCTCGATACCGGCAAACTGAACGCCGAAACCGTTGCATTGATTGCGGAAACCAATGCCCGCTACCCGTTTGAAATCGAAGTGTACCGCCCCGCCCCCGAAGCCGCCGCCGACTTCGAACGGCAATTCGGCGGCACGGCCATGTATGAAAGCGTGGAGCTGCGCCGCCGATGCTGCCACATCCGCAAAATCGAACCGCTCAACCGTGCCCTATCCCGCGCACCGGCATGGCTGACCGGACAGCGGCGCAGCCAGTCCGACACCCGCAGCGGCTTGGAATTTGAAGAACGCGACGCCGCCCGCAACATCGCCAAGTTCAACCCGATTTTCGATTGGGAAGAAACCGACGTATGGGCATACGCGCACCGATACGGCGTACCGCTCAACGCCCTATACCGGCAAGGCTATCCCAGCATAGGCTGCGAACCGTGCACCCGACCGGTAAAACTCGGCGAAAACATCCGCGCCGGGCGTTGGTGGTGGGAAAACAAAGACAGCAAAGAGTGCGGCCTGCATAAATAACCGGCAAGCCGCCCGCCTCTTCCCGTATGCTTATCTGAACCGCATCGCTAATAATTACCAGAGGCCGTCTGAAAACACTCTTTTCAGACGGCCTCTATGCAAATATCCGCACTTAACGCCACATGCCGCGCCTTTCCCCGCCCGAACCGGCAACCATCCGTCTGCTATTCCGTGCGAGAAGGCTGAAGCGAGGGCCGTCCGCACCGCGCCCTCGCCACCCGAACCGCAGCAACAACAATAACAAAGAGGCCGTCTGAAAAAGCGTTTTTCAGACGGCCTCCACACGAATATCCGCATCCAACCGCACAGCAATCTAACTGCCGCCAAACAAAGCCGCATCATAATTCTGCGGCTCTTTCACCGGCAGTTGCGGCCCGTCGCCGACAAACCAAACGGGCTTGTGAACCGCTGCGGGAGTCTGCACCGGTTCGGCGGACAAATCATCCAGCAGCCGCTTGTATTCGGGCGACTGCGCCATCAACACCCGCGCGGCGGTTTTCAAATCGTTGATGTCGTTGGGCGGCAGGTAAAAACTGGTGGAAATGTTCAACACGTTCTTACGCAACTGCGATTCCGGCAAATCGCGCAGGTTCAGGCTCACGAAATACATGCTGACTTTGCGCCCGCCGGAGCCTGCGGCGGCCGCTTCGTTCCATTGGTCGGTAAACGCGCGGAAACGGCGCAACGATTCTTGCGAATACTGGTCGATGGGAATATTGATAATGGCGTTCAACACATCGTAAAAACCCGGCACGGCGGCGGTTTTGTCGATGGCCGTGCTCATCTGGTTTTGCGCGTTAACGTTGATCACGATGATTTTGTTGACTTTGCCTTCGATAAACTGCCGGTAAAGCACGTTTTTCGGATAAATTTCGGTAACATCGAGCAAACTGCGCAAACCGAGGTTGTCGGTAAGGCCGCCGTCGATCAGGTGGATATACGGGCGCGCTTTGCTGTCTTCGTATTGTTTGAGATTTTCTTTAAACTCTTTGCGGGTATGGCGTTGCAGCTTGCCGCTGTCCCTTTCCACCGCTTTTTCCAAACGCGGCGGCAAAGTATAACCGCAGTTGCCGCCGTTATTGTTGAGCGTGATGGGGCTGAACACCAGCGGCACCGCGCTGGATGCCGCCACCGCCCGCGCAAGGGGCAGGTCGGAAAGGTTCAGGCACATCGCATCGAAATATTCCTGCGTGAAATCCAAACGGTTGCCGAGCGACATATCGGTGGCGGTAATCACGGCGAAAGGCCCTTTGCGGCGTTTTTCTAAATCGCCGAAAGTGGCATTGCGAAATAGCGCCGCTTCAAACTGCTCCTGCAACAAATCGCCGCGCCCGAATTCCGGCGAGGTCAACCGCGGCAGATTGGCCGTCGAAAACACTTGTTTGGCAAACTGGCGTTGGAAGTTCTGCTTTAAGAAACGCCGCTCGAATGCAGGAATCGTATTGCTGCCGTGCAGCGAAAAATACGCCGCCAGCACCGAGCCGCCGGATACGCCGTAAGTCAGGTCGATGCTTTCGCTCAGTTTGGTCGGTTTGCCGCCGATATAAACTTTCTGCTTATCCAGCTCTTCTAGAACGCCGTAACCCAAAGCCGCCGCCCGCGTGCCGCCGCCGGAAAGCATCAGCACGATAAACGTATCGTCGCCTTCCTGCCGCTCCAAAGCATGTTGCAGACGGTAGCCTTTTTCGGTATCGACCCGGCTGATGGTGGCCACGGGCGGATAACGCACCAGCGCACACGCCGACAGCAGCAACGCCGCCGATAGCACACAACATTTTTTCAGGCCGTCTGAAAAAGAAATTCGCATGATGGCATTCCTGTCATATGGCAAAAAAATCGGATTTACACGTTATATTTTGCCATAAAAGCCAACAGGCAGCCTAAGCTGCCTGTTCCGTTTTTCCACTATTTTGCTATTCCGCTTTGTCGCCGATTTTGCTTTCTTTGCCGCTGAGCAGATTTTGGATATTGCTTTTATGCCGGTAAAGCACCAACAAAGCAATTACCGCCGTCGCCCACACCCACGAACCGTAAGGCATCAGAAAGTAAGCGGCAATCGGGCTGAGAACGGTTGCCGTCAACGCCGCCAGCGAAGACACTTTGAATCCGAACGCCATCACCAGCCACACCGCTGCGCAAACCAAAGCGGTCGGCCACGATAAAGCCAGCAGCACGCCCAAAGCCGTCGCCACGCCTTTGCCGCCTTTAAAGCCGAAAAACACCGGCCACATATGCCCCACCAACGCGGCCACGGCCACCAGCGCAATGGTGCTGTTATCCAAACCGAGCGGCTCCTGCACCCACAAGGCCAACAATACGGCGGCCAACCCTTTCAAGGCATCGCCGAGCAGCGTTAACGCAGCCGCTTTTTTCTTGCCGCTGCGCAATACGTTGGTCGCCCCCGGATTGCCCGAACCGTAAGACCGCGGATCGGCCATGCCGTAACATTTCGACACGATCACCGCAAAGGAAAGCGAACCGATCAAATAAGAAATGATAACCGCCAATAAATTAAACATTACCGTTACTTTTGTTTTAGAATGAAAGCGTAATTTTAACGTGAAAACGGCGCAATACAAAATGGACAAAATCTTTTTGAACGGCATGAAAGCCGAAACATTGATCGGCGTATACGATTGGGAACGCGAACAAATGCAGACGCTGGTGCTGGATTTGGCTATCGGCATTCCCGAAAAAACCGCCGTTTCCGACGACATCAACGACACCATCCACTACGCCGACGTATGCGATGCCGTACGCAGCAGCTTGAAAAACCAGCAATTCCTGCTGCTGGAAGCCTTGGCCGAACATGTGGCCGAACTGGTATTGCAAGATTTCGGCGCACAATGGATACGCGTGCGCATCGTCAAACCCGGCATCTTGCCCGACGTGCGCGAAGTCGGCGTAGAAATCGAACGTAGTGCCGACGTATAATCCGCTCCGTTCAGACGGCCTCACGCCGCTGCCCGTCCAGCCGTTTGCACCCCGCTGTTTTTATTAACCGAATGCCTATATGAACCCGCAAACACATCCGATTCAAACCGTTACCCTCGCCTTCACCGGCGCGTCGGGCATGCCTTACGGTATCCGGCTGCTGGAATGCCTGCTGCACAGCGGAAAAACCGTTTGGCTGCTGTATTCGCAGGCCGCGCAAGTGGTGGCCCGGCAGGAAATGAACCTTTCCCTTCCTTCCGACCCTGCCGCCTGCCAAGCGTTTTTGTGCGAAAAATTCAATGCGCCCGCAGGGCAACTGCGCGTATTCGGCAAAGACGAATGGTTTGCCCCGCCCGCCTCCGGCACCAATCCCGCTGATGCCATGATTATCTGCCCCGCCAGCATGGGCGTGGTGGCGGCAGTGGCGCACGGCACTTCAGACCACCTTATCGAGCGTGCCGCCGATGTGTGCCTGAAAGAACGCCGCCCGCTGATACTCGTGCCGCGCGAAACGCCGCTTTCATCACTGCATCTGGAAAACCTGCTGAAACTTTCGCAACTCGGAGCGGTTATCCTGCCGCCCGCACCCGGTTTTTACCATCACCCGCAAAATATCAACGATTTAACCGATTTCGTCGTTGCCCGCATTCTCGACCAATTACGCATTCCGCACACCTTAATGACCAAATGGGGAGAAAAATAAATCTTTTTATTACAACAAACTACAATAAATCAAAGCATTCCCTCCCCATACGCTTGTTGACAATTCCCAATACTATGTTTTAACCTGCTACACATGAACACATTAAACATTCGCCCCTTTGCTTATTTTTATTGGTACCACACAACAGTGCGGTACTTTTTTGCGCTTGTCTGAAATGCAGATAAACCTTAAGCAAACGCGAAACAGAGCCGCCCGAATTCACACAGGCGGCCTTTTTATTTGCCGCCGGTTCCAAAGGAGCAGATAAAAATGAAAGCCGCCGTTATGTTAAACACACAAAACCAAACCGCACCGGCACCGCTGCATCGCTGCAATATCATTGTAGACAGCAACACCCACCGCCCCGACCTGTTTGCGGCACAACTGCCCGAAACAGGCGATACCGCGCTGGTGAGCGAAGCCATGCTGCCGCAAATCCGTGCCGTTGCCACGCTGATTGCCGCCATGCGCCACAGCTTCGATACAACCAGCCCGAACGTGTTTACCGAAGAAGCCGACTGGTTTGCCGCCCGCATTATCGTTTTAGGCGTGCGCCGCTTCCATCTCGACATTACCATGCTGCCGATACTGAATTTGGCCAACCAGCGCGCCCAAGCCTTCGCCGCCGCCCTCAAGCTGCCGTTTGTACCTGCCCAAATGCGCATGAGCCTGCATGCCGGCCGCCCCGCCAACCTTTTGATTGTCGAAACCGAGCATCATTTGGCATCCGCCGGCAACATCGTGGCCGACAGCCTTGCCCTCGCCGCCCGCCTGCCTAAAATTTTCGGTTGATTTCAGACGGCCTTCGGGAAACGCCGTGTACTATTCAAACTTTCCGTTTCCAAAATCCGCACCCTTTCGCCAAACAACGGCCAATCCGTTTTAAAACCGATACGGGCATGGTTTCCCACCCGATTGGTTGCGCCTGCTTCCCGATACGCAGGCAATCTTTATTATTCTGCTTACCCGACTTTCGGCTTCCCAATATGAGGCCGTCTGAAAACGGCAAAATGCTATAATCTGCCCCGCATTTCTTTCAGACGGCCTCTTCTATGAAACTCAATCCCCAGCAACAACAAGCCGTGCAATACCTCGGTGGCCCCCTGCTCGTTTTGGCGGGCGCGGGCAGCGGCAAAACCGGTGTGATTACCCAGAAAATCAAACACCTGATTACCAAAGTCGGCTATCCAGCCCACCACATCGCCGCCATCACGTTCACCAACAAAGCCGCCAAAGAAATGCAGGAGCGCGTGGGCAAAATGCTGCCGAAAAGCCAAACGCGCGGCCTGACCATCTGTACTTTCCACTCGCTCGGCATGCGCATTTTGCGCGAAGAAGCCGCCAACATTGGCTACAAGAAAAACTTTTCCATTCTCGACGGCACCGACAGCGCCAAAATCATCAACGAGCTGCTCGGCAGCACCGGCAAAGAAGCGGTGTTCAAAGCCCAGCACCAAATTTCCCTGTGGAAAAACGATTTGAAAACGCCCGAAGAGATTCTTCAGACGGCCTCTAACGAATGGGAAAGCCAAATGGCGAAAGTGTATGCCGGCTATCAGGCCACGCTGGAAAGCTATCAGGCCGTCGATTTCGACGACTTAATCCGCCTGCCCGCCGTGCTATTGCAGCAAAACAGCGAAGTGCGCCACAAATGGCAACTCCGCCTGCGCTATTTGCTGGTGGACGAATGCCAAGACACCAACGCCTGCCAATACACTTTGATGAAGCTGCTCACCGGCGCGGAAGGCATGTTTACCGCCGTGGGCGACGACGACCAATCCATCTACGCATGGCGCGGCGCGAACATGGAAAATCTGCGCCAAATGCAGGAAGATTATCCGCAGATGAAGGTAATCAAGCTGGAGCAAAACTACCGCTCCACCGCGCGGATATTGAAAGTGGCCAACAAGGTAATTGAAAACAACCCCAAGCTGTTCAAAAAAACCTTGTGGTCGCAGTTCGGCATGGGTGAACACATCAAAATCGTCGCCTGCCAGCACGAGCAGCACGAAGCCGAATGGGTGGTGAGCCAGATTGTGAAACAGAAACTGGTGGGCGGCGACAAAACCCAATATGCCGATTTCGCCGTCCTCTACCGCGGCAACCATCAGGCGCGGGTGTTTGAAGAAGCCTTGCGCAGTGCGCGCGTGCCTTACCAGCTTTCAGGCGGCCAGAGTTTTTTTGATAAAGCCGAAATCAAAGACGTATTGTCCTACATCCGCCTGCTCGCCAACCCCAACGACGATCCCGCCTTTTTACGCGCCGTTACCACGCCCAAACGCGGCATCGGCGAAGCCACTCTCGGCAAGCTCAACGCCTATGCCCACAGCCACGAATGCAGCCTGTATGAAGCGGCGTTAAACCCCGAAGCACAGGCCGTCTTAAACGCCCAAAACCGCGAGCACCTGCAACAATTCATGGCCTTGATGGAAGATTACCGCGCCCGTGCCGAACACGACGACGCGGGCGAACTCGTCAACAACCTGCTGGCCGACATTGCCTACGAAGCCCATCTGCTCGGCAGCGAAGAAGGCAAAGCCGGCGAAATCAAATGGCGCAACGTTACCGACCTCACCGACTGGCTGGCGCGCAAAGGCGGGCAAGACGGCAAAAACATCATCGAAATTGCCCAAACCATCGCCCTGATGACCTTGCTCGAAGGCAAAAACGAAGAAGAAACAGATGCGGTCAAACTTTCCACCCTGCACGCCTCCAAAGGTTTGGAATATCCGTATGTGTTTCTCGTAGGCTGCGAAGAAGGCATGCTGCCTCACGCCGACAGTATCGAAGAGAGCAACGTCGAAGAAGAGCGGCGTTTGATGTATGTAGGCATTACCCGCGCCAAACGCCAGCTCACACTCACCCACTGCGTGAAGCGCAAACGGCAGGGCACATGGCAGTTTCCCGACCCCAGCCGCTTTATCGACGAAATGCCGCAGGAAGATTTGAAAATCCTCGGCAGAAAAGGCGGCGAACCGATTGTGAGCAAAGAAGAAGGCAAAAGCAATTTGGCCGGTTTGCAGGCGATGCTGGCCTCGAAAGCCAAAAGCGGCAATACGCGATAACTGCTTGCAAGCCGTCTGAAAGTTTGTTTTCAGACGGCCCCTTCTCTCTTCGCTACCGCCCGCTGCCACCCTCTTAACTTGCCTTACATCAAAAGGCCGTCTGAAAAAATTGCCCGTGCTTTTTCCTCCCCTCTATAATTCGGCTGTAATTTTATTTCCATCAAAGGCAAGACCATGAAGCAATACACTCTCGATCCCCACGCCTTAATCGGCGGCGTGATTGCCGAAGACAACGACCAACAAATCGTGCAGCTTTCCCTTCAGAAAGACAACGAAATCCCTACCTACGAAACCGATGCGATCATCCTGCTGATCGTGCTCAACGGCAGCGCGCAAATCATCACCGAAAAAGAAACGCTCGATACCAAAGGGCTGCAAGTGGTGCGCTTGGAACCGCACGAAGCCCACAGCATCCGCGCGCTGGAAAACAACACCAATATTCTGGTGTTCAAACAGCTCACCCACGAGCTGGTATTCAGCAAAAAACTGCGTTTCGGCAGCTGCTGCATGTAAGCGCCTGTAATCCGTAAAAAAGGCCGTCTGAACATTTTCAGACGGCCTTTTCACATTATTCGGCACTTACGCGTTTTCAGCCTCGGCTTTACGCAAAATAGCGTATAACTGGTCTTTCAGATGCAGTTTTTGTTTTTTCAGAACCTCGATTTCATCCAAACCGCCGGTTACGGGATTATTGGTCAAACCGGTAATTTTGTCGTCCAAATCGTTATGCTCGTCAAACAAACGGGCGAAGTGTGCGTCTTCTTGTCTCAGTTTAGCAATCAAATCACGGTATTCTGGAAACATTTTGTTTTCCTCTTTGAAATAACAAATTAAAAATAAAGCAGTTATGCCTTTCTGATTTCGATTACATTTTATAACAAAGCAAGGATTGCCTGCCAGCTTTATTTTATTTCAGACGGCCTCTTCCCCACGCCGCCCAACTGGACGTTTCCCCCTACCGCGCATACAATCGCAAGCATTATCTGCAAAGGAAACTGTCATGAAAAACGCCGTCGAAACCATCAAAAACCACCGCACCTACCGGCATTTCAAAAGCGGCTCCGCCCTGCCGGAAGAACACTTGCAAACCATCATCGACTGCGCCCGCCAAGCCCCTTCCTGGATGAACGGCCAGCACTACACCATCATCAACATCACCTCGCCCGAACTGCGTGCAAAAATCACCGCCCTGCAACCGGCCAACCCGCAAATCGGCACGTGCAGCACCTATCTGGTTTTCGTGGCAGACCTGCACCGCGCCGATTTATCCGGCCGCGCCTGCGGCGGCACCTTCAGCGCGGCCGGCGAACCCGACAGCCTGATTACCGCCGTAACCGATACCGCACTGGCCGCCCAAAACGCCGTGGTTGCCGCCGAAAGCCTCGGCTACGCCACCTGCTACACCGGCGGCATCCGCAATATCGCCGCCGAATTGATCGAACTGCTCAAGCTGCCTAAAAACACCTTTCCGATTGTCGGCCTCTGCATCGGCATTCCCGACACCGACATGCGCATCAAACCGCGCCTGCCCGAAAGCGCCGTTTACGCCGAAAACGAATACCCGTGCGACCAAACGCTTTCAGACGGCCTCGAACAATACGAACGCACCATGACCGCATTCGGCGAAGCGCGCGAAAAATTTCCTTTCCGCGAAAAATTCGCCCGTTATTACAGCAGCACCTACGCACCGAAAAACATTCCGCTGCTGCAACAGCAGGGCTGGCTTACCAAAACTACGTCCGACAACTGAAAAGGCCGTCTGAACCTTGCGTAAATTCAAACACGTCTACGGCCTGAACGGGCAGTTTGTCAAACTCGAAAACCGCCCTTACTGGCTGCAAGTCAACGATGCCGAATACCACCCCGACCATGCCGCAAGCACCACATTCGGCTTGGCGGGCGAAAACCTCTATGCGCTCGAAGGCGACATGCCGCCCTTGAAGCTGCCCGACAACGTGCTGACTTTTTCCAAAGAAGCCGATGCCATCGAACGCAAAAAACTGGAAGCCGCCGCCTTAGCCGAAATTGCCAAAAATCTGAGTGCGGCGCAGGCGGAATACGAGCTGGAAAAATTGATAGAATCAATCGAATACTATCTCAAACAAGATGATTTATTTAAATAATTCGATTTTTCCGTTTTCAGACGGCCTCCGCCCGCATGAATGGATTTTGTTGACAATATCGCCGTTTTTCATAAGCATAAAACACAAAACTCGGCTACAATGCAGTCTTTCCGTTTAATCAGTTTTCAGACGGCCTCTGCAAGCCGGATCGAGGCCGTCTGAAATGTTCCCCACCCCGCCATCCCAAAGGAACCAACATGTTTTCAAAAAGCGTAACCATTGAGAAATACGATCCCGAACTCGCCGCCGCGATTGCCAAAGAAGTGCAACGCCAGCAAGATCATGTCGAGCTGATTGCTTCGGAAAACTACGTCAGCTGCGCCGTGATGGAAGCGCAAGGCAGCCAGCTTACCAACAAATATGCCGAAGGCTACCCCGCCAAACGCTATTACGGCGGCTGCGAATACGTGGACATCGCCGAGCAACTAGCCATCGACCGCGTGAAAAAACTCTTCGGTGCCGAATACGCCAACGTGCAGCCGCATTCCGGCTCGCAAGCCAACCAAGCCGTGTACGCTTCGGTGCTGAAACCCGGCGACACCATCCTCGGCATGAGCTTGGCACACGGCGGCCACCTCACCCACGGCGCATCGGTCAACATTTCCGGCAAACTGTATAACGCCGTTACCTACGGCTTGGACGAAAACGAAGTGCTGGATTACGCCGAAGTGGAACGCTTGGCTTTGGAACACAAACCGAAAATGATTGTGGCCGGTGCTTCCGCCTACGCCCTGCAAATCGACTGGGCCAAGTTCCGCGAAATCGCCGACAAAGTGGGCGCATACCTGTTTGTAGACATGGCGCACTACGCAGGTTTGATAGCCGGCGGCGAATATCCCAACCCCGTTCCGTTTGCCGACTTCGTTACCACCACCACCCACAAAACCCTGCGCGGCCCGCGCGGCGGCGTGATTCTGTGCCGCGACAACACGCACGAAAAAGCCCTCAATTCCGCCATTTTCCCAAGCCTGCAAGGCGGCCCGCTGATGCACGTGATTGCCGCCAAAGCCGTGGCCTTTAAAGAAGCGTTGGAGCCTGAATTCAAAGAATACGCCAAACAAGTGAAAATCAATGCCGCAGCCATGGCGGAAGAGTTGGTGAAACGCGGTTTGCGCATCATTTCGGGCCGCACCGAAAGCCATGTTTTCCTAGTAGATTTACGCTCGAAAAACATCACCGGTAAAGCCGCCGAAGAAGCCTTGGGCAGAGCGCACATTACCATCAACAAAAACGCCATTCCGAACGACCCGGAAAAACCGTTTGTTACCTCCGGCATCCGCGTCGGCACCGCCGCGATTACCACCCGCGGTTTCAGCGAAGCCGATGCCCGCGAGTTGGCCAATTTGGTTGCCGACGTGCTGGAAAACCCCGAAGACCAAGCTACTTTGGAGCGTGTAGCCAAAGCCGCTACCGCTTTGTGCGAGAAAAATCCGGTTTACGGCGCTTGATTCGATTTAATCGGATAATGTGAAAGAGGCCGTCTGAAAACATGTTTTCAGACGGCCTCTTTATACAAAACATCAATAAATACCGAACAAATACCAGCCCAATGCCAACACCGCCGCCACCAAAAACACCCACGCGCTGATCTGCACCACTTCGCGCAGCGCACGTTTCTGTTTGCGGCTGAACAAACGGTTCACCACCAATCCGATTAATGCGATAAAAAAAACAATGCGTAAAATACGGCCTATCATCTATCTTTTCCCACAGGCCGTCTGAAAACAACGGCTGCCGATTGCGGCTCTTTGCATAAACCCCACCCCGCCCGCTCCGGCAATAAAACCCGATCGTAATACTGAGCGCAAAGCGGCAAACATTAGAAACCGAAACGGTCGCCGTCGGGCGGCGCGGTGGAATTATTCGGTTTCTTCACTATATAATAACCGCTTTCCGTCTTTTCCGCCCAACCGCCATGACCACACACACCGACGATCCATGGATTGTTACCCCGCAGAAAATCCCGTTTGAAACCCCGTTGGCATTGCAAAACGGCCAAACGCTGCCGCGCTTCGATTTGATGGTGGAAACCTACGGCACATTAAACGGGCAGAAATCCAATGCCGTTTTAATCTGCCACGCCCTTTCCGGCCACCACCACGTTGCCGGACGGCACCACCCCGACGACAAACACCCCGGCTGGTGGGACAGCATGGTCGGCCCGGGCAAACCGATCGATACCGAACGCTTTTTCGTCGTCGGCCTGAACAACCTCGGCGGCTGCCACGGCAGTACCGGCCCGTTGAGCATCAACCCCGAAAGCGGCGAAGAATACGGTGCCGATTTTCCCGTGATCACCGTGAAAGACTGGATAAAAAGCCAAGCCCTGTTAGCCGATTATTTCGGCATCCGCCGATGGGCGGCGGTTGTCGGCGGCAGCTTGGGCGGCATGCAGGCATTGCAATGGACGATAGACTTCCCCGAACGGGTGAAAAACGCATTGGTCATCGCCTCTTCCACCCGCTTATCCGCCCAAAACATCGCGTTTAACGACGTGGCCCGCCAAGCCATCATCACCGACCCCGACTTCCACGACGGCCACTACCGCCGCCACAACACCATACCGCGCCGCGGCCTGCGCATCGCCCGCATGATGGGACACATCACCTATCTCGCCGAACAAGGCTTGGGCAGAAAGTTCGGCCGCAACATGCACAGCGACGGCTACCAATACGGCTACGGTGTCGAATTCGAAGTGGAATCCTACCTGCGCTACCAAGGCGACAAATTTGCCGAACGCTTCGATGCCAACACCTATCTGCGCATGACCAAAGCTTTAGACTACTTCGCCCCCGCCGCCGACTTCGGAAACGACTTGACCGCCGCCTTAAAAACCGTGCAGGCTAAATTTTTTGTCGCCAGTTTCAGCACCGACTGGCGTTTCGCCCCCGCCCGCTCGCGCGCGCTGGTGAAACATTTGGTGAAAGCCGGCAAAGACGTTCAATACATCGAAGTCGAATCCGCCCACGGCCACGATGCCTTTCTGATGACCGACGAACCCTACATCCGCGCCGTACGCGCCTATATGAACAACGTAGCCGAGGAATGCGCCCATGACTGAATTGCGCGACGATTTACAACTGATTTACGACTGGATTCCCGCCGGCAGCCGCGTGCTCGATTTGGGCTGCGGCAACGGCGAATTGCTTTCCGCGCTGATCAAATATAAAAATTGCAGCGGCTACGGCGTAGAAATCGACACCGACGGCATCATCGCTTCGATGGAGCGCGGCGTAAACGTGATTCAGGCCGACTTGGAACAAGGTTTGCAGGATTTCGACGACAACAGCTTCGACATTCTGGTGCTCAGCCAAACCATACAGGCCATGCAGAACACCGAAACCATCCTGCGCGACCTTACCCGCGTGGCGAAACAGGCGATTGTGTCTTTCCCGAACTTCGGCTACTGGCGCAACCGCCTGCAAATCGGCCTGCTCGGGCGCATGCCGGTATCCGAACGCATGCCCTACCAGTGGTACAACACACCGAACATCCATTGGTGCACCCTGCAAGATTTCGACCGCCTGTGTGCCAAAAACCGCATCCGCGTATTGGAGCGCACCGTGATGACGGGCGGCAAACGCATCAACATGCTGCCCAACCTGCTCGGCAGCTTGGCCTTTTACCGCGTGGGATAGTTTGCATAGTCGAGAGGCCGTCTGAAAATACTTTCAGACGGCCTCTTTCGATATGTTGGTACCGGTACGGCAAAACCGTTAACGGAAAAAGTCGCCCATTCCGGCAGGTAAGCCTTGGGTGAACGCGCCCATGGTTTTGTTGGTGGTTTCTTCCGCTTTACTGCCTGCGTCGTTGATGGCGGCCAATACCAAATCTTCGAGCATTTCTTTGTCGTCGGCCGCTTCTTTGATCAAATCTTCGCTGATGTCGATTTTGCGGACAACGTGGTTGCAGGTCATGGTAACTTTAACCAAGCCGTTGCCTGCTTCGCCGTTTACTTCGGTTTCAGCCAGCTTGGCTTGCGCTTTTTTCATGTTTTCCTGCATTTGTTGAGCCTGCTTCATCAGGCCGCCTAATCCGGCTTTTCCGAACATGGTTTTACTCCTGGTTAAAAAGGGTTTGATGATACCTTTTGAATGGGCGGACGGCAATACGGCGCGGCTTTTCAGAAGGGTATATTCACGGTGTGTCATACTCGGGCTTGACCCGAGTATCTCCCTATCTTAATCGGCATTCAAGATACTCGGGGCAAGCCCGAGTATGACGGTATGGTTTTGCCGATATATGGTTAACGAAACCGTTTTCAGACGGCTTGAGACCTTTGCAAAACCCCCATCTGCGGCGCATTTCTGCGTTGTGCGCTGCCCGCTCGTTTGCCTATCGTGTGATATGTCTGCACTCGCTGCGCTGCTACGCCTTGAACTGCATCCACATCTGAGGGTTTTGCAAAGGTCTCGGCCTCGATGCCTTATTCCTGCGATTCAGCCAGCTCCAGCGTGTCGGGCAGCCATCGGGCTTCGAAAAACTCGAGAATCTGCCGTGCGGCGGGGTCGGCTTCGAGCAGTTGCTGCGCTTTTTGGCGGCCTTCGAGCTGCAGGCGTTTGCTGCGCATGGCGGGGGTTTCCCAGCCTGCGCCGTCGCGCCACGCTTCGGTTTGCAGCTTTAAGGTCAGGCCGTATGCGTCGGCGAGGGTGTTTTGGATTTTATCCAAACGCTCTTTGGTGGTGGTGGCGCGGGCTTCGTCGGTGAGGGCGAGCATCATCAGGCCGGTTTCGGGCTGATAGCTTGTCCAAACGGCGTGTTGCGCCAGCATTTGTGCCGCGCCGAGTTTGGGGGCGAGGCGTTTGACAATGGCCGCCCAGTTTTCGGGGGCGAACTCGGGCAGTGGGGCGAAACCTGCCTGCTCTTCGGTCTCGGCCTGCTCTTCGGTCTCGGCCTGCTCTTCGTCTTCGCTATCGGCTGCGTTTTCAGACGGCATCGGCGGCTCGTAGGTTTGATATTCGGGGTAGTCGTATTCTTCGGGGAAATACGGCGCCGCGTCCGCATCAAACGGGGCTTCGGCATATTCGGGCGGATAATCCGAGGCCGTCTGAAAAGCGGTTTCGGCGGTTTCAGACGGCATGGTTTGCGGGCTTTGAACTTCGCTCAACGGAGAGGCCGTCTGAATGTCTGCCGTACTTGCTGGCGGGGTTGCCGCTGCGGCCTGAAGGCTTTCCATGCTTTCAGACGGCATGGTAGCGGCTTCGGGTTGGTTGGTTTGAAGCGTTTCAGTTGCGGCTTGTTCTTGCACGGCAACTTGCTCACCTGCGGTTTCAGACGGCCTTGCTATCGGTGTTGAGGCCGTCTGAAAATGCTCTGCTGCCACGGCGGGCGTTTCTTGCATGTGATTCTGCAAAGACGCTTCTGCCGCCTGAACCGCTGTTTGCGTTTCAACTTTTTCAGACGGCCTTATGGGTTCGGAGGCCGTCTGAAAACCATCCGCTGCCGCAGCGGGCGTTTCCGGCACATCTTCCCACGGCGGTGTATCTTCTGCCTGTGCCACGGCCTGTTCAGACGGCCTTGCCACGGTTTCGGAGGCCGTCTGAACAGGTTTCGGTTCGGCCGGCGGCTCAGGCAGAATCAGCGGCTTTTTTGCGGCAGGTTCCGCCGCTTCGGGGTTGTGCAGTTGTGTGCCTTCTATCACGCCGTCGGGGTCGTGCGCTTTGGCGGCAATCGGGGCAAACGCGAGCATACGCAACAGCGTCATCACGAAACCGGCGTATTCGTCGGGCGCGAGGCTCAAGTCTTGTTTGCCGTGGATAGCGCATTGGTAGTAAAGCTGGATTTGTTCGCCGCTTAAATATTGCGATAAGCGCAGCAGGGTTTCATGTTCGGGGTCGTCGGCAATGGCGGCGGGAACGGTTTTCGCCAAGGCCAGCCGTTGCAGCAGCATAGCCAGTTCGCTCAAGGCGTTGTCGAAACCGATGGCGCGGGCGGCCATTTCTTGTGCTTTGCGCAGCAGTTCTTCGCCGTCTTGGTTAACGATGCCTTGCAGCAGTTCGTAAAGATAGCGTTTGTCGACCGCGCCGATCATCTGGCGGACATCATGCTCGGTAACGCTGCCGGAACCCATCGCAATCGCTTGGTCGAGCAGGCTCAAGGCATCGCGCATCGAACCCATGGCGGCGCGGCCGAGCAGTTGCAGCGCGGGCGGCTCGAACGGAATCTGCTCCACCGTCAGCACATGCGCCAAGTGGTCGGCCACTTGCTGCGTGGTCATGTTGCGCAGTACGAATTGCAGACAGCGGCTCAATACGGTAATCGGCACTTTGTGCGGGTCGGTAGTCGCAAGAATGAATTTCACATGCTCGGGCGGCTCTTCCAGCGTTTTCAGCATCGCATTGAACGCGCTTTTGGAAAGCATGTGCACTTCGTCGATGATATAGACTTTGTATTTGCCGGCGGTGGGCGCGTATTGGGCGTTTTCGAGCACTTCGCGGATGTTGTCGATGCCGGTGTTGGAAGCCGCGTCGATTTCGAGCAGATCAACATATCGCCCCGCGTCGATTTGGGTGCAGCTTTGGCACGCGCCGCAAGGCTCGCCGTGGTTGGCGTTTTCGCAGTTGAGGCTTTTCGCCAGAATGCGGGCGATGGTGGTTTTGCCCACCCCACGCGTGCCGGTAAGCAGATAGGCGTGATGCAGGCGGCCTTCGTCGAGCGCGTTGCGCAATGCTTTGACAACATGCTCCTGCCCGACCAAATCGGCAAAGGTTTTAGGCCGCCACTTACGGGCGAGAACTTGATAAGCCATAGATTAATTCTGATTTAATTTTAATAAAGTTTGTTGGAGTTTCTGGGCTGTTTCATAGCCAATGACACGTTTTCTAAGCGAATATGCGAAAGTTGAATATACAAACACCATAACTAGGCAAATAATGCTGACCGTCTTATCTGTTATATTTTTTGGAGATATATTTTCTGGAACTTGTTTTACAATACCTAAAATTATTAAAACAAAAAGTATAAAATACAGAATAGAAGCAACTAACAATACCCGATTAAATATTCTATCTCCTTTATATTTATTTTTATCTTTTGGCGTAATAACAATAGATAATAAGCTATTATCTGTTTTAATATATCTCTTGGATTTTCTTATATCTGCAATATTAACTGCAGGATTTTTAATCAAAGAATAAATGTTGCTTCTTAGTTTTTTATTCGCATGTATTCCAGATATTTTTTTAAAACGTATATGGTTATAATTTTCTTTTAAAATTTCTCTTATACCTTCTTCTAAGTTGTTGTCATTGATATCTTCTCTAATCGATTTTTTACGCTTAACTGTAATAAAATCATATAGGTTTTCTATGTGATTTATGTTAATAAGGAGCTTCCATAAGATATATACAAGGATAGATGCAATTGTTAGCAATATTCCTCCTTTTCCGAGAAGAAGTGCAATTTTGTCAAAATCTTGCATAGTTTGGTGCTTTCTTTGAGTTTACAAACGGTAGTTGCCGCCCACGCCGTTGGCGATATCGCGTACGGCGGTTACATACATGCGGCTGTGGTTGTATTGCCATACGGCGTAGAAGTTATTCAGGCCGATATAGTATTCATACACGCCCGGTGCGGTTTCGAGGCGGTAGAGCACGGCTTTTTCATTGTCGTCCACCACTTCCTGCGGCATCACGCCCAAGCGTTTGAGTTCGCCCACTGTGCGGGTGAGCGCGGTTTTTTCGTCGATGATGTTTTGCAGCTCTTGCGTGATGGTGAGCGTAACCGGCACCACCATTTTGCCGTTGGTCTGCCAGCCGTGCGCTTTCATGTAGTTCGCCACCGAAGCCGCCACGTCGCCGACGTTGTTCCAAATATCGCGCACACCGTCGCCGTCGTAATCGACCGCATATTTGCGGAAGCTCGAAGGCATAAACTGCGGCATGCCCATCGCGCCGGCGTAGCTGCCTTTAAAACCGAATACGTCGCGCTTCTCTTCTTTTGCCATCAGCAGAAATTCGTTTAATTCTTTTTGGAAAAACTCGGCACGGCGCGGATAGTCGAACGCCAGCGTGCTTAAAGAATCCGCCAAACGGAAGCTGCCCATATTGTTGCCGTAGTTGGTTTCGATGCCGATGATGGCCACGATCAGTTCGGCCGGTACGCCGTAGCTGCGCGCCACGGCATCAATGGTGGTTTTGTGTTGTTCGTAGAAACGCTTGCCGTTGTTGATTTTTGACGCGCCGGAGTTGCCGGTACGGAATTCATACCACGGGCGCGACGTACCGGGGCGGTTCATGATGTTGATGATGTTGCCTTTGTAAATCACGCCGTCGAAAAAGCTCTGCAACTCGCTTTCGGTAAACTTGCCGCTTGCTGCTTCATGCGCGATAAAACGCTGCACGTTGGCGTTGCCGTTGAATCCGCTGATGGCCACCGAGTCGGCCGCTTGGTCTAAAGACGGGCGTTTGGGAAGGGGTTTGACCGGTGTTTCCGGTGTCGTTTGCGTAGTGGTACATGATGCCAATATCAAAGCGGCCGCCAGCAGAACTGCATTTTTTTTCATTTTCATTGAGAAATCCGTTTTCATTATAAGGTGGTGTGAATGCGGAGTTTATCAAATTTGCAAGACCGGTTAAAGCAAAGATTTTATTGCCGTTTCTTTTTAAATTTTATGCTCTTTCAACAGCCAGCCCGCAAAAATCAGATTGAATGCCACCCCCGCCGCCACGCTGATGCCGAATGCGGCCACCGCAGGTGTGCCGCTCATGCCGAGCAAGGCAAACGAAATACCCGTGGTCATGGCCGCCAACATCATCCCGCCGAGGCGGGCGGGAGCGGAATGCTTGGCGGCTACGGCGTAAACAGCATAATCCACCCCAATGGCGGAAACCAGCAGCAGGCCGAACATGGCAAACAGGCTGATCGGAATGCCCAGCCAGCCGAGCACGGCAACGGTGCAGCCGGCGGCGGCCAGCGGCACGGCCAAAATCTGTATGCCGCGCTTGGTGCCGAACATGCGCCACAGCAAAAACCACGCCAACGCATAAGAGGCCAGCTTCAGCCACGCGGCCTGATTGCGGGTGTGCAGAAACAGTTCGTTCAAATGAGAGCGCTTGTCCGCCCAATGCACCCCTTCCATATTTTTTAAGACGGCCTGAATGGAAGCCGCGTCCCGAATACCGTTCAGACGCACGATAGAGGCAAAGCGGTTCGGCGCAACTTCGCCCAGATACAGTGGTTGCCAGCCTTCGGAAATCTGCGTTTGCAGGCCGTCTGAAAGCGTTTGCGCGGGCATTTCGGCAGCTTCTTGCAAGGCTGCCCTCACGGCTTCGTCGGGCACGTCGATTTCGCGCATGGCCGCCCATGTTTCCGGCCGTTCAGACAAACCGCGCAAACGGTTTTGCAGCGATTTCTGCTCCGACACCGGCATCATCCATTGGTCGAGCGACTGGATACCGGCGAGTTTCCGTTGCGCCATCAGCGGCTGCAAACGGCTGTGCACTTCGGCATTGCGTTGCAGCAGCGCATCTTGGTTTCCGGCCTCGACCAACACATATTGGCCGCCGAATTCCGTGCCGCTCAATTCGCCGATTCTGCGTGCCTCCGCAAGCATTTCGGGCGACAAAGCCGTCCATTGGCGGATGTCGTCGCGCCAGTCGCTGCGCCACAATCCGAGCCCCGCCGACACCAGCAACACCGCCAGCGGCAGCGGTTTGAACACCATGTTTTTCAGACGGCCTACCGCTCGATCGAGGCCGTACATCATTGCCGTAAACGGCACTTCTTTGCTGCGGTAATGCTTAAACAGCACCGGCAGCCACAGCACCGTCGCTCCGAACGCCCCCACCAATGCAAAGCCCGAAAACACGGCAGTCTGGCGCAATACCGACAGCGGCGTGAACCACAGCAAAGCATAACCCAGCACGGTAATCAGCAGGCTCACGGCGAAAGTCGGCAGCACATGGCGCATGGCAGGCATAGGCCGCCAACCGCTTTCAGACGGCCTTCCGGCAAACACCGACGGAGCCAGCCAATGCAGCGGAAAATCCGCCAGCATGCCCACCAAGCTCGTGCCGATCACAATCGTTAAAATATGCACTTCGCCGAACACCAGCAAAGCCGCCGCCAGCCCCGTGAGCAACCCGGCCGCCAAAGGCAGGGTAAGCCAAAACACGCGCGCACTGCGGAACACCCACAGCAACAACGTAAACGTCAGCAGCAGCCCCGCCGCCGCCATCAGGTGGCTTTCGCGTTCTGCCCCCGCTTTGGCCGCCGCCGCAAACACCGCCCCGCCCGCACTCAGCGTTTCCACGCCGCGTTGCGCCGCCATTTTGCGGCTGCGCTCCAGCAACGGCAGCAGGTCTTCACTGCCGTTGGCGATGTGGTTGCTTTCCGGCAGCCTGCCGCGCAGCCATACCCATGTTTTACCGTTTTCTTCGCTGAACAACATGCCGTTGTCGGCATTCCACTGCAAACGGCTTTGCGGCGCGGCACGTTCCATCACAAACCGCCCGAAACCCAGCCAATCCTGTTCCAAAGGCAGCGGCGACACGGCAGCAAACGGATTCACCGCCGCTTCGGCACGCGCTTGGAAATACTGCCGCGGGTTATCCGCAAGCAATTTCCGCTGTTCGGGCGGCAGCACCGCCAGCCCCAGCCGCTGCACATCTTGGCGGATTTGCGCCAAGTCGGGCGAAACGCTGCTGTCCACCCCTGCAAACACCCCGCTTTTACGCCATACTTCGGCAATGTCGGAGGCCGTCTGAAAAGCCTTTTCCGCATCATCGCTGCCCGCCAGCAGCACCACTTGGCCGTTCAACTGCTTTTCGCTGAACTTGTCGGCCGTTTCCAGCAGCACATCCGGTGTTTGCTCCGCCGGCAACAAGGCGGTCAAATCGGTTTGCAGCCATGTGCGGGTAGCAAAGGTATAAGCGAGAAAAGCGGCAAGCAGCAGAATGGAAAGCGTGTAGAGATAGCGGAATTTCATATTGGGCAAAGGCCGCCTTTTCAGACGGCCTCGAAATTTAAAATAAAAAAAACAATAAAATTATAGCTTAATACCGGCCGTCTTAAATCAATCTTTCAGACGGCCTCCGCCGTCGGTTTTTCTGACACGCTCTTTATTGCGGTAAAGAATACTGAATCCGGTATCGGAAACAGGCTTTCCCTACCCTATCAACCGACGGAAAATTGCATGTTTCCCCGAACACCATAACCGTCTGCAACATGCTGTTCGAGATTGCCTTTATAGGCCAAAGTAAATTTAACCTTGCCGCTCGGTTTGCCGGTGCCCTCTTCCAAAACGGCAATATTGAAACAGGCATCCTAAAAAAGCCGTCTGAAATATGCTTTCAGACGGCATACATAATATTTAATCGACAAAAACATTATATTTCAGACGGCATGTCTGCTTTTCACGGTCGCCGTCAAACCAGAAATGGAAATAATAGGGGGAGTATTCGGGGGCTTCGCTTACATGGTATTCGGCTGATTTAATGTTTCCGTCCTTATCCATTTTATCTATAGAATAATATGTAATGTCTTTAAACACTTCTATGTGTGCGGAAGTTCCATCCAGCAGTTTGATTTCAAACAATTTATTATTATTGGATACATAGACTTCCCCAACTTTTCTCACTTTGATAGGATATTTTGCCTGTTTTTTCAATGAATAGGCATTCAGGACTAAATATTTTGATTCTAAATCTTTAATTTCCACTCTTTTTTCTTGAGCAAGTTGTTTAACTTCTTCATATATTTCTCTTCCCCGGCTATATTCATTATCAGGCAAGCCCAAAAAATGTATGGAAGTGCGAAATTCCGGAGACTCATTATCCCCAATAATGTCTCCTTTACTGTCTTTACATTGAATTGACTCTATTGTTGTAATTTCAGTCTTAAGTAAATAACTAATACTGTTTGTAGAAAAATTGAAAGTATTTTCTATTACACTGGGAACTTTATCAATTGGAATCAGGCCCTTAGATTCTGACTGACTGATTTCTGAAACTGTATCGGTATGCTTACCCTGTATTTGAGTTTTTTGCTCAACATGCTCAGCCTGTGTACAAGACATCAACAGAAACAAACAACAAGATAAAACAGATTTGTAAATACTCATATATATATATTCCTTTTCAAGTTTACCTACCGATAAAGATCAGTGTTGCTTATCTTCTCTGCTATCTTTCACTGCTTTGTTTTTTCTCATCATCAATTTGGTGCACTTTCAACAAGCCGTTCTATATCCCACAGATTTATTTTTCAAAATAATAATACGGTATGGAAATTGATATCTTTAAAAAAGCCGTCTGAAATATGCTTTCAGACGGCATAAATAATATTTAATCGACAAAAACATCGTATTTTAGACGGCATGTCTGCTTTTCACGGTCGCCATCAAACCAGAAACGGAAATAATAAGGGGAATATTCGGGGGCATTGGTCAAATCGTGTTCAGCATCTTCATTATCTGTATGATAATAAGGAATATCTTTAAACACTTCGATATGAGCGGATGTTCCGTCTAATAACCTGATCTCAAAAATTCTACTATTGGGAGAAACGTATACTTCACCAACTTTTTTTATCGAAATCGGATGTTTGCTCTTATCTTTAAGGGAATATGCGTTTAATACTAGGTATGTCGATTCCAAATCATGAAAGCTGAGTTTTTTTGATTTGCTAAGCTGAATAATTTCTGCATATACTTTTTCCCATATTTTCCATTGTTGTATATATCTATCAGATAACCCTCTGAAAATAATTGCTATAGATTGAGAATTTTGTATGGTACTCTCTTTGCTGTATTGACACTCAATCCGTTCTACATCCGTGGCCTTAAGTAAATCCAAAATATGAAAATCCGCAGAACCGGTAAAATTTTTTCTTTTGTTTACTACTTCATCTATTGGGATTAACTGCTTGGTTTCAGACTGACTGATCTCTGAAGCTGGACTAATATCCTCGTTTGATGTTTTGGTCTTTTCAACATGTTCTGCCTGGGTACAGGACATTAGCAGCAATAGGCAGCCGCGTAAAACGGATTTAAGAATACTCATAATCTTTCTTTTATTTCCTCTTAATATGATATGCAGATGAAATGTCTAAAGAGTCTGAAATACACTTTCAGATGATCTAACGATATTTAATCGACAAAACCATATTTAATTCAGCATGTCTTCTTTTCTCAAATGGATATTTTATTTTCATGAGCAGCCCTCCATTAATTCCAAATATCCTTTACTCCCTATCTCAAAGCTTTCAACTTTATTATTTGAAATATTATATTTGACTCCAATTTTATTAGGATGCCAATAAACAATGGAAAAACCAGAATATGGATTTTCTAAGCGTATACCTTTTTTATGGAAATGTTTCTGATAGACGACCTTTAAAGAATCACCGATTTTTACATTAAAAGGAGATGATATATTTCTATCATCTGTTCCAATAGTAACAACAATATCATTGTCAACCATATAGCTGACATTTTTGTATACTCCATCCGTAGCAATGAAACAGGTACTATTTTGCTCATGTTCCAATTCTTTCTTTAATCTTTTGGAGTTGAATTTAGAGTTAATACCAATACCATTAAATCCATCAATCTGAAATTTATTATCGACGGTTTGTTGTGCACATGCAAAATTTGAAAGGCTAATCAATAGTAACCCTACTAAAATTTTATATTTTTTGTATTTTTCCATTATGCTTCCCTATATGTAAATGGTGATGATGATTAACCCAAAAACGTGTTCCCTCTACAGCTGGAATTTTACTTGTTGCCGTAGTACCAGTGTAAAAAGTTTGAATTCCAAATAATTTAAATATTTCAACCCATTTTTCATTTGCCACTTTATCAAATTCTGATTGAGACGCAAGAATAGTGCCACTTGAGTTAGGAATAAGATATCTTTTTGTATTTGGTTTTGCCAGATATCTAAAATCGCAAGATTCACCATTAATATGTGAACTACTAGGATTGGGGCTGCCATCTTTATGGCTTCCACCATGACTCACAAAAACCCCAGGGGCATTCAGCACATCTGTGCTGTAGACACACATAGCACCTAATATAGCAGCCATCATGATTGGATTTATATAATACCTTTCTGTATTAAATATTAAAGTATATCCAACATTTCCTTGCTTATATTCATTAACGGATCTCATATCCAATAAATGTATTGTTTTTTGAGGCTTTTCTAATACTCCTTTCTTTACCCATTTTTTTGCTGGAAATAATTTTGTCCGTTTTAAAAAATGTTGATTTTCTTGTATATCATAATAAATAAACTCAACAAATCCCGTTGCGGCCTCATTTTCCCTTTTAATCGTACCATCATAGTATATATGATAACGGACGGTATCTTTTGAAACATTCTCCTCCCCTACCACCGTCAGCGGTTTCCCACCTTTCTCCGTATGCGTATTCTTCTGTTTTACCGGCTCTTGCTGCTTCGGTTTCGGCAGTTCTGTTTTCTGCTCTTCTGCCGGCTGGCTTTGGCGATTCCCATTTTTTGGCGGAGATGTCGGTTTTGCTACTCCTATAACCTGTTGTGCTGTCCGAGCCACGGTTGTCTCCGCAGTTTGTCCGGAACCCTGTGCAATCTGAACGGCAGTCAGGTTGACGATAATTTTTCTGACGGATACGGATTGCAGACATCTTTGATAAAGCAAAGGATTGCCTTTGTTACCAAATCCGTACACAAACCCCAACAATGCTTTGATTTTCAGACGGCCTTCGGCATCGGTTTTTCTAATGCGCTCTTTATTGCGGTAAAAAATACTGAATCCGGTATTGGGAACGGGTTTTCCCTCCGTATCGACCACCAGAATATGGAATGTGTGTACCGGTAAGGAAATATTGACCGTCGTATCCCTCAGGCTTTCCGATACTGTAAATGATGTAACCGGTTGGAGGTTCCCTTCTCCTGCCATACAGAACTGGATTTTCTGCCCCGTTTCGGCAACAATGTTTTCTTTAATCCCACTTCCATCTGTAATATGTTGTTTGGGATTGCCTTTATAAACCAAGGTAAATTTGACGTTACTGATTGGTTTGCCGGTATCCCCTTCCAAAACGGCAATATTGAAATTGATATCTTCTGAAGCTGTTTTTTCAGATTCAGAGATATTCTCCGATGAAGGCTGTTCCTCCGTATCTTGTTTTTTAGGTTCCGGTGCGCCTTTTGCCGCTAACGGAGCACTGACTTTCATATACGAAGCGATAATGCTGTACGGTTGCGTTTTATCTGCGCTTTGAATAATTTCTTCGCTCTGACGTCCATCAATTTCTAAGACGATTTTGGCACCGGGATGTCTGACGATAACAGGCAATTCTCCATCTTGATCCGTTTGATAGCTTACTTTAAACGGGTTGTTTGGGTATTTGCCGCTGTAGGAAGAAAGAATTGTAACGGTTTTGCCTTCCAGAGGAAGATCGTCGGGCTCTTTCAGTTTTATTCTGACTTTGCGTTTACAGCAGGTTTCTAAATCATAATTGGCAAACAAATCAATATAATGACTGATATGCACACCATTTCCATCAAATTCTTTATGAGATTTGCCGGTATTTTTATTAATCTTTAATGAGCCGGGGGCATTTAAAAAAGAAGCCAATCCTCCCAATCCGACCAGATGGCAACCTGCAATGCAACCTGATTCTGTAATTTCAATCCCTTTTACAATTTTTCCATAATATTCATTTAAACCAGTGGCACGTAATCTTTTACACCATAAATCTATAGATAAATTAATGGCTGCAATCTGAGTTTGACGAGATGATTTAAAAGCTTCTAGTGATATTGCACCGTTTTTTCCTGTCCATAGTCCGTCTTTTGTTTTATAGCCAATATCGATAAGAGCAGATGTTCCGTATTGAAACAACCCTACATAACCATGACCATTAACTACCCTCATCGAGTCTTGGTTAAAAGCATCATCTTTATTTAAATCAGCAGAGCTTTCTCTCCTTGCTAATGCAAAGATAAATCCTTCTCTATTGGAATTATATGCAATTCCTTCTACTGGTTTATTTTTTCGCATAATTTACCTGATTTTCTCTTAATTTCCGAAGTTTTTATAATCTTCTAATAAATCATCTTGTTGGTTATCAGTTGAATTGAGGGTATTGTCATCTTCCACTGGTGCTGCCACGCATTTTCTTCTAGGATCAAGTTCTAAGTACTTATCTAATATAGATTTAAGTTCAATATCTTCTTTATTTGCAAAGGCACCTGCTACAAATTGACATTCAAACGTAAAGTGAACGCCATAGGCATTTTTATAATTCGGCGGATAAATTACAGTCAATTGTGAGCGATCTTTTGTATTGAATACAAAATTTACGGTATAGACTTTTTTATTTTTTTTCGCTTTAACGCAAGAATAAGTGTAGTTTTCAATAGAATTATTTTGATTAAACCTTACTTTTTTCCAAACCTTACGCAACATAATGTTGGCATCAGTCCCTCTTTTCATATAATAAAGATCTGTATTCCTTATATTTCCACAATCACTATTAGGGAAAAAAATAATCTGTTTATCATCCGTTGTTAATGTAACCTCATTGCCTTTTTCAGCATATGAATAAGATATAAAAACTGCCAATAAAACAGATAAAATGAACTTGTTTTTCATATTTAATTTCCAAAATTATTGAAATCTTCTATTAAATCGTCTGTGTTTATATTATTACCAACATCTTGCTCAACATCCTCTTCATAATCTTGATGATCATCTGTACAACAACAGCACTCTTCGTGTAAATCACAATGTTTTTCTTCCACCAAATGCCACTTGTCATCGTCTGTCAACTTACCAATAACAACTATCTCAATTTCATCTTGTGTATTACCAAAGAATCTTGAAGTTCTTCCATCATGATCTAACTTTTCGAAAGTTTCTGAGTTTTGACCTCTATGAATAACTTGATAGCTTAATCCTTGCTCCAAAATTTCTTTTGTAAATATATAGCTGAAATCAAAACGACGGCTGTATATACCCGTAGTAGGTAATAAAGGGGTTTTTACATTCATACTACTCGGCCCCGTAACCTCCCAAGCCGCCGCCTTC
>NZ_JAUKWH010000016.1 GCF_030504625.1 Neisseria sp. MVDL19-042950 | reverse complement strand
CTTAGCAATATATCAGAATGAATATTCATTTTCTATTTGCATATGACGAAAGGCCGTCTGAAATTTCAGACGGCCTAATAATCCTCAAATTCATAATGCGATTTTTCCAACCATTTTTTTTTAAGCAACTCCGGCATCTCTTGTCGCCTCTATAAAAA
Source organism: Neisseria sp. MVDL19-042950 (assembly GCF_030504625.1). Lineage (GTDB taxonomy): Bacteria > Pseudomonadota > Gammaproteobacteria > Burkholderiales > Neisseriaceae > Neisseria. The sequence goes on along the minus strand of NZ_JAUKWH010000016.1, from coordinate 34,099 downwards.
AACGGGATTCCGACTACCCGATTATCAATTCTTTCCTGGTCAATAGAGTTTCTGCATGATTCAGTTACGTTACAGATCATATTTAAACAATTACCGAAACCTTACACAGATGGGCTAAACCCTTTGCTTAACCTGTAAACTTCTTGACCCCGCCCCTATATTAAGGTTTATAGTTCGTCGGGATCGCTTAGCGATATCTATCAGGAGAATTTCTATGGAAACCATCAACATCAAAATCGGCGGCATGACCTGCGGCGGCTGCGTAAAAAGCGTTACCAAAGTGTTGGAAACATTAAACGGCGTGGCGAAAGCCGAAGTGGATTTGGCATCCGCCTCCGCACGAATCACTTTCAACCCTGCCGAAGTGCAAACCGCCGCTTTAGTCGAAGCCATTGAAGATGCGGGATTCGACGCCGCTTTATAAGGCCGTCCGAACACATCAAAAAGAGTTTCCGCCATGCAACAAAAAGCCCGTTTCCAAATCGACGGCATGACCTGCCAAGCCTGTGCCAGCCGTATTGAAAAAGTGTTGAACAAAAAAGACTTTGTTCAGACGGCCTCGGTGAACTTTGCCGGCGAAGAAGCGCAGGTGGTGTTTGACGACGGCCGCGCCGATGCCGACACGCTGATTCACATCATTGAAAAAGCAGGCTTTAAGGCTGTGTTGAAAACCGATGCGCCCATGCAGCCCGAAGCCGAACTGCATATCGGCTGGCGGCTGTGGCTGCTGCTGGTGATTAACGTGCCGTTTTTGTTTGGCATGGCGGGCATGATGATCGGGCGGCACGATTGGATGATGCCGCCAGTGTGGCAGTTTGTGCTGGCGAGTATCGTGCAGCTTTGGCTGGCGGTTCCCTTTTATAGGAGCGCGTGGGCGAGCATCAAGGGCGGGCTGGCGAATATGGATGTGCTGGTAACGGTGGGCACGGCGGCGATTTATCTTTACTCGGTGTTCATGCTGTTTTTCCATCCGCACGCAGCCCACGGCGATATGGCGCATGTGTATTTTGAAGCGGGCGTGATGGTGGTGGGCTTTGTGAGCTTGGGCAAATTCCTCGAACACCGCGCCAAGAAAAACAGCCTAAACAGCCTGAGCCTGCTGCTGAAACTCACGCCACGCCAAGTAAGCGTTCAGCGCGGCGGGCAATGGCATGAAGTGCCGCTCGACGATGTGCAGATCGGCGATTTGATCCGCGCCAACCACGGCGAACGCATCGCGGCGGACGGCACGGTGGAAAGCGGCAACGGTTGGGCGGACGAAAGCCACCTCACCGGCGAATCCAACCCCGAAGCCAAAACCGCGGGCAGCAAAGTGCTGGCGGGCGCGGTGATGACCGACGGCAGCGTGGTTTACCGCGCCGAACAGCTCGGCAGCCAAACCCTGCTCGGCGACATGATGGCGGCTTTGTCCGAAGCGCAGGGCAGCAAAGCGCCGATCGCGCGCATTGCCGACAAAGTGGCCGCCGTGTTCGTGCCTGCGGTGGTCGGCATCGCCGTGATTACGTTCCTGATTACTTGGTATATCAAAGCCGATTGGGTAACGGCGCTGATGAACGCCGTGGCCGTGTTGGTGATCGCCTGCCCGTGTGCGCTCGGTTTGGCTACGCCCGCCGCGATTATGGTCGGCATGGGCAAAGCGGTGAAGCACGGCATTTGGTTTAAAGATGCCGCAGCTATGGAAGAAGCGGCCCATGTGAACGCGGTGGTGCTGGACAAAACCGGTACGCTCACGCAAGGCAAACCGCAAGTTGCAGCGGTGTGGTTGAGGCCGTCTGAAAAGCCCTCCGCCCATGAATCTGAAACCGCCGCGATAGACGAAAACGAACTCTACCGCCTTGCCGCAGCCGTCGAACAAAACGCCACCCATCCGCTGGCCGCCGCCATTGTTCAGACGGCCTTATCGCGCGGCATCGACATTCCCGAAGCCCGAAACGCACAAACTGCCGTCGGCGCAGGCATTTCCGCCGAGATTGACGGCGCGGGCTTAGTGAAAGTCGGCAAACCCGATTACTGCAATCTCGTGCTGCCCGACAGCCTTGATTCCGTTTGGCGCATCGCCACCATCGTGGCCGTGTCGGTCAATGACCAACCCGTCGGCGCGTTCGCCCTTGCCGATGCGCTTAAAGCCGACACGCAGGAAGCCATAGGCCGTCTGAAAAACCACGGCATCGACGTTTACATTATGAGCGGTGACAACCAAAACGTAGTCAGCTACATCGCCGAACAGCTCGGCATCGCCCACGCCTACGGCAACATGAGCCCGCGCGACAAAGCCACCGAAGTGCAAAAATTGAAAAACGCCGGCAAGGTGGTTGCCATGGTCGGCGACGGCATCAACGATGCCCCCGCGCTCGCCGCCGCCAACGTGAGCTTTGCCATGAAAGACGGCGCAGACGTTGCCGAACACACCGCCTCCGCCACGCTGATGCAGCATTCCGTCAACCAAATGGTCGATGCCCTGCTGATTTCCCGCGCCACTTTGAAAAACATCAAACAAAACCTGTTTTTCGCCTTTATCTACAACACCTTGGGCATACCGCTGGCAGCGTTCGGCTTTCTGAACCCGATCATCGCGGGCGCGGCGATGGCGATGAGTTCGGTGTCGGTGTTGAGCAATGCCTTGAGGTTGAAGCGGGTGAAAATCCGATAACCGCAGCGAACGATGTTTTCAGGCATCAAACGCCGCCGGTTAAAAATAGGCATCTTTACGGTTGCTCTTGCCGAACACCGCTTCATGCGCCCATCGGATACACAAGCGGTTGTAAACAATACGCTGGGTATGGTTGTTATCGACCACCGTAACCGGTATATCGGCACGCGGAAGAAGCTGTTCGGCGAAATTTTCTTCAATGTTGCGCCAATGCGAGCTTTGCAGATGCACAATCGCAAACATATCGGCGGCAACACTCACGCCCACGCTGAGTGTTTTTTCCGAATACTGCAAACAATAGCTGCTGTCGGCAAAAAAACAGTAGCCCGATTGATCGGGATAACGGTATAGCTCGATTTTTACCGCTTCGGGTTGGGAAAACAGCGCGGCAAACAAACGTTCAAACAGCGACGGCTGCAATACGCCCTCGCTGAGCATGCCGTAAAGGTTGGCCAGCCAGCGCGTGTAGCCGTCGGGCGTAAAGGCGAATTTTTTCAAAATCCTCCTCAAACGCGGTTGCGGCCTCTGCGCAATCAACGTAACAAATTCGGTGCTGATGTGCGGCAATTGCGCAAGAATGGCCTGATGCAGCCGGTGCACAAACAGATTATTGTGATTGTAAGGATTACGCAGAATGCCGAGCAATTTGAGCTGCAACACGCGCCATAAAGCCTTCGGCGCTTTCTGCCTGCCCTGTTCGAGATGGCGCAAATAGCCGCAGGCTTCTTCATAACCGCCTTCGTGGCGGCTGAACCAGTTTTCCAGATTATATTGAATACCGCCCGAGCCTTCGACGAAGGCCAGAGTATAAAGATTGTTTACTTCCAGATTGTTTTCGATGTTGACGCTGTCCGCCCTGCCGCGGTAGCGTTCGCGGAATAACGACAACGGCCAACGGTAAACATTTTGGTTTTGCGGATTGACATGGGAATTGAACGCATGCTGCCGCTGCTCGGTTTGCGCAATGAAATGGTGGCCTTTGGTGGGATTGGCCGTCAGCAGCGCATACGGTTTCTCCTCGCTTTCGGGCGGTTCGCAATCGCTGAGAATAAAAGCATGTTTCATCATATTTTCAGACGGCCTCATCGTTCGGACGGAAACATCATATAGCAAAACAGCCGCATCATTCTACGTTATGCCCTTTTCAACCCGCCGCAAAGCAGCATTCCAACCGCGCCGGCATGATTTCGGCAGGCCGTCTGAAAAATAATTCACCGACAAAACAATACCTTCAAAAAGTTTTTAAAATTTCCGTCAAAACAGCTTGCCAAAACCAAACAAGATAGGCATAATGCGCACTTCTGCAGCCGGTATAGCTCAGTTGGTAGAGCAGCTGACTTGTAATCAGAAGGTCCCGAGTTCGACTCTTGGTGCCGGCACCAAACAAGATAAGAGAATTAATGGCTTAAGTTTTAGTCAATATCAACATTGTGATAACTCTTAAAAAAACAGAGCAGGTATGAAAATATCTGCTCTGTTTTTTTCCATATTTCAATGGACACTATTGTCAAATATCTTTCTCACATCTGCCATAAAGTTGGTATTTATTACGTATACACCAGTTACGCATCTGACTAATGCCCCAAACCCTTGTTTTGACTACTCGTGCCTAAAAAAGCTGCCTAAATTTTCAGACGGCACTCTAGCTTGTCTCTTCAATTTTCCCAATACTGGACACTCAAGTCAAAACAACTACCCACGAAGAATTTTACTTTTGACATCCTAATTTCCAAATCTTCGGCTGTCAAACCGATGATTACAATTTTTCTGTTACCGCTCTTTCCTCATCCATCTTTAAACCACTTACCTACAAACTACCTCCTGCATAAAATCAAAGCTCTCTTGCTCATACATTTTCGATACTTCAAGCTCTGCCGTTTTCCGTTCCATCAAATCATCAACAATCAAAGTGGTCGTCTGAAAATTATCGGCCTTACCAACAACCTGTGGCATCATCTCAACCAACAGCGGTTCCGCATAAACGGTAGGCACATCAAATGCCATAGCTCGTGCCGCATTGAATGCGCCAAATCCAGCCGCAAGAGTTATTATTACAAGACATAAAACAAACACCCCTTCTACATTCGTGATACCCGCATTTTTCCTCATCACACCTCAACCTTTCATTTTTTGTCCGTCGTCGATAGAACCTCATCAGCACTACAAAACTTAAGCGGCAGCAAATGGTTCCCACAATCTCCGTTATTACTCCCTTCAACTACCTACATTCGCATTGATACAATGTACAATGCTCATAGCTTAAAATGTTTCCCCACACTGCCACGGGCAAATACTTCCGCGCACAAAACAGACGATACATTCATGCATCGCACTAATTACACTCATTTATTGGTGTTACCATCCCCCTTCGTGTAATATTTTTTAGTCAACATAATAATGGTGGTGGTACTTCCGTAAATACGGCGTTCAATAGATTCCAACCGCTTCACTTTAGACGGTATCAATTCCCCGCTATCTACCGCATCGCGCCATTCTGTAACAAACTGCCCTACTACCTCAATTAAGCTCATAAAGGCTGCCTGAATATCCTCTTCAACAAATTCGGTTTCAAACGTTTCAAACAAAGTCGCAAACACATCATCACTTTCATCGGTAAATACCGTATTTTCAGTCAGGTACTGCATCATTACGCCCTCACTGCCCGCACTTTGCCCTTTTATTTCGCAGATACGGTTTTCGAGCATCACTTTAATCAAACCAAACCTACCAACTATAGTGGCATAGCCACCTACCACACTTTGGCACATTTTCTTTATTACCTCTTTCACATACATGACTTAACCTCATTATATTGAACTTAAAGTAATTTTTATTGTAATTAACATGCAAATATAGACTGTACGCTGATTGATTTTGTCTTTTTCAATACTGCTATACGAATAAATGCTAAATATCATGATTAGCAAATATATTTTTTAACAGCATCACTGATAAAACCCATATCCTCATAGATAGATACATAAATTAACCGCCTGAAAAACCCTCATATTTTTACGACCGGAAGGGTACCAACACTTATTGTTTTTTTCATTTTCCATAGTAGAATACCTCACTTAATTACACCAAAATATTTCAATACTGCAACCCCAATTAATATTTAGCTTTATGGTAAAGCGAATAATATTTCCATTTGGCAAATATGTAAATGCCTTTTGGTGAATATTTTTGCTTTTTATATTTTTTCATTTGCTTTTAAAAGGTATTTTCTTTGACTTTAACAATACTTGATCGCGCAAAAATTTCCATTAACGCAAAAACTGATTTAGCTTTAGCAAAATTTTTAGGCGTTAATGCCTCTACTATTGCCGGTTACAAGCAAAGAGAAACCGTGCCACTAGAGCAGTGCATCAAAATTTCCGAGCTCACAGGGGTATCCCTTGACTGGTTGGTATTAGGTAAAGGCGAAAAAGACGAACACCAATATTCGACATCAAGCGATACTATCTTAATACCACTCTACAGCACCCTTGCCGGCACGGAAGATGATGCTTTTTTCGATTACGCAAATATCATCCGGCATGTACCATTTGACGCAACATGGCTGAAACGCGAAGGTTTAAAACCCCAAAACCTCGTTTGTCTACCAATTAAAGGCAATAGCATGATACCCAGCTTGATTGACGGGGACATCATATTAATTGACCGTGCCCGCCAGCACGGAGATGGCGTATTTGTTTTAAGAATAGGCAATGAACTACGCATCAAGCGCATACAATGGTTGGCCAACGGATCACTGCGTATCAGCAGCGATAACCCGCTTTACCAGCCTGAAATTTTAAGCCCCACAGAATTGGATAATACCCAATTCTCCATTATTGGCATGTGCCATACCAAAATCGGCCGCGTTGTATAACCATAAAATCAGACCGTCTGAAATTCACCTTTCAGACGGCATTAAATCTTGTGGGAAGTAGGAGATTCGTAACAAATGTCGCAAAAGGCGCTCAATGTAGAATAATATCGTTATCCTATCTATTAAACACCCTTGCTCACATACCGGTACGCTCGCTATGGTTCGTATCTATATGCCTTCTTACATCGCGACATCAATAACTACATCTCTTTGGCCGTTCCACCACAAACTCATTCCGATTGGACCCTGACAGCCAACCTATTCTGCATACCGACCCCGGGCAATATTATCCTTTTGAAGACTACCTAAATTGCCCTGCTCCCATCCACATTTCGACTATTGTCAAAACCACGATCAGATGAATTAAATCAACCGTAGCGCACGTTAGCCGACCAAATCGTCCTTTTAAAGGAATTTCTTGCAACAGTCGGAACTACCAACAGCCAAACAAACTGGCTGTCTGAAAATTCAGACGGCCTTTTCTATCTAATCAACACTTATGTAAATACTCCATTTCCTGCCTTAACTCTTTTTCTACTGCTCTAATCAGAAAGAAAAAAGCAACAGTATCCAAGGGCATATCACCCCGATATCCTGCCAGAAGTTCGCTAATACTTTGAAGCATAAACAAAACCGATTGAATATTATCTTTACATTGGCACATACGATCATGATTTTGCGCCTGTTCTATCCTAGTTTGCATCATGACATTTTCCTATTCTTAGTTTAATCCATCATTATCAACATTAAAATAGTGCCAGGGTGGCACTATATATTACCTGTTTTTTAGTGTCAAATACAGCGTAAATACAACAGTAAGCGAACAAAAATACCAATGGACAAACAAACCGTACGCACACAGATCCGGCTTCCAGAAGCACTGTATGAAGCCCTTTCCAACAGTGCAAGAAAGCGTGGCCGCTCTCTAAACGCTGAGATGGTCGACAGGTTAATCTTTTCTTTTTCCTACAATATCGATAATGTTTCTCCTTCCGTTCAGGACGATATTTTGAATTCCATTGAAAAGCTGACCAAAGAAGTCGAACGTCTTAATTTGAAATTGAAATAACGAGGCAAAAATACAACACTATTACACTATCGCTAACATTTATTTTCTCAATAATTTCCTTCATTAGCAATAACCAGGCCGCCTGAATTCTCAGGCGGCCTTTCTTATTTTTCGGTTACTAAAATGGGGGGGAACGATATCCCCAACCATGTAACCGCTAGGTAGTTGTACTATTTAGAGGCAGTGCAGCGACCCCAGCTTTAATCATGCGCATCCGCCTTATTTATATTATTCAGACGGCCTCCTGATGATTTCAGCTATTTTCCAAATACCCGTAATAGACGGCACTTTTCGAACAATCATTTTTGTCAGCATCAAACTTACCCTTAAAGGCTTTAATTAAGGAAAACCTGTTGATCAGCATGTATCGTTCAATGTTTCGCACATGGTGTAAATCATGGTCGATTTTTTTATGAGCTTCTTATATACATTTCTGCAACAATATACTTCATCATGCACTCCATTTTTTTGCTCAAGACTCCTATCTACTTTCCGTTGATTTCGAGTGCCAATTTTCTGTCATAAAAAGTAACTTTGTATCCCTCTATGTTACAATTTGTGTAAATCGCAACCTATTTAACACCTTAATGCTTAAATAAATTATGCATCATAAATGTACTTATATGCTTTTCACATGACAAGCTACAACCTCTTGGTGTCGACACCATAAAATAAAAACAGCCTGATCCCAGCGGTCAGGCTGTTTTGCTTTGGTTGAAATTTCACCTTCAGCCTCCATTATTAACCGCGTTTAAACTTAAGGCCGTCTGAAAAGAATCGGAATATTGTGATGATTACAGTCAACACACTGCAAAAAATGAAAGCAGAAGGCGAAAAAATCGCCATGCTCACCGCCTACGAAGCCAGCTTTGCGGCATTGATGGACAATGCCGGCGTAGATATTTTGCTGGTAGGCGATTCGCTCGGCATGACCGTACAGGGGCAAGCCTCCACCCTGCCCGTTTCCCTGCGCGATATGTGCTATCACACCGCAGCCGTCGCCCGCGGCACGAAAAACGCCATGATTGTGAGCGACCTGCCCTTCGGCGCATACCAGCAAAGCAAAGAGCAGGCGTTTGCCGCCGCTGCCGAACTGATGGCCGCCGGTGCGCACATGGTCAAGCTGGAAGGCGGCGTATGGATGGCGGAAACCACCGAATTCCTACAACTGCGCGGCATTCCCGTTTGCGCCCATATCGGCCTCACGCCGCAATCGGTGCATGCTTTCGGCGGCTATAAAGTGCAAGGCAAAGGCGACAAAGCGCAAGCGTTGCTGAACGATGCCAAAGCGCACGACGAAGCCGGTGCCGCTATTATCTTGATGGAATGCGTACCCGCCGCCCTCGGCAAACAAGTTACCGAAACCGTGAGCAGCCCCACCATCGGCATCGGCGCGGGCGTGGATTGCGACGGACAAGTATTGGTGATGCACGACATGCTGGGCGTATTCCCTGGCAAAACCGCCAAATTCGTCAAAAACTTTATGGAAGGCCAAACCAGCATACAGGCTGCCGTAGCCGCTTATGTTGCCGCAGTCAAAAACAAAACCTTCCCTGCCGCCGAACATACTTTTTCATAATGTGAACAGGCCGTCTGAAACCTTGCTTTTCAGACGGCCTTATTCAGTTGAAGGACCAATCCTCCATGAAAATCATCCATACCATCAAAGAATTACGCGAATGGCGCAAAACCGCAGGCCGTGTGGCGTTTGTACCTACCATGGGCAACCTTCACGAAGGCCATCTGGCTTTGGTGCGCGAAGCCCGTAAGCGTGCCGATCATGTCGTGGTCAGTATCTTCGTCAACCGCCTGCAATTCGGCCAAGGCGAGGATTTCGACAAATATCCGCGCACTTTGCAGCAAGATGCCGATAAGCTGAAAAACGAAGGCGTGGCGGTTGTTTTCGCTCCCGATGAAAAAGAGCTGTATCCGAACGTGGAACAACGCTACAACGTCGAGCCGCCCCATCTGCAAAACGAGCTGTGCGGCAAATTCCGCCCCGGCCATTTCCGCGGCGTGGCTACCGTTGTCTGCAAGCTCTTCAACATCGTCGAACCCGATGCGGCCTGCTTCGGCAAAAAAGACTACCAGCAGCTTGCCATCATCAAAGGGCTGGTTGAAGACTTGAACATCAACGTGGAAATCGTGCCCGTCGATACCGGCCGCGCTTCAGACGGTCTCGCCCTCTCCAGCCGCAACCAATACCTAAACGAACAAGAACGCGCCGAAGCACCACGCCTCTACCGCGAGCTGTGCACCATTGCCGAAGCCGTGCGCAACGGCAATTTGGCCTATGCCGAATTGGAAAACGCCGCCATACAGCATTTAACCGATGCAGGCTGGTCGGTCGACTATGTTGAAGTCCGCCATGCCGGCAGCCTTGAAGTCGCCCATGCCGGCGATAAAAATCTGGTGGTTTTGGCTGCCGCACGCTTAGGTTCTACACGCCTGATCGACAATATCGAAATGCATCTGTAAACCAACGGAAAAGGCCGTCTGAAATCTTTTCAGACGGCCTTTTGTTATTTGTGCCGAGCTTATTTGCCCGCAGGTGCTTTTTCTACTTTCAGCAATTTCACGTCGAAAACCAAAGTCGAATTCGGGCCGATTTTTTCGCTGACGGCATTCTCGCCGTAAGCCAGCGCAGAAGGAATGAAGAAAGTATATTCGCTACCCTCTTTCATCAACTGCATGCCTTCGGTCCAACCTTTGATGACTTGGTTCAGCGGGAAAGTGGCCGGTTGGCCGTGCTGTTTGCTGCTGTCGAACACCGTGCCGTCGATCAGGCGGCCTTCATATTCCACGGTAACCAAATCGGCGGCTTTCGGCTGCACGCCGGTGCCTTCGGTTTTAACTTTATATTGCAAGCCCGAAGCCGTGGTTTTCACACCTTCTTTAGTGCCGTTTTCTTTCAGGAATGCCTGACCTTTTTCCAAGTTGGCTTTGGCATCCGCAATCATCTTGGCCTGTACTTTCTGCTGTTGTTCGGCAAGGAAAGCCATCATCACTTCCTGAGCTTTCTGTTCGGTCAATTTCGGCTCTTTGCCGTCAAGCATGGTTTGCAGGGCTTCGTTGAACGCTTTGAGATCCACTTCCGTGCCGGCATCTTTCACTTGTTTCAACGAACGGCCGATGTCCATACCCATCGCGTAGCTGGTTTGTTGGATAGGCGAGCTGAATTCGGATGCCACCGCGGTTTTGTCGCCCGAAGCCGCCGCAGTGCCGGCCGGCTTGTTTTCGTCTTTATTACATGCAGACAATGCAAAGACGGCAGCCAGTGCCAAGCCGCCCAATTTAAAAGTTTTATTCATGCTGTTCGCTTTCTGAGTAAATGAAAAGATGAAACAGGAATTATAGCGGAGTTTCTGTTAATTAAAATTAAGGCCGTCTGAAACTGTGTTTTTTCAGACGGCCTTTACAGAACGGACACTTCAAACAATCGGGCAGGCAGCCGCCGTTCCGAAAGGCCGCTGCGGATATGCGTCTGCTTCAGGTTTCAGACGGCCTGCCGAACGTTTGAATATCATAAGGCTGCCATTCGGGCCGTCTGAAACCGCCGAAATATTGCCACTCGGCCCGCACATTTTCCGCCTGCCACACGCAGGCCGCCACCCAACCGGCACACACGCAGGAAACGCCGTGCCAATTTCCGTGAGGCGTTTGCAGGCAAACCGTTCCGTCCGGCAGCCAAGCCATGCCCGCTTGCGGCAAATCGGCGGGAAAATCCAAGCCGGCGGCTTTAACCAACGCTTCTTTCAACGTCCACAAACGGTAAAAATCAACCGCCCGCCATCCGCGCTGCGCCAGCCATTGCCGCTCCCCGTCGTTGCATATCCAAGCGGACAAAGCAGGAAAATCGCGCATACGGATTTTTTCAATGTCCACGCCGATTTTTATGTTTTCCTGCGAAGCCGCCAGCAACGCCGCGCCTTTGCTGTGCGATAACGACCGCACCGGCGCTGCGGCCTGCTGTTTCAAAAAACGGCTTACCCGCCAATCCGCGCGCTTCTCCAGTGCGGGCTGCCTGCCGACGCGGGCGGCATCGCTTTCATCAAGCTGTGCGGTGCAATAACGGACGGCACATGATTCGTCCGCCAACATCAGGAAAACGGTAACGGGCGGTTCGGGCGGGCGGTTGTCGAGGCCGTCTGAAAACGCTATGTCAACTGCCACACGCCCTCCACGCAGCTTTTCAGCAGATTCAATACCGGGTCTTCGTCGTATTCGTCCAAATAAATAAAGTGCAGCGGCAACGCTTGGCGGTATTCTTCAATGATTTCGATAGGCTTGCCGCTCTTGCGGGCGGATTCGGCTTTGTGCTCCGGCACCATGGCCACGCCCGTGCCTTCGCACACGAGATCGATAATGGTTTGCGGGTAGTCGCAAATAATCTGATGTTTGGGTGAAATTTTATGTTCGCGCCAAAACTGCTTCATGTGTTTGCGGCTGCCGGACACGCCCGACATTTCAATCCACGCGAATTTTTCCAAGCTGGCGGGCAAATCGGCGCACACTTCTCTTGCCTGCTCCGCCGGACAAATCAACGAATAGTGGATGTCTTCAAGAAAAATGCTGCGCAGGCTGCGGTGGATAACGGGGCCGAGAAAAAAGCCGCCGTGCAGTTGTTTGTCGAGCACGCGCTGTTCGATTTCCCCGCTCATGCCGTATTGGATATGCAGTTGGATGTCGGGCTCGCGTTGCAGAATCTGCTGGGTGAGGCGGGTGATTTTTACGGGCGAGGCGGGGTGTATCAAGCCCAGTTCGGCATGCGTAACGTAATGTTCGGAAAGGGTTTTGGCAAAGCAATCGAGTTTATGGTGGTGTTGCAGCAGGGATTCGGCTTCGGGCAGGAACACTTCGCCGGCCAGCGTGAGATCCATGCCGTTGGTGGTGCGTTTAAACAGGGTAACGTCCAGTTTTTTTTCGAGCGCTTTGATTTGGGCCGATACCGCCGGTTGCGAAAGATGCAGGCGGTCGGCCGCCTGTGTGAGGTTGCCGATGTGGGCGACAACGGTGAAGGTTTTCAGTTGTGTGTAGTCCATAGTTCCTCTATCAGATTTCTTTATTATTTACTGATTTGATAATGACTTTGTAATGCCTGCGGTGTTCCGCATATTTTGTTCTTTGCGCTTTTTAACATATTTCGAGGCCGTCTGAAAGCCTTTCGAGGATAAATTTGCTTTTTAAATCAAATTACTTACTGTTTGTTATCAGTAAAACGGATTGAATCTATCAAAAAATAAAATTAGCCAGCCGTTTTATTTTTCATTTTTAATGGCAGCACGTTTTATTGCCCGAACGCATATCTTGCGGTTGTTATCCCAACGATTCCAAAGAATATGCAAAGGGTTTTTACAAGGAGAAGAAAAAATGGATAAGCAAACAGCCGAAAGGGTGCTCCGACACCCCAAGTTCCGCCGCATGGCACGCCAGAAAGCTCTGATCGGATGGAGTTTTTCGGCAATCATCTTTTTTATGTACGTTCTTTACATTTGGATGATCGGCGAATCGCCAGAAACATTTGCCAAAACGGTATCCGAAGGCAGCATCACCACTTGGGGTATCTACGCGGGCTTGTTTGTGATTATCTTTTCATTTGTTACCACCGGCATTTACGTGAGCATTGCCAACGGTAAATTCGAAGAGATGACCAAAGACGTTGTACGCGAAGTTCAGGGAGAATAAACATGAATAAATGGTTAATCGCAACAACGGCTTTGCTGGTCTCGGGCGGTGCATGGGCCGACGCTTTCAGCGGCGAAGTGGAAAAACAGCCGCTGAATATTTCGGCCATCGTGATGTTCCTGATTTTCGTGGGCGCAACCCTGTTCATCACCAAATGGGCAGCCAAACAAAACAAATCCACCAAAGACTTCTACACTGCCGGCGGCGGTATTTCCGGCTTCCAAAACGGCTTGGCGATTGCCGGCGACTTTATGTCCGCCGCGTCGTTTTTAGGTATTTCCGCCATGGTGTACACCACCGGTTACGACGGCCTGATCTACTCCACCGGCTTCTTGGTGGGCTGGCCGATTGTATTGTTTCTCGTGGCCGAACGCTTGCGTAACTTGGGTAAATTCACGTTCTCCGACGTAGTCGCCTACCGCCTGAAACAAAAACCGGTGCGCGTGTTTGCAGCCAGCGGTTCGCTGTTGGTGGTGATTCTGTATCTGATCGCGCAAGTTGTGGGCGCAGGCAAATTGATTCAGTTGCTGTTCGGCATGAGCTACACTTCCGCAGTGGTGATTGTGGGCGTGCTGATGGTGGCTTACGTGCTGTTCGGCGGCATGCTGGCAACCACTTGGGTGCAAATCATCAAAGCCATCATGCTGCTTTCCGGTGCAACCTTTATGGCGTTTATGATTCTGAAAACCAGCGGCTTCAGCTTGGAAAGTATGTTCCTGAAAGCCACCGAAATTCATGAAAAAGGCACGGCGATTATGGTGCCGGGCGGCTTGGTGTCCAACCCGATCGACGCACTCTCGCTGGGCTTGGCGTTGATGTTCGGTACCGCCGGTCTGCCGCACATTCTGATGCGTTTCTTTACCGTACCCGATGCCAAAGAAGCACGTAAATCGGTATTCGTTGCCACCGGCTTTATCGGCTACTTCTACCTGCTCACTTTCGTCATCGGTTTCGGCGCGATCATCTTCGTTACCAAAGACAACCCGCAATTCTTCACCACTATGGTGAACGAAGGCAAAACCGTAGTCGAAATGATCGGCGGTACCAACATGGCGGCGGTTCACCTGTCCGGCGCATTGGGCGGCAACCTGTTCTTGGGCTTCATTTCAGCCGTAGCATTCGCCACCATTTTGGCGGTAGTGGCCGGTTTGACCCTCTCCGGTGCGTCTGCGGTAAGCCACGACTTGTATTCTTCTGTAATCCGCGAAGGCAAAGCCACTCAAGAAGAAGAAATGCGCGTATCCCGCTTGGCTACTTTGGGCTTGGGCGTTCTGGCGATTGTGTTGGGTATTGCGTTTGAAAACCAAAACGTAGCGTTTATGGTGGGCTTGGCGTTCGCGCTGGCTGCTTCGGCCAACTTCCCGATTCTGGCTTTGTCGATGTTCTGGAAAGGCCTGACCACACGCGGCGCGGTTATCGGCGGTTTCTTGGGCTTGTTGGTTGCTTTCGTGCTGATTATTTTAGGCCCGACCGTTTGGGTGAAAGTGCTGCACAACAAAGAAGCCATCTTCCCGTACAGCAACCCTGCCCTGTTCTCGATTCCGCTGGCCTTTATCGCAGCTTGGTTCTTCTCGATTACCGACAAATCGAAACAGGCCGAATTGGATAAAGCAGGCTTCGAAGCTCAATATGTACGCTCGATGACCGGTATCGGCGCGGCTGAAGCCAGCGACCACTAATAAACATCGTTCCATAGCATATAGCAAATAAACTTTATTTCTGCTACGGCGTTGCTGCGCTTTGCCGTACTACCTGTACTGTCTGCGGCTTGCTGCCTTGTATCAAAAATAAGTTTATTTGCTATAACAGGCCGTCTGAAAACGATATTTCAGACGGCCTCAATATTGAGTACAATGCCGTCTGAAACAAACGCCCGTAAGGAAACTTCATGTATTTTGTAGACCGCACCGCCGTGGTGCTGAAACCCACCGCACACTTTCTGGCATGGCTCAAACAGGCCGACGACAATATGCCCGATTTAACCGTCGAACAAATCCGCAGCAACTGCTCGGTGTTTCTCGTGCCGCAATTCGACGAACCCGAAGCCGTGGTTTCCTACTTCGACGAGCGTTACCAGCAAATCTTTGAAGCCGAAATCGCCGGTTGGGACATCCCCAAAAACAAATGGCCCGAAGACATGAGCCTGAAAGCATTTTGGGAATATTTCGAAGTAGAAATCCACGATATGGTGCTGGACATGGAAGATGCCGACATGACCATCAGCCCCGTGTTCGACAACATGATGTAAACCATGCAGGCTTTTCAGACGGCCCTCAAGCACTCGAAAACCGGCCTCGTGCTGACCGTTTTACTGCACATCTGGGCGGCCGCCACCTGTTTGTTCTCCTTTTACGGCACGTTCCGCATCATCGGCCTGCTGCTTTTATCCGCCGCATTCGCATGGGCTTGGCAGACGCAAAAACTGCGCCGACACGATGCCATACACAAGATCGCCGTCAGCAGGCAGGGAAACGCCGCCGTTTTCGTCGGCAGCGAACAAACTGCCTTTACCGCCAGCCTGTGCGCAGGCAGCCTGATTTCCCGCTACGCCCTGTTTTTAAAATGGGACTTGGGCGACCGGCAGATTCGGCAGTTCATCCTGCCCGACATGACCGACCGCGAAAGCTACCGCCGCCTGCTCGTATGGGCGCGCTGGGGGCAACCGAAACCATAAAACAGGCCGTCTGAAAACACGCTTTGCGTGTTTCGCCAAAACACGCTTTGCTGGTTTTCAGACGGCCTCACACACCGACACAACACCATCATGAAAACACTCAACGACTGGTTATCACATCTCGAAACCGCACACAGCGCCGGCCTGATCGACATGGGCTTGTCGCGCGTCGGCGAAGTCAAAGCCGCCATGAACCTCAACCCGCAATGCCCCGTGATCGTCGTGGCAGGCACCAACGGCAAAGGTTCCGTCTGCGCCTTTCTTAGCCAGATTTACAAACAGGCAGGCTTCAAAGTCGGCACCCTCACCAGCCCGCACCTGCTCAAATTCAACGAACGCATCGCCGTCAACGCCGAGCCTGTAAGCGACGACACCATCGTCGCCTCGTTCGAGCGCATCGAAGCCGCGCGCGGCGATATTTCGCTGACTTATTTCGAGTTCAACACCTTAGCCGCCGTCGATATTTTCATGCGCGAACAAGTCGACGTGATGGTGCTCGAAGTCGGCTTGGGCGGCCGCTTGGATGCCGTTAATATTTTCGATGCCGACTGCGCCGTCGTTACCAGCATCGATTTGGATCACCAATCCTTCTTGGGCGACACCGTCGAACAAGTCGGCTACGAAAAAGCAGGCGTGTTCCGCAGCGGCAAACCCGCCATCTGCGGCCAAAACCCACCGCCCGAATCCCTGCGGCAACATGCCGAAAATATCGGCGCGGAACTGTTGCTGATCAAGCGCGATTTCGATTTCAGCAAACTCGAACAGCAGCAATGGTCGTTCCATTTCCACCCGCAATCCGGCCAAGTGTTTTCAGACGGCCTCAAACGCAACCGCAACGCCCTGCCGATTCCCGCCCTGCGCGGCGCATACCAACTGAACAACGCCGCCTGCGCACTGGCCGTTATCGAATGCCTGAACGACAAACTGCCCATCGACATCGGCTCCATCAAACGCGGCCTGCTGCTCGTCAGCAACCCCGGCCGCTTCCAAGTGCTGCCCGGCCGGCCGCTGGTGATTCTCGACGTAGGCCACAACCCGCACGCCGCCCGCGCCTTGCGGCAAGGGTTGATAGCACTGCCGTTCGCCCAAAAACGCACCGCCGTGTTCAGCATTCTGGCCGACAAAGACATCGATCAAGTGCTGGATATCGTTAAAGACCAGTTCGACGAATGGTACATCGCCCCGCTCCATCTGCCGCGCGGTATGGATATTGCCGCTTTGAGTCAAAAATTGTCAGAACACAACATTGAAAACATTACACGTTTTGACAATGTTCAGACGGCCTTCCAAGCTGCTTTGGCGGCTTCTTCGGAAAATGATAGAATTATCGTTTTCGGTTCATTCCACACCGTTGCCGAAGTGATGGCGACGCTGTAACAGGGTTCAAACATGGCAGCAAACAACCGCAACCGCTTAAGCTCTTTAAGCGAATACGAACAGCTGAAACGCAAAAACCGCCGCCGTTTGGTCGGTGCTTCGGTACTGGTTGTGCTAGCAGGCATTCTGCTGGCGAAAGTTTTGAACCAAGGCGACGAGCAGGACGAAACCGCCCAAAACATCAGCATCGAAAAGTCCGCTTCGTCCGTTCAGACGGCCTCCGAAGATGTGCCGAAAATTTCCATTGATAACCAACCCGCCGCCGAAGACGACGCTTCCGATTTATCGCCTGCCGTCGTGTTGGAGCCTACTCCTGCCGGCAACACCAAGCAAACCGAATTGAACAACCCTTTGCTCGAACAGCAGGAAACGGCACAACCCGCACCCGAACCGGTGTTGGAACCCATGCCCGATACCGCGCCGGAAAAAACCGCCCCCCCCAAACCGATCGTACGGCCGAAAGCCGTTGAGCAAGCCAAACCGGTCGCCCCCCCCAAACCGAAACCCAAACCCGTCGAGCCCAAGCCTGCCGAAGCCGAGGAAGATACCGCCCCGCCGCCGGTAGTCGTCATCAACAACCGTGTAGAGCCTGATTCGAAAGCACAGGCGGAACAAAAAGCCGCCGAAGCAAGGAAAGCCGCCGAACGCGCCGCAGCCAAAAAGCAAGCCGAACAGAGACAGGCGGCAGCCGAACAACAAAAATTGCACGAGCAGAAAAAAGCCGAAGAAGCCAAACAGCAAAAAGCCCGGGAACAGGCAGCCAAAGAAGCGGAGCGCAAAAAACAGGCCGAACGCGAAGCAAACCGCCTCAAAGCCAAAGCGGAAGCCGACAAACGTGCAGCGGAAGCCGCCAAGAAAAAACAGCAGGCGGAAAGCCGGAAAAACGCAGAAGACGCTTTAAACAACAAATCAGGGCCGTCTGAAAAAAGCGATCCCAAAACCATTTTGGAAGGCAAACAGGCTTCAAGCGGCAAAGCCATCATTCAGGCCGGAGCGTACAGCAGCCGCGATCAGGCCAAACACATACAGCAAAAACTCGCCGATGCCGGTGTAAGCGCATACGTCAGCGAAGCCCAAACCAGCAAAGGCAAAATCTACCGCGTGCGCACGAGCAGCTACCCCGATCGGGATGCGGCAAACCGCGCCCTGAGCAAACTCCGCCGAAACGGTGTGGACGGCATCGTGATTGGTCAATAAAAATGGCAATATTCGATATTCTCGCTTTGGGTGTGATCGCCGTCAGCATCATCGTTTCCATGGTGCGCGGCGTGATTACCGAAATCACCTCGCTGATCACATGGATTGCGGCTTTCATCATCGCCAAAATGTTTGCCGTGCCTTTTGCCGACATCGCCTTCAGTTCGGTAAACCCGCACGGTTTGGCCGTAGCCTTATCCTTTGTGTTATTGTTTTTTGCTGCATGGCTTGTGCAGCATTTTTTACGCTCGCTGCTCACTTCGGCGGTATCGGCAATGGGCTTGGGCAGCATCAACCGCATGCTCGGCGGGGTTTTCGGCGCAGCCAAAGGCGTTTTGCTGGTTACGTTGGCCGTCTTAATCTGCTCGTTTACCGATTTGCCGCAAACATCCGACTGGCAGCAATCGTTCAGCGCAGTATATTTCGAAGCCTTGGCGCAGCTCGCCGTGCCTTATCTGCCGCCGGTGGTGGCCGATAAAATTCAGTATCCGACGCTTTAATCTCTGGAGAATCTTAAAAAATGTGTGGTGTATTAGGTCTGATAGGCCATCAACCCGTAAACCAAAGCCTGTATGACGGCTTGCAAATGCTGCAACACCGCGGTCAGGATGCGGCAGGCATCGTTACCGCCGAAGGCAATATTTTCCATATGCACAAAGGCAAGGGCATGGTGCGCGACGTTTTCCGCACCCGCAACATGCGCGAATTAACCGGCAATGCCGGCATTGCCCACGTCCGCTACCCTACTGCGGGCAATGCAGGCAGCAGCGCAGAATCGCAGCCGTTTTACGTCAGCTCGCCTTTCGGCATCGTGCTGGCGCACAACGGCAACCTCACCAACACCGACGAGCTGTACGAAAACGTCTGCAACAAACATCTGCGCCACATCAACACCTGCTCCGATTCCGAAGTGCTGCTCAATGTATTCGCACACGAATTGCGCCGCGAAGTCAGCGGCTCCTCCAGCAATATCTCCAACAACATTTTAAGCGTAGACAACATCTTCAACGCCGTGGCCGAATTGCACAAACGGGTGCGCGGCGCATACGGCGTGGTGGCCCTGATTGCAGGCTACGGCATGGTGGCTTTCCGCGATCCCTACGGCATCCGGCCGCTCACGCTGGGCACGCAAACCGACGAAAACGGCAAAACATCTTATGCCGTTGCATCCGAATCGGTGGCGTTCAACAGCTTGGCCTTCGACTTGGAACGCGATATCGCGCCCGGAGAGGCCGTATTCATCACTTTCGAGGGGGAATTTTTCTCACGCCAATGTGCCAAAAACCCCAAACTCAGCCCCTGCCTGTTTGAATACGTTTACTTCGCCCGCCCCGACTCCGTTATCGACGGCGTATCCGTATATCAGGCACGCTTGAACATGGGCGTTACTTTGGCTGAAAAAGTGAAGCAAGAGCTGCCTATCGACGACATTGATGTTGTGATGCCCGTGCCCGACACCAGCCGCCCCAGCGCGATGGAGCTCGCTCACCACTTAGGCAAACCCTACCGCGAAGGCTTGATTAAAAACCGCTATATCGGCCGCACTTTCATTATGCCCGGCCAAGCCACCCGCAAGAAATCCGTGCGCCAGAAACTCAGCCCGATGGAATGCGAATTCAAAGGCAAAAGCGTTTTACTTGTCGACGATTCCATCGTTCGCGGCACCACCAGCCGTGAAATCGTAGAAATGGTGCGTTTATCCGGCGCGCGCAAAGTTTATTTTGCTTCCGCCGCCCCCGAAGTGCGCTTCCCGAATGTTTACGGTATCGACATGCCTACCCGCGAGGAATTGATTGCCAACAACCGCACCGTTGACGAAATCTCCCGTGAAATCAGCGCAGACGGCTGCGTGTTCCAAAATCTCGACGAATTGGAAGAAGTGATTCGAAAACTCAACCCCAATATCGACTCTTTCGATACTTCATGCTTCAGCGGCTGCTACTTAAGCGGCGATATCGACGAAAATTACCTGCAACAATTGTCGGCGGGGAAATCGGCTGCCGTTGTCAGCCATTTGCTGACCGGAAAAGTCGAATCCGGCATCCAAATCAGCAATGAAAACGATGAGGATGGATAAACTTCTCTTACGATTGAAATGCTTAAAACACTTTATTGAATTTAAAACACTTGTAAAAAACCGGCTGCATCTGCATGCCGGTTTTTCTGATTTTCCGAACACCGGATACGGAGACCGCCGGCTAAAGCAAACCATACGCCTGTCGGAACAAGCCGTAAGCCAAATAAAACATCATTACCGCAATCAAACTATCCAGTATCTGCCACACCCGTTCACGGCGGAACAGCGGTTGCAGCAAACGGGCTCCGTAGCCCACCCCTGAAAACCATACCGCAGAAGCCGTTACCGCACCGATAAGAAATTTCAATTTATCCGCTTCGGACAAACCGGCCGCACTGCCGCCGATCAATATCACGGTATCCACGTAAACATGCGGATTAAGCAAAGTCAACGCAAGCGTGGCGGCTGCCGCCTGTAATGCCGACGGCGTGGCCGTATCCGCCCCTCCCGCTATCGAAAGATGCCCGCCGCCCCGATAAGCACGTCTGAGGCTGAGTGCGCCATACACCAGCAAAAACAATCCTCCGGCCAGCGATAAGGCAACGGTTGCGTACACATTGTCCGCAAGCAGCGCGGAAATACCGAACACCCCCAAACCGATAAGCGCCACATCGCACAGCCAACACAAGGAAACCACCACACCGACATTTTGTTTCAGCAGCCCTTTTCGCAATACGAACGCATTTTGTGCGCCGATGGCAACGATCAAACCTGCTGAAATCATGAATCCGTTTAAGAAAGCCGTCATCTTAAAAGTTTTCCTTCAAACCTGTTTTACCGTCCGGCTCACGCGCCGTTTGCCGCATAATCTGCAAAGCGTTCGGCTATCATTTCACGCAAAGCGCTCCGCCTGTTGCCGCTTTCCCGGCAGGCCGTCTGAAAAACGGCCTGAGCGCCCCAAAACACAAACCGCTCGCGGGCGCGGGTAACGGCGGTATAAAGCAAGGCCCTGGAAAAACTTTCCGCACTGCCGCCGTTTTCCGGTGAAGGCGGCAGCAGCCACACTTCCCGATACTCCGAACCTTGGCTTTTATGTACGGTCAGCGCAAATGCGGTTTCATATGCAGGCAGGCGGCTGAGGGCGATTTTGCGGTAACTTTCCGCACTTGGGAAATAAGCCGCCAACATATCGGGAGCGGCATCATCCGGCATCACCAAGCCGATATCGCCGTTAAACACATCCAATGCATAATCGTTACGCGTAATCATCACCGCCTGCCCCGCAAACCACTGCACATCGGCACGGGCGCGCCCGTAGCGTTGCAGGCAGCGGCGGTATTCCTCGTTAAAGGCCGCCGCATCATCGCGCCATGCCGCCAATACTACAGCGTCGGTTTGATGTTCAAACGCCTTCTTCACATCGCCTGCATCCACAGCCTGCCAATAATCGGCGTGCTTGCCATACAGCCATTCCGCCTGCTGCCTGATGCTGCCTGCACGCACCTCCAACTCGGCGGGGAAACGGGCAAACTGCGCCCATGCGGTTTCGGCATCGCCCTCCACTACCGCCCGTGCCAAACAGCCGATGCCGCTGTTTTCACCGAAACGGTGGCTGGTTTTCAGACGGCCTACGTTCTGCGACAACGGCGGCGGATGATCGGCAACGGCAAATCCGTGCTGCGGCAGCATGGCGGCAAGCTCTTGCGCCGTATCCGAATCCAGCACCGTTTCTTGCGCCAATTCCGCCAGCACCGCCCCCGCGCCCACCGAAGGCAACTGGTTTTCATCGCCCAGCAAAATCACGCGACATCCCTGAGGAACGGCACGCAGCAAATGCAATAGCAGCGACACATCCAACATCGAGGCTTCATCCACCACCAGAATATCCAGCGGTAACGGTCGTTCCCGATCAAACAGCGGCTGCATCTGCGGCGGCCTTAACTTGAGCAGGCGGTGAACGGTTTGGCCTTCGAGTTGCAGCAAATGCCGCTTGGCTTTTTCGGGCAGTTCAAACCGGTTTAACGCTTTATGCAACGCCCGTGCCATGTGCGCGGCGGCTTTGCCCGTGGGTGCTGCCAACGCGATTCGGGGCAGTTGCGTATTGTTTCCGCACAAAAGGCCGAGCAGCTTGGCCACCGTGGTGGTTTTGCCCGTGCCGGGGCCGCCGCTGATCAGCATAAACGGCTGCAACAACGCCAAAGCCGCCGCATCACGCTGGCCTTCGCTGCCTTTTTCGCCGAACCATTCCGCCAAATTCCGCCCTGCCTGCAACCAATCCGCCGCTTCAACTTCCGCCACTGCCAACCGCACGATTTCCGCCGCCAAATCGCGTTCGAGCTGCCACATGCGGCCGAGAAAAAGCCGTTTGCCGTCCAACACCAGCGGCATGCCCTCTCCTTTGCCGACCACATTTGAGGCCGCAGCCAGCTCTGCCGCTTCGCGGTTGTCTACCCAAATAAACGAATGCCCGTCTTGCAGGGCGGCAAACAGGCGCGGAATATAAGGGGCGGCAACGGCGGCATCGGCGGGAGCATGGCGTTCGAGCAAGGCAACGGCAGCTTCGGCAGCGGCTTGGTCGGGGTCGGATGGCAAAGCAGTAGTCATTTCTCTATCTCCGGATACGAAAGGCCGTCTGAAAAGTTTCAGACGGCCTGAATTATAGCCGAAGAAAGCAAGGTAAAAGTTAGCGGAACAAATCCATCACTTTCGCAAACACCATCACCACGCCATAACTGAGCGGCACAGCAGCCAACGCCCAGCGCGACCATACTTTCATGCCGCCGTGCGAAACTTTATCTACCGCCAGATAAGCATCGGAAAGCGTAGTTTCATCGGAAGGGTTATGGCTCTCCGCCGCTTCTTTCACGCTTTTGTCGTGGTATTTTTCATGCACGGGTTTTACCCACAGGTTGCACAGCAGCCCGGCCACCAGCAAAGCCGCCATGATATACATGGTAATGCTGTAAGCCTGTGCCGCAGGTACGCCGCCGTCAATCTGGCTTTGGCGGATATAGTTCACCAGCACGGGGCCGAGCACGGCGGCGGCGGACCATGCCAGCAATAAACGACCGTGAATCGCGCCTACCTGCAACGTGCCGAACAAATCTTTCAGATAAGCCGGAATCGCCGCAAATCCGCCGCCATACATCGACATAATCACACAAAAACCGATAACGAACAGCGTTTTGTTTCCGCTCTCGCCCAAAGAAGGCACGGCGAAATACAGCAGCGAACCCAGCACGAAAAACACCGTATAAGTGTTTTTACGGCCGATTTTGTCGGAAATACTCGACCAGAAAAAGCGGCCGCCCATATTAAACAGGCTGAGCAAACCCACAAAACCCGCCGCAGCTGCCGCGCTAACCGCCGCACTTTTGCCGACCGATGTTTCGGAAAACAATTCCTGAATCATCACCGAAGCCTGCCCCAACACGCCGATGCCCGCCGTTACGTTCAGGCATAAAATCCAAAACAGCAGCCAAAACTGCGGCGTTTTCACCGCTTGGCCCGCGTTCACATGGTTTTTGCTGACCAGTTTTTTGTTCTTTACCGGCGGCACAAAACCTTTGGGCCGCCAGTTTTCGGCAGGCACGCGGATGGTAAACACGCCGAACATCATAAAAACAAAATAAAAAATCCCCAGCACCACAAACGTTTCGGCCACGCCGGTGGAAACCGGGCTGCCGAAGAAATTCATCAACGCCACGGAAAGCGGCGAGGCCAGCATCGCGCCGCCGCCGAAGCCCATAATGGCCAAACCGGTTGCCATGCCGGGTTTGTCGGGAAACCATTTCATTAAGGTCGACACCGGCCCGATATAGCCCAACCCCAAACCCACGCCGCCGAGCACGCCGTTTCCCAGATACAGCAGCCAAAGATTATGCGTATGCACGCCCAAAGCGGAAACCAAAAAACCCGAGCCGAAACAACACGCGGCCACAAACATTGCCTTACGCGGGCCTACCCGCTCCATCCAAGTGCCGAACAACGCAGCCGATGCGCCCAGCACGGCCAGCGCGATACTGAAAATCCATCCCACGGTAGCCAGCTTCCAATCGCCGGAAACCGGTTCTGTGATGCCGATGATTTTGGTTAACGGGGCATTGAACACGGAATAGGCATAAATCTGCCCGATGGATAAATGAACCGCCAATGCCGCGGGCGGAACCAGCCAACGGTTGAAATCCGCTTTGGCAACGGTATTTTCCCTGTCTAGAAAAGACATGATTTTCCTTATAAAAATGTGTGTGTAAACAAAAGGCTTTGCGAAACGGCGGGAATTTTACCAAAAACCGGCCATCCTCCGCACAAAGGCGGGCTTGATTTATTTGCACTTCCAACGTGCAGAAAATTCATATTCGGCCGTGAAAAGCCAAATCGTGCAGCCGCCGCAACCACACCGTTCATACGGAAGCTGCCGTTATAATCGTCAACAAACTTTTATCACGGTCTGTTATGCCGGGCTTGCCCCGAAGATGGCGTATGTTATTTTTAAGCTGCCTCTCCATAGAGGCCGTCTGAAAACCCGCCGCCTTTTCAGACGGCCTCGAATCACGTTATATTTATATCTTTACCGCTTACCGCCCGAAAGGAACACCATGCAAACCCAAGCCGTTATCGACCACATTACCGGTTGGTTGAAAGACTATGCTGCCACAGCCCGTGCCAAAGGCTTTATCGTCGGCGTTTCAGGCGGCATCGATTCTGCCGTGGTATCCATTCTCGCCGCCCGCACCGGCCTGCCCACACTGCTTTTGGAAATGCCCATCCGCCAAAAAGCCGACCAAGTCGACCGCGCCCAAGCACACATCGACGATTTGAAACACCGTTTTCCCAACGTGCGCGGCGAACGCATCGACCTCACCCCCACCTTTGACACTTTCGCCCAAACCGTGGAAGTGGACGAAACCGACTATCCGGCCAAACAGCTTGCCCTTGCCAACGCCCGTTCCCGCCTGCGTATGGTTACACTTTATTACTACGGCCAAATCAACGGCCTGCTCGTTACCGGCACCGGCAACAAAGTGGAAGATTTCGGCGTGGGCTTCTTTACCAAATACGGCGACGGCGGCGTGGACATCAGCCCGATTGCCGACCTGTTGAAAACGCAAATCTACACGCTGGCCGCCGAGCTAAACGTTATCGAATCCATTCGAACCGCCGTGCCTACCGACGGATTGTGGGATACCGAACGCACCGACGAACAGCAAATCGGCGCAAGCTACCCCGAGCTTGAATGGGCGATGACGGTTTATGGCAAACACGGCCCCGAAGAATTTGAAGGCCGCCAACGCGAAGTGCTGGAAATCTACACCCGCCTGCACCGCGCCATGCAGCATAAAGTCAACCCCATCCCCATCTGTCCGATTCCGCCCGAGTTGCTGGCCTGACCCATCAAACAGCAAAACAACCCTCAGGCCGTCTGAAAGCATATCCGCCAATCCATCTTTTTCAGACGGCCTCAAACCACCTCAAACAACACTCCCGCCATGCAGCTCACCACCCCGCCCCTCGCCCCCAAAACCCTGCAAACCCTCCGCACACTCGATATCCGCACGCTTGAAGATTTGCGCAAGCACGGCGCAGTGCAAACTTTTCTCCTGCTCAAAGCAGCGGGGCTAACCGTTACCCGCAGCACCTTATGGCAGCTTGCCGCCCTGTTGAACGAAACCCGCCCCCAAGATTTAAGCCTTGCAGAAAAAAACGACCTGCTCGAAGCCGTCCGCCGA
This sequence comes from Neisseria sp. MVDL19-042950, assembly GCF_030504625.1. Lineage (GTDB taxonomy): Bacteria > Pseudomonadota > Gammaproteobacteria > Burkholderiales > Neisseriaceae > Neisseria. Next base: position 7,827 of record NZ_JAUKWH010000016.1, on the reverse strand, counting down.
CACCCACCCGTCGATGTCTTCCCGATGCCGTCTGAAATGGAACACTTTATGCAAACGGCCCTGCAACAAGCCGGGCAATCTGCCGCCTTGGGCGAAATACCGGTCGGTGCCGTCGTCGTAAAAAACGGCGCACTAATCGCCGCCGCCCACAACACCTGCATTCACAGCCGCAACATCAGCCATCACGCCGAAATACGCGCCCTTGCCGCTGCGGGAGAAGTTTTGCAAAACTACCGTCTCGACGGCTGCGATGTCTACGTTACACTCGAACCGTGCAGCATGTGCGCCAGCGCCCTCATCCAAGCCCGCGTGCGGCGCGTGATTTACGGTGCGGCCGAACCAAAAACCGGAGCCGCCGGCAGTATCATCAACCTGTTTGCCGACACGCGGCTCAACCGCCACACCGCCGTAAAAGGCGGCATACTGGCCGAAGAATGCGGCGCATTATTGCAAACATTCTTTCAAAACCGCCGCTAACCCGATTCTTACCCGCCATATACAAAAGAGGCCGTCTGAAAACTTTTCAGACGGCCTCTCCCTATCGATTCGATTCAAACCAATCAAATATATTCCACAGCCACAATATCATACTCGCGCAAACCGCTCGGAGCCTGCACCTCGGCCACATCACCCTCCTCTTTACCGATTAAAGCACGGGCGATAGGCGAACCGACATAAATTTTATTAAGTTTGATATCGGCTTCATCCTCACCCACGATTTGGTAACGTACCTGCTCTTCAGTATTCAAATCTTCCAAAGTAACGGTTGCGCCGAATACCACCTTGCCTTCTGCATGGATCTCGGCAGGATTGATGATATGGGCGCGGGCAAGTTTATGCTCCACATCGGCAATACGGCCTTCAATAAACCCCTGACGCTCCTTGGCAGCTTCATATTCGGCATTTTCCGACAAATCGCCATGCGATCGCGCTTCCGCAATCGCTTCGATCACTGCTGGACGCGCCACGCTTTTCAGGTGTTGCAATTCTTCTTTCAATAATTCGGCACCACGCACGGTTAACGGAATTTTCTGCATGTTTTTTCTCCACGAAACGGCTTCATACCCGAATAAGAAAGCACAATAACCATGCAAAGCACAACGCTTTACACAGTATTCGGCCTTTCCCCGATATACGCCGCATTCAATCCGGTTCTGTAAATAAAAATACAAGCCGCCCGAATCCGGCGGCTTGTTTGGAATAACTTTTGTTAAATGGCATTGTACCAAAGAAGGCGGAAAAAGCAACATCGTTACCCGCTTTAAGAGGCCGTCTGAAAAAACCTGTGGGCTTATCTATACAGTTTTCAAACACCCAATCTTTCTAGGTTGATAACTACCTATAGCAAAAAGAGAAACCTTATACCGTTCCGGTTTCTCTTTTTGCAGGGTTTTTCGATATTTTATGCTGAGGAGAATCTTAGAACGGAATATCGTCGTCAATATCATCCACAGGAGCTGCCGGCGCGACGGGAGCTTGACGGCGCGGCGCGGCAGGCGGTGCGCTTGGTGCTTCCTGCTGGTAAGCAGGAGCACTTTGGTAAGATTGCTGCGGAGCGGATTGCTGATAACCGCCTTGCCCGCCGTCGTATTCAGCCGAGCCGCCGCTGCGCGCGCCCAGCATTTTCATTTCGCTGCCGATAATATCGTAAGCCGTGCGCTCGATTCCGTCTTTACCTACATATTTTCGGCTTTGGATACGGCCTTCGATATACACGGAACTGCCTTTACGCAAGTATTGGCCGGCCACTTCCGCCAAGCGGCGGTAAAGTGTGATGTTGTGCCATTCTGTACGTTCTTGCCGTTGGCCGCTGTTACGGTCGTTCCAAACTTCGCTGGTTGCTATGCTGAAATTACACACGGCTTCGCCGTTCGGCATATACCGCACTTCGGGATCGCGCCCCAGATTGCCGATAAGAATCACTTTATTTAATGATGACATTACTTTACTCCTGAGATAATTTTTTCGGCGGCTGTCTGGTCGAATCCTTTCTGCAACGCCTTGATATAAACGGTTTGTTCGTCCACGCTGAAGCTCACGGCTTCCGTACCCTGCAAGGCGGTGAGTGCGGCATGCAAATCCGCCGTACGCCCCTGCCACTCCGTCGGCACGGTAAATGCGATATTTTTAACAGGCTTGGGCGCAGGCGCGAACATTGCTATCAACATCCATAACAGCATCAGGGACGTACAAAATGCAAATACGCCACTGAAGCCGTAATGCTGGAAAATCCAACCGCCCGATGCACCGCCTGCAAACAAGCCTACCGATTGCATGGTGTTGTAAACACCCATCGCCGTGCCTTTTAAATCCGCCGGGGCAATTTTCGATACTATCGAAGGCAAGCTTGCTTCCAATACGTTGAATCCGATAAAGTAGATGGTCAGATATACGGCAATCATCCATATCGACTCCAAACCGTACATCAATCCCATCTGCGCGGCGGCGATACAGCCGATGCCGCCTAAAAATACCTGCTTTAGTTTATTGCGCGTTTCGCCGATGATAATCAACGGCACCATCAAAATCAGCCCGATAATGGTGGCGGGCAGATAGATTTTCCAATGTTGGATTTTATCCAGCCCTAAATGTTCCAGAGCGAAAGGCAACGAGATAAACAAGGCCATTTGTGAGGCATGAAGGGCGAAGATACCAAAATCCAAACTCAGCAACTGGGTGTTTTTTAGCACTTCACCGATGCGGGAAGGCTGTGCTTGGGTGTCTTCATGCAACTTTGATTTAACCGGATCGGGTGTAACCCATGCGACGACCGCAATGCTTATTACCGTCAGCACGCCTGTCAGCATAAACAGGCCGGGTACGCCGATAATCCCTGATAATGCGGGAGCCAACACCAAGCTGGCTGAAAATGTTAAGCCTATGCTCAACCCTATCATGGCCATGCCGCGGGTACGCACTTCATCGCGGGTTAAGTCGGCCAGAAGCGCAGTAACCGCCGCACTGATAGCACCTGCTCCCTGCAAAGCCCGCGCCACTACGAGCATTTCCAAAGTATTGGCGGCGGCAGCCAAAAAACTGCCTGCTGCAAACACAATCAACCCGACGTAAATTACCCTTTTGCGCCCGAACTTATCCGAAGCTATCCCTAAGGGCAGTTGCAAAGCGGCTTGCGTCAAGCCGTACATGCCCATTGCCAGACCAACCAAGGTTTTGTTATTTTCGGCTCCCGGCAAAGTGGCGGCATAGAGGGCAAGCACCGGCAGTACTAAAAACATGCCGAGCATACGCAATGCATATACGCCCGCCAGAGAGCTGCTGGCACGCCATTCGAGAGGGAGCATCTGTGTGCGGTTTTGTTTTGACATAATGATATTGTATTGTTGAGGCCGTCTGAAAATGAACAGGTTGGTTAATGGGGCGATTATACAACGATTGTCTGTTTCTGTTTCAGACGGCCTGAAGATTAAACAGATAAACTTTTATCGCTGCTGCGAAATCCGATGACCTTGCAGAGCCGTCCGCCGCAGCCTTAAACAGGCGGTTTTATAAACCGGCGGCACGGTAGCGGAATCGGTATGTCCGCCACTTGCAGTCCCATACTTGTCATGATTATTTGTGTTTCACGGATTATAAAGCCGTCTGAAAAACTGCTTTTCTTTCAGACGGCTTCTCTTGAAAATACTTACAACATTATCCCCACTGCCAACGGTTGCGCCATGCGCCCAAGACTGCGTTCGGATATTTGTTGCTGCCCAAACTGCCGTTAAAACGGGCCAGTGCCCGTACCAAGTTGCCTCGCTCGACATTATTGTAATGGCGCAAAATAGTACAGCCGTAACGCAGGTTGGTGCGGATATCGAAAAGGTTGTGTGAAGGCTTGCCGATATAGTTCCTCCAAAACGGCATTACCTGCATCAACCCGCGTGCACCGACGTTACTGATGGCGTATTGGCGAAACGCGCTTTCTACTTCAATCAGACCCAATACAACCTGTGTATCCAAACCGGCACGGCTTGATTCATATTGTATGTTGATAAGCAAACGCCGGCGTTCCCCTTCATCAGGCACATAGCGCGCCAAACGGGACGACATATCTTTCAACCAACGCTCTCCGTCTTCGGCACGGGTAAAAACCAAGCGCGGCGGGTTTACATTGTTGATGGAACTGCGCATCACCGAAGCCACGTCGTCAGACAAGGTTTCTTCACGCTGCGCTCCGGCCAGCAGCAATTTCGGACTCAATAAACATGCACCGCCGGCAATCAGTAAGCGACGGCGGTCTACGGATTCAGGAAAAAGAATAGAGGTTTTGCCATTCATAATGTGTCAGGTTTACGGTTGGTACAGGCCGTCTGAAAAGTTTCAGACGGCCTGTACGGTTCATTTTTTATTCAATACAAAAGCATTCCGATATATTTCAGACGGCCTTCTTCCAAGAGGCCGTCTGAAACCATTAATCAAGGTGTTCGCTACTTTGCGCCAATACGGTACGGTTGCCGTTGGCCTCCGGAGCCGAAACGATACCGTCGGCTTCCATTTGGTCGATCAAACGGGCGGCACGGTTGTAGCCGATGCGCAAATAACGCTGCACCGATGAAATGGTTGCTTTACGGGTTTTAATCACGCAGGCAACGGCATCGTCATACATCGGATCTTGTTCTTCATCGCTGCCTCGTCCGCTGTTGGCATTGCTGAACAGATCATCACCGCCCACTCCGGCAGTCAGAATATCGTCTATATAATTCGGTTCTCCGAACTGTTTGAGATATTCGACAACGCGATGAACTTCATCATCTGCAACAAAGGCACCATGCACACGCTTCGGATAGCCGGTGCCCGGCGGCAGAAACAGCATATCGCCTTGCCCCAGCAGATTTTCTGCCCCCATCTGGTCAAGAATCGTGCGGCTGTCGACTTTGCTGGAAACCTGAAATGCGATACGCGTCGGAATATTGGCTTTAATCAAACCGGTAATCACATCCACACTCGGGCGCTGGGTAGCCAAAATCAAGTGGATACCCGCTGCGCGGGCTTTCTGCGCCAAACGTGCAATCAATTCTTCGATTTTCTTGCCTGCCGTCATCATCAAGTCGGCAAACTCATCCACCACCACTACGATAAACGGCAGTTTTTCCAACGGTTCGGGCTCGGAAGGTGTTAAGCTGAACGGATTAGCCATGGTTTCGCCGCGAGCCGCCGCTTCGGCCACTTTTTGATTAAAGCCCGCCAAATTACGCACACCAACATGGCTCATCAAACGGTAACGTTTTTCCATCTCGTTCACACACCATGTCAGCGCATTGGCGGCCAGCTTCATATCGGTAACCACCGGTGCAAGCAGATGGGGGATTCCCTCGTAAATACTCAGCTCCAGCATTTTCGGGTCTATCATAATCATGCGAACTTCATCAGGCGTTGCTTTAAACAACATTGATAAAATCATTGAATTCACGCCAACCGATTTACCCGATCCGGTCGTACCCGCCACCAATAGATGCGGTGCTTTGCCCAAATCGGTTACCACCGGTTCGCCGGTAATGTCTTGCCCCAAAGCAAGCGTCAGTTTGGATTTGGATTCCTGAAAAGCAGGCGAATTGAAAATTTCACTCAAACGTATCATCTGCCGCTTGGGGTTCGGCAACTCCAAGCCCATGCAGGTTTTGCCCGGTATGGTTTCAACCACGCGGATAGAAGCCACGCCTAACGAGCGTGCCAAATCTTTTTCAAGATTCAATACGGCATTACCGCGCACTCCGACATCCGGCTCGATTTCATAGCGGGTGATAACAGGGCCGGAATAAGCATCCATTACCTTTACTTTTACTTTAAATTCGGCCAACTTTTCTTCGATGGTAATGCTGTTTTCCAACAATGCTTCTTCCGTTTGCGTCGCTGTCGGATCAAATTGCGGCGGTTGTAGCAAATCGACCGCGGGCAAATGAGATTCGCCTTTCGGAACGGTAACAATGCGCGGAATCGGCGTTACGGAAGCGGCGGGAACCGTTGTCGTTTCAGACGGCCTCACCAAATTTTCTGCCGATTGTTTCGAAGCATGCTCAAAAATTGCGGCAGTCGCTTCATCTGTTTCATCCGAGGCCGTCTGAAACCCCTCTTTGTCTGCAACTGTCGGCGCAGATTCACTGATCAAGCGGTCTGTAATCGTCCAACGCGGAGTATCGCTAATGTGGGCATTGACTGCAGATACTTCTGCTTCTTCATGTACCACCGCTCGCGGAGAAGAAACGGCAGCAGTATTATGAAATACCGGCGGTTCTGGAATATCAATCACTTGCCGTTCCACCTCAGGCACGGGAGGAGGCTCCACAACGGTTGCCATCGGATCGGGCACAGCGGCATAAGGTGTAAAACGGGTAGATATGGGAGAGGTTCCGGCTATTTTCGGCGGTTGGAGTTTGACCACATGACTCTGCTCGACACGCGCTGCGTCAGGAATCACACTTTCGCGCATCGCCATATTAATGCGGCGGATACGTTGACGATTAACAGGTGAATCGGTTTTTGCCAAATTAGCAAACACCTCACCTTCCGGAATCACTTTCGGCTGAAGCACTTGCACCGGAGCTTGGGCCGTAACCTGACGGCGACGGGCTAAACGCTGACGCAGCAAGTTAGCACGGATATCTTCCACCCCAATGGTTTCGGGAGAATTTAATGCCTGTTCTACCGACTGTATCATTTCAGTACGAGGTATTGTATGCAAAGAAATTTGCCGTACTTCCGACAACACGCGTTCACGTGTCCGTTTCAATGCAGGATCATCTAAATCAATTGTTTTTAATTCAACCACAGGCTTAGGCGGTTCGATTTCTTCTAATGCCGGCCTGAACTGCCAATTGATTTCAACTACTTCCATGTCAGACGTAGGTTTGGAAACAGGTGGCTGTGGTTTGGCTTCCTGCGGTTCAGTATCTGTCGTCGGTGTTTCCCGCAATGCACGGGTGGCCTCTTCCAAGGTAATAACCGGCAAGGAAGAATCTACTATCTTGGCAGGGCGATATTCTCCATCTTCAAAATCCAAATAAGGAGCGGGAGCAATGGATTTCCCGGTTGCACGCAATGGTTTCTGCTCCGGAGAAATTGGCACTTCCGGCACCACTGCACCAAACATCGGAATATCATTTCCTTCTTCTTCATCCGAATCAGGCTGAATGGCTTCGTTTAATGAAAGAACCTGTGTTTTTTCAATCTCATTCACATCTGCAAATTCATGTTGGCTATCTTCTGTTATTTCTACAACATGTTTTACCTCAGACGCAGAGGCAAAGATAGGCAGTTCATTCAAACCGTCATCTTTATTTCTATCACGAACCATTCCTGATGTAGCATCCAACTTGCGGCTGTGCTTCGGAGACAAAGCCCGAAATTTCTCTACGGTTTTATCGTATACCGCCTTAGCCTCTTCCGCTGCCTTATAAATTTGGCGCGTGTTTTTCAGATTTGGATCGACACCCCGCAGTGCTTTCAGTTGCTTTCCATCAGAGGTATCAGATTCAACACCGTTATCTGTTTCTTCATGACGGCTAAGATAAGTAAGTTCCCGTAGCCACTCTTGTTCTTGGCGACGACGGATCCACAACATACCGGCAATAGCACATAACAGCAAAATCAGTAAAAATGTCCACAACATAAACACAACGGCCTTGATTGGTTTCGGCAAAGTTGTTATTTTAACTTGTTTCAGCCTTCACTTGAAGGAATTGTTTTTATTCAAATTACTATTGGTGCATAGTGTAGAAAAATATGGCGATCTGACCTAAATAATCCCATAACATTCTTCCTAAATACATAAAATATCCGGCATGAAAATCAATCATGACAGATAAGTTTCGTGTCTTCGTTCCTTCT
>NZ_JAUKWH010000015.1 GCF_030504625.1 Neisseria sp. MVDL19-042950 | reverse complement strand
AGCTAATTCCTTTATAAAGAACACAATTAAGTAAAGAACATCAACTGAGGCCATCTGAATCTTTCAGACGGCCTGATTATACATTAGCCTTTACGGGCTTCTGTTACTTGTGCAGCTATATGCGCAGGAGCTTCAGCATATTGCTTGAATTCCATTGAATAAGTTGCACGGCCTTGAGTGGCAGAACGTAAGTCAGTAGAGTAACCGAACATCTCTGCCAAAGGTACTTCGGCGCGAATCTTCTTACCGCCAATACCGTCATCATCCATACCCTGAACAATGCCGCGACGACGATTCAAGTCACCCATCACATCGCCCATGTACTCCTCTGGAGTTTCCACCTCCACAGCCATCATCGGCTCAAGCAGAACCGGAGAGGCTTTTTTCATACCTTCTTTGAAAGCCATAGAAGCTGCCAATTCGAAAGCGATTTGTGAAGAGTCAACATCATGATATGAACCGAAGATCAAGCGAACACGCACATCCACAACAGGGTAGCCAGCAACAATACCATTTGCCAATGTATCGCGAATACCTTTATCACAAGACGGGATAAATTCACGTGGAATCACACCACCTTTAATCTCATCGATAAATTCGTAGCCTTCACCACCCGGCTCCATTGGTTCCATTTTAATGACAACGTGGCCATACTGACCCTTACCGCCAGATTGTTTAACGTGTTTGGCTTCAGCCTCGACTTCTTTACGGATGGTTTCACGGTAAGCCACTTGAGGTGCACCTACGTTTGCATCCACTCCGAATTCACGCTTCATACGGTCTACAATAATTTCCAAGTGCAACTCACCCATACCGGAAATAATTGTTTGGCCTGATTCTTCATCAGTACGCACTCGGAAAGAGGGGTCTTCTTTTGCCAAACGGTTCAAAGCAATACCCATTTTTTCTTGGTCTGCTTTAGTTTTCGGCTCAACAGCAACGTGAATAACCGGCTCAGGAAACTCCATGCGCTCTAAAATGATCGGAGCATCTTCGGAACACAAGGTTTCACCGGTAGTTACATCTTTCAGACCGATAGCCGCAGCAATATCACCCGCACGCACTTCCTCGATTTCAGTTCGGTCGGCAGCAGTCATTTGCACCAAACGACCAATACGTTCACGCGTGCCTTTTACTGAGTTGATTACGGTATCACCAGATTTAACGACACCGGAATAAACACGAATGAAAGTAAGCTGGCCTACATATTTGTCATTCAACATTTTGAATGCCAATGCAGAGAATTTCGCTTCATCGCTGGCTTCACGACTGGCTTTTTCGCCATTAGGTGTTTCGCCTTGCACAGGAGGAATATCTACCGGAGATGGCAACAATTCCACTACGGCATCCAACATACGTTGAACACCCTTGTTTTTGAAAGCGGATCCACACAACATTGGCTGAATTTCACCTGCCAATGTGCGCTGACGTAAACCGGCAATAATTTCCTCTTCAGTCAGCTCTTCACCGCCCAAATATTTATCCATCAGCTCTTCGCTAGCTTCTGCAGCGGCCTCAATCATGTTTTGACGCCATTCTTCAGCAGTAGCAAGCAAATCAGCAGGGATTTCACCGTATTCGAATTTGGTACCTTGAGAAGCATCATCCCAAATGATTGATTTCATTTTGAACAAATCAATCACGCCACTGAAGCTATCTTCCGCACCGACCGGAATAACAATAGGCACGGGATTGGCACGCAGACGGGTTTTCATCTGCTCAACCACGCGGAAGAAGTTTGCACCTTGGCGGTCCATTTTATTCACAAAAGCCAAGCGCGGAACTTGGTATTTGTTAGCTTGACGCCATACGGTTTCAGACTGCGGCTGAACACCACCCACTGCACAGTAAACCATTACCGCACCATCCAACACGCGCATAGAGCGCTCTACCTCTACGGTAAAGTCAACGTGCCCCGGGGTATCAATGATGTTGAAACGGTGTTCTTTAAACTGACCGCCCATACCTTTCCAGTAAGAAGTTACGGCAGCAGAAGTAATGGTAATACCGCGCTCTTGTTCTTGCTCCATGTAGTCGGTAGTTGCCGCACCATCATGTACTTCACCAAGTTTGTGGGTCAAACCGGTATAGAACAAAATACGTTCGGTCGTAGTTGTTTTACCTGCATCGATATGGGCTGAAATACCGATATTGCGATACAGTTGAATAGGAGTTTTACGAGCCATTTTGGTCGCCTTTCTAAATCTGGATTAGAAGCGGAAGTGAGAGAATGCTTTGTTGGCTTCGGCCATGCGGTGTACTTCTTCGCGTTTCTTCATCGCACCGCCGCGACCTTCGGCTGCATCAATCAATTCACCCGCCAAGCGCAAATCCATTGATTTTTCACCGCGTTTACGGGCAGCATCGCGCACCCAGCGCATTGCCAGAGCCAAACGGCGTGAAGGACGAACCTCAACAGGAACTTGGTAGTTGGCACCACCGACACGGCGGCTTTTCACTTCCACGATGGGTTTGGCGTTAGCAATGGCTTCGTTGAATACTTCGATAGCTGCTTTGCCAGTTTTTTTCTCGATTTGCTCAAGTGCACCGTAAACAATGCGCTCGGCTACCGATTTTTTACCGTCAATCATCAAAACATTCATGAATTTAGACAACTCAACGCTACCGAATTTCGGATCCGGCAATACGTCGCGCTTGGGGACTTCTCTACGTCTTGGCATTTTAATTCCTTAATATCTATTCAGTTGGGCATTTCCCATGAATATCCAAAAAGATATTCACTTACTCGACAGCTTATTCGGCTGCCTACGTGCCTGATTAATCCTAACTAAATTACTTAGGACGTTTTGCACCGTATTTAGAACGGGCTTGTTTACGGTCTTTAACACCTGCGGTATCCAAAGAACCACGAACGGTATGGTAGCGCACACCCGGCAAGTCTTTTACACGACCGCCGCGGATCAGCACCACGCTGTGCTCTTGCAGGTTGTGGCCTTCACCACCGATGTATGAAATGACTTCAAAACCGTTGGTCAGACGTACTTTACATACTTTACGCAATGCAGAGTTCGGTTTTTTCGGAGTAGTAGTGTACACACGGGTGCACACGCCGCGTTTTTGCGGGCACGCTTCCAACGCGGGTACTTTATTAACGTACACGGGCTTTTGACGGCCTTTGCGTACTAATTGGTTAATAGTTGGCATATTTTCTCGTCCTGTTGAGTGAAATACTTGCCGACACCATGTCGACAAGAGCGGAATTATAGTTTTCATGCAACTATCTAGTCAAGCCGAGAATATAAAAAACCGTTTTGTGTGCGGCATTTATGTTTCTTTATATTGCTGATTAAACCGAGCGGAAGGCCGTCTGAAAACTGAAATCGGATTTCATTGAATCAGTTCGATCGGTTCTTAAATTTTCGTGCATTACAGCCTAATTACAATAAAGTTCCCCGACAAACGCCATAAAATGCTGATTATTTGACCAACATGAAAGAAAACAACATTTATACAAATTGTTATCTTACAATCTTTGGGGCTGGCGCGGCTGTCGGGTATAATCCTGATTTTATTAGCTCTGTTGCGAGCGCAGCCATTTTTCAGAAAGCGACCTATGTTAGTTTGCAATCCTTATGAAATCGTGATTCATGGCACAACCAGTAAAGGCAAAATTTTCCGCCCAAGCGACTGGGCGGAGCGTTTGTGCGGCATTTTGTCTTCTTTCGACAAAGGAAACCGGCTTTCCTACCATCAGTGGGTACGCCCTATTTTGGTGGATAAAGTGCGCTGCGTGGCGGTTGATAAGAAACTTGAAGAAATCAACCCGCCGATGTTCCGTTTTTTGATGGATTTTGCTGCCGACAACGATCTGCGTGTGATGGACTGCAAATCACTGCTGGATGAGCGCAGCAACCAAGACGGCAAAACCGAAGCGGCTTCGCAAGAGCGTGTTTTACTGGCAAAAGCCATTGAAGAGAAGCAAGCGGCGGAGCAACGTTCTCAGGCTGAAGCGGCCGATATGGTTGAAAGCGTGTTACGGGAAATCGGGGCGGACGAAACGGCCACTGCTTTTGCCGCCTTAAGTGTATTGCGACCCACTATTACCGATGTTAACCGTTTTGTCGAACAGGTAAATACGCTGCAACGCAATCAGGGCTACCGATTGTTGGGTATTTTTGAAGAAGGCAAAGCCAATGCCGTGGCCGTATGCGGCTTCCGGGAAGAAGTTAATTTGGCCAGCGGCCGCCATATCCATATCGATGATATCGTAACCATTCCGCAAGCCCGCAACAGAGGTTATGCCGAGCGGTTGCTTGCCGAGGTACACAAAATTTCAAAAGATGCCGGCATCCGCCAAATTCATATCGACGCTAACGTAGGCTGCGAGCGCACATCTGCCCACCGCCTGTATTTTAAAAACGGTTTTGAAATCGGCGCACATCATTTTGTGCGGAAGTTTGAAGCGTTCTGAGTTTGGTAAAATCATAACCAAGAGGCCGTCTGAAAAATTTTCAGACGGCCTCTTGGCTTTTACGCAAATATCAGGCAGCGCCCTTCTCCCAACTTTGGATACAAAATAAAGCGTGACGACATCAAGCATAGGTATCGCTGCACGTTAAACACCCGCAGACAAACACGCAACGCAAAAATACATGACGAATGGCACTTAAACGAGAGCCGCCGCCAATCAACCTGTTACCGCTGTTTTCACACATGCTACTTTGTGTACGGCGGAGCCTTGCAGTACAGGTTTGGTTTCGGCGCAGCTTGCGTCGGCCTGCGGGCAGCGGGTACGGAATACGCAGCCGCTGGGCGGGTTGATGGGGCTGGGCAGGTCGCCGGGGAGCAGTTGGATGGTTTTGCTGCGTTCGGCTTCGGGGTCGGGCTGCGGCACGGCGGACATCAGGGCTTGTGTGTAGGGGTGGGCGGGGCGGTCGTACACGGCTTGGTCGGTGCCGAGTTCGACGGCGTTGCCCAGATACATCACCAGCACGCGGTCGGAAATGTGTTTGACTACCGATAAATCGTGGGCGATGAAAATCAGCGTCAGCCCCATTTCTTTTTGCAGCTCTTTCAAAAGGTTGATGACTTGCGCCTGAATGGATACGTCGAGTGCGGACACGGGTTCGTCGCAAATAATCAGCTTGGGCTTGAGTATCAGCGCGCGGGCGATGCCGATGCGCTGGCATTGGCCGCCTGAAAACTCGTGCGGGTAGCGGTTGATGAGGTTGGGGAGCAGGCCGACTTTGGCCATCATTTCTTTGACCTGCTTTTCGATGTCGGCTTTTTTGAGCTTGGGGTAAAAGGTTTTCAGCGGTTCGGCGATGATGTCGCCGACGGTCATGCGTGGGTTGAGCGAGGCCAGCGGGTCTTGGAAGATCATTTGGATTTCGCGCCGTTTCAGGCGCATGGCGGCGGGGGAGAGCGCGGTCAGGTCTTCGCCTTGCCAGATGATGCTGCCGCTTTTGGCTTTGACCAAGCCGATGATGGCGCGGGCAAGGGTGGATTTGCCGCAGCCGGATTCGCCGACGACTCCGAGGGTTTCGCCTGCTTTGAGTTCGAACGATACGCCGTTGACGGCTTTGAGGGTGGCGGGTTTCTGCCAAAACCATGCGCCGTCGGCTTTGATGTCGAAGCTTACCTGCAAATCGCGGACGGATAATAAGGTTTCACTCATGCCTGTGCTCCCTGTAAAAATTCAGACGGCCTGTGGCAGGCGCGTTTACGGTGGTCGTGCAGGATTTCCAACGGCGGGGCGTTGCTGCGGCAGGTGTCTTCGACAAAGGCGCAGCGGTCTTGGAACGGGCAGCCTGCGGGCAGGTTGCTGAGGTTGGGCGGGTTGCCGGGAATGGTCGGCAGCATTTCGGTGTCGGTGTCCAAGCGCGGCACGGCACCGAGCAAGCCCAAGGTATAGGGGTGGCTGGGGCGGTAGAAGATATCGTCGACGCTGCCGTATTCCATGGTGCGGCCGGCATACATCACCAACACTTGGTCGCAAATGCCGGCGACTACGCCTAAATCGTGGGTAATCATGATGATGGTGGTGCCGAAATCGCGTTTGAGGTCGTTCAGCAGCGCCATGATTTGCGCTTGTACGGTTACGTCGAGCGCGGTGGTGGGTTCGTCGGCAATCAGGAGTTTGGGGCGGCACAACAACGCCATGGCAATCATCACGCGCTGGCGCATGCCGCCTGAAAATTCGTGCGGATACATGCTGATGCGTTTTTTGGCTTCGGGGATTTTCACGGCTTCGAGCATGCGCACGGATTCGGCCCATGCTTCGGCTTTGCCCATGCCTTTGTGCAGGTGCAGCACTTCGGTAAGCTGGTCGCCCACGCGCATATAGGGGTTGAGCGAGGTCATCGGATCTTGGAAAATCATGGCGATTTGTTCGGCGCGGATTTTGTTTAACTCGCGTTCGGGCAGGCCGAGGATTTCGCGGCCGTTGAAAACGGCGGAGCCGGAAGTTTGGCCGTTTTTGGCCAAAAGCCCCATGATGGCGAAGGCGGTTTGCGATTTGCCGGAGCCGGATTCGCCGACGATGCCCAGCGTTTCGCCTTCGTGCAGATCGAAATTGAGTTTGTTGACCGCGGTAACGAGGCCGTCTTCGGTTTTGAAGCGGACTTCGAGGTCTTTTACTTGCAGTAAGGGTGTGCTCATTGTTTTTTCCTTTTCAGACGGCCTCAAGCATCAAGAGGCCGTCTGAAAATATTGATCTTTCTTGGTTTATCTGTCTTTCGGGTCTAATGCGTCGCGCAGGCCGTCGCCGATGAAGTTGAAGCAGAACAGCGTAACCACCAGAAACACGGCGGGCACGAGCAGCTGCCACGGCGCAATCTGCATGGTGTTCGCACCGTCTTGCAGCATCGCGCCCCAGCTTGTCATCGGCTCTTGCACGCCCAAGCCCAAGAAGCTGAGGAAAGATTCAAACAAAATCATGCCGGGCACGAGCAGCGAGGCGTAAACCACCACCACGCCGAGCACGTTGGGCACGATGTGGCGGAACACGATATCCCGCCGCGACACGCCGCACACATAGGCGGCTTCGATGAACTCTTTGCGCTTCAGGCTGAGGGTTTGCCCACGCACAATCCGCGCCACGTCGAGCCACGACACCATACCGATGGCAACGAAGATAAACGCCAGATTGCGGCCGAAAAAAGTTACCAGCAGAATCACGAAAAACATAAACGGAAACGCGTTCAGAATCTCTAAGAAACGCATCATCAGCATATCGGTTTTGCCGCCGAAAAAGCCCGATACCGCGCCGTACACCACGCCGATAATCACGGCAACCAAGGCACCGGCCACGCCTACCATCAGCGAGATGCGTCCGCCGACGGCCACGCGGGTCAGCAGGTCGCGTCCGAGCGAGTCGGTGCCGAAATAGTGTTTGTTGTCGAATGCGGGCGGAGACTGCATTGCGCCCCAGTCGGTGTGGGCATAGTCGTAGGGGGCAACCAGAGGCACAATCAATACAAAGAGACACACCAGCAGCAGAATCAAACCGCTGGCCAGCGCGGCGCGGTTGTGGCGGAAGCGCCGCCATGCGTCTTGCCACAGGCTGCGGCCTTTGATGTCGGGAGACGGGTTGTCGAGAGCGGCAGCCAGCGCGGCGGCCTGTTTTTTACTGACCATCATGGTTATGTGCCTTATGGTTTTTTATTCTGTTTACTGGTTACTAGCAGATGAGGCCGTCTGAAAAGCGGCAATCGTTCAACTGAATATCGTGTAACTGTATCGTCATACTCGGGCTTGGCCTTGAGTATCTTAGGGTTTTGTGAGCTTGGAGATACTCGGGCCAAGCCCGAGCATGACGAATGTGCTGTTTATCAGCCGCTTGGGTTAACGGTTTTCAGACGGCCTCTTGAATCAATAGCGGATTTTCGGATCAATCACGGCATACAGGATATCGACCACGGCGTTGAACACAATGGTCAGCACGCCCACGAGAATAGTCAGGCTCAACACCATGCCGTAATCGCGGTTGAGTGCGCCGTTTACGAAAAGCTGGCCGATACCGGGCAGGCCGAATATGGTTTCAATCACAATCGAGCCGGTAATGATGCCTACAAACGCCGGGCCGAGGTAGGAAATCACCGGCAGCATGGCGGGGCGCAGGGCGTGTTTCCACACGATGTAGCGGGTGGGCAAACCTTTGGCGCGGGCGGTGCGGATAAACTGGCTGTTCATCACTTCAATCATCGAGCCGCGCGTAATTCGGGCGATGCTTGAAATATAGGCAATCGCCAGCGCGGCAACGGGCAGCACTAAATTGCTGAATGCGCCGCCGTTCCAGCCGCCTGCGGGCAGCCATTTCAGCCAAATAGCAAAAATCAACACCAGCAACGGGGCTTTGACAAAGCTGGGGATCACCACGCCCGTCATGGCTACGCCCATGGTGATGTAGTCGAGCCATGAGTTTTGTTTTAAGGCGGCCAGCACGCCGAGAATCACGCCGACAACCAGCGCGATAATAAAGGCATAAAGACCGATTTCCAGCGATACGGGAAAGGCTTGCGAGAGCAGTTCGTTAACCGTGTAGTCTTTGTATTTGAACGACGGCCCGAAATCGCCGTGGGCAAGCTGTTTCAGGTAATTGAGGTATTGCAGCCAGATGGGGTCGTTGAGGTGGTATTTGGCTTCGATGTTGGCCAGTACCGCGGGCGGCAGGTTGCGCTCGCCGGTAAACGGGCTGCCCGGAGCCAGCCGCATCATGAAAAACGATACGGTAATCAAAACAAACAGCGTGGGAATGGCTTCCAATATACGCTTGATGATGAATTTCAACATAAGTAAACCTTGGTCGGGGTTTGTGCCGGCGGTGCGGCCGTTTCAGACGGCCTGTGGTTGTTATGGTATGTATGTCGGGCAAAGGCCGTCTGAAAACAGAATATGTTTGTTTTCAGACGGCCTTTCAGGGTTTTAGTGTTTCAGAATCTTCCAGTTTTTAATCTGCCAGTTGTCCATCGGATCTTTGGTGGAGTAGTTGGCAACATGGGGTTTCACCAAACGTGCGCTCACATAGTGGAAAACGAAAATGGTTGCCGCATCTTTATCCATCACGGCTTCGGCTTGGCGGTACAGCTCGCCGCGCTGTTCGGGCGTTACGTCGCCGCCAAGGGTTTTCAGCAGCAGACCGTCGAATTCGGCACTCTTATATTTGCCGTAGTTGCTGCTGTTTTCAGACTTGAATGCGTTTAGGAAAGTAGAAGCCTCGTTGTAGTCGGCACACCAGCCGCCGCGCGCCATTTGGTGTTTTTGGTTGCGGCGGGTGTCGAGATAGGTTTTCCACTCTTGGTTCACCAGACTCACATTCACAAAGCCCAATGCCTCTTTCCACAAGGCGGCAGCGGCCACGGCATTTTTCTTGTGGTTTTCGTTGGTGTTGTAGAGCAGCTCGAAATTCAAAGGCTTAGACTCGCCGTAACCCGCTTCGGCCAACAGTTTTTTCGCCTCTTCGATACGCTTGGCTTTGTCCCATGCTTTCCATTCCGGCACAAATTCTTTCATGCCTTGGGCGGCAGGCGGCGTGAACTGGTAGGCCACGGTTTCGCCGCGTCCGAGCACTTTTTCCACCAGCGTATCGCGGTCTAACGCAAGCTGGAGCGCCTTGCGTACTTTTTCATTGTCGAACGGCGGCTTGGTGTGGTTGAACTCGTAGTAGTAGCTGCACAGATAGGGCGCTACTTTCATTTGGTCGCCCATTTCCTGTTGCAACGACTTAAACTGCTCGGTCGGAATATCGTTGTAAGTGAATTCCACCTCGCCGGCTTTGAAGCGGCTCATGTCGGTGGGCGGCGAAGAAATCGGCAATAGCGTGGCTTTGGTGATGGTGGTGTTGGCATCGTCGAAATAATTCGGGTTGCGCTCCAACACGATTTGGCTGTTAACGTCCCACGCTTTCACGGTGTACGGGCCGTTCACCACGATATTGGCGGGCGAAGTCCATTTGTCGCCAAATTTTTCCACCGTGGCTTTATGCACGGGTTTCACGGAAGTGTGGATCAACATGTCGGGGAAGTAAGGCACCGGCTCTTCCAGCGTGATTTCCAGCGTTTTCGCATCCACGGCTTTCACGCCCAAAGTGTCGGGCTTGGCTTTGCCTTCGACGATTTTGGCGGCGTTCAATACCTTGGCATCGCCCAAGTAACTGGAGTAAGGCGACGCGGTGGCCGGGTCGGTAACGCGGCGGAAGCTGTACACAAAATCTTCGGCGGTAACGGGATCTCCGTTGCTCCATTTGGCATCACGCAGGGTAAATTTCCATACTTTGTTGTCGGCACTTTCCCATTTTTCCGCCATGCCCGGAACGGTGTTGCCGTCGTTGTCGGTAGAAGTGAGACCGACCAAAATCTGACGGATGATGCCGGATTCGGGTACGCCCGACACTTTGTGCGGATCGAGCGATTCGGGCTCGGCACCGTTGTTAATCACGATTTCTTGTTTTTCGGCCGGCTCCCCGGATTGGATGCTGCCAGTGTTTGAGGTATTTTCTCCGCCGCAGGCAGTTAATCCGAACGCCAACCCTAAAGACAGCAGCAAGGCGCTTCGCGTGAACATCACTCGCTTAGACATAGTTGATCCATCTCCTTGACCGGAACCTTGGCTGTTTCAATATTTCAAATCGGCCCGGCTATCGTTAATATTCTTCAAAACTAAAGTTTTTGTATTGCAATTATGTAAACAAATGCAATGACGGTCTATTTTTTAAAAGATTCTACGCTTCTGTCAAGTAATTTTATGGCAGCACGAAAAATGCGAACTGCAACCAAAAAATATTGCAGGCGAAATTGGTTCGGCAGTTCTCCGTACCAGCTGGATGGTACCGGATTTCATCTTGCAGGATATGTGAAAAGCATTCGGTCGGTTATCAAGCCTTTAAAAGCCTTTCATTGATTTCAATCAATTTCCGCAATGCCATGTAGGAATATAACTTTATGAAATAAATGAGATTTGGTCTTTTTTGATAGTGTTGCTATTCTTTTCTATATTTTAAAAAAAGGAGCAACCGTTAGAATAAGCCTCATGAAAATCCTAATCAAAAGTAGTATTGTTTTATGTATTTATAATTATGCATATGTGTTCGGCTGATTGGGATTTGTGAAAAGCGATGAAAGCGTTGTTTTAGTTTTCCGTAAATTTTTAAGGAGATGAATCATGGCAAAAATCGTAAATTCTTGGAATGACTTTGATCCGCTGAAACGGGTAATTGTCGGTGTTGCCGACCATAGTTGTATTCCTCCCGAAGAACCGGCTACTTCTGAAAAAGTGCCCGTCGACAGCAAAATGCGCGGCATGTGGGGTCCACGTCCGTTGGAAACCGTAGAAAAAGCCAATGATCAATTGAATTACTTGACCAAAGTGCTGGAAGAGCGCGGTGTAATCGTTGACCGTCCTACTCCACTACAATGGAACCAACCGGTAATCACCCCCGATTTCCGCACCGGTTCGATGATGACCTGTATGCCGCCGCGGGATATTCTGTTAACCATCGGTAACGAAATCATGGCATCAGCCAACTCTTTCCGTTGCCGTTACTTCGAATATCTTGCCTACTGGCCGCTGATGAAAAAATATTTCGAAGAAGACCCGGAATTCAAATGGACCCAAGCACCCCGTCCGCGCTTGACCGACAAGTCTTACAAACATAACTACTACGACGAGCAAATCTCTTTGGAAGAGCGCTTGATCCGTACCGCCAACAAAGACTTCGTAACCACCGAAGAAGAACCAATGTGGGATGCCGCCGACGTTATGCGTTTGGGTAAAGACTTGTTCATCCAACACGGTTTGACCACCAACCGCACTGCGATGGAATGGTTCAAACGCTACTATCCCGAATTGACCATTCATGCCGTGAACTTCCCGGGCGACCCGTACCCGATCCACATTGACGCTACTTTCGTACCACTGCGTCCGGGCTTGATCATCAACAACCCCGTACGTCCGCTGCCGAAAGAGCAACGCGCCATCTTCGAGAAAAACGATTGGCAAATCGTGGAAGCCGCACAACCGGCTCACACCGAACCGCCTCCACTGTGCTATAGCTCTGTATGGCTGTCTATGAACTGTCTGGTTCTGGATCACAAAACAGTGATTGTGGAAGCATCCGAAGTGCATCAACAAGAACAAATGGATAAATTAGGCATGAACGTAATTCCTGTTCCGTTCCGCGACGCTTATCCGTTTGGCGGTGCGCTGCATTGTGCTACTGCAGACGTATATCGCGAAGGCGGCTGCGAGGACTACTTCCCGAACCGGAACTTTGACGATTTGACGCTTGTTTAAGGCTGTAAATCGATAAAACTGCAAACGGCGGCGGCGTGATTTTCCTAAATCCATAACCGCTGCCGTTTTTTCAATCTTCAGGCAAATATCATGAAAAGCGGAAGGGATTTACAACAGAAGAAGTTCTTTGTGGTTCCATAACTTGTTCGTAATGAAAGGGAAAACGGGAAGAGTGAAACTTCATGCTGTTTGCAGGAAGTATAAGCCGTATACATATAGAAATATTGCATGATCAATTTTTATTTTACGTTGTTTAAATTTAATCCTCACATTTAACACATTTCGGGAAAGGCTCATTCCATTCATCGTAAAGGATGTTGAAAAAGGAGTGTGAGATGAACCAAGAGTCATTAACGAAGCTAAAAGGTTTCGGCTTCATGTTTCTGTCTTCGTCGCTGATGGGGGGTATTGGAGCATTTGCCCGCTACATCAGCGCTCCGGGAGACTTCATTGCATTCTGTAGGAGCTTTGCCGGCCTCATCGGAATGACATTGATTTTCCTATGTGTTGGTGGATTTAAAACCGTAAAGGCGCAAAAATTTTCGCCGGCTATCTTGTTTTCAGGTATTTTTCTCGGCCTGCTGTCTTCGCTTTATGTTATTTCAACGCAGTACACTACGCTTGCCAATGCTTCGTTCCTCATCTATACCGGTCCGATTTATTCAACCGTATTGGCATCTATTTTCCTGAAAGAACCATTTAAAATTCCCATGCTGGGTTCGCTGTCGGCGGTAATTCTCGGCACGCTTTTAATTGTCGGAATCGTTTCCGAAAAAGGTTTCGGACTGGATCTTGATCCCAAATACACTACGGGCAATATGATTGCGCTCCTTTCGGGGGTTGCTTACGGACTCTATCTTTTTGTATCCCGTTACCGCACCGATTTCAATTCCAATGTAAGGTCTTTCTACAATTTCCTATTTGCCGTGATGACCATAGGTCTGATGCTTGTTTTCCGTTGGGACAATTTGGAATACGCGGTTAAAGACGCAGAGGGTCGAAGCATTTCAATTCCGTGGGACATTGCAACAATGCCGATGGATTCTTGGGTTGTACTGATTGTTGCCGCACTGGTTACAGGATTCGGAGCATTCTATTTCTTGACGGTGGCTTCCAGAATTCTATTGGCGGGAGAGCTGGCAACCATTTCATATCAGGAAACCATCATGGCTTCAATACTCGGAATGGTACTTTTCTCTGAGCATTTGACTATGATGCAGTATCTTGGCGGTATCTTGATCGTCGGAGGAGGATTATCACAGGTTTACCTATCTACCAGAGGTTCGAAGCCTCTTGGAACTCCAACACCTATACCCCCCGCAAAATAATGGGTTAACGAAGATATTGAAGAGGTAACATTATGGCTAACATCAATATGAAGCAGATGAATGCTTTTGAATATCGAGACCGTGTGAAAGAAAACCCCGTTGTCGTTGTTCCCGTAGGTGCGCTTGAGCAGCACGGCCCGCATATGCCGATGAATGTAGACGAACTTTTATCCACCGATGTGGCAACAGCCGTGGCAGAGCGTATCGGTGGACTTGTCGGCCCTGCCCTTTCTTTCGGTTATAAATCCCAACAACGCTCGGGCGGCGGTTACCATTTGGCCGGTACGACTTCTCTGAGCGGTGCGACGTTCATTGCCCTTGCTCGTGAAATTACATTGGAATTAGCCGCCCACGGTGTGCGCAGATTCGTTTTCTGCAATGGGCATTACGAGAACTACCAGTTTCTGTTTGAAGGTGTCGATACGGCAATCCGCGAACTCAAACGCGACGGTATCGAAATAAAAGCCTTGTTGATGTCGTATTGGGATTTTGTAGACGATGCCACGATTGCACGCCTGTATCCGGAAGGCTTTACCGGCTGGGACTTGGAACACGGCGGCGTTTTAGAAACTTCACTGATGCTTTTGCTGCACCCTGAAATGGTAGATATGGATGCGGTAATGGACGGCCCGCCAGCGCAATTGCCGAACTACGATATTCTGCCTATAAAACCGGAGCTGACCCCTCCTTCCGGCTGCCTGTCTTCAGCAGCAAACGCCACGAAAGAAAAAGGCCGAATTTTGCTGGAAACTGCTTCATCAAAAATGGCTGAGGCTATCCGCACCGAGTTCGGCTTGGGCGCTTGACCTGATAGTAGGGCGGGTTATTCCGCCCTGCCCGGGTTATTTATAGGAATAAGAGCATAAATCCAAAATGGGACAGTAAAGATTTCCCCCTTATATTTTCAATCTTTGGAGAAGCAACCATGAGCACACAAGTCAGTTCACCGATTAACAAGAAAATCGGCTTTGTGAATGCCTTTATCGCTGCCACATTGATGGGCTTCGTTGGTTTTTTCGCACGCCACATTAATGCACAAGGCGATTTTATCGCCCTCTCCCGTATGGCTTTCGGCGCTATCTTGTTTTTGATGATTATCGGAGCAAGAGGCAAGTTATCAGATTTGAAAACATTTAAACTTTCTTGGCACATGATTGCCAGCGGTTTCTTTATGGGCAACTGCTTGTCGGCATACGTTGCGGCAACCCAGCTTACTTCGATTGCCAATGCCGTATTCTTTATTTATATCGGTCCAATCATTTCTACTTTGCTGGCCGTTATTTTCCTGAAAGAGAAAATGCGCTGGGTTACATGGGCATCGGTGGCGGCTGTATTTGCCGGTATGCTGTTGATCGTCGGGCTGGTAAGTTATGACAGCGTAAACGGCTTGCAATTTGATATGAAATTTTCTTCGGAAACTTTCGTAGGAGACATGTTGGCTCTTTATTCCGGTCTTGGTTACGGTCTGTTTCTATTCTTTAACCGGTTCCGCACCGAAGTACCCGGAGATACCCGTGCATTTTGGAATTTTATTTTCGCTTTAATCGGTATCGTGGCTCTGTTTGTTTTCACAAAACCAACCGTAAGCCAAATGACAAGCACTGACTGGTTGTGGTGGATCGGCATCGGTTTCGTATGCGGTTTCGGCGCGTTAGGTACCTGTACCATCGCCACACGCCATCTGAAAGCCGTAGAGTTCGCATGCGTATCGTATTGGGAGTGCGTTGTAGCCGCCGTTTTCATCGGTTGGATGGTGTACGGCGAAGCCATGAGCCCCGCCCAATTAATCGGGGGTGCCTTGATTATTATCGGCGGTATGAGCGAAGTGTTGGTAAGCCTTTTCTCCCGCAAAGGTGCTCAGGCAACCGAAATGACAAGAGCGAAGGAAGTAGGCTGATTGATTCAATCCGGTTGCCATGTGTTTGCACGGTATGTTCATACTATTTATAAAATTTAACGTGTAGATGGAATTTTCATACCTGGTAGCTTTCTGATTACTGACTGCTATGGGTAAGTGCATAACAACCGGCACTTCCTTCTGTTCGGAATGTGAAATAACGAAACCAAGGAGAAAATCATGTCTGCCATCAACCCTTCCCACCATACTGCACAGCTCTCGGAAAGCGAGCGCAGTGCTTTACGCAAGGCGGCGGTTTCGAGCTTTATCGGTAATTTTGTCGAATGGTTCGATTATGCCGCCTACGGATATCTTGCCGCCATTATTGCCGTTGTGTTTTTCCCGTCTGAAGATAAAACAATCGGTTTGATTGCCGCATATGCTGTTTTTGCTATTTCATTTATCATCCGCCCGATTGGCGGTATCGTGTGGGGACAATGGGGAGACAGATACGGACGCCGTGCGGCATTGTCATGGTCGATTTTAATCATGTCGGCCGCAACGTTCTGTATCGCTTTTCTGCCGACTTACGAACAAGTCGGATTCGTTGCTCCCTTATTGTTGCTGATAATCCGTTTTGTACAAGGCTTCTCCGCATCCGGAGAATATGCGGGAGCCGCGGCATTTCTTGCCGAATACGCACCGCCGCATCAACGCGGGCTTTATACCAGTTTGGTTCCCGCCAGCACGGCCAGCGGCTTATTGCTCGGCTCTTTACTGGTTGCTTTACTGTATGCCATCTTAAGTGATGAACAACTGCATAGCTGGGGTTGGCGTTTGCCGTTTCTACTGGCTGCACCTTTCGGCTTGGTCGGACGGTATATCCGCCTGCATCTTGAAGACACTCCGGTGTTCCGTGAAATGGAAGAACGCCTTGAACACCGCCAACAACGACATTTGCCGATTTACCGTTTGGTTATCGGTTACCGGCGCCAAATCTTCATCGCCTGCGGTGTCGTAGCTTTGAACGCCGTTGCTTTTTATACTACTTTAAGCTACATGCCCACTTATTTGAGCACCGAATTGCATATGAGCGAAACTTCTTCGTTTATTGCTTCCAGCGTATCACTCTTAACTTATATCGGTTTTATTTTCATGATGGGGCATTTATCCGACCTTTACGGACGGAAAACCATGCTGACTTGCGCCTGTATTGCCTTCATCGTGTTATCCGTACCGCTGTTTATGTTGTTAGAAACGGGAAGTTTTATTTTAACCTTGGTGGTTATGGTGGTGTTTGGTGCCATATTGGCCATGAACGACGGTACTTTGCCCGGTTTCCTAACCGAAATCTTCCCCACGTCATTACGCTTCAGCGGCTTTGCTTTGTGTTTCAACCTCGGTAACGCCTTGCTCGGCGGTACGGCACCTTTGGTTGCCACAACATTGATTTACGAAACCGGCAACCAACTTGCGCCTGCATGGTATTTGGCAGGTATTGCGGTTATCGCACTTATAGCGATTATGTTCAGTAAAGAAACCGCCAATGATGAATTATTGGGCGAGGAAGTGGAAATAGACGAAGAAACCGGCAAGGTGATTAACACACCCGAATAAACCTTAATGATATAAAGACAAACAAACTGTGAACAAGGCGGCGGGCAAAAAGCCCGCCGCCTGTTTTCATAAATGCGCAAACGAATCAGTTTTTCAACCGCATTGCCTGAGTACGGTAGGCTCCCGGAGTTGTTTGCCGATGCTGCTTGAAAATAACGGTAAAGTGGGAAGGTGAATTGAAATTCAGCTCTTCCGCAATTTCGGCCACCGTCATCGACGTGGTCGATAACAGGTTGCAAGCCAAATGAATCTTTTGTTTCAACAAATAGCTATGAAACGACTCTTTGAAATGCTGGCGGAATTTCTGATGGAAGCTGGATACCGACATATGCGATTGCTTGGCTATTTCACTGACCATGCCTTTGCAATGCAAGTGCGAATAAATGTATTCGTTAGCGGTCTGGCAAAACTGCAAATTGTTTTGATGGATGTTGCACAGTTTGTCCACAATGCTGTTTTGCGGCATGTATGTCGTTAGATGATCCAACAGCTCAATGATTTTAGACAAATTTTTGAGGCCGAACCCATTTTCAATTTCATTATAAACCCGATAAATAAAATCGGATTTATCTTCAGGATAATGCAGACCCGATTTCCCACTTTCCAAAAGTCCGCGGACATTTTCCCAGAATGGAGAAGCGGTAACATTCAAACCGAAAGAGCAGAGATTAAGCAATAAACTGTTGGTTTTTTCTTGGCGGGGCAAGATGCTGTAAAGCATATAAGGTGATAAAAACAAAACGGTTTTAGGCGGCAAAGTAAATTCGTTATCCCCGCCGACCATTACCGGCAAAGAGCTGTTTCCCGAAAAAATCAGCCGGGTATAAGGATGGAACCGGTTCCGCAACCCTTTAGACGGTATTCCTTCCTTGTGAAAGAGTATAAATTCATTTCCCATATCATAGACATGCCGGTATTGCTGTTTGGCGTGATAATCTCTCATGCGCAATACTCCCTATTTGTTTTTTAGAATTAATCTGATGGAATTACATGGCAAAAGTTTCGGATTGACAAATTAATTTACGTTCAAAAAAATATAATAATCTTTATTTTACAATATTTTAAAAAAGTAAGCGGCATATTTCTATGCCACCTGTCTAATACCGTAACCCTCCGCCCCCTTAACAGGATTTCCCGCAAATACGATCGAGGCCGTCTGAAAACCCCTTTTCAGACGGCCTCCTGCCATGATACGCCTACATTCAATCTCCCGTCCGCAGCACACTGTTTTTCTTTTTCTCACGGAAATATTCCCGCAGAGAACCGCTTTTACCCACCGGCATATCCTGTTCAAACTGCCAGATCACATTATTGCCGCCACCGATCGGATGCGAACCTTTGAAGCCGATGTAGCTGCCGAAATCATCAACCGACGTGCGGGTGTAGCGTTGGGTATCCGTTTTCACCTGCGACACGCTCACTCCGCTGCGGATGTTGCCGTAAAGCTCGACATCCGCCAGCGCAAGCGCCGGTAATGCCGCCACCAGAATCAGAATGGATTTTTTCATACTTGCATATCCCCTATCGATAAATTGAAAAAGTGTAACAGAACTGCCGTAAATAAATCATAATAAAAGCAAAAGATGAACGTGAAGCCGTCAGGCCGTCTGAAAAAAGGAGAAAACCATGCATACCGTTCGCGTTGCCGCCGTTCAAATGGTTTCGGGCACCCGCCCCGAAGAGAATCTGCAAACCATGCGCCGTTTGGTATCCGAAGCCGCCGCACGCGGAGCGGCGTGGGTGCTGCTGCCCGAATACTGGCCGCTGATGGGTGTGAAAGACACCGACAAACTTGCTTTTGCCGAGCCTTTGGGCAACGGTGTTTTTCAGACGGCCTTAAGCGAAGCCGCCCGACAAAACGGCATCGTGCTGTTCGGCGGCACCATACCGCTGCAAAGCCCGGATAAAAACAAAGTATTCAACACCATGCAGGTTTACGACCGCAGCGGCGAATGCATCGGTGCCTACAACAAAATGCACCTGTTCGGCTATTCCGGCTTGGGCGAAAGCTATGCCGAAGCCGACACCATCGCGGCAGGTTCCAACGCGCCCGAACTGTCTGCCGACGGCATCCGTTTGGCCTCAGGCATTTGCTACGACGTGCGCTTTCCCGAATTTTTCCGCGCCCAACTGCCGTTCGACGTACTGCTGTTGCCCGCCGCTTTCACCTACACCACCGGACTGGCGCATTGGGAGTTGCTGCTGCGTGCCCGTGCGGTGGAAAACCAATGCTACGTTGTCGCCGCGGCACAAGGCGGTTTGCATGAAAGCGGACGGCGCACGTTCGGGCACAGCATGATCATCGACCCGTGGGGCGAAGTGCTCGACGTGCTGCCCGAAGGCGAAGGCATGGTAATGGCCGAACTCGATGCCGCACGGCTGCAAAGCGTCCGCAACCGTTTGCCCGCACTGAAACACCGCTGCATGTAAACAGGGCGGGCACTTTTGCCCGTCGCTTATCCGCACGCACACAAATTACGGCAGGCGGCGACGCCCGCCCTGCCGTCGGGTTTTCAGACGGCCTCAAACCTTACCTCTTCCCCAAACACCTGTTCCCACAGCTTTCTCACGCTGTCGTAATACGAGCGTATCTGCCCGTTTATTTCCGGTTTGTCCGCATCGCGCAGCTTGGTGTTGTGTTGCTGTTGGCGGTAGAAACGGTAGGCGGTGCGCGATTGTTCGGCCAGTGTTTTATCTATCAAACCGGCATCGGCGGCGATATTGAGCAAGGCGATGTTGCCGTAGTTGTCGAGCAGTTGCGGATGTTCGCCCGCATAAGCCAGTATCAGGTATTGCACGATGAATTCCACATCGACCACGCCGCCGCGGGCATATTTGACATCGTTGTCTTCGGGCGGATGGGTGGGGAACATTTTTTCGCGCATGGCGATGATTTCGCGGGCGAGTTCGGCCCGGTTGCGCGGACGGGTGAGGATTTCGGTGCGCAGTGTGTCGAAGGCGGTGTCGATTTCGGGTTTGCCGCAGATGAAGCGGGCGCGGGTGAGCGATTGGTGTTCCCACGTCCACGCGTTTTCGCGCTGGTATTTTTCAAATGCGGCGATGCTGTGGGTGAGGAAACCGCTGTCGCCGTTCGGCCGCAGGCGCAAATCGACTTCGTACAGCGTGCCCGCGCCGGTGGCGGCGGAAAGCCAGTTGGTGAGGCGGCGGGCGAAACGGGCGTACACGTCGGGCGCGTCGGGGTGCGGGTCGTCATACACGTACACCAAGTCCAAATCGGAGGTGTAGCCCAGCTCTTTGCCGCCGAGTTTGCCGTAGCCGATGATGCCGATTTGCGGGGTGTCGGTGTGGGTTTTCGGGGTGTCGGCCCACACGGCGGGCATGGCGGCGGCAAGGATGGTGTCGGCCAGCGCGGAAAGTTGGTCGGACAAGGCTTCCACCGTCCACAAGCCGGCCAAGTCCTGCACGGCGAGGCGGAACACTTGGGCGTGCTGGAAACGGCGCAATACGTCCATTTGCGCTTCGGTGTCGCCTGCGGCATTGCGGAGGCCGTCTGAAAGCTCGGCAGCAAGTTTCGGCCAGTTATAGCCGGTGTCCATCAATTGTGCGCTGAGCAACTCGTCGAGCAGAATCGGGTGCTTCATCAGGTAGCCGGACACCCACGAGCTTTGCCCCATGATGTCGGCCAGCCGTTGCAGGGCTTGCGGGTGCTCGTGCAGAAAGGCGAGATACGACGAGCGGCGGCTGATGTTTTCGAGAAAATCCAGTAGCCGCAGCAGGGTAACGGTGGGGTCGGGTTGGGTAGCGGCGGCCTGCGCCAACAGCGGAATCACGGCATCGAAACGCGGTTGGGCTTGGGCGGAAAGGTGGCGGTATTTGCCGCTGTTGCGGATCTGGTCGAGCCGCCGGCCGATTAAGACGGCATCGAAGCCGTGTTCCACCAAACGGCCGGAGCGGGTTTCTTCGTCGGCGTTTTGCTGCCAGATACATTGCCAGCCGTTGGCCTGCGCCTGCGGCTGTTCGTCGGGTTCGGCAAGGATTTCGTTGAACACGGCGTTCACTTGGCGGCGGTATCGGTCGAGGCCGTCTGAAAACGCGGCGTAGTCGGCAAAGCCCATGCTTTCGGCCAGCCGCTGTTGTTGTTCGGGATTGTCGGGCAGGGTTTGGGTTTGCTGGTCGTCCCAGTATTGCAGGCGGTGTTCGACATCGCGCAAAAAGCGGTAGGCTTCGAGCAGCATCTGCACGGTTTGGCGGTCGAGCATGTTCAGTTCGGCGAGCTTGAGCAGGGTTTCCTGCGTGCCTTTCAATTGCAGTGCGCGCACTTGGCCGCCGCGGATAAGCTGGAAAATCTGGGCGATGAATTCGATTTCACGGATGCCGCCAGCGCCGAGTTTCACATTGTCGGCCATGCCCTTGCGGTTCACTTCGCTGCGGATTTGCCGGTGCAGCCCGCGCATGCCTTCGTAGGCGTTGAAATCGAGGTATTTGCGGAACACAAACGGGCGCACCAACGCGCGGATGCTGTTGGCGTGCGGCGTAACCACGCGGCCTTTGCACCATGCGTAACGCTCCCACTCGCGCCCCTGCTGAATCAGGTATTGTTCCAACGCGGTTTCGCTCAACACCAGCGCGCCGCTGTCGCCGTCCGGCCGCAAACGCATGTCGATGCGGAATACCTGCCCGTCTTCGGTGATGTCGTTCAACAGCGTAATCAGCTTCTGGCCGACTTTGGTAAAAAATTCCTGATTGCTGCGCTCGCGTTTGCCGTCGGTGTCGCCCGACTCGGGATAAATAAAAATCAGATCGAGGTCGGACGACACGTTCAATTCATAACCGCCCGCCTTGCCCATCGCCACCACGCTCAGAAACTGCGGCTCGTTACTGTAACGGCCGATCGGCGTGCCGTACATATCCCGATAATAAGCATGGGCGAAATCCAGTACAGTGTTGACGGCAAAATCGGCAAACAGCGTAATCGTGCGGGTAACTTCGGACAAATTGCTGATGCGGTTGATGTCGCACACGATAATCTGCGCCATCACATAGCGGCGCAAACGGCGCAGTTGGCGGGCGAGTTCGGCTTCGTTTTCGTCGGCTTGGATTTGCCCCCAATCGGCGAAGGCTTGGAAATCTTCGCTGCCCAATGTTTTTTCCAGCATCGGGTTGAGGATGTCGGGTTGCAGATTGCCGTTGTCGAGATGGCGCGAAAGATATTGGGAATGGTGGCGGGCGTTTTCGATAGGGTTCATGACGGGCACAAACAGGTTTCAGACGGCTTATCATAGCAATGTTTGAGGCCGTCTGAAAGCGTGGTAGCGGCGGGGGAAACGGCTGGATGAAAGTATGCAAAGAGGCCGTCTGAAAAACTTTTTCAGACGGCCTCGGGCATCATACGGTATTCAGCGCAGCGTTATTTAGGACGGCGGAAAGTGTCGTGGCAGGCTTTACAGTTGGCACCTACGTCGCCGTAAGCCACTTTTATTTCTTCCAGATTGCCGCCTTGGGCTTTGGTGTTCAATTCGGCCACCGCCGCATGGAATTTCTCTTCGGCGGCTTTGAACTCTTCGGGTTTTTCCCAAGTTACCGGCAGCGTATCGCCGTCGCCCTGTTCGTCTTTTTGGAAATGTTCAAACGGCTTTTTGCTCTCTTCGGCAAAAGCGGCGGCGGCGACTTTGAATTTTTCCACGTCGTAAGCCTCTTCGCCTTTTACCATTTTGCCCATCGTGCTGAAGTTGGGCATCATAGATTTGAACGCGGTGGTGCGGGCTTCGGAAATCGGGCCTTTGGCTACGCCCGAATCGGCAGCGCCGCCGCATGCCGACAGCGCCAACACGGCAACGGAAGCCGCCGCCAGCAGAGTGGTTTTGATTTTCATGATAGTGTTCCTTTTCATTGTGGTAATATTATTTGAATTGTCCGAACATCATACCTGAAACCCACCATGGGGACTACACCGCCGATTTATTTTCGATTGGCGGCACGCAAAATAAACCATCCCCCCCCCCCACATTCCAAGGAGAGAACCAAATGGCGATTTTGATTACTGGCGCATCCGCCGGATTCGGCGAAGCAATGTGCCGCGCTTTTGTGGCGGCCGGTTACAACGTTATCGGCGCGGCACGCCGCATCGACAAGCTGGAAGCATTGCGGGTCGAGCTGGGCGAACAGTTTTTGCCGCTGGAAATGGACATGACTTCCACCGCGTCGATCGACAACGCCCTGCAAGACATGCCCGAGCCTTTCGACAAAATCGACTGCCTCATCAACAACGCCGGTCTCGCCCTCGGGTTGGATCCTGCCGACAAAGCCGATTTCGACGACTGGCAAACCATGATCCAAACCAATATCGTCGGCCTCACTTACCTCACCCGCAAAGTGCTGCCGCAGATGACCGAACACAAAAACGGCTACATCATCAATATCGGCTCGATTGCCGGCACCTACCCCTACCCCGGCGGCAATGTTTACGGCGCCACCAAAGCCTACGTGCGCCAGTTCAGCCTCAACCTGCGCGCCGACTTAGCCGGCACCGGCGTGCGCGTGAGCAATATCGAACCGGGCTTGTGCGGCGACACCGAATTTTCCAACGTGCGCTTCAAAGGCGACGAAGAGCGGGTGGCCAAGCTGTATGAAAACGTGCAGTTCATCCGCCCGCAAGATATTGCCGACACCGCTTTATGGCTCTACCAACGCCCCGCACACATGAACGTGAACAGTATCGAAATCATGCCGGTGGCGCAAAGTTTCGGCGCGCTGCCGGTACACCGCGAAGCCGCCGTGCCCGCCGCCATGGTGGAAAACGGCTTCGACAAACAAAGTATGTCGCTGTTTCAAAAAATCAAATCTTGGTTTAAATAGGCCGTCTGAAAAACCTGAAAGGCCGTCTGAAATGTTTTCAGACGGCCTTTGTTCATCCCTGTCGATAAAATCATGTAGGGCGGGCATCCCTGCCCGCCGTCAGTCGGAAGAAAACCCGTATGACCTGCCTGCGTACATGCACAAATAAACGGTGGGCAGGGATGCCCGCCCTACTTTAACCCTGCACCGTGGCCGCCGTTTCCCCGTTATCAAACACCAGCACCCGTTCCGGCCAGCGCAAGGCGGCGAGGCGGAATTCGGAACGCTCGGGCGGCGTGCCGTTTTTACGGTCGCGCCAGCGTGCGCCGACGGAAAAGTCGATACAAAACACATTATGCCGCGCCCCGTGCCATGCCGCGCCTTCTGCAGGTAACAGGTTTTCGCGGTGCGGCGACGGCGGTTGCGGCAGCCACGAACGCCAATAATGGCCCACAACCACCGGCACATCGTCGCGATAATCGTTCCACCACGCGCAACGAGCGGTAAAACGCCAACGCCCGCTGGCATAAAACGGTGTGGGGGCGATCTGCTCCACACCGCTGGTCAATGCCCGTATCGGGTGCATACGGCTGCGGTTGAGTTCGTATTGCGCCGTAGCGGGCATGGGCGGCGGCGGGAAGTGCGGGTTTTCGACAACTTCGGCGTAACGCTGCTGTTCGTCGAGATAGTCGGCATACCAAGAGGCCGTCTGAAGATGCCGTTTCAGCCCGCCATCAAAGCGGCGGTATTGTTCGACCAATCTTTCACCGGCGGCGGCTTCCAGCGCGGCAAACTGCTGCGGCAGCCATGCGGCGTGCACCACGCGCAGGTCTGGGCATTCCAAAATCAGCGGCTGCTCCGCCAACCAGCTTTCCAGCACGGGTTTTTCGGCTTCGGGCAACACGTTCCACGGCGCGTATTGAACGGCATCTTTGGCCTCCCGTTCGGGAAAAAACCAGCCGGAGCCGTCTTTCGGATCGCGCACGAGCGCATTCAACTCGTGGTTGCCCAGCACCATGAAAGCATGGCCCGCATCGTAAGCCTGTTTGAACCACGCCAGCACCGCAGGGCTGTTTTGCCCGCGGTCGCACAAATCGCCGACAAACACCAACCGGCGCCCCTGCGGATGTGCTCCGTTATCCCGATAGCCGAGATGATGCAGCAGCGATTGCAGGGCTTCGAGTTCGCCGTGCACGTCGCCCACGATATCCAATGCGGTATCGGGCAGGGTTTGGCGGTAGGAATAAGTCATAACGGGCTTTCGATGTTTCGAATTCAAAATACGGCGGCAACGGCATTTTGCAGGGCGGCCGCGCAACTTCGGGGCGGTTGCAGAATATTACATTATCCTCAAAAACCTTTAACCGTTTTACCGCTCTCAACATCATGGCGGTTGCTGCAACGGCCAAGCGTTTGCGGCAACCGTATTTCCGAATATTGCCACATCTTTCGTGGTTGTGTGGTAAAAGGCGAATTGTTCTTCCTGATATAACTCGGAGACTTCTGATGAACACCATCCGTAAAACCCTGATTGCCGTGCTGGCGGCAGTGGCGCTCTCGTTCGGCACCACCGCACAAGCACGCATGACCGACCGCACGGAGGCGACGATTGTGGGCGCGGCCGTCGGCGGCGTTATCGGAAAAGTGGCCGGCAACAATATGGAAAGCACGCTTATCGGCGCGGCCATCGGCGGCACCGCCGGCAACCTGTATGCCAAGCGCAACCAGAAAAAAGAAGCGGCCGAACAAGCCCGCCATCACCATGCTTCGGGCAAACACTGCAAAAAAAGCTGTTATTGCGACCATTACCGCAAAGGCAAGAAATACCGCTGTAAAAAATACCGCGAAGATGATGATGACGATGACGACGATTAATACCCGTTTCGCCCTCTACACGATATGAAAGATGCACCGAGGCCGTCTGAAACTGTTTTCAGACGGCCTCGGTGTTTTGTTTTGATGCCTTAGTGATTTTTAAAGTATAAACCGCTACTCCCGATGGTAAGGATGGTTGTGCAAAATCGATACGGCGCGGTAAAGCTGTTCGGTAAGCAGCACGCGCACCATGCCGTGCGGCAAAGTGAGGCTGGATAGGCGCAGCATCAGCCGTGCCTGCTGTTTGAGGCGGTCGGTCATGCCGTCCGCCCCGCCGATTACGAAGCAAACGTGTTCGCCGTTTTGCTGCCAGTTTTTCAGATGCTCCGCCAGTTCCACCGAAGTGGGGGCTTTGCCGCGTTCGTCCAACACCACTAAAAATGCACCTTGCGGAACTGCTTCGAGAATGCGCTTTTCTTCCGCCGCCATGCCCTGCGCGGCATTCACGCCTGCACCGCGTTTTTCGGGTTTGATTTCTTTCAAGGTGTAGTTCACGTCGCGCCCGAAACGCTTGGCGTATTCGTTCACGGCTTCGTCCACCCAGCGCGGCATTTTGGTGCCGACGGCTAAAACGGTAATATTCATGGCTCTTTCTCTTTCCGAAAATTCGCTTGGATAATGATGAGGCCGTCTGAAAACTTTTTTCAGACGGCCTCATCATTAAAGTTAATAATGCGGCGGTATCTCATCAAGCAGGCTGTATGGCTCGCCGCTGTCGCCGCTGCTTTTTTCCTGCATCCGCTGATACAGCAACCGCAACTGCCCTTGCTGTAAATCAAGGGTTTGCTGCATCTTGGCAATGGTGTCGCTCAGGCTGGCAATCAAGTCTTCCTGTAAGGCCGTCTGAATTTCCAACTCGGTAACGCGTGCTTCCAAATCATTCATCACAGCACCATCGAGGCAATCCAGCCGGAAACCATCAGCGGCAGGTTATAGTGCAGGAAGGTGGGGATAACCGTATCGCGCACGTGGTCGTGCTGGCCGTCCACATTCAAACCGGCGGTTGGGCCCAATGTGGAATCGGAAGCGGGCGAACCGGCATCACCCAATGCGCCCGCCGTACCGATCAAAGCCAAAGTAGCCATCGGCGAGAAGCCCATGCTGATGCACAAGGGCACGTAAATCGTGGCGATAATCGGCAAGGTGGAAAACGAGCTGCCGATGCCCATAGTAACCAGCAAACCCACCAGCAGCATAATCAATGCCGCCATGCCTTTGTTGCCGGCAAACATTTCGGCCGAGGCTTTTACCAGCGGCTCAATCTGGCCGGTGGCTTTCATCACTTCGGCAAAGCCTTGCGCGGCAATCATGATGAAGCCGATCATCGCCATCATTTTCACGCCGTTGTTAAACACCGTGTCCGCTTCGCCCCAGCGCACCACGCCGGCCGCCATAAACACGGCGAAACCGACCATCGCACCCAGCAGTAGCGAACCGGCCCACAACTGCACCGCGAAAGAAATCACAATCGCCAACACCGCCACGATGCTGCGGTAGGTGGAAATTTTCGGCTGTGCCGCTGCGTGGTGGTTAGCTTCCACGTCTGCCGGGGTATTTTGATAAATACGGGGACGGCGGTAGCTGATGAAAACCGCCACCAGCAAGCCCGCAATCATACCCAGAGCGGGAATGGTCATGGCTTGAACCACGTTGATATTATCGACATTCAAACCGGATTTAGTGATGTTGCCGACCAAAATCTGTTTCAAGAAGATTTCGCCGAAACCCACCGGCAGCCACATATAAGTGGTAACCAAACCGAAAGTCATCACACAGGCCAGCAGGCGGCGGTCGAGTTGGATGCGGTTGAACACCAACAGCAGCGGCGGAATAATCAGCGGAATAAACGCGATATGGATGGGAATCAGGTTTTGGCTCATCACGCTCATGGCCAGCAAAGCCAGCAGCAGCCCCCATTTCACCACGTTGACACTACCCGGCACATTGTCGCGCACGTGGCTGTTATCCAAACGGCGGATAACGGCATTGGCCAGCGTTTGCGGCAAACCCGAATGGGCGATGGCCACGGCAAACGCCCCCAGCATGGCATAAGAAAGTGCAATCTGCGCACCGTTGGCCAAACCGGTTTGAAACACTTCCATGGTTTTCGCCAGCCCCAAACCGCTGGTCAAACCGCCCGCCAGCGCGCCCAGCAGCAGGCTCAGCACCACATGCACCCGCGCCAGCGACAAGATCAGCATCACGGCAACGGCAATTACAACGGCATTCATCCCTACTCTCCATAAAAATCACGGCCTTGAGGCCGTCTGAAATATCATAACCTGACATGATTTTACATGTGAGTTTGATTGTTTACAAATTAAGGGACCGTGCCGAACCGCCCGATTCGGATACCATTCGGGATGCGGCAATCCGGCCCGAGTCAGCCACGCAACCGAACCATGCCGCCCCTTCCCCTCCATCATTGTAACGAGGCCGTCTGAAAAACGATTTTTCAGACGGCCTCAAGTGCCATTGAATATGCCCTACCGGTTTTCGTCCAGCCATACCGCCAGCGGATGCTGCCTATCCAGCAGGCCGTAGCGGTTGAATGCGTCTAAAGTGGCCAGAAACGCATCGTTCATCAGCAAACCGCCGCACATGGCTTCGGTCAGCTCGGGAATACGCATCCGCTTGAATTCGGCCACTTCGCCGTCTTGGTTTTCCGGCAGCACATCCGGCGGCAGCACGATATCGAAGATAAACAGTTCTTCATTGTGCAGGCCGCGCGATACGGGGCGGCAACTGCGGCGGCGGCTTTGTCCGCTCAAGTTCTGCAACAAGGCCTCATCCAACCCCGCTTCTTCCATGCCCTCGCGCAACATCGCTTCCCGTATGCTTTCCCCGCTGGCAATGCCGCCGCCCACAAGGTTGTCGAGTTTGTTGGGGTCGACCGCCTTATACGGGCTGCGCCGACCGATCCAAAACATCCATTCGCCTTCATATTCGGTCAGCCCGTTGATGTGCACCGCCCTGCTCAACAAACCGAGCGGCCTGAATGCGGAACGCTCCAATGTAAACAACGGCCGGCCTTCCGAATCGTTAACGTCGAATTGTTCGTTGCGCCAACCGCTCAGGTGGCCGAGCTGTTTCCAGCCCAGCGCCATATGCTGCAAACTGTCGCCCATAGCCAGCCAGCCGTCGGCATGCAAATGCACGTCCCCGTCGGTTTCTGTGATGCCACCCGACCAATCCAGCCTTACCCGTTCCGACCATTTCCCGTTCAAATTGCCCAACTTCAAACCATTGAGCCACAAAGCACGCCATCCGGCCGAATCCCACCCGAAATGGCTTTGCACGCGATCCAGCAAACGGTTTTGCTCAAGTTCGCTCAAACAATCAGTAAATTGCGGTCGGTTCATCAGCGGCATATCCGAAAAATGATGGGGAAACGGCTGCATTGTAGCAGTACATCGTCTCACCCGCCTTATCAAAAATAAGATTGAAACCGTCCCGAATGGTTCAAGCCCCGACACCGCCCAAGCCAACATCGTTAAATTGCTTTACAATACAGGCTTTTTCAATTCAGCATTTTCCGCTTGCGATGAACGAACAAACCCCACAGCCTGCCGTCGGCGACGATTATCTGCTGCTCGGCCAATACGCCGAACGCGCCTATCTCGAATACGCCATGAGCGTGGTCAAAGGCCGCGCCCTGCCCGAAGTTTCAGACGGCCAAAAGCCCGTGCAGCGGCGGATTCTCTACGCCATGCGCGACATGGGGTTGACGCACGGTGCCAAGCCCGTGAAATCCGCCCGCGTGGTGGGGGAAATTCTCGGTAAATACCATCCGCACGGCGATGCTTCGGCCTACGATGCCATGGTGCGCATGGCGCAAGACTTTACCCTGCGCTATCCCTTAATCGACGGCATCGGCAACTTCGGCTCGCGCGACGGCGACGGCGCGGCGGCGATGCGTTACACCGAAGCGCGGCTCACACCGATTGCCGAGCTGCTGCTTTCCGAAATCAATATGGGCACGGTGGATTTCGTGCCGAACTACGACGGTGCATTTGAAGAGCCGGTGCATCTGCCCGCCCGCCTGCCGATGGTGCTGCTCAACGGCGCATCGGGCATTGCCGTCGGTTTGGCTACCGAAATCCCGTCGCACAACCTGACCGAAGTTACCCAAGCGGCCATCGCCCTCTTGAAAAAACCGTCGCTGGAAACCGCCGACCTGATGCAGTACATTCCCGCGCCCGATTTTGCCGGCGGCGGGCAAATCATCACTTCCGCCGTCGATTTGCAGCAGATTTACGAAACCGGCAAAGGCAGCGTGCGCGTGCGTGCGCGTTACGAAATCGAAAAATTGGCGCGCGGGCAATGGCGCATCATCGTAACCGAGCTGCCGCCCAACACCAGCGCACAGAAAATCCTTGCCGAAATCGAAGAGCAGACCAATCCCAAGCCCAAGTCCGGCAAGAAAAACCTCACGCAAGACCAGCAAAACACCAAAGCCTTGATGTTGTCGCTGTTGGAAAAAGTGCGCGACGAAAGCGACGGCGAATCGCCCGTGCGTTTGGTGTTCGAGCCGAAATCCAGCCGTATCGAACCGGAAAACTTCATCAACACGCTGATGGCGCAAACCGGTTTGGAAGGCAATGTGCCGATGAACTTGGTGATGATGGGCTTGGATAACCGCCCCGCCCAGAAAAACCTCAAAACCATTTTGCAGGAATGGCTCGATTTCCGCGTCATCACCGTTACACGCCGTCTGAAATTCCGCCTCGCCCAAGTGGAAAAACGCATCCACATCCTCGACGGACGCATGATCGCTTTTCTGCATATCGACGAAGTGATTAAAGTCATCCGCGAATCCGACGAACCCAAACCCGACCTGATGGCGGCGTTCGGCCTCACCGAAATCCAAGCCGAAGACATTCTCGAAATCCGCCTGCGCCAACTGGCCCGCTTGGAAGGTTTCAAGCTCGAAAAAGAATTGAACGAACTGCGTGAAGAAGAAGGCCGTCTGAAAATCCTGCTGGGCGACGAAAACGAAAAACGCAAACTCATCATCAAAGAAATGCAGGCCGACATGAAGCAGTTCGGCGACGAACGCCGCACTTTGGTCGAAGAAGCCAGCCGCGCCACCCTCACGCAAACCACCGCCGACGAGCCGGTTACGCTGATATTGTCAAACAAAGGCTGGATACGCAGCCGCGCCGGCCACAACGTCGATTTAAGCCAAACCACCTTCAAAGAAGGCGACGGGCTGAAACAGGTAATCGAAGGCCGCACTGTGTGGCCGGTGGTGGTGTTGGATTCGCACGGCCGCACCTACACGCTGGACGCGGCGGAAATCCCCGGCGGCCGCGGCGACGGCGTACCCGTAGCCTCGCTGATCGAACTGCAAAACGGCGCCGAAGTCGTCGCCATAATGACCGGCCTGCCCGAACAGCATTATTTATTGAGCAACAGCGGCGGCTACGGCTTTATCGCCAAACTCGGCGATATGGTCAGCCGCATCAAAGCCGGTAAAGTCGTGATGACGCTCAAAGCCGGAGAACGGACCCTGCCGCCGGTCAGCATCTATGCCGTTTCACTCATCAACCCCGACTGCAAAGTGCTGCTGGCCACCGACGAACCGCGCCTGCTGGCGTTTACCATCGGCGAATTGGAAGTAATGGCCAAAGGCCGCGGACTGCAATTAATCAGCCTTTCAGACGGCATCAAGCTCGAACATGTCGCTGTTACCTCGTCGCCCGAATTTGTGGCCGAAAGCGTCGGCAAACGCGGCGCAATCCACAAAGAACGCCTGCGGATTCAAGATATAAACAACAAACGGGGCAAAAAAGGCAAAGTTTTAGAGATTTCAGGCCGTCTGAAAAGATTATCCGGCGCGGATTCGGTATAATGAATAAATATTGATTTTTATGACAATAACTATATTGCATGGGAGTATCGGCCGGGTAATTGAAACTCGGTCGTTAAACGCAATAAATCACGCCGCAAGGCGCTAAAACAAAGAATAAAATGATAAAAGGCATACGTTGAATGAGCGTAAATAAGCTATTTGTTAAACAAGACTGGGAAAGTTTAAACGATCGGATACCCGGGTTGATCAATATCGCCCGGATTTCCATCGTTCTATCGTTATTGGTTTTTTATCTGGTCAGCAATTATTCGGGCGCGGGATCGGCCAAAGAAATGTTTCCGTCGTTTGAATTTTACAGCTGGGCGGCGGTATATGCTTTCCTGATCGTCCTTACCGTATCCAAACCCGATTGGCAATTGCAATCTCTGGATCTGCCCAACGCCAGTGCGGTGGTCGACATTACCATGATCATGCTGCTCACCTACATTACCGGCGGCATCGATTCGGGGTTTGGCATTTTGGTACTGCCGTTTATCGCCACATCCTGCCTGCTCAGCCACGGGCGCTACCCGATACTGTATGCCAGCTATGCCTTGCTGCTGATTTTGCTCAACATGTTTTTTACCGGGCGGATCCAACTTTCCCCTTTCCAGTGGGACGACCGCACGCTCGTATCCTCGGCCCTGCTTGCGGGTGCCTGCTATCTGGTTGCCGCCCTCACCGCTTTTTCGGCCACCTACCTCCAAGCCGCCACCGAATCCGCCACCAAACACCAGCTTGCCTACCGCCGCGTGAGCGGCCTGAACCGCTTGGTGTTGAACCGTGTTCAAGAAGCCGTTATCGTTATCGACGCTTCCCAACGTGTGTGGCTGTTTAACCGTCAGGCCAAAACCTATTTCCCCGGGCTGGCCGTCGACAAACAGGAAAACGTATTCGGCGAATTGATTTCGCGCTGGCAATACCAACCCGACAAAGCCTTCGAAACCGATATCCACATTTTCCAGCACTCCATGCACGTGCGCGCCGTACCGCTGATTCAGGAAAAAACCGAACTGCTTATCCTTTATGTACGCTCATTGCGCGAAGTGGCCGCCGAAGCCATGTCGACCAAACTGGCTTCGCTGGGTCAGCTCACCGCCAATCTTGCCCATGAAATCCGCAATCCCATGTCGGCCATCCGCCATGCCAGCGACTTGCTGTATGACGAAAACCAAACTGATCCGACCAAAACCAAATTGCACAACATCATCGACAGCAACATTCAGCGCATCGATAAAATGCTGGAAGACGTATCGCTGATCAACAAGCGCGACGGGGTAAGCCGCGAACCGATTAATCTGATGAAGTTCTGGTTGGAATTCAAACAAGAATTCACACTCAACAACCCTGATGCCGTCGGCTGCCTGCGCATGAACATGGACGGCAGCAATCTAAGCGTTCTGGCCGACTCCATGCATTTGCAGCAAATCATGTGGAATCTGTGCAATAACGCTTGGCGGCACAGCCGCAAAGACCGCCATGCAATCACCATATTAATCAAACCGAGCGGCCGTATCCATATTTCCATCGTAGTGGCCGACAACGGCACCGGCGTTCCGTCCGATATACGCAACCATTTGTTTGAACCGTTCTTTACCACCGACAAACAAGGCACGGGATTAGGCCTTTATGTCGCCCGCGAACTGGCGCACGCCAATATGGGTCAGTTGCACTATCATCCCGAAATGAATGGCTTTGAACTGATTTTACCGAGAGAAACCCATGAGCAATCATAAGTTGCAAGACCCCGTTTTGGTTGTAGATGATGAAGCCGATATCCGCGACCTGATGGAAATGACCCTCATGAAAATGGGGCTGCGCGTAGAAACAGCGGTCGGCGTGGAAGATGCCAAAGACAAGCTCGACAGCAACGACTATTCGCTGGTGCTGACCGATATGCGTATGCCCGACGGCTCCGGCTTGGAAGTGGTGCAATACATTGGCGAGCTGACGCTGGATACTCCCGTTGCCGTTATTACCGCTTTCGGCAATGCCGACCAAGCCGTCGAAGCACTGCGGGCCGGTGCTTTCGATTACCTGCAAAAACCGATTACCCTGTCGCAGCTTCGTTCGTTGGTCAAATCCGCCATCAAAATCAATGAACCGCCCGAAAGCATGAAACAGGAAGCTGCGGTTCCTCCCGAGTCCGAACTGCCGGCTCCGCGCCCTACTCCCGCCAAGCAAGCGCCGGCTGCGTCGCCACCGCCTTTTTCCGCCCTCCGCCGTGCCGTTCCCTCGCCTTTTGTTCCCGTATCAGCCCAACCCGTGCGTAAAGGTTCCGCGCTTACCCAGCCGACCGGCATTCCGGAAAGCCTGCGCTCCCTGAAAGACCGTTTTTCAAGCGGAGAGCTTACCGCCCGCATCCTGTCCGGGCACAACGCCCCTCTGCGCGGCGATGACGATATGCCGCGCCTGCTCGGTATGTCGCCGCAAATGGTGGAAGTACGCCACCTCATCCGCCGCCTTGCCCGCAGCGAAGTGCCCGTGTATATCTCCGGCGAATCCGGTACCGGTAAAGAGCAGGCAGCGCGCACCATACACGAATTGTCGGAGCGTGCCGGCAAATCTTTCATTGCCGTAAACTGCGGTGCCATTCCTGAAAATCTGATGGAAAGCGAATTTTTCGGCTATAAAAAAGGCAGCTTTACCGGTGCGGATAGCGACCGCTTGGGTTTCTTCCAACATGCCGACGGCGGCACGCTGTTTCTCGACGAAGTGGCCGACCTGCCGCTGGCGATGCAGGTTAAGCTGCTGCGTGCCATCCAAGAAAAAGCCGTGCGCCGCATCGGTGATGCCCGTGAAACTTATGTTGATGTCCGCATCATCTGCGCCACCCATAAAAATCTCGAAGCCCTCGTAGAATCGGGTGCATTCCGCCAAGACTTGTACTACCGCCTGAATGTGGTTTCCCTCAACATGCCGCCGTTGCGCGAAATGCGGGAAGACTTGGGCGGCTTGATCATGCACCTGCTTCACAAACACCGCACGGGCAATGAGAATTACAAACTCAGCCCCAAAGCCCAAGAAGCATTGCTGCATTACAGCTACCCCGGCAACTTCCGCGAGCTGGAAAATATTCTCGAACGCGCCGTGGCCTTAACCGTCGGACAGGTTATCCAATTGGACGACCTGCAAATCAACACCAGCCATAACATATCGACCGACAAACCCAAAGAACCGTCGTTTGACGAAATTTCCGAACCGGATCCCGGCAGGGTAAGCCCCGGCGGTCTGCTGCCCGATTTCCTTCCCGGAAAGATGCAGATTCAGGATTACCTCGATCAGATCGAACGTGAAATCATCGAGCAGACGTTGAAACAAACCCGTTACAACCGCACGCAAGCCGCCAAGTTGCTCGGCATCAGCTTCCGCTCCATGCGCTACCGTATGGAACGGCTGGATATCCATTAAACAAACCCACACCCTTTTCAGACGGCCTCCCGACACCGGCATAACGTGAGGCCGTCTGAAATATTCCCACACCACCCGACCCGTGCCTGCCGAGACAGGCCATCTGAAACCATGACTTCCGTTTACCTTACCGATACAGCCGACGAAACCGCCCGCGAACTCACCAACCGCTTCGGCCTGCCCGTATGCGCCTGCCCGCCGGAGCAAGGAGAATACCTGCTGGCGGATTCAGACGGCCTCTCTCTTTGCAAAGCAGGCGAAAAAGGACGGGTGCGGGTGGATTTCGTCAGCGGGGCCGCGCAATACCGGCGAACCAAAGGCGGCGGCGAACTGATTGCCAAAGCAGTCAACCACACCGCCCGCCCCACCGTCTGGGACGGCACGGGCGGCTTGGGGCGCGATGCTTTCGTGCTGGCCTCCCTCGGCTTGCAAGTGGATGTATTCGAACAAAACCCCGCCGTTGCCTGCCTGCTTTCAGACGGCCTCAAGCGTGCCGCCGAATCACCCGATACCGCCGCCGTTGCCAAGCGCATTACCCTGCACTTCGGCGACACCTGCGCCTT
This sequence comes from Neisseria sp. MVDL19-042950, assembly GCF_030504625.1. Lineage (GTDB taxonomy): Bacteria > Pseudomonadota > Gammaproteobacteria > Burkholderiales > Neisseriaceae > Neisseria. The sequence goes on along the minus strand of NZ_JAUKWH010000015.1, from coordinate 15,651 downwards.
ACTGCCCGAACTGGCCACCGCCCGAGGCCGCCCCGATGTGGTGTATCTCGACCCGATGTACCCCGAGCGGCAGAAATCGGCTGCCGTAAAAAAAGAAATGGCCTATTTTCACGGGCTGGTCGGTACCGCACAAGATGAAGCCGCTTTACTGGCCGCCGCCCGTGCCGCCGCAAAAAAACGGGTTGTCGTCAAACGCCCCCGCCTCGGAACCTTTCTCAACAACGAAAAACCCGCCTACCAATACACGGGCAAAAGCACGCGGTTTGACGTTTACCTGCCGTATCATCCCGTTTCGGAAGATACTCCCGACGGCGGCCAATCCGACTAACCCAAAAGCATCACCCGCCGCCCTTCATCCGATCATTTCAGGCCGTCTGAAAACACCGCTTTCAGACGGCCTTTACAGCACGCCTCGGCCGAAACCGTTATAATGATTGTATGAACACACAAAATCAGAGCATTATGAGCGAACTTAACAATATTTTGACATTCAACGAGGAATTCGTAGATTCGGGCGAATACGCCCAATTTTTCAGCAATAAATTTCCCGAACGCGAGTTGGCCATCTTATCGTGCATGGATGCCCGTATGGTTGAATTGCTGCCGCGGGCCATGGGCTTAAAAAACGGCGATGCCAAACTGATTAAAAATGCGGGAGCCGTCGTTACCCATCCGTGGGGTTCCGTGATGCGCAGCCTGCTGGTGGCCGTATTTGAACTGAAAGTGAAAGAAATCATGGTGATTGCCCACTACGACTGCGGCATGCGCGGGCTTCATCCCGATTCTTTTCTCAGCCATGCCCATCAAAACGGCATCCCCGACGACCGCATTACCACCCTGCGCAATGCCGGCATCGACCTTGACGGCTGGCTCACCGGCTTTGACGATGTCGAAGACAGTGTACGCCATACGGTCGGCATCATCCGCCGCCACCCGCTAATGCCGGAAAACGTTGCCGTACACGGTTTGGTTATCCACCCCACCACCGGCAAACTCACCGTAATCATCGACGGCAACAACGAATGCCCTATTAACAAATAGCCTTTTCAGACGGCCTCAACCCATGAAAAAAATCGGACTTTTCGGCGGCACCTTCGATCCCATCCACAACGGCCATCTGCACATCGCCCGTGCGTTTGCCGACGAATTGGGCTTGGACATGGTGGTTTTTCTGCCCGCGGGCGACCCTTACCACAAAGAAGAAGCCACCCACACGCCTGCACGCCACCGTTTTGCCATGACCGAACTGGCAATCTCCGACGATGAACGCTTCGCCGTCAGCGATTGCGATATTGTGCGCGAAGGTGCCACCTACACTTTCGATACGGTACAGATTTTCCGCCAGCAATTCCCTTCCGCCCAACTATGGTGGCTGCTCGGCAGCGACAGTCTGCTCCAACTCCACACATGGAAAAGGTGGCAAACATTAGTCAAACAAATCAACATCGCCGTAGCCGCCCGACAAGGTTTCAGCCTTCATCAGGCTCCGCAAGAAATCCATGCGTGGCTGGGCGAAGCCCTGCAAAACGGCCGCCTGAAACCGCTGCAAACGCCGCTGTACGACATCAGTTCCACCGAACTGCGCCGACGCATCGGCCGTAACGAACCGGTATCCGATTTTTTAGACCGGCGCGTAGAAAACTACATCCGGCAGCACAAGCTGTATAAACCGTGATTTCAGACGGCCTCGGGAAAAAGGCCGTCTGAAAACCCTTCCCCCGATCTTTTATTAACAAAATCACCAACAGGAAACCTAATGAACGAACAAGAACTGCAAGACTTGCAAAAAATGGTCGATGTCGCCGTAAACGCATTGGAAGACATCAAAGCTAAAGACATCACCGTGCTGGAAACCCAAGAAAAAACCTCTCTGTTTGCCCGCATGATTATCGCCAGCGGCGACAGCTCCCGCCAAGTGAAAGCCTTGGCCAATAATGTGGTGGTTGATTTGAAGGCCGCCGGTTTTGAAATTCTCGGCAGCGAAGGGCAAGACAGCGGCGAATGGGCGTTGGTAGACGCAGGCGATTTGGTCGTACACGTTATGCTGCCTGCCGTACGCGATTTTTACGACATCGACAGCCTGTGGGGCGGCGAAAAACCTTCATTCCACGCCGGCGCACAAAAACCGTGGCACGCCGCGGATGCCGATTAAAACCGGCCGTCTTGAAACGTATGCTTTGATGCAATCGAAATTCGGCACCGTTGCATGCGGATAGCCGCTCCGTTCCTATCCATTCCGAAGTGGAACACCGAAAACAATATGGCCGGTAAAACAACGCCCATCATCTTGAACGTGCCGTAGTAAAAAAGGCCGTCTGAAAGCAAAAGCTACTTTCAGACGGCCTCTCCGTCATCCGCTACCGGTTGTTATAAACAGGCTGTTTCATTAGCCAATTGCTGTTCAATCGTTTCGCGTTGCCGAATCAACTTCACTTCGCTGCCGTCCACCAACACCTCTGCCGCACGGTTGCGCGCATTATAATTGCTCGCCATGCTGCTGCTGTACGCTCCAGCACTGCGAACGGCCAGCAGATCACCCGCTTCACAGGCTAATACGCGTTCTTTAGCCAGAAAATCACCCGTTTCACAGATAGGGCCGACCACATCGGCGGTAAACGGTGCAATATTTTTCGACTCGACTGCTTCGATGCGGTGGAAAGCACCGTAAAGTGCCGGACGCATCAAATCATTCATCGCCGCATCCACAATCACAAAATTTTTCTCTTCGCCCTGCTTCACAAACTCGACACGGGTAAGCAGAGTACCGGCATTTCCGACCAAGCTGCGCCCCGGCTCCAATACCAATTTCAGCTTGCGTCCGCCCATCAAGGCGGCAACGGCACGCGCATAAGATGACAAGTCGGGCACTTCTTCATCGTCGTACACAATACCGACACCGCCGCCCAAATCGATATGCTCCAGCACAATACCTTCGGCAGCCAACGTATCGACCAGCTTCAACGTACGTTCGCATGCCTCTACCAACGGGCTTAAATCGGTCAACTGCGAACCGATATGGCAATCGATACCGACGATTTTCAGACGGCCCAAACCGGCTGCATAGCGGTAAGCATCGAGCGCATCGGCATAGGCAATGCCGAATTTGTTGGATTTCAAACCGGTAGAAATATAAGGATGGGTTTTCGCGTCCACATCGGGATTGATGCGCAACGAGACGGGAGCCGTTTTGCCCAACCGCCCGGCCACCGCCTGTATGCGATCAAGTTCGGGCAGGCTTTCCACATTGAAACACAACACACCGGCATTCAACGCGAATTCGATTTCCGCCTCACTCTTACCCACCCCTGAAAAAATGGTTTTACCCGCATCGCCGCCCGCCGCCAGTACCCGTGCCAATTCACCGCCCGATACGATGTCGAAGCCGCTGCCGAGACCGGCGAAATGTTTGAGGATGCTCAGATTGCCGTTCGCTTTAACGGCGTAGCAAACCAACGGTTCCAGCTTGTCAAACGCATCGGTATAGGCGTGAAAAGCCTCGGTAAGCGCGGCTTTGCTGTACACATATAAAGGCGTGCCAAACCGATCGGCAAGATGGGCAAAAGAGGTTTGTTCGCAATGTAAAGTCATTATGGTTTATTCCGAGGGGGCGGTAGGTTCTTTGGATTCAAACTGCAAACCGGTTTGGATAACCCCAAAACGGGCTTTATCGTTTTCTTTAGGCAGATACAGATCGCCTTTGTAACCGCAGCCGGCCAAAAACAAGGCGGCCGCCAGCAAAATTGCGGTGGACTTCATCATCGTCTTCCTTCATGCACGGTAATATGGCAAGATTCGGTATCTTAAACAAAAACGCAGCAATGCACAAAACCATCATGACTGAAAGCGAATTTTTACAACATTCCAATGCCCTCTTCACCCATATTGAAGATCAAATCGACGAAGGCGGCTGGGATTTCGACTGCCGGTTCAGCGGCAACGTCCTTACAATCGAAGCAGGCGACGGCACGCAAATTATCGTCAACCGCCACACTCCCAATCAGGAATTGTGGATTGCAGCCAAAAGCGGCGGTTATCATTTTTCCGAAAAAAACGGCCAATGGCTGGCTACTCGCGACGGCAGTGAATTTTTCTCCGTATTAAACACGGCATTGAGCGCAGCCGCCGGAGAAACGGTTAATATCGAAACTTTATGATATGGTAACACTGGAGGCCGTCTGAAAACCTGATTTCAGACGGCCTCCAGTGTTTATGGCGAACAAGATAGAACGGCGGCGGAATAACGAGGCAAACCGGTTCCACTTACTTTTACTGCGATTGGAATCATTTGGCCATAACAAGGAATACCGTTCACATCGCACCATCTCCGCCGTACTGCTTGCAGTTTACCGCCTTGTATGAATTTTGATATTCACCACCATATGCTTGCAACTCTAGTGAATGGTTATCCCCGTTTTGCTTGTCAGAGGCGGCTATATACTCAACCGACTTTACCCTTATTACGGCGTTGCTGCGCCTTGCCGTACCACCTATAACCGCCTGCGGCTTGCCGTTTTATTCAAAATCGATTTGATTAGCCATCCCTTTTAATCTTTGAGGCCGTCTGAAAAGCATTTCCATTGGCATCCGGCTTGTTTGAAAACAAAAACGGACAGTCGAAAGACCATCCGTTCTACCATCTTAACTATATTTTTCAGACGGCCACCTGAAAAAAAAAAACAGATATCGGCCGCTACGTCCGATTAATCAGCTTAATCAAAAATATCGCGTACTTTATCGAAGAATGATTTCTGCCGCGGCGTTTGCGAACGCTCCATACCGGTAGAAATTTTCTCAAACTCTTCCAGCAGCTCTTTCTGACGATCGGTCAGATTCACAGGCGTTTCCACAACCACATGGCAATACAAATCACCTACGGCACTGGAACGCAACGATTTGATTCCTTTTCCTTTTACCCGCATACGGCGGCCGGTTTGCGTTTCTTTGGGAATGCTCAATTTCACTTTGCCATCCAATGTAGGCACTTCCACTTCTCCGCCAAGCGCAGCAATCGCAAAACTAATGGGCATCTCGCAGTGCAAATCCAAGCCGTTTCGCTCGAATGTTTTGTGTTCTTTCACATGCACCACAACATATAAATCGCCATTCGGCGCACCGTGCATACCCGGTTCGCCTTCGCCGCTCAAACGGATACGCTGGCCGTCATCAATACCGGCAGGAATATTTACCTCAACCGTTTTGCTGGTTTTCACGCGGCCTTCGCCACGGCATTTCATGCAAGGATCTTTAATTTGCCTACCCGTACCGTGGCAGGTCGGACAGGTTTGCTGCATTTGAAAAATTGCTTGGCGGACATGAATCGTACCGCTTCCATGACAGGTAGAACAGGTTGTTGCAGACGTTCCCGGCTTGGCACCGCTGCCGTGACAGACATCACATTCTTCATAAGTCGGAATGGTAATGCGTTTTTTGATACCTTTGGCAGCCTCTTCCAGCGTAATTTCTACGGCATACTGCAAATCCGCACCTTGGTAACTCTGTTGGCGGCCACCTGCTCCACCGCCGAACATTTGGCTGAAAATATCACCAAAATCAAAACCTTGAGCCCCGCCAAACCCTCCAAAGCCACCACCTCCCATATTAGGGTCGACACCGGCATGGCCAAATTGATCGTAGGTAGAACGTTTTTCTTTATCAGACAAAATATCGTATGCTTTTTGAACTTCTTTAAATTTTTCTTCGGCATCTTTATCATCCGGATTACGGTCGGGATGATATTTCATAGCCAATTTACGATAGGCTTTTTTAATTTCGTCATCACTCGCACTGCGTGCAACGCCTAAGGTTTCGTAAAAATCTTTGTTACTCATAATACTTATTTTGAAGGGTGTATGAAAATTGACAAGTAGATTAGGGCGGCCGTTAAAAACTCAAGAGTTAAAAAATAATTTAACCTGCAAGGGGTTGTGCGGCGAAACCGAATATTTCACATTACGTTTTCTATCCTTGTCGCACCATTTCATTTCTTATTTCTGCAATCCGATTGTTTGCATTGTGGCGAAAGATTCGATTTCACAGTCATGCGTTATCAGGCATGTTGTTATTTAATTTCGATAATTAAAATAATGAATTATTCTGCCAACTCTAAACAACGAAAAAGCACAGCTTTATAGCTGTGCTTTGATTGATTTATTTAAAACAAAATTTATTTGTTCTTTTGAGCGCGAATATAATCCAAGGTTTTGAGTTGGGCAATCGCAGCAGCCAATGCCGCATGTGCTTTAGCCAAAGCTTCATCGTCTTGCGCTTGAGAAATACGGGCCTCTGCCGCTTTTTTAGCCTCTTCTGCACGCGCCTGATCCATTTCACTGCTGCGGACGGCAACGTCTGCCAGCACCGTCAATTTATCAGGCTGCACCTCCAAAAGACCGCCGGAAACGGCTACCAATATTTCCTCAGCTTGACCGGGGCTTGTCAAACGCAAAGTACCCGGACGAACTAAACTCATGATCGGTTCATGTCGCGGATAAATACCAAGCTCTCCGGTTACAGTAGGCACCACAACAAACGTTGCCTCTCCGGAATAGATATGTTGCTCGTTACTTACCACTTCAACTTGCATGATGTTCATGCCGATCTCCTTAGTTTACAGCTTTCGCTTTCTCTACGGCCTCTTCGATACCACCAACCATATAGAAAGCTTGCTCCGGCAGATGGTCATATTCACCATTCAAAATTGCCTTAAAGCCGGCAATTGTATCGCGCAATGAAACATATTTACCCGGGGAACCGGTAAATACTTCGGCAACATGGAATGGCTGAGACAGGAAGCGTTGAATCTTACGTGCACGCATCACGGTCATTTTGTCTTCATCAGACAGTTCATCCATACCTAGAATTGCAATAATATCGCGCAATTCTTTATATTTTTGCAGAGTAGATTGCACACCACGGGCCACATCGTAATGCTCTTGACCCAAAACCATCGGATCCAACTGACGTGAAGTAGAGTCCAACGGATCCACTGCAGGATAAATACCTAAGGAAGCGATATCACGGCTTAACACCACGGTCGCATCCAAGTGGGCAAAAGTAGTTGCCGGGGACGGGTCGGTCAAGTCATCCGCAGGTACGTAAACGGCTTGGATAGAAGTAATGGAACCGGTTTGAGTAGAAGTAATACGCTCTTGCAGACGGCCCATTTCTTCGGCCAATGTGGGTTGATAACCTACTGCGGAAGGCATCCGTCCCAACAATGCAGATACTTCGGTACCGGCCAGAGTGTAACGGTAGATATTATCCACAAAGAATAATACGTCGCGACCTTTACCGTTTTCATCTTTTTCATCACGGAAATATTCGGCCATAGTCAAACCTGTCAAAGCAACACGTAAACGGTTACCCGGAGGTTCATTCATTTGGCCATAAACCATGGCTACTTTATCCAAAACGTTGGAGTCTTTCATTTCATGATAGAAGTCGTTACCTTCACGGGTTCGCTCACCTACACCGGCAAACACAGACAAACCGCTATGTGCCTTCGCGATATTGTTAATCAACTCCATCATATTTACAGTCTTGCCTACACCGGCACCACCGAACAAACCTACTTTGCCGCCTTTTGCAAACGGGCACAGCAGATCAATCACTTTAATACCGGTTTCCAACAGCTCAGTGGCACTAGACAGCTCATCAAATTTAGGGGCTGACTGGTGAATCGCTCGGGTTTCTTCAGCTCCCACAGGACCGGCTTCATCCACCGGATTGCCCAATACATCCATAATACGACCCAACGTGGCTTTCCCCACCGGCACGGTGATAGGTGATCCGGTGTTGGTTACAACCATTCCGCGTTTCAGGCCGTCTGAACTACCCATTGCAATAGTACGAACAACACCATCACCCAAAAGTTGTTGAACTTCTAAAGTGAGATCGTGATCGACTAATTTCAGAGCATCGTATACATGCGGAATTGCATCACGTGGGAATTCCACGTCAACTACCGCACCGATGATTTGTACGATTTTGCCTTGGCTCATTATCGTATCCTATTTTAAATGCACACTACCACAACCTTAAACGGCTGCGGCACCTGCAACAATTTCTGACAATTCTGTAGTAATAGCAGCTTGGCGGGATTTGTTGTACACCAAACGCAACTCTTTAATGGCATTACCCGCATTATCGGTTGCAGCTTTCATTGCTACCATACGTGCGGCTTGCTCAGATGCCATATTGTCACTTAATGCTTGATAAACCACAGACTCTAAATAGCGGCGGACTAAGTATTCCAAAACAGTAGCAGGACTCGGTTCGTAGCGGTAATCCCAACTGTAATCTTTACTCTCGCTAACACCTTCCATCGTGTTTTGCCCGATAGGCAACAAGGTCTCCATACGCGGCTCTTGGCGCATCGTATTGATAAACCCTGAATAAACCAAATGGATAGCATCTAATTGATGTTTTTCATAGCGTTGGAAAATCTCGGTTAACGCACCTAGCAACCTTTCCATTTTAGGGGTATCGCCCAAATTGGTTACACTAGCAATAACATTTAATCCGATACGCTGGCAGGCGGCCAAACCCTTGCTGCCTAAGCATACAACATCAATTGCGACACCTTGTTCCTGATACTCTTGAACTTGAGCCAAAAACTTCTTCAGCACATTAGCATTTAAGCCGCCGCACAAACCTTTATCGGTAGTAATCAGAATGAATCCGGCACGTTGCATCGTGCGGTGTGGTTCCAATAATTTGATACCGTGATCAGAATGAGTTTGCGCCAAATGGCTCATAACCAACCGTACTTTTTCGGCATACGGACGCGCCAAGCGCATCCGCTCTTGAGTCTTCCGCATTTTAGAGGTTGACACCATCTGCATCGCTTTAGTGATCTTTTGGGTATTTTGAACACTTCGGATTTTGGTGAGAATCTCTTTTCCTACTGCCATTTCAGACCCCTTTCTCTCTGGTCTTAAGCCTGATAGCTATAAGAAGATTTAAAGGATTTCATGGCTTGAGCCAATATCTGTTCATTCTCGTCAGACATTGCCCCAGAAGCATTGATGGCATCTAATACATCCGGATGTTGGGTGCGTACATGGCTTAAAAACTCAGCTTCAAACGCCAATGCTTTAGCTACGGGAACATCTTCGTAAGAACCGTTATTGATGGCCCAGAGCGTTAAAGCCATTTCCGCCGTACTTAAAGTACTGAATTGTTTTTGCTTCATCAATTCAGTTACCACTTCCCCGTGTTCCAACTGCTTACGGGTAGCTTCATCCAAATCGGAAGCAAATTGCGAGAATGCTGCCAACTCACGATATTGGGCCAGTGCCAAACGGATACCGCCGCCTAACTTCTTAATAACTTTAGTTTGAGCGGCACCACCTACGCGGGATACTGAAATACCGGCATTGATTGCTGGACGGATACCAGAGTTAAACAAGTCAGTTTCCAAAAAGATCTGGCCGTCTGTAATAGAAATTACGTTGGTCGGCACGAATGCAGATACGTCACCGGCTTGTGTTTCGATGATAGGCAATGCAGTTAAAGAACCTGTCTTACCTTTCACTTGGCCGTTGGTTAATTTTTCAACTTCGTCCACATTGATACGTGCGGCACGTTCCAGCAAGCGAGAATGCAAATAGAATACATCTCCGGGATATGCTTCCCGACCGGGAGGACGGCGCAACAGCAAAGAAATCTGACGATAGGCCACCGCCTGCTTAGACAAGTCATCATAAACAATCAAAGCATCTTCGCCGCGGTCACGGAAGAATTCGCCCATGGTGCAGCCCGCATATGGAGCAATAAACTGCAATGCTGCTGCTTCAGAAGCTGTGGCGGCAACAACGATGGTATGTTCCATCGCACCATGCTCTTCCAATTTGCGCACGACGTTCGCAATAGAAGATGCCTTTTGACCCACAGCAACATAAATACAGATAACACCGGTGCCTTTTTGGTTAACAATTGCATCCAAAGCAACGGCCGTTTTTCCGGTTTGACGGTCGCCAATGATTAATTCACGTTGTCCGCGGCCAATCGGAACCATTGAGTCAATAGACTTCAAGCCCGTTTGCATCGGCTGGTCAACTGATTGACGGGCAATCACACCGGGGGCAATCTTTTCAATTGGAGCGGATAAGGTTGTATTAATTGGCCCTTTACCGTCAATAGGACGGCCTAAAGCATCTACTACTCGGCCTACCAGTTCACGACCAATAGGAACTTCCAAAATGCGCCCGGTACAAGTAACGGTATCGCCTTCTTTAATGTGCTCATATTCACCCAGCACTACGGCACCAACAGAGTCGCGCTCCAAGTTCATGGCCAAACCGAAAGTATTGCCGGGGAATTCAAGCATTTCACCTTGCATAACGTCTGACAAGCCGTGAATACGAACGATTCCGTCAGTTACAGAAATTACGGTTCCGCGGTTACGAACCTCTGTGTTTACAGACAGATTTTCGATTTTAGCTTTAATCAAATCGCTAATTTCAGCAGGATTAAGCTGCATGAAAACTCTCCTAATTTATCATAGCCGCGTACAAGGCATTCAATTTACCCTGTAACGACAAATCTAACACCTGATCACCCATTTCAACTTTTACACCGCCTATCAGCTCAGAATCAACTTCGGTAGTAATTTCCAAACTTGTACCAAATCGCTCTTGAAGCTCTGCAACCAGATCCTTCAATTGAACATCTGTTAATTCATAAGCACTATAAATGACAGCTCGTTTTGTGTGATTTAATGTCAGACTTAAATCTTGAAATTGTGCATAAACTTCAGGCAAAAGCTGCAAACGTTTTTGTTCAGCTAAAACGTGTACGAAATTTTTCAAACTCGCATCGTTCAACTCAACCAACCCAACCAAAACTTCTGCTTTATCAGAAGCACTTTTTTCAGGCTGTTCGATGAATGCAGCAATCTTCACCTGCTGTACAACGGATGACAGCTCTTTCAGTCCGCCCAACCAAGACTCAATTTGATTTTTCTCTTGAGCCAGGCCAAATAATGCTTTTGCATATGGTCTGGCAATTGTTGCGAACTCAGCCATAAGATTACAGCTCCTGTTTCAAAGCACTAAGCATTTGCGCATGCTTCTCAGCATTGACTTCGCTACGCAAAATTGACTCGGCACCTTTTACTGCCAATGCAGCTACTTGTTCGCGCAAAGCTTCGCGCGCACGGTTAGCTTCTTGCTCGACATCGGCTTTGGCCTGCGCTGTAATGCGAGCAGCTTCTGTTGAGGCTTGCATTTTGGCTTCCTCTACGAGTTTAGCTGCACGTTTTTCGGCATTAGCTACTATTTCAGCAACTTGGTTCCGACCTTCGGCCAAGAGTTCTGCAACTTTCTTTTCTGCCTGTTCAAAATCGCTTTTACCCCGCTCGGCGGCAGCCAAACCTTCTGCGATTTTGTCGGCGCGCTCATCCAATGCTTTTGCGATCGGCGGCCACACAAATCTCATGGTAAACCACACCAAACCGAAAAAGACGATTAACTGCGCAAATAAGGTTGCATTAATATTCACTTTACTTAACCTTCGTATTAGGGTTAATCATACACATAGATGTTTCACTTATTCGAAACAGCTTCTGTTCGGATTAGCCTGCAAACGGGTTAACGAAGGCGAACAGCAGTGCAATAGCCACACCGATCAAGAAGGCGGCATCAATCAAGCCGGCAATCAGGAACAGTTTGGTTTGCAGCGGGCCAATTAACTCAGGTTGACGGGCAGAAGACTCCAAATACTTGGAACCTACCATAGCAATACCGATAGAAGCACCCAAAGCGCCCAAAGCCACGATCAAACCACATGCGATAGCAATCAAACCCATTTCAAAACTCCTTAATAAAAACAAAGGTTAAAACTACGTTAAAAATACTACTTTATCAAATTGCAATATAGTTACTAGTGTGCATCATGTGCTTGACCGATATAAACAAAGGTCAAAGCCATAAAGATGAAAGCTTGCAAGGTAATAACTAAGATATGGAAAATGGCCCAAACCAAACCGGCGAGTATATGGAATACAAACATAACCGGATCGAGCACGCCTACGCTGCCGGATGCGGCCCATGCGCCGCCTAACAGGGCGATAAGTAAGAATACCAGCTCACCGGCATACATATTGCCGAATAACCGCATACCGTGGGAGATGGTTTTAGATATAAACTCTACAATATTCAAAATAAAATTGGCCGGGGCAAGTTTCGCACCGAAAGGGGCACTGAATAACTCATGCATCCAACCGCCGAAACCTTTGATTTTGATATTGTAGAAAATACAGATCAGCAACACTCCGAGAGCCAAAGCCAACGTAGTATTTAAGTCTGCAGTAGGAACGACGCGAAGCAGCGCATGATGCTCGCCTGTCGCAGCCTGCCAAGTTAAAGGCAGCAGGTCAACTGGCAACAGGTCCATCGCGTTCATTAAGAAAATCCATACAAAGAGCGTCAAACCCAAAGGGGCGACAAATTTACGGGATTTCTCGTTGTGCACGATGTTTTTACACATATCGTCCACAAACTCGAACAGGATTTCTACCGCGGCCTGAAAGCGGCCGGGAACGCCCGGAGTGGCCTTTTTTGCAGCCCGCCATAAGAAAAAGCTGCCAAGCACACCGAGCACGATAGCAAAAAACAGAGCGTCAAGGTTGATAAATGAAAAGTCGGCAATATTTTTCAGACCCTGCCCTTGGGTCACATCCTGCAAACTCGTCAAGCTTTGTAAGTGATGCTTGATGTAGTCGGCAGCAGTCATTGATTCACCTGCCATAATTTCTAACTCTCAACAATGCTAAAAAAACCAAATGGCTGACAGCAAATAATCCCGCGAGAAAGGGAATAAATGTTAGTGACTCATGCCAAAAATAAAATACCAGCAGCATTAACACCAGCGACAGCACTACTTTTAAGCCCTCTACAAGCAAAAAAGCCTTTGCGGCTACTTGCGGGTAACGCTTTAAAAAACTTAAAAGTAATACTGCAACTGCGGAAGGCAATAAATAACATAAACCGCCGGCCCATGCAGATAAAAAGCCTTCTATTCCACTTACAAGCGCACATATAACGGATGTGACTGATAACGCACTTAACTGTATATACAGAATCTTATTCATTCAGTCCAGCCACAGGCAATATAGGCCGAGCTACTATAATGAACTTACTAGGGTGCGTCAAGAAAATTGTTAATCTTTGTGAATCAAGTTTTCGGGCTGTTACCTGCCTGTTTTAGGGCCTTTCGGAAAAGCTTCCGCAATCAACTACATAATACTACACAATTCAAAAAGTTATACAGCAAATTCTTCCCTTATCCGTTCATAATCTGCCCTATTTTCTCTTAAATAGAAACGGTTTATACCAAAACAAAGGCCGTCTGAAGATTTCAGACGGCCTCAAAACACTTTCTTTCCTATTACCCCCCGTATTCGATACCGAGTTGCTTTAACAAATTATCCAATGTTTCGGGATTATCAAAATACAAGACGATTTTGCCTTTCTTTTGGTTAACTGTTTGCACTTCTGCATTCACGCCGAGTTTCTCGGTAATCGCATCATTAAGACGGCGGATATCGGGATGGATGGTTTTAGGTGCTTCTGCTTTTTTGCCTTGCTGGAGTACTTGGCTGCGACGCTCCACTTCGCGCACCGACCAGCCGTTTTTTACTGCTTTTTGTGCCAATTCCAATTGTTCGACCACAGGTAATGTCAGTAATGCCCGGGCATGCCCCATTTCCAAGCGGCGCTGATAAAGCATATCTTGCACGGGCTCGGGCAACCCCAACAAACGCAGGCTGTTTGAAACGCTGCTGCGGCTACGCCCCACCGCTTTGGCAACGGTTTCATGGGTAAGCCCGAATTCATCGACCAACCGTTTCAAACCTTGTGCTTCTTCAATCGGATTGAGGTTTTCACGTTGGATGTTTTCAATCAAACCCATTGCGAGCGCGGCTTCATCACTGATGCTTTTAATAACCACCGGAATTTCCGTCAACCCTGCCAACTGGCTTGCCCGCCAACGGCGTTCGCCCGCAATCAGCTCGTATTGGGACAATCCGCGTTCCCGCACGATTACCGGCTGGATAACGCCTTGTGCTTTAATCGACTCCGCCAGTTCTTGCAAAGCCTCGTCGTCCATCTGCACACGCGGTTGATAGCGGCCCGGTTGGATGTCGGACACGGCTACCGTAGTCAGGCGGTCGTTGCCGCCGTCGTCTATATTATTGGAAATCAGAGAATCTAAGCCGCGGCCCAAGCCGCCTTTGGGTTTTGCCATATCGGTATCCTTTTTTCAGACGGCCTATTTTATCGGATATTGTGTTTTACCGCACGACTTCGCTTTCAGACGGCCTGAATCCATTACAATGCTGTTTTCAGAACTGTATTCCGCTATGGCTACCATTTACCCGTTTCATACCGTCATCATCGGCGCAGGCGCGGCAGGGATGATGTGCGCCGCCCGTATCGGGCAACACGGACACCGCGTCGCGTTGCTCGACCATGCAACAAAAATAGGCGAAAAAATCCGTATTTCCGGCGGCGGCCGCTGCAACTTTACCAACCGCCACCTCGACGGCCATGACGGTTCGCCATATTTCGTCTCACAACATCCGCGCTTCGTCCGCCACGCTTTATCGCGGTATTGCGCCGAAGACTTTATCCGCCTGCTGGACAGCTATTCCGTTGCTTACCACGAAAAACACAAAGGACAAATGTTTTGCAGCAACAGCGCCCAAGACATTATTTCCGTATTACAAAGCGAATGCGAAAAGGGCAAAGTCGAATGGCACACCGGATGCCGCGTTGATTCTGCTACCCTTTTTCAGACGGCCTCCGAATCACGGTTTGAAATCCGTACCGACCACGGTATTTTCCATTGCCTCAATTTAGTGGTTGCTACCGGCGGATTGGCGATACCGGCTATCGGTGCCGGCCCTTTCGGTTATGAACTGGCCAAGCAGTTCGGACATACCGTCATACCTCCCGAAGCAGCGTTGGTTCCGCTACGGTTTGAACATTGGGCGCAACACGGCTTCGACTGTTTGTCGGGGATCGCCCTACCCGTCATCATCAGCACCGGAACAGGCAAACAGAAAATCAGCTTCCATGAAGATTTACTTTTCCGCCACCGGGGACTGAGCGGCCCTGCCATTTTGCAGATATCCAGCTACTGGCGCGCCGGCACACCCCTTACCGTGAACCTTGTTCCCGAAGTGAATCTTGCAAACTCATTATGCGCGGAAAAAATCGGACAAAAAATACAACTCAACACCGCCTTGAAACAACTCTGCCCTACCTTACCCGACCGATTGCTCGAATTTTGGCTAAACCAACCTGATTTCGCTGCATTCGCTACGCAAAAATGGGCGGATATTCCCGACTCCCTGTTGCAAAAGCTCGGTAACAGCCTGAATCATTGGACACTGCTTCCCAGCGGCAGTGATGGCCACAAAAAAGCCGAGGCCACCCGCGGCGGTGTCAATGTGAAGGAAATCGATCCGAAAACCATGCGAAGCAAAATATGCGACGGCCTTTATTTTATTGGTGAAGTGATGGACATTACCGGCTGGCTCGGCGGCTACAATTTCCAATGGGCATGGTCTTCCGCCGTATGCGCGGCAGATGCAATCAACCATGCGGATTGATCGTCTGAAGTGTGAGGCCGTCTGAAGTGTGAGGC
>NZ_JAUKWH010000014.1 GCF_030504625.1 Neisseria sp. MVDL19-042950 | reverse complement strand
TGGTGTGGTTTCTTCTGTTATCGCTTAATCTTAATGGTCTTAATAGAAGGGTACTTAAATAAATGGCTAATCAAAAAATCCGCATTCGCTTGAAAGCATATGACTACAGCCTGATTGACCGTTCTGCACAGGAAATCGTAGAAACGGCAAAGCGTACAGGTGCTGTCGTAAAAGGTCCAATTCCGTTGCCTACTAAAATTGAGCGTTTCAATATTCTTCGTTCTCCTCATGTAAATAAAACTTCACGTGAGCAGTTAGAAATCCGTACACATCTTCGCTTGATGGATATCGTAGATTGGACAGATAAAACAACTGATGCTCTCATGAAATTGGATTTGCCTGCAGGTGTTGATGTTGAAATTAAAGTACAATAATTTACGCCAAATTAAAAGATTTTCTTGATTTAATTTAGAAAAATATTGTATAGTAATGGACTTGGCAATTTTGCCAAGTCCATTTTTGTGTAATTAATGGCTGATCAATCGTAATCAGCCCCTTTGTTCATAAGGAAAAAATCATGACTTTAGGTCTGGTTGGGCGCAAAGTTGGCATGACACGCGTGTTTAACGAACAGGGTGCTTCTGTTCCGGTAACCGTGTTGGATATGTCTGCTAACCGCGTCACTCAAGTGAAATCCAAAGATGCCGACGGCTATGCAGCAGTACAGGTTACCTTTGGTCAGAAAAAAGCAAATCGCATCAATAAAGCCGAAGCTGGTCACTTTGCAAAAGCAGGTGTTGAGGCAGGTCGCGGTTTGATTGAATTTGCTTTAACTGAAGAAAAGCTAGGCGAGCTGAAAGCCGGCGATCAAATCGCTGTTGATATGTTTGAAGCTGGTCAGCTGGTAGATGTAACCGGCACCTCAAAAGGTAAAGGTTTCTCTGGCACGATCAAACGCCACAATTTTGGTGCGCAACGTACTTCTCATGGTAACTCGCGTTCACACCGCGTTCCCGGTTCTATCGGTATGGCTCAAGATCCTGGTCGCGTATTCCCTGGCAAGCGCATGGCCGGTCAATATGGTAACACCAAATCTACTGTTCAAAACTTGGAAGTAGTGCGTGTAGATGTTGAGCGTCAGCTGCTGCTGGTTAAGGGTGCTGTTCCCGGTGCGGTAAACAGTGATGTTGTGGTGCGTCCTAGCGTGAAAGTAGGTGCGTAATGGAATTAAAAGTAATTGATGCTAAAGGGCAGGTGTCGGGCAGCTTGGCTGCTTCTGATGCGTTGTTTGCTCGTGAATACAATGAATCTTTGGTTCATCAGTTGGTTACTGCATTTTTGGCTAATGCCCGTTCAGGTAATCGTGCACAAAAAACACGTGCAGAAGTTAACCACTCAACCAAAAAACCATGGCGTCAAAAAGGTACAGGCCGCGCCCGTTCAGGTATGACTTCTTCTCCGCTGTGGAGAAAAGGTGGTCGCGCGTTCCCTAACAAACCGGATGAGAACTTTACTCAAAAAGTAAACCGCAAAATGTACCGTGCCGGCATGGCAACCATTTTGTCTCAGTTGGTTCGTGACGAACGTTTGTTTGTTATTGAGACGCTTAACGCACAAACGCCTAAGACCAAAGAATTTGCTGAACAAGTGAAAAACTTAGGTCTGGAGCAAGTTTTGTTTGTAACTAAGCAGTTGGATGAAAATGTTTATTTGGCTTCGCGTAACCTGCCTAATGTGCTGGTTTTGGAAGCTCAGCAAATTGATCCGTATAGCTTGCTGCGTTACAAAAAAGTAGTCATTACTAAAGAAGCAGTAGCGCAGTTAGAGGAGCAATGGGTATGAATCAACAACGTTTAACACAAGTGATTTTGGCTCCTGTTGTTTCTGAGAAAAGTAACCTGTTGGCAGAAAAACGCAATCAGATGACTTTCAAAGTATTGCCTAATGCAACTAAACAGGAAATTAAGGCTGCTGTGGAGTTTTTGTTTGGTGTAGAAGTTGCTTCTGTGACTACTGTTACCACTAAAGGTAAAACCAAACGCTTCGGTCGTACCATTGGTCGCCGCAGTGATGTTAAAAAAGCTTATGTAAGCTTGGCTGCCGGGCAAGAATTAGATTTGGAAGCCGCTGCTGCAGCTGCAGATAAGGAATAAGTGACATGGCTATTGTAAAAATGAAGCCAACCTCTGCTGGTCGCCGCGGCATGGTTCGTGTAACCACTGAAGGTTTGCATAAAGGTGCTCCATACGCTGCACTGCTGGAAAAGAAAAATTCTACTGCTGGTCGCAATAATAATGGTCATATTACTACCCGTCACAAAGGCGGTGGGCATAAACACCATTATCGTATCGTAGACTTCAAACGTAATAAAGACGGTATCCCTGCTAAAGTAGAGCGCATTGAATACGATCCAAACCGTACTGCGCATATCGCATTGTTATGCTATGCAGATGGTGAACGTCGTTACATCATTGCTCCGCGTGGTATTAAAGCTGGTGCGGTATTGGTTTCTGGAGCTGAATCTGCAATTAAAGTAGGTAATACTCTTCCGATTCGTAATATTCCTGTTGGTACTACAATTCATTGTATTGAGATGAAGCCTGGTAAGGGTGCTCAAATTGCCCGTTCTGCTGGTGCATCTGCGGTATTGTTGGCTAAAGAAGGAATCTACGCTCAAGTACGTTTGCGTTCAGGTGAAGTTCGTAAGATTCATGTGGATTGCCGTGCCACTATTGGTGAAGTCGGAAATGAAGAGCAAAGCCTGAAGAAAATCGGTAAAGCTGGTGCAAACCGCTGGCGCGGTATTCGTCCGACTGTTCGAGGTGTTGTCATGAACCCTGTAGATCACCCGCATGGTGGTGGTGAAGGACGCACTGGTGAAGCTCGCGAACCTGTTAGCCCATGGGGTACACCTTCTAAAGGCTACCGTACTCGTAATAATAAACGCACGGACAATATGATTGTTCGCCGCCGTTACTCAAATAAAGGTTAATTAATATGGCTCGTTCATTGAAAAAAGGTCCATATGTAGACCTGCATTTGCTGAAAAAAGTAGATGCGGCTCGTGCAAGTAATGATAAGCGCCCGATTAAAACTTGGTCGCGTCGTTCTACTATTTTGCCCGATTTTATCGGTCTAACCATTGCTGTCCATAATGGACGTACTCATGTTCCTGTTTTTATCAGTGATAATATGGTTGGTCATAAATTGGGTGAGTTCTCATTGACCCGTACCTTTAAAGGCCATTTGGCTGATAAAAAGGCTAAAAAGAAATAAGGTGAATCATGAGAGTAAGTGCACAACATAAAAATGCCCGCATCTCTGCGCAAAAAGCTCGCTTGGTGGCAGATTTGATTCGTGGTAAAAACGTTGCCCAAGCTTTAAATATCTTGGCATTTAGCCCTAAAAAAGGCGCTGAGCTTGTTAAGAAAGTGCTGGAATCTGCAATCGCAAATGCAGAACATAACGAAGGTGCTGATATTGACGAGTTGAAAGTGGTGACCATTTTTGTTGACAAAGGTCCAAGTTTGAAACGTTTTCAAGCTCGTGCCAAAGGTCGTGGTAACCGCATTGAAAAACAAACTTGTCACATTAATGTGACAGTAGGTAATTAAGGAAAAGCTATGGGACAAAAAATTAATCCTACCGGCTTTCGCTTGGCAGTAACTAAAGACTGGTCTTCAAAATGGTTTGCTAAAAGCAACGAATTTTCGACTGTATTGAAACAAGATATTGATGTCCGTAATTATTTGCGTAAACGGTTGGCAAATGCTTCTGTAGGCCGAGTGGTTATCGAACGTCCTGCTAAATCCGCGCGCATTACCATTCACTCGGCTCGACCAGGGGTTGTGATTGGTAAAAAAGGAGAAGATATCGAAGTATTAAAACGTGACTTGCAAGCCCTGATGGGGGTTCCTGTTCATGTTAATATTGAAGAAATTCGTAAGCCTGAGCTGGATGCGCAAATTATTGCCGATGGCATTGCGTCTCAGTTGGAAAAACGTGTCATGTTCCGCCGCGCTATGAAACGTGCAATGCAAAATGCAATGCGTGTTGGCGCAAAAGGTATCAAAATCATGACTTCAGGTCGTTTGAATGGTGCTGATATTGCTCGTAGTGAATGGTATCGTGAGGGCCGTGTTCCTCTGCATACATTGCGTGCTAATGTCGATTATGCTACTAGTGAGGCGCATACAACTTATGGCGTTTTAGGTCTGAAAGTTTGGGTTTACACAGGTGAAGGAAATGAAAAAACTTCACCAGTAAAATCCGAACAAGAAAAGAAACAGAGAAAGGCAGGTGGTCGTCATGCTGCAGCCAACTAGACTTAAATACCGTAAACAGCACAAAGGGCGTAATACAGGAATTGCTACACGTGGCAACAAAGTTAGTTTTGGTGAGTTTGGGCTAAAAGCCATTGGTCGTGGTCGCTTGACAGCGCGTCAAATTGAAGCAGCACGTCGTACAATGACTCGTCACATTAAACGTGGTGGCCGCATTTGGATTCGAGTATTCCCTGATAAACCGATTACATCTAAGCCTGCAGAAGTTCGTATGGGTGGCGGTAAAGGTTCTCCTGAATACTACGTTGCCGAAATTCAACCGGGTAAAATGTTGTATGAAATGGATGGAGTTCCTGAGGTTTTGGCTCGTGAAGCATTTGAACTTGCATCTGCTAAACTGCCTATTCCCACGGTATTTGTAGTAAGACAGGTAGGTCAATAATGAAAGCGAATGAATTAAAAGACAAATCTATTGAGCAATTAAATGCAGATTTGCTTAATTTGTTGAAAACTCAATTTGGCCTACGCATGCAAAATGCTACTGGTCAATTAGGTAAATCTAGCGAGTTGAAACGTGTACGTCGTGACATTGCTCGTATTAAGACCATTCTAACTGAAAAGGATGCCAAGTAATGAGCGAAGCAAGAAATGTTCGTACTTTGCAAGGCAAAGTTGTTAGTGACAAAATGGATAAAACAGTAACTGTTTTAGTGGAACGCAAAGTTAAACATCCGCTTTATGGTAAAATCATCCGTCGTTCGACTAAAATCCATGCTCATGATGAGCAAAATCAATATGGTGTTGGTGATGTGGTAGTTATCGTAGAAACTCGGCCATTGTCAAAAACCAAATCTTGGGTAGTAAGAGAGCTGGTGGAAAAAGCACGTGCTGTTTAAATTTTGATACAGTATAGTTGCTTATAAAGAAACGAAGTCTTGCAGCAAAGGGGATTTGCATGTAAACTTCGTTTCTTATCTTTCAATTTCTCTTTGAAAGTTTCTTCCCTTCGGGATCCAAGACTGGTTTGCTAGAACCTTATTGTAGGTTTCAGAATTGGTTTGCAATAATTAAAAATTATTGTAGACCATCTGAAAAGGGTAAATTAAGTTGGTTTATTTAAAGGTAATAACATGATTCAGATGCAGACCATCTTAGATGTGGCTGATAACTCTGGTGCCCGTCGTGTGATGTGTATCAAAGTTTTAGGCGGATCTAAGCGTCGCTATGCTTCGGTTGGCGACATTATTAAAGTTGCAGTTAAAGATGCGGCTCCTCGTGGTCGTGTGAAAAAAGGCGATGTATATAACGCTGTTGTGGTGCGTACAGCTAAAGGTGTTCGTCGGCCTGATGGTGCGTTGATTAAGTTTGATAATAATGCGGCTGTATTGTTAAATAACAAACTTGAACCTTTGGGGACTCGTATTTTTGGTCCGGTTACTCGCGAGTTGCGTACAGAGCGCTTTATGAAAATTGTTTCATTAGCACCTGAGGTTTTATAAGGATATAACGGCGATGAACAAAATTATTAAAGGCGATCAAGTAGTAGTTATTGCCGGTAAGGATAAAGGTAAGCAGGGTCAGGTTTTAAGAGTTTTGGGTGATAAGGTTGTCGTGGAAGGCGTGAATACTGTAAAACGCCATCAAAAACCTAATCCTTTGCGCGGTGTTGAGGGTGGCATCATTGTAAAAAATATGCCTTTGGCTATTTCAAATGTGGCTATTCTTAATCCTGAAACAAATAAAGCAGACCGTGTGGGTATTAAGTTGGTAGAAAGTGAAGGCAAGGTAAAACGTGTTCGCTTCTTTAAATCTAACGGCTCTGTTATTGGTGTATAAGGAGGTAGTATGGCTCGTTTGAGACAGTTTTATAACAATACTGTGGTTCCTGAGTTAATGAAGCAGTTTGGTTATAAGTCAATTATGGAAGTGCCTCGGATTGAAAAAATTACCTTGAATATGGGTGTTGGTGAGGCTGTTGCTGATAAAAAAGTAATGGAGCATGCAGTTGCAGATTTGGAAAAAATTGCAGGTCAAAAACCTGTTGTAACAGTTGCTCGTAAATCGATTGCAGGTTTTAAAATTCGTGATAACTATCCAGTAGGTTGTAAAGTGACTTTACGTCGCGATCAAATGTTCGAATTTTTGGATAGATTGGTTACTATTGCGTTGCCTCGAGTTCGTGACTTTCGTGGTGTAAGTGGTAAATCATTTGATGGCCGTGGTAATTACAATATGGGTGTTCGCGAACAAATAATTTTTCCAGAAATTGAATATGATAAGATTGACGTTTTGCGTGGTTTAAATATTACGATTACTACTACTGCTAAAACAGATGAAGAAGCAAAAGCATTATTATCATTATTCAAATTTCCGTTTAAAGGATAATCATGGCTAAAAAAGCACTTATTAATCGCGAATTGAAACGCATTGCATTAGCGAAAAAATATGCCGCTAAACGTGAGGCCATTTTTGCTGTTATCAATGATACAAATTCTTCAGATGAGGAACGTTTTGAAGCGCGTTTAAAACTTCAGGCGATTCCCCGTAATGCTGCTCCAGTTCGTCAACGTCGTCGTTGTGCATTGACTGGTCGTCCCCGTGGCACCTTCCGTAAATTCGGTTTGGGTCGTACTAAAATCCGTGAAATTGCTATGCGTGGTGAAATTCCAGGTGTTGTTAAAGCTAGCTGGTAATAGGAGTAATAATTATGAGTATGCATGATCCTATTTCCGATATGTTGACTCGTATCCGAAATGCGCAACGTGCAAATAAAGTTTCCGTTGTTATGCCTTCTTCTAAACTGAAGTGTGCAATTGCAAAAGTTTTGAAAGAAGAGGGTTATATCGAAGATTTTGCAGTTTCCGCTGATGTGAAACCTGTATTAGAAGTTCAATTGAAATATTACGCAGGGCGTCCAGTAATTGAGCAAATTAAGCGTGTTTCTCGACCTGGGTTGCGTATTTATAAAGCTTCAAGTGAAATTCCTAGTGTAATGAATGGGCTGGGTATTGCAATAGTGAGTACTTCTAAAGGTGTAATGACTGATCGTAAAGCTCGCTCTGAAGGAGTGGGTGGTGAGTTATTATGCATTGTTTCCTAGTGGAGAATATTATGTCACGCGTAGCTAAAAACCCAGTGACTGTTCCTGCTGGGGTTGAAGTCAAATTTGGAACAGATTTGTTGACCGTCAAAGGTAAAAATGGTGAGTTGTCACTTCCATTGACATCTGATGTGGCTATTGAATTAAATGATAACCAATTGATTTTTAATGTAAAAAATAATACTAAGCATGCTAGTGCTATGTCTGGTACTGTGCGTGCATTAGTTAATAATATGGTTAAAGGTGTTTCTGAGGGTTTTGAGAAGAAACTGCAGTTAATTGGTGTTGGTTATCGTGCGCAGGCTCAAGGCAAAATATTAAATTTATCTTTGGGTTTTTCTCATCCGATTGTCTATGAAATGCCTGAAGGCATTTCTGTTCAGACACCTAGTCAAACAGAAATTATTTTGACAGGTGCTGATAAACAAGTTATTGGGCAAGTTGCTGCTGAAATTCGTGCTTTCCGTTCACCAGAGCCTTATAAAGGTAAAGGTGTTCGTTATGTAGGCGAAGTAGTAGTAATGAAAGAAACTAAGAAAAAATAATTGAGGTTTACTCATGGATAAACATATAACCCGACTCCGTCGTGCTCGTAAAACTCGTGCACGTATTGCGGATTTAAAAATGGTTAGATTGTGTGTGTTCCGTTCAAATAACCATATTTATGCTCAGGTTATTAATGCGGAAGGCAATCGAATCTTGGCACAAGCCTCTACTTTGGAAGCAGAGGTTCGTAATAACTTGAAATCAAGTAGTAATGCTGAAGCTGCTGCTGTAGTAGGTAAGCGTATTGCTGAAAAAGCAAAGGCTGTCGGTATAGAAAAAGTTGCTTTCGATCGTTCTGGTTTTCAATATCATGGTCGTGTGAAAGCTTTGGCTGAAGCTGCACGTGAAAATGGTTTAAGCTTCTAAAAATTTCGGAGACTTGAGATGGCAAAACATGAAATTGAAGAACGCGGTGATGGTTTTATTGAAAAAATGGTCTCCGTTAATCGTGTAACAAAAGTAGTTAAAGGTGGTCGTATTATGGCCTTTTCTGCTTTGACTGTGGTTGGTGATGGTGATGGTCGTATTGGTATGGGCAAGGGGAAATCCAAAGAAGTTCCTGTTGCAGTACAAAAGGCAATGGATCAAGCTCGTCGCTCTATGATTAAAGTACCATTAAAAAATGGTACCATTCATCATGAAGTAATTGGGCGTCATGGTGCTACTCGCGTATTTATGCAACCAGCAAAAGAAGGTAGCGGCGTAAAAGCAGGTGGTCCAATGCGTTTAGTGTTTGATGCAATGGGTATTCATAATATATCTGCTAAAGTTCACGGATCTACTAATCCATATAATATTGTGCGTGCTACTTTGGATGGATTAGCAAAATTATATACTCCGTCTGATATTGCTGCTAAACGTGGTTTGACGGTTGAAGATATTTTGGGAGCCAACAATGACTGAGCAGAAGAAAATTAAAGTAACCTTAGCTAAGAGTTTAATTGGTACTCTTCAATCTCACCGAGCTTGTGCTCGTGGTTTGGGTTTACGTTACCGTGAGCATACAGTAGAAGTATTGGATACTCCTGAAAATCGAGGCATGATTAATAAAATCAGCTACCTTTTGAAAGTGGAGGTGTAAAATGTATTTGAATACTATTCAGCCTGCTGAAGGCGCTACACATATCAAACGTCGTATAGGTCGTGGTATCGGTAGTGGTTTAGGTAAAACAGGTGGTCGTGGTTATAAAGGACAAAAAAGCCGTTCAGGTGGGTTCCATAAAGTAGGTTTCGAAGGAGGACAAATGCCTTTGCAACGTCGTCTTCCTAAGCGTGGTTTTAAATCATTGTCGTCTGCTAACAACGTAGAGGTTCGTTTAAGTGAACTGGCATTAGTTGCTGTGGATGAAATTGACCTATTGGTCTTGAAACAATCAGGGTTGGTGGCTGCTAATGTGCTGAATGTTAAAGTAATTGCTTCTGGTTCTATTGAGAAGGCAATTATTTTAAAGGGTATAAAAGCTACTAAAGGTGCTAGAGCTGCTATCGAAGTTGCAGGTGGAAAAATAGAAGAATAAGGCTTGAATTAAAGTGGCTAATCAACAATCTTTATCAGGACTGACAAAGTTGGGTGACTTAAGAAAGCGTTTGCTGTTTTTGTTGGGTGCATTAATTGTTTTTCGTATTGGTGCACATATTCCTGTACCAGGTGTTGATGCAATTGCCTTGGCTAAACTATATGAAAGCGCCAGTAGTGGTATTCTAGGCATACTGAATATTTTTTCTGGGGGATCGCTAGAGCGCTTTAGTATATTTGCTATTGGTATTATGCCTTATATTTCAGCATCAATTATTGTTCAATTAGCCTCAGAAATTCTTCCTTCTTTAAAGGCTTTAAAGAAGGAAGGTGAAGCTGGACGAAAAATTATTACAAAATATACTCGTTACGGTACGGTTTTATTGGCTATTCTCCAAAGCTTTGGTGTTGCCACTTTTGTTTATCAGCAGAATATTGTAGTTGTTGCTCAATTAGAGTTTTATATTTCAACAGTAGTTTGTTTGGTAACTGGTACCATGTTTTTAATGTGGCTGGGTGAGCAGATAACTGAGCGTGGGGTAGGTAATGGCATTTCTTTAATCATTACTGCAGGTATCGCAGCGGGTATTCCGTCTGGAATTGCTCAACTACTGACATTAATCAGTCAGGGCTCTATGAGTATGCTTACAGCTATCTCAATAGTGGTAGGGGCATTATTACTTGTTTATGCTGTTGTATATTTTGAAAGTGCTCAACGTAAAATACCAATTCATTATGCTAAGCGTCAATTAGGGCATAGAGTGGTTCATGGACAAAATACTCACATGCCTTTTAAGTTAAATATGGCAGGGGTAATTCCTCCTATTTTTGCTTCTAGCATTATTTTATTCCCATCTACATTATTGAGTTGGTTTGGTTCTGGGAACGTAGATAGTTGGTTGCATAAGGTTTCTGGTTTATTACAGCATGGTCAGCCTATTTATATTTTATTATTTGCAGCTTCTATTATATTTTTCTGTTATTTTTATACAGCTCTAGTATTTAGTCCTAAGGAAATGGCAGAAAACTTAAAAAAAAGTGGTGCATTTGTACCTGGCATAAGACCAGGAGGACAAACATCTAGGTATTTGGAAAAAGTGGTATTAAGGTTAACTTTTTTTGGAGCTTTATATATTACTATTATTTGTTTAATTCCAGAGTTTTTGACTACTGCATTGAATATTCCTTTTTATTTAGGAGGCACCTCTTTACTCATTATTGTGGTTGTTACTATGGATTTCAGTACTCAAATTGCATCATATCGGATGACCCAGCAGTATGAACATTTAATTAAGCAACCTGATATGAAATCATTATCACGTAAGTAAAAAAATTATGGCTAAAGAAGATACCATACAGATGCAGGGAGAGATTCTTGAAACCTTGCCAAATGCAACCTTTAAAGTAAAGCTTGAAAATGACCATGTTGTTTTAGGGCATATTTCGGGGAAAATGCGAATGCATTATATTCGTATTTCTCCTGGAGATAAGGTAACTGTTGAGCTAACTCCGTATGATTTGACTCGTGCACGCATTGTGTTTCGAGCAAGATAAATTAAGAAAGGAAATAAAATGCGTGTGCAACCTTCTGTAAAGAAAATTTGCCGTAACTGCAAAATTATTCGTCGTAATCGTGTAGTTCGTGTAATTTGTACTGATCCTCGTCATAAGCAACGTCAAGGGTAGTTTGTATTTCATTTAGATTTGATTTTGTGGTATAATGACAAAATTTTGCCCGTAAAGGAAAAAATATGGCTCGTATTGCAGGGGTAAATATCCCTAATAATGCCCATATCGTAATTGGTTTACAAGCTATTTACGGTATCGGTTCTACTCGTGCTAGATTAATTTGTGAGGCTGCAAATATTGCGCCAAGTATCAAAGTAAAAGATTTAGACGAGTCTCAGTTAGAAGCTTTGCGTGAGCAAGTTTCTAATTATGAAGTAGAAGGCGATCTACGTCGTGAAGTAACAATGAGTATTAAACGTTTGATGGATATGGGTTGTTATCGCGGTTTTAGGCATCGTCGTGGATTACCTTGTCGTGGTCAGCGTACTCGCACTAATGCACGTACTCGTAAGGGTCCGCGCAAAGCAATCGCCGGTAAAAAATAATTTTTAAGGATTTGATTAATGGCTAAAGCAAACACAGCTTCACGTGTACGCAAGAAAGTACGTAAAACCGTGAGTGAAGGTATTGTGCATGTGCATGCATCTTTTAATAATACCATCATAACTATTACCGATCGTCAAGGCAATGCATTATCTTGGGCTACCTCTGGCGGTGCTGGTTTTAAAGGTTCTCGTAAAAGTACACCTTTTGCTGCTCAAGTGGCAGCGGAAGCCGCTGGTAAAGTTGCCCAAGAGTATGGCGTTAAAAATTTAGAAGTTCGTATTAAAGGCCCAGGCCCAGGCCGTGAATCTTCTGTACGTGCGCTCAATGCTCTTGGATTTAAAATTACTAGCATTACCGACGTTACCCCGTTGCCTCATAACGGTTGCCGTCCACCTAAAAAACGTCGTATTTAATATTTGGAGTGATTTAAGATATGGCACGTTATATTGGCCCAAAATGTAAATTGGCACGTCGTGAAGGTACAGATTTGTTTTTAAAGAGCGCACGTCGCTCTTTAGAATCGAAATGTAAAATGGATTCTGCTCCTGGTCAGCATGGTGCTAAAAAGCCTCGGTTATCAGACTATGGTTTGCAGTTGCGAGAGAAACAGAAAATTCGTCGTATTTATGGTGTTTTAGAACGCCAATTCCGTCGTTATTTTGCTGAAGCAGCGCGTAGAAAAGGTTCTACAGGTGAGTTGTTATTGCAACTTTTGGAATCTCGCTTGGATAATGTAGTATATAGAATGGGATTTGGTTCTACTCGTGCAGAGGCACGCCAATTGGTATCTCACAAAGCAATTCTTGTTAATGGTCAAGTAGTAAATATTTCTTCTTATCAAGTTAAAGCAGGCGATATTGTAAGCGTTCGTGAGAAGGCAAAAAAACAAGTCCGAATTCAAGAAGCATTGGGACTGGCAACACAAATTGGTTTACCTAGCTGGGTTTCAGTTGATGTAAACAAAATGGAAGGTGTATTTAAAAATATGCCTGATCGTTCAGAATTGACTGGCGATATTAATGAACAGCTGGTGGTAGAGTTTTACTCTAAATAATACTAGCTCAGTGAGGGACAGTTAAATGCAAAATAGCACTTCCGAATTTTTGAAGCCTCGTCAAATTGATGTGGATACACTGTCGGCTACTCGTGCCAAAGTATCTATGCAGCCATTTGAACGTGGTTTCGGTCATACTCTTGGTAATGCTTTGCGTCGTATCTTACTGTCATCCATGAATGGTTTTGCGCCTACTGAAGTCGCTATTACCGGTGTATTGCATGAATATTCCACTGTAGATGGTGTCCAAGAGGATGTTGTTGATATCCTCTTGAATATTAAAGGTGTGGTATTTAAATTGCATGGTCGGAATCAGGTTCAATTAACTTTGAAAAAATCGGGGTCAGGTCCCGTGTTGGCTAGCGATATTAGCTTGCCACACGATGTAGAAATTATTAATCCTGAACATGTGATTTGCCATCTTTCTGATAATGGTCAGATTGAGATGGAAATTAAAGTTGAACAAGGTCGTGGCTATCAGTCTGTTTCTGGCCGTCGTGTAATGCGAGATGAAAACAAACAGATTGGTGCAATTCAGTTGGATGCGAGCTTTTCGCCCATTAGTCGAGTGAGCTTTGAGGTTGAACCTGCACGTGTAGAGCAGCGAACGGACTTGGATCGTCTGGTTTTAGATATTGAAACAGATGGTTCTATTGAGCCGGAGGAAGCTGTTCGTAGTGCTGCACGTATTTTGATTGACCAAATGTCCATTTTTGCTGATTTGCAAGGTACACCAGTCGAGGAAATTGAAGAGAAAGCACCTCCTATTGATCCGATCTTGCTTCGCCCTGTGGATGATTTGGAATTGACTGTACGTTCAGCTAACTGCCTTAAAGCTGAAGATATTTATTATATTGGCGATTTGATTCAGCGTACTGAAACCGAGCTTTTAAAGACTCCAAATCTAGGCCGTAAATCTTTGAATGAAATTAAAGAAGTATTGGCCTCTAAAGGATTAACATTGGGGTCGAAATTGGAAGCTTGGCCACCGGTGGGCTTAGAAAAGCCGTAAGTTTGAACATTAAAGGATTATGACATGCGTCATCGTAATGGTAATCGTAAATTGAACCGTACAAGCAGCCATCGTGCTGCAATGTTACGTAATATGGCAAATTCTTTGCTGAGCCATGAAACTATCGTAACTACTCTCCCTAAGGCTAAGGAACTGCGCCGCGTTGTAGAACCGTTGATTACCTTAGGTAAAAAACCTTCTTTGGCAAATCGTCGCTTGGCGTTTAACCGCACTCGTGATCGTGAAGTTGTTGTGAAGTTGTTTGACGAATTAGGTCCACGTTTTGCAGCTCGTAATGGTGGCTATGTACGTATTTTAAAATGTGGCTTCCGTAAAGGTGATAATGCTCCATTAGCTCTAGTTGAACTTGTTGAAAAAGCTGAATCAGTTGCTGAGGAATAAGTTCAAGTGAGGTGTTGGGGTAATTTGTTACACTGATATTTTCATATCTTGAACAAGGCCGTCTGAAAATAAATTTCAGACGGCCTTGTCTCATGGATATAACCTTTTTGATTAGTTTTAATTCAGTTGGTAATAGTAGGAATTACGGATATCCGAAATGTTTATTTATCTGTTGGTATGAATTTTGCTACAAGAGAAAAAATAAGGATTAAGCTTGCGAATAACAACTATATGAGTTTCTCTACATCTCTTGAAGATATCGAAAATTATTAGCCTTATTTTTTGTTTATTCTTGTATGTAAGGTTAAAGTATTTTTTATCAGTTATAGCTTTAAAAAATGTTAGTTATGTATAAGCTACATTGTGATTTAAAGTTTAGTGGATTTTACAATAGATAAGGATGCTGAAAGAGATGTTTATATAGATCAATAATTGATTAAGCAGGTAATTATTATTTCTTTTAAAATAAATAAATTAATATAATTATTTTTCTGTTTTCTTTGATTATAGGGTGGGACTTGGAAGGGATAAAAATAGCAATATTATTATTTAAAAAAGATTATTTTATCTTCGTCAATTAATAGATTTAGTTCATCATTTATTTGTAAGTTATATTGCATAGCGAATTCCCAACTCAAATTTAATATAATTTCTCCATGTTTGGGATGAAGTAAGGTAAAGCGACAGTATTCAGGCTGTCGAAAAATATGAAGAATGCGGGAAAGAGCCCCTTGAGAATGTTGAAAATGCAACGCCTGTTGAGGGATGTAGTATGTTTCTTTAACGTTAACTGCTCCGATTAAGCGGGCGGACCAAGCATTAGTAGGTGCAGTGAGTAATTCGTTGGGTGTGCCGTATTGAACGATACGTCCTCCCTGCATTAAGGCTAAATGGTCGGCTACATCAAAAGCTTCCTCTGGATCGTGTGTGACCAGTATGGCGGGAATATTGTGCCTTTGTATATGTTGTGAGGTTTGTTGTCGTAATTGTTGTCGTAATCCTGTATCGAGGCTTGAAAATGGTTCATCCAGTAGAAGCAGTTTTGGTTCTGTGACTAGGGCGCGAGCGAGGGAGACGCGCTGTTGTTCTCCTCCGGATAGATTATTAATATTCCGTATATTTTCCCCGGATAAACCTACTTCTTCCAATGCCGCTTCGGCACGTTTTTTTGCTTCTTGGGCATCTATGCCTCTCATTTTTAAACCAAAAATAACGTTATCCAAAGTATTAAGATGAGGTAGAAGAGCGTAATCTTGAAAAACTATAGCTATATTTCGTTTTTCAGGTGGTGTAAAAGTATAGTTTTGTCCATTTATCCATATTTCACCTCTATCCGGCTGAACAAGGCCTGCAGCAATATTAAGCAGAGTTGATTTGCCACATCCTGAAGGGCCAAGGATAGCAAGAACTTTACCCTTTTCTACGGATAAGTTGATGTTGTCGGAAACGGTTTTGTGACCAAACTGTTTATGGATATTTTTCAATTCGAGCATATTAATAATTCCTTTACGGTTGGCTTACCAGAGGCCATCTGAAAAGAAGAATATTGAAATCAAAAGATTTTTGCGGATGCCTTGTTTGTTCTGTTCACATTATCTAATAACATAAATACTAATAATGCCAAACTCATTAAGGCAACAGTTAGAACCATTGCCCTGTCGTGATTATCAGAGCCTGCTGTGCTGAGGTAGCGGTAAATCAAGGTAGTAAGTGTTTGCCATTCAGGGCGAGATAGAAATAGAGTGGCGGCAAACTCACCAACGCAGGTTGCTGCAGCCAGGGTAAGGCCGCGACGTAAGGCAGGAAGTAATAATGGAATGGTTACGTATAAGGCCGTCTGAAAAGGTGTTGCTCCTATGCTTCGGGCGGCTGACGTATAACTTTGCGGTAATGCATCCCATGCTGCAATTAAATCTTTAGCAATAAAAGGATATGCCAGTAAGGCATAAGTAGAAATAAGTAGCGGTAATGAAGCTGTCCATTCCGGATAGAGTAGTAAGATACCGAAAGCAATACAGATCGGTGAGACCATAAATGGTAAAAATGTCAGGCTGCGAACCCAAGGAACTAGACGGGCAAGGCAGGTGTGTAGAATACCGAGTAAGAGCGCAACCAGCATGGCAAAAAATGTAAACCGCAAGGTGTTCCAAACTGCAAGTAAGGTGTCAGTTTCCAGCAAAACCCCCCATGAATTACCGGCCTGTGTAGCTTGTAACAATATGGCAATCAACGGTAGCCCACAGCAAGTGAATAGTAATACTAAGGCAACCGTCAATAAGATTTTTTCTATATAGGTTTGGGCCGGTTTGGGAGAGAGGGGCTGAATATTTTTATCGGAAGCGGTGCGACGGCTAAGGTACGCATATAGAAATCCTACCATAGCAGTAATTGCTAGTACTATCCATACTAAAACGGCTGCTTGTGCTATATCCAGCTCGTATGCAACCAATTGGTAGATTTCTACTTCGATAGTAGTATAGTGGCTGCCGCCAAGCAGCAAGGCCAAGCCAAACCCGGAAAAACAATACAAAAATACCAGGCACAATCCTCCCGCCAGCCAAGGTTTCAATACAGGCAAGTCGATATGGAAAAAACGTTGCCATGTTCCTGCTCCCAGAGTTTGTGCCGTGTACAAACGAGTAGCGGGAACTTGCAGGAAACCTTGATATGCCGAGCGGATTAATACGGGGAGATTGAAGAAAATATTGCCGTAGAGCAGTAAATAAGGGGTATCTTCCCAGCCGGGCCATAATAGCCCGCGGGGGCCGAATAATGCTAATACTCCCATACCCGCAACCAATGTGGGCATCACGAATGGTAGCATTATTAAACGGAGAATCCAGAGCCTTCCGCGGAAATCGAGACGGGCTAATACCCAAGCTATCGGCACGCCGAGGATAAGGGTAGAAATGCAGGTAATGGCGGCTTGGAGTGTTGTCCAGCCAATCTTTATTTGAATATAGTCATCTTGCAGTACCGCCCATGCCAAACCCTCATTTTCATAGGTAGCCAGCGCAATAAGAGGAGCAATGACCATCACGGCTAAAAAGCTGAGTGATAATAGTGCGAGTATGGAGGTAATAACGATGCGGGACATGAGAATGAGGAAAATAAAAAGGTGAGATAAGTGTTTTGTACTATGTATAGTTTTGGGGTTATATCATAATTCGGCGTATCTGTTGATAGATGAAAGCGCTGCATAAAAGCAAGAATAGTAAGTGATATGGAGCTGATTCTTATGGAGAGGGTTTATTTGGGGAAAATGATTGACAAGATGTAGATTAATCTGTATAGTTCAATCTTCTGACGCGGGGTGGAGCAGCATGGTAGCTCGTCGGGCTCATAACCCGAAGGTCGTAGGTTCGAATCCTGCCCCCGCAACCAAATATAAAATAAAAGCATCCATCTATGATGGGTGCTTTTATTTTTTCAAAACTAAACATACGTTGCATTAATCTTACAAAATTATAAACAAAATTACATATGTCATATTTTTTATATTGTTATTTCCTTAATTTTTTTAAGATTAATTTTTGATATATTTGGCTTTTAATTTTAAAAATACATATTTTGAGAAATTAAAAACTAAAAATATAGCAAATTATGATAATAATCCATTAGCATTCGTTTTGTGTTCCCTCACTTTTTCATTGCTTAATATTGATATAAGTAATTGTTCGGGATACGATACGGTTAATAACAACCAACAGACTGACAAGATATGCTGAGTGCCATTATTGTTGAAGACGAAGTGTTGGCAGCAGAGCGTTTGCGGGTTCTGCTGGAAGAGTGCAACGTCGTATTGTTAAAAATATTCCATCATGCGCAGCCGGCTTTGGATTGGCTGAGTGTGCATGAAGTGGATATTGTATTTGCTGATATCGGTCTGCCGGAAATTACCGGATTGGATTTGGTTGAGCGAATTAAGCGCATTGCTAAGAAACAGCCGGATGTCATTTTTACGACTGCTTATGAAGAGCATGCTTTACGTGCGTTTGAATTGGCTGCGGCCGATTATTTATTGAAGCCTATTAAAGTGTCGCGGCTGCAAACTGCTTTGGAGCGGTTGAATGAAAAGCATAAAGAAAAGGCAGATGATTTTACACACTTTAAGGTGTTTAACCGTAACCGTATGGTAGAGATTCCGTGGCAGCAGGTTCGTTATCTTTTGGCCGAACATAAAACGGTATTCTTATTCACCGGAGACGGCCAAAGTTATGAATTACCCAAAACTTTGGTTTATTGGGAAGAGCTGCTGGGAGATAAAATTATCCGCATCCATCGTAATGCTTTGGTGTTCCGCCATACTTTGGACTGTCTGATCCGCTTGGATGGCGGAGATGAAGACGAAAGTAATGCAACTTGGGGGGCGCGGGTGCTGGATGTGGATAAACCGCTTGCAGTCAGCCGCCGCCAGTTAGCTGCGATTCGTAAGATTTTGCGCGAACATTAAGCGGATTGAATTTTTACAAGCCTGCCAATAAAACAGCCGAAATGCTAAAAAGCGTTTCGGCTGTTTTATTAGCAGGCTTTTTATTAGCAGATTTATAGGGAATGGTGTCGGAAATTGCAGCGGCATGTACATTTTCTCTTTTGTATAGAGGTTCTCTGGGGGAGGAAGTTGCCAAAATGCCGTAAAGTACCAAAGAAGCACCATAATGTCTGATAATTTATAAAATCATTCTTTAAAAAAATATAGCAAATAAACTTAACTTGTTATGGCGTTGCTGTACCTTAGCTCAAAGAGAACAATTGTGTAAGCCGCTGGGCGACAGAATCGGTTCCGTACTCCTCGTACTGTTTGCAGCTTGCCGTCTTGTATCAAAAATAAGTTTATTTGCTATAACACCTGTTTGGGTATGAAAGTATAAGTACCTCGATTTTAATACTCAGGCCGTCTGAAAACTTTTTCAGACGGCCTTTTTAGAAGGTGTAATCAACTGCGGTAATCAGCATTAATCGATACATAATCATGTGATAAATCGCATGTATAGATAACGGCACGTTCACGACCGCGTTGCAAATCAACACGCACAGTGATTTCGGGTTGATTCATTACCATTTGGCCGGCTTCTTCGGTGTAGCTGTCCACCCGTCCGCCGTTTTCCGCTACCAGCACTTCACCCAGCCACATGCGTACTTTGTCGGTGTCGAAGTCGGGGAGGCCTGAGTAGCCGATAGCAGCCAATAAGCGGCCGAGATTGGGGTCGGAAGCAAAGAAGGCCGTCTTAATTAAAGGCGAGTGGGCGATGGCATAGGCCACTTGCCGCGCTTCAGCACGATTGCCTGCATTTTCGACTTGAACGGTAATGAATTTGGTAGCTCCTTCGCCATCGCGCACAATGGCTTGCGCAAGTTCCAGTGCGAGGCTGCCAAGCAGGGTTTTGAGTTGGTCGTAGCGCGGATCGGCGATATTGTCGATTTCGTTTTGACCGCACTTGCCGGTAGCGACGATGACAAAGCTGTCATTGGTGCTGGTATCGCCGTCTATCGTAATGGAATTAAACGATTGGTCGGCGATTTCTTGTGTGAGCATCTGCAAAACCGGTTGAGCTATATTGGCATCGCACACGATAAAGCCGAGCATGGTTGCCATGTTGGGGCAGATCATGCCTGCGCCTTTGGCAATGCCGGTGGCGCGTACGGTGTGGTTATTGCCCACTTTACCTTCACGGCTGGCTGCTTTGGGCACGGTATCGGTGGTCATAATGGCGCGTGCGGCATCGTTCCAAAACGCAGGCTTGACGCGGGGTAGGGCATCGACGATTTTTTGGGCGGGCAGCGGTTCGAGAATAACACCGGTGGAGAACGGCAATACTTGTGAAGTTTTGCAGCGGATTTGTTTGGCTACGGCTTCGCATACTGCTTGAGCGTCTTCCCGCCCTTTTATTCCGGTGCCGGCGTTGGCGTTACCGGTGTTGATGATCATCGCACGTACGCCGTCTTCATCGAAAAGGTGCTGCTTGGCTACATGCACGGGTGCGGCGCAGAATCGGTTTTGTGTGAATACGGCACCGACGGTGTTGTCGGGGTTGAAAACCATCAGTGTGATGTCGTTGTGGCTGGCTTTTTTGATGCCCGCTTGTCCGACAAATACTTGCACACCGTCTATCGGCAATAATTCCGCCGCATCTTTTTCTCGTAAATTGATTGCCATCTATTTCTCCTTATCAACAGCATCTGCCTGCTGTGTGGCTGCTTCTTCTTGAACCCGTTGCCGATAGCGTGTTCCTGCCGCGTGGTAGAACGGCTTCGGTGAAAATTGGCGCGATACCTGAGAAGCGAAAATAGCACCAATCAGCAACCAAAACAACAAATTCTGTCCGCCCGTCATCTCCATTACCACGACACTGGAAGTTAAGGGCGACTGGGTGGCGGCGGCCAGAAATGCAGTCATACAGATCAGCACCAGCACGTTTACGCCTGTTGGGATATCGGCAATTTGCGCGATATGCTGGCCGATCATCGCACCTATGGTGAGAGAGGGCGTAAAAATACCGCCCGGAATGCCGGCCCAATACGACAGCACGGTCGCCACCCATTTGGCCGCAGCCACGCCGAACGGCGCATCATATGTTCCACGCAGTGCCGCAGACGCTTCGTGATAGCCCGTACCGAAAGTTTGCCCTTGATAAAGCGTACCGATTAAAGCCAGCAGCAGGCCGATGGTGCCGGCGAGTAAAACGGGATGATTGCGTATCCAGTTGCGGTATTTTTCGGGAGCAAATGCCGCCGTACCTTTATAGAGGCAGCGGGCAAACAAGCCGCCGGCCACGCCGCACACCAAACCGCTCAATAGCACCCATATCAGCATGTCGGACAATTCGCTTCCGTTAAACCCCGAAAAATAAGGGTTGTTGCCCTGTATGGCCACTTGGATAAAACCCGCAGCCAACACACCGATGAAAATCTGGCGTTCCCAACGCAGCAGAATGCCGCGTCCCAATTCCTCAATCGCAAACACCACGCCGGCCAGCGGCGCATTGAATGCCGCGGCCAAGCCGCCTGCCGCGCCTGCTGCAATCAAATCGTTTTCCTGCATGCCTTTAAAGGCGAGATTGTGTTTTTTACACCATGCCCCCCACGCTGCCATTACTGCGGCCCCTACTTGTACCGACGGCCCCTCCCGCCCGATAGAGGCCCCCGCCAGCATACCCAAAAAGGTTAACGGGATTTTCAACATGGTTTGCCGTAATTGCAGAAGCCGTGTTTTCTGAGCCCCGAAAGGCAGTGATAGGGAAGCCAGCACCTGCGGGATGCCGCTGCCCGCCGTGTAAGGGGCCAACCTTCGAGTGAGCCATACAATCAGCGGCAAACCGAGCGGCAGCGCCACCCATGCGAACCACGGGTATTGCTGCACCAGCCGGGCATTTTCTTCCAGTGCCCAGTCTGCCATTTTTGCAAATGCCAGCGACACCAATGCCACCAGCGCCGCACCTGCCAGCAGAAAGCCGAATGCGGCCGTTTTCCGTGAAAGGCGTTGGGTCTGTTTGATTTTATGGAAAATTTTCCGTCCTATCAGACGGTTGAAAGAGGAAAGAGTACGTTTCATCTGCCCGCTCGTTTATTATCGTGAATTGTTTTTGGAAAATTGTTTTTCAGACGGCCTGAAATGGAATAAGCGATATTATGAACAGATTTATCAAACGAATAAAGCCGCAACCGTGCAAAGGCTGTCTGAAAGCCGGTTTTTCAGACGGCCTGTTGTTTTTAGCCGGATGACGCTATTTCAAGAATCGGACGGAGAAACAAAAACACCCCGTAAAACGGGGTGTTGAATCTTCATCAAAACAGCTTATTCGGCATCGGGTTCCGGTTTGGGAGTGGCGCGCACATCATTGCTTTTTTCTTTATGTTTCAAGATGGCGCGGTCAACTTTGTCCATGAGCACATCAATCGCGGCATACATATCAGATTCAACAGTTTCCACATGCAAGTCTTTACCGGCCAAGTGCACATCAGCTTCAGCCTTATTGTTCAGCTTTTCTACCGAAAGGGTGATGGCTACAGAAATCAAATTGGCAGCATGGCGGTTGATGCGTTCCAACTTGCTATTAACATGATTTTTGATGGCTTCGGTTACGTCGAAATTCAGGCCGGTGATTTTCAGATTCATGGCTTTACTCCTTCGGTTAAGTTAAACCGCCTGATTCAGGCAGTCTGAAAAATGGGTTAATCATAATCTGCGTTGTGCCGCAGACGGAATGTTCAATGATTCTCGATATTTGGCTACGGTGCGGCGGGCGATATCAATGCCTTGCTGTTTCAAAAGTTTGCTCAGTGTTTCATCGGAATGCGGTTTGAATTTGTCTTCCGACTCGACCAACTGAGTGATTACGGCTTTGACTGCATTTTGGCTGACTCCCTCGCCGTCTTCGGCGCAAACGGCCTGTGTGAAGAAATAGCGTAACGCAAACACTCCGCGCGGGCAAGACAAATATTTGTGGTTGACGGCACGGGATACGGTGCTTTCAGCCACGCCGAGTTCGGCGGCGGCATCTTTCAGTAGCATGGGTGTCAGGCCGATTTCGCCGAATACGAAAAAATCTTCCTGCTTTTCAACAATGTACTCTGCCAACCGGATTACCGTGCTTTTACGCAGTTCCAAGCTGTCGATTTTTTGCCGTGCTTCGCTTAATTTTTCTTTCCACTCCGGGCTGACTTCGCCAGCTTCTTTCAACAGGTCGCAATATTCGCGGTTGAGCTGTACTTTCGGCCATGCGTTGTCGTTGCTGATAACCGTCCAACCGGTTTTGGTTTCTTTCACCCATACGTCGGGCTGCACATAGGCTGTCGGTTCGGCAGAAGCAAATCCATAGGCCGGGTAGGGGTTGAGTTTCGATATCAGGTCTAAGGCCGTCTGAATGGTATCGATATCGGCATCGGGGAACATTTTGCGTGCTTTGGCCAGATTCTGCTGGCGGCTTCTGCTCAGGTTGTCTAGCGACTGTTGAACGATTTTGGCGGCCAGTTGGCGTTCGGGAGAGGCGGGCAAGCGTAAGAGTTGGAGCATCAGCGACTCGGTTAAATTCGCAGCCCCTACGCCCGCGGGATCGAAGGTTTGCAGTAGATCGAGCGCTTCCTGCAAATCGTTTTCGCTGAGCATCCATTCCAGCGGGGTGTGGTCGATTACTTCGGCCAAGCTGTCGGTGAAATAGCCTTGGTCGTCGAGAAAATCAATGAGGATATGTACCCGTGCGGCTTCTTCTTCGCTTAGGGGGTGTTCGCAAACTTGTTTGTGCAGAAAGGCATTGAAGTCGTCTTCGCCGGCAATGGTGGCCCATACGTCTTCGGCATCGTCTCCGCCGATTTGGTTGGCTCTCGGCAGAGAGGCGGAAATTTGGGAAAAATCGGTATCGCCCGCGTCATCGGCGGGTTCTGGGCGCTCCAGCAGGGGATTGTCTTGCAGCCAGTCGTCTACTTCGCGCTCAAGTTCCAGTCCGGACATTTGCAGAACGCGCAGCGACTGCTGAAGGCTTTGGTTCAGCTGCTGGGTTTGTTTGAGTTTTAGTCCAAAGGTTTGGCTCATATTATTGTTTTATAGAGAGTAATGCGTAATGTGTCGGTGAGGCGCGTCGGTCGCCCCGTTAATAATTAAAGTTTTCACCCAAGTATACCGCCCGCACCTGTTCGTTGTTGACCAGCTCTTCGGGGTGCCCCGAGGCAAGTACAGCTCCTTCGCTGATGATGTAGGCGCGGTCGCAGATGCGCAAGGTTTCGCGCACGTTGTGGTCGGTAATCAGTACACCAATGCCGCGTGATTTCAGAAATTCGATGATTTTCTGGATGTCGATAACGGCAATCGGATCGACTCCGGCAAACGGTTCGTCGAGCAGGATAAAACGCGGCTGCATGGCAAGTACGCGGGCGATTTCTACGCGGCGGCGTTCGCCTCCCGAAAGCGACGGTGCGGGGTTGTTGCGCAGGCGTTCGATGTTCAGGTCGGCAAGCAGCCGTTCCAGCTCGCTGTCGATTTTGTTTTTGTCTTTCAGGCTGATTTCCAGAATGGCGCGGATGTTTTGCTCCACTGTCATTTTGCGGAAAATCGATGCTTCCTGCGGCAGATAGCCCAATCCCAAGCGGGCACGTTCGTGAATCGGCAGATGGCGGATTTCTTTGTCGTCAAGCATGACGCTGCCTGCATCGGCGGAAATCAAGCCGACGATCATATAAAAACTGGTGGTTTTGCCTGCCCCGTTGGGCCCGAGCAGTCCGACCACTTCGCCGCTTTCGATGTCAAGCGAAAAGTTTTTGACGACTTTGCGCTTTTTGAAACTCTTTTGTAGGTTTTGCACGTTTAAGCGGCTGTGGTGATTCATGGTATAGCCTTTGGGTTATGGTTACTATTGTAATCTTTTTGCAGGTCGTCTGAAACGGTTGTTTGCGGTTTCGGAAGCAGGCAGGTGTTTTCAGACGGCCTGAACGGTGTTTATATGGTAAATATGATACAACTCATTGTTTATATTATGATGTATAAATATTTGACGTAAAGCAAAGGCCGTCTGAAAAAATATCGGCGGCGGGCTGTTATCCGAACCGTCCAACGGCCTGAAGAATGTTTTCAGACGGCCTCTCGGGGTTATTTGTTTTTACCGGTGCTGCCGGGTTGGATGACAACGGTTACGCGCTTGCCGGCCTTGCCCTTGCTGCCTTGGCTGCCGCTGACGGTATAAACCTCGGTGCGGGTGTTGTAGACGATGCTGGCACCTTCGGCCAAGTCGCCGCCGCGTTGTACTTTGGCATTGCCGGTCAGTTTCACGATGCCGGTGGCGGATGAAAATTCCACTTGGTTGGCCTGCCCGTTTACCGTGCCTTTGCCGTCGTCAAGTGTTTGGCCGAAGCGCACGGGGCTGCCGCTTGCAGACATAAACTGTTCGCCTTTGTCGTTACGCGATACGCGCACGCTTGCGGCACGGATGTTTAGCGAGCCTTGTTTGATGATGACGTTGCCGCTGAAGGTGGTTACTTGATTGGCTTGGTCAAGCGAACCTTGGTCGGCTTCGATCTGAATGGGCTGCTTGCGGTCGCTCTCCAGCGCATAGGCGGGGGCGGCGGCAATCAAAGCGGCAAGGGCGGCGGTGTTAATGATGTTTCGGGTCATAAATAGTCGCTTTCACTCGTGAAGGCAGATTCAGGAATCCTTTTTTGTGGTCGTAAACCAAACCGTTTGCCGTGCCGTGCGAATCGCCGTATTGGTAATGCACGGGTGCATCGGTTCGGGCGGTTTCGGTTTCGGTGTCGACGGTCAGGTTGCCGGTTTTCAGCACGCCGGCGGGGCGTTCGGCTTCGGCGGATTTGGTTAAGACAACATCTTGCTCGAACATTACTTGGCGGCTGTCGGTGTTGTAGCGGGCGGTTTCGCTTTTCACGTTATAAAGCAGCCTGCCGCCGTCGTAAAGCGACAACTGCGGTTTGCTGAAGGTTACGTCGTTGCTTTTGGGCAATTGCCATGCCGATTCCGCGCTCAGATTTTCTTTCAAACGGCCTTTCGCATCAAAGCGTCTGCCGTCGATACCCTGCATGGAATATTGCGGTTCGTTCGGGTTGAGCGCGGCTTCTTCGACATCAATCTGGCTGATGCGCCCGAGCCATGCCGACAAACCGCCGAGGCACACCGCCAATACAATCGGAAACAGCCAGCCGTAACGCCATTTTTTAGTCATTTGACGTACTCTTGTAAAGCAGATTCAAGCGTGCCTTGCGCCTGCATGATTAAATCGCACAACTCGCGCACCGCCCCTTTTCCGGCGCTTTTGCGGGTAACGTAGGCGGCGTGCTGCAAGGCGAACCAATGCGCTTCGGGCACCGCCACGGGCAGGCCGCAGCGTACCATCACGGGCAGGTCGACCACGTCGTCGCCGATAAAAGCGCATTCATGCTCCTCCACGCCGGCTTTGGCGCGCAAATCGGCATAGGCGGCGCGCTTGTCGTGAATACCTTTATAGTAATGGTTGATGCCGAGCTGCTTGACGCGGATACCGACGGAAGGCGCGTCGCGGCCGGTGATGATGGCCGTCTGAACGCTGCTGGCCTGCAACATTTTCAGGCCGTGGCCGTCGAGCGTGTGGAAAGGTTTGATTTCTTCGCCGTTGTCGCGGATATAAATGTGCCCGTCGGTGAGCACGCCGTCTACGTCCATAATCAACAGTTTGATTCGGGCGGCGCGGGATTGGATTTCGGGAGAAAGGGTTTGCATGGTCGGTCGGGTTTCTTTAAATAAGTTTTCAGACGGCCTGTAAAACAAATATTTTAACATTAAAGAATATTAAAGGCCGTCTGAAAATGTAAGGGCGGCAGGTTTATAGCCGTTTGTGTTTTTGTCGGATGCTTTTTTTGTGCTTGGTTTATTTACCATTTCACAACAATTGTTTTATCTAAAGTGATTATTTGGCTGTGTTTCAAAGCAGTTCGGACGGCCTATGCTAAAATTCTACCCAAAGGGGCAAGGCCGTCTGAAAACTTTTTCAGACGGCCTGATTATGCCTGATAAACCACTGAAATCCTAATAGAAAATATAATCATGAATTCATCCGTACAACACGCATTACACCAGCTTAACTCGCTGATTCTGGGGAAAGAAACCGTTTTAAAACAATTGATGGCCGCCATACTCGCAGGCGGGCACGTGCTGCTGGAGGATGTGCCCGGCGTGGGTAAAACCACATTGGCGCACGGCTTGGCGGCGGTGTTGGGGCTGGACTACCGCCGCGTGCAGTTTACCAACGATATGCTGCCTTCGGATTTGCTCGGCGTGAATGTGTTCCGCCCGAACGAAGGCCGCTTCGAGTTTCACCCCGGCCCCGTGTTCCATTCTTTTTTATTGGCCGACGAAATCAACCGTGCTTCGCCCAAGCTGCAATCCGCGCTGTTGGAGGCGATGGAAGAACATCAGGTGTCGGTGGACGGCAAAACCTATGCGCTGCCCGAGCCGTTTATCGTGGTAGCAACGCAAAATCCGGTCGAGCAGCTCGGCACGTTTCCGTTGCCCGAATCCCAACTCGACCGCTTTATGATGCGGTTGAGCATGGGTTATCCCGTGGCCGATGCCGAAAAACAGCTTTATTTTCAGGGCGACCGCCGTCAAGCGCTTCCCGCTTTGCAGGCGGTGTGCAATGCGCAGACGCTGCAACAATGGCAGCAGCAGGCGGCGCAGGTGAAGTTTGCACAGGCGGCCGCTGATTACGTGTACCGTTTGGTGCAGGCTACGCGCCAGCCGGGGCGGTTTGTGCTGGGACTCAGCCCGCGCGCGGGTTTGGCTGTGGTGAATGCGGCGAAAGCATGGGCGTTTATGCAGGGCAGAGGGCATGTGCTGCCGGAAGACATCAAAGCGGTGTGGGTGCCGGTGGCCAACCACCGTTTGCAGCCGGTGCAGCAAGGCATGACCAGCGCACAGATTTTGGCGGATCTGCTCAATCATGTGGCC
Source organism: Neisseria sp. MVDL19-042950 (assembly GCF_030504625.1). GTDB lineage: Bacteria > Pseudomonadota > Gammaproteobacteria > Burkholderiales > Neisseriaceae > Neisseria. The sequence continues at coordinate 28,411 of NZ_JAUKWH010000014.1, read as the reverse complement.
GTCGCGTAAGCACAAACTGCCCGCCGTGGCAGGGCGTTCTCCCGATTTGGCTTCACTGCATTGCCGCCCGACCCGATTGGGTGCTGGCCTGTTGGTAACGGTGTTGCTGCTGTGGCTGGTGGGGCTGAATTATCAGGTCAATCTGGCGTATGCCGCTGCTTTCTGGCTGGCAGGTTTTTTGGCGGTGGCGGTGTTGCTGAATCTGCGCCAGCTTTTGGATGTGCAGATAGATGTCAACATGCCGAAAGAGGTGTTTGCGGGACATACGGCGGTGCTCGAATTAACCGCTCGGCAAAACTCGCGCCGCCGTTGGTTGTGGCTGTGCAGCGAGGACGATTTCCTCAATCCCGACCAAGCGGCGGCAAAACTCTGGCAGCCGTGGCAGATGGGTTCAGACGGCCTCTCCGTGTATCACTGGCAGATTCCCGCGCTGATGCGGGGATATTTGCGCGTACCGCCGCTGCGCACGGCTGCGGTAGCGCCGTTCGGCATGAGCATGGTGCAGTGCGTGTGGCATTGGCCGAGTGATGCGGTGGTGTTTCCCGCGCCGATTCCGCACGATCTGCCCGACGGCCGTGAGCGCGACAGCGAAACCGACCGCAAACGCCCGCCTATTCAGGGTGGCGACGATTTGTCTTATTTGCAGGCGCATCAAGAAGGCGCGTCGTTGCAGCATGTGGCATGGAAAACTTATGCGAAAACAGGCGAAATGCTGGATAAACGCTTTGAAGAGCCGCAAACCGCCGTCCGCAATACCGTGATTTCGTATCTGGACTACCCCGCCGGCACCTCCAAAGACCGCTTGGCAGGCTTGCTGTGTTTCCGCGTTTTAGAAGCCGAACGCAGCGGACAGACGTATTCGCTGGAGTTGCCGCAGCGGGTAATTGCTCCGCAGAAAGGGCAGCGCGAAATCTGCCTGACGGCGTTGGGATTGTGGTAATCAGGTTTTTCAGACGGCCTGTGTGATGTTTTCAAAGAGGCCGTCTGAAAATCCGTTCTGCACAAAGGAGAATAAGTTTGAAAAAATTTCTAGGCTTTTTATCCAAATGGGTATGCCTGTTCAGTCTTTTGGTTGCCGTTTCTTCGGCGTGGGCCGCTAAAACGATGCCGCTTGACTGGCAGCAGCCGGAATTGAGCAGCAATGTTTGGAAAATCAGTAAGGCAGGGCAGCCGGATTCTTATCTGCTGGGCACGATGCATCTCGGGCGCAACGGCGGCCGACTGAGCAGTCAGGCGCAGGCCTTGCTGGGAAAAACCGATTTGTTGCTTACCGAAGTGGACATGCTGCCGGATGAAAGCCGAATGAAGGCGGAAACGGAAAAACTGGCAGGGCAAATGATGTCGCCGAAATCATTGCGTAGTGCTCTGGGCGAGAAAGATTTTGCCGCATTGTCGCGATATTTCCGCAAATCGGAACACACGGCGGTGTGGGAGCCGCTGCTGGATTACATGCAGCCGTGGGCGGTGGTAATGCTGACGCTGAATTTACAGCCGGAAGAATACAGCTATCAAAACGGCGTGGATATTCTGTTTTCCCAAGCCGCACAAAAAGCCGGCAAACCGCGCGGCAGTTTGGAAAGCATGCAGGAAAGCAGCCGTCTTTTCCGCAAATTGCCCGACGATTTGGCGTTGGCGGCGGTAAAAAGCATGTTGAAACATCAAAAAGCGGGCGAAGCCGACACGCGCAAGATGCACCGTTTGTATGCCGAAGGCCGTTTTCGCGAATTGCAGGGCTGGCTGCCGAAAACCTTCTCTCAAGGGCGCATGAAGCCCGAGGAAGAAGCCGCCATCCGCCGTTGGATCGAACAAGACGGCATCGTTGTGCGCAACCGCGCGTGGCTGCCGGAAATCAAAGCGGCCACCCGTCGGCAGAAAACCCTGATTGCCGTGGGCATCGCACACTTGATGACGCGGGAGGGGCTGATTGAATTGCTGCGCCGCGAAGGGTACACGGTTACGCCCGAGCCTAAACTGAAAGTGTGGAAATAAGCCGGATATATTTTGCAGGCCGTCTGAAAAGACCTGCGTATGTTTTTCAGACGGCCTCTTTGAAGCGATTGCATACACAATAAATACAGAAAATACAGGATGCCGTGCGTAACAAACACCGGCTATCCGCCATAAATAACCTCACATTACGTTCAAACACATCATGCTGATTCTCAATCCCGCATTTCTCCAACAACCGCCGCCGCGCGCCGTTGCGTCTGCCGTGCTGTTTACTTTGCTGTGGGCGGCGCTGCCGCTGGTGTCTTCGCTGCCGGCCGCGGTGGTGGCCGTGTTCGGCGGCATGTGGCTGCTGCGCTTGGTTTTGCTGCGGCTGGGCGTGGCCAAGCTGCCGCTGCCGGCATTGGTTTTTCTGATGATTATCGGCGGCGCACTGGTGTGGCAGCAGCTCGGCACGGTAATCGGGCGCGACGGCGGGGTGTCGTTTCTGCTGTTGATGGTGATGCTCAAGGCTTTTGAAGGCAATACCCGCCGCGATTGGCAGGTGCTGCTGCTGGCCATGCTGTTTTTAATCGGCTCGTCGGTGCTGTTCGATCAAAGCCTGATTATCGGTATATGGCTGCTGCTGGCTTTGCCGATGGCAGGAATATGCTTTGCCGTGCTGTGCGGGTTGAGTGTTAAAGAGGCGGCCAAACACACCGGCCAAGCCCTGCTGCTTACCCTGCCGCTGACCGCCGTACTGTTTGTGGCCGTGCCGCGTTTGAACGAACCTTTATGGCGCATTCCCCAGCCCCAACAAGGGCAGGCCAAAACCGGTTTGTCCGATTCGATGGAGCCGGGCAGCATCAGCAATCTGGTGCAGAGCGACGAATGGGTGGCGAACATTACCTTTTCAGACGGCCTCAAGCCGCAGCGCAGCGATATGTATTGGCGCGCCATCATCATGGCCGACTTTGACGGCACCCGCTGGCGCGCGCTCGACAACACCTATATAGACGAAGCCCGCACCGCCGCCAACCCCGCGCGCACCGTCGAATATCAAATGATTATCCGCGACCAAAACGGCGCGCTGCCCGCGTTGGACTACCCCGTCGGCTCATTGCCCGACAGCCTCACTAAACGCATGGGACAGATTGTGCGCGCCCACCGCAGCCGCGAAGGTTTGCGCCGCATCACCTTGCAGGCATCGTTCAGCGACACCCTGCCCCACAAGCTCACCGAAGGCGAACGGGTTTTCTACACCCGCCTGCCCGAAGGCAACCTGCAAACCCGCCTGCTTGCCGATGCCCTAGCCAAACAATCCGCCGGCGCACGCCAGTTTATCGACAAAGTGCTGCATCACTACCGCAGCAAAAAATTCAGCTACACCCTGCAACCGCCTCGCACGCCCGGGCGCAACGGCATCGACGAATTTATGTTCCGCACGCAGCAAGGCTTTTGCGAACACTACGCACAGAGTTTCGTCGTAATGATGCGCGCCGCAGGATTGCCCGCACGGGTCGTTACCGGCTATCAAGGAGCCGAATACAACGAACAAGCCGGATTCTGGCAAATCCGTTCCAAAGACGCACACGCATGGGCGGAAGTATGGCTGCCGCAAGAACAAGCATGGCTGCGCATCGACCCCACCGCCGCCGTCTCCTCCGTGCGTGCCGAAAGCGGCATCAGCCAAGCCCTGCCCGAAGCCGAACGCAAAATGGTTTCAGACGGCCACAGCCTCTTCGCCCGCTGGCGCGATACCGGCCAATTTTACTGGCAGCAATGGGTGGTGAACTACGACCAAAGCAAACAAAACAACCTCTTCGAGCTGCTCGGCTTGGGCGGATTCAACTGGAAAACCCTGCTGCTGGTGCTGCCCGCAGGCATGGCCTTGGCGTTGCTGCCCCTGCTGAAATGGTGGTTCGGCAACCGCAGCCGCGAACGCGATTACCTAAACGAAGGCTTCACGCAACTCAAAACCGCCTTGCTGGGCGAAGAAGACGAAACCGCCCCCGCCGTGAGCGCAGGCGAACTGCAAAAACTGCTCAACAGCAACGGCATCGAAAATCCCGAACTCATCCGCCTGCTCAAACAATACGAACACTGGCTCTACGCCGCCGACCGCCCGACATTGCGCACCCAAAAACGCTGGTACCGCGCAGCAAAGAAAGCCGCCAAAAAGCAATACCAACAGCAACATTAGTTTGCCGGGTTTCATACAACAGAGGCCGTCTGAAAACAGCTTTAACTTGATTAGAGCGATGTTTTCAGACGGCCTCTTTTTGCGGCGAGAGGGAGTGCAAAATTTTAAACTGTTATGATATATTTCTCACTTTGTAGTTAATAAAGAAATAATAAAAATACATTGGAGAATGTCTGTGGATACTCGGCTTATCCGAACTTACTACGCCCATTCCGCCCAGAACCGGCCCGAACAATACTGGCAAACCCTGCCTAGCCACCTCGCCAACGTCGGCGACACGGCCGCAAGGTTTGCCGCTTTTTTTGGCGCGCAGGAAATGGCACGTTATACCGGCTGCCTGCACGACTTGGGTAAATACAGCCCCGAATTTGACCGCCGCCTGCATGGTGCCCACTTGTCGGTTGACCATGCCACCGCCGGAGCAAAAATCGCCTTCGAGCGTTGGGGATTGCAGGGCAAATTGATTGCATTTTGCATAGCCGGCCATCACGCAGGCTTGGCCAATGGAGACGGCGAGGGCGACAACCGCCGTACATTGCGGCAACGGCTTGCCTTGCAGTTCGGCAAAGACATTCCGAATCTCGATGAAGTGTGGCGGCAGCAAATTGCGTTGCCCGAAAAACTGCCCGCTCCACCCTTGCAGGCCGACAAACACCATCCCTTTTTCTCTTACGCCTTCTTCACCCGCATGCTGTATTCCTGCTTGGTAGATGCCGATTATCTCGACACCGAAGCCTTTTACGTAGGGCTGGAGAGCAAAACCATACAGCGCGGCGATTATCCCGATTTGCCGCAACTGCAACAGCAATTCAACCGGTTTATCGGCAATTTCAGACGGCCTATCGCCAACGCCGCACAAGAAAGCGAAGAACCACAGCGCAATGCCACCTTAAACCGCCTGCGCAGCGAAATTCTCGACCATGCCGTCGCCCAAGCCGCACAAACAAAAGGCCTGTTTACCCTTACCGTGCCCACCGGCGGCGGCAAAACCTTCACTTCAATGGCCTTCGCCCTCGAACACGCCAAGCGCCACGGCATGCGCCGCGTAATTTATGTGATTCCCTTCACCGGCATCATCGAACAAAACGCCGCTGAATTCCGCAAAGCGTTCGGCGATCTGGGCGAAGCCGCCGTGCTGGAGCACCACAGCACGTTTGACGACAGCAAACTGCAAGGTGAAAACAGCAAAGACAAATTGCGGCAAGCCTCCGAAAACTGGGATATGCCCGTTGTCGTTACCACCGCCGTGCAGTTTTTCGAATCCCTCTTTGCCGACCGCTCCTCCCGCTGCCGCAAGCTGCACAACATCAGCGGCAGCGTGATTATCCTCGACGAAGCACAAATGCTGCCGCTCAAACTCTTGCTGCCCATCATGCAGGCCATCAAAGAGCTGGCGCAAAACTACCATTGCTCGGTAGTGATGTGCACCGCCACCCAGCCCGCCATTCAAGCCGAACACGGCTTTTACCGCGGCTTGGAAAACACACGCGAGCTTGCCCCCAATCCCCCCGAATTGTTCGATAAATTGCGCCGCACCACCGTGCAGCATATCGGCACCCAAACCGATGCCGAATTGCTCGAAAAGCTCGCACAGCACAGGCAAATCCTCATCATCGTCAACAACCGCCGCCACGCCCGCAGCCTTTACGACAGCACCAAACATCTCGACGGCGTGTTCCACCTCACCACCCTGATGTGCGCCAAACACCGCTCCCAAGCGCTGGAAACCATCCGAGGCCGTCTGAAAAACAGCAAACCCTGCCGCGTGATCGCCACATCGCTTATCGAGGCGGGCGTAGATGTCGATTTCCCTTTAGTGATGCGTGCCGAAGCCGGATTGGACAGCGTCGCCCAAGCCGCAGGGCGCTGCAACCGCGAAGGCAAAAGGCCGTCTGAAAACAGCTTCGTCTGGGTATTCAAACCCGAAGAACAATGGAAAGCCCCGCCCGAACTCGGCCTTCTTTCCGCCGCCATGCGCGAAGTCGTGCGCCACCATGTCGACGACCTGCTGTCGCCGCAAGCCATCCGCCGCTATTTCCGGCGCGTTTATGAAGAAAAAGGCAAAGAGTTGGACAGCAAACAAATCCTCGCCGAACACCGCAAAGCGGGCAACACAATGGATTTCCCTTTCCAAACCATCGCCCAAAAATTCCGCATGATCGAAACCCACATGCAACCGCTGATCATCCCCTTTGACGCAGAGGCCGAAGCACTAATCGACAGCCTGCACCACGCCGACCAAATCGGCGGCCTGTTGCGCAAACTTCAGCCTTACACCGTGCAAGTGCCCGAAAGCGCCTTGAAAGCCTTGTTTGAAGCAGGGCGGATAGAAACGGTTAACGAAAAGCAGTTTGGGAAACAGTTTTATAGCCTGATTGGGTTGGATTTGTATGATGAAGTGGCGGGATTCTCTTGGGGAGATATGGAATTTTTGAAAGCAGAAATGCTGGTTTTTTGGAATTATCATCAATAAAATATAAATATTGATAATAAGACGAAGTGAATTTTACTATAAGGCTAATTTTAAAAATAAAATTTTGGAAAAACTTATGCAGCAAAGCAAACTTACCCCCCATCAGTCAAAATATTTTGCTTGGCAACTGACCCGGCAAGCACAAAATGGCAGTATGGAATCCCTTGCCTCCACTTTGGTGGATTCTCAGGTGGACTTAAACCCGCATCAAGTCGATGCCGCCTTGTTTGCCTGCCAAAACCCATTGTCCAAAGGCGTGATTTTGGCGGATGAGGTGGGATTGGGCAAAACTATTGAAGCCGGCTTAGTGGTTTTACAACATTGGGCGGAACGTAAACGTAACATTCTCATCATCACGCCTGCCAATCTGCGCAAACAATGGCACCAAGAGTTACAAGAAAAATTCGGCTTGCAAGGCATGATTTTAGAGGCCAAAAGTTATAACACCATCAAAAAACAAGGTAAAAATCCTTTTCGTCAAGACTCTCCGATTATTTGTTCTTATCAATTCGCCAAGTCTAAAGCTGACGATTTAAAAGCTGTTGATTGGGATTTGGTGGTGCTCGACGAGGCACACCGCCTGCGCAATGTCTATAAAAAAGGCAATGTGATTGCCAAAACCTTGCAAGAAGCGCTTGATCACGTACATTCCAAAGTGCTTTTGACTGCCACGCCCCTACAAAACTCGCTTTTGGAACTGTATGGCTTGGTCAGCATCATTGATAGGCATGTATTTGGCAATTTGGATAGTTTCCGCAGTCAGTTCGGTACAAAACCTTCGGAACAAAGCCTACAAAACCTACGCCAGCGCCTGCAAGCGGTTTGCAAACGCACGCTACGCCGTCAAGTACAAGCTTATGTACCTTATACTACACGTCTTGCGATTGTTCAGGAATTCACACCATCAGACGAAGAGAAAGCACTTTCTGCATTGGTAGCAGACTACTTGCGCCGTCCCAATCTGCAAGCCATGCCGCAAGGACAAAGACAATTGATTTCACTGGTGCTGTGGAAATTATTGGCTTCGAGCAGTCGTGCCATCGCCGGTGCCTTGGATACCATGAGCAAACGCTTGCAAGGCGTATTGAATGAAGCAGCCGCGCCGGATCTCGTTGAAACTTTGGATGAAGATTATGAAAGCTTGGACGAAACCGCGGAAGAATGGGAAAACGAAAATAGTGAAACACCCAGCCTAACTCGCGACCAATACCAAGCTATAGCCGACGAAATCGAAGAACTCAATCATTTTAAAACCTTGGCACAAAATATTCGCGAAGATGCCAAAGGCAAAGCATTGTTTGGTGCGTTAGAAAAAGCCTTTGCCGAGCTTAAGCGCTTGGGTGCGGCACAAAAAGCCATTATCTTTACTGAATCGAAACGCACCCAAGAATACCTGCTTGAATGCTTATCCAAAAGTGCCTATGCAGGCGAAAACGGCGACGGTATCGTACTCTTTAACGGCACCAACAGCGGCCCGCAAGCCCAAACCATCTACAAAAACTGGCTCAAAAAACACGAAGGCAGCGACAAAATCACAGGCTCCAAAACCGCCGATACCCGTGCCGCCCTTGTCGAGCATTTCAAAGAACACGCCACCATCATGATCGCCACCGAAGCCGGTGCTGAAGGCATCAACCTGCAATTTTGCTCGTTGGTCATCAACTATGATTTGCCGTGGAACCCGCAACGTATCGAACAGCGTATCGGGCGTTGCCACCGTTATGGGCAAAAACACGATGTGGTTGTGGTGAACTTTTTGGATAAAAGCAACGAAGCCGATGCCCGTGTTTATGAACTGCTGTCAGAAAAGTTCCAGCTTTTTGAAGGCGTATTTGGTGCCAGCGACGAAGTGCTCGGTGCAATCGGTTCAGGCGTGGATATCGAACGCCGTATCGCCGATATCTACCGCCACTGCCGCCAGCCCGATGAGATTAAAACCAGTTTTGATGCACTGCAACAAGAACTCTCTGGTGAAATCAACGCGGCCATGACCCAAACCCGCCAAACCCTGCTGGAAAATTTCGACGAAGAAGTGCAAGCGAAACTCAAAATCCGAGCTGACGATAGCGAGCGCACCCGCAGCAAATACGAAAAATTGCTGCTCAACTTTACCCGAAGCGCACTAGGCGAACACGCCACCTTTGATGCACACGGCTTTACCCTGAACGGGCTACCTGAAAACCTTTCAGACGGCCTGGGCCATATTCCGGTAGGTTACTACGAATTACCCCGTCAAAGCGGAACTGCCCATCTCTACCGCATCAACCATCCGCTGGCGCAAGCCCTGCTTGAACAAGCCAAGTCCTGCCATTGCCCCCCTACCAAATTGGTATTTGATTACGGCGAATATCAGAAACAACACGGCAGAATCAGCACCTTGGAGCCGTATATCGGGCAAAGCGGGCAGTTAATTGCCAAGCTCGTTACCATTCGTGCTTTTAACAACCAAGAACAGTATTTGCTAACTGCTGCTATCACCGATAACGGCGAAATCTTGCAAGAAGCCGACCCCGAAAAACTGATTGGCTTGCCCGCCAGCCAAACACTCATCACCCAGCCGCTACAGATTCAGACGGCCTTATCCCAAGACATTGCTGCACGCCGCCAAGCCCTGCTTCATGAGGCACAACAACGCAACCTTGATTACTTTGAACAAGAAGTGCAAAAACTGGATGATTGGGCAGATGATCTTAAGCATGGATTGGAACAAGAAATCAAAGAAACCGACCGGCAAATCAAAGAAATCCGCCGGACCGCCACTACTGCCGCCACATTGGAAGAAAAACTCGCGTGGCAGAAAAAACAGCGGGAATTGGAAAGCAAACGCACCAAACAGCGGCGTGAATTGTTTGACGGGCAGGATGACATTGAAAATCAGCGTAATGAGTTGATTGAAGAGCTGGAACGAAGTTTGCAGCAGCAAGTGGAGGAAGAAGAAATGTTTGTGATTGAGTGGGAGATAATACGATGAAGCTTTATCAAAATCGTTCTGGTAATTCTAATGTCGTTTCTTATCAGATATTTGAGGATTCAATTCATGTTGTATTCAAGAATGGTCGATGCAGAAATTATTTATATACATATACAAGACCGGGTAGGTATACGGTAGAACATATGAAAGATTTAGCAATACAAGGCATGGGTCTTAATTCTTATATTTCATCTGTAGTGAAAAATAATTATGAAAGGAAATGGTAAAAATGAAATCACCAAGTGAAGAATTAATTGAGTTGATTTCCCCTGTTTTAGTTGAGAAAAAATTATTTTTAGCCTCTGATCTAGAGCGCTACAGAGAAAAAATAATTTTAGGAGTCATGAAGCCAGAGGATTGGTTATTGGCAGTTGAAAAAGCTATTGATAAAGAAAAAGCAGGAGCAGGGGAATAAAAATGTCAACCGTTTCATTGAAAAGCTTATCAATTGAAAATCTTAGAGGATCGGTAACGCCTTTTGTTTTGAGGTTTGAAAAGGGTAAAAAGCTGATGATTATTTATGGAGAAAATGGTACAGGGAAATCTACAATTTCAGATGCTTTTGATTTGCTTGGGAACAATAAAATTGGTTCATTGGAAAAAAGAGGAGTTGGTGCTTCTACTAGAGTATATTGGCCTTCATTGGGAAAAGCTTATGCAGATGTTAAAGTGACACTAGAAACTTCAAACGGAACATGTGTGTTATCTCTAGATAAGAAAAATGTATTTCTTAATCAAGAAGAGTTGAAGCCGCAAGTATCGGTATTACGTCGTAGTGAAATTCTAAGATTAGTTACGGCACAGCCTGCCGATCGTTATAAAGAAATTAGTCGCTTCATTGATGTATCTGGAATTGAGGCGTCAGAAGCAAGTTTAAGAAAATTAATTAACGATAAAACTAAAGATTTTGAGAATGCAATAACACGTGTAAGCACAAATAGAAAGAATATTGAAAATTTTTGGGAACAAGTAAATCGTCCAGTTCCTGATGCTATTTTGTGGGCAGAAAGTGAAGCTAAAAAGGATTCAGTACATTTTGAAAAGAGAAAAAATGATATTGATGGTTTAATATCATATTGGAATAAAATTCAAGGGTGTTATGATAAATTTCTATTTCTTTCTAATGAGTTAAAGGAGGCTATATTTAAGCTATCACAAGCTGAATCCATTCTAAGCGATATAAAAGAAAAAGCGTCTGAAGATTATTTGGAAGTAATGGATATTCTTCAAGCAGCAAAAAAATATTTTCACAAATACAATAATGTAAATGTGTGCCCACTTTGTGAAAGTGCTGAAAATGCGGAAAATTTAGTAGAAGAAGTCAATAAGCGAATTGAATTAAATGGTTTGTTGTCGCAATTAAATATAGCTAAGCAATCTGTTTTAAAAAATGAAGATCTAGTAAAAAGTCAACAACAACGGCTAGACGATTTTCTAAAAGATATTAAAGATAGCTTTAATCAATTGGAAGGTTACTGCTTGAATACACTTGACATTCAAGATCTTGATCTTCCATCTTTTCCTATCCCGGAGAATCCAAATGAATGGCAAAGTTGGATTGCAGAGAATCAAGGTAAAAAAGATGCCTGGAGGCAAGAATCAGATAAATGTGTAGATAACAAAAATTTTATAGAAACATTACGTAGATCATTGGATGATTTAAAGGGTAGTGAGAATGTTGCTAAGGAATTAGGTGTGACATTACCTAGCTTAAAAGAAATATTAAATATCATTGAATCTGAACGCAAAAAGTATACTGACCATATTCTCGGGTCAATTTCAGTAAGAGTAGGACAGCTTTATGAGTTGATACACCCTAAAGAAGGACTGGATAAAATTACCTTGGCACTAGATGCAGCCAAACGAGGCTCTTTAGAGATTGCTATGGAGTTTGCAGGGAAACAAGATACGCCACCACAAGCTTATTTTAGTGATTCACATTTAGACACTTTAGGGTTATGCGTATTTTTGGCGCTAGCTGAACGTGAAAATCCAGAGCAGAAAATTCTGGTTTTAGATGATGTATTAGGTAGTGTGGATGAGCCTCATGTAGAGCGTGTTATTACCATGATTTATGATGTGATTCAAAAATTTCAACATGCTATTGTTACCACACATTATCGACCATGGAGAGAAAAATTTCGTTGGGGCATTTTAAAGCCGGAACAAGTTTGTCAGTTTGTGGAGTTAAAGCATTGGTCATTAGATAATGGCATGTCTTTATCTGGTTCCATTCCAGAGGTTGTTAGACTGAAAAAGTTATTAGAAGAATCTGATCCTGATATTCAGTCAATCACAGGAAAATCAGGTGTTATTCTGGAAGCTTTATTAGATTTCTTAACATTAAAGTATTCTTGTGCTGTTCCTAGAAAAATAGGAAATACTTATGTATTAAGTGATTTATTAGGTGCAGTAAACAGTAAGTTGTTGAAAGAGTTAAAAGTAGAAATACGTGATCAATCCCATCATTCATCAGAAGTACAAATTGGTGAAATCTTGAAAGAAATAAATCAAATAGCTCAAGCCAGAAATGTATTAGGAGCGCATTTCAACGAATTTTCTTTCAATCTTTATCCACAAGACGGATTAAAATTTGCTCGATTAGTTGAGAAATTATGTGATGCTTTGATTTGTCCGGATTACGGATGGCCGAATAAAGATACAGGAAGTTATTGGAAAAACAGCGGTGATACCCGCCGACTATACCCATTAAAAAAACCGAGTTGATATTTATGAAAAACCAAAAACTAGAACTCACTTGGATAGGCAAGCACAAACGTCCTAAGTTGGAAGCCCGTATTTTATTGGAAGAAGCGGATAAGTCTTATCATGCCAAAGTGCGGTCGGAAAAGGATATTTTTGATAACCGTCTGATTTTTGGCGATAACCTGCTCGCACTTAAAGCCTTGGAACAGGAGTTTGCCGGCAAGGTGAAGTGCATTTACATTGACCCGCCCTACAACACAGGGCAGGCGTTCACGCACTACGACGACGGATTGGAACACTCAATCTGGCTTTCATTAATGAAGGAGCGCTTTGAGCTTCTACGGAAGCTTTTAACTAAGGACGGAGTGATCTTCTGTCAGCTTAATGATGATGAGGCTGCCTACTGCAAAGTTCTCTTGGACGAGGTCTTTGGCAGAAATAACTTCATAAACCAGGTCAGCGTCAAGATGAAGCAAACCGCAGGCGCTTCGGGTGGCGGAGAAGACAAGCGATTGAAGAAAAATATCGAGTACATCCTCATTTATTCTCTCGATAGGGACAGTGATCTTGGATTCCAGAAGTTCAATGATGTCTACGACGAGGAGGACTTGTTTGAAATCATTGATGAGATGGAAGACAGCGGCAAGAGTTGGAAGTACACAAGCGTCCTGTTGGATAAGGGAAAGTTTGTTGAGGAACGAACCGTATTGGACGGTGCTGGTAATGAGATCAAGGTCAAAAGATTCAAAGGCGTTAAGCGGACGACCATTAATGCGCTGATGCGTGGAGGTTCGGAGCGGGAGGATGCCTACTCAAACAACTTTGAGTGGGTTTTCTCCGACACCAATGCTCAGACCAGTATCCGAACGAGAATCATGGATGAATTCTCCTCCCTCGCCGACGATGAATTGCTCATTGCCGAGTATGTTCCACGTTCCGGTAGGGGTAAAGGAACGGTTGTTCAGCACTACTATATAAGTCCAACTATTCGCCGCGTTATCTGGCTGAAAGATACAGCCGTGAAGCGTGGACGAAGAATCGTTAAGCTAGAAAAAGCTGGTACCTATTGGGATGGCTTTCCCCTCAATAATCTAACAAAAGAAGGTGGTGTTCAATTCCCTAACGGCAAGAAGCCAGAATTACTGATAAGGAAAATTCTCGAATTAGCAACAAACCCCGGTGATCTCGTTCTCGATTCCTTCGCTGGTTCCGGCACCACCGGCGCCGTCGCCCACAAAATGGGGCGACGCTGGATTATGGTGGAGCTGGGCGAGCATTGTCATACGCATATTATTCCGCGTTTGCAAAAGGTGATTGATGGCACCGATCAGGGCGGGATTTCCAAAGCGGTGAATTGGCAGGGCGGCGGCGGTTTTCGTTATTACCGTTTGGCACCGACTTTGATTGTGAACGATAAATGGGGCAATCCGATTATCAACCCCGACTACAACCCCGAAATGCTTGCCGAAGCGCTTGCCAAGTTGGAGGGCTTTACTTACAGGCCGTCTGAAACGCATTGGTGGCAGCATGGCTTTTCCAGCGAGTGCGATTTTATTTATGTGACCACGCAGAGTTTGTCTGCCGAGCAGTTGCAGGCATTATCAGACGAAGTGGGCGAAGGGAAGAGCCTGTTAATTTGCTGTTCGGCTTGGCGCGGTTTGACGGCGGCTCAGGCGGCGGAGCGTTTCCCCAATCTCACTTTAAAGAAAATCCCGAAAATGATTTTGGCGCGCTGTGAATGGGGGCATGACGATTACAGTTTGAATGTTGCCAATCTGCCCTTTGCCGAAACAGAACCCCTGCCTGAAAAAACGGATAACCAGAAGCTGCCTGTGAAAGCGAAAAAGGGAAAAAGGCTGCCTGAAAAGCAAGAAGGGCTGTTTGACGGGGAGGAACAATGACGCAGGATGTACAGGTTTCACAGGGTGAATTTTTACTTTACCAAACGGAAGATGCGCAAACACGCATTCAGGTGCGGTTTGTGGAAGATGGGCTTTGGTTGTCGCAAGCGCAGATGGCAGAGCTGTTCCAGGTTTCAGTCAGAACCATCAGTGAGCATTTGGGCAATATTTTTGATGAAGATGAAGTTGACCCCGAACGAACTATCCGGAAATTCCGGATAGTTCAAATCGAGGGCAGTCGGCAGGTTCGCCGCTTGATTGATCATTATCATTTGGATGCTGTTTTGGCGGTTGGTTACCGGGTGCGTTCGCATCGCGGTATGCAGTTTCGTCGTTGGGCAACCGAGCAGCTGGGCCATTATCTGGAAAAAGGTTTTCTGCTGGATAGTGAACGCTTCAAGGCAGGCAAGGATGAAGCGTATTTTGAAGCGCTGTTGGCGCAAATACGCGATATTCGTTCTTCGGAAAAGGTATTTTGGCGCAAGGTGCTGGATATTTATGCCACCAGTATCGACTACGATCCCAATACGGAAACGTCGCGGCAGTTTTTCGCTACCTTGCAAAACAAGATGCATTGGGCAGCACACGGGCATACGGCTGCCGAATTGATTATGCTGCGTGTCGATGCCGAGGCACCTTATATGGGGCTGACCAATTGGGACGGACAAAGCAAGGGAAAACCGGTACGTAAGGCGGATGTGGGCATTGCCAAGAATTATTTGAATGCCGAAGAACTGGAAGTGCTCAACCGTATCGTTACCGCTTATATCGAAGTGGCCGAGTTACAGGCACAGGCGCGGCAGCCGATGTATATGACAGACTGGGCAAATGAGCTGGATAACTTTTTGCGCCTGACCCGCAAAGAGGTTTTGACCCATGCAGGCAAAGTATCGGCAGATGCCGCGTTGGCGCGGGCGCAAGCGGTTTATGAGCAATATCGGGCGCAACAAAGCAGGCTGCCTTCACGGGCTGAGCAGGATTTTGAACGTGCGATTGTCGAGCCGGTTAAGCAGCTTGAGCGTACGCGTAAACAGGTGCAGCCTAAAAATAAGGGTAAAAAGAATGAAACATAAGCAAACAGGCCGCTTGAAAACGCTGTTTGTGCCGCAGCATGCTGCACAAGAAAAAGCGGTTGCTCGAAATTTGCGAGTAATTCATGACATCAATATCCATGCAGTTAGCCAAAATATTGGGATAACTGCCAAGTGCGGAACGACATCATGACTACAAGAATTCAACATCATATCAACGGCCGCTTGTCGCTGCGTGCGCCGCAGGCACACAGTTTGGCGAAGTTAAAGCAAGCATTGGATATTGCTCCGCAGATGCTCCAGCATGAGCGTGATGTGGCGGCGGTTTTGGAAATCTTAAAAGGCGAATTTGCCACTTTGCAGGATTTTGAGCGCGAGTTTCCATCTTTGTGTTTTGCGTTGGCGACAGGTGTGGGCAAAACCCGCTTGATGGGGGCGTTTATTGCTTATCTGCATTTGGCGCACGGTATCAACAATTTTTTTGTGCTTGCGCCCAACCTCACCATCTACAACAAGCTGATTGCCGACTTTTCACCTAATACGCCCAAATATGTGTTTAAGGGGATTAGTGAATTTGCCCTTCATCCGCCACGGGTGATTACCGGCGAAGATTATGAGCGGCAGGATATTGCTTCTGGCGACTGGATAACAGAAGTACGGATCAACATTTTCAATATCGCCAAAATCAACTCTGAAGTGCGTGGTGGTAAAGAACCGCGTATTAAGCGGATGCGCGAAGTGCTGGGCGATAGCTATTTTAATTATTTGGCGAATTTACCTGATTTAGTACTTTTGATGGACGAATCGCACCGCTATCGGGCGCAAGCCGGTATGCGGGCGATTAATGAATTAAAACCGTTATTGGGTTTGGAATTGACTGCTACACCTTTTGTGGAAACGGGAAAATCTCCGCAGCCGTTTAAAAATGTGATTGTCGATTATCCTCTTGCACGAGCGCTGGAGGATGGTTTTGTGAAAGTGCCGGCAGTCGTCACCCAGCGTAATTTCAATGCCAAAGACCATACGCCCGAAGAAATCGAAAAAATCAAATTGGAAGACGGCGTGCGTGTGCATGAAAACACCAAAGTAGAGCTGCTCACCTATGCACGCGAAAATGGCGTAAAGCCGGTTAAGCCTTTTATGCTGGTGATTGCCCGTGATACTACGCACGCGGCGGCTTTGCTGGCTTTGATAGAGTCGGAAGCCTTTTACGGAGGGCGTTATCGCGGCAAGGTGATTCAGGTGGATTCGAGCAAATCGGGCAAAGACGAAGAAGAAATGATTGCCCGCTTGCTGGCAGTGGAAAGCGTAGAAGAGCCAACCGAGATTGTGATTCACGTCAATATGTTAAAAGAAGGTTGGGATGTTACCAATCTTTATACCATTGTGCCGCTGCGTGCTGCCAATGCCCGCACCTTGATTGAGCAATCCATTGGGCGCGGTTTGCGTTTGCCCTATGGCAAGCGTACCGGCGTGGAGGCGGTGGATAGGCTCAATATCATCGCCCATGACCGTTTTCAGGAAATTATTGATGAAGCCAATAAAGGCGATTCGGTGTTGCGTTTGCAGCAGGTTATTTTGGAAGCACCCAGCCAAGATGATGAAAAGGTGAGTGTTCAGGTAGCCAGCACCATGGAGGTGCATTTGGGACTGGCTGGTGGGCCGTCTGAATTTATTCCTGCACAAGAATCGCAATCCTATCAACCCGTTTTTACCAATGAAAATGAAAAACGCATTGCCCGCGTGGTGATGGAAGTGGCGGCACAATATGGCCGCAGACCTGATGATGCACCGACTTCGCAAGCATTATTGCAGTCAGATATACAGGCGCAAATTACCGCCGAGGTGCAAAAACGCCTGCAACCTGCACAGGGTGAATTGCCGATGGAAGATACGCCGGATGTGGTTGGTATTGTTGCCAAAACCACAAAGGTGATGGTGGATAACAATATCGATATTCCGCGCATTACCGTTGTGCCGAGCGGCGAGGTGAGCACAGGTTTTCATCCGTTCACTTTGGATATCAGCCGTTTGCATTTGCAACCGAGCGAACGGGAAATCACTATTCACAATCTGCATACCAACGAGCAAACCAGCTTGGCACGGGAAATGGGGCTGACTGAAAAACGTCCTGAAGACTATATCGTTCACGCACTGATTGATTTTGACGATATTGATTACTTTACCCAATCCGAGCTTTTATATGATTTGGCTGGGCAGATGGTGGCGCATTTGCACAGTTATTTAAGTGAAGAAGAGGCCTTGAATGTGCTGGACAAAGAACGCCGCCTGATTGCCCGTGAAATTCATGCACAAATGGCTGCGCACTTTTGGGAAAAGGCCGCCGGCTACGAAGCTAAGGTGAGCCAAGGGTTTAGTCCACTCAAGCCTTGCGTCTATACCGTGGTTGCAGGCGAGCCTGTACATGCGGTGCGCGATACCGTGGTGGATAAAACGCGCATCAAACATATGTTGTTCGGCGATTTCGCAAAATGTTTGTATCCGTTGCAAAAATTTGATTCTGACACCGAACGTCGCTTTGCCGTTATTCTAGAGCGCGACGCACAAAAATGGTTCAAACCTGCCAAAGGGCAATTTCAAATAGATTACAAACTGGGTATAGAGCAAAAAGAATATTTGCCCGACTTTGTGGTGGAAACGGAGGATTGTATTTTGATGGCGGAAACCAAGGCACGTGCTGATTTGGATACGCCAGAAGTGCAAGCTAAAGCCCAAGCTGCAAGCACATGGTGCAAACACGCATCCGATTACGCCAGCCAACACGGCACGAAAGCGTGGCGTTATCTGTTGATTCCCCATGATGAAGTGAGTGAAGCCAAAAAATTGGCGGATTTTTTGCGGTTTGAGAAAAAGGTCGTCTGAAAATAGCCGATGTATCGCAGCCTTCGGGCTGCGTGGGTTGAAACTAAAGTTGATAGTTTAAAGTGAAAGTCAGCCGCCTTCGGGCGGCTGTGTGTAAAAGGAGCCGGTATGGCAAACAAAATACGCTTACACATCTGGGGCGACTACGCCTGCTTTACCCGCCCGGAGATGAAAGTAGAGCGGGTGTCTTACGATGTGATTACGCCGTCGGCGGCGCGGGGGATTTTGGCGGCGGTGCATTGGAAGCCGGCGATTCGCTGGGTAATTGACCGCATTCATGTGTTGAAGCCGATTCGTTTTGAGTCGGTGCGGCGTAATGAATTGGGCAGCAAGATTTCGGCGAGCAAGGTCAGCGGGGCGATGCGGCGTAAAAGTGTGGAAGATTTGTATGCGTTGATTGAGGATGACCGTCAGCAGCGCGCGGCAACGGTGTTGAAAGATGTGGCCTATGTGATTGAAGCGCATGCGGTGTTGACTGCGCGGGCGGGCGAGGGCGAAACGCTTGCCAAGCATATCGAGATGTTTAAACGCCGTGCCATAAAAGGGCAGTGTTTCCAGCAGCCTTGCATGGGTGTGCGTGAGTTTCCGGCACATTTTGCGTGGGTAGATGAGGATGAGCCGCTGCCGGTTTCATGCCTGTCTGAAAACGAGTTGAACCGCGATTTGGGCTGGATGTTGCACGATATTGATTTCGACCACGGCAATACGCCGTATTTTTTTCGTGCGGAAATGATAAACGGGGTGATTGAGGTGCCGCCGTTTGATGCGGAGGAGGTGAAAAGATGATTTTGGCCTCTCTTGCACGCTATTACCGCCATTTGGCAGCGGAGAATGATGACCGAACAGGCGAGCCGAAAGTGCCGCCGTATGGTTTTAGTGAGGAAAAAATCGGCTGGGTGCTGGTGTTGGATTCAGACGGCCTGTTGGTGGATGTGGTGCCGCATCTGACGGATGACAAAAAACCGCAACCCCGCTTGATGAGTGTGCCGCGTCCTGAAAAGCGCACGTCGGGCGTGAAGCCCAATTTTTTGTGGGACAAAACCGCCTATGCGCTGGGCGTGGATGCCAATAAAGACAAAGCTGCTGCCAAGGAGCAGCCGTTTAGGCCGTCTGAAAAAACGTTTGCTGCTTTCCGTGAGCTGCATTTGGAAGCCCTGAAAGACACGCAAGACGAGGGTTTGCTGGCCTTGCGCCGTTTTTTGGAGCGTTGGCAGCCTGAGCAGTTTGCCCGTCCGCCGTGCCTGCCTGACATGCTGGATGCGAATGTGGCGTTTAGGTTGGACGGTACGCGCGGCTATATCCATCAGCGTGAAGCGGCGCAGGCATTGTGGGCAGGCCGTCTGAAAAGTGATAAAGCAGAGCAGAGTTTGTGTTTGGTAAGTGGCGAACAAGCACCGATTGCGCGGCTGCATCCGGCGATTAAAGGCGTGTTTGGCGGGCAGAGTTCGGGAGGCTCGATTATCTCGTTCAATAAAGAATCGTTTACTTCTTTCGGCAAGGAGCAGGGCGCGAATGCACCGGTGTCGGAGGTGTCTGCTTTTGCCTATACCACCGCACTCAATTACTTGCTGCGCCGTGAAAACGGCCATTGCTTGACTATCGGCGACGCCAGCACCGTTTTCTGGGCAGAGGCCGACACGCCTGAGCAAGCCGCGGCGGCGGAAGGGTTTTTTGCTGCTGCTTTTACCCCGCCCGATGACGAGCAGGAAAGCAAAAAAGTATTCAATATTTTGGAACAAATCGCTAAAGGCCGCCCTTTGCAGGAAGCTGCGCCCGAATTATCGCCCGACACCCGCTTTTATATTTTGGGCTTGGCGCCGAATGCTTCACGGATTTCCATCCGCTTTTGGCTGGATACCACGTTTGGCAAGCTGGCGGAACATTTGGCGCAACATTGGAAAGATTTGGCGCTGGAGCCGTGTGCATGGAAAACGCCGCCTTCAATTTTCAAATTGTTACTGGAAACAGCGATTAAGTTTAAAAATAGCGAGGGACGTTACGAAAAACCAAAGGCGGAAACCATTTCGCCCGTGTTGGCCGGTGAAATGACCCGCGCCGTAATCGGCGGCACGCCCTATCCCATGAGTTTGCTGTCGCAACTGATTGCCCGCATTCGCGCCGACGGCGATGCCAACGGCCTGCGCATCGCCATAATTAAAGCCGTATTGCAGCGGCGTTTCAGAAAAGGTTTGATTAAAGAGGAGATTCCCATGAGTTTGGATACCGAAAGCCGCAACACGGCTTATTTGCTCGGCAGATTGTTCGACGTGTTGGAGCGCATTCAATATCAGGCGCTGGGTGAATTGAATGCGGGCATTGCCGACCGCTATTACGGCTCCGCTTCCGCCGTGCCGTTTTCCGTGTTCCCGCGTTTATTGAGCGGCGCAAAACACCATTTGTCCCGCCTGCGCAAAGACAAAGCAGGCATGGCCGTGAACTTGGATAAAGATTTGGGCGGCATCATCGCCGGGCTACCTGAAACTTTCCCGCTCCATTTGAGCATGGAAGAACAAGGCCGCTTTGCCATCGGCTATTACCATCAAAAACAAAGCTATTTCGCCAAAAAAGACCCCGTAGAAACCCAATCACATGAAGGAGAATGAAAATGTCTATCCAAAACCGCTATGAGTTCGTGTTTTTCTTCGACGTTACCAACGGCGACCCCGATGCAGGCAATATGCCGCGCCTCGACCCCGAATCCAGCAAAGGCTTGGTAACCGATGTGTGCCTGAAGCGCAAAATCCGCAATTTTGTGGAAATGGCAAATGAAAACCGACCCGGCTATGAAATTTATGTCAAAGAAAAAAGCGTGCTCAACCTGCAAAACAAGCGCGCTTATGAAGCCCTCGGCATCGAACCCGAAGCCAAAAAACTGCCCAAAGACGAAGCCAAAGCCCGCGACATCACCGCATGGATGTGCAAAAACTTCTTTGATATCCGAACCTTCGGCGCAGTAATGACCACCGAAGTCAACAGCGGCCAA
Source organism: Neisseria sp. MVDL19-042950 (assembly GCF_030504625.1). Taxonomy (GTDB): domain Bacteria; phylum Pseudomonadota; class Gammaproteobacteria; order Burkholderiales; family Neisseriaceae; genus Neisseria. Next base: position 7,334 of record NZ_JAUKWH010000014.1, on the reverse strand, counting down.
GTGCGCGGCCCCGTGCAGCTCGCCTTCGCCCAATCCATCGACCCCATCGTGCCGCTGGAAGTCTCCATCACCCGCATGGCCGTTACCAACGAAAAAGACCTTGAAAAAGAACGCACGATGGGGCGCAAATACATCGTCCCCTACGCCCTCTACCGCGTGCACGGCTTTGTTTCCGCCAACCTCGCCGCCAAAACCGGCTTTTCCGATGAAGACCTGCAACAGCTGTGGAACGCCTTAAAGCTCATGTTCGAGCACGACCGCTCCGCCGCCCGCGGCGAAATGGCCGCCCGTAAACTCATCGTCTTCAAACACGACAGCGCACTCGGCAACGAACCCGCGCATAAACTGTTTGAAGCCGTCAAAGTCGAGCGCGTCCACGGCGAAAGCGGCACGCCCGCAGCCGCATTCAGCGATTACGCCATCAGCGTGGATTCAGACGGCCTCAAGGGTGTAACCGTAGAAGAACTGCTGTAAACCATGCGCTCCATACCGTTCTCCGCCTTGCAACACTACGCTTTTTGTCCGCGCCAGTGTGCCTTGATTCATAACGAGCAAGCATGGGCGGAAAACTATTTGACCGCACAAGGCCGTGCTTTGCATGATCGTGTGGACGGCGGCAAGCCGGAAACGCGCAAGGGCGTGTGTTTCGAGCGCAGTGTGCATGTGTCCGCAGAAAAACTCGGCGTGCACGGTGTGCTGGATATGGTCGAGCGCGATATTCAGACAGGCCGTCTGAAACCCGTCGAATACAAACGCGGCAAACCCAAGCCCGAACCGTTCGACGAAATCCAGCTCTGCGCCCAAGCCTTGTGTTTGGAGGAAATGACCGGGCAAGCGATAGCAGAGGGCGCATTGCGGTACATGCAAACCCGCCACCGTGTGCGGGTGGTGTTTTCAGACGGCCTCAAGGCGGAAACGCTGGATACCATCGCACAAGTGCGCGGGCTTTTGGAAAGCGGCATTACCCCGCTGCCCGAATACGGTAAACGCTGTAAAACCTGTTCGTTGATTGAGGCTTGTCAGCCGAAGTTGATGGAGAGGGATAGGTCAGCGGGGTATGTGGCGGGGTTGTTTGATAGAACTTAGAATAATCAGTTAGTCAAAATTATGAGGTAAGGATGAGTGATTTAAAGACTAATTTATACAATGAATTAAGCAGAATTGAAGAAGATTCTTTGTATTCTATGAAGGGGCATTACAATGCTTCTGATAGGTGGAGATGGTGGTATAACGCTCTGGGAATTATTAATGTAATTTGCTCTGTTATTGCTGGGATAACGGCCTTTTCTGAAATTGAAATAGCAATAAAAATTGCAGCTATTATTACGGCAATAGTAACAGCATTGACTACATTTTTAGAATGTTCTAAAAAGGCAGAAAGTCATAAAGTCTCAGCTAACTCTTTTTTGAAAATCAAGAACAAAGCTAGGTACTTAAAGGAGATAAAAAGTAAATTAATTAATGATGATGAATTTGAGAGACAAGTAAATGAACTTTTAGAGCAAAAAGATGAATTAAATTCTATTAGTTTAGTTATTCCTGATTTTGCATATGAAAAGGCAAGAGCAGAAATAGAAAAAGGGTTTGCGGACTATTGTATTGATAAGAAAAAGGATTAATTATGACTGTAAGTTCATATTTAAATAATTTGGCTGATGAATTAATTATTAGAGATTCAGAAAAAGATTCAATTAGAAGGTCTTTTAATACATTAGACTATCGTTTGAAGAGTTATTTTGGAGATGATATTGGATTTGTGAAGAAATTTGGTTCATACCACAGAGAAACCATACTGCCAAGAAATTATGATTCTAATTCTGATGTTGATATATTGATTTTGTTTTCAGATAAATTATATAAACCACAAACATACCTAAATAAAATAAGAAAATTTGCTGAATATTGGTACTCACGTTCAGAAATCTATCAATCAAATCCTACTATCGTATTAAAGCTAAATCACATTAAGTTTGAATTAGTTCCATGTATTGAGGCTGAATGGTATGAAAGTGGTAACTATAAGATACCATCTAAAGTTAGTGATTATCAGGATTGGTTATTGACATCACCATTTGAATTTAATGATAAGATTATACAGAAGAATAAGTTGTGCAACTATAAAATCAAGCCTTTAGTTAGGATTATGAAAAGATGGAATGTAAATACTGAATATCCAAAAATATATAGTTCTTTTTTGTTAGAGGAGAAAATTGTAAATTATAGTTTTTCTTATTTAGATAATAGTCTAAAAGATTATTTCTTTAATTTTGTAACAAATATGAATAGATTTGATTTGCCGCATCAATATCAAAGAAAAGAGGTCGAAAAACTGGTTAATAAAGTAAAAGAAATAAAGCGTTATGAAAAAGAATGTCCTGTTTGGTCTGAAAATGAATTAAGAAAGTTTTTTGACTAGAAATTCTTCAATAATTTTGGTCAGCGTAGGTCGGATATTTTATCTGACAAGTGTTTGAAATGATATTTTTCTCAAATGATTGCGGTAATGTTAAAAATGTTAGATTCAAGAATCCGACCTACCATGTTTCAGGTAGCCTAAGCACCAATCCCCAAGAGTGTGCTCAAAATCCGAGGAGTTTTTATCATGCGCAAGCTGCAAAACACGCTCTATATCAACACCCAAGGCAGTTATCTGCATAAGGAGCGGGAAACGCTGGTGGTGGAGCAGGAGCGAAAGAAGGTGGCGCAGTTGCCGGTGCATGCTATTGGGCATATTTTTTGTTTCGGCAATGTATCAGGGCGAGCCGACCATTCATGATGGCATCTTTTCCGCGCTATCCTGAATGGTCGGCTCGCCCTTGTGTCGCCTTTTTTAATGGGGTTTTGCGGCGAAAACAATGTGAATTTGGCGTTTTTTACCGAAAATGGGCGGTTTTTGGGGCGTTTGCAGGGGCGGCAGAGTGGTAATGTGTTGTTGCGGCGGGCGCAGTATCGGTTGTCGGAGCAGAATCCTGTGCCGATTGCGCGGCATATTATTGCGGCGAAGATTCAGTCGGCCAAGCGGGTGTTGCAGCGGCGTTTGCGCAATCATGGCGAGCATGCGGAGGTGCTGGCGGCGGTAACGGCATTGAATTTTTCTTTGCAGCAGTTGAAGCGGGCGGAGTGTTTGGACAAGGTTCGCGGGATTGAGGGCGATGCGGCGGCGCGTTATTTCGGGGTGTTCCGGCATTTGCTTGCGGAGAAAAGCGGTTTTGATTTTGACGGTCGCAACCGCCGCCCGCCGCGTGATGGGGTGAATGCGCTGTTGTCTTTTCTGTATGCGGTGCTGGGCAAGGACATCAGCGGGGCGTTGCAGGGTGTGGGCTTGGATCCGCAGGTGGGCTTTCTGCATGCCGACCGGCCTGGGCGCGACAGTTTGGCGCAGGATATTTTGGAAGAGTTCCGCGCGTGGTGGGTGGACAGGATGGTGTTGAGCCTGATTAACCGCGGGCAAATCAAGTCGCAGGATTTTGTAACGAAGGCGGGTGGCGCGGTGAATATTAAGCCGGAGGCGCGCAAGCTGCTGTTTCAAACGCTGCAAAGCAAAAAGCAGGAAAAGATTGTGCATCCGTTTTTGCAGGAGGAAGTGGAAATCGGCCTGCTGCCACATATTCAGGCGATGTTGCTGGCGCGGCATCTGCGCGGGGATTTGGCGGAATATCCGCCGTTTTTGATGCGTTGAGTTTTTCAGACAGGCATTTTCAGACGGCCTCAAAGATTACCCGAAAGGCCGTCTGAAAATGCTTGTCTGAAAAATGAATAAGGGGAAATAGTGTGTTGATGTTGATTACTTATGATATTTCGTTGGAAGACGCGGCAGGGCAGGCGAGGTTGCGGCGCATCGCCAAACATTGTTTGGACTATGGCGTGCGCGTGCAATATTCGGTATTCGAGTGCGACGTAACGCCTGATCAGTGGGTAAAACTGAAGGCCAAGCTGCTGGATACTTACCAGCCCGAAACCGACAGTCTGCGCTTTTACCATCTGGGCAGCAAATGGCGGCGCAAGGTGGAGCATCACGGTGCGAAGGCAGCGGTAGATGTGTTTCAGGATACGCTGATCGTGTGAATCGCTAACCCGTGGTTCTCATGAAAATGTGGGGCGATTAGCGATGCAGGATTGTTCTTTAACAATCAGGAAATTAGGAAAGCGGGTGTGGCGGAATAAGGCTGTGTTATACTCGCTTTTCGCGTTTTCGGAGAGCTTTAGCGAATCAGGGCTAAGCAAGCCTTGATGGATAAAGGTTTCCGAGAAGGCTTCAGCCGCCTTCGGGCGGCTGTGTGTTGAAACGGCCACACCGTTACGGTCTTCATCTGAGAATGCCTGTCAGCCGCCTTCGGGCGGCTGTGTGTTGAAACAAATCGGCCATGCGAATCAAAACAGATTATCGGCTCAGCCACCTTCGGGCGATTGTGCATTGAAATATTACAATCAAACAAAACTCATATCTAAATCAACTCTATCAGTTCTGTCTAAGCTGTTCTGTTTAGATAGTTCAGCAACTCCTATAGAAAAGGCCGTCTGAAAACATTTTTTCAGACGGCCTTGTTTCTGTTTAATCAGTAAAGTAGAAAGTACTTTAGCAGACGAATTGAAATTACAAGCCGGGGAACATGCCTTTCATTCCCTTCATTCCTTTTGCCATGCGCATCAGTTTGGCCATGCCTTTGCCACTAAACATTTTCATCATCTGTTGTGATTGTTCAAACTGCTTAAGCATTTTGTTAACTTCTTGCACCGAAGTGCCTGAGCCTTCTGCAATGCGGCGTTTGCGGCTTGCTTTGATCAATGCCGGATTGGCACGTTCTTTAGGAGTCATGGAGTTGATGATGGCCTCGACATGCCCCATTGCTTTTTCCGCCGTGCCTTCGGGGATCTGTTTGGAAAGTTGGCCCAGTTCGCCCGGCATTTTCGACATCAGGTTTTCCAGCCCGCCCATATTGCGCATTTGTTGGATTTGTTCTTTGAAGTCGTTGAGGTCAAAGCCTTTGCCTTTATGCAGCTTTTTCGCCATTTTAGCGGCGGCTTCTTCGTCAATGCCTTTTTGTACGTCTTCGATGAGGCTCAATACGTCGCCCATGCCGAGGATGCGGCTGGCAATGCGGTCGGGATAAAAGGGCTCGAGGCCGCTGATTTTTTCGCCTACGCCAATAAATTTAATCGGTTTTCCGGTTACTTGGCGTACGGATAATGCTGCACCGCCGCGTGAGTCGCCATCCATTTTGGTCAAAACCACACCGGTTAGCGGCAAAGCTTCGTTAAAGGCTTGGGCGGTATTCACGGCATCTTGGCCGAGCATGGCATCGACAACGAACAGTGTTTCAACTGGGTTAACTGCTGCATGCAGGGCTTTAACTTCGTTCATCATTTCTTCGTCAATTGCCAGACGGCCTGCGGTATCGACCATCAATACGTCATAGAAATGCCGTTTGGCATGGTCTACGGCGGCTTTTGCAATTTCAACAGGCTGTTGGCCTGTATTGGACGGGAAAAAATCTACGCCTACTTGTTCTGCAAGTAATTTCAGTTGCTCAATAGCGGCAGGGCGGTAAACGTCGGCAGAAACAACTAGAATTTTCTTCTTTTGGTTATTTTTCAATAGGCTGGATAATTTGCCAACGGTAGTTGTTTTACCGGCACCCTGTAAGCCGGCCATCAAAATAACGGCAGGCGGTGATACGGCCAAGTTTAGTGTGCTGTTTTCCTTGCCCATCAATTCTATGAGTGCATTATTTACAACGCCGATAAACGCTTGGTCGGGAGTGAGGCTGCCGGTAATTTCTTGACCAAGGGCTTTTTCTTTGACGTTATTGATAAATTCTTTAACAACAGGCAGGGCAACGTCAGCTTCAAGCAACGCGAGGCGTACTTCCCGTAAGGCATCTTTAATATTGTCTTCAGTTAATTTGGCTTGGCCGCGGATATTTTTCAGTATATTACTGAAGCGGTTGGTTAAGTTGTCTAACATGCGTATCCTTGATAATTGAGAATAGCTGCCCGAATCGGACGTTATTTGATAAAATTGTTACATTTTACACCACGTGTGCGTTGATGAATATGTACACATAAGATAAATAAGAAAGTTTGTCATGCCATATATATTGATTTGCCTCATGTTAGTGTATGCCGGGCTGGCAGGGTTTGTATGGCTGCATCACAAAAAGCGTAACGACAAACCATATCCGTTAAAAACCGAGCTGGGTATACTTGCGCCGGCATTAATTGCACATGGAGCGGTATTGTTTTTACCGGTGCTGCAAGATCAAGTTTTGATAATGGGATTCGGATATTCAATCAGCTTGATTGTGTGGTTGATGCTGATGATGTATTGGATGGGTAGTTTTTTTTACTGCCTGAGAGGGTTGCAGTTATTGCTATATCCTTGCGCCGCTTTGTCTTTATTACTTGGTTTGGTGTTTCCGGGTAAATTTATCGGTTATCAAATCAGCGACTGGCCATTTATGTTGCATATCGGTACTTCATTATTGGCTTATGGGCTATTTGGTATAGTGACTTTGTTGGCAGTGTTGATTTTATTGTTGAATCACGACCTGCATAAAAGAAGATTCTCGCCGCTCGTCTCATTCTTACCGCCATTGCTCAGTCTGGAAAAATTGATGTTTCAAGGCATGTGGGCAGGGTTCATGCTTTTAACTTATTCCGTTGTGAGCGGTACGTTTTTTGCAGAGGCTGTATTTGGCAGGCCGGTATCATTTACTCATAAAACAGTGTTTGGCGTATTGTCATGGCTGATTTATGGCAGTTTATTGTTAAACCACAGTATGACTGCATGGAGAGGTAAAAAAGCAGCAGTTTGGACGATAATTGGTTTTATCAGCCTGTTGCTTGCATATATTGGTAGTAAATTTGTATTAGAAGTAGTGTTACATAAGTAACAATAACATTTTCCTCGTAGTGATTGATTTGTTCGCATGTTAAGAAGGCCGTCTTAAGATATTTTAAGACGGCCTTCTTAACATGCGAACAAATACAAATTACGATTTCTCTCTCAGTTTTTCTCAAGCCTTTGTGTACTTGGCGGTGTGAAATAAATCACTTTATGTAATAGAATTTAATCTATCCGAAATAAAAGAGCAAGCAATCAAATCAGTAAGCAAAAAATAAAAAATAGAATAGAGGAAACCTGTAATAAGCTGGTTTTAAAAAGCTGATATTTAAATATTTGTAGAATTAAATTTTACGCAGGCTGTAAAGACTTTTTAATTTTATTGAGTAATTTTAAAATTATGAAAATCAGGTATTTTATTTGGCTTTTAGATTAATTTAGTTTGAATTTGAGCTGTAGATGAAGCCGGTTGATAAAGAGCGGTAAAAAA
>NZ_JAUKWH010000013.1 GCF_030504625.1 Neisseria sp. MVDL19-042950 | reverse complement strand
GGCGGGAATGGTCGTATTCTGGGCTGGGGCCAGCGGTTATTTGTATTATTGTTTATAAGTAGCCTTAAAAATAATGTTAGCTGTTAAAACCATAATAAATGCTTATTAAATCATTTATTATGCATTGAAGGTTTTTACTTTATATAAATCAAAAAGATATAAATATTTTTCAAAAAAACTTTCTTACTGCGTAAGGAACTCCGATATCAGCCGTCTACTTAGCATAACATTAATTTTCAGGAAAAAATATGAGTAAAACCGCTTGTTTAAGCCGTTTTTCAGATACTTGGGGTAAAGATATTGCTCTTTTGGGATTGCGTCTATTTGTAGCCTATGAATTCTGGGAGGCGGGTTTTGAAAAATGGAATGGTGAAAACTGGTTTGCGAGTATCCAGGAATCCTTTCCTTTCCCATTTAGCCTACTTTCTGCAGATTTCAACTGGATGGCAGCAATGGGGGTGGAATTAGTTGCACCTATTCTGTTGATATTGGGATTAATTGGGCGCTGGGGAGCTTTAGCGTTGATGAGCGTAACCATAGTAGCTTGGGTTGCTGTGCATGGCGATAATGGTTACAACGTATGCAGCAATGGTTACAAAATGGCTTTGATTTATCTGGTAGCTTTGTTGCCATTAGTTTTGCAGGGTATGGGACGCTTATCCTTGGATCATGTGTTATTCAAGCGGGTGGATAAAAATATTCCTTTATAACTTGATGAATAAAAAATTTATCTAATTGTATTTTGTTAAATTTCAATTTTTTTTAATCTAATTAAATAATCTAATTAAAATTTATTCAGGAGCATTAAAACATGAAAACAACTTCTTCTTTGATTGCTTTGGCTGGCTTGTTGGCTTTAGCTGGTTGTCAAGGGCAATCGAATAGTTCAGCAGAATCAGCGCCTGCCACCAGTGTTTCAACGCCTAAAGCTGAAGAAGGTAAATGTGGCGAAGGTAAATGTGGTGCTTCACATGCTGGAGAAAAAGCTGGTGAAGGCAAGTGTGGCGAAGGTAAATGTGGCGCGGCATCTAAAGCTGACGGTAAATCTGCCGAGGGTAAGTGCGGCGAAGGTAAGTGCGGTAGCCATTAATTTTTTAATTCGGGCTGTTTGATGAAACAACCATTTTCAGATGGCCTGATTTGACAATGAGCTGTTATATAAATTCTTTTCTCTCTCAATAAAACCAAGGAGTATCTATGAAAAAATCTTCATCTTTAATCGCGTTGGCCGGTGCATTGGCCTTGTTGGGTAGTCAAGCTGCATTTGCTGAAGGCAGTAAACCTGCTTCTTCACACATCGTAAAAACTGCTGCTAAGAAAGCGCAAGAAGGTGCATGCGGCGAAGGCAAATGTGGTGCACACGGTAAGAAATCATCTAAAGCCGGTGAAGGCAAATGCGGTGAAGGTAAATGCGGCGCACACGGTAAGAAATCATCTAAAGCCGGTGAAGGCAAATGCGGTGAAGGTAAATGTGGTGCACACGGTAAGAAATCATCTAAAGCCGGTGAAGGTAAATGTGGCGAAGGTAAATGCGGTGCACATGGTAAAAAGAAACCCGCTAAAGCTGGTGAAGGTAAATGCGGCGAAGGTAAATGCGGCGGCTAAATCGTTAAGCTGAAGCAGTAAAACAAATCGACACCTTTTAAATACCTTAGAAAGGCCGTCTGAACCTTTCAGACGGCCTTTCGCTATCAAACGAGTATTTCTCTATCAATGTGTTTGGGTATGATACAGTAAGCATTTTGATACGGACATATCCATTTTTCAAGGAGCACAAAATGAAAACCTTACATGGGGCGGGTTTAGGCTATAAACGTAGTATGGCTGATAACTTTCTCAATCTGAATCTCGAAACCAGTGCGATTCAATTTATTGAAATCGCCCCTGAAAACTGGTTGAGAATGGGGGGAGCTGCCCGTAAAAAATTTGATGCGGTTGCTGAACGCTTCCCTATTGCTTGCCATGGTTTATCTTTATCATTGGGTGGGCAAGATCCTTTGCAAATTGACTTTTTAAGACAAGTTAAGGCATTTCTACGACAATACGATATTAACTTCTTTTCTGAACATTTGAGTTATTGCAGTCATCATGGTCATGTTTATGATCTGCTGCCTCTACCTTTCACTGAAGAGTCTGTGCACCATACTGCTGCTCGTATCCGTTTAGTACAGGATATTCTTGAGCAACGTATTGCAATAGAAAATACCTCTTACTATGCCCATAGCCCGATTGCAGAAATGGACGAAGTTGATTTTCTGAATGCTGTTGTACGTGAAGCAGATTGTGATATCCATCTTGATGTGAATAATGTTTACGTAAATGCTGTTAACCACGGCATCGTGCAGCCGCATGACTATATCAATCGTACTGATTTAAGTCGTGTGTGCTATATGCATATGGCAGGGCATGATGAAGAAAATGAAAACCTGTTGATAGATACACATGGGCAGCCTGTTTGTGCCGATGTTTGGGATTTATTTGCCTATACTTGCTATAAACTACCGCACAGTGTGCCTACATTATTGGAGCGAGATAGTAATTTCCCTCCGTTTGCTGAACTTGAAGCTGAAGTCGCCCGTATTGCTGCTATTCAACAACAAGCAGAGGAGGCTCGTCATGCAGCAGCGTAGTGTTTTAACAACACCTATGAGTAGTGCGGATTTTCAATCTGTTTTAGCTGACCATGTACGTGATCCGTCATTACCGGCACCGGAAGGTATCGCTTTTGAACGCCTTGCCGTGTATACCCGTTTGGTACGGAATAATTTACGTAGTTTTCTAGATCTGTGCTTCAGTGATAGTAGCGAATTTGCAGATGCCGATCTCTGGCAGGAGTTGCAAAACCGTTTTTTGATTGAGGCGCGCCCTGAATCACCGTTTTTTAATGATATTCCCGCGCAATTTCTCGATTACGCACGCACTAGGGAAGGAGCACAACGCTTGCCCGATAATGTGTTGGAAATGATGGATTTCGAAACGGCTTTGCTTCATGCTGAAACCACGGTTCAGCCTGTTTCAGACGGCAAGTGGGATGGCAGCACGCTATTATCATGGGCTCCGGCTGCTCGAATTAGCCATTACAGTTGCAATTTTGTTGACAGTCATTTGGAAAGTATCGAAGAGGAGCCGAGCATAGTATTGACTTGGCGTAACCTTGATAATGAAGTGTATTACCGTTCAGTAGAAGACGCGGATTTGTTTTTATTGGAGCACTTCAGCAAACAAAGTGATACGTTCGTCAATGTTTTAAGCAATCTGAAAGAAATGTTAGATGGACAAGACATTGAAGCATGGTTAAGAAAAAGTATAAACGGTTGGGTTGAAGCAGGCGTATTATTACCTGTCCATGTGTAAATATGGAGAAATACCATCTTGCGGAGATGAGAAAAAAGTCGTCATAAAGTGGCAAAAGTTTTACAATACGCTACTTGATTAAAAACTCAAATCCCAAAATGGAAAATTTCAAGAAGCTACTCACTTCGATACAACCTGATATTTTGCGTTTTGCCCGTATCCAGCTGCGTGATGATCATCTTGCCGAAGATATTGTGCAAGAGACATTGGCTGCTGCTATTGATAAGTATGGCCAGTTTCGTGGCGATGCGGGTTTGAAAACGTGGGTGATGACCATCCTTAAAAACAAAATTACTGATTATTTCCGCAGTAAGAAAAATATTGTCAGCATTGAAGGGCTACAAGAAGAAAATGCAGCCATTGATAGTGCATACAATGAATGTTTTGATGAAACCGGTCATTGGTTTGCATCCGCTAGCCCGCAGCAATGGCGGGAAGCCCCTGAAGAGTTTACCCGACAGCAGGATTTTTTCCGTACGTTGGAAAACTGCATGCAGGGGTTGCCTGAAGATACTGCACAGATTTTTTATTTGCGCGAGATCATGGGCTTGGAAATAACAGAAATTTGTAGCCGCTTTGACATTAGTAAAGACAACTGTTACGTTATTTTGCATCGGGCCAGAAACGGTTTGAGAAATTGTTTGCAGCACCGTTGGTTTGATCTGAACGAATAATAATTGGTTTAATTTGAACCAATAACAATTATTAAGGGAGAAATATACTATGTTGAATTGCAAGCAAGCTTGTGTGTTACTTTCAGAGGAGCAGGATCGAAAACTGACTCTGAGTGAACGCAGCCTGCTCTTGCTACATTTGGCTTTTTGCCCGCATTGCCGTCGTTATAAAAAGCAATTGGCATTTATACGTAAGAATATTTCCGATTGGCAGAAGGGTGTGGGTAAAAAATAACCCCCGCTGACTGGTATTTTAATAAAAGGCCGTCTGAAAAAGGTTTTGACTTTGGTTAAACCTTTTTCAGACGGCTTTTTATTCTATTTCTATCCTTTCAATCTGCTCTGCTTTCTTTTTTCAGACGGCCTTGTACAATATAACAAATAAGCCGGCTATAACCTTGAAACCCCGAGCATTCGAGGACATTGGCTGGCTATATTGTTCGGCCTGCCCGCTATATTTGCCAGTCGGTATGGAAGCCGAAAAACGGTTTTGCCTTTCCAAAATTTTTGAACCTGTATGGAAAAACAGAAAAACGATTCCCGTCGAGTCCGCCGTGTCAGAAGCCATCGTCCCCCGTTTTGGCAGGCTGATAAGCCGTATCTTCACGAACACCATATCAGCGATGTGCGTTTTCGTGTGCTCGGCTATGTGATGGCTTTGTTGGCGGGGGCCATTAATGCGGGCGGTTTTTTTGCAGTGGCGCGTTACACTTCGCATGTTACGGGCGAGATGTCGTATGCGGCTGATATGGCTTACTTAGGGGAATGGAAGGCCGTGAGTGTGGCCATGTTGGGAGTTGTGTCGTTTATCTTGGGAGCGGCTCATTCCAGTTGGGTGATTTTGTGGACGAAACGGCAGCGTTTTCGAGGCAGTTTCGGTTTGTCGATGTGGTTGGAAGCGGTGTATCTGTTGCTGTTCGGCTTGATAGGGGTAACGGCTTTGAAATGGGGAGGGAATGAAATGCCTTCGGTTGCCATGTTGCTGCTGTGTTTCATTATGGGCATGCACAATACGGTGATGACGATTCTTTCGGGCGGAGCGATACGTTCTACCCATATGACCGGTACGGCTACCGATTTGGGTATTGAAATCTCGAAGATGTTGTATTATCGCCGCAGTGATAATCCCAAGTTGCCGCATGTACATGTGAACAAGCCTAAAGCTAAGCTGTTTGCCGGATTGATGATCGCTTTTCTGCTGGGCGGGGTAGTCGGTGCATGGGGATATCATACGGTGGGGCACCATTTTGCTTTGCCTGTGGCTGCCGTATTGTTTGTTTTAGGGTTTGGTTCCGTGGGCTATGATGTGCGGTTAAGGATTAAATTTATGCTGGTGCGTCGCCTCAATCTGCGCGGGCGGGGAAATAAACAGTAAATGGCCTGTATCGGAAAAGACACGGTTCTTTATTTTCAGACGGCCTGAAACGATAGAAAAGGTTAGCGACTGATTGCCTGTGTAATATCAAGTTAAGCAAACTTTTAAGCCTGAATGATGTTCTATATAGTGGATTGCAGAGTACGGCCGGTGCCGTAACAGAACAATCAGACCAAACAACTGATTTACATTGAAAGGAAATACCATGAAAGTGTTGAAACCCCTAACCGTATTGACCATGAGCGGCGTGCTGGCATTGGCAGGCTGTGTAACCGATCCGACCACCGGCCAACCGAAAGCCAGTAAAACCGCCATATATGGTTTGGGCGGTGCGGCTGTTTGCGGCATTGTCGGTGCACTCACTCACGGCGGTAAAGGTGCTCGTAATTCGGCTTTGGCTTGTGGTGCGGTGGGTGCGGGTATCGGCGGCTACATGGACTACCAAGAGAAGAAATTGCGTGAAAGTTTGGCCAACACCGACGTGGAAGTGCAACGCCAAGGCAACCAGATCAAATTGGTGATGCCTGAAAACGTAACTTTTGCCACCAACAGCTCGGCTTTGAGCGGTAATGCAATGGACGCGCTGAGCAAAGCTGCACAAACGTTGGTGCAATATCCCGACACCACCCTGACGGTTGCCGGCCATACTGACAACACCGGTAACGATCGGATCAACGAGCCTTTATCGCGCCGCCGTGCCCAAGCGGTTGCCGATTATTTGAACCAACGCGGTGTTGCAGCTTCGCGTTTGAGCACCATCGGTTACGGTTCGCGCCAACCTATCACCGGTAACGATACTGTTGAAGGCCGTGCGAAAAACCGCCGTGTGGAAATTTTGATTAATCCCGATCAAGAAAAAGTACGCGCTGCCCAACAGCAGTTGCAACAATAAGCATCGGGCAAATATGCGGGAGGCCGTCTGAATATTTTCAGACGGCCTCTTTGTTGCTTGGCAGCAAATTATCGTTTCGCCAGGCCTTTGCGTTGCAAGAACGGCAGCACTTCGGGGCGCACTTCATGGCACAAAGTGTCGCGTACTTGTCGGGTAAAATCCAAATCCAGATTGCTGCGGCGTTTGTAATAGTCTTTAACCACGGCGTTGTATTCGGTGTAGACCGTATCGTCCAAACCGCGGTAGCCGTTTTCGGATACCACGCATTCGGTAGGCAGGCGCGGGCGCATCAGCGGTTCTTGCGCGGGATGGCCCAAACACAGGCCGAACAGTGGCACGACGTTGTCGGGCAGGTTGAGGATGCTGTCGGTGGCGTTGATGTCGTCGCGCAGGCAGCCGATATATACTCCGCCCAAGCCCAGCGATTCCGCCGCCAACAGCACATTTTGCGCCATGATGCCCGCGTCTACCGAACCCATCAGTGTCATTTCCGTCCAGTCGGTTTGGGCATCGGGGGCGATGTGTTTGTGTTTGGCGAAGTCGATGCAGAACACCAGAAACTCGGCACAGGTTTCGATATAGTGCTGGTTTGCGCTGACGGCACGGAGCTGTTTGCGCATGTCGGCATCGGTAACGCGGATGATATGGGTGGACTGCAAGAAGCTCGAAGTAGAGGCTGCCTGACCTGCTTTTAAGACGGCATCCAGCATGTCGGGAGCAATTGCTTCTCCGGTGAATTTGCGGATGGAACGGTGGTTTAACGCGGTTTCCAGCGCGGGTTTGCTCGGTAAAGGTGTCATGAGCGATCTCCTGTTTTGAGGTATTTGGAAGAATGGTTGAAAATGGTGTCGGATCAGCGGCAGTTTGGCGGCACGTTTGCTTTGATAAGCGTTTGGGCACGCCGGTACTGTTTTTCAGACGGCCTCTCGGTGTTCATCCGGCGGAGGCCGTCTGAAAATACATCTTGGTTTTATCGGGCCAACTTCAAAGCCAGTTCGGCCAGACGCTTGCCTTGGGTAAAGGCGATCTGCTGCTCGTCTTTGCTCAGCTCCGGCTTGCCATCATGCCCGGCAACGTGGGATGCGCCGTAGGGTGTGCCGCCGGTTTGGGTGCAGCTTAATGCGGCTTCGCTAAACGGTATCCCGTTGATAATCATGCCGTGGTGCAGCAGCGGCAGCATCATGCTCAGAAGAGTGGATTCTTGCCCGCCGTGTTGGGTGGACGAGCTGGTGAACACGGTGGCCGGTTTGCCGATCAGCTCGCCGCCCAACCATTGCGGGATGGTGCCGTCGAGAAAATATTTGACCGCGGCGGCCATGTTGCCGAAGCGGGTGGGGCTGCCCAAGGCCAGACCGGAGCAGGTTTTTAAGTCTTCGGCGGCGGCATAAGGTGCGCCTTCCGCGGGAATGTCATTTTCCACGGCTTCGCACACGGCAGATACTTTCGGTACGGTGCGCAACACGGCTTCGCAACCTTCCACGCTTTCGATACCGCGGGCGATTTGGCGGGCGAGGTTCAGCGTGCCGCCGTGTTGCGAATAGTATAAAACGAGAATTTTTATCGGATTTGGGTTCATAAGGGCTTTCCGTTACAATGGCGCTTCATTTGAAAACTAAGGAAGATTATGCCGAATTTATCGTGGTGGCAAGATTTCCGTAAATCGCGCCTGAGCGGATTCGTATGGTTTTTGTACAAACGCTTTAATGAGGTGCGTGTGCCGCAGGTATCCGCCAGTCTCACCTTTACCACTCTGCTGGCGCTTGTGCCGGTACTGACGGTTACGCTGGTGGTGGTGTCGGCGTTTCCGATGTTCGACAATCTTTCCGATGCTTTCGTGCATTTCGTCAACCGTACCATCGTGCCGCAAGGTGCGGATACGGTGTTTGAATATATCAACGACTTCCAATCCAAGGCCAGCAAGCTCACGGCCATCGGTATCATTATGCTGGTGGTAACGTCGCTGATGCTGATCCAAACCATCGACCAAACATTCAACCGCATCTGGCGCGTGAGCACGCAGCGGCCGCTGTGGATGCAGTTTCTGGTGTATTGGGCGTTGCTCACGTTCGGGCCGGTTACTTTGGGTATCGGGCTGTCGTTATGGTCTTCGCTGCTCACTTACAGCCGTTTTGGCGAGAGTTTTCCGTTGTTTGCCGGTGTTTTGCGGGTGTCGTTTTCGATAGCGTTTACCACAGTGTTGCTGTGGTTGCTTTACCGGTTGGTGCCCAACCGTTTCGTGCCCGCGCGACATGCCTTTGTCGGTGCGATGCTGACGGCTCTGTTGTTGGAAACCGCCCGCTACGGTTTTGCATGGTATGTGAGTACGTTTAACGGCTACACGCTGATTTACGGCGCGTTTGCCGCCATTCCGTTTTTTCTGTTGTGGCTGAATTTATTGTGGATGCTAGTGTTGTCGGGCGCGGTGCTGACGGCTTCACTTTCCTATTGGCAGGGCGAGGCGTTCCGGCGCAGTTTCGATGTGCGCGGCCGTTTCGACGATGTGTTGAAAATCCTGCTGCTGCTTCACGAGGCTCAGAAGAAAGGCTCGTCATTGAAGGTGCAGGATTTCCGGCCGCACATCAACATGGGCTACGATGAATTGGGCGAACTGCTTGAAAAACTTGCCCGCCACGGTTATGTGTATCACGGCAAACAAGGTTGGGTATTGAAAACCAATGCCGCTTCGATTGAGTTGAGCGACTTGTTTAAATTCTTCGTTTACCGCCCGACGCGTTTGAATCGGAATGAAGTGAATGCGGCAATCGATAAAATCATGCATCCGTGTTTGGATACCCTCAACATCACGTTGGCGGAGTTTGAAACCCGTGCCCGTGATGCGGACGAAGCAGGGCGGCAAGAGAAGCCTTGATGTTTTCGACGCGGGAGAGGATAAGGCCTAATGGCAAGAGGCCGTCTGAAAAGGTTTTCAGACGGCCTCTTGCCATATTTGCCATATGGAGGGTTATTCCGTTACAGGGTCTTCCACCACGGTTTCGATGGGTTGGTAAGCCGGAGGCGGCAGCAGTGCGTCAAGCACCAGACCGGAGGGGTTGAGGGTGGGGTAGCCGCTGAACGTAACCGAATAGCCGCCGTTTGATGTGCTACGGATTTTGGCATGCGCACCCAGCGGGAAGGTGGCTTTGTTGGCAATATGACCGAACGGAAAGCCGGTCAGCACCGGCACTTTGGCAACACGGCTGACGGTGTTGATTACCGATGAGAAATTGTAGTTGCTGTCGTACACGTCGCGGATTGTGCCCATGCGGAAATCGCCGAACACAATCGCCCGCTGTTTGGAAAGAATGCCGGCCAGATGCAGGGTTTGCAGCATGCGCTCGATACGGTAGGGCTGTTCGCTCACATCTTCCAAAAACAGAATGCCGCCTTGGATATCGGGCAGATACGGGCTGCCCACCAGTGAAGCGATAACACTCAGGTTGCCGCCCCAGAATGTGCCTTCGGCATTTACGCCGCTGCGCTGGATGGCGGAAATGCTCAAGGTGTTTTCGGTGTCGGTGGTGCCGCGGATGAACGATTCCATGGTATAAACGCTGGGCACGGGTTTGCCGAACTCGCTGTATACCATGGGGCCGGCAAAGCTGCTCATGTTGCCTTTAGCCAATAATGCGAGCTGGATGGCGCAGACATCGCTGAAACCGAAAAATAAGGTGCCGCGTTCGCGCATTTTTGCACCGAGCCGTTCGAAGTCGATATGCGGCAACAGGCGTGCGGCACCGTAACCGCCACGCAGCCCCATCAATACTTTGGGCGTGGCGACGCGGCCGGCGGCGACATCTTGGAAGTCGGCGATACGTTCGGCATCGGTGCCGGCGAAACGCTGGTAGCGGCGGTAACCCGCTTGCTGGTTGGTTACGGTAAAGCCGGCGTTGTAAAGACGGGTGAGGCCGGTTTCGGTGCGGCTGCTGTTGTCGGCGAATCCGGATGGAGCGACGACACGCAGCACGTTGTCGCCGGAGCGGGGGGGGATACGTTTGGGTTGCACGGGTTTGGCTTTGGTCGATTGGGTGGTTGGCTGGGTGGTTCCGCTGCTGCCGCAGGCCGTGAGAATGCCTGCACCTGCCGCGGCGGCGGATGCTTTCAGAAAATTACGTCGCGAAGGTTGCCAGGTCATAAGTTTTCCTTGTTTGCTGGTGTTCAATGTATTCAGACGGCCTGAAGCAGTGTTTTTACCTGCTGTGCCCAGCCGTCCGGCAGTGTCATGCCCGCTTCACGTTGCGCCGCCGCCCAGATGGGAGCGGGGAAGTTGGCATCGTTTTCAAAGCGGGCGATCACATGCCAGTGCAGGTGCGGCACGACATTGCCCAAGCTGGCCAGATTGATTTTAACGGGGCGCAGCACTTGTCTCATGGCCGCTTCTACGCGGTACACCATATCCATGAGTTCTTGGCGTTCGGCGGGGAGCAGGTCGGTCATTTCCGCCGTATGCCGCTGCCAGATAACGCGGCAGAACGCCGGTGCGTTCGGCTCGTTGTGTACGGCAATCACGCGCAAGTGTTCGTTTTGCAGCAATACGTCTTCGTTTTCGGGGTGGCAGAGCGGGCAGGGCGGGGTCATGGCTGTTCCGTTGTTGTCAGGCCGTCTGAAAAC
Source organism: Neisseria sp. MVDL19-042950 (assembly GCF_030504625.1). GTDB lineage: Bacteria > Pseudomonadota > Gammaproteobacteria > Burkholderiales > Neisseriaceae > Neisseria. The sequence continues at coordinate 56,807 of NZ_JAUKWH010000013.1, read as the reverse complement.
GGTTCTTCAGACGGCCTGTGGTTTGTTTTGTCTGATGGGTCAGGATTTTAGCACCAGACAGAGGGCTTAGAAAGTTGAAAGCTGAATGGGGTTCGCCATCAGTGGCAGAATGCTTCAGGCCGTCTGAAGAACCGTTTTCAGACGGCCTGTGGCTTTACAGCAGCACAATATCGTATTGCTCTTGCGTATAAGCCGTTTCCACCGCCAGCGAAATGGGCTTGCCGATAAAGTCGATCAACATGGCAAGCGATTGCGACTCTTCGTCGAGAAACAGATCGATCACATTCGGTGCAGCAAGGATGCGGAAACTTTTCGCATCATACCGGCGGGCCTCGCGCACGATTTCGCGTTGGATTTCATAGCACACGGTTTGCGGTGTTTTCAGACGGCCTCGACCTTGGCAGGAAGGGCAGGGCTCGCACAACACTTGGTTCAGATTTTCGCGTGTGCGCTTGCGGGTCAGCTCGACCAAGCCCAAGCTGGTAAAGCCGTTGAGGGTAACGCGGGTGCGGTCGAAGCTCAGGGCTTTGGCCAGCTCCTGCAACACGGCTTCGCGGTGCTCTTCCGACAGCATGTCGATAAAATCGATGATGATGATGCCGCCCAGATTCCGCAGCCGCAGTTCGCGGGCGATGGTGTGGCAGGCTTCGAGATTGGTTCTGAAAATGGTTTCTTCAAAATTGCGCGCACCTACAAATCCGCCGGTATTCACATCTATCGTAGTCATCGCTTCGGTGGATTCGATAATCAGATAGCTGCCAAAATTGAGGTTGACGCGCGGTTGCAGGGAACGGTTGATTTCCTGCTCAACATTGTGGGTTTCAAACAGCGGCCGCTCGCCTTTGAACAAGGTGATTTTATCCGTGGCTCCTTGCACATACTGCTCGGCGAATTCGCGCATACGCAGATAGTTTTCTTTGGAATCGACCAGAATTTCACGGGTGTTTTCGCTGAACAAATCACGCAATACGCGTAAGCTGAGCGGCAGATCCTGATACAGCAGCGTTTCAGGCGGCTGGGTTTTGGATTGATGCAGAATGTTTTCCCATACTTTGGTCAGATAATCGATATCGGCCTGCAATTCGGCATCGGTTGCCGTTTCCGCACTGGTGCGGATGATATAGCCGCGGCAGGCATTTTCGGGAAGCAGGTTGTTGAGACGGTCGCGCAGGCCGTTGCGTTCGCTTTCGTCTTCAATGCGCTGCGAAATGCCGATATGCTCTTCTTGCGGCAGATGCACCAGAAAGCGGCCGGCAAGGGAAATCTGGGTGGAAAGGCGTGCACCCTTGGTATTGATCGGGTCTTTAATCACCTGCACCAGTACCGATTGGCCTTCAAACAGCATATGCTCGATGCGCTGAGTTTCTTCGGGATTACGGCGTTGTTCCAATACGTCTACGATATGAAGGAAAGCGGCACGCTCCAAACCGATGTCGACAAAAGCACTCTGCATGCCCGGCAAAACGCGGCGAACCACCCCTAAATAAATATTGCCCACCAAACCGTGGCCGCTGTTGCGCTCAATGTGCAGCTCACAGATATTATTTTCTTCCAGCATCGCCACCCGCGTTTCCTGCGGCGTGATATTGACCAACACCGTTTCGGGCGGGCGAACGGTGTCTTTAGGTAAAGGGATACCTGTTAACATAATCATTCTCTGAATATAAAAATACTTTTGCAACCGAATCTCAGCTTCGAAAGCCGGTTGCAAAAGTGTTTTTTATCGTTTGTTGCCGCCTGTAATCATACGCGAAACGCATGGTTTTCGCAAAGCCGCCGTGGAGGAAGGCCGTCTGAAAACACGGTTTCAGACGGCCTCGACGGCCTCATCGATTCGTGCAAGAGCAACATCAACGGCCGGATACTTAGGGCTTATCTGTATCCAAATCAGCCTTATACTGAATCATACCTTGCTCTATCTGTTCGATAGACACGTCCAATTCCTGATTACGACGCTTGAATTTCAAATCCGCATCTCCCGCTTTTACCTTAGCTTCAATCACGTTGAAGCCATGCCGCTTCGCATGAGCACGCACTTGATCGGCCAAGTTTTTAACACTGTTACCGTTTCCGTGCAGCCTGAATTCCGCTTCAAACTCTCCATTACCCTGATCGTCCGCCTTAACCACTTCCGCACCGCGGGGCTTGTAGATTTCGCCCGGCAGTTCCGCCGCCATTACGCTGGCAGAAAACAGAGCCATGATGCCGGTGAGCAGCACGGTTTTGGATTTGTTCATAAAAAACTCCTTCGCTTCGGATTGCGCATTGCAGAACACAACCGTTTACCAAGATGGCTGCATGCTAAACATCTGCCGATTCCCCTGCAACCGCCTATACCTCTTTTTACCTGCTGCACTACTTATCTATTTGATATTTACAGTTCTTTGCGTTGAAAGGAGAAACTTTTGAGAGGCAGTTTAAGAGTATTCACGTTTAGATGTTTCTCGAACCTCTGCCGGATCACCGTTTTGAAGAGTTGAATGTTGCTTCGAATGTAATATTTAAATGTTTTCTTCAGAGGGCACCTGAAATACTTATTAATGTTGGCCCGGATTGTTTTTAAGGTGATGGTTTTCCTTTAAATAAATGACATTTGATTTATTTGCAATGCTTTGAATTTTCAGAATGAATATGATTTAAGCATAATTGTGCAATATTTATCAGTCGAATTACGATTCTGGCATTGGAATTGCATGTTTATATTTGAATAATTTTTTTAAGAAACGTAAAAATACGAATATTTAAGGCAATGATATATCGATAATCGGATGTTTTAATGTATAACCGGTTTTTATGTATCTTCAAATATTATTATCTAAGGTATAAAAACTAAAGTTGTATTTTGTCGTTAAGTGACAATAAATGTCAGTTTGAAATTTTTAGATATGCTGGTTTATATAAATTAATTAGGAAAAACACATTATGAATAAGAGTTATCGCAGTATTTGGAATGACGCTTTGGGAGCATGGGTAGCGGTTTCGGAAATTGAGAATGCTAAGGGGAAGCCTGCGGGAGGAAGCAGGGATATAAATAGAGTTTCCACATGTTTTGAGGGAATCAAAACATCGCTGCGTGTTATTTCATTGCTGGTTTGCATGACTTTTGGCTTTTCGGGTAATGCTTATGCGGCTATTGCTTTTAATACTGTAACAGAGGAAGGTATTACCAAAAATGAAGGGGAGGATGCAGCAGTAGTTGATCCTAAGAAGGAGGCAGCAGGGATATTAAATTATAAAAATCCAGGTAACTTATCTTACGTTGACTCAAATAAAATAGGGCCTTCAAGTGGAAGATTCTATTCTCCAGCAGGAACTGCTGCAGAAGGAATTGCAATCGGAAGATATGCTAATGCAGCGGCAACTGATTATGATGGAATAAGGGGTTATGGAAATATTGCTATTGGAGATCATGCACAATCAAGAAGCGGGTCATCATTGGCATTCGGGAGTTTCTCTAAAGCAATTAATACAGGAGCCACTTCAATCGGTACTGCAAGCTTAGCATCAGGATTTAATGCTTTGGCAATGATGCGACAGGCTGCGGCAACAGACGACTATGCAATGGCAATTGGCACAGTAGCTTGGGCAAAAGGGAAAGGCAGTTTGGCAATAGGCCATTCTGCACAGGCAAATGGCCATCAGTCTATTGCCATCGGTAGTTCTCATGTTATTCCCTCTTCGGTTTCAAATAGATCAATTACTGAATTTGATGGAAGAACTAATACTCAAGCTAATGGTAAAAATGCTATTGCTATCGGATCAAAAGGGCGAGCGGGAAAGGATAATAGCATAGCGATCGGTACATCTGCTCAGGCGGTGTTGGATGGGAATATTGCTATTGGGCAAAATGCTACTGCTAATGGGGTTGGTAACCATCCTTTGTCTAAGGCAGATAGAAACGATGTAAGGGCTGAAAAATATGGCCCAGCCATTGCTATTGGTGGGGCAGCGAATGCTCAAGGACGTAATGCGTTGGCCATTGGTAATGGAGCGCAAGTCACAGGTAATCAAGACGGTATTGCCGTGGGGGCATATAGTGAAGCTACAGAACGATCATTAGCTGCTGGTTACAAAGCGACAGCGGGAGGGGATCAATCAGTAGCATTTGGCTTCTTCGCTGGAAATAATGCTTCTTTAGCTGTTTCTATCGGCACGAATGCAGGCGCTAATTCTCATAATAATAGATTGGGTGTTAGTGTTGGGCATGATGCAGGCAAAAACGTAACAGGCACCGAAAACGTAGCTATTGGCAATGCAGCAGGCCTAGGTGTCGTAGGTAATACAAACTATGCATTTGGTTCACGTTCGGGACAATATGTACAGGGAGCAGATAATTTTGCCGGTTTGATTGAAGCTGGTAGTTATGTTAATGGCAATAATAATATTGCTATTGGTAAGCAAGCTGGTAGTGGTACGAGTGCTGCTCCTTTAAATTTCAACAATACCATTGCAATGGGAGCAAATACAGAAGCAAAAGGTGAGGCTGCTGTTTCTCTTGGTGCGGGCGCTCGTGCCAATGCAGCTAATGCTATTGCTATTGGTGCGACGTCTCTTACTGGATCAGATTCTGTTAATAATAGTAAGTTGCCAGGAACAGGGGCGATTGCTTCTGGTGAGAGTAGCCTTGCTATTGGTAGTAATAGTAAAGCTAATAATACTAAAGATGTTGCTTTGGGCGCAGATTCTGTTAGTGAAGCAGCTGAAAGTACATTATCAGCTGAGGTTAATAACATTAGTTATGGTAATTTTGCTGGTATTAATCCAGTAGCTACAGTTAGTGTGGGCAGCAAAAATGTTAAACGAACTATCACTAATGTAGCAGCAGGTCGTATCAATGAGGATAGTACTGATGCTATCAATGGTAGTCAGCTTTATATGACACAACAGGCTCTGGGCAATGTTGGTAAAAGTATTACCAATGTTTTGGGCGGCAATGCCACTATGGATGCAAGCGGCAATATTACGATGTCTGATATTGGTAGTACTGGTGCAGATAATATGCACAATGCGATTAAAGCCGTTAATGAGCAAGCCAACAAGCCGTTGACCTTTGGTGGTGACCAAGGTGCTAATTTCACGCGTAAATTAGGTAGTACAGTGTTTATTAAAGGCAGTGCACGAGGCCAGTTAAGTGATGACAATATTGCGGTGGTTTCTAATACGAGAGACACGTTGGAAGTCAAACTGGCTAAACAATTGACCAATTTAACCAGCGCTGCATTTACTGATGACTCAAGTAACAGCACAATTGTTCGCGGCAACGGTATTTTCATCACTCCTGCTAACGGTAAAGCATCTTTAAGCCTATCTGAAAACGGTTTAGATAACGGTGGTAACAAGATTACCAATGTTGCTCCAGGTGAAGTGTTAAATGACAGCAAAGAAGCGGTAAACGGCGATCAGCTGTATAAGCAAGGAGAAGGTGTAAGAAGCATCGTTGGTGGCGCCACCAAGTTTGATCCCGATACTGGCACATATACGAACAATAATATTGGTGGTACAGGTAAAGGCTCGATAGATGAAGCCATTCGTGCTATCAACACTTCTGCTAATGTAGGTTGGAACTTGACTGCTCAGAAAGTAAATGGCACCAAGGTAGCTCCAAATGACACCGTTGATTTGAGTAATACCGACAGCAATATCGTTATCAATAAAACGGGAGACTCAAACAATGTAACTTTCGACTTGGCGAAAAATATTACAGTTGACGACGTAACTGCGGGTAAAGGCGATAACCAGGTTGAATTGGGTAATGATGGTGTCAAAGTAGGCGGCAGCACCTATATCAGCAATGCTGGCTTGAATGCCAACGATAAAGTGATCGCTAATGTAGCCGCAGGTAAGACGGAAAAAGAGGTTGTTAATGTTTCGCAATTGGCACCGTTAGTCCAAGCGATGGATGTAAGCGTTAATCCGACAACCGGTATCGTTAATGCGCCGAATTTTGTTGTCACTAAAACTGACGGCAGCAAACACAATGGCGTGTCGACTATTCAAACTGCATTAGACAATATCGGTGAAGAAATCCAGAAGCCTTTAACTTTCGGCGGTGATAAGGGTACTAACTTAACACGTCAACTGGGCAAAGAAGTATTTGTGAAAGGCGGGGCAACAGGGGAACTGAGCGATAACAATATCGCAGTGGAATCTGATGGTAACAACACATTAAATGTTAAGCTGGCTAAAAATCTGACCGGCCTGACCAGCGCTGCATTTACTGACGGTACAGGCAACACAACCACTGTTAATGGCAATGGCATAAATATTGCACCTGCCGGACACCAACAGGTACGCCTGTCTGAAAATGGCTTGGACAACGGTGGTAACAAAATTGCCAATGTGTTGGCAGGTAATCAGGATAGCGATGCGGTAAACGTTAAACAGTTGCAAGATGCGTTGAAAGATTTATCGGTATCCAATCTTTCCGTGGTTGAAGCCAACTCACCGTTCTCGTATGTCAACGGTGATGGCAAGCAATTGATCCGCAAAGTGAATAAACAAGGGCAGGTTACGTTTGTAACTGCTGAAGATAATCAACCTTATGCCGGCAACGATATTACGATAGCCGCTTTGAATCCGAATAAACCGCAAACAACGGTTGCAACCAAAGTAGGTAATGTTGCCGCGGGTACCAAAAATACTGATGCAGTTAATGTATCCCAGCTGACGCCGATTGCACAGGCCTTAGGTATGAATGTTGATGCGGCGTCCGGTACAGTTGCTGCGCCTTCATTTACGGTTACGCAGGCAAACGGCACACCGTATGCGCCGGCATCGACTGTGCAAGAAGCATTGACCAATGTAGGCAAGGAAATTCAAAAACCGATTACCTTTGCCGGCAATATCGGTCAAACCGAGAAACACTTAGGCGATACCTTAAACATTCAAGGCGGTTTGGGTGACACAGCGGCGGCATCAACACAAAACATCCGCACAAAAGTAGATAATGGTGTGATGCAGATTGAATTGGCCGAGCGTCCGCAATTTGGCAACCTTACTATCAATGCAGATGGCGCAGGTAAGATTACAGGCCTGTCTGAAGGTGCTGTGAATAACAACAGTCAAGAAGCAGTAAACGGCAGCCAGTTATATAAAGCGGGTAAAGGTGTTGAAAGCATTGTGGGCGGTTCAACCGTTTACAATCCGGATAGCGGCACGTTTACCAATAACGATATTGGAGGTACAGGCCAAAACAATATCGATGCGGCCATCCGTGCGATTAATACGAGCGTGGGTGCAGCCTGGAATCTGTCTGCCGAAGGTGCCAACAGCAGCAAAGTTGCGCCAGGTAATACGGTCGACTTGAGCAGCAATGATAACAACATTGTGATCAGCAAAACGGCAACCAGCGACAACGTAACTTTCGATCTGGCGAAAGACTTAACCGGTCTGACCAGCGCGCAATTTACAGATGGAGCCGGCAATCAAACCACTGTAAACGGTGACGGCGTCACCATTCAGCCGGTTGACGGTTCCGATGCTGTAAAACTTACGACATCCGGCCTGAATAACGGCGGCAAGAAAGTAACCAATATTGCTAAAGGCAATGTTAGCGACAGCAGTAAAGATGCGGTAAACGGCAGCCAGCTATACGGTACGGCCAACAGCATCGCCCAAACTTTGGGTGGTAATGCGGCGGTCGGCGCAGACGGTAATGTTGCGATATCAGATATCGGTGGTACCGGTCAGAATACGGTAAATGAAGCCATCAAACATGTTGCCCAAGGCTTTAAACTGAACACTTCCAATGATGGTGGCGGAGAAGTTAGCAACAACAAAGAGGCTGTGGTTAAAGCCGGTGAAACGATTACTGTAGATGCGGGTAGCAACATTAAGCTTACCCAAACCGGCAAAACCGTTAGCGTAGCCACTAAAGCCGATGTGAACTTCAACAGCGTGGTTGCGGGCACAGGCGTAGATGCGGTTACTTTGGATGGCAATGGTGTGAAAGTTAACGGTAAAACTTACGTTAGCGATGCCGGTTTGAATGCCAATAACAAAGCTATCAGTAATGTTGCAGCCGGTAAACAGGCAGAGGATGCGGTAAACGTATCACAGCTGAACCCGATTGCCGAAGCTCTGGGTGTGCCGGTAAACCCGAACACGGGAACTGTGGCAGCGCCTTCTTGGGTGGTTACCAAAGCGGACGGCAGCAAATACGACGGTGTATCTACCGTTCAGGATGCGTTGAACAATATTGGTACTGAAATCCAAAAACCGATTAATTTTGCTGGCAACACTGGTAATACAGCCAAGCGTTTGGGGGATACCTTCACTGTGAAAGGCGGCTTGGCTGCAACGGCTAATGCTTCGAGCAAAAATATCCGCACCGAAGTAGGCAACAACGGCGAGATGTTGATTGAGCTGGCTGAAAGCCCAACCTTCGGCAATGTTGTAGTAAATACGGAAGGCAGCGGAAGAATTGCCGGAGTAACCGCCGGCCAGGATGATCAGGATGCCGTAAATATGGCGCAACTGAAAGGCGTGAATAAGAATGTTGAAGGCAATATGCAAGCCTTGGGCGGTAAATATGATCCTGTTACCAACACTTATACCCCACCGTCTTTTGCAACCAAATCGGCAGACGGCCAAGCTAAGCAGTCGGTAAATACCGTTCAGGAGGCATTGACCAACCTCAACGATGAAATCGTGAAACCGATTACATTCAGCGCTGATGACGGTCAAAACAGTACGCGCGTATTGGGTTCGACTATGGCCATTAAAGCGGGTAATTTCAATGGCGCCGCTTCTGCCGACAATTTAATTACCAGCAACGACGGCAATGGCACCATCACAATTAAGCTGGCTGATGCGCCTACCTTTAAAGGCAAAGTAAGCGCTGTCGGCTTGGATGCGGGTAATCAGAAAATTACCGGCGTTGCCGAAGGCGAACAAGATCGTGATGCTGTCAATATGGCTCAACTGAAAAGAGCAATGGAAGACATTATTGTCGAGAACCAAACGCTTGTAGAGGCAAACTCGCCATTCTCTTATGTGAATAGTGCCGGTGAGCAGCTTATCCGCAAAGTTGATCCTGATGGTACCGTTCACTTTGAAAAGGCTAAAGATAAAACGAAATATGATGGTAAAGATATTACTATCAGCGCCTTGAATGCCGTGGATCCGCAAACTGCCACACCTACCCGTGTTACCAATCTTGCCAAAGGTACGGCAAATACGGATGCAGTAGCGGTTAGCCAGCTGCGTGATACTGTCCGTGTATTAGGTGGCCAATTCAATGAAGCAGACGGTTCGATTACAGACCCCGTATACGAAATTCAGCGTGCTGACGGCACAACCCTAGAGAGGGTGGGCAATGTTAAGGATGCTCTGACTAAGTTGAATTCAGTGATGCAGGATCCGATAACCATTACAGGCAATACTAACCAAGGCACCAGCACACGCGTGAACAACGGCAGCGATCAAAAGCTGGGTTCCGTATTAAGCATTCGAGGTGCATCCGTTGACGGCACGGCATCTGCCGATAATGTACGCACTGTTGTCAGCGACAACCAAGTGGAAATCCAACTGGCAGATGCCCCCACATTCAAGGGTAAACTCAGCGCCCGAGGTTTGGACGCAGGTGGTGAGAAAATCACCAATGTAGGCGCAGGTGAAAATCCGAATGATGCAGTTAATAAATCGCAGTTGGATGAGGTTCGTACTTTAGTGGGCGACGGCTGGAATATTTCCGCCAACGGTAAGGCTGAAAGCAAAGTGGTTCCCGGTAACAAAGTTGACTTCAATAATGCCGATAGCAATATTGTGATTAGCAAAACAGCCGACAGCCACAATGTGACTTTTGACTTGGCCGAAAACATCAACATCGGTAAAGCCAAACCGATCAGCATTAACGGTAAAGCCGGCACAATCGGCGGGTTGACCAACACAACCTTCGATGCTGCCAATCCTGTAACCGGCCAAGCGGCCACCGAAAACCAATTGGCGGCAGTAGCCAACACACCGCTGATTTTTGCCGGTGATACAGGGAGCCTGTCTGAACGCAAATTGGGCTCTACCGTAACGGTGAAAGGCGGCGTAACCGAGGCCGACAAACTCACCGACAATAATATCGGTGTCGTTTCAGACGGCAACGGTACGTTGGAAGTGAAACTGGCGAAAAACATCAAGTTGGGTGCAGATGGCAGCCTTGCTGCCGGAAATACCGTTGTGAACAATGACGGTGTTGCAGTGGGCAATGAAGTTGCTCTGACTGCAGATGGTTTGAGGGCCGGCGATGTGCGTGTGAGCAAAGCAGGCATTAATGCAGGCAATAAAACGATCGGCAATGTGGCCGATGCCGAAAACGATACTGATGCGGTTAACCTGAAACAGTTGAAAGACCTTGCCGCTGCATCCAGCAACAAAGTGGCGGCCGGTAAAAACGTTGAAATTACGCCTGAGAAAAATGCCGATGGCAGCACCACTTACAAAGTGGCTACCAAAGATGAAGTTGAGTTTACCCGTGTGGCCAGCGGTAACGGTGCCAACCAAGTGGTGCTTGACGACAGCGGTGTGAATGTAGGTGGCAACACCTACATCAGCGCCCGTGGTATTGATGCCAATAATCAGAAAGTAAGCAATGTTGCGGCTGGCAACATCAGCGCGACCAGCACCGATGCGGTTAACGGCAGCCAGCTGTTCAATGCCGGTCAAAAAGTGGCTGATGCTTTGGGTGGTGGTTCAAAAGTAGATACCAACGGCAATGTTACTGCACCCACTTATGCATTAACCGCTGGTAACCCGGCCAAGGGCGAAAGCAAAACTTACAATAATGTAGGTGATGCGTTGGACGGCTTGAATAAAGCAGTTAATGCACCGTTAACCTTTGCGGCCGATAGCGGCAGCAATGTCGAGCGCAAGCTGGGCAGCACATTTAATGTGAACGGCGACGGTAGCAACATCCGCACTGAGGCTACTACTGATGGTGTGAAAGTGGCGTTGAATGACCGAATCTTGGTAAAACAGGTTCAGGTTGCCGATGGCCCAACCATCAATAACAACGGTATTGCGATGAAAAATCAGCAAATTACCGGTTTGAAGAGTGGTTTGGACGGTAAAACCATCGATCAGATTAAAACCGAGGGCAGCAGTAGTGCGCAATGGAACAACGCTGCTACCGTAGGCGATTTGGCATCGGTACAAAATACCGTAACCAATATCACTAATGTTACCAACAACATTTTGGGTACGGATGATGGTAAAGGCAATACCTACACCGACACGAAAGGTGAGCTGACCGAAGCCGGTAAATTGGCACTGAAAACGTATGACGTGTCCGGTCAAACTGCAACAAATGACAATACTGTGATTTCGGCCATTAAAAACATGAACGAAGGCGGTATCAAATACTTCCATACCAACGACGATTCAGGCCAAACTACCGGCGGGGTGGTTCACGCTACTGACGACTCAAGCGCATCCGGTAAATTTTCTACCGCAGTAGGTTTCAATGCGGCAGCCAACTCGGAAAACGCATTGGCTATCGGTAAAGGTGCCAAAGCACTGGCTGAAAACGCCTTGGCCATTGGTACGGGTAACGTTGTTTCCGGTCGCAACTCCGGTGCCATCGGCGACCCGAGCACCATCAGTGGCAACAACAGCTATTCATTGGGTAACAATAATACTGTTGCAACCGATAACACCTTTGTTTTGGGTAACTCGGTAGCACAAACCGTTGCTAATTCAGTTGTATTGGGTAACGAATCTGCCGCAGTTGAAGTACACAAAGCCGTAGCGGGCAGCAGCAATTACACCTATAAAGGTGAGAACGATGCCAATGTGGCGGGGGTGAAAGATGTTGTCGGCGTGGTAAGCGTGGGTAAAGACGGGCAAACCCGTCAGATCCAAAACGTAGCGGCAGGTGTGGTTTCCGCAACCAGCACCGATGCTATCAACGGCAGCCAGCTTTACTACACCAATAAAGCCATTGAAGAAGTGAAAGGCGGCGGTGCAGGTATTGTTCAATACAGCAGCCCTGCGAATCCGACCCAGCCGAACGGAGGCACAGCATCTAACGACGTAACTTTGGTTGGCGGCAATCCCAATGCGCCGGTTGTGATTCATAACGTAGGCGCAGGTTCCGCTCCGACTGATGCCGTTAACGTAGGCCAGTTGATGGCGGTAGGGAACCATCTGAACCAACGTATTGAAGACACGGGCCGCCGCGCCAATGCGGGTACGGCATCTGCGATGGCGATGGCCGGTTTGCCGCAGGCTTATTTGCCCGGTAAGAGCATGGTTGCCGTTGCAGGCAGCACTTATCGCGGCGAAAGCGGCTATGCCTTAGGCGTATCCAGCATTTCCGATAACGGCAACTGGATCATCAAAGGTACGGCTTCAGGCAATTCGCGCGGCCACTACGGTGCAACCGCAGGTGTGGGTTATCAGTGGTAAATCAGGTTTTCAGACGGCCTCTTGAAACAAAAGGCCGTCTGAAACAACAAGGAAAAAACATGAAAGCAAAACAAATCATCCAAGCAGGTACAAGCCTGATGTTGTTGGCGGTATTGTCGGCCTGTGCCACCAAAAGCGCAGTCAAACGCGACGGCACCACCGATAACCCCGTATTTCCCGATGTGAAGCGCATTTCTCCTTCTTTCGACCATAAAAAAGGCACTTTCCCCACGGTTGACGAATTGGCTCAGGTTAAAGCAGGGATGACCAAAGACCAGTTTTACAAACTCTTGGGCCGCCCGCATTTCAACGAAGGTATGTTTAATGTGCGCGAATGGGATTATGTGTTTCATTTCCATACGCCCGGCCAAGGCACGGATAATGTAACGACTTGCCAATTCAAAATCATTTACGACAGCAAAAAAATCGCCCGCAGTTTCCATTGGAAAGCAGTTGATCCGGTAGATGCGGTTTGTCCGGTTAACGGGAAGGCCGATGCGTCTACGCAGCAAGTTTCATGGAATGCGGAAGCCTTATTTGCGTTTGATAAAAGCGGCGAGTCAGATATTCATGCCGAGGGAAAAACCAAGCTGGACGAGTTTGCCGCTAAAGTGAAACGCTTTGATAAAATCAAGGCCGTACGTATCACCGGCCACACCGACCGCTTGGGCAGTCGGGATTACAACCGTGCTTTGTCGGAGCGCCGCGCGGAAACCGTGCGCCGGTATCTGGTTTCACGCGGCGTGTCGGCCGGAGTGATGAGTGCGCAAGGTTTGGGAGATAGCATGCCGGTAAAACAATGCGGTAACGATCTTCCGCATCGGGCATTAGTCGACTGCCTGCAACCCAACCGTCGCGTGAATATCGAAGTCGACGGTTCGGGAACGCTGTAAACAAGCAATCGCTGATGATGGGAAGAGGCCGTCTGAAATGTTTCAGACGGCCTCTTAATCAAGAATGCGTCGTTTTTTTATACCGCAGCAGCTTCATATCTCCTGCCAAGCCTTTTGAAGCACGCGGAGCATGATGCACAAGCGGAAGGCCGTCTGAAAACAACTTTTCAGACGGCCTTATTTCTTCTTCCGGTTAAAAACTAAATCTTAACGGCTGCGCTTGGGTATGTTTTGGCCGCGTTTGTTCCGCTCGTAAATCGGCATCACTTCGGGCAGCATATCGCGAATCGCTTGGATACGCGCATTGTTGGTCGGATGCGAGGACGTAATGGCGTTCCAAGTATTGTTGTTGTCGCTGATACGGTTCATTTTTTCCCATACGGTAATCGCTGCCTGCGGGTTGTAGCCGGCTTGGGCCATCAGGCGCACGCCGCCGGCATCCGCTTCGCGCTCTTGGCTGCGGGAAAACGGCATGTTGACACCGTATTGGCTGAGAATATTGGAAGAGAGGCCGACAACATCGCTGCTTACGCCTGCTTTGCCGCTGATTAACGAACCGCCGATGTCGGCTGCCAAACCGGTTAACACTTGTTGGCCGATGGCTTTTTTGCTGTGTTCGAGCAGGGCGTGGGTCATTTCGTGGCCGACGACGGCGGCGATTTCGTCGTCAGACAATTTCAAACGGTCGACCATGCCGGTGTACATGGCCATTTTGCCGCCCGGCATGGCCCATGCGTTCAATTCGTCGGATTTAATCACACTCATCTCCCAACGGAACGGCACGCCGGTTTGGTTGGCTTGCTCGGCATAGGGTTTCAAACGGTTGAACACGGTTTGAATGCGGCGCGAAGTGTGCGAAGTGGTGTCCAAAATACGTTTGCTCTTGGCTTGCTGCATCACTTGGGTGTAGCTTTTGGCAGCACTTTCGTTCAGAGTGGCCGAATCGTAGCCGACCATATCGGCAACGGAAGTGCAACCTGATAAGGCTAATGCGGCGGAAACCATCAAGGCGGGCAGACGGGAAACGGTCGGTAATTTCATCGAAATAAACTCCAAATTTAAAAATTAGGAAGTTACGTTATTAATTATAACGCAATTTTAGAAAATTCTATACATATGGAATAAACAGTACTTGTTTCAGACGGCATAAGTACCGCAGGCCGTCTGAAAAAACTACATTTGGATGGAACCGCGCACCGTGATGCTGATTTCTTCCATACCGGGGCTTGTGGTTTCGGGCAGCGCGGCAGCGTCTTCGGCCATGGCGGACTTGGCAGACCGCATCATCATCGGTTCGGTTTCCTCCGCGGAGCGGTTGCCGATCTGCCCCAAATCAATGCGGACGATTTTATAATGGTTGAAGCCCATTATTTTAGTCAGCGTGGAGGCACGGTCTTTAAAGCGGAGCAGGGCGGCTTTGCTGACTCGGTCTACCGCATCTTCACGTTTTTCTTTCGATACGCTGAATCTGATGTCGTCGAGGTTGGCTTCGTTTTGTGCCGAAGCGATTAAATTATTGAGCGCATCGAAGTTTTTACCTGTTACTTTAATAAGCGCTTCCTCTTCCCAGCCGGACTGCACCCGCTTGTTATTGGTATATTCGTAACGAGGAAACGCCTTGCGGAAAAGCAATTCGGTTTTAAAATCGCTGCCGGTTGCCGTTTTGCGGTTCAGATTGTTGAATTTTTTCATAAATGCCGTATTAACGGCGTTTCGGTTGCGGCCTTCTTCATGCACGCGCAAAAACACGCTCATGGTATCGCGCGGTATCTCGAGCGAAGCACTTTCGGCAAATTCGACGATATTGTAATTCAGAGGTTCCGCAACGGCGGCGGGCGGGGCAGTGGAGGCAACGGCAGCCAATATCAGGGCAGGTTTCAACATAATTCAAACCTTATTGGAAAATAATAAATAAACAATAATTTAGCACAAGCCCGCAATGCTGTTTGATAAGATATGTGAAGATGCGGCCGAAAACTGAATCACCGTAGTACGGATTCGCCGCCTTGTGGTGGAGATTGAATTTCTTATAGTAATAAAAGGCCGTCTGAAAGCGAAGCTCATGAAGTTCGCTTTCAGACGGCCTCGTTCAAGCAAAAGCGGCTTTATGCTTCAACCGGAATAATGCCGATTTTCGCCTGCCATTGCTTCGGCGCGATGGCGTGCACGGATTGGCCGCTGCTGTCCACCGCCACAGTTACGGGCATGTCTTTCACTTCAAACTCGTAAATCGCTTCCATACCCAAGTCTTCAAAGGCCACCACTTTGGCTTCTTTAATGGCTTTGGCTACCAAGTAGGCCGAACCGCCTACCGCCATCAGGTAAACCGCTTTGTTGTCGGCGATGGCTTCGCAGGCGGCGGCACCGCGTTCGGATTTACCGATCATGCCGAGTAAGCCGGTTTGCTCCAGCATTTGGCGGGTGAATTTATCCATGCGGGTAGCGGTGGTGGGGCCGGCGGGGCCGACTACTTCGTCGCGCACGGGGTCAACCGGGCCGACGTAGTAAATCAGTTTGTCGGTAAAGTCCACCGGCAGTTTCTCGCCTTTGTTGAGCATATCGACCATGCGTTTGTGGGCGGCATCGCGGCCGGTGTAGATTTTGCCGTTGAGCAGCAGCACATCGCCCATTTTCCAAGTGGCAACTTCTTCTTTGGTGAGCTTGTTTACGTCCACGCGCTTGCCGTTGTCGGGGCTGTATGTGATGTCCGGCCAGTCTTCCAATGAAGGCGGGTCGAGTTTCACGGGGCCGGAGCCGTCCAACTCAAACTCAACGTGGCGGGTGGCGGCGCAGTTCGGAATCATGGCCACGGGTTTGGACGCGGCGTGGGTGGGGTAATCCAAAATTTTTACGTCGAGAACGGTAGTCAGGCCGCCCAAACCTTGTGCGCCGATGCCCAACGCGTTCACTTTTTCAAACAACTCCAAACGCAGGGCTTCGGTGGTGGAGAGTTCCGCGCCCGAAGCGGCTTTTTCCTGCAATTCGTGAATATCAACGTGGCTCATCAGCGATTCTTTCGCCAATAAAGCCGCTTTTTCGGGCGTGCCACCGATGCCGATGCCCAAGATGCCGGGCGGACACCAACCTGCGCCCATGGTGGGGATGGTTTTCAGCACCCAATCGACAATCGAATCGGAAGGGTTGAGCATGGCGAGTTTGGATTTGTTTTCCGAACCGCCGCCTTTGGCCGCGCAGGTTACTTCCACTTTATCGCCCGCGACGATTTCCATGTGGATCACCGCCGGCGTGTTGTCTTTGGTGTTTTGGCGTTTGCCGGCAGGATCGGCCAAAACCGAGGCGCGCAGAGTGTTGTCGGGGTGGGTGTAGGCGCGGCGCACGCCTTCGTTGACCATTTCCTGCACGCTCATTTGTGCGTCCCATTGCACGTTCATGCCCACTTTTAAAAACACGGTGGCAATGCCGGTATCTTGGCAGATGGGGCGGCGGCCTTCTGCGCACATGCGGCTGTTGACCAGAATCTGCGTCATTGCGTCTTTAGCGGCAGGGTTTTCCTCTTTTTGCCATGCTTTATATAAGGCTTGGATGTAATCGACGGGGTGGTAGTAGCTGATGAATTGGAAAGCATCGGCAATACTTTGGATAAAGTCTTCTTGTTTGATAACGGTCATGGCGTGTTCCTTTGAAGGGTTGGTTTTTTCAGCCGCTTTTCAGACGGCCTTTTGCTTTTATATATATAGTATATAGCCGAGCGGCTCGAATTATAGGTATAACATGTCAATCAGCAGGCAGACTAAATTCTGCTTAATTTTCCCTAAGGAGCAGGAGTAGGATGCCCGTTTATCCGAGCTTGGCAGAGGCATTGCCTGTTTCCTTGGTTTTATAAGAAATTGAGCGATCAGCCGAAGATTGGCTTCCGAAATCCGGTCGCTTGGCTGTAAATATAATGAGGAATGATACGTTAATTCGGGTTAATTGCCTAATATAAAAAGCGTTTGTTTTCAGGTGGCCTTAAAAGGGCTGTATACCGGTACAGATGTCGTATAATACATATTCTGTTATCACGTTGGATATCCCCCTCAGATGGGGATATAATATTTCAAAATCACAAAGGATATTGTTAATATAGAAATAATCGAACAATAACAAGCAAAATGACCACTAACAAAGTACAGTAATCTGTTGCCAAAAATCAGCAACTCAGAAGAAAAGCATTTATCGGGTTTCTTCATGCAAAATGAGCCGCCGTTTAAGGTATAAAATTAGCCGAGAGGCATCGATTACCAACAGTTACATAAAAATTTATCGATATATAATATTGTTTATAACCGCATGAAATATAAAGAATTTCATTGTTTAGATGTAAAGCTCTATGAAATAAAATGGCTGGAATTGTTACTTTAGTGGTTGAAAATAAAGGAATTTGTATTAAAATTTAGCCTAATATGCTTATCCCGCATAGCAATCTACTTCTGAAGATAGCGAAAACCGGATATGTTATACCTTTACTTCTGAAACAGGAATCTGAATTATGAATGATTTAATGATGCCGAAAACAGATACTGAAAATGTTATTACCCATTCACTGGAGGAATTGTTGGCAAGCCAGCAAAGATATATTGATTTGAAATACAAAGAGCTTCAACTTGAAAGCCGTAAAATCGAATCTGAAGAAAGAATCGCATTGGCCGAAATTGAAGCTGAAAATCAAAAACGGCTTAACGAAGCGATGATGTTTGCCCGCGCCACGAAAATACGGTTTATCCTGATCGGTATCGTAGTTACATCTTGCTTGATCGTGTTACTCACTTCGGTATTAACCGAACACATGGATTTTGCCATCGAGTTCAGTAAAATCGGCGGCGGTATTTTGCTCGGCTACATTGCAGGGAGCAATAAAGGGTACATGGACGATGCAGACCGACGCGGTCCGTGCGGTAAGTTGTAAAAAGACGAATCGCGCCTAGAGAGTGTCTTCTGATGACATGAACAACGAAGGCCGTCTGAAATAACGTTTCAGACGGCCCTCATAGGCTTGGCAGAAAGATTGGTTAGAAACCGTCTACGGGAATGTAAGCCACTGCTTTATTACCATCGTCTATTACCATAATCCAATCTAAAGTTTTTTCAGACGTAAGAGGCAGGTAATATAAATTTGCCCTGTCTTTTGCCAGCTCTCCCAGATGCCGATTGATAATTCGGGCACGATCCGGATATTTAGCCATCAAAGAAGCCAAAGGAATCTTGGCTTTAGTGATGCTGTCTTCCACATCTTCGCGCGGTAGCCACCAGTCTGGCCGAGCGGAGGAAGGAATGCCTGCGAAGGCAAGATTCATGCTGTCGAAAAATTCTTTTTCGTTGGCAGGTTTTCGTGTACCCACCTGATAAGTGCCGAATAAAGGCAGTTTTTGGAAAGCTTTTGGTGCCTTTGCCAAACGCTCGGGTTCTATTTGTACAGCAGTTGCCACATAGAAACGGTCTTTATCGAAAGCTAAAGCCGCTGGATGAGTCTGCATCAATAAAATAAAGTATCAATAGATAAGCTTTATATCGTTATATGTTATTACCTTAGCGACATGGGGATGGCAGATAATTTTTGGGGATGGAATTTTTAGAGGAAGAATCACATTCCCATTGAATGATATTTTCTGCTACTCCTGAAGGATTGACTGTAGGTATCAAAGTTAATGTTTTGTTACGGATAGTGATGTTTGCTTCGTCATTCATCGTTATGGTGATGGTACCTGAAGAATTGACTTGTGCAGATTTGATATAACGTCCATATTGGCTGTTGGTTCCATTATAGCTGGCAATTGGTACCCAACCTTGTCCAAAATAAGATGTACTAACATCCATTTTGATAGAGCTGGCAAATACAAGAGCCTCTGTTATTTGCGCCCTTGCTTTATAGTTATTGTACTGGGGATAAGCAATAACGGCCAAAATACCAACGATAGCAATAACAATCATGAGTTCGATTAAAGTAAATCCTTTCCGAGTGTCAAGTTTATTCATATTTGATATTGCCTTTGCTAATGTTGAATCGAATTAATTAAAAAGCGTACCCTGAAATTGGGTACGCTTATATATGCTATGCTTGATTAGCTATCTTATGAGCGGCAAGCTGCAGGAATATATTTGGCCTCAAGTGGACCGCCACCAGTACCATCACCTTTTGTGGTTGAGCATGACCAAGATACTGAACCATTATTGGTTGCAGGAGTTAATATTACAGAAGCCCCTTGAATACCAGCTGCCAAGCCTGTTGAGTTTAATTTTGCTGTAATTACACCGTTTGCTACCGTAACGGAAGTTACATATTTGCCTTTAATGTCTGCGGCAGGAGCAATACCTGCTTTTGTATTATCACTGGGTAATTCACCTTTATCTGCATAGTATTCAGTAACAGCTGTTTTTTGGCCATCAGCTAAGGTCAGTGCTTCAGATACTTGGGCGCGGGCGGTATAGTCTTGGTAAGCAGGCAATGCGATTGATGCCAAAATACCGATAATCGCTACAACGATCATCAACTCGATTAGGGTAAAACCTTTTTGAATAGCTTTCATGTTTAAAACTCCAGTTAAAAATTTAATTTAAAAAGTGAATAAATTTGGTTTTTGATAAAACCTATTGTTATGTAACCGTTATAAAACCGTAATGTGCTTGGCACGTTTTTTTTGTTATACGGGGCGCGCTCTTTGGGGGCACGCCCCGGGTACTGCTTTTTACAACCAAAAGAAGAAGGAATATACAGCTTATCCGTTTTGGGCTTCGCCGCTGCTCTGTTTCGGCTTGGCTTGCTGCGGATGTTTTGTATAAAGCAACGGGCGTGCCAATTTGGTAAAGATTTGTTAGGAAATTTAATAAGTGTATAATTTTAAAAAATTATAGTTTTAAGATTTATCTATGACAAAAGATTTTAAGAATGCCGTTTGTATTTTGGTGCCGTTTTTTGATGCCGTTTTTTGTCACATTGTTGCCGTTATGCGGAAGCCGGAGGTTACTTTTTTGTCATGTAACAATTTTTGTCAGAGTGTGCCGGCATGCGTGATGTGGTAACGGGCTTTTGAGGGAAGGGATATGGTTTTTGATTTATATAGTTATAGTTAATAATAGTGAAAATAATATATGAGATATTCTGGTTTGGCTTGAGTACGTCCGAACCTCACTGAAAGCGCAAGATAATCGGGTTAAGCCTGGGCATGACAAACCGTAATAAGGTGAATTTATATGCCGTAGCTGCATTTTGCAGGTTATGGTCGGCGGAAGAGGGTAATCGGGGAATGCCGATATTGCGCGATGGCAAAGGCGGGTGGAACGATATGGAATCTTGCTCGCTTTATACCGGCTTGGTTTTCGGGCCGGTTTTGTTTTTTCAGACGGCCTC
Source organism: Neisseria sp. MVDL19-042950 (assembly GCF_030504625.1). Classification (GTDB taxonomy): domain Bacteria; phylum Pseudomonadota; class Gammaproteobacteria; order Burkholderiales; family Neisseriaceae; genus Neisseria. The sequence goes on along the minus strand of NZ_JAUKWH010000013.1, from coordinate 36,173 downwards.
AAGCAAACCGCTTGAGGCCGTCTGAAAATTCAGGGGCGGGTTTTTGCCCATGCGAACCATACGGTCAGCAATACGAAGCCGAAATACAGTACGCTCCAGATCGGCAGGGGTGCGCCTAAGAAATAATCCGGAACGGCGCAGTCGCCGAAGCCGCGGATAACGGGTTCGTATAAGTCGAACAGCGGCCAATCCCGCAGGCGGAATGTCCAGGGTGCGCCGCATGAGGGGGCGGTGCCGGGCGGCAGGCTTTGGAGGTACAGTTGGTAAACCGCCACGCCTGCGCCGTAAACGGCGGGGATGCTTACCAGCAATGCGCTGACGGTGCGGCCGGTTTTGCCGGTTTGCCGGCCGAATGCGGCAAGCAGGGCGGCTATGCCTGCGGCCAGCACTGCCAACCGCTGCAAGATGCACAGCACGCAGGGGTTCAGTCCTAAGCCGTATTGGGAATAAAACGAGCCGATGGTGGTTAGCACTGATAAAAATACGATGCCCCACAGGGTTTTGCGGAAAAGGTTCATGATGAGAGGTTCCGTAATCGGTTGCGGTAAAGAACGGGATGTTGCTCCGTCCGATTGTTTTCAGACGGCCTCTGCTTTTTATTGCGAGGCCTGCCAGTTGTCGCGGGCTTGTTTGGCTTCGGCAAAATAACGGTAAAGTGCGGCGGCATCGCCTTCTTCCAGCAGTTTGTGCAGGCCGGCAAGCTGGCGTTGCTGGCCTTCGAGCAAATCCAGCAGACTGTTTTTATTGGCCATGCAGATATCGGTCCAAATGGCGGGGTGGCTGGAAGCAATGCGGGTAAAGTCGCGGAAGCCCGAGGCGGCGAAGTTGAAATAGGTTGCGCCGTCGGCATGGTCGGCAATCTGGTGTACGTAGGCGTATGCGAGCATATGCGGCAGGTGCGACACGGCGGCGAAGATGGCATCGTGTTCGGCTGCCGGCATCCGGTAGGTTTGTGCACCCACCGCCTGCCATAATGATTCTACTTGCTCGAGGCCGTCTGAATGTTCTTGCCCATGCGGGCAGACAATCAGTTTTTTGTCTTGAAACAGCCCGAATTGTGCGGCCAGTGCGCCGCTGCGGTCGGAACCGGCAATCGGGTGCGCGGCAATGCAGCGGGGCAGGTGGTTCGGCAGGTGTTTTCGGAATGCGGCAATGGCGGATTGCTTGGTGCTGCCGGCATCGGTAACGAGTGTTCGGCTATTCAGCACGGGGGCGAGGGCGGTGCATACGGCGGGTAGGGTGGCTACGGGTGTGGCGATCACGACTAAATCCGCTCCGCCGATACTTTCCGCACCAATGCCGGTGAATGCTTCGTCGATGACTTTCCGCTCCAGCGCGCGCTCGAGGTTTTCGCTGTTGATGTCGATGCCCGCCACTTTTTCCACCAACCCTTTGCGCTTTAAATCGAGCACAAACGAACCGCCTATCAGGCCGACACCGATAAGGGTGATTTGTTTGAGCGGGGTAGCGGGGTTCATGGAGAAGCGGCAACGGGGTGGATAATAGGGGAGAGTTTACCCGAATGCAGTGCGGCTTAACAGGTGTTGGGTGTAAGGGAATATTAAAGGCCGTCTGAAATGTTTTAGCGAAGCTCATATGGTTCGCTTTCAGACGGCCTTTCGTTAAAGCGGCGGAAATGCTTTATTGGTTTTTCTCAATCGCTTCCTGCAAGTGCGGCATCGGGCTGTAACCGCTTTGGGTGCGGCCGTTCGGGAAGACGATGGCGGGGGTGCCGTTGAAGCCGAGTTGTTCGCCCAAAGAAGTGGTTTCTGCAACGGGGTTTTCGCAGTCGGCAACTTTAGGCGGCATTTTGCCTTCGCGCATCCATGCCGTCCATGCGGCGGCGCGGTTGGGCGAGCACCAAATCTGCTGTGCTTTGCGGGCGGCATCGGGGTGCAGGCTGGCAATCGGCATCATGAAGTTGTAGATGGTGATGTTGTTCATCTTGGCAAATTCACGTTCGAGGCGTTTGCAGAAGGGGCAGTCGGGGTCGGAAAACACGGCGACTTTCAATTTGCCGTTGCCGCGCACTTCTTTAATGGCTTTGTCGAACGGCAGGCCGGAGAAATCGACCTTGCTCAACTCCAAGTTGCGCTCTTCGGTGAGGCTTTTGCGGGTGTCGATGTCGATTAAATCGCCCACCAGCATGTGGGTGGCTTTTTCGTTGACATACACGACTTGGTTGCCGTTTACCACCACTTCATACAAACCAGTAACCGGCGTGGTGCGTACGCTTTGCACTTTCAGGCTTTGACCGGCGTAGGTTTTTTCCAATTTGGTAGTAATCGCGCCGTTAATGTCGGAAGAGGCGGCAGGCGCGTCGGAAGCCTTGCCGTGGTTGCTTACCGGTGTTTGACCGCAAGCCAGCAAGGGCAGCAGTGCCAACGGCAGTAAAGTGTGGGTTAAATATTTTTTCATAAATAAACAGGGTTCCGTAAAGTAAGATTGAGCAACTGCTTCAAAACTAAAGAAGCGATTGTAGCAAACAAAAAGGCCGTCTGAAAAATCTCCCGCCTTTCGAAGGCAATGCCCGTTAGATTTAACCAACGCAACGGCAAGAGAGCATGATGCGGTTTTCCGCTATACTTGGCGCATACCCGACTTCATGCCACAATGCCGCAACCATCACGGAGCATCCGCCATGACCCCGATTTTAGCGTTTGACATAGAAACCGTGCCCGATGTAAACGGTATCCGCCTGCTGTACGACCTGCCTTCGAGCGTTGCCGAAGCCGATGTGGTTATGTTTGCCCAACAAAAACGCCGCGCCCAAACCGGCAATGATTTCATGCAGCACCATCTGCATCAGGTGGTGGCGATTTCCTGCTGCATGCGTTGGGGGCAAGATAAAATCCACGTCGGCACCATCGGCGAAATGAACGACAGCGAAGAAACCATGATTGCCAAGTTCTTCGACCTTATCGAAACGCACACGCCGCAACTGGTGAGCTGGAACGGCGGCGGCTTCGATCTGCCCGTGCTGCACTACCGCGCCCTTATCCACGGTATTCCCGCCGCCCGTTATTGGGATACCGGCGAAGGCGATTTCGGCGACAGCCGCGACTTCAAATGGAACAACTATATCAGCCGCTACCACAACCGCCATTGCGATTTGATGGACTTGCTCGCCCTCTACCAGCCGCGCGCCAGCGTGCCGCTCGACGATATGGCCAAACTTTGCGGCTTCCCGGGCAAACTCGGCATGGACGGCAGTAAAGTGTGGGATGCCTATCATGCCGGCAATCTGAAAGATATCCGCGATTATTGCGAAACCGATGCCGCCAACACTTATCTGATGTATCTGCGTTTCCGCATGATGAGCGGCGCATTGGATGCCGACGAATACGAAATGGAAATCAAGCGCGTGAAAAGCTATCTGAAAACTTTGGGCGAAGAAAAACCGCATTGGGCGGAATTTTGTGCGGAGTGGAAATAGCATGCGGCCATGCCGTTCAAAGTACGAAAGCATAAAGGTGGTGGCGTGCCACCGGTGCGGATGTACAAGCGTCATTTAAAACAGGCCGTCTGAAAAGATTTCAGACGGCCTCTGTTTATCTCGTTATTCTGTTTGCTTTATTCAAACCGCATTTCCGATACAGTTGTTTTGAAAGGTAAAATATTTTTAGTAAACAAAGCATTGAGTTTGAATTAGTATTTTGTTTCCTTTATCCCGAATAAAAAGATTCATTTATTATTCCGATTTTGATTTATATCAACGCACCGTTTCTCTCAAGTATATATAAAGAAATTCATTATCATTAATATCATTCATAAAGGTTTGCCGACCATGATTCAGGCCATTCAATGGCGGCCCCAGCAAGTTGTGCCGGATGCTTTCCCCGAAAGACAGGCTTTGATGCCGATTTGGGGCGGCGTGCCGTTGCCGCCCGCGCAGTGGCAGAACGTTTGGCGCAAAAATGTCGTACATTCGCTCGATGAAGACGGTTTGGCTTACATACATATTCCGTTCTGCGCCAACCATTGTGTTTTCTGCGGTTTCTACCGCAATCTGTGGAAAGAAGAGCACAGCCGCCCCTACACCGATAAAGTTATCGAAGAACTGGCCTACGAAGCCGAGCTGCGGCAGGGCGGCGGCAAAATACGGGCTGTGTATTTCGGCGGCGGCACACCCACCGCGCTCGCAACCGCCGATTTGGTACGTTTGATAGAGGCCTGTTACCGCTATCTGCCGCTGTCGGATGATTGTGAATTCACTCTCGAAGGCCGCATGAGCCATTTCGGGCTGGATAAAGTGCAGGCTTGCATCGATGCAGGCGTGAACCGTATTTCCATCGGCATCCAAACTTTCGATTCCGCCATCCGCAGGCGTTTGGGGCGCAAACACAGCGGTGAGGAAGCCTTGCGCTATCTGGAACAGCTAAGCCGTCTGAACGTCGTTACCGTTGCCGATTTGATTTTCGGCCTGCCCGGCCAAAGCGATGAAATCTGGGCAAACGATCTCGAATTGGCTTCAAGCCTGCCTTTGTCGGGCTTGGATACCTATGCCTTCAACTGCTACCCCTTTCTGCCGATTAACCGCATGATTGAAAAAGGCGCGTTTCCGCCCCCGCCCGGATTTGATACCCAAGCCTGCCAATACGCTTATGCGGTTGAAAAACTTTCGGAAAAAGGCTGGCAGCAAGTCAGCAACAGCCATTTTGCCTATCCGGGCAGGGGAGAGCGCAACCGCTACAACACCTCGGTAAAATCCAACATGCCCTGCCTGCCGTTCGGTTCGTGCGCGAGCGGCAATTTCCGCGGATACAGCTATCAGGTTCAGAGCGATTTGCAAAGCTATCTCGCCACGCCGCCGAACACCAAAAATTTATCGTTTATGAGCAAACACGGCCCGCACAAACACCTGCTCGGGCAAATCCAGCACAGCATGGAGCAGGGTTCGCTGGACACCGCTTTATTTGCCGACAACCGCGAAGCTCAAAAACTTTTGCAGCAATGGCAGCGGCAATCGCTGCTCCGAATCGGTTCGGACGGCATCGCCCGCCTGAACACCAGCGGCCGCTATTGGTCGCCCACCCTAATCCGCAAGCTGATGCTTGCCCTTCCGGAAACCGATGAAAAGGACGAAAACATGACCGCAGAACTCAGCCCTGAACAACAAACCGTATTGCGCAACTCGCTTGCCGAAATCCCCGGCCAGATTCTCGAAATGCTGGCAGGCCAACACCAATGCAGTTTCGAGTCGGTAATCCGCTGCCTGCCCGAAAACATGGTACGCAAAACCGAAGGCAGCCGTATTGTTGAAATTTTGCAGAGCATTGCCTCATGGAACGAAGCCGTTACCTTTATCGCCCACACGCCCGATGCGATTGTGGAAGTAACCGGAAAATTGCCGGGAGGCAAAATCGGCAGAGGCTTCTACAACTTCGAGCATGCCGAGCAGGGCGGCGTGCACGGGCATATTTATTATGAAAACTGCGCCGCCGTCTACCTGCTGGAACGCCCGTTTATGGGCAAATCAACCGTATCGCTCAACTTCATCAACCGCAAAGGCGGGGCGATGTTTAAAATTTTTGTCGGCCGCGATGAAAACGGCGAATTGCGCGCGAACCAAATCGAAGCGATGCGCCGTTTGTTCGACAACGCGGAGGCGTAAACCATGATGCTGATTTTCGGAGCCAACGGCCCTTCGGGGCGTGCCTTGCTGGAACGCCTGAATAACAAAGATGCCGTTGCCGTTTTAAGAAAACCCGCCGAAGACGGCTTTTTTGCACAACACGGTTTTCAGACGGCCTCTGCCGATGTGCTCGATGCAGGCGCTTGCGAAGCGGTTATCGAACAATACCGCCCTGATACGGTGGTCAGCTTCGTCGGCGGTAAAAACGAACAAGGCATCCGCAGCGACGCAACCGGCAACATCAATATCATTGAAGCTGCCGCCTGCCACGTTCCCGCCGCCCGCTTCGTATTCGTTACCGGCATGGGCTGCGGCGAACAATGGGAGGGGACGAGCGAACCGTTCAAGCAGGCATTGGGTGAGGCCGTGAAAGCGAAAACCGAAGCGGAAAACGTTTTACGCGGCACCGACCTGCGCTGGACGATTCTGCGCCCGTGCGGCTTGGGCAGCGGCGATTCCGACGCTTACCGGCTGCACCAAAACCTTAACGACATTCCCCGCCAATATATGAACCGCAACGGTTTGGCCGCCGCCGTGTGCGAAGTGTTGGGCGATGAAAACAGCATCGGTCGGGTTTATTCGGTAACGGCGGAATAAAACAGCAACAGCTGTGCTTTGCAGTATTTCCCGATATGAACGTGAAAAAAAGGCCGTCTGAAAAGTTTCAGACGGCCTTTCCGATGCCGTATCGTCGACGGCATTCTTCCCCGGTTATCAAACCAGCTTTTGCGCTTCAATCCAAGCTATGATTTCGGCCTGAACATCTTCCGCGTTGCCGGCATTGCAGATACGCACGCCGTTTTCATCGGCTTGCAGGTCTTCCAAAATTTCAAGCTGCGAAGCCAGCATATCCGCTTTCATATAGTGGCCTTTGCGTGCCATCATCCGTTCTAAGTTCACATCGTGCGGCGGGGCGAGGTGGATGAACACCACTTTGCCTTCGGCTTCGCGCAGAATATCGCGGTATTGGCGTTTCAAGGCCGAACACGTTACCACGCTGACGGTTTCGCCGTTGCGTGCCTGCCTGCTCATCCAATCGCGCAGATTGCGCAGCCACGGATAGCGGTCTTCATCGGTAAGCGGAATGCCCGAACCCATTTTGTTGCGGTTGGCTTGCGAATGAAAATCGTCGCCTTCGGCATAAGGGCATCTGTAATGTTGTTGCAGGGCAACCGCAGCGGTGGTTTTGCCGCAGCCGCTCACACCCATCACCACGAAATGCACGGTCGGTTTGCTCATCTCGGCGCTCCTTTATCGTTACAACACGCTGAATGCCAAAGTAGACAAAGCAAAGCCGATAATGGCAATCAGGGTTTGGTTGACCGTCCACGTTTTCAGCGTAGTGGGCACGTCCATATCCAGCAGGCGGCCCACCAGCCAGAAGCCGGAATCGTTGAAGTGGCTCACGCCCACCGAACCGGCAGCAGTCGCCAATACAATCGCGGCAAGCTGCCAGTCGCTGAAGCCGGCGGCGGCAACGGCGGGAGCCATCAGCGCGGCGGCGGTGGTTAAAGCCACGGTTGCCGAACCTTGTGCGATACGCAGAGCCAATGCCACCAAGAAGCAGCCCAGCAATACGGGAATACCCAGTTGCCCCATGCTGTCGGCCAAAGCCTGACCGATGCCGGAAGCACGCAGCACGCCGCCGAACATACCGCCCGCACCGGTAATCAGAATCACCGAGCAAACGGGGCCGAGTGCGCCGTCGATGGTTTTTTCGAGTGCCGACGCTTTTTCGCCGCGCTTACGCCCCAGCACGAACATCGCAACCAATACCGAAATCAGCAGCGCAATTGGTGTCGAACCGATCATACGCAGGGTTTTCACCCATTCGGCGTTGCCGTCGACCATTTTTTCGGCAATCAGCGTGGCCAAGCCGGTGTTGAGGAAAATCAGCAACATCGGAATCAGCATAATGCCGATAACCGTGCCGGCTCGGGCGGGCGCTTTGGGTTCGTCGTCATCCTGTTTGCCGCCGCTGAGCAAGTCCGGCACCGGCACATGAATGCGGCGGCCGAGAAACTGACCCAGCAGATAACCGCTGAAATACCAAGTGATGAAAGCCAGCGGCAAACCGAGCAGCAACACGTGGCCGATGCTGGCACCGTAAAATTCGGATGCGGCAATCGGGCCCGGATGCGGCGGCAGAAACACGTGCATTACCGAAAACGCGCCGATGGAAGCCAAGCCGTAGGGCAGAACCGGTGCTCTCATGCGGCGGGCGGTGGCAAACACAATCGGCAGCATCACCACCAAACCGGCATCAAAGAAAATCGGAAAACCGAAAATCAGCGAAGCCACGCCTAAGGCGAAAGGCGCGCGTTTCTCGCCGAACGCCCGCACCAACGCATCGGCCAGCGATTGCGCCCCGCCCGACGTTTCCACCAAACGGCCGAGCATCGCGCCCAAACCCACCAGCAAGGCCACATTGCCGAGCGTACCGCCGAAACTTTTCACCAGCACGTCGCCCACGATATTGCCCATCGGCAGGCCGGTGGCGATGGCGGTAAGCAGGCTGACGATCATCAAGGTCAGCAGGGCGTGCACGCGGAATTTGATGATCAGCACCAAAATCAGCAGAATCGCCCCCGCCGCAATGCCGAGCAACTCACCCGTGCCTAAAGTTTGGGTCCAGTTTTCCATTGTTTGAGTCCTTTGAATCGATAGCTATTTAATCAATAGGTATTTTAAAGTTATATCCCGCTACTCTACCGTTTTTACCGACAGGCGGGTATGACGCAAGTCAAGCGTAATCGGTTTGCAGACGGCCTCCGTCGCATTGCAGAACTTTTATCGTGCGGCCGTTTTCGTGCGCGGCGGTTGCCGTTCGGTTTTATAGCGACGGCATGTTTTGCATAACGCCGCCCGACATGGCTGCTTAAAATACTTTTTCAGACGGCCTTTTCCGTGCCTTTTGGTTTAAAATACCTTTCTTTTACCGCTTTGATACGGCAACCAACGTGAAAATACTGATACTCGGCAGCGGCCAAGTCGGTTCGACCGTCGCCCAAAACCTTGCCTCTCTGCCCGGAAACGATGTAACCATCGTCGACATCAACGAAAAAGCCTTGCAGAATTTGAGCAGCAAGCTCGATGTGCAGACCATGCTCGGCAATGGCGCGTCGCCGTTTGTGCTCAAACGCGCGGGCGCGGCCGATGCCGATTTGCTACTGGCACTTACCCGCAGCGACGAAACCAATATCGTGGCTTGTAAAATGGCGGCGGATTTGTTCAATATTCCCAGCCGCATCGCCCGCGTCCGCTCCACCGATTACCTTGATTACCGCACCGAAGGCGAAGACAACGGTAACAGTTTGGATTTGTTCGACATCACCGAATCGATCAGCCCCGAACAACTGGTTACCGAACGCTTGGTCGGCCTGCTCAGCTACACCAGCGCCTTGCAGGTATTGCGTTTCGCCGACGACAAAGCGTGTATGGTCATCGTGCAGGCGCGTAAGGGCGGACTGCTGGTGAATAAAGAAATTTCCCAAATCAACCAACACCTTCCCGACGGTGTGGACTGCCAGATTTGCGCCATTTACCGCAACAACCATCTGATTGTGCCTTCCGCGCAAACCGTGATTATCGAAGGCGACGAAGTATTTTTCGTGGCCGGCACGGAAGACGTGGCCGCCATCATGCGCGAGCTGCGGCCGCGCGAGCAAAGCAACCGCCGCATCATGATTGCCGGCGGCGGCAACATCGGCTACCGGCTGGCGAAACAGCTTGAAAACCAATACGATATCAAAATCATCGAATACAACCGCAACCGTGCCGAATGGCTGGCCGAGCATCTCGACAATACGCTGGTGCTGCAAGGCACGGCTACCGACGAAACGCTGCTTGATGAAGAATACATCGACGAAATCGACGTGTTCTGCGCCCTCACCAACGACGATGAAAGCAACATCATGTCGAGCCTGCTGGCCAAAAACCGCGGTGCCAAACGGGTGATTACCATCGTGAACCGCTCCAGCTATGTGGATTTGCTCGAGGGCAATAAAATCGACATCGTGGTTTCGCCGCACTTGATTACCATCGGCTCGATACTCGCCCACATCCGCCGCGGCGACGTGGTGGCCGTCCACCCTTTGCGGCGCGGCACGGCGGAGGCCATCGAAGTGGTGGTGCACGGCGACAAACACACTTCTTCGCTGGTCGGCCGCCGCGTATCCGAAATCAAGTGGCCGTCGGGCTGCCATTTCGCCGCCCTCGTGCGCGATAACGAAGTGGTGATGGGGCATAAAGAAGATGCCGTGATGGAAGACGGCGACCACATCATCTTCTTCGTATCCCGCCGCCGCGTGCTGCGCGAACTGGAAAAACTGATTGCCGTGAAGATGGGCTTCTTCGGTTGATTGACATTAAAACCGCAGGCCGTCTGAAAAGTTTTCAGACGGCCTGCGGTTTTATATTGCGTGCAAACGTGCGGGCGGATGATACTGCAATCTGCCGAAGTTATCGGTTTTTGTAAAGTTTTCGGAGCATTTTATTGCATATAATCAAATCTCGGCCAAATAAAATTACATTTTTTTGACAAGCGTTTGGAAGTGATTAGAATATATAGTCAAATGCCATTTTTTGAAAGAAACGTTATGTTGCAACCCGATTTTCAAGATGCCGTTTCCGATACTTCGCTGATTTCCCTGTATATGAAGTCTCTCGAATCGCAGAAAGACGACCCCGTTATTTGCGATTCCACTGCCTGCGGGCTGGTAAAACAGATAGATTTCGATTTCAACACTTTCCGCAAGGCCAAGAAAAGCGCGCTGGGCGTGGCCATACGTGCTTCTTATTTCGACCGCGTAGCCGCCGATTTCATCCGAACCCGCCGGCGGCCGGTAGTAATCGAGCTGGGTTGCGGCTTGGACGACCGCATGAGCCGCATCGGTAGGGCCGCCGAGAAAGCCTTTTTCTACCAGATCGACCTGCCTTCGGTGATCAAACTAAGAGCAGCCCTGCTGCCTGCATTGAGCAACGAAGACCTGCTCGGCAGTTCGATATTGGACACACATTGGATGTGCACGCTGCGCCGCCTGCACCCCGATTCGCAATTCCTGATTATCGCCGAAGGAGTGTTGATGTATTTTTCCCGCGAACAGATTGCAAAACTTTTTCAAAATATCGCCGCCCATTTCAAACGCTGCAACAGCGAAATATTGTTTGACGTACTCAGCACATGGGGCTGCCGCCATACCTACCTCCATCCGGCATTGAGAAGAAACGGCGCACGTTTCGATTACGGCTGCGACAGCGACCGCGAAATGGAAAATTGGGCGGAAAACCTGAGTTTGATCGACAGCCGCTGCTACTGCGATTTCGACACTTGGAAACGCGCGGGCTGGCGCGGGTGTCTGCTGAAACGGTTTGCCTCGCTGCGGAACATGGGCCGCATGCTGCACTACCGTATCGTGTAAAAAGAGGCCGTCTGAAAACTTATTTTCAGACGGCCTGTTGCAATCGCACCAAGCCCGCAGCCGTCTCTAGCCTCTTGGCAGCCCCATAGGGCCGATAAACTTATTTCTGATATAGGGCGCAAACCGCGGGCGGCACAAGCAGCATGCAGCCGATTCCGTTGCCGTTGGGCGGCTTGCAAAATCATTCTCCTCAAGCTGGGGCGCGGCAACGCTGTAGCAAGGCAAGTTTATCGGCCATATCTTTCCGCCTTTCAGACGGCCTCCCGTATGTTCGGCAGGCCGTCTGAAAAAACGGTTGCACAAACTGCCGTTGCGGTTTTCAGACGGCCTCTCTTCATTCATAATCCCGCTATCCGTCCACACCGCCAAAGCCACCATGCTTTATCTTTACCAATCCAACCGCCTTGAAAACCTCGCCGCCATTTTCACCCGACTGCAACAACTCGCCCCGCTGCAAAACCCGCTGGCAGCAGAGCAGATTGTGGTGCAAAGCCAAGGCATGCGCCGTTATCTGAACACGTATCTCGCGCGCGAATTAGGCGTGGCGGCCAACCTGCATTTCAGCCTGCCCGCCGGTTTGACTTGGCGGCTGATGTGCGGGCTGATTCCCGATATTCCCGCCCTCAGCCCGTTTGCGCCCGAAGTGATGCGCTGGCGGCTGCTCGATTTGTTTCAAAGCCCCGTTTTTCAGACGGCCTCCGAATACGAAGCGGCACGCTCGGCGCTGCACGGCTATCTCGGCAGCGGCGAATCGGCGGCCTATCAGTTGGCGGGGCAGCTTGCCGATATTTTCGACCAATATCTGGTTTACCGCCCGCAATGGATCAACACTTGGCAGGCCGGCGGGCTGGCGGGATTGGGCGGCGACGAAATCTGGCAGGCGCAGTTGTGGCGTTATCTCGACGACGGCCGGCAAACCGCCCCCCACCGCGTGGCCTTGTGGCGGCAACTGCTCGACGCATTGAGCGCCGACAAACTGCCCGAACGCTTTTTCGTGTTCGGCATCGCAACCATGGCACCGATGTATCTGCAACTGTTGCAGGCGCTGGCAGAGCATTGCGACGTACACATTTTCGCCCTCAATCCCAGCAGCGAATACTGGGGCAACGTTATCGAAGCCGCGCAGATTCTGCAAAGCGAAGACGACATCGACCTTTCGCAAAGCGGCCACCCGCTGCTTGCCTCGCTGGGCAAACAAGGGCGCGATTTTTTCGACGCGCTTGCCGAAGCGCAGATCGCCGAAGAGCGCAACTATTTCACCGACATGGACAGCGTTCAGACGGCCTCCGAGCCTACTTTGCTGCACCGTTTGCAGTACGACATCCAAACCCTGACCCTGCCGTCTGAAAAAACAAACAAAGCCATGTTGGACGACGGCTCCGTCCGCGTGGTTTCCGCCCACAGCCCTTTGCGCGAATTGCAGGTGTTGAAAGACCAACTGCTGAACATTCTTGCCGAACACCCCGATTGGCAGCCGCACGACATCGCCGTACTCACCCCGAACATCGAACCTTACAGTCCCTTTCTCGAAGCTGTGTTCGGGCAGGCGCAAGACGGCGTGCAGGCATTGCCGTATTCCGTTTCCGACGTGAAACTCAGCCGCCGCCAGCCCTTGCTCTATGCGCTCGAACAAACCCTCGCACTGCTCGAAAGCCGCTTTGAAGTAAACCGCCTGCTGCCGCTGTTGGACAACGGCCTCGTGCTCGACCGCTTCAGCCTCAGCCGCGAAGACTTGCCGCTGTTGCACGACACCATCGCCCAACTCAACGTACATTGGGGCTTGGACGGCACCATGCGCGGCCGCAGCGACAACCTCTTCACATGGCAGCAAGGCTTGGAACGCCTCGTGCTCGGCTGGCTGCTGCCCGAAAGCGGCAACCCCTTGTGGCGCAACATCAGCGCATGGCACGGCGACCCCAACCAAACCGCCGTGTTCAGCCGCTTCGCCGCATTCGTGCGCACGCTGGCCGACACCGCCCGCCGCTGGCAGCAGCCCGCAGGCATAGAAGAATGGACGGAACGCGTGCGCCGGCTGCTCGCCGACCTTTTCGCCACGGGCAGCGACGACCAACACGCCCTGCAACAGCTCGAACAGGCACTTGCCCGCTGGCAGGAAGAAGCCGCGCTCGCCCGCTTCGGCGGCAAACTGCCCCGACACACCGTTATCCGCCATCTCGGCCGCTTTCTCGACAGCGAAAGCCAAGCCGGATTTCTACGCGGCGGCATCACCTTTTGCAGCATGGTGCCCATGCGCAGCCTGCCGTTCAAAGTGATCTGCCTGCTCGGGCTGAACGACGGCAATTTCCCGCGCAACACCAAAGCCGCCGCCTTCGACCTGATTGCCAAACACCCGCAAAAAGGCGACCGCGCCCGCCGCGACGACGACCGCTACCTTTTCCTCGAAGCCATCATCAGCGCGCGCGAAATCCTCTATCTGTCTTATGTAGGGCGCAGCATCCACAGCGACGAACCGCTCGCCCCTTCCGCCCTGCTCAACGAACTCATCGACACCGTTGCCGCCATGACCGGCACGCGCAGCAAAGACCTGCACCAACAATGGGTGAAACAGCAGCCCCTGCAAGCCTTCTCGCACCGCTATTTCACCCTGCAAGCCTTTTCAGACGGCCTTATCAGTTCCCGCAAAGACTATGCCGCCGCCCTCAACGCCCCCGCCGCCGAAACCGCCCCGTTTTTCAGCGAACCGCTCGGCAACGCCTCCGACCCCACCGGGCCGCAAATGATCGGCCACCACGAATTCATCGCTTTCTGGCGCAACCCCGTGCGCGCATGGCTGCAACACACCCTCGGCTGGCGCGAACCCTACCGCGACGGCGCATGGGAATCCGCCGAACCTTTCGAACCGCAGCAGCCGGAAGCCATCGTCGCCGCCTACACCGCCGCCCGCCGCAACCGCGAAGATTTCCGGCAAACCGCCCGCCGCCTGCAAGCCGCCAGCCTTTTCCCCGCGGGCGAGCTCGGCACATTGTGGCAAAACCGATATCAAACCGATGCCAAATCGCTGGACGGCGAACTCGTATGCAGCCCCAAACTGCCTGCCCGCGCCTACACCCTCGTTTTGGAAAACGGCACGCTCGAAGGCAGCCTCAACAACCTCTACCGGCACGGGCAGATTTATTTTTTAAACAAAACACCCTCCGCCCCCGACCGCATCGCCCGCATGCTCGAGCACCTCATTTTCTGCGCCGTGGGGCCGTCTGAAACCGACTGCCGCGCCACCCATCTGCTTCTGCCCGGCAACCCCCAAACCTTACCCGAAATCCCCCGACAAACCGCTTGCGAACTCTTGGAAAAGTGGCTCGAATACTACCGGCTCGGCCAAGCCCGCCCGCTGCCCTTTTTCGCCAAAACCAGCCTTGCCGCCGCCGAAGAATGGCATAAAACCGGAGAGGGCGGAAAAGCCCTTTCCAGAGCCTATAAAGAATATCTCGGCAATAAAGAAAACACCGGCCAGAAAAGCTATACCGAAGTGGCGCTGGTGTTCGGCGGCACCGACCCCATAGAAACGCCGCTGTTTTTGAATCTGATTGAAGACTTGCTGCGGCCTTTGTTGCAGAACTTGAATGCCGAATAGACATGGCGAATATGTAAAGAGGCCGTCTGAAAAGCACGTTGGTAGATTTTCAGACGGCCTCTTCACGGGTAGGGCGCGCATCCCTGCCCGCCGTTAGGCATTGTTGGGAGGAAAGGCGGGCAGGGATGCCCGCCCTACGGTTGGGGTTTGCTTGGTTGGTCTGAAACGGTTCGGTTTGAAACAGGGCGGGTGCATCATCTGCATTTGTCAACCGGCACGGAATCCAAATGTTCGTGCATACAGAAACAGAGGCCGTCTGAAAGGCTTGTCGGCAAGTTTTCAGACGGCCTGCGTAGGGCGGGCATCCTTGCCCGCCGTTAGGCATTGTTGGGAGGGAGAGGCGGGCAGGGATGCCCGCCCTACGGTTGGGGTTTGCTTGGGCTGGTGTGAAACGGTTTGGTTTGGAACAGAGCGGATTCATCATTTGAATTTGCCGACCGGCAGGGAATCTAAATATTCGCGAATGCAGAAACAGAGGCCGTCTGAAAGGTTTGTCGGCAAGTTTTCAGACGGCCTGCGTAGGGCGGCATCCTTGCCCGCCGTTGGGCATTGTTGGGAGGGAGAGGCGGGCAGGGATGCCCATCCTACGGGGCTGTCGTCAATAAAAGGCCGTCTGAAAAACCATTTTATCACTACAAACGGTTTTTCAGACGGCCTTCTCCATCTTCCCCCCCAAATCTTACCAATTCACCCGCACGGAGCGTCCGCCTAAAAGGGTTTCCAGTTTGCCGAAGAGTTCCGCGCTCGGCGTTACCGTCCATTTGGGCGGAATCTGCAAGTCGCCGGCGGCTGCGGCGTTGCTGTATGAGAGGCGCAACGGGATGTGGCCGGTGTCGGGCAGGCGGTGGGCGTTCAGCAGTGCCACTAAGGCGGGGATGTCGTGTTCGGGTTTGAGGCTCAGGCTCAGGCTGCGGGCGTAGCGTTCGCGGGCGGTTTGCAGGGTCATCACTTGATTGGCCATGATGCGCAGGGCATCGCCGCCGCTGTAATCGTCACGGCTGATTTTGCATTCCATAATCAGCACTTGGTCGGCTTTCAGACGGCCTGCGCTTTCTTCCAGCACGGGGCCGGTAATCATCACTTCCACTTGGCCGCTTTGGTCTTCGAGCGTGGCAAAGGCGATTTTGCCGCGTTTGCCCATCATGGTGCGCACGGCGGTGGTAAAGCCGGCCACGCGCACGTTGTCTTGCGGTTTCAGACGGCTTAGGCGGGTGGGGGCGATTTGGCGCACTTCTTCGGCGTAGGGGCCGAAGGGGTGGCCGGAAAGGTAGAAGCCGAGCACTTGTTTTTCTTCGGCGAGTTTTTCCGATTCGCTCCACGCGGGGGTTTCTTCCATCTGCACGGGTTCGATGGCATCTTCTACGAAGTCGAACAGCCCGCCCTGATTGGCGTTGGCGGCTTTTTGTTCGGCGTTGCTGATGGCTAAGTCGATATTGGCGATCAGCATGGCGCGGTTGGGGTTGAGGTTGTCGAACGCGCCGGCGCGTATCAGCGATTCCACCGTGCGTTTGTTGAGGTGGGCTTTGTCGACGCGTTCGCAGAAATCGAGCAGGTCTTTGAATTTGCCGCTCTCTTTGCGTGCCTGCATGATGGCTTCGACCGCGCCTTCGCCCACGCCTTTGACGGCACCGAGGGCGTAGCGGATTTGTTTTTGGTTATTCGGCGTGAACAGGTAATCCGATTCGTTGATGTCGGGCGGCAGGAACGAAATGCCGTTGGCGCGTGCGTCGTCGTAGAAATGTTTGAGCTGGTCGGTGTTGTCCAACTCGCTCGACATGGTGGCGGCCATGAATTCGGCGGGATAATGGGCTTTCAGCCATGCGGTTTGGTAGGAAATCAGCGCGTAGGCGGCGGCGTGCGATTTGTTGAAGCCGTAGCCGGCGAATTTTTCCATGTAGTCGAAAATTTCGTCGGCTTTTTCGCGGGAAATGTTTTTTTCTTCCGCGCCTTTGGCGAAGATTTCGCGGTGTTTCACCATTTCTTCGGGTTTTTTCTTACCCATGGCGCGGCGCAGCAAGTCCGCACCGCCGAGCGAGTAGCCGCCGATCACCTGCGCGGCCTGCATCACCTGCTCTTGGTAAACCATGATGCCGTAAGTAGGCTCCAGCACCGGCTCCAGCAACGGGTGGATGTATTCAAACGCCTGCCCTTTCATACGGGCGACGAAATCGGGAATGTTGTCCATCGGGCCGGGGCGGTAGAGCGATACGAAGGCGATCAACTCTTCAAATTTGGTGGTGTGCGCCGTTTTCAGCATTTTTTTCATGCCGGTCGATTCAAACTGGAAAACGGCGGTGGTGTTGGCATCGCGGAAAATTTTGTAGGCGGCTTGGTCGTCGAGCGGAATGGTGTTCACGTCGATTTCTTCGCCGACGGTGTTTTTAATGTTTTCCTGCGCCATTTCGATAATGGTGAGGTTGCGCAAGCCCAAGAAGTCGAATTTCACCAAGCCCACGTCTTCTACGTCGCCTTTGTCGTACATCGACACGGGCGAGGCGGATTCGTCGGCCTGATACACGGGGCTGAAGTCGGAAATTTTGCCCGGCGCGATCAACACGCCGCCCGCGTGCATGCCGAGGCCGCGCGTGAGGTCTTCCAGCTTTTTCGCCAGCACCATCAAATCTTCCGCACCTTCGCTTTCAATCAGCTCTTTGATTTCCGGCTCCATTTCCATCGCTTTGTCCAAGCTCACGGGGCGGTTGGCTTCGAGCGGAATCAGTTTCGACAAGCGGTCGCACAGGCCGAACGGCAGTTCCAGCACGCGGCCCACGTCGCGGATGACGGCTTTCGACGACATGGTGCCGAAGGTAACAATCTGGCTCACGGCATCGGCACCGTATTTTTCGCGCACATATTCAATCACGCGGCCGCGGTTGCTTTGGCAGAAGTCGATATCGAAGTCGGGCATGGAAACGCGTTCGGGGTTTAAGAACCGCTCGAACAGCAGCGCGTATTTCAGCGGGTCGAGGTCGGTGATTTTCAGCGCGTAGGCCACCAGCGAGCCTGCGCCCGAACCGCGCCCCGGCCCCACGGGGCAGCCGTTGTTTTTCGCCCAGTTGATGAAGTCTTGTACGATGAGGAAATAGCCCGGAAAGCCCATTTGGATGATGATGCCCAATTCAAAATCCAAACGCGCCTGATATTCGGGCATTTTTTCGGCGCGTTCCGCTTCGTCGGGGTAAAGCTGCATCATGCGCTCTTGCAGGCCCTCGTTGGAAAGTTGGGTCAGATAATCGTCGAGCGACATGCCGTCAGGCGTGGGGAACAGCGGCAAAAAGTTTTTGCCCAGCGTGAGCGTGAGGTTGCAGCGTTTGGCGATTTCCACCGTGTTTTGCAGCGCTTCGGGCAGGTCGGCGAACCGCTCCGCCATCTGCTCCGGCGAGGCGAAATATTGGCTCGGCGTGAATTCGTGCGGGCGTTTTTTGTCGGCCAGCACCCAGCCGCCGGCAATGCACACCCGCGCTTCGTGGGCGCTGAAGTCTTCTTGGTTGAGAAACTGGGTCGGATGGGTGGCGACTACGGGCAAATCCAATTCCGCGGCGATTTCCAAGCTGCCGGATACCGAAGTTTCCCATTGCGGGCGTTCGGGCAGGCGTTGCAGTTCGAGATAAAACGCATTGGGAAACCACGCCGCGTATTTCTGCGCCGCCGCTTTGGCTGCGTCGGGGTGGCCGTTGATCAGGTTGACACCCACTTCGCCGTAATGCGCGCCCGATAAGCAAATCAGGCCGCTGTTGTCGCCCTCGGCCAGCCACGCCTGCCGCAGTTCGGCATGATCGACGTTGCGGTCTTTGCCCACATAGGCGGCGGTGAGCAGTTCGCTCAGGCGCAGGTAGCCGCTGTCGTTTTTTACAATCAGCATGGCGCGGAAAGGTTTGTCGGGCGCGGCGGGGTTTTCAATCCACACGTCCGCCGCCGCTACCGGCTTGATGCCCGCGCCGCGGCAGGCTTTGTAGAATTTCACCAAGCCGAACATGTTCATCAAATCGCTCACGCCCAGCGCAGGCAGGCCGTCTGAAACGGCTTTTTTCACGGCATCTTTGATGCGCACCGTGCCGTCGGTAATCGAAAATTCGGTGTGCAGGCGCAGGGGGATGTAGATGGGATCGGTCATGGCGGGAAAATGTGCGGCGGAAATAAAGGCGTATTGTAGCAGGGTTTGGGGCAAGAATTAGGCCGAGACCTTTGCAAAACCCTCATCTGCGGCGCATTTCTGCGTTGTGCGCTGCTCGCTCGTTTGCCTATCGTGTGATATGTCTGCACTCGCTGTGCTGCTACGCCTTGAACTGCATCCACATCTGAGGGTTTTGAAAAGGTCTTGAGGCCGTCTGAAAAACGGCAAACGGTTTTTCAGACGGCCTCTAAGGTGTGGTGCCGCTTATGCGGGCTTACATTTGCACCGGCATATTATTGCTGTGATAGTGGTATTTTTTGTGGCCTTTGGTGTGAACGCCTAAGACTTTGCCGTCGTCGGCATCAACGATAACTTTGTGCTTCAAACCGTCGGCCAACACTTCCACTTCGTAACGGCCGCCGGTGTGGTAGTCGTATTCAAACTCCACTTCTTTGGCGTAACCGCCGGTTTGCGCCACGGCGTTGGCAGCCGCTTCTTTACCTGAAACGGGGGCGAACAAGCCGAAAGAGAAGGCGGCGATAAGCGCACCGCCGACAACCGACAAAGCGGCGAGAAACGCTATGCCGTTGAAAATTTTGCGTGTGGTGATCATGGTTACTCCTTAAATGGAATTTCGCCGAGAGGCGGTGCATGGCCGGAAAACCGGATATCCGCGCCGTTTGCGGTTTCTTGCTGTGTGCCGCCGGCCGGTTTTCCGACTATATATTAAAAGCAAAGAGTTAGTGGAAAATTAGGAAACGGAAAAAGGCCGTCTGAACAATATTTTTCAGACGGCCTCCCACCTATGCGCAAAAAAATTTCAGCGTGCTTCGTCGTAAACCGCCCGCACGGTTTCGCCGATGGCGGCGATGCCTTTGCGCAGGGTTTCTTCGTCTTGCGCGATGCTCATGCGGATACATTCGTGGGCATGGCGGTAGTTGGCGGTATCGAGGCCGACGAAGAAGTGTTCGCTCGGAATAATCAGCGTGCCGGCGGCTTTCAGGCGTTCGTAGAGGGTTTGCGAGGAAACCGGCAGCCCTTCAAACCACAGCCACAGGAAAATCGCGCCTTCGGGTTTGTGGATTTTCATCGGATAGCCGGCCAGCTCTTTTTTCAGCAGCGACACGGCGAGGGCGGCCTGCTTGCGGTAAAACGGCTGCACCACGGTATCGGAGAGGGTTTTCAGACGGCCGTCGCGCAGCAGCGGCGTGGCGACGGCGGCACCGAAGCGGGTAGGCGCAAGGTTCACAATTGCGTTCAAGGCGGTAACGGCTTTCACGACTTCAGGGCTGGCGACGATGATGCCGGTGCGCACGCCGGGCAGGCCGATTTTGGATAAGCTGAAGCAGAGAATGATATTGTCGTGCCAAGTCAGGGTGGCTTTGCTGTAAATGATGTTGGGGAAAGGCATGCCGTAAGCGTTGTCGATAATCAACGGAATGCTGTGCTCTTGCGCCAGCTTGTCGAGACGCGCCATTTCGTCGTCGGTGAGGACGTTGCCGGTGGGGTTGGTGGGGCGCGAGCAGCAGATGGCGCCGATTTTGCCGGCTTTCAGTTCGGGCAGGTTTTCCAGTGCTTCGAAATCGACGCGGTATTTGTAGAAGCCGCTCTCGCCTTCGTGCTCGACTTCTTCGATATGCGGCGCGACGGAGATGAAATGTTTGCCTTCTACATGTGCATCGGCATAGCCGACGTATTCGGGCGCGAGCGGCAGCAGGATGGATTTGTCGGTGCTGCCGCCGTTTTCGTCGAAGCGTCCGCCGAAGAGGTTGAAGAGATAGAAAAAGGCGTTTTGCGAACCGTTGGTTAAGACGATATTGTCGGCCGTGATGCCCCAGCCGTATTCGCGGTTGAAAAACTCGACCAGCGTATTGATCAAACCGGCATCGCCCTGCGGGGTGGAATAGTTTCCTATGCTTTCTACGGCGGCTTCGTTATCGACCAACTCTTGCAGCACTTGCCTGTAAACGCGGTTGATTTCGCCGATACGCGCAGGATTGCCGCCGCCGAGCATGTTGACGGGTTTGTCGCTGTTGAGCGCTTTGCCCAAATCGTCCATCAATTGCAGAATGCCGCTGTTGCGGGTGAATTTTTGGCCGAAAGCGGAGAATTGCATGGCAGGGTTCCTTTTTTATATCGAGATGAAAAGGATTATAACCCTGCCTGCTGTTTTTCTGTATGGGGAATAACGGTTTAGCGGTTTGTTTATGCGGTTTGAGTGCGAAGCGGAGAACATACGGCTAATCAGTTGATAGCTTTTGTTAATCGGATAGCTGTATGATTTATGCTATTGTTGAAAATAGTTCTCATTATTGATAATATGAAAACGGTTGGCAGATACGCTTTATCCGTCTGCTGCTTAATTATTCTATTCATATTGGCAGGAGAATCTATTATGCGTCGTTTAGTTACAGCAACATGTTTGTTTTTAACCGTTTTGGCAGTATCACCCGCTTATGCGAAATTTAAAGTAGTAACTACGTTTACCGTGATTCAGGACATCGCGCAAAACGTAGCAGGCGATGCGGCCACGGTGGAGTCGATTACCAAACCGGGAGCGGAAATTCACGATTATCAGCCCACGCCGCAGGATATCGCTAAAGCGCAGTCGGCCGATTTGGTGTTGTGGAACGGTTTGAATCTGGAACGCTGGTTTGAACGCTTCTTCCAAAATGTGAAAAACAAACCGGCGGTGGTGGTAACCAAAGGCATCACGCCGATGTCGATTCACGAAGGGCCTTATAAAGATACGCCCAATCCCCATGCTTGGATGTCGACCAGCAATGCTTTGGTTTATATCGAAAACATCAAAAACGCTTTGGCGAAACACGACCCGAAAAATGCGGCGGTGTACGCCAAAAATGCGGCGGCATACAGCAGCAAAATCAAACAGCTCGACAAACCTTTGCGCGCCAAACTGATGCAGGTGCCGCAAAACCAGCGTTTCTTGGTAAGCAGCGAAGGTGCGTTCAGCTATCTGGCGAAGGACTATGGCTTCAAAGAAGTGTATTTGTGGCCGATTAATGCCGAGCAGCAAGGCACGCCGCAGCAAGTGCGCAAAGTAATCGAGGTGGTGCGCAAAAACAAAATTCCGGTAGTGTTTAGCGAAAGTACCATTTCGCCCAAGCCGATGCAGCAGGTGGCTAAGGAAACCGGTGCCAAATACGGCGGCGTATTGTATGTGGATTCGCTTTCCGCCAAAAACGGCCCGGTGCCGACTTATGCCGACCTGCTGAATACGACGGTATCAACGATTGTCAAAGGATTCGGAAAATAATGATGCTTGCCAACGCTGCTTCGATTCACGTTAACGACGTTACCGTGCGCTACAACAACGGCCACACGGCCATTTATGACTTTTCGCTGGATTTGGAAGGCGGCATGACCTGTGCGCTGGTGGGCGTGAACGGCAGCGGCAAATCCACTTTGTTCAAAAGCCTGATGGGTTTGCTCAAGCCGCGCAAAGGCGATATCCGCCTGTGCGGGCTGCCCATCGCCAAGGCGCTGCAAAGCAATCTCGTATCTTATGTGCCGCAGAGTGAAGAAGTGGATTGGCAGTTTCCCGTTTCGGTTTACGATGTGGTGATGCAGGGGCGTTACGGCTATATGAATATGCTGCGCATTCCGAGTAAAACGGATAAGCAGCAAGTTCAGACGGCCATGGAACGCGTCGACATCGCCCATCTTGCCGAACGGCAAATTGGCGAACTTTCCGGCGGCCAGAAAAAACGCGTTTTCCTTGCCCGCGCGTTGGCGCAAGACAGTAAGGTGATTCTGCTGGACGAACCGTTTACGGGCGTGGACGTAAAAACCGAAAACATGATTATGGATCTTCTCGGCCAGTTGCGTGCGGAAGGCCGTCTGATTTTGGTATCGACACACAATCTGGGCGTTGTGCCCGACTTTTGCGACCGCGTAGTGATGATCAACCGCACCGTGCTGGCAGCGGGCACAACCGAATCGACGTTCAACCAACATAATCTCGAACATGCTTTCGGCGGCGTGTTGCGCCACTTCCAGCTTGCCGGCAGCGATCTGCATGAAGATGAAGACAAACGCGCCGTAACGGTATTGACCGACGACGAGCGTCCGGCCGTGTTCTACGGCAAAACCAAAATCGACCCGCCCGCGTCGGCGGCGAAATATGCCGGCAGCCGCGACGAAGAAGCCGGGCAAACGCCGACGGAAAACGGCAAAGAGGGCTGAACCATGCTGGACGTATTACTGGAGCCGCTCGCTTACGAGTATATGGTCAAAGCCGTGGTCATCAGCGCCGCCGTGGGTGGGATATGTGCGTTTTTGTCGGCTTATCTGATGCTCAAAGGCTGGTCGTTAATCGGCGATGCCTTGTCGCATTCGGTGGTGCCCGGCGTGGCCATCACTTATTCGCTCTCCCTGCCTTATTCGGTGGGGGCTTTTATCTCGGGCATCTTGGCGGCCTTGGCGATTTTGTGGATCAAAGCGGTAAGCAAATTGAAGGAAGATGCCATCATCGGCTTTATTTTCACCACGTTTTTCGCGCTCGGCCTGTTTATCGTTTCCATCAATCCCACCGCCGTCAACGTGCAGGAAATCGTGTTGGGCAATATTTTAGGGATTGCCGACGAAGATGTTTTTCAGGTAGGCATCATCATGGCGGTGTGTTTGGCTTTTTTATTGCTGTTTTGGAAAAACCTGCTGCTGGTGTTTTTCGACGAAACACAGGCCGTTGCCGTGGGTTTGTCGCCGCTGCGCTATAAAATCCTGTTTTTCACCCTGCTCAGCGCCTGCGTGGTGGCCGCGCTGCAAACCGTGGGCGCGGTGCTGGTGATTGCCATGGTGATTACCCCGGGTGCCACCGCTTATCTGCTCACCGACAAATTCAGCAAGCTGGTGGGCATCGCCGTAGCGTTGGGCTTTTTTACCGGCGGCATCGGCGCGTATGCCAGCTATTTTCTCGACGGTGCCACCGGCGGCATCATCGTCTGCCTGCAAACGGCGCTCTTTCTGCTGGCCTTTATCTTCGCGCCCAAATACGGATTGCTGAAACAGAAACAAGCCGTTGCGGCACAAGGAGAAGCGGAACATGTCTGACATCATCAATTGGTTTGTCGAGCCGCTGTCTCTGCCTTTTATGCAATATGCGCTGTTTACCGCGCTGATCGTATCGGTGGTGTGCGGCATTTTGTCCTGCTATCTGGTGCTGAAAGGCTGGTCGCTGATGGGTGATGCCATTTCCCATGCCGTGCTGCCCGGCATCATTGTTGCCTTCGTTACCGGCATTCCGCTGGTGGTGGGCGCATTCGTTTCCGGGCTGGCCTGCGCCGTGGGTGTGGGCTATCTGAAAAACAACAGCCGTCTGAAAGAAGATACGGTGATGGGCATCGTGTTTTCGGGCATGTTTGCTTTCGGTTTGGTTTTGTTTACCAAAGTGGAAACCGATCAGCACCTTACGCATATTTTGTTCGGCAACATCCTCGGCGTGAGCTATGAAGAGCTGATCCGCACGCTGATTATCTGCACCATCGTCTTCGTGGTGGTGATGCTGAAAAAAAGGGATTTGATGCTGTATTGTTTCGACCCCGTACAAGCACGCATCGTCGGCTTGCCGCCCCGCGTTCTCCACTACGGGCTGCTGATTCTGCTGGCGCTGACCATCATCAGCGCGATACAGGTGGCGGGCGTGGTGTTGGTGATTGCCATGCTGATTTCGCCCGGCATCACCGCCTCCCTGCTGACCCACCGTTTCGACCGCATGATGGTTATCGTGGTGGCGTGCTCCGTTATCACCGGTTTGGCCGGCACGATACTGAGCTACCACCTCGATGCCGCCACAGGGCCGGTGATTATTTTGTTGCAGGCGGCGCTGTTTTTGTGTGCGTTGGGGTATTCCAAATTGCGGGAGAGTTTATAGCTGTTTAGCAGAATGAAGTGAATGGGAAGAGGCCGTCTGAAAAATGCTTTTCAGACGGCCTCTTCAAACGTCAAGCAGCTTACGGCTTTTCATGTTTAAATCGTGCTTCTATGGGCGACACGCACATGTGAATGGTAGTTGCTGCCTTCTTCGTCGTATTGCGGTTTGAAACCTTTCAGAATCACGTCGATGTCGTGTTCTTTGGCGAAGATGTTGGCAAAGTCTTCAATCAGCTCCAAAACGTCGCTGGCGATATAGGAAGAGCGTTCGGCATTAATTGTAATCTTCGAATGCGGGCGCACGTTTTTCAGGGTTTTCTTAATGGCCGCCTTATTGAGGAACGACACTTCTTCAGCCAAATCCAGCGTGATTTCTTCGGCATTGGCCAATTCCTCGCGGTTGAGGTAGTAGGCGCGTTTCATGTTGGCCTGCAAAATGAAGAATACGCTGATAGCCAAGCCGATGCCCACACCTTTGAGCAGGTCGAGCGATACCACGGCAATCATGGTGGCGATAAACGGAATAAACTGATACAGCCCTTTGTGCCAGAAATGCATGATGGTAGCGGGCTTGGCAAGTTTGTAACCTACCAGCAGCAATACGGCGGCCAGCGTAGCCAGCGGAATTTTGTTCAGCACAACCGGAATCGCCAGCACGCACACCAGCAGTAAAACACCGTGGATAATCGCAGACAATTTATGCGTGGCACCTGCATCGGCATTGGCTGAAGAACGCACGATAACGGAAGTCATCGGTAAGCCGCCGATTAACGCGCAGGCGATATTGCCTATGCCTTGGGCGCGCAGTTCCTGATTGGTGTCGGTGATACGGCGGCGGGTGTCCAAGCGGTCTGATGCTTCGATACACAACAAGGTTTCGATAGAAGCTACGATGGCAATGGTAATACCGGTTATCCATACATAACTGTTGGTAAAACCCGAAAAATCAGGGAAAGTAATCAGATTGGCAAATTCGGCGGCAGTTTGCGGAATGGGCAGCTGTACCAATTGGCCGGCCGGAATTGCCAAGCTGCTTCCGGTGGCGATAAAAATCTGGTTCATCACAATACCGGCAGCCACGGCAATCAGGGCGGCAGGCAATACTTTGATTTTTTTCAGTGCAGATACGCTGTCCCAGCCGATAAGAATGGCCATAGACACCGCCGCTACCAACAGGGAACCCATGTGGATGTTGCTGAAAATGTCCGCATCCGTAATGCTGCCGCCGGTGCCGAGCGCATAAGGCAGCTGCTTGGCAATAATGATGATGCCGATACCTGCCAGCATGCCTTCGATGACCGATGCCGGAATATATTCGGCGATACTGCCCGCCCGTAAAAAGCCCAAAGCCAGTTGCAGAATGCCGGCTACCAAAGCGGCGCAGAGAAAGAGTTCAAACGAACCGAGTTGTGTTACGGCGGCCAAAATGATGGCGGCCAAACCGGCGGCGGGGCCGGATACGCTGATGTGCGATGTACTTAAAAAGCCGACTACGATACCGCCGACGATACCGGAAATGATGCCCGACAAAGGCGGCGCTCCGGAAGCCAGGGCGATGCCCATACACAACGGCAAAGCGACCAAAAAAACCACAAGGCCGGATGCAAAATTGGATTTCAGCAGGCCGCCCGCCCCTTGTTTGTTAATAGAATCCATAAATAAAAATACTCCCAATATTCCTAACTGGTGCAAATCAGCTTTATTTCTGCTGCCTCGTTGCTGCGCCTTGCGGCACCGCCCATACGGCCCTGCGGCTGCCGCCTTGCATCAAAAATAAGTTTATTTGTACTATCAGTGTGTGTTGTGTGATGAAATGATTATCAGCCGTTGGCTACTTTTTTCATATTTTCGATTTCCGAATTGACTGCCCATTGACTGTCGGTCAAGTCGTAAATTTTATGGATGTCGTTCACAATAGAAGTCAAATCGATGTTCAAATCTTTCAGACGGCCTGTACGCAAATCAAACACCCAACCGTGTACGACAGGCAAACCGCCTTCGGCATAACGCTCTTGCACGCAGGGCATTTTGATCACGTTGAGGCATTGTTCCTGAATGTTCAACTCAACCAAACGGTTGTAGCGGTCGTCTTCGTTTTCAATTTGATCCAGCTCTTCCTGATGGATACGGTACACATCACGGATACCGCGTAACCACGGGTTCATCAAACCGTAATCTTGAGGCAGCATGGCCGCACGGACACCGCCGCAGTTGTAGTGGCCGCACACAATAATATGCTTCACTTTCAAATGGGTAACGGCATATTGAATGGCAGAAGAAGCATTCAAATCAATGCCGTTAACCAGATTGGCCACGTTGCGGTGCACAAATACTTTACCCGGCTCCAAGCCCATCAGTTCTTCGGCGGCCACACGGCTGTCGGAACAGCCGATATACAGATATTCGGGCATTTGTGTTTCTGCCAACTTTTCAAAATAATGCGGGTCTTGGCGTTTTTTCTCTTCAGCCCAGCGCTCGTTGTTTTCAAAAATCACTTGATAGGATGTATTCATCTTAAACCTCTCTTTTTTCTGTGTTGGTATGAAAATATTAAAAATATAAGTAACAGCTCCCCGGCCGGTCTGCCAAACGCGCGGGCGCAACAAGCCGGAGCAAAAGAAATGCCGCCAGACGAGGCCGTCTGAAAACACTTCACGATAAAAAATCGAATGTGGTCCGCCGCTCCAAGCCGTCGATATAGAAACCATCACCGTTTCTAATAAAACTACTTACCCGGGCGGATTGATAAAATAAAACTACTTTAAATCTATTGAGTAAAGATTAGCGGGGTCTGCCGATTTCAGCTCCCCGAGCCATAACATGATTTGTATTTATTGTTTTTTGATATTTGATTTTTACAGCCGACAACAGCTGAACATTGAATTGCTTGCTATATAAGCTTTTATTTTTATATATCGCTATGAGAAAAGACGTATCGGAAGCAATGAATAAAACCGTTATTTCCGACAGGGAGAGAATTTTATTAGGGAAAATTTAGCTCAAAATTAGTTATATGAAAATAAATTTCAAGCATTGTTTAACAAATGAAAAGAAATTACACAAACTTCTTAAAAATGTGAGCAATGTCATCTCGCTTGAAAACACGGGGCTTACACAACCTCTACCATCTATCAGGCATAATCATATATGCCGGAAACTTATGCC
The DNA here is from genome assembly GCF_030504625.1 of Neisseria sp. MVDL19-042950. Classification (GTDB taxonomy): domain Bacteria; phylum Pseudomonadota; class Gammaproteobacteria; order Burkholderiales; family Neisseriaceae; genus Neisseria. Next base: position 8,355 of record NZ_JAUKWH010000013.1, on the reverse strand, counting down.
TTTATCACGCAAACACACTTATTTGCTTCCATATTTATGATGAATGTCTGATAACGCCCTAAATCTCATTGTCTAAAACCAATGTATACAAAGAGGCCGTCTGAAAAGTATATTTTCAGACGGCCTGCGTAGGGCGGGCATCCTTGCCCGCCGTTGGGCATTGTTGGGGAGAAAGACGGGCAGGGATGCCCGCCCTACGGTTGGGGTTTGCTTGGACTGGTGTGCAACGGTTTGATTTGTAACAGAGCGGATGCATCATCTGCATTTGCCAACCGGCACGGAATCCAAATATTCGCGAATGCAGAAACAGAGGCCGTCTGAAAAGCCTGTCGGCAAGTTTTCAGACGGCCTGCGTAGGGCGGGCATCCTTGCCCGCCGTTGGGCATTGTTGAGGAGAAAGGCGGGCAAGGATGCCCGCCCTACTTAATTGATATTCAAAAACCAAAGGCCGTCTGAAAATATACTTTTCAGACGGCCTTTCCAATCAACCTTAACTCAATAAGGTTTCAAACTGTGCAACGGCTTATGCTTTGTAGTCGCTGAAGTCCAGCAAACCGGGTTGGCCCATGGCCGGGTCGGTTTTGTAGGCAGCCATCGCGTCGGCCACAGTCATGCCCAGAGCGTTGGCAACGCCTTCGCCGTAAGCCGGGTCGCAAGCGTAGCAGTTGCGGATGTGGCGGTATTTGATGAAGTCCAGCGCATCACCCATGCCGGCGGCGGTGTTTTTGAACAAGGTTTCTTTTTGTTCGCAGCTCATCAGGTTGAACAGCGCGCGCGGTTGGCTGAAGTAATCCGCGTCGTCTTCACGGTAGTTCCAATGTGCCGCATCACCGTTGATTTTCAAAGGCGGTTCGGCGTATTGGGCTTGCTCTTGCCATTGGCCGAAGCTGTTCGGCTCGTAGTGCAGGGTGCTGCCGTAGTTGCCGTCAACGCGGCCGTAACCGTCGCGGGCGTTGCTGTGTACGGGGCAGCGCGGTGCGTTTACCGGAATTTGGTTGTGGTTTACGCCCAAGCGGTAGCGTTGTGCATCGGCATAGTTGAACAAGCGGGCTTGCAACATGCGGTCGGGCGATACGCTGATGCCGGGAACCAAGTTGCTCGGTGCGAAGGCAGACTGCTCGACATCGGCGAAGAAGTTTTCAGGGTTGCGGTTCAACTCGAACTCGCCCACTTCGATCAGCGGATAGTCTTTTTTCGGCCATACTTTGGTCAGGTCAAACGGATGGTAAGGCACTTTTTCGGCATCGGCTTCGGGCATGATTTGTACATACATGGTCCATTTCGGGAAATCGCCTTTCTCGATAGACTCGTACAGGTCGCGCTGATGGCTTTCGCGGTCGTTGGCGATGATGGCGGCGGCTTCTTCGTTGGTCAGGTTTTTAATGCCTTGTTGGGTGCGGAAGTGGAATTTCACCCAGAAACGCTCGCCCGCTTCGTTCCAGAAGCTGTAAGTGTGCGAACCGAAGCCGTGCATGTGGCGGTAAGAAGCAGGAATACCGCGGTCGCTCATCACAACGGTTACTTGGTGGAAGGCTTCGGGCAGCAGCGTCCAGAAATCCCAGTTGTTGGTGGCGGAACGCATATTGGTGCGCGGGTCGCGTTTAACCGCTTTGTTCAAATCGGGGAATTTACGCGGGTCGCGCAGGAAGAATACCGGCGTGTTGTTACCCACCATATCCCAGTTGCCTTCTTCGGTGTAGAACTTCAAGGCGAAACCGCGGATGTCGCGCTCGGCATCGGCCGCGCCGCGCTCACCGGCTACGGTAGTGAAGCGGGCAAACATTTCGGTTTTTTTGCCGACTTTGCTGAAAATGGCCGCGCGGGTGTATTTGGTGATGTCGTTGGTTACGGTGAACGTACCGAACGCGCCGGAACCTTTGGCGTGCATACGACGCTCAGGAATCACTTCGCGCACGAAGTTGGCCAGTTTTTCGTTCAGCCACAAATCTTGCGCCAACAAGGGGCCGCGCGGGCCGGCGGTGAGGCTGTTTTGGTTATCGACAACGGGCGCGCCGTTATTCATGGTTAAATGGGTTACGGGACATTTGGACATGGTTTGTGCTCCTTAAGTAATGTCAGCGGTTATTGAAAAATGATGTGTATGTGTTTGTTAGCGTGAAGCAGCGAATCTCGGTTCAATCGGGTATTGCAGCAACCCTCCCGTTCATTTGCTTTAATCTATGGAGCGGACTATACACTAAGATTTAAGCTATTAAAACTATGATTCCGATAGATTTTAGTTATTTTAAATTGAAAATAAAAAATTGATAGTTTATTTTAAAATTGTTTAGAACATCTTGTTTTAGCGTAAAATATACGCCCTTCACACCATAACATAAAAACCATGCAAGCAACTGTTTATTTGGAAGACAACGAATACATCGCCTTATGCGATCTCTTGAAACTCGCCGGCCTTACCGACAGCGGCGGGCAGGCGAAAACAGCCATTGCCGCAGGAGAAGTGTTGCGCAACGGCGCAACCGAAACCCGCAAAACGGCCAAAATCCGCGGCGGCGACATCATCGAATTCAACGGTGCCATTCTCGAAGTGGTAGACGGCTATGACCCCGAAGCTTAAACCGGAAGACCTGCTCCCCGAGCCGGTGCGCCCCGAATCATGGGAATGCTGCGGCAGCGATTGCGGCGATGCCTGCATCCAAACCATTTATTGGAATGAAAAAGCCAAATACGACGAGCAGCAGAAAATCCGTCGGGAACAATCGGCCGCAAAAGCCGATACCTTTTCAGACGGCCTGAAAGAAGGTTCTGAAGATGAGGCCGTCTGAAAGTATTGTCATGATAGACCTCCATTGCCACTCCAATATTTCAGACGGCCTGTTAAGCCCCGCCGAAGTTGTGCGTTTGGCGCATGCCAACGGCTGCATCATGCTGGCGTTGACCGACCACGACCATACCGGTGGATTGGCCGAAGCGCGTGCCGAAGCGGAAAAGCTCGGCATGCGTTTTATTAATGGCGTGGAAGTTTCCGTAACATGGCGCAAGCGTACGATACATATCGTTGGGCTGGATTTCGATGAACACAACGAACCGCTGCAAAACCTGCTGGCGGAAGTACGCAAAGGCCGTCTGAAACGTTTGGAGGCTATCGCTGCGAAGCTGGAAAAGAAGGGTATAGGCGGCGCGTATGAAGGTGCGTTGGCATTGGCAGTAAATCCCGAAATGGTCAGCCGTACCCATGTTGCCGAATTTTTGATTAACGAAGGTCATGTGCGCAACAAGCAACAGGCATTTACCAAATATCTGGGCGATGGCAAACCCGCTTCCGTGCCGCACGAATGGGCGACGTTGGCAGATTGTGTGAACATGATTAACGGCGCAGGCGGTATCGCGGTGATTGCCCATCCGATGCGCTACGGCTTTTCGGCCACGGCCAAGCGCAATTTGTTTGAAGAATTCAAAGCGTTGGGCGGGCAGGGCATTGAAGTACACAGCGGCAATTGCGATAAAAACGACCGTTTGAATTATGCTCTGTTGGCGCAACGCTACAGTTTGTTGTCCAGCGCAGGCAGTGATTTCCACCGTGCCAACGATTACAGCGGTGGGATATTGGGTGTGTGCCCCGAGTTGCCGGAAATCTGCCGGCCGGTGTGGCTGCAATTCAAACCGGTGTAGCCGTTTTGCTGTTTTACGGCCTCTTTTCGGAAGGTTTGAAAACGGCGTTGATGAGGGCGGTTTGCAACATAAAAACAGCTTCCAATACAGTGGGATTTTTAAAATTTATTATTAATATCAATAGCTTGTTTTTATCTTACTTAATATTACACTTGGCCGTCTTTCTATAAAACCGAACAAACTTATAATGCGTTTTGTGCATGCGCTGTCTGTTTTTTGAGACAGTAGGCTGTGCCGGATATCTTAATTTAATGAAAGAAAAAATATGAAAATCTTATCTACTGCGTTATTGGTGGCTGCTACATTGGTTGCCGGTGTTGCTCATGCTGATGCCGGTCCTGCAGTGAGAAAATCTTCAGTCAACTATACCTGCCAACAAGGTAAAAGAGTTAAAGTAACTTACGGCTTCAACAAACAAAACCTGCCTGTGTATGCTTCGGCTTATGTAAACGGTAAAACCCGCTACATGCCAATTAACTTGGACCGCTCGGACAATGTAGATACCATTTTCGGTGATGAAGACAACTTCAAATTGAGCACCGACTACATGACTCGGGCCAACCACCGCTCTAAATCAATCATGATTACTTCACCCGGTCAGGAAATTGTTTTCAAAGGCTGTAATCCCCGCCGCCATTAAAATTCGGGCTGACACATAATAAAGGCCGTCTGAATGCATTCAGACGGCCTTTATTCATTATATAATTCTAATTTATAAAATATATTCGAATATAAAAACGAGTAAGGAACACTATATGGCACAGTTTTTCGTCATCCACCCCGACAACCCGCAGGAGCGGTTGATTAAGCAGGCGGTGGAAATCATCAGAAAAGGAGGCGTAGTTGCTTACCCTACCGATTCTTGTTACGCGCTTGGTTGCCATTTGGGTGACAAAGAAGCTATGGAGCGCATTCTGCGTATCCGCCAAATTGATCTGAAGCACCATCTAACCCTGATGTGTGCCGATTTAAGCGAGCTGGGCACTTATGCCAAAGTGGATAACGGCCAGTTCCGCCAACTTAAAGCCGCTACACCGGGCAGCTACACCTTTATTTTGCAGGCCACCAAAGAAGTGCCGAACCGCACGTTGCACCCCAAACGCAAAACCATCGGCCTGCGCGTACCCGACAACAAAATCGCGTTGGCGTTGCTGGCAGAATTGGGCGAACCGCTGTTGAGCTGTACACTGATGCTGCCGGAAGACGACGAACCTCTGACCGATCCGTATGAAATCCGCGACCGTTTGGAGCATTCCGTAGACTTAGTGATCGACGGCGGTTGGTGCGGTACCGAACCGACCTCAGTCATCGACATGACCGACGGCGTGGAACTGATTCGCGAAGGAAAAGGCGATATAGCGTTGTTCGGTTTATAACGAGGCCGTCTGAAAATGTAGGGCGGGCATTCCCGCCCGCCGAGAACTTAATAAAATAAGTTGGATGGCGGGTAGAGATGCCCGCCCTACGAAGTTGTAATTATTGTGCAATAGGACTGAACCGGTATCTGTTTTCCGGCTACTAAGTCAGGTAACGGATAGAAAGACAGACCATGAAATTATTTTTAACTTCTTATTTTGCACAAACGTTTTCCTTGTTACCGCCGTTTCTCAGTGAACCGATGCAAGGAAAAACGGTCAGTTTCATCTCGACGGCTGCGGATGTGGAAACCGTGGATTTCTATGTAGAAGAAGCCCGTCAGGTTTGGCGCGCTTGGGGCGTAGAAATTGACGAAATTGATATAGCGGCATTAAGAGCGGAAGAAATTGCTCGAAAATTGCAACATAACCACTATATCTATGTAAGCGGCGGCAATACTTTTTATTTGTTGGCACAGTTGCGGCTGAAGCAGGCAGATAAGGTGTTGGCGGCTTTGATTGCTTCCGGCAAGCCTTATATCGGCGAATCGGCAGGCAGCATGATTTTGGCGGGTAATTTGTCTTACGTGCGAGAAATGGATGAAGTGGGCAAAGCCGAATACGATACACAGCATGGTTTGGGCGTATTGGATGTTTGCCCGCTGCCGCATGACGGGGAAGAACCTTTTGCGGAAATCACCCGAATCATTAAGAAGCAATATGCACATTTGCCTCTTTGCCCGCTTACCAATTCACAAGCATTATTAATAAATGGCGATAAGCCTGTTATGAACACTCAGGCCGTCTGAAATTTTCAAACGGCTTCACACCACACTCAAAAAGGAAAAACATGTTTCAAAATTTTGATTTAGGCGTATTTTTATTGGCCTTGTTGCCGGTGTTGCTGGCGATTACCGTTCATGAAGCGGCACACGGTTATGCAGCGCGCTATTGGGGCGACCACACCGCCGAGCAACTCGGCAGACTCACGCTTAATCCGATTGCACATATCGATCTGCTGGGCACGGTTGTTGTGCCGCTGTTGATGTTTTTGTTTACACCGTTTTTGTTCGGCTGGGCAAAGCCGGTGCCGATTATGGCGCGTAATTTCCGCGATTTGCGTATGGGCATGAGAACAGTGGCGATTGCCGGCCCCTTGTCCAATCTGGCCATGGCTTTCGGTTGGGGTCTGGCGGTGGCATTGGCACCGCATGTGCCCGAGGCGTTCCAATATCCGTTGACGGAAATGGCCAAATATGGCGTGCTGATTAATGCCGTGCTGTTTGTGTTGAACATGATTCCGATTCTGCCGTTGGACGGCGGGCGTTTTGTCGACAGCTTCCTCTCTGCGCGTGCATCCATGCAGTTTCGTAAAATCGAACCTTACGGCACTTGGGTGATTTTGCTGCTGTTGATGACGGGCGTGTTGGGCTCCATCATGATGCCTTTTGTACGGGGCATTATCGTGCTGGTAGGCTCGGTGGCAAATTTGTTTATGTAAGTAAGAAAGGCCGTCTGAATATATTTCAGACGGCCTTTTAAATATGTAGAAACCTATTCTTCCGGCAGCTTGGTAATCTTTACCCGTTCGATGCGCTGCCCTTCTTTTTCAATCACTTCAAAACGCCAGCCGTGGAAGTCGGCAAAATCGCCGACGTCGGGAATGCTTTGCAACTCTTCCATAATCAAACCGGCAACGGTGTGGAAATCGGCATCTTCTTCCTGTGGCGGCAAATTCAGTTGCGGAGCCAATTCGACATATTCCAGCGCACCGTCTACCGTCAGGCTTTCGTCTGCATGCGCTTGCAGGGTGGGTTCTTCTTCGCGTTCGAATTCTTCGGGGAATTCGCCGGCGATGGTTTCCAGCATGTCTTTCATGGTTGCCATGCCGAGTACTGCGCCGAATTCATCTACCACCAGTGCATAATCGGCACTGTTTTTACGGAAAAGCTCGATAGCGGCCAGTGCGGTAGTGCTGTCTGGCAATACCAACGGTTGCCGCAGGGCCGCCTGAATGTTCATTTCGCCTTCGTCAAGCAATTGGGCGAGCAGGTCTTTTTTATTGATATAACCCAGCGGCTCGTCCACGCCCGCTTTGCCGACCACCAGCAGGCGGCTGTATGGCGTGTTTTGCAGTTGGGCGTATTGCTCTTCTTTGCTTTGCGAAATGTCCAAGCGTTCGATGTCGCGGCGCGGAATCATCACGCCTAAAATCGGACGCTCTGCCAGCGTGAGCACGCTGCGTATCATGGATTTTTCGTTTTCCTCAAAGTGGGAAACGTCTTCGGCTTTGTTGCCGGACTGCGCCAAAACGGTTTCGCGGATGCCCATCATACCCAGCACGTTATCGGCCGTGCGTTTGCGCCACGAACTGCTGATGTAGTCGTTTTTGCGGGCATTGCGCTGCGAAATTTGGTTGAACGCTTCGATAAGGATGGAAAAACCGATAGCGGCATAGAGATAGCCTTTGGGAATCTGGAAGTGGAAGGCTTCGGCAATCAGGCTGAAACCGATCATCAGCAGGAAGCCCAAACACAGCATTACGACGGTAGGATGCTTGGCCACAAAATCGGTAAGCGGTTTGCTGGCCATAATCATGATGGTCATCGCCACAACAACCGCAGCCATCGCCACAATGATATGGTCAACCATCGCCACGGCGGTAATCACGGCATCAATGGAGAAAACGGCATCTAAAACAATTATTTGTAAGACAACACCCCAAAACAGCGAATGTTTTTTATGGGTGTCGGCAATCGTAAACTGATTATGGCCTTCAATCCGCTCGTGCAGCTCGGTGGTGGCTTTGTACAGCAGGAACAAACCGCCGATAAGCATAATCAAGTCTTTGCCCGACACACTCATGTTGTTGATGTGAAACCACGGTTTGGTCAGCGTGATGATGTGCGCCATAAAACCCAGCATTACCAAACGCATCAGTACGGCCAATATCAGGCCGGTAATCCGCGCTTTATCGCGCAGGGCGGGCTTGACTTTATTAGCCAAAATCGCCACGAAAACCAGATTATCGATGCCGAGCACGACTTCGAGAACCAGCAGCGTTGCAAAGCCCAACCATGTATTCGGTTCGGCTAACCAACTGAAATCCATAATGCTTATTGTCCTTTTTTCATCATAACAAAAGGCAACCCGACAAAAGTCAGGCTGCCTGAATGGGGCACATACACGAAAGGCATCGGGTAAAAATGCTCTGCTCCGCGTCTTTCATAGTAAGATGTATGCCTCAAGTTAAATAGAATCAGTAGTTTATCAGTTTGATGAGGATAAGGCAAAAAAAGCAAGTTGAAATATTTTCAGATGGCCTGTCGGTTTTTATGCGGTTTAATTCCACCAGTTCCACCAGCGA
>NZ_JAUKWH010000012.1 GCF_030504625.1 Neisseria sp. MVDL19-042950 | reverse complement strand
CTGAAACGGAAGGCCGTCTGAAAAGCTGAGCGGCTTGTTCCAGACGGCCTCTATTCATCATGTCAATATTCAGCCGAATGCCAAAACGGTTGGCCTACGGTCGGCGTGCTGGCTTGTGCTTGTGTGCGCGGTTGCACGGGTTCGGCTTCGAAGGCCAGCCTTCCGGCTTCGGTGGCGGCGGCAAAGGCGCGGGCCATGTCGACGGGGCGGCCGGAGCGGGAAACGGCGGTGTTCAGCAACACGGCATCAAACCCCCATTCCATTACTTGTGCGGCTTGTGAGGGCAGGCCCAAGCCTGCGTCGATAATCAGCGGAGTATCGGGCAGGCGTTCGCGCAGCACTTTTAAGGCGTATTCGTGCACTACGCCCAAGCCTGTGCCGATGGGGGCGGCCCACGGCATCAGGGCTTGGCAGCCTGCGTCGAGCAGACGGCGGCAGGCGATGAGGTCTTCGGTGCAGTAAGGCAGCACTTTGAAGCCGTCGCCGATCAGGATGCGGGCGGCTTCGACAAGCTGGAATACGTCGGGTTGCAGGGTGTCGTCGTCGCCGATGAGTTCGAGTTTGATCCAGTCGGTTTCAAATACTTCGCGCGCCATCTGTGCGGTGGTTACGGCTTCTTGCACGCTTTGGCAGCCTGCGGTATTGGGCAGGATGGGGATATTTAAATCTTGCAGTAAATTCCAAAAGCCTTGCCCGTGTGTTTCGCCGGCCGTGCTTTGGCGGCGTAGCGAGACGGTGATCATGGCGGGGCGGGCGGCTTCGACCGATCGGCGCAGGATTTCGGTGGTGGGATAGGCTGCGGTGCCGAGCAGCAGGCGGGAGGGGAAAGTTTGGTTGTAAAGGCTCAGGTTGCTCATGGGCGGCTTCCTTGATGGAAAGGGTTCCGGCCGTCTGAAACGCCGGATACGGGGGATAGTTGCTTTTCGCTTTCCGGAGCGGCAAGGGACGATTGCCGTTTATGTTGGGCGTATGTGGGCTTTTTCAGACGGCCTGAGTCGATACGGCGGTATTCTACACCTTGTGTGGGTGTTTAATAAGCCAGTGCCTGCTCCAGCTCGGGGTTGTTTTCTTTCGGCACGGGGCGCGGGCGGCCTTGGGTGTCGATGGCTACGTAGGTAAATACGGCTTCGGTAACGAGTTGGCGGTCGTTGTCTTGCTCGTCGTGCATGGCTTTTTTTACCCACACTTCGATTTTGATTTGCAACGAGGTGTTGCCGATGCGCACGCAGCGGCCGTAGCAGCATACGACATCGCCCACGCTTACGGGGCGTATGAAGGCCATTTGTTCGACGGCCACGGTAACGATGCGGCCTTGTGCGATTTCGGCCGCCATGATGCCGCCGCCGATGTCCATTTGCGACATGATCCAGCCGCCGAAAATATCGCCGTTCGGGTTGGTGTCGGCAGGCATGGCGAGGTTGCGCAGCAGCAGGCTGCCTCTGGGTGCGTCGTGCAGTAGGGATGTGTTTGTTTTCGGGTGGTTCATATGGTTTGCTCTTTTTTGGTTTTTATGGGTTTTAAGACGGCCTTATCCGCCGACCACGGGGCGCACGATATCTATTTTGTCGCCTTCGTTCAGTGTGATTTCGGCATAACGGGTTTTGGGCACAAACGCGGTGTTTACGGCCACTGCAAACGGTTTGGGCGGTTGCGCCTGTTCGATCAGATCGGCAACGGTGGAGCCGTTTAGCCGCACGGTTTCGCCGTTTAAGCTGATGTTCATCGTTTGTTCCTTCGAGGGTGGAGGCCGTCTGAAAACGGGGCGGATGGATGTTTTCAGACGGCCTCGAGGGTTATGGTTTCTTCACATAAGCCGCTTCGGGGCGCACCACCACCACGCTGGAGCGTTCGGGCGTGAGCAGTTTGGCGGCGGCCTGCACTTCGGCGGCGGTAACGTTTTGCAGGCGGCGGCGTACTTCGGTTTCGTCGCTGTATTTAAAGCCGCGCGTTTCCAGCGTGCCCAGCAGCGACGCTTGGGAAGTCATAGAATCTTTGGCGTAGATTTCGGCAGCGGCGGCCAACCGGCGTACGCGGCTCAGTTCGCTTTTACTGATGCCGTTGTCGGCAATGTTTTTGATTTCGCTGCGGATGGATTCGAGCAGGGCTTTGTCGTCGGTGCCTTCGGCGGGCATGGCGATGATGCTGAACAGCGGCATGTCGCGGCTGAACATGTCGTAGCTCACGCCGATATCCAAAGCGGACTGTTTGCCGCGCACGAGGTTTTTATCCAAACGGCTCGACGAATGGCCGCCGAGTATGTCCGACAGCACGTCTAGGGCGTAAGGCAGCTTGTCGGTGGTTTTTTCCAGCTTGGGCACGCGGTAGGAAAGTGCGATAACGGGCTGGCGGGTAACGGCGGAAGTGGTTTCGGCGGAAACGGGCACGCGCTCGGCGGGTTCGTCAATGCGGTTGCGCGGCGGCAGGGTTTTGGCGGGGATTTTGCCGAACAGGTTTTCCGCCGTTTTCAAAGTCTGCTTGGCGTTCACGTCGCCCACAATTACCAGCGTGGCGTTGTTCGGCGCATACCATTGTTTGTACCACCGGCGCAAATCGTCGGCTTTGAGCGTGTGCAGGTCGTTCATGTAGCCGATTACCGGTGCGCGCAGAGCCGGGGTTTGATAGCTGTTGAGGAACACATGCTCCCACAGTTTCCCGAACGGGCTGTCGTCGGTGCGTTGGCGGCGTTCTTCGCGTATCACGTTCATTTCGTTGGCGAATTCTTTATCGCTGAAATTCAGGTTTGCCATGCGGTCGGCTTCCATTTTCAGCACTTCGGGCAGATTGGCGGCGGCCACGTTTTCGAAATACACGGTTTCGTAGCGGTTGGTATAGGCATTGTTCTGCCCGCCCAAAGCCGACACGCGGCGGCTGAATTCGCCCGAAGGCACGGCGGGCGTGCCTTTAAACATCATGTGCTCCAGTGCGTGGCTCAGGCCGGTTTTGCCTTCCTTTTCGTCGATGCTGCCCACTTTATACCAAAGTTGCGACACCGCCACCGGTGCGCGGCGGTCTTCCTTTACAATCACTTTCAGGCCGTTGGGCAGCGTGCGGGAAAGCGTTTGCGCCCATGCGGGGGTTGCGGCGGCGAGGGCGGCCAGCAAAACAATACGGCGTAGCATCATGAATCATCCTCGAAATGAATATTGCCAAAATGATAGCTTTTGCCTGCGTATTAAACAAGGAGGCCGTCTGAAAATAGGGTTTCAGACGGCCTTCGGAAGCAGCGGAGCGCGCTCAATGCGGTTGGTTGATTTCTTGCCGGTTTTGCATCGCCAACGACCCCAACATGGTGTAAAGCGGCACGATATCGGTTGATTTGGGAAACTCGAATTTATAAGTAAGCAACTGTTCGTTGTGTGCTTTTCTGTAAATACTTTGCAGGCAGGTGATTGTGATTTCACAGTCATCCAGCCCCGTGCCCGCGGTTTCCATTTCCACATCGACGATGTTCATCAGATAAATGGATTTGAAGCTCTGCTTTTTGCCCGTTGCCCCCTGTTTGTCGATAAATAAAATACGCTGGTTGGTGAAAATAATTAAATCCCGAATCAGTTTGTAGCCGACGGAGATTTTTTCCCCTTCGAAAAGATAGCGGCCGAACTGCTGTTCCAATTCCTCCACGGGCATTTCGCTCATATTGCCCAAAACGCCTTGCACCAGTTTGCCCAAACCAAAAGCCATAGTGAATATCCTCGATTATTTTTTCAACATTAAAAAGCCGCTTCTTGCGGAACGGCATTTTATCATGACTAAAATATTGATAATAAATTTACAGTTACTTATATTATCTGTTTTCCGCAGGCGTGTTTCCCCGCTCCGGCGGATTGGAATTCTCTGAAAATACGTTACAATTCATGTCTGAAACCACTTTGTCAAACAAGGAAAGCCATGTTCAGCTTCTTTAAACGCAAGAAAAAACAGGAAACCGCCGAAACCGCTGCCGAACCGGTGCAAACACCGGTATCGGAAACGGCTGCCGAAAGCGCGGGCGAGCCGTCCGCCCTTGAGATTTCTACGCCCCAAACTTCTGAACCGCTTACCGAAACCCAGCTTGAAGCGGTCGAAGAACATACTGAAAACGATGTACTCAGCCAGTTGGTGTCGGACGTGGTTTCCGGCGACAGCAAATTGCCCGAGCAATACGACCCGAACGCTCCCGTTGCCAAGATTCACGTTTCACCGATACCCGAAAGCGACGGCGTGCCGGCGGAAGAAGCCGCCGAATTGAACGGCAGCGAGTTGGCCGATGCTTTGAAACTGCCCGACAGCATTGCAACGATGACCGCGCCGGTTGTCGCGGCTGCCGAACCTGTGGAAGAAGAGCCCGCCAAACTCGGCTGGGCGGCCCGTTTGAAAAAAGGCCTAACCAAATCGCGCGACCAAATGGCCAAATCGCTGGCCGGCGTATTCGGCGGCGGCCAGATCGACGAAGACCTGTATGAAGAATTGGAAACCGTGCTGATTACCAGCGATATGGGTATGGAAGCCACCGAATATCTGATGAAAGACGTGCGCAAACGCGTGTCGCTGCGCGGTTTGAAAGACGGCAACGAGTTGCGCGGTGCTTTGAAAGACGCGATTTACGATTTGATCAAGCCGTTGCAGAAACCGCTGGTGATTCCCGAAAACGGGCAGCCGTTTGTGATTATGCTGGCCGGCATCAACGGTGCGGGCAAAACCACCTCCATCGGCAAACTGGCCAAATATTTCCAATCGCAAGGCAAGTCGGTGCTGCTGGCGGCGGGCGATACTTTCCGTGCCGCCGCCCGCGAGCAGTTGCAGGAATGGGGCGCGCGCAACGGCGTTACCGTGATTTCGCAAACCACGGGCGACTCCGCCGCCGTCTGCTTCGATGCTGTTGAAGCCGCCAAAGCGCGCGGTATCGACATCGTGCTGGCCGACACCGCAGGCCGCCTGCCGACCCAGCTTCATTTGATGGAAGAAATCAAAAAAGTGAAGCGCGTGCTGCAAAAATCCATGCCCGACGCGCCGCACGAAATCATCGTGGTGCTGGATGCCAATATCGGTCAAAACGCCGTGAACCAAGTGGTGGCGTTTGACGATGCGCTGGGCGTTACCGGCCTGATTGTTACCAAACTCGACGGCACGGCCAAAGGCGGCATTCTCGCCGCGCTCGCCTCCAGCCGCCCGATTCCGGTGCGCTATATCGGCGTGGGCGAGAGCATCGACGACTTGCGCCCGTTTGACGCGCGTGCGTTTGTGGATGCTTTGTTCGATTAAGTTGCGGTAAAAGAAACAGGCCGTCTGAAAAATAAGTTTTCAGACGGCCTTTCCATATCGGCGGTGCAATCATCCCCGTTGTTTGGCTTCCCATTCCGCAGGCGTGGCGGCGGTGGTGATGGAGAGCGCATGCAGTTCGTTGCTGGCGAGTTTGTCGGCCAGCCCGTCTTTAATCAGGCGGTGGCGGGCAAGGCGGGCTTTGCCTTCGAATTCGGAAGAAACGACGTGGGCGAAAAAGTGGTGGCCGTCGCCTTCCACTTCCACATATTCGCATTTGGCCACGGCTTCGATCATGGCTTTGACTTGTTCGGGTGTGAGCATGGGGGTTCCTTTTGAAAAAACGGTTTTCAGACGGCCTGCGGAAAGCCGGGGCCGTCTGAAAAATACGTTGCATTATATAAGATTCTGCCTGACTGCGGCGGCTGAACAGCGGCAACATTATTCGGTATAATCGGTCTCAATGATTTTCAGACGGCCTGTCGGCAACAAAGGCCGTCTGAAACCAACCTTCCTACGAGAAAATTCATGATTCGTTTCGAGCAAGTTTCCAAAACCTATCCCGGCGGTTTTCAAGCGTTGAAAAACGTCAGCTTCAAAATCGACAAAGGCGAGATGATTTTCGTGGCCGGCCATTCCGGTGCGGGCAAATCCACCGTGCTCAAACTGATTGCGGGCATTACCAAGCCCACCGAAGGCAAAGTGTGGATGAACAACCAAGACATCGGCAGCCTCAACGACAACCAAATCGGCTTCATGCGCCAGCATATCGGCATTGTGTTTCAAGAACACAAAATCCTGTTCGACCGCAACGTGCTGCAAAACGTGCTGCTGCCGCTGCGCATCATCGGTTACGATGCCAAACAAGCCGAAACCCGCGCGCGGATTGCGATTGAAAAAGTGGGTTTGGGCGGGCGCGAGCTTTCCGATCCGATTACCCTTTCCGGCGGCGAACAGCAGCGTTTGTGCATTGCCCGCGCCGTCGTCCATCAGCCCAGCCTCTTGATTGCCGACGAGCCGTCGGCCAACCTCGACCGCGCCTATGCCCTCGATATTATGGAGCTTTTCAAAACCTTCCACGAAGTCGGCACCACCGTGATCGTGGCTGCGCACGACGAAACCCTGATGGCGGATTACGGCCATCGCATTTTACGTTTGCAGGAAGGCAGGTTTGCATCATGAATCATTATTTGTCGCTCCACCTCGATGCCGCCGCCAACGCCACCCGGCAGTTGCTGAAACAGCCCGTGGGCACGCTGCTGATTTTGCTGATGCTGGCCGTGGCGATGACGCTGCCGCTCACGCTTTATCTCGGCGTACAAAGCTCGCAGGCCGTGTTGGGCAAGCTCAACGAGTCGCCGCAGATTACGCTGTATATGGAGCTGAACGCGGATGAAGCCGACAACGAAGCCGTGAAATCCCTGCTGGCCAAAGATACGCGCATCACCAAAAGCGAATTTATCGGCAAGCAGAAAGGCTTGGAAGAGCTGCAAACCAGCATGGGCGGGCAGGATTTGGTGTCCATGCTCGATGAAAACCCGCTGCCCGACGTGTTTATCGTTACCCCCGATGCCGCTACGCCGCCGGAAGAAATGACGGCCCTGCAAAAAGATTTGGGCGAACTGCCGATGGTGGAAGCGGCCAAACTCGACACCGAATGGATGCAGACGCTTTATCAAATCAACAACTTCGTGCATAAAATCTTCTGGTTTTTAGCCGTTACCCTGAGCGTGGCGTTTGTTTTGGTGGCGCACAACACCATCCGTCTGCAAATTCTCAGCCGCAAAGAAGAAATCGAAATCACTAAACTTTTGGGCGCGCCTGCCTCGTTTATCCGCCGTCCGTTCCTCTATCAGGCCGCATGGCAGAGCGTGCTGTCGGTGGCAGTGAGCCTCGGTTTGTGTGCGTGGCTGGTAAATGTGTCGCAGCCGCTGGTCAATCAGATTTTCAAACCCTACGGCCTCAATATTGCTTGGCGTTATTTCCATTTATGGGAAGTGTTGCTGGTATTGGCGGTGGTGGCCGCCCTCGGCATGGCCGGCGCATGGTTGGCAACGCAGCAGCATTTGCTGGGATTTAAAGCGAAAAGATAAGCCGTTCGCGGTTGGAGGCCGTCTGAAAACCAGCCTGCGGAGCTAAAGGTTTTCAGACGGCCTTTTTGCGGCAAAGCGGGCATATGCGGCAAACAAACTTATCTTTGATGCAAGGCGCGGCAACGCCGTAGCAGTCGGAAGTTTATTGGCCATACCGCCGTAAAACCCGCTTCGTAAAAATATCCGGATTTGTTATGCTGTTGGAAACCAAAGATTGCTTTTAACGGTCTGGTATAGAAAGCAGGTTGCAAAATTTCAGGCCGTCTGAAAACCCCGTTTCGGCCGCCTGACAACATGAAAAGAAAGCCATGAAATGAACATTTTAGAATCCATAACCGCCCGCCTTGTCGAACGCGGGCATACCGTTACCTGTGCCGAATCCTGTACCGGCGGCCTGCTGGCTGCCGAGTTGACCAAACTTCCCGGCAGTTCGGCATGGTTTGAAACCGGTTTTGTTACTTACAGCAACGCCGCCAAGCAGCAGCTTTTGGGGGTGAAGGCCAATACGCTGGATTTTTACGGCGCGGTGAGTGAAGAAACCGTGCGCGAAATGGCTTTGGGGGCACTGCTTACCGCCAAAGCCGATTTTGCCTTGAGCATCTCGGGCATTGCCGGGCCGACCGGCGGCAGCGATGAGAAACCTGTCGGCACGGTATGGTTCGGCTTGGCGACCAAGCATCGGATTTGGGCGAAAACCACTTTGTTCTCCGGCGATCGCGACAGCATCCGCGCGCAGTCCGTTCAGTTTGCGTTGGCGTTTTTAGATGAAAAAATGGCCGATGCGTGATGCTCGGGAGGTCGGGTGCTTTTATAGCGGGATAATGTAATATCCCATAGCATTGGTTTGCTTTTTCTTATTTTGCCGCTTGGGTGGCGAAGATTCGGTTTTCCGGCCATGAAAGATTGGTCGGGTTTTCAAGCAAGTTCGGTTGCCAAGAGGCCGTCTGAAAATTTCAGACGGCCTCTTGGCTTCTCGGGAAGTTGTACGGCAGGCTTTTAACGTTTATACGCCGCCAGCTTGCGCTTGATTTCAGGCAAAGCCGCCAGAGCCGCCTGTTCGCCGAGCTTGATGGCTTGGGTTTTCTGGTCGAAACCGCCCACCGCGCCTAAATGCTGCACTTGCGGCTTAATCACGATGTCGGCTTTGGCCAGCTCGTTTTGCAGTGCGGCGGTACTCATGATGTTCAGGCTTTGGTCGAGATACGCAAAAAAGCCGGCATCGGAAAGTTTGGCGGGTTTGGCGGAAATATCCACCGCAATCACAAAATTTGCCCCCAGATTTTTGGCGGCGCTAACCGGCACCGGTGCGGCCAAACCCCCGTCGACGTAACGCCGGTTGCCGATAACCGCAGGCTGGAACACATTGGGAATGCTCACCGACGCGCGCACCGCTTGGCCGACGTTGCCGCGGTTGAAACTAACCATCTTGCCGGTGTTCAGATCGGTGGCGACGGCGGCGAATTTAACCGGCAGGGTTTGCAGCGGGCGGTTGCCTACTTTTTGGTTGATGTAGTTTTGCAGTTTCTCGCCTTTGATGAAACCGGTGGTGGAAAGGGTTAAATCCACCAAATCGGTTTTGCCCAGAATTTCCGCTTCCAATTCCAAACGGTAGGGCGACATACCGCTGGCGTAGAGGCTGCCGACAATCGAACCCGCACTGGTGCCGGTAACGATATTGACGGGAATATTGTTCGCTTGCAAAACTTTAAGCACGCCGATGTGGGCAAAGCCTTTCGACGCGCCGCCGCCGAGTGCCAGCCCGACCACCGCTTTGGGCTTGGTCTGTACCGAAGGAGCGGGGCGCGGTTTGGGTTGGGTGGCGGTTCCGCAGGCGGCCAGAACCAGCATTGCGGCGGCAGCCAATAAAGTGCGGCGGGAATATCGTTTGCTCATGATGTTTTCAGACGGCGTGGTTAAAGATGCGGAATTATAACGGCTTATGGGATTGAGAAAAACATGGTTGCAGAACGGTGATACGGCTTGCGGAATGTTTGTTGAAATGCAAAAAGGCCGTCTGAAAACCGTTCGTGCGGGGTAACAGATCGAATCTGTGGCGGCGAAAAGCATTCCTAAGCCTGCCGCCGTTTATGCTTTACCACGAATATTCGCTGCAATTGCTTTGCCGATTCATGCGGCGAAATGGTGTAAGGCCGATTATTGGCGACGGGGTGCACATCGTTTTCTTTTAAATAATTAAGGTTCCAAGCAACAGGATAACCCTGCCGGCTCGGAACCTTGTTTATTTTAGAACGACGGAATCATTCCGCCATTCAGACGGCCTCTTGCAATTCGCTTATTCCACCGTAACCGATTTGGCCAGATTGCGCGGTTTGTCGACATCGGTGCCGCGTGCGAGTGCGGCATGGTAGGCCAGAAGCTGCACGGGAATGGTGTGCACGATGGGCGACAGCACGCCGACATGGCGCGGGGTGCGGATAACGTGCACGCCTTTGTCTTCGTTGAAGTTGCTGTCGAGGTCGGTAAACACAAACAGTTCGCCGCCGCGTGCGCCGACTTCCTGCATGTTGGCTTTTACTTTATCAAGCAGCATATCGTTGGGCGCAATCACCACCACCGGCATGTTTTCATCCACTAAGGCCAACGGGCCGTGCTTCAGTTCGCCCGCGGGGTAGGCTTCGGCGTGGATGTAGGTGATTTCTTTCAGCTTCAACGCACCCTCGAGCGCAATCGGGTAGTGAATGCCGCGGCCGAGGAACAACGCGCTGTTTTTAGAAGCGAATTTTTGAGACCATGCGGTAATTTGCGGCTCGAGGTTGAGCACATGTTGAATGCTGCCGGGCAGTTGGCGCAGTTCTTCGGTGTATTCCTGCGCCTGCGTTTCGGAAACGTGGCCGCGCATTTTGCCCAAGGTAACGGCCAAGCCGAACAATACCACCAGTTGGGTGGTGAAGGCTTTGGTGGACGCTACGCCGATTTCGGCACCGGCGCGGGTGTACAGCACCAATTCGCTTTCACGCGGCAGGGCGGATTCCATCACGTTGCAGATGGAAAGGCTGTGTTTGTGGCCGAGCGACTGGGCGTATTTCAAGGCTTCCATGGTGTCGAGGGTTTCGCCCGACTGGGAAATGGTAATCACCAGTTGTTTGGGGTTGGCGATCACGTCGCGGTAGCGGTATTCGCTGGCGATTTCTACGTCGGTCGGCACTTTGGCAATGCTTTCCAGCCAGTATTTGGCGGTGAGGGCCGAGTAGAAAGAAGTGCCGCAGGCGAGGATTTTGATGCTGTCGATTTCGTCGAACACTTCACGCGCTTTGGGGCCGAAGTTTTCCGGCTCGAAGCCGCCTTCCAAGAATACTTCGGCGGTATCGGCAATTGCGCGCGGCTGTTCGTGGATTTCTTTTTGCATGAAGTGGCTGTACGGGCCGAGTTCGAGCGAAGCCAGCGACAACTCGGATACTTTCACTTTGCGCTCGGCAGGTTTGCCGTTTTTATCCATCAGTTTTTCGATGCCTTTGGCACTCAAGAGGGCGATGTCGCCGTCTTCAAGGTAGGCGATGTTGCGGGTAAAGGCGATCACGGCGGAAACGTCGGAGGCGATAAAGGTTTCGTCTTCACCGAAGGCAACCAGCAGCGGGCAGCCCATGCGTGCAACTACCATGTTTTCCGTGTTGTCCTGCGCCATCACGGCAATGGCAAATGCGCCGTGGAAGCGTTTGCAGGCGGCTTCTACCGATGCAAACAGGTCGCCGTTTTGCAGATATTCGTGGGTTACGCTGTGTGCAATCACTTCGGTATCGGTTTGCGATTCAAACACATAGCCGAGTTTTTGCAGGCGGGTGCGCTCTTCTTCAAAGTTTTCGATGATGCCGTTGTGCACCACCGCAATCGTGCCGCTGGAAATATGGGGGTGGGCGTTCGGTTCGGTAACGCCGCCGTGGGTGGCCCAGCGCGTATGGCCGATGCCGATATGGCCGAACATGCCGCGCTCTCTGGCGGCTTCTTCCATCAGGGCGACACGGCCGACACGGCGCACACGCTTGATTTTGTTATCCGAATTAACGGCGATGCCCGAGGAGTCGTAACCCCTGTATTCAAGGCGTTTCAAGCCGTCGGTGAGAAAGTCCACTACATTGTGGTTGGCGCGGATGGCGCCGACGATACCGCACATAATTGTTCCTTAGTATCAAGTGGTTGGAAATAAATCAGCCCGGCTGACGTTCAGACGGCCTGACGGGAAAGGTAAGGGAAAACAAATCATCGGTTTGTTTTCTTTAAATTCATTTCGCTTTATGTTTTTCAGACGGCCTGTATAGAAGGCTTGAGGCCGTCTGAAAAAGAGACTGTAGAAATTTCAAGAAGTTTTCTTATCGCTTTTCTCCGGCCGTATCCAGCCTTCAATCACGGTTTGGCGGGCGCGGGCGAGGACGAGGGTGTTGTCCGCGCAAGTTTTGGTAATCGAGCTGCCTGCACCGATAGTAACTTTGTTGCCCAGTTTCACCGGAGCCACGAGCACGACGTTGGAGCCGATGCGCACGTCGTCGCCGATGTGGGTTTTGTGTTTGTTCACGCCGTCGTAGTTGGCGGTGATGGTGCCCGCGCCGATATTGGTTTTGCTGCCGATTTCGGCATCGCCCAAGTAAGTGAGGTGGTTGGCTTTGCTGCCTTTGCCCATCACAGTGTTTTTCACTTCGACGAAGTTGCCGATGTGTACGTCGGCGGCGAGTTTGGCATTGGGGCGCAAACGGGCGAACGGGCCGATGCGGGCATCTTCGCCGACTTCGCAGCCTTCGAGGTGCGAGAAGGGAGCGATTTGGGTGCCGGAAGCGATTTTGGCGTTTTTAATCAAGCAGTTGGCGCCGATTTCTACGTCGTCGCCCAGTTCGACATCGCCTTCAATCACTACGTTTACGTCAATCACGACATCTTGGCCGTGTTTCAGACGGCCTCTCAAATCGAAGCGTGCGGGGTCGCGCAGGGTAACGCCGGCTTTGAGCAAGGCTTGCGCCTGATTGTTTTGGAAAATGCGCTCCAGCTCGGCAAGCTGCACTTTGTTGTTTACGCCCGCCGCCAAGTAAGAGGCGGCAACCTGCACGGGGTGGACGGCGATGCCGTCTGAATTGGCGAGTGCGATCAGGTCGGTTAAGTAGTATTCGCCTTGGGCGTTGTTGCTTTGCAGGGCGTTCAGCCAGCCTTCGAGCTTGGCGTTGGGCAGTACGAGAATGCCGGTGTTGGTTTCTTTCACGGCTTTTTGGGCGGTATCGGCATCTTTTTCTTCGACGATCGCCACCACTTTGCCGCCTTCGCGGATGATGCGGCCGTAGCCTGTGGGGTCGTCCAGCACGTCGGTCAGCAGGCCGACTTCGTTGCCGGCGGCTTCGAGCAGTTTGTGCAGGGTGTCGGCATCGGTAAGCGGCACGTCGCCGTAAAGCACGAGCGTGCGGCCTTCTTTAGGCAGGTGCGGCAGGGCCGTTTTGACGGCGTGGCCGGTGCCGAGCTGTTCGGTTTGTTCCACCCAGTTCACATCGCGTTTTACCCGCGCCAAAACCTGCTCTTTACCGTGGCCGATCACCACGTTGATGCTTTGCGGATTAAGGCTTCCGGCGGTGTCGATTACCCGCTGCACCATCGGTTCGCCGCCGATTTCGTGCAACACTTTGGGAAGTTTGGAATACATGCGCGTGCCTTTGCCGGCTGCGAGGATAACGACGTGTAAGGGGGATTGGCTCATGATTGTGCCTTATTCTATAAAGGTGGATTGTGCAGATGCCGTCTGAAAACCGGCACCACGCAGTTTCTGCGGGGCTGAAACTTTTCAGACGGCCTGTCGGATACGTTAAGGAATATGCCTTACGGCGGCATGTTCGGAATTATTGCTGCTGTATGTCGGCAGGCACTTGTTCCGTCGGCTCGGGAGCGGAGGCTTCCTGTGTCGGCGCTCCGGGTTTTTTCCAGTTTGTGCCGCGCACTTCGGTCGCATCGCTGCTGCGCGTGATGGCGCGTTGTTCGGGGCGGAATTGGTTGTATTTCATGTTGCGGGAATATGAACCGTCTTGATAATACACGGGCGTGCCGGGTTCGTATTTTTGACGCAGCGAGGTATGGCCGTCGGCGGTTTGGTAGGTTTCCCAAGAGCAGCCGCCCAAAGCGGAGAGGGCCAGCAGTAAGACGATAGAACGCATGATTTTTCCTTTGAAAGATTTGATGTGGAATCCGACCGTCATTTTAATCAATTTGTTTACTGATTGATAGCATACGAATCCGACTCGTCCGTTTCTTTGCCCCATCGTGCCAGAGCCGCCATGTCGGGTGCGGCAAAATCGACGAACGGCAGCGGATGCGCCTGCCTGCCGAACCACACCGTGCGCATGTTCAGGGCTTTGGCGGCATGAAGGTTGTCGGCACTGTCGTCGATCATAATGCAGTTTTCGGGGCGGGCATCCAGCCGGCGGCAAACGGAGAGGTACGACCGTTCGTCGGGTTTGTAGCAAAGGCCGAAATCGTCGGTGCCGAAGAGGGCATCGAAATACGGCGTGATATTCAGCGCATCGGCCAGCGCCTGTACGTAAAACGAGGGGCCGTTGGAGAATATTGCTTTTCGACCTTTCAGACGGCCTAAAGTTTCTATCGTGTTTTCCATCGGCACCAGTACGGCCAGAATTTCAGGCAAAGGGTGGCTTTGTCGTAAAAATTCTTCCACGCAGATTTCGGGGTGGTGTTTTTGCAACCCCGCCAGCGTTGCGCCGTAGCGGTGCCAGTAATCCTGCCGCAGCGCCGATGCCGCTTCGGTGCTCAAATCCAGTTTGCGGGCAAGATAATCCGTCATGTGGCGGTTGATTAAATAAAAGATGCCGTTGTCGGCATGATGGAGGGTGTTGTCGAGGTCGAACAACCAAATCGTTTGACAATCCATAACATTTAAAATATTTTATATTGAAGAAGTTAGCCGTATATAACAAAAAATATTAACACACTTGATTATCTTATTAAGATGGAAATGACAATGAATAAGAAATTTGTTTTTAGTTTGGGAGCGTTGCTGTTCAGCTTGAATGCGTGGGCACAAACCGAAGTACGTTTGGTGGTGCACAATTCGTTCAGTTTGCCTAAAAATGCGTTTGTTAAATTCGAGCGTGAAAACAAGGCCAAAGTAACCGTTATCAAGGCGGGGAGCGGCAATGAAATGCTCAACAAACTGATTCTCAGCCGTGCCAAGCCGATTGCTGATGCGGTATATGGTTTGGATAATGTAAACATCGGCAAGGCCGCCCAAAGCGGCATTTTGGCGGTGCAGCAGCCGCGCTCGGCCGCTACGGACGTTACGCTGCCCGGTGCGGCGGCAGTGGATTATGCTTATGTGGTGTTGAACTACGATAAAAAATGGTTCGACCAGAAAAACCTGCCGCTGCCGAAGTCGTTGGACGACTTAGCCAAACCCGCATATAAAAACCTGCTGGTTGCCCCGAACCCCGGCACTTCCGCGCCCGGCTTGGCTTTTCTGATGGCCAATATTGCCGGCATGGGGGAAGAGCAGGCATTCAAGTGGTGGGCCGACATGCGTAAAAACGGCGTGAAAATCTCGAAAAGCTGGAGCGACGGCTATTATACCGATTTCACGCAAAACGGCGGTTCGCGCCCGCTGATCGTCAGCTATGCCACCAGCCCGGCCGCCGAAGTGCATTTCGGTAAGGGTAAGTATCAAACACCGCCCACCGGCAACCTGTTTTTGAAAGGCGCGGTTTTCCGTCAGGTAGAAGGCGCGGCGGTATTGCGCGGTGCCAAACAGCCTGCGTTGGCGGCCAAGTTGGTGAGCTATCTGCAAAGCGGCGAAGTGCAGAAAGCATTGCCGTCTGAAATGTGGGTTTATCCGGCGGTAAAAGGCACGCCGCTGCCCAAAGTGTTCGATTTTGCCCAACTGCCCGACCGCCACTACACGCCGGATACGGCTCAGATCACCCAAAAGCAGAAAATATGGGTCAGCCGTTGGATACGGGTGGTGCTGAAGTAAACGGCATTTCCATATTCAAATGGTTAAACAGGCCGTCTGAAATCTTTCAGACGGCCTGTTTATATGTTGCCGCGCATCGAACGGTTGAAGGATTCTGCAAATTTCCGAGCGGCATTCGTATCAGCGGATTTGGGAAAGGTTTTAATCGGGCAAATAAAGTTTCAGGCCGTCTGAAAAAGCGGCTAGTGCCGTTCAAAAAATTCAGCCAACAAGGCCGCAAATTCATCTGCCTGCGTTAAAAACGGCGCATGGGCGGCTTTGGGAATGATGTACAGCTCGCTTTCGGGCAAGTGGCGGTGCAGGTATTCGCCCATGCGCGGGGGCGTGATGGAATCTTTGCCGCCGAATATCAGCAGCGTGGGGGTGGCGATATCCGGCAAAAACACGCGGGCATCGGCATTGGCCACGGCATCCAACGCGGCCTGCATTGCCGCCGGTGCGCCGTGTTTGACGATGTCGGGCAGCACTTTTTCCAAGATGGGTTGCTGTTCTTTGGCATATAAAAATTGCAACTGGAGAAACTGTTTCATATATTTATGATAATCTTGCTGAAACAGCGCTATCATTTTCGCCAGTGCCGGATTGGTTAAGCCTTCCGGATAGTCGGGTGCGGCTTGGAAGCGGGCGAAGCTGGCGGTCAGGCAGAGGGAGCGGACTTTTTCAGGGTAATTGGCCGCAAGATAAAGCGAAATCAGCCCGCCGAGCGACCAGCCGAGCAGATAGGCCGGCTCATCGATTTGGCGGGCGATCATATCGGCGGTCGCGGCGACAT
This sequence comes from Neisseria sp. MVDL19-042950, assembly GCF_030504625.1. Taxonomy (GTDB): domain Bacteria; phylum Pseudomonadota; class Gammaproteobacteria; order Burkholderiales; family Neisseriaceae; genus Neisseria. Next base: position 53,162 of record NZ_JAUKWH010000012.1, on the reverse strand, counting down.
CGAATTCGCCGTTAAACGGCGCATCGCCGTGGCCGGGCAGATTGACGGTGCGGATTTCCCATCCGGCAGGCAGGCGCGGGGTTAAGTCGTCGAAAATATGGCGGTTCGCCGCCCAGCCGTGGATCAGATAAACTTTTTTGGCAGGATGCTGCATGAACATACTCTCGTGGTGGCGTAAATTATCAGGCGTGAAATGCTGTGTATTATGCCATGCTTCCGCCGTTTCAGACGGCCTGTGTGCAGGTTGCGCGGCGGATTTGGCCGCATTGCGCACCGATGCGGCCAATATCTGCCCTTGCTGCACCAATGTCAGCACGGGTGGCACGATATGCGGGCAATGCCAGCGGAAGCCGCCGCCGTTTGAAAAGTTGTGGATATCGGTTTATTACGAGCCGCCCGTCAGCACTATGATTCATGCGTTTAAGCATCGGGCCGATTTGAGTATGCTGAACCCCTTGTCGGCACTGATGCTCGATCATGCGCCGCCGTGGCTGGCCGGTGCGGAAATCGATTCCGTGCTGGCCGTGCCGTTAAGCAAAGACAGGCGTTTGTTTCGCGGTTTCAATCAGAGCGACGAATTGGCTGAAATTGTAGGCAGGGTTTACGGTTGGGAAATTTTGCCGCATCATACGATATTCAGACGGCATCATCGGCCGCAAAGCACGCTGAAACGGAACGAACGCCGTAAAAATGTACGGAACGTGTTTACAGTGAAAAATCACGGTGTTAAGAATCGTAAGATACTATTGATTGACGACGTTACTACAACAGGCGCAACGATTGAAGAATTGGCGCGAACGCTAAAAAGCGCGGGGGCTGCCGCAGTTTTTTGCTGGGCACTGGCACATCCGCGAATGAAAAAATAACCAAAGATTTTTGACTATGCCTACCGTTTGAGGCATAGTGCGTGCTCTTAAATATTTGATTTATAGAACCTATCTGTCATTTTGTCGTCGGTTGCGCTTTTTGTGCGGCATACGGAACGGCTTTCAAAGGGAACAGTATTTCCGAATCTTTAAGAGCAGGCGCAACAGACATTTACAAAAGAAGACAAAATAAATAATAAAAGGTTCCCAATGTTTACGGTTGTTTTATACCAGCCTGAAATACCGCCCAATACGGGCAACATTATCCGCTTGTGCGCCAATACCGGCGCGGATCTGCATCTGGTCAAGCCGCTCGGTTTTCCGCTGGACTCAAGCAAGATGAAACGGGCAGGGCTGGATTACCATGAGTTTGCCAAGCTGACCGTTCATGAAAATTTCGACGATTGTTTGAAAACTCTGGCAGGGCGGCGCATTTTCGCGCTAACCACCAAAGGCAGCACCCGCCCCGACCAAGCGGAGTTTGAAGCGGGGGACGTGTTTTTGTTCGGCCCCGAAACCCGCGGCCTGCCGGCTGAAATTCTCAACAGCCTGCCTGCGGAACAAAAATTGCGCTTGCCGATGATGCCCGGCAGCAGAAGCATGAATTTATCGAATACCGTTGCCGTGATGTTGTTTGAAGCGTGGCGGCAGCACGACTATCAGGGCGGTTTGTAACAGGCCGTCTGAAAATGCTTCGGATTCCCGAAGCACAGCGTTATCAACTCGAGAATTGGAATTTGTTTTGACCCAAGCCAAAAATACTTTCTTTACCGGCGTATTTGCCGCTCTTTCATTAGGACTGGTTTTCAGCGGCAACGCCAATGCCGATGCCGTTGTAAAAGCCGAAAAACTGAATCGTGCCGCCAATATGAGCTACAAAGTGGCCGGCAAACGCTACACCCCGTTAAAAAAAGTATCTTCGTTCAGCCAAACCGGTAAAGCGTCATGGTATGGCGGCCAATTCCACGGCCGTAAAACCTCCAGCGGCGAGCGTTACAATATGAACGCCATGACTGCCGCACATAAAACCTTGCCGATTCCCAGTTATGCCCGCATCACCAATTTATCCAACGGCAAAAGCGTGGTAGTGCGCATCAACGACCGCGGTCCGTTCCACGCCAGCCGTGTGGTGGACGTGTCCAAAGCCGCCGCCCAAAAATTGGGCTTCATCCACAAAGGCACGGCAAAGGTGCGTGTGGAGCAAATCCTGCCGGGCGGCCAAAAAGCCGAAAACTTTGCACAGGCAGATGCCCGCAATATCTATGTGAATCTGAAAAGTTTCGATACCAAAGCCGAAGCCCGCGATTATGTGAAACGCGCCGGCAGCCGTTTGAAATCGGCCGCTATGGAGCAAAAAGTGGTGATGGAAAAACAGGCCGGCGAATATGTTGTCAAAATGGGCCCGTTCAACCGTCAGGAACATGCCGACGATGCCAAAAGCCAAATGCTGACGGCTATTTAAAATTGTTTTTCAGACGGCCTGCGCGATGCAGGCCGTTTTGTTTGCGCGGTGTATAATGCGGGGCCGTCTGAAAACCTTTTCAGACGGCCTCCATGATTTTTATATGGCAAATAAACTTATTTTCGATGCAAGGCAGCAACGCCGTAGTTAAGTTTATTTGCGGTAACTGTGGAAAGTTCAGTTCCACAGCCATATCCCACAATACCGAACGGAAGCAACCATGATCAGCAGACTCACCGGCAAACTCATCGAAAAAACACCACCGCAAATCGTGATTGATGTCGGCGGGGTGGGTTACGAAGTCGATGTATCGATGCAGACTTTTTATCTGCTGCCGCCGCTTAACGAAACCGTGCAGCTTTATACCCAGCTTGTGGTGCGCGAAGATGCGCATCTGCTGTTCGGATTTGCCTCGGCCGCCGAACGCGCCACGTTCCGCCAGTTGGTGAAGGTGAGCGGTATCGGAGCCAAAACCGCATTGGGTATTTTGTCGGCCATGACTTCGGACGAATTGGCGCAGGCCGTGGCGCAGGAAGATGTGAAACGGCTTTCTTCCGCGCCCGGCATCGGCAAAAAAACCGCCGAACGTATGGTGCTGGAGCTGCGCGGCAAGCTGGTATCGGAGCAAACCGCCGCCGGTCTGTTCGCTCCCGCCGCCGCGCCGGACGAAACCGACGATATGGTCAGCACGCTGCTGGCTTTGGGCTACAACGAACGCGAGGCCAAAGCCGCAGTGAAAGGTATTCCAGCGGGAACCGATGTGGGTGAAGGCGTGCGTTTGGCTTTGAAGAATTTGTTGAAATAGTTTTCAGACGGCCTCTTTAGGGTGTGCAACCCTCCGAGGCCGTCTGAAAATGTTGCAAGCCGTTATGATTAAGCAGTGAAAGCATGATGAAGAAAATATTTGATTGGTTCGAATCCCGTATCGACCCCTATCCCGATACGTTGCCGAAAACGCCTGAAAAAGGCTTGTGGCGTTTTTTGTGGAGCAGCATGGAAGGCATGCGCGGTTGGATTGCGGTGTTGGCGTTGATGACGGTCGGCATCGGCATTATGGAAGCCTTGCTGTTTCAGTTTATGGGCAAAGTGGTCGATTGGCTGGGCCAATATACGCCGCAAACCTTGTGGGCGGAAAAGGGCTGGGCTTTGTCGGGCATGGCGGCGTTGATGGCGTTTGCCGTGCTGTGGCATTTCATTGCATCAAACGTGCGCCTGCAAACGCTGCAAGGCGTGTTTCCGATGCGGTTGCGTTGGAATTTCCACCGCCTGATGCTGGGGCAGAGCCTCGGTTTTTATCAGGACGAATTTGCCGGGCGGGTTTCCGCAAAAGTGATGCAAACGGCACTGGCGGTGCGTGATACGGTGATGACGCTGGCCGATATGGTGGTGTATGTGCTGGTGTATTTCATCAGCTCGGGCGTGATTCTGGCGGCGTTTGACGGTTGGCTGCTGCTGCCGTTCGTATGCTGGATTATCGCATTCGGTGCCGTGATGCGCGTGCTGATTCCCAAGCTGGCGCAAACGGCGAAGCGGCAGGCGGATGCGCGTTCGCTGATGACCGGCCGCATCACCGATGCTTATTCCAACATTACGACGGTCAAGCTGTTTTCGCACGGTGCGCGCGAGGCGGGCTATGCCAAGCAATCCATGCAGGAATTTATGGTAACGGTGCATGCGCAAATGCGTTTGGCCACCACTTTATATACTTGTAATTTTATTGTGAATACGTCGCTCACCTTGTCCACCGCCGCATTGGGCATTTGGCTGTGGCATCACGGGCAGGTCGGTGTCGGCGCGATTGCCACCGCCACGGCTATGGCTTTGCGCGTGAACGGTTTGTCGCAATACATCATGTGGGAATCCGCCCGCCTGTTTGAAAACATCGGCACGGTGAGCGACGGCATGGGTACGCTTTCCAAGCCGCACACGATTGTTGACAAGCCCAATGCCCTGCCGCTGAAAGTGGCGCACGGCGACATCCGTTTCGAACATGTCGATTTTTCTTATGAAGCAGGCAAACCGTTGCTCAACGGCTTTAACCTGTATATCAAACCCGGCGAAAAAGTCGGCTTGATCGGGCGTTCCGGTGCCGGCAAGTCCACCATCGTGAATTTGCTGCTCAGATTTTATGAAGCGCAAAGCGGCAGCATTACCATTGATGGCCAAAACGTTACCGACATCACTCAAGAAAGCCTGCGCGCCCAAATCGGCTTGGTCACCCAAGATACCAGCCTGCTGCACCGCTCCGTGCGCGACAACATCATCTACGGCCGCCCCGATGCCACCGAAGAAGAAATGATGCAGGCCGCCCGCCGTGCCGAAGCCGCCGATTTCATTCCCAACCTTTCTGATGCCAAAGGCCGCAAAGGATACGATGCCCATGTGGGCGAGCGCGGGGTGAAACTTTCAGGCGGCCAGCGCCAGCGTATCGCCATCGCCCGCGTGATGCTGAAAGATGCGCCGATTCTGCTGCTCGATGAAGCCACCAGCGCGCTGGATTCCGAAGTGGAAGCGGCGATTCAGGAAAGCCTAGATAAAATGATGGAAAACAAAACCGTGATCGCCATCGCCCACCGTTTATCCACCATTGCCGCCATGGACAGGCTGATTGTGCTCGACAAAGGCCGTATCGTCGAAGAGGGTAGCCATGCCGAACTGCTGGAGAAAAACGGTTTGTATGCCAAACTGTGGGCGCACCAAAGCGGCGGATTCTTGGCAGGGCACATAGAATAATCGGCAGTAATAAGAAGTAGTGAAAAGAAGGCCGTCTGAATAAAAGTTTCAGGCGGCCTTTTGGTTTTATATTGCGCCAATTAAGATGTTAATAATTCAACATTTTGATTTTTATATATTTCTTTAATTTTAGAGATGGTTGTTAACAATGGCAGAAAGCGGCTTTTACTACATAATGCTACATTGCAATTAAATTCCGTTAAAACAAAGATTTGAGGCATGAATTCAAGCATTAAGAAAAGTTAATTATATTTTAATCACAGTAAAGGCTATTAAGGTCGAAATAACGATTTGTAAACTTTAAAATGATGCAGTTTTGTTAGTGATTAAATCGAATTAATGATAATCGTTATCATTAAGAGTTTGAAATTATTAGGTTTTTCAAGGATTTTTTTAATGCTCCAACTTTTAAACATTCCTGAAATTCGCTACAATGAAAAAGCGTTTTACCAGCATTTTCATGTTAACACTTTCAGGTACAAACCATGTTGGCTAATTATTTTCCCGTATTTGTCTTTATCCTCATCGGCCTGATTGCCGGTGTAGTGTTTCTCGCTCTGGGCAATCTGCTCGGTCCGAAACGGCACTATGCGGAAAAAGATGCGCCGTTTGAATGCGGCTTCGAAGCTTTTGAAAATGCGCGTATGAAATTCGACGTGCGTTACTATCTGGTTGCAATATTATTTATTCTTTTTGATTTGGAAATCGCTTTCATGTTTCCGTGGGCAGTCGTGTTCAAAGAATTGGGAGCATTCGGTTTCTGGTCGATGTTTGTGTTTATCGTGATTCTCACGATAGGTTTTGTTTATGAATGGAAAAAAGGCGCTTTAGAATGGGAATAGAAGGCGTTTTGAAAAAAGGTTTCATTACCACCAGTGCAGATACTGTGCTCAACTATATGCGTACCGGCTCACTGTGGCCGGTAACATTTGGTTTGGCTTGCTGCGCGGTTGAAATGATGCAGGCCGGCGCGTCGCGTTACGACCTCGACCGATTCGGGATTATTTTCCGACCCTCTCCGCGGCAGTCCGATTTGATGATTGTGGCCGGTACCTTGTGCAACAAAATGGCCCCCGCCCTGCGCCGCGTATACGACCAGATGGCCGAGCCCCGCTGGGTGTTGTCGATGGGGTCTTGTGCCAACGGCGGTGGTTATTATCATTATTCCTATTCGGTGGTGCGCGGTTGCGACCGCATTGTGCCGGTAGACGTTTATGTGCCCGGTTGTCCGCCGACAGCCGAAGCATTGATTTACGGTTTGATTCAGCTTCAACAAAAAATCAAACGCACATCAACGATTGCACGGGATTAGGAGGGTGTTATGGCAAATGTAAAAACCTTGCACGAAACCGCTACCCGTATTCTGGGCGACAAAGCCTCCAAAGTTATTCTGACTTTGAATGAAGTAACGGTCGAATGTGCTGCAAAAGATTATTCAGAAATAATGAACATTCTGCGCGACCATGAAGAACTGCATTTCGAGCAATTAGTTGATTTGTGCGGAGTGGATTACAGCACATATAAAAACGAAGTTTGGGAAGGCAAACGTTTTGCCGTAGTCAGCCAGCTTCTGTCTATCAAAAACAACCAGCGTATCCGCGTGCGGGCGTGGGCGGATGACGATGATTTTCCTATTGTCGATTCCGTGGTCGAAATCTATAACAGTGCCGATTGGTATGAGCGCGAAGCATTTGATTTGTTCGGCATCATGTTCAACAACCACCCCGATTTGCGCCGTATCCTGACGGATTACGGTTTTGTCGGCCATCCTTTCCGAAAAGATTTCCCGATTTCCGGCTATGTAGAAATGCGTTACGACGAAGCCGAAAAACGCGTGATTTACCAACCCGTAACCATCGAGCCGCGCGAAATTACCCCGCGCATCGTCCGCGAGGAGAACTACGGTGGCTAATAAATTAAGAAACTACACCATCAACTTCGGCCCGCAGCACCCTGCCGCGCACGGCGTACTGCGTATGATTCTGGAGCTGGAAGGCGAAACCATCGTTCGCGCCGACCCGCATATCGGCCTGCTTCACCGCGGTACTGAGAAACTGGCCGAAACCCGCACTTATCTGCAAACCCTGCCTTATATGGACCGCTTGGACTACGTTTCCATGATGGTCAACGAACAAGCCTATTGTTTGGCGGTAGAAAAACTGACCGGTGTCGAAGTGCCGATCCGTGCCCAATACATCCGCGTGATGTTTGCCGAAGTTACCCGTATTTTGAACCACCTGATGGGTATCGGTTCGCACGCGCTCGATATCGGCGCGATGACCGTATTCCTGTATGCCTTCCGCGAACGTGAAGAGCTGATGGACTTATACGAAGCCGTATCCGGTGCGCGTATGCACGCGGCCTACTTCCGCCCCGGAGGCGTGTACCGCGATTTGCCCGATTTTATGCCTAAGTATGAATCCAGCAAATTCCGCAATGCCAAAGTGTTGAAAAAGCTGAACGAATCGCGCGAAGGCACGATGCTCGACTTTATCGAAGCCTTTACCGAACGCTTCCCCTCTTGCGTAGATGAATACGAAAGCCTGCTTACCGACAACCGTATTTGGAAGCAGCGTACCGTCGGCATCGGCGTGGTTTCTCCCGAGCGCGCGCTGCAAAAAGGCTTTACCGGCGTGATGCTTCGCGGTTCAGGCGTGGAGTGGGACATCCGCAAAAAAGCACCGTACGATGCCTATGCCAATGTTGATTTCGACATTCCCGTCGGCGTAAACGGCGACTGCTACGACCGTTACCTCTGCCGTATCAACGAAATGCGCGAATCCAACCGCATCATTAAGCAATGCGTGCAATGGCTCAAAGCCAACCCAGGCCCCGTGATTGTCGAAAACCACAAAGTCGCGCCGCCCAAACGCACCGAAATGAAAATGGGCATGGAAGACTTGATCCACCATTTCAAACTGTTTACCGAAGGCATGCACGTGCCCGAAGGTGAAACCTATACTGCCGTCGAGCACCCCAAAGGCGAGTTCGGCATTTACATGATTTCAGACGGCGCCAACAAACCCTACCGCCTGAAAATCCGCGCACCCGGCTTTGCCCATCTGCAAGGCATGGACGAAATGGCACGCGGCCACATGTTGGCCGACGTGGTGGCCATCATCGGTACGCAAGACATCGTATTCGGGGAGGTAGACCGATAATGTTATCCGCAGAATCTTTAAAACAAATCGACGTCGAGCTGGCGAAATATCCGGCCGACCAACGCCGTTCCGCCATCATGGGTGCATTGCGTATCGCCCAAGTAGAAAAACGCTGGTTGACGCCTGAAATCATTGAATTTGTTGCCAACTATGTCGGCATCGCACCGGCTGCCGCCTACGAAGTGGCCACTTTCTACAATATGTACGACCTGCATCCGGTAGGCAAATACAAGCTGACCGTCTGCACCAACCTGCCTTGCGCCCTGCGCGGCGGAGTGAATGCCGCCGAATACCTGAAACAGAAACTCGGCATCGGTTTCGGCGAAACCACTTCAGACGGCCTCTACACCTTAGTGGAAGGCGAGTGCATGGGCGCGTGCGGCGATGCCCCCGTGATGTTGGTGAACAACCACAAAATGTGCAGCTTTATGACTGAAGAAGCCATTGAGAAAAAATTGGCGGAGTTGCAGTAAGGGCTACCTAGAAATTTGGCTTGTAATTTTATTGTGCTTTATGGCATCTAAATTAAACTTAGGGAAGAAATTGTGGAAGAAGACATACGATCAGCCTTAAAAGATTTAGGGCTTAGTGGAATCGATGAAATTATTTCCGGATTAAGAAAGCGGAGTTTGTTGGAAGATGCTTGGAAAAGACGTGAAGATTTAAAGAAATTTCTTGAGAAATATGGAAGTTTTAGATATGGCCCTAAATTATCTATGGGGTCGCGCAAGAAATATTTTGACTTCAGCGAGTCGTAGGTCGGATTCTTGAATCCGACTGTTGTCGAGCCAAAGTAAATGTCGGATTCAAGAATCCGACCTACAAAACGTTAAAGGCATTTGAATCCGATACGGCGAAGCATTTTAAACATTTTAAAAAATTCCTTTTCAGACGGCCTCAACAAGGCTACCTGAAAGGCCGTCTGAAAACCCTTCAGACAGGCATGTAAAAAATATCAGCGCATAACCGCATCAGGCGGTTGGGCGGCAAAACAAAAGATTGAAGAAGATTAACCGATTAGGGCTAAGCAAATGGCTATTTTCCAATCAGGCGTGATTTTTGAAAACGTCGATACCCGCAATCCCGACTGTTGGCACTTGGAAGCATACCAAGCGCGCGGCGGCTACCAAGCGCTGCGTAAAATCCTGACTGAAAACATGTCGCAAGACGACGTGATTTCCGAAGTGAAAACTTCGGGTTTGCGTGGTCGTGGCGGTGCAGGCTTCCCCACCGGTTTGAAGTGGAGCTTTATGCCGCGTTCTTTTCCCGGTGCGAAATATGTTGTCTGCAACACCGACGAAGGCGAACCCGGCACATTCAAAGACCGCGACATCATCAACTTCAACCCGCATTCTTTGATTGAGGGCATGATTATTGCCGGTTACGCGATGGGTGCCGAAGCGGGTTATAACTATATCCACGGCGAGATTTTCGAAGGCTATCAACGCTTTGAAGCTGCCTTGCAAGAAGCGCGTGATGCAGGTTTCTTAGGCAAAAACATCATGGGTACGGACTTTTCATTCGAGCTGTTTGCCCATCATGGTTACGGCGCATATATCTGCGGTGAAGAAACCGCTTTGCTGGAGTCGCTGGAAGGTAAAAAAGGCCAGCCGCGCTTCAAACCGCCGTTCCCGGCTTCGTTCGGTTTATATGGCAAACCTACCACCATCAACAACACCGAAACCTTTGCTTCCGTGCCGTTTATTATCCGCGACAGCGGTCAGGCGTTTGCCGATAAAGGCATTGAAAACGCGGGCGGTACCAAGCTGTTTTCCATTTCCGGCCACGTTGAGCGCCCCGGCAACTACGAAGTGCCGTTAGGCACGCCGTTTGCCAAACTGTTGGAAATGGCCGGCGGCATGAAAGACGGCAAGAAACTTAAAGCCGTGATTCCGGGCGGTTCGTCTGCCCCCGTACTCCCTGCCGACATCATGATGGGCTTGAATATGGACTACGATTCCATCGCTAAAGCAGGTTCTATGTTGGGTTCGGGTGCGATTATCGTGATGGACGAAGACGTGTGCATGGTAAAAGCGCTGGAGCGCTTGAGCTATTTCTACTATGAAGAATCCTGCGGCCAATGTACGCCGTGCCGCGAAGGTACCGGCTGGCTGTACCGAGTGGTTCACCGCATTGCCGAAGGTAAAGGCCGCCCCGAAGATTTGGATTTGCTGGATTCCGTTGGCAACAACATGGCCGGCCGCACCATTTGCGCCTTGGCCGATGCCGCTGTGTTCCCCGTGCGCAGCTTTACCAAGCATTTCCGTCATGAGTTTGAACACTATATTGAGCACGGCGGACCGATGAAGGCGCATAAGTGGTGTTAAACAGTTGAAGGAGGTTGCTGTGAGTAAAACCTTGATTATTGTTACCCATCCCGATATTACCCAATCTATAGTAAATAAACGTTGGGTAGAAGAACTGAAAAAATACCCCGAACGCTTTACCGTTCATGAACTCTACCGTACTTATCCCGACGGCAAAATTGATGTGGGTGCTGAACAGAAACGGGTGGAAGCGCACGAAAACCTCGTATTGCAATTCCCTGTTTACTGGTTTAACTGCCCGCCGTTGCTGAAGCAGTGGGTAGATGAAGTGCTGACTTATGGTTGGGCATACGGTTCGATGGGTAAGGCATTGGCAGGCAAGAAAACGGCTATCGCTGTTTCGCTTGGCACACCTGCTGCCGACTATCAGGCAGGTGGCGCGGTGGGTTACACCGTGGCTGAAGCCCTACGTCCGTTTGAACTGACGATGAATTACTGTAGTGCGGACTACCGGCCGATGTTTGCTTTCCATACCATAGACAGCAATGCAGGCTATACCGAAGAAGCCTTGCAGGTAATAGAGAAAAGTGCGGCGGATTATCTGGCGTGGTTGGGTAGATTAGAACGTTAAATGTAGGGTTTGTACTACCGATAGGCACATGTTGCCTACATTTTGAAGTCTGTGTGCATGGCTTCGCCACATACCCTTGTATATGTTGAAACCAAGTTTGTTATAGCAACCACAAAGGCTGCCTGCTTACAAAGATGTACGCTTCCTCAAAAGAGGGAGCAGGCGATAGAAATTTCCGGCGTTTCAGACGGCCTCAAACGATTTGCAACAAACCGCCTGAATAACACAGGCTGTTTAAAAGCAAAGTATAAAATGTCGGTATGAAAAATTTTTTCTTTCAGACGGCTTAAGTAAAATTCTTAAAAATCCGTAACTAGGAAACACACCATGTTACAAATTGAAATCGACGGTAAACAGATTGCAGTCAAGCAGGGCGCGACCGTGATGGAAGCGGCGCACGAGCTGGGCACGTATATCCCGCATTTCTGCTACCACAAAAAATTGTCTATTGCTGCCAACTGCCGCATGTGCTTGGTGGAGGTGGAGAAAGCGCCCAAACCGCTGCCTGCCTGCGCTACGCCGGTAACGGACGGTATGGTGGTACACACACATTCTCCAAAGGCCAAGCAAGCGCAAGAAGGGGTGATGGAGTTTCTGCTCATCAACCACCCGTTGGATTGCCCGATTTGCGACCAGGGCGGTGAGTGCCAGCTTCAAGATTTGGCCGTGGGTTACGGCAAATCTTCCAGCCGTTATCAGGAAGAAAAACGTTCCGTTGTCGGCAAAGATATGGGGCCGTTGGTGTCTGCGGAAGAAATGAGCCGCTGTATCCACTGCACCCGCTGCGTGCGCTTTACCGAAGAAATCGCCGGTATGCAGGAAATCGCTATGGCCAACCGCGGCGAGTTTTCCGAAATCATGCCGTTTATCGGCAAAGCGGTGGAAACCGAGCTGTCCGGTAACGTGATTGATTTGTGTCCGGTAGGTGCGTTAACCAGCAAACCGTTCCGCTACGATGCCCGTTCTTGGGAATTGAGCCGCCGTAAAACCATCTCTGCGCATGATGCGTTGGGCAGCAACTTAATCGTGCAAACCAAAGAGCATACCGTGCGCCGCGTGTTGCCGTTGGAAAACGAAGCCGTTAACGAATGCTGGATTTCCGACCGCGACCGTTTCGCCTACGAAGGCCTGTATCACGAAAGCCGTCTGAAAACACCGAAAATCAAGCATGGCGGCGAATGGCATGAAGTGGATTGGCCGACTGCGCTGGAATATGTGCGCAAAACTTTAGACTGCATTGCCAAAGAAGACGGCAAAGAGCAAATCGGTATTTGGGCGAACCCGATGAATACCGTAGAAGAGCTGTACTTAGCGAAAAAACTGGCCAACGGTTTGGGCATCAAACATTTCGATACCCGCCTGCAACAGCAAGACAACCGTTTAACAGGCCGTCTGAAAGGTGCGCAATGGTTGGGTCAAAGCATTGAAGATTTAGGCAACAGCGATGCAGTGCTGGTCGTAGGTGCCAACCTGCGTAAAGAACAGCCGCTGTTAACCGCCCGTTTGCGCCGTGCCGCCAAATCTTATATGGCCTTGAGCATTATTGCCGGCAGCAAAGAAGAATTGCACATGCCGTTGCTGGCGCAAGAAGCGGTACACCCGAATGAATGGGCAGGCCGTCTGAAAAACTTGGCGCAGGATTTGGAACAAGGCGTAGCCGCCAGCCTGAAAAATGCTGAAAAAGCCGCGATTGTGTTGGGCGCCGAAGTACAAAACCACCCTGATTATGCCGCGGTTTATGCTGCCGCTCAGGAATTGGCTGCGGCTACCGGCGCGGTTTTGGGCATTCTGCCGCAAGCTGCCAACAGCGTGGGCGCGGATATCTTGGGCGTGAACAGCGGCAACAGCATTCAGGAAATGTTGGCGCAACCGAAAAAAGCCGTGTTGCTGCTGAATGTAGAGCCTGAAATCGATGTGGCAAACGGCGGTAAAGCTGTGGCCGTCTTAAAACAAGCTCAGAGCGTGATGGCATTTACGCCGTTTGAAAGCGAAACCTTGCGCGAAGTGTGCGATGTGATGCTGCCGATTGCGCCGTTCACCGAAACTTCAGGCAGCTTTATCAGCATGGAAGGCCGCGTGCAATCGTTCCACGGCGTGGTAAAAGGCTTTGCCGATTCACGCCCCTTATGGAAAGTGCTGCGTGTGTTGGGCAATGTGTTCGAGCTGGAAGGCTTTGAGTTCGACAGCAGCGAGCAAGTGCTGAAAGAAGCCGTCAATAAAGAAGGCCTGTCTGAAAAACTGAATAACGCTGCCGATATTCAAGTGCAGGCGAATCAAGCTGCGGGTCAATTGGTGCGTGTAGGCGGCGTCGGTATTTACCATACCGATCCGATTGTGCGCCGTTCGGCTCCGCTGCAGGCAACCAGCCATGCACAAGTGCCTGCTGCCCGTCTGCATCCCAATACGTTGGCAGCTTTGGGCTTGCAAGATGGTGCAAGCGCGCAAGCAGGGCAGGGTGCCGAGCGCATCCGGGTCACTGTGGTTGCGGACGCAGGCCTGTCTGAAAATGTGGTGTATCTGCCGCTGCATACTGAAAATGCCGCGTTGGGTGCGTTGATGAACACGATTGAATTGGCGGGAGCTTAATGATGCAAGAGTGGTTCCAATCCTTATTGGGGAATGATATCGGCTTGGTTGTGTCGATTCTGGTCAAAATCGTCTTGATTTTGGCCCCGCTGATTCTGACCGTGGCTTATCTGACTTATTTCGAGCGCAAAGTGATCGGCTATATGCAGCTGCGTGTCGGCCCCAACGTTACCGGCCCGTTCGGTTTGATTCAGCCGTTTGCCGACGTGTTAAAGCTGTTGTTTAAAGAAGTAACCCGTCCGAAACTGTCGAATAAGGCCTTGTTTTATATCGGTCCGATGATGTCGCTGATGCCGGCTTTTGCGGCTTGGGCTGTGATTCCGTTTTCTGACGAATGGTTGCTGACCAATGTTGATGCGGGCTTGCTGTATATTTTGATGATTACTTCTTTGTCTGTGTACGGTGTGATCATTGCAGGTTGGGCATCCAACTCCAAATATTCGTTTTTGGGGGCGATGCGTTCGTCTGCACAAACTATTTCCTATGAAATCGCCATGGGTGCGGCTTTGGTATGTGTGGTTATGGTTTCAGGAAGTATGAACTTCAACGAAATTGTTGCCAGCCAAGCCAAAGGTATTGCAGGCGGTTCGATTTTCTCTTGGAACTGGTTTGCATTGTTCCCTGTGTTTATCGTGTATCTGATTTCCGCCGTAGCCGAAACCAACCGTGCACCGTTCGACGTTGCCGAAGGCGAGTCGGAAATCGTGGCAGGTTTCCATGTGGAGTATTCGGGCTTTGCATTTGCCCTGTTCTTCCTTGCCGAATATATTTTCATGATTCTGATCGGTGCGCTTACCGCCATCATGTTCTTAGGCGGTTGGCTGTCTCCGTTCCCGCAAAGCTGGGGCATGATCGGTACGCCGAGCGCATTTTGGATGTTCTTGAAAATGGCCTTTATCCTTTACGGCTATTTGTGGATTCGTGCCACTTTCCCGCGTTACCGTTACGACCAAATCATGCGTTTGGGCTGGAAAGTGCTGATTCCGGTAACCTTTGTGTGCATCGTATTGCTCGGCTTGTGGATGATTTCGCCCCTAAGCCTATGGTCGTAGTTGATGAGATTACATTGAAATTTGAAAGCTTACCGTTAATCGTATGTAATAAGTATCTTGAGACAAGAGAGTGTGTTTTTTTCTATTGAAAAAGATTGCAAAATAACAAAGCTGAAGGTGCTTTTGTGTATTGATAGATTAGTCATTTATCATGTGGAGAGGAAGTATGGTTTTACAAAAAACTGTTTTTCGTATCGCACAAATGGATTGTTCTTGTGAAGAGCAGTTAATTCGCATGAAATTAGATGATGTGGTTGAAGTTAAAAAACTTCAGTTTAATTTATCAAATAAAACTTTAACGGTGTACCATGAAGATGGTGGTAAATCTGTTTTAGAACATCTACAAACATTGGGTTGGGACATTCAATGTATTGAGCACACGCGGGTTGATTCAGTAGAGATTCCTGTTGAGCAACAACAGAAAAAGTTGTTGTATGTGGTGTTAGTCATTAATTTTGTGTTCTTTCTGATTGAAAGTATTGCAGGGTGGTGGTCACACTCAGTAGGTTTGATAGCAGATAGTTTGGACATGTTGGCAGACAGCTTAGTTTATTTTATGGCTTTATTGGCTGTGGGTAAAAGTACGATTTATAAGAAAAATATTGCGTATTGGGCTGGGTGGTTTCAGATAACTTTAGCTGTAATGGGTCTTATAGAAGTGTTAAAACGATTTTGGGATTTTGAGATGTTACCTGATTTTAAAATGATGATGTGGGTGTCATGTTTGGCTTTAATGGCTAACGTAGTGTGTTTGTATTTATTGCGCCAAAATGGTAGTCAAGAAGAACATATGCAGGCTAGTATGATTTTTACTTCTAATGATGTATTGGTAAATTTGGGAGTGATTGTGGCAGGTGCTTTGGTATTATGGTGGCAATCACCCTATCCAGATTTGATTGTTGGTGTCATTGTATTTGCATGGGTAATTTTAGGTGCAATTAGAATATTGAAATTGGCACGATGAATAGAACGAAGCATTTGACGGCAGTCGGTTGAATTTTTATGCAGAAAAATTTTTGAAGAAATATTATGGAAGTGATTTGTTTAATAAACAGTTTTTTATTAACCAAGATAAATTTTTAATTAAAAGAAAGCTATCCGCAACAATAGGGTAGGGTGTAATTATGGCAAATTTAGTCAAAACCTTCCTGCTAGGCGAATTGGTAAAAGGCATGGGTGTTACGCTCAAAAACTTTTTCGCCCGCAAAGAAACCATTATGTTCCCCGAAGAAAAAACGCCGCAATCCGTGCGTTTCCGCGGCTTGCACGCACAACGCCGTTATCCGAACGGCGAAGAGCGCTGCATTGCCTGCAAACTGTGCGAAGCGGTTTGCCCGGCGATGGCCATTAATATTGAATCCGAACAACGTGAAGACGGCACCCGCCGCACTACACGTTATGATATTGATTTGACCAAGTGTATTTTCTGCGGCTTCTGTGAAGAGGCCTGCCCGGTAGATGCGATTGTGGAAACACACATCTTGGAATATCACGGTGAAAAACGTGGCGATCTGTATTACACCAAACCGATGCTGCTGGCGATTGGCGATAAATACGAAAATGAAATCGCCAAGCGTAAAGCAGCAGATGCACCGTATCGTTAAAGGAGCAGAAAGATGACTTTTACTACCATTCTGTTCTATGTGTTGGCGGCGATCGTGCTTTTCGGCGCGCTGAAAACCGTAACGGTAAAAAACCCCGTGCATGCCGCACTCTATCTGGTGCTGACTTTCAGCACGAGCGCCATGATTTGGATGCTGATGCAAGCAGAGTTTTTGGGCATTACTTTGGTGCTGGTGTATGTCGGTGCGGTAATGGTGTTGTTCTTGTTCGTGGTTATGATGTTGAACATCGATATTGAGGAAATGCGTGCCGGCTTCTGGCGGCATGCTCCCGTTGCCGGTTTGGTCGGCATATTGATGGCCGTTGCGCTGATTTTGATTCTGGTGAACCCGAAAACCAATTTGGCCTCTTTCGGCGCAATGAAGGATATTCCTGCCGATTACAATAATATTCGTGATTTGGGCAGCCAGATTTATACGACGTATCTGCTGCCGTTTGAGTTGGCCGGTGTTTTGTTGGTGCTGGGTATGATTGCCGCCATTGCTTTGGTACATCGTAAAACTTACAACCCGCGTTATATCAATCCTGCCGATCAAGTAAAAGTAAGCGCCAAAGAAGGCCGTTTCCGCATGGTGAAAATGGAAGCTGTAGTGCCGTCTGAAGAAAAAGAAGTTTCAGACGGCCAAGAAGAAGAGGAGGGCAAAGCATGATTACCTTAACGCATTACTTGGTTTTGGCTGCGCTTCTCTTCGGTATCAGTGCTATGGGCATTTTTATGAACCGTAAAAATGTGCTGATTCTGTTGATGTCGATTGAGCTGATGTTATTGTCGGTTAATTTTAATTTCATCGCATTTTCACAGCATTTGGGTGATACCGCCGGCCAGATTTTCGTATTTTTCGTATTGACGGTAGCTGCTGCCGAATCTGCTATCGGTTTGGCTATTATGGTGTTGGTGTTCCGTAACCGTAACACAATCAATGTGGCCGATTTGAACAGTCTGAAAGGTTAATCGGGAGAATAAGCAATAATGAGTGAGATGAACTTATATCTGGCGATTGCCTTGATTCCGTTGGCAGGATCGCTGTTGGCCGGACTGTTTGGAAAGCAAATCGGCCGGGCCGGAGCACACACCGTAACCATTTTAGGTGTGGGAATCTCCACCGTCTTATCAGGGTGGGTATTGTATGGTTTCCTCAATGGTACACGTACCCGCTTTGATGAAAATGTGTACACATGGTTGACCATGGGCGGCTTGGATTTTTCAGTCGGTTTTTTGGTAGACACCCTTACTGCCATGATGATGGTGGTGGTAACCAGCGTATCTTTGATGGTGCATATCTATACCATTGGCTATATGCATGGTGAAAAAGTCGGCTACCAACGTTTTTTCAGTTATATCTCATTGTTCACTTTCAGCATGTTGATGTTGGTGATGAGTAATAACTTTATTCAGCTTTTCTTCGGATGGGAGGCCGTCGGCTTAGTGTCTTATCTGTTGATCGGTTTCTACTTCAAGCGGGAAAGCGCAATTTTTGCCAATCTGAAAGCCTTTTTGGTAAACCGCGTGGGCGACTTCGGTTTCTTGTTGGGTATCGGTTTGGTATTAGCTTATTTCGGCGGTAGTTTGCGTTACGCAGATGTGTTTGCTTATCTGCCGAATGTGCAGAATGCCACTATCCAACTGTTTTCCGGAGTGGAATGGTCGTTGATGACGGTTACTTGCTTGTTGCTGTTTGTAGGCGCAATGGGTAAATCGGCACAGTTTCCTCTGCATGTGTGGCTGCCTGATTCTATGGAAGGCCCGACACCGATTTCCGCATTGATTCACGCGGCAACCATGGTAACCGCCGGTTTGTTCATGGTGTCGCGCATGTCTCCGATGTATGAGATGAGCTCAACCGCACTGAGCGTAATCATGGTGGTCGGTGCGATTACTGCGCTGTTTATGGGCTTCTTAGGTACGATTCAAAACGACATTAAACGTGTAGTTGCTTATTCTACTTTGTCGCAATTGGGCTATATGACGGTTGCTTTGGGCGCATCGGCTTATTCTATTGCTATGTTCCATGTAATGACGCACGCTTTCTTTAAAGCCTTACTGTTTTTGGCTGCAGGTAGCGCCATTATCGGCATGCATCACGATCAAGATATGCGCCATATGGGGAATTTGAAAAAATACATGCCGATTACTTGGATTACCATGTTAATTGGTAACTTATCGTTAATCGGTACCCCGTTTTTTGCCGGTTTCTATTCTAAAGATTCTATTATTGAGGCAGCCCATGCCAGCACTTTGCCGGGGAGCGGGTTTGCCTACTTCGCCGTGCTTGCCAGTGTGTTTGTAACGGCGTTTTACGCATTCCGCCAATACTTTATGGTATTTCACGGTAAAGAAAAATGGCGCGAACTTTCTGAGCATCATAATGAACACCACGATGACAGGCACCATCACGGTTTAGGGAAAAACGACAACCCGCATGAAAGCCCGTGGGTGGTTACGTTGCCGTTGATTTTGCTGGCCATTCCGTCGGTAATCATTGGTTATATTGCAATTGAACCCATGCTCTATGGCGATTTCTTCAAAGATGTGATTTTCGTGAATCATGAAGTCCACCCGACAATGGCCCTTTTGAAAGAAGAGTTCCACGGCCCGTTGGCAATGGTTGCACATAGTTTGCACACTCCGGTGTTGTATTTAGCGGTTGCCGGTGTAGTTAGTGCTTGGATTCTGTATGTTAAAGCGCCGCATCTGCCTGCGAAAATTGCTGCCGCTTTCAGCCTGGTTTACAAGCTGCTTGATAACAAATACTACTTGGATACGATTTACTTTAATGTATTTGCCAAAGGCAGCCGTGCATTGGGTAATTTCTTCTGGAAAGTAGGTGATACCGCCATTATTGATAATGGTATCGTAAACGGTTCGGCAAAATTGGTAGGTGCCGTTGCCGCCCAAATCCGCAAAATGCAGACCGGCTTTATCTACACTTACGCAGCCGCAATGGTTTTTGGTGTGTTGGTGTTGATCGGTATGACGTTCTGGCACTTGTTTGCCGGTTAAGTGGGAATTCAATCTTAAGAATGTCAGGTTATGAATATGTTAGATAACTTACTCAGTTTAGCTGTATGGGTGCCGATAGCAGCGGGTGTGCTGGTATTGGCAACCGGCTCCGACAGCCGAGCCGGTATTGCCCGTGTGCTGGCTTTTATCGGCGCATTGGCCGGTTTCTTGGTAACGCTGCCGTTATTTACTCGGTTTGACCGGTTAAGCGGAGGCTATCAGTTTACCGAGTTCCATAGTTGGATTCCTGCTTTAAATATCAACTATGCTTTGGGTGTGGACGGTATTTCGGCATTGTTTGTCATCTTGAACAGCTTTATCACGTTGATGGTGGTGTTGGCCGGATGGCAAGTTATTCAGAAGCGCCCGGCGCAATATATGGCAGCGTTTTTGATTATGTCGGGTTTGATTAATGGGGCCTTTTCTGCACAAGATGCCATTCTGTTTTATGTATTCTTTGAAGGCATGCTGATTCCGTTGTATTTAATCATCGGTATGTGGGGTGGTCCGCGCCGTGTGTATGCTTCAGTGAAGCTATTTCTCTATACCCTGCTCGGATCGTTGCTGATGTTGGTAGGTTTGGTTTATCTGTCTTACCAAACCGGCGGCAGTTTCTCGATTGTGGACTTCCAGAATCTGAAGCAGATTCCGTTGGGTGTGCAGCAGCTATTGTTTATCGCATTCTTCCTATCATTTGCTGTGAAAGTACCGATGTGGCCGGTACATACGTGGTTGCCTGATGCTCACGTCGAAGCGCCTACCGGAGGTTCGATGGTGTTGGCGGCAATTACATTGAAAGTGGGAGCATATGGCTTCTTACGTTTTGTTTTGCCGATTCTGCCTGATGCTTCACGTTTCTTTGCTCCGGCAATCATAGTGCTTTCTCTGATTGCGGTAATTTACATCGGTATGGTGGCGTTAGTGCAAACCGATATGAAAAAACTGGTGGCTTATTCTTCCATCAGCCATATGGGATTTGTCACTTTAGGTATGTTTTTGTTTGCGGGCGGTTATTTGAATGACTGGGCATTAAAAGGTGCCGTTATTCAGATGATTTCCCACGGATTTGTTTCTGCCGCCATGTTCATGTGTATCGGTGTAATGTACGACCGCCTGCACTCGCGCAATATCGCTGATTACGGTGGGGTGGTAAATGTAATGCCGAAATTTGCTGCGTTTATGATGTTGTTTGCGATGGCTAATGCCGGTTTACCTGCAACCTCGGGTTTTGTCGGTGAATTTATGGTTATTATGGGTGCGGTAGAAGTTAATTTCTGGGTGGGCGCTTTGGCTGCTTTAACTTTGATTTATGGTGCCGCTTATACGTTGTGGATGTACAAGCGGGTGATTTTTGGTGCCATTACCAATCCCGAAGTAGAAAAACTGCAAGATATCAATTGCCGTGAGTTTGCTATTTTGGCTATTTTGGCGTTGGCGGTTCTGGGCATGGGTTTGTATCCGCAAGCCTTTATTGAAGTAATCCACCAAGCTGCCAACGATTTGATTACCCATGTGGCGCAAAGCAAGATTTGAGGTGTGTGAATGAACTGGACTGATTTGAATTTAATTCCTGCCATGCCTGAAATCGTTTTGCTTTCGGCATTATTTACCGTGCTGCTGATTGATCTGTGGATAAGTGACAAAAATCGCTATATTACTCACATTCTCAGCCTGCTTTCACTCGTAGCGGTTGCTTTTACGCAATGGGCGGTATGGGTTTCCGGCAGTATGTCTGCATTCAGCGGAATGTATATTGCCGACGGTATGTCGCAGTTGTCGAAAATGGTTATGTATGCGGCGTTGTTTGCCTTATTTGTGTATAGTAAACCGTACAACCAAGTGCGCAATATTTTTAAAGGCGAATTTTATACGTTATCGTTATTTGCATTAACCGGTATGAGCGTAATGGTAAGTGCCGGCCATTTTCTGACTGCCTATATCGGTTTGGAACTTTTGTCTCTCGCGCTGTATGCAATGATTGCTTTGCGTCGCGATTCGGCAGAAGCCGCAGAGGCCGCCTTAAAGTATTTCGTACTGGGCGCACTGGCCTCCGGTTTGTTGTTATACGGTATTTCAATGGTGTATGGGGCAACAGGGTCTCTCGAATTTGCCACCGTATTGGCAAATGCTTACGACGGCGAGGCGAATACTTGGTTGTTAAAACTGGGTTTGGTATTTATCGTGGTGGCTGTAGCCTTTAAACTCGGTGCCGTACCGTTTCATATGTGGGTGCCTGATGTATACCAAGGTGCGCCTACTTCCGTTGCCGCTTTTGTAGGTACCGCTCCTAAAGTTGCTGCTGTAGTGTTTGCTTTCCGTATTCTAGTTACCGGCTTGGGAACGACTGCTGCGGATTGGGCTCCGATGTTGGCTATTTTGGCCGTTGTATCGTTGGTAGTCGGTAACTTGGTTGCCATTATGCAAACTAACATCAAACGCATGCTTGCTTACTCTACAATCAGCCACATGGGATTTATTTTGTTGGCGTTTATGGCCGGAGCAATCGGTTTTACTGCCGGGTTGTATTATGCTATTACTTATGTGGTTATGGGCTTGGTAGGCTTCGGCGTATTGATGTTGCTGTCTAATGAAGCACATGAATGCGAGGATATCAACGATCTGGCAGGGCTCAACCAGCGTAATGCTTGGTATGCATTTCTAATGTTGCTGGCAATGTTCTCTATGGCCGGTATCCCACCGTTAATGGGTTTCTATGCTAAGTTTGCCGTTATTAAAGCATTATTGTCGCAAGGTTATATTTGGTTATCGGTTTTTGCAGTGGTTATGTCGTTAATAGGTGCGTTTTACTATTTGCGAGTGGTAAAAGTGATTTATTTCGATAATGCAAATAACCATCATCCGATTGGCAGCAATTTTGCCACTAAAGTATTTTTATCATTAAACGCGGGATTATTGCTGATTTGGGGTGTTATGCCGCAAAGTATGATGGATTGGTGTTTGAAAGCTTTAGAAAATACTTTGTAAGAGCAGTAGTATTAAAAAAGATGAAACGGCAGCCTTAAGGCTGCCGTTTGTGCAGGTGTACGGTGATAACGTATATACAGTATGTTCCGGCCTTGTAATGTCGTTTGTAATTTGCTGCTTGAAACCGTTGTCAACATTTAATAACCATAGTTTCAGTATTGTGGCAGCAGATTGCTCTGATAAAAAGTAAACATTTAGAGGCCGTCTGAAACAGATTTTCAGACGGCCTCTAAATGTTTAGGTTTATGATTAGCCGAAAAGCCTCTCTAAAACAGTAACATTTCAAACAAGATGGTAGCCATCCGGCCTCTCGTCTCACATTACTGTTTTAGATTATTCAAATGCAATGGAATCACTGAATTCCGACTGGCTTAAACAGTAGGTTTTTGCCGGCCTCTCATAGATTAAAACTTCATTTCCATAGAAACCGTAACGTTTCTACCCGGAGCGGCATAGCGTGAGTAGTTTCCTACATTGGTTTGCCGGTTAACAGCCCCCAGTGCTGACTGGCGTACGTTTTCCCATTGACTGTAACGGCGGTTGGTCAGATTGTAGATGCCTGCCCGCAGTGTTAGTTTGTCTTTTAGAGTAACGTAGCCGCTGACATCAAAAATATACCAAGGTTTGGTAACTTTCTTGGTGGCGGATGTATTACGAGTAATACCTGATCGGCATTGTCCTTTTAATTCATCCGGATTTTTGGCTTTCGAATATGTCATCACACCATTTACCCCCCACTTACCGTTTGGTGCATCGTAACCCAAACCCAGTACATAGCGGGACGGTTGGATGGCATCAAACAGCATTGTGCAGGAGTGTTGGAAATAGTTTTTTGTCAGCGAGGCTTTTTTCAGCTTCACATGGTTATAGGCTACAGTACTGTATAAGCCTTCGGGCAACTTGTTAAAGACATTGTACCAATCGAGTTTGCCAATAATATTGATGCCGTCGGTTGTGGCATTGTACATATTTCGGTAGCCGCTTGCCGTATCGCGGTTTTTCAGGCCGGGAACGTTTGGATCGATGTGCGTAAGACCGATGAGATCTTTATATTTATTTCGGAAGTAACTTGCTTCCAAATGGCCGAAGTTTCCTTTCAGATGTATGCCGACCTCGTTGTTCAATGCTTTTTCAGGCTTGAATTTGCCAACATAGTGAAAATCATCGTCTTTGCCTTTCTCAAAGCCGGGAATCCGATCGCCAAATAATTCCTGAAAACTCGGCACACGGAAACCGCTGGAAATACGGTGCAAGAGGCTCAAATGGGAGGTTGGTTTGAAGACGAAGCCGCTATTCCAAGAAGTGTTTCGAAAAGTACCGGAAGCTGTCCAAGGATCGTCGGTGGTCATTTTATGGTAATCATAACGCCCACCTATCCCCCAATCTACATATTTGCCCAAACTCATGTGGTCGCGTAGGGCAATATAATGATTGTGGCCGTCGATAATCCGTGCATTGCAATTATAAGCACTGTATACATTGTCATATCTGCACAAATTGAAAGTAACTAACTTGGGATTTTGAATACGATAGATATCAGGAAATTCTTTCGTGGAGTCGCCCCTGATGAGTTCGACGTCGCGCTGTGCATTTTCCGCATAGATATCTTTACGTTCCAATTTGGAGCGGAAGCGATCAAAGCCTAAACCGAAATACAGTTTGTGCGAAGTGTTGGCAAATGAGAGTTTTTTCTCCGCTTCCAAATGCAATAAATTGTGTCTTTCCCCATAAACGGAGCGCTCAGAGTGATAGGCAGACCAAGGCTTATCAATGCTTGGGCGGCAGTTTTTGTCGACTTCAGGATAGACCGAACAATTTAGATCATGACGGCGTGTATCGAGAGCAATATTCTGACGGTTGAAGCTGATTTGTGCGCGGTCGAAAACCGTATCGTGATCAGGGTTTGTATAGCGGTACAGCAGGCCGTTGCGGGTTTTGCGGTGGCGCTCGTCGAAATAACGCAGACGGGAATATTTCAAACCGATATAGCGCCACTGACCTTCCGAACCACTTTGTGTTACCAAGCCATCGTGGATATCTTCGTTGTGACGGTAAATACCTTTAGACTTAGTGATGTGTAATTGAAGTTCAGGGTTTGAGTTGGTCCAATATTTTTCAAAATTCATGTCTTGGATATCGTAGCGTTGGCGTGTATTTTCCATAATACCGCCTAAGTAGTGGCGGGGTGAGAAATGATAGCCTACGTTTGTCAGCCATGAACGGCTTTGGTAATCCATCGGATTAGGCAGGATACGCTTGTTGCCGGTATATTGATCAGCAGGTACTTCTTCGGTCTTCAAATATTTATTTGCTTTACTGGCCTTTGAAAATAGACGTACTTTATCGCAATTTTCCGGATCGGCGCAGTCTCCTTCCACTGTAAACCAACCATATTTAGTATTGGGGTCGTTAGGATTTTCTGTATAGCCCGCAATGCGTGAAAAGGTTTGGCTATGCTGGCCGGCATGGCTATGCGTTTGGGTTGCTTGCCCTTTGCGATGAGTAAATACAGCCATGCCTTCGAACCCGTTTAAGCGACCTGCAGCGGCAATAGATTGGGTAAATTGGTTGTTTTTGCTGCTATATGCAGATTTGGTATTTAGCCCCCAGTTTTGGCCTTCCTTGATAATGTCTTTGGCTTCTTTGGTACGGAAGGCAAGCGAACCGCCTAATGCACCACTGCCTTGTTCTGCTGAGTTAGCCCCTTTATTGATCTCGATTTCAGTGATATTTTCGTATTCGATTTCATTAATGGCACCGCTGCTGGCCGGTGTCCCTTTAATGGTATAGGACTGGATTTGCGGCAGTCCGTCTACGGTTAGGCTGATGCGGTTTCTATCCACGCCACGTATAGAGTAACCGCTGCTTGCACCACGTCCTTGCTCAACTACGGCAATACTGGGATCGTAGCGGGTTAAATCGCGGATCCCTAAGACTTGTTCTTTGTCGAGGCCGTCTGAATGTTTGACAATCTTACCCAAACCGGTAATTTCTGTGTCTTTACGGCGTATCTTTTTCTTGCCTTTTACAACAACTTCATTCAGTTTCACTTCCTGTTGTTCGTTTGTTTCCGCTGTTGCCGCAAAAGTGGGCGCTGCCGCCGCGCATGAGAGCACGGCCAAGCATATCGCAGTAAGGCGTGAGGGTAAGGCGTTTTTACGGTATTGCTTTGCAATATTCATTATTTGCTCCGAATGATGTCTGAAGGTGTCATGTTGTCGGTTTTATTGTCCGGGTGCTTGTCGTTTGCCTCCGAAACTGCCGCCTACTTGGTCTTCGCCTGCTTTATTACTATGGAAGATGCCGCCCAGCTCGGATGCTTTCGGGCCGTAAAAACCGCCTTTAACTTCAGCATCCAGATGAACACGTGTTTCCCTGCCGGTACTGCCCGGGTCGAATACAAATCCTTTTGCATCTGTTTTAGCACGACCGCTAAAGCCGTTGCCTGAAATATCGGCATCAATGGTAAAGGTTGGCGATACTCGGTTGTCGGCAGTCAATGTACCGTTGATTTTTTTCTGGCCGAAATCTACATTGAATACTGCACGGCTGCCACCGCTGTTGTTGTTGGGTGATTCACTCCAAGTGTGGCCGCTTTTACTTATAATTTGTGCTTGCCAACTGCCTTTGTATTGCGCGGTTCCGCTGGTTGGCACCTCGCTTACAGGGGTGCGCTCGCCTTGGAAGAAGAATCCGGCATCACCTTTTTTGTCCCCCTCGGTTACCTGATAAGTACCAAATTTAAGGTAGTCCAGATTGCTGCAACATGAAACCAAAGAAAGGGTGCGGTTATTGCCTAAATCATATTTGAGGGTTTCTAAGAAAGATTTACCCGCCCCCGTAGTGGGCAAGAGTGAAAAAGTTTGGCCTTTGAATACAAACTTACGTGCATCGCCGAAATTATCGGCTTCAGAGGGTTGCAAGGTTCCAAGGCCGATATGGAAAGCATCAATGATTTTTTCAGTCTTCTCGTTTTTTTCTTTGCTGCGTTTACCTGCCAGCACGCCGAATAATGAGTTGTCGTCAGCCAAAAATTTACCGGCCAATTCTTCGGCAGCAGGGCCGAAGAATCCACCTTCCAAGCTGCCATCTTTGCCGAAGTAGGTATCTTTTTTATCGTTCGCCAACACACGGCCTTGGAAACGATTGCCTTTAATAGAGGCTTCTACGTTATAGCGGAGGGTACGTTTTTGTGTTTGACCGGCAATAACACGATGGTTCTTATACAATTTGCCGGTTAAACTTTTTTTAGCAAAATCTACTTCAAGTTCGCTGCTGTGGCCAACTTCGCCCAAACTCTTATCAGTATTGATGGTATCGGCTTCATCAAATGAGGTTGCTCCATAGTTGTTACCGATACCCGGAGCGCTACCGTTGAAACTTTCTTTTTTTCTACCTTGTCTCGCATCAGTAGTAAAATCCCATGTACCTTTATAAGTTGCTTTGCCGCTTGTAGGGAAAGATTGGGAGGGGTTAATGCCTTTGTAATAGACATAGCCTACCGTGCCGGACAATATTTTTTTAGACGGGCCGTTAATAATTTCCAAGCCGACGGCATCGTCTACCACCCAACCCGAACGTACATATTCCATATCGCGTTTACGGTGATCACCAATAAAACCGTCGTGTGAGTGGGCAATTGAACCGGAATGTTGAGGATGTTTTTTAATTTCATCGATATGCGGAATTTCCAAATTACCGCCGATATTTTTGATTTTTTCAGGTGTCAGTTCTACACGCTCTTCAAGAACGGAACCTGCCACACCCGTACTACGGCGCGGAATTTCTACTGAAACACCCAAGCTGGGTTCCATGAATGCCGACACCTGCTCGTCGGTACGGGGTGGCGTTTTTTCATCATTAATCTCAGGTTTCCGCTTTCCGGGGGGCAGTATATTCACATCATTCAGCCCGAAATCGCCTTTATTGGTTGCACAGGCACTAATAATGAAAGGAATACAAATCAATACACCTATTTTTTTTGCGAAATACATTTAATACTCCTATTAATCATGTTAATGAGAATTATTATATTTTATCAAAAATGCCTTTATTGTAAATATTTATTCCTGCTATTTATCAGAGCGATCGTGCCGTCTGGTGGGCAATTGCACCTGATTACTGTGGAAAGCCGTTATATTGCCAAATGGGTAGGCAGTGAAAATAATGTAAAAAAATACTCAGTTCGATGTCGGACCGGTTATTTTTATGCAGTAGAAAATTTGAGACTTTTGAGATGATATTTCTATGACAATGATTTGTTATTTATTGAATTATTTGCATATTAAAAGTAAATTCCCAATTCATTGCCATACCGTTTTATACAGAGAGGCCGTCTGAAAAATGATGGAAAGTTTTTCAGGCGGCTTCGGGTTTTGTAGAGAGAAATTAATTTGTATGTCGGACAATAACAGCTAACTTAATGGAATTTGTAAAAAAACGACATGATAGAGTTTCTCCAAATGCCAAGGAGCCATCACACTGGTGGCCGGTTCAGGCAAATAACTCAAAAACTATGCTGTTATTTTGATGAAATTACAATAAGTTATTATCGGTTTATTCTTGTATCTGTCTGCCGGTGTCATGTGAAAAATGAGATAGTGTGTAAAAACGTATACATAAAGAGGTAGGTAATCTAAATTCGTCCCGATACACACGGTGTGGCTACGGGTTAATTTCAATGTTTTTGAATCGTTTTGTTGACGATTGGGAATTTTCCGCAGTTGTTTGGAGGCTGAGTCTCGAAAAAAATAAGCCGCAAAAAATTGCGGCTTATTTTTGATTTATTTGGTGGGTCGTGAAGGATTCGAACCTTCGACCAACGGATTAAAAGTCCGCTGCTCTACCGGCTGAGCTAACGACCCGAAGAATTGAGATAATACAGAGGTTGATTTTATATGTCAATAGTTTTTTAAAAAGGCCGTCTGAAAAAGTTTTCAGACGGCCTTCGGTTTTATTCCGGAGCTTCCTGTAAAGGCAGCCACACGCTTACGTTCAGGCCGCTGGGAAATTGCTTGGCATCGCTTAACGTAATCTTGCCTCCGTAACGTTTGACGATGGTTTGTGCAATGGATAAACCTAGACCGCTGCCTTCTGTATCGTTGCCGAGGATACGGTAAAAGGGATCGAATACGCGGGTACGTTCATCAGGCGGGATGCCGTTACCGCTGTCTTCGATTTCCAAAACGCATCCGCTGTTGTTCCATCTGGCGTGCAAATCGATTTGTCCGCCTTCGGGGGTATAACAGATGGCATTTTCGGTCAGCGTTTTCATCAAGGTGTAGATTTCTGTTTCGTTGGCGAATACATAAATATCTTCATTGCCATCATCTGTGCCGATATCGATATTTTTGGCCTCGGCCAGCGGGTATAAATCTTGTATCAGCCGTTGATACAGGCGGCTGATATTGATGTTTTCCCGTGTCCGTTCTTCTTCGGTTTGCGCACGGGCCATAGATAATAATTGCTCGAGCAGGCGGCGGTTGCGGCGGATGCCTTCGCGCAAGTCTTCTACCAAAAAAGCGGTTCCTTCCGGCAGATCGCGTGTGGAAAGTCTTTCTGCTTGCAATGATAAAGCAGTCATCGGGGAGCGCAGTTCATGGGCGGCATCGGCAATGAAGCGTTGTTGCTGACGCACGCCTTCTCCGACCCGTTCCAGAAGGCGGTTAACGGCTTCTGCGAAACCGTAAATTTCACGGGGAATTTGTTCGGTGGGTAGGGGAGATAAATCGTTTTCGTTGCGGTTTTCAGTTTGTGCGGAAAGTTGTCTGACGGGGCGCAGTGTCAAATAGATGATCAGTGCGGTCAGCAATAGTGCGATCGGAGCGAGTATCAACAGGGGCATAACGGCATACCAAGCACTGTCGGCCGCTACATCGTCGCGAAATTCAGTTTCTTGGATGAAGGCAACCCGTTGGCCGTCGGGGTAGGTATGGACATAAGCCCGGTACGGGTCGTTTTTCTTTTTGTCGGTAATGTCATAGAAGCCTTCATCTGCATCGCTCGGCAAATTGAAACGGTGCTTCTCGTCGAGCGGTTGTATGTAAATGCGGATGTCGCTGTCGATATCGGCATAGCCTGCGTCGGCCGGTTGCTGTATCAGAATGGCGGTTTGGCGCAGTAAGTCGTCTTGCAGCTCGCGTGCCTCGCTGAACATGGTAAAAAACGAGGCGATACCTGCAACCACTGCCGTTAGCAAGATAATCAGAGTAAGAAAGATAGACAGCCGTAGCTGTATGGAGGGGCGGCGGGGCATGTTTGTGTAGAGTCCTGTTAATTGTTTTTTCAGACGGCCTGTATATTCTAAAGACTAATCCGCTTTCTTGGGAACCAGCCAGCCTACGCCGCGTACATTTTTAATGCTGTCGTGTCCGAGTTTTTTACGTAAAGCATGGATTAGGTAGTCAACGGCATTGCTTTCGGGCTCTTCCCCCCAGCCATATACTTTATCTTCCAAGTCCGCACGGGAAAAAATCGTGCCGGGACGCTGCATCAGGGCATGTAAAATGGCGAATTCGCGATTGGAAAGGAAAATGGTTTCCCCTGTATCAAGACGTTTGACGTGATAAGTAGAAGGATCAAGCTGCAATGTGCCGCTATTCAATTGGTTGATTGCACTGCCTCCATGGCGGCGCAGTACAGCACGGATGCGGGCTAGCACTTCGGACATATCAAACGGTTTGATAATGTAATCGTCGGCACCGTTATCCAAGCCTTGCAAACGGCTTTCAAGATCGTCTCTTGCAGTTAGAATCAATACAGGTACGCCCAACCCGCGCGAACGTAGGCTCGCAAGCACCTGTAAACCATCTTTCTGCGGCAATCCCAAATCCAATAACACCACGTCGTAAGGTTGCGAGGCTAGCGAATCCAGAGCGGCTTTACCGTCACGCACCCAATCCACAGTGTAACGGGCATCTTTCAAACTGCCTTCAACGGCTTGCCCGATCATTCTGTCGTCTTCAACCAATAACACGCGCATCTTCGTCCCCTTTCTTAATCAACCCTATGATTACACAGATAATAGAATATGCAGTAAGAAGAAACAAACAACACAACAAAGGTTTATCCGCTTCATTTTCGTGGTGTTCGCACTCTCGGTTTGAGTTAAGCAGGTAATGATATCGAGGCCGTCTGAAAAGTTTTCAGACGGCCTCCCGATATATTGTTACGGCTTAATCATAATCCACATATGAATCGATCACGCTGCCGTTCTCCGCATCAACAATCACTTTATAAGGCACGCGGTCTGCGGATAAAACTTCCACTTCATATAAGGCACGGCCTGCTTTGTAATCCAAATCGGCTTCCAAAACCTGCCCGCCCACTTTGCCGTGGGCTATCTGGATGGCACGTTCCAATGAAACAGCCGGCGAGCCTGCAAGTTTCATTTTATGCTTGGTTTTGCTGCCCAACACTTTACCGTTTACGGCGTCTACAAAGACCGAATGTTCTTGTTGCCCGTCGCGGACTTCAACTTCATAGGCGGGATTGCCGTAAGGGTTTTTCAAGTGAACTTCGGTGGCTTTGCCTTTAACCTGTTTCTGGGCGATGTTTAAAGCCTGAACCGGAGAAACTTTAACTTGTGCCAAAGCCTCGATACGCGACAAGCCGTTTTTTTGGGCAACGGCGTGTCCGGAAAGAGCCAAAAGAGCGGCAGACATCACAACAGCTAAGATTTTATTTTTTATTTTCATGAGGATGAGTCCTATATGTTTTTGAAATTGCGAGGCTGGAATAATTCCGACATACACATAATAAGGGGTTTCAATTATAGAAAAATTAGGTGAAATTTAATTTGTGTAAAGGAAAGAGGATTAAAGGAAGCGGTTGGTTTTCATTATATGGCGGGATCTTTATATTAATTGAAAATTTTACACATAAACCTCAAGATGATAGGATTCAGCAATCTCCAATCGTAAGAATGGCTGCCTGTAGGCTTTAAACAGCCTTCAACGCATCCCAAACCCAAGAAAGGAAGAACATTGTCTGAACATAAACCTCACTCCGCCGCAGGCGGTCAAATCAATCCGGCGGTTTTCTATTCTTCGTCCGCCGTCATCATTTCCATCATCTTGTTTGCCGTTATCGCCCCGCAAGCTGCCGACCGGACATTTAAGGCCGTTCAGGCGGTGATTGTGGCTAACGGCAGTTGGTACTATGTATTAACCGTAGCTATTATTCTGTTGGCCACCCTTTATTTGGGCATCTCCCGTTACGGTAATATCCGTCTCGGCCCGGATCATGCCAAACCTGATTACAACAATATTTCTTGGTTTGCCATGCTGTTTTCTGCCGGCATGGGTATCGGCTTGATGTTTTTCGGTGTGGCAGAGCCGGTTATGCATTTCTTGTCGCCTCCTGTCGGTGACGGCAGCACGGTAAACACCGTACGTGAAGCCATGAGGCTGACTTTCTTCCATTGGGGGCTGCATGCTTGGGCGATCTATGCGATTGTGGCGTTGATTCTGGCTTTCTTCAGCTATCGCCATAACCTGCCGTTGACCTTACGCTCGGCACTTTACCCGCTGATAGGCGACAAGATTAACGGTCCAATCGGTCATGCGGTCGACGTATTCGCTGTCGTTGGCACACTTTTCGGCGTGGCCACTTCTTTAGGTTACGGCGTATTGCAGGTTAATGCCGGTTTAAATCATGTGTTTCCTGCCATTCCCGTATCAACCGCCACGCAGATTGTCCTGATTGCCGCCATTACCGCGCTGGCCACGCTATCCGTGGCATCGGGTTTGGACAAAGGCGTGAAGATGCTTTCCGAACTCAATCTCAGTTTGGCAGTAATATTATTGCTGTTTGTGTTGTTTGCCGGCTCAACCGTATTTCTATTGCAGGCATTGGTGCAAAATATCGGCCACTACGCTTCCAATATTGTTGATATGACTTTCAATCTGTTTGCTTATCAAAAAACCGATTGGATCGGCGGTTGGACTATTCTTTATTGGGGGTGGTGGCTAAGCTGGGCACCGTTTGTCGGGTTGTTTATTGCACGGGTATCGCGCGGCCGCACAATCCGCCAGTTTGTAATCGGCGTGTTAATGGTGCCCACCGGTTTTACCTTTATGTGGATGACGTTCTTCGGCAATTCCGCCATCGATATGATCTTGAACCAAGGCTTAATCTCGTTGGGCGGCGTTGTTTCACAAGATGTATCTCTGGCACTGTTCGCTTTCTTGGAGCAACTGCCGTTTTCCACGCTGTTTATCTATGTCGCCCTGTTTATGGTCGTCGTCTTTTTCGTTACTTCCGCCGATTCAGGAGCCTTGGTTATGGACATGCTGTGCGCCCACGGCGAAACCAGCAAAGGCGTTGCTTACCGCATCTATTGGGCGGTCGGCTCGGGCATGGTTGCCGTGGTTTTACTGTTGGCAGGCGGTTTGGGTGCACTGCAAACCATGGCGATCGCCAGCGCCTTGCCTTTCGTTACCGTGTTGATGATAGCAATGTACGGTTTGTTTAAAGCCTTGGATATTGATATGCAGAAACAGCTGGTGCAACAACTCGCCGCACCTACGGCAGCGCCGATGCTGCGTGCCAAAGGCGCGTGGCGTGAGCGTTTGCAAGTCATTATGGATTTCCCCGACCAGAAAACCGTTTACCGTTTTGTCGATACTTTAGTAGCGGAGGCCTGCAACGAAGTGGCGGAAGAACTCCGCAATCTGGGTATTGAAGCCAACGTCGTTCATCCGGAAACCGGCCAGATTATGCTGACTACCAATCATGAAAATGAAATCGACTTTACTTACCAGGTGGTTGCTTCTGAACATATCCAACCGGCTTTTGTTCAGTCGGACAATAGCAACGCACAGGAAATTACAGAAGGCCAAAAATACTATCGTGCCGAAGTGCATTTGGGAGAAGGGGGCCAAGATTATGACATTATGGGCTGGAGCAAAGAAGGCGTGATAAACGATATTATCGACCAATACCATAAACACATGCATTTCCTGCACAGCTTGCGTTAAGCAAAGATTATGGATTGAAAGCCGGATGATTGATTTTTCTGATGATAGCAACCGTTTATTGTGCGGAGATATTATTCATTCGGCTGCCAACAGCGGGTAGCGTTAGATATATTGGAAAAGAATGCTTGTTACGCATGTTATTCAAAAAGAAAAAGCCAAGCAATTCGCTTGGCTTTTTTTAATTTGGTGGGTCGTGAAGGATTCGAACCTTCGACCAACGGATTAAAAGTCCGCTGCTCTACCGGCTGAGCTAACGACCCGTTAAGCTGCGTATCTTAATTGCCATAAAAAGTAATGTCAAGCCTTTTTTGGATTTTAATTTCACATCAAAAATCTTTGCAGCCGGAACCCATCTTAAATTATGTTATGATTGAAAAACCTGCTTGGTATCAACTCAAATATTAAATATGGAGAAAAATATGAAAAAATTTCTTACGGTTATCCTGTCTGTTGCTGCTTTGGCCGCATGTTCGCAAGAAGTTAAGCAGGAAACAAAAGATGTTACGCAGGCCGTGGCTTCCGATGTGAAAGAAGCTAAAGAAAATGCCTCTTCTGCCGTGAGCGATGCGGTAACCGCGGCTAAAGAAGCCGGTGCAAAAGCGGAGGATTCTGCAAAAAATGCTGCCGACAAAGCCAAAGAAGCCACTCAAGACGCTGTTAAAGATGCTAAGGAAATGGGGGCAAAAGCCGGAGAATCGGTAAAAGAGGCCGCATCTAAAGCAGCCGAAGCCACTAAAGATGCTGCCGGTAAAGCTGTGAATACCGCCAAAGAAGCAGCCGAGGATGCCGCCGCTGCCGCTCGGGAAGCCGCCGGTAAGGCTAAAGAAGCGAGCAAATAACTTAGTGTCGTTTCAATCAAACCGAGGCCGTCTGAAAAGAGCTTTTCAGACGGCCTCATGTTTTTCTGTTCTTTATTCGGCTGAATGTACCAGCAGCTTGGACTGGCTTAATCCGGATTTCCCTTCACGGAAAACGTTCAGCCATTCCGGTATATCAGGCAAAGTACCTGCTTCAAGATAAATAACCGCCTCTGTTTTCAGACGGCCTTTCAACAATTCGAACAATTCCGGCCAACGATTCCATGCAAACGGGGGATCTAAAAAAACCACGTCAAAACAGAGGGGATTATTTTTCAGATAAGACAGGCCGTCTGAAAACACGACTTCGGTTTGCCGGAAATCCAACAGCCGATTGTTTTGTTTCAGCGTTTCAAGCGTTCGACGGTTGTTTTCCACCAATACGACCCTGCGGGCATTTCTTGAAGCCGCTTCCAAGCCCAATGCACCGCTGCCGCTGAATAAATCCAACACGGTTTTTCCGGTTAAATCCTGCCCAAGCCAGTTAAACACACGTTCGCGCACGCTGTCGGGAGTAGGGCGCAGGCCATCGGCATCGTTGAAATGCAGTTTCCTACCTCGGTGGCTGCCCCCGATAATGCGGATTTGATTTTGATGTTTGGAATGTTTCATGAGTACGGAAATCGGATAATGGTTTGGGCTGTATTGTAAAGCAAAGGCCGTCTGAAAACATTGTTTCAGACGGCCTCTTTATTCATCGGTAACAATTCTGATTAAAGATTACCCTGATGATTAGGCCGTTTTTTATCTTTTTTATGTATATACTAATTCCTCTGAGAAGAGAAAGCAGCTTGGAGTATAACTGTTGTGAAGTTTTTCCAGTTTCATGCTGCTAAAGGATGCGTAATTGGAACATAGCGCGTTTTGAATTTACCCGTATCAAATAACACTTCATCTAAAGCATTCTCAACATCACATTCATGAATCGGCCTACTGTAAACATAGCCGCCACATAGAGTTAAGTCATTTTGAAAAAAACGTCCCAACGGATCTATCATCAAATAAGAATGTACCATTTCATCATTATCTTCCGAACTAATGATGCGACGAAAATCATCATGGCAGTTTAAAAACTCGTGGAACTGTTCATCGCTGATACTCAAATCTTCCGTAACCATAGGCAGCATTTTAAAAATCTTCCATTTCTCCGGCTGCACATCAGCAATAAATTGATGTAGGTTTTCCCGATAATTCAAACTATTCACAACAGTATTGATTTTTATGCCAATAGCCGGATTCAGAGCCTTTATAGCCTGAATATTTGCCAATACCTCATCACTCTGCATAGCCTGTTTGCTGCTTTTTCTACCGATTTTTAAATTGGTTGATCCGTTTAATGAATCGACACTGAAACCGATAACCGCAAAATGACGGGCAATCAAAGCAACCAATTCATCATCCAGCAAACTGCCGTTAGTAATAGCAGATAAAGAGAAGCCGTATGCTTGAGCAGCTTTAATAATCTGCATGACTTGCCGCCGATATAAAAACGGCTCTCCACCTACTAAATTCAAACGGATTGATCGGAAATCCGCCCCTTGTTTTCGATTAAGTATTTCAGGCAATTTACTGATTTCCCCCATCAAAACCTGAATATTTTCAGAAGAATGCAGCAACTCTTTACCTTGTTTGTCCCATTTGGCAAAGCAGTAACGGCAAACGTAGTTGCAGGCTTCGGTAATGTGCCAGTTAACAACTAATTCGTGAGTTTGGGTTTTCATATTGGACTTTAATCCTCCCTCATCACCGCTGGGCATAGTGATTTAATTTGGCAAGAGAAGCTCCAAAAAGCTCTACAATCACTCGGGGTTGAAGGTATCGCTACTCTACGGTTATTAGGTGCGATAAGTATATTATGCTTTTTTCTTTTTTTTACTTTCCATCCTAAGCCTAATAATGAAACAACCAAATTATTTATCTTTGCATTTGTACTGAATTTTTGCATTTTGCATTTCTTTCGTAAATAAAAGATATTTTGACAAAATATTTATATATTTCAAAGTGATA
The DNA here is from genome assembly GCF_030504625.1 of Neisseria sp. MVDL19-042950. Lineage (GTDB taxonomy): Bacteria > Pseudomonadota > Gammaproteobacteria > Burkholderiales > Neisseriaceae > Neisseria. Next base: position 16,952 of record NZ_JAUKWH010000012.1, on the reverse strand, counting down.
TATTTATAATAAAACAAAGATAAAATTTGATATTTACTGATAATTGTAGAATTCAGACAAAATAAAACCCAAGCGGCCAAAAAGCTGGCGGCTTGGGTTTAACCCACCCCTAACCCTTGATTCTTACAACGGCTGTTCGGGTAATTGATATTTTGACTATGTTTGAATAATCGGGCTATCTTTCTCCTATCTTGTATACACAAGAAAAGCAATTGTAAGCCATAAATTTATTTGCTATCGCGTTGTGAATGCAAATAGGCATTTCACAAGGCTTAACTATATCTAGTTCGCAAATAGTTGGACGATAGTCCTATGTGAACCTTTTAAGGCGGTTCTTTTCCTTTGGGGTTTTCTTAAGTTTTGTATATCTTACCATGAAGCAGGATACTCCTTAATCCCTTCAACTGAAAATCCATGATTCAGCAATGCTCTTCTAATTAAAAAAGTAATGTTTCTCGATCACTTATATCCAAACGATCTTTCCAAATATTTTTAATTACTACAGTTTCAATTAGCTCGATTAATTGCATAGAAGTGGAAGGTTTTGTAATTTCTGAAACCCAAACAGCATCATCAACAGTACTGTTAAATTCCTCATACCTATTTAATTGTTCATTTTTATACATTGCTCTTTGTTGGAATACAAGCCGAAATAAGCTATTTCCTTGATGATGAACGATAATTTTATATTCAGGAGTTTTTGAAATTATTTTTTTACTACTACAAGAATTATTTCGTTGAAATTTATAAAATACCTGCGAAAAAATAACTGTACCTTCAACTTTATAAAATACTTTTTCTTTTGTTTCTGAATCAAAACCCCAATACACTTTAAATGTATTTCTTCGCAGTTTATACCCAAATATCTCCAGTAATGGCTTCAACTGCTGCTCTGTTCCTTGCTTTTCACCTTTACTCCATGCACTTACTATTGATTGCTGAGTTCTACATTTATCTGCGATTTCCTTCTGAGTCCATCCTTCATGTAAAGCTAGCTTTACTAGTTCTCGAGTCCATTTAAAAGGTTTTCTTTTAGGTTTATTCACATGATTTTCATTTGATTCTTTCATGCACCTACTCCTTAATTATTTTATTAAATTGATTTATTCAATCAAAGGCCGTCTGAAAATTTTTCAGACGGCCTCTATCTTTACCCTTCCGCTTCTTTACTGCCTTTCGGGGCAGGCGGTTCTATTTGTTCTTTCCAGCCGCATTCTTTCTGCGGGCAGACTTTTTCTACGCCCCAGCGTTTGGTGGTTTTGATGGTCAACACCGGCCATTGGCATTTCGGGCAGGTTTCGGCGATCGGCGGGTTCCAAGTGGCGTAGTTGCAGTCGGGATAGGTGCTGCAGCTGTAAAACAGTTTGCCGTAGCGTGATTTGCGCTCGACCAGATGGCCTTTTTTGCATTGCGGGCATTCTACGCCGGTGTCTTTGGGTTTTTCCAAAGGTTCGATGTATTTGCACTTCGGATAGTTGGCGCAGCCGATGAATTTGCTGCCGGTACGGCTGTATTTGTAAACTAACCCGCCGCCGCATTTGGGGCATTCGCGGCCTTCAAGTTCGGCTTGTTCGGCGGCTTCTTTGGCGATGCGCTCGGCGGCCTGCTCGGCGGTTTCGTTGACGTTGCGGGTGTAGCTGCATTCGGGGTAGCCTGCGCAGGCGACGAAGCGGCCCATTCTGCCGAATTTGATTTGCAGTTTGTGGTTGCCGCATTTCGGGCAGATTTCGTCCAGCTCTTCGGTGGTGAATTTGGCGCGTTCGATGCCTTCTTTTTCTTCAACCTGTTTGTGGAATCCTTTCCAGAATTTGTCCATCACGGGAATCCACTGGCGTTTGCCGGTGGCGATTTCGTCGAGCTGGTCTTCCAGTTTGGCGGTGAAGTGGTAATCGACGTATTGGGCGAAATGTTCGGTCAGGAATTTGTTGACGATGTCGCCGGTGTCGGTGGGCATGAAGCGTTTTTGCTCCAGCGTTACGTATTCGCGCTCTTTCAGGGTGGAAATGATGCTGGCGTAGGTGGAAGGGCGACCGATGCCGAATTCTTCGAGTGCTTTCACCAGCGTTGCTTCGTTGAAGCGCGGCGGCGGGGTGGTGAAGTGCTGCTCGCCGTAGATGTTGTCGACGGGCAATTTTTCGCCTTCTTTCATTTCGGGCAGTTTTTTGTTGTCTTCGTCTTCGTCGTTGTCGTCGGTGCCTTCTTCATACACGCTCAGGAAGCCTGCGAAGGTTTGCACTTGGCCGGTTACGCGGAAAACGCCGTTGCCCACGGCGATATCGACGGTGGTTTGGTCGAATTTGGCGGGGTTCATTTGGCAGGCTACGGTGCGCTGCCAGATCATTTGATAGAGCTTGAATTGGTCGGCAGTCAGGAAGGGCTTCACGCTTTCGGGCGTGCGGTACACGGAAGTCGGGCGGATGGCTTCGTGGGCTTCCTGCGCGTTTTTCGACTTGGTTTTGTAGTGTTTGGCGGCGGAAGGCAGGTAGTCTTTGCCGATTTTGTTTTCGATGTAGTGGCGGATTTCGGTCAGCGCTTCGTCGGAGAGGGTTACGCTGTCGGTACGCATATAGGTAATCAAACCGATGGCGCCTTGCCCTACGTCGATACCTTCGTATAGCTGCTGGGCGGTGCGCATGGTGCGGTCGGTGGTCATGCCGAGTTTGCGCACGGCATCTTGCTGCATGGTGGAGGTGGTAAACGGTGCGGCGGGGTTGCGGCTGCGTTTTTTCTTTTCGATGGCGGCAACTTGGGCTTCTTGCTCGGCCAAGCCTGTTAAGACGGCCTGTTGTGCGGCTTCGTTGGGCAGGGAGAATTGCTCCAGTTTTTCGCCGTTCCACTGCACGAGTTTGGCGGTGAATTTACTGCGGCCTTTGTGGCTGTCGAGATGTACCGACCAGTATTCTTGCGCTTCAAATGCGCGGATTTCGTTTTCGCGTTCGCAAATCAGGCGTAAGGCGGGGCTTTGTACGCGGCCTGCGCTCAAGCCGCGGCGGATTTTTTTCCACAACAAGGGGGAAAGGTTGAAGCCGACCAGATAATCCAACGCGCGGCGCGCCTGCTGGGCATCAACCAGATCGATTTCGATTTCGCGCGGATGGGCAATGGCATCGAGCACGGCGTTTTTGGTGATTTCGTGGAACACGACGCGCTGCGGTTTGATGTTTTTGAGGCCGCGTTTGGATTTGAGGATTTCCTGCAAGTGCCAAGAGATGGCTTCGCCTTCCCTATCCGGGTCGGTTGCCAGATAGAGTTTTTCGGCTTCTTTGGCGGCGGCGACAATGGCATCGACGTGCTTGGCATTGCGGCTGACCATTTGGTATTTCATGGCAAAGTTATTGTCGGGGTCTACCGCACCGGTTTTGGGCACCAAATCGCGCACATGACCATAGGAAGCGAGGATTTCAAACTCGCTTCCGAGATATTTTTTCAGCGTTTTGGCTTTGGAGGGCGACTCCACAATCAATAGGTTTTTTGCCATTGTCGGTTCCTGAAAAATTATTGATATTAATACAGTGTTAGGGAAACTGATGCCGTCTGAAAACTTTATTCAGACGGCCTCTTTGCAGCTTTTGTAAAAGGTAATTCTAGTGTTAATAGTGTAAAAAGGTTTACCCATTAAAATATGTATTATTTCATTTTGCTATTTTTATTTATTAAATTTATTTAAATTCTTTTTCTTTTGCAACTGACAGTTCTTTATTAGATTCAGTATAGTAACGTTTAATATTCTGATGGTGATCTTCTCTGTTATCTGGCTTTTTTAAATTTTTTTACGTGATAGAGTATTATTTATTCTTGGTAATTTAGGAACAATAAGAAAAGCTAATAATGTTAGAACAACACTCATTCCAAAAGATTCTAATGGAATAATAACAATAAGCCCAAGACTACCTACACCACCATTACCGGAAGTTATAGAAAATCTAAACAAGCTGATCAGTATAGTAAGCGGAATAATAATTAGTATAAATAATAAAAATTTGGTTAATTTTTTCATATTATCTATCTAACACCCACATTATTAATATTTCTCTCAATATAAAACAGATAAATCTCTTCTCGATTTTATTAATTCATGCCGAAATTTTATTATGCTGAATATCTTAAACTTGTATGTTATACGGCGATAAATGCTATTGCTATCTTATTATATTGCCCGCCTTAAAGCGGATATGCCGTCTGAAGCAGGATTTGCTGCTTCAGACGGCCTTTTTTCAGAAGTATAGCCAACCAAAAAGCCATACTGTTATTCATAATGAACAAGCAGTATATGGTTTTGTTGGCTTTAAATCTGCATACAGTTGTATCTGTGATGCACACCCGATGGCATGCAGCCATATATTGGATTACATCCGAATGGGTATGGTTGCCGGGGTTTCCGGCCATATCTGTTCGGGTTAGTGCATGATGGATTTGCCGTGCAAAGCCATCATTAATTCATCGCCGATCAAAATAGGCGGCTCTGATTTGTGCGCCCATAATATCAACAAAGTAAGAACTTTTGCCATATCTACGGTAATTTCTTCCGGCGGCATGTGCAACAGGGCATGTACGACAAATTCGCGCTGTTCCCCGTTAATGGCTTGTGCCTTGTCAAGGAAGTATAGCAAGTCCACCACTTCCTGCGGCAGTGCTTCCAGCTCTTCGGGGCAGTATACGCGCAAGGCATCGCTGCGGTATTGCGTGGTGGAAACACTGGGGCTGTTGGCCAATACTTCGAGAAGCATCAGGGCGTGTCCGATTTCGATGTCGTCAAAGCCGATGTCCTCCAGAATCTGACCTAAGTCGCTGGGAGGCGGGCAGGCATCGAAATCATGAAAATGTTTGATTAAAAAGGCAATTACTTCAGCCATGATGTTTCCTTGTTTTTATTTGATTCGTTGGTAACGTCCGCCCGGCATTGCTGCCACAATGCCGTCAAGCTCAAGCTCCAGCAATTGTGCGTATATATCGGCGGCAGGCAGGTTTAATGATTGTGCCAAACTGTCGGGGTGGATAGGGTCATACCCCATTGCGGCCAAAAGCGGCTGTCCAGACGGCCTGTCTGTTGGCTGCGGTATAGTTTGGACCGGTACTGCTTTTTCCTCTTGTTGTGTTTCTGCCTTCTGTGTCCTGTTTACAGGATATGGAGGCAAGGGGGATTTTTGCAACAGTTGCGGACATTCCTGCAAAATGTCGTCCAAGCATTCGACCAACTTCGCACCTTCTTTAATCAGCTTATGGCAGCCTTTGCTGTGCGGGTTGTCGATCGAACCGGGAACGGCCATCACTTCACGGCCCATTTCGGCAGCCAATTTGGCGGTAATCAACGAACCTGATTCAGGTGCGGCTTCTACCACTAAAGTAGCTTGCGAGAGAGCAGCGATAATACGGTTGCGGCGTGGGAAGTTGCCTGCCAGCGGGCGGGTGTCTAAAGGAAACTCGCTCACAATCAAGCCGGTTTCGGCGATTCGATAGGCCAGCTCTTTATTCGATGGCGGATAGATGCGGTCTATTCCGGTTCCCCACACGGCAACGGTGCCGCATTTGCTCTGTAGCGCACCTTGATGGGCGGCAGAGTCGATGCCGGCAGCCATCCCCGAAACCACCACAATACCGTTTTCACCCATAGCGTGTGCAAAATCTTTTGCGATACGCATGGCTTGAGGAGTGGCATGGCGGCTGCCTACTATGGCAACTGAAGGTTGATGCAGCAATTCGGCCCACCCGCGTAAAAACAACAATGGCGGCGGTGTAATGCCTTCAGTCAACATAATAGGAAAGTCGCTGTCGCATAGTAGCATGAGGCGGCAGTTTTGCTGCTGTTCCCATGCAAGAGCTGCTTCCATAGCGGTTTCAGCCTGATGGCTTTTTCCTTCCCACGCAGCCAAAGCCTGTTTGTGGCGAACTAGCTTGGCTACTGTCCCGACAGGTGCTGCTAATGCAGCTTGTGCACTGCCGAAGTGTTGAATCAGTGCCAAAAAGCTTTCAGCACCGACGTATGGCGTAAGCGCAAGCCGTATCCAAGCGGATCGTTCTGAATCATTCATGGCAAATCCCCGTAGTGTCTTAAATGAAGTAAGACTATTTATTTTTTAATCGGCATTTAATAATGCTCGTGATATTTTGTTTATACACAATTCTATCTTCTTTGTAATTCTTTGTTAACACGTTTCAAGAAATATTTACGAAAAGAGCCTTTGTGTAATCGATTGTCTTATGACGTAAGCAATTAAAAAGCACACCTTTGAGGTGTGCTTTTAAAAATATCCTTTTTTAATAAGGAGTAATATTGCTTTTTATGTTGTATTCATTATGCTCGGTGTCGTGCGAATCTTGTGGCGCATTTTTCACATGACGAGCATCATTGGGCATATTATCTAAGTCTTGACCGGGCTCAGAGGCAATGTCGCCAACGGTGATATTGGTCAGGCTTTCCAAAATAATGGCTGAAGCAAGGTGTTCGCTGGTGCGGTATACCATGGCCAAGCCGGCCTCTTCCGAGGGAATGGAAACGTATTTCACCACGCTGCGGTTGCCTTTTTTACCTTCTTCCAAGTCTACTTTAACCTGACGACCGCGTTTGTAGAGGCTTAATACGGTACCTTTGTCTAAACCGTCGGCCTCACCTTTGTTTAAGGTAATGGTTTGGAATTGTCCGGCTTCGCTTACGCCATCGAAAATAGACACTACTTTCGCATCGATATGGCGGCTGGGTGCATGAGGCATCATATGGAAGCTGTTGCCTTCATCTTTCATTTTCAGCAGGAAGTCGCCTTTGCGGATTTCGGAAACCGTTTCTTCCACTACCATCGGCTGAGCTGTTTTCGTAGGTATTTTTACGAAAGGATTCAGGCGGGTGTAGTATTCGTCGTCTTTCAGGTATTGGGCATCTTTTTCGCTACGGGCATCCAATGCGCTGTTGGTGTAGGGCAGAGTGCTTACAATGCCGCTGAATACAACTTCTTGGCCTAAATATTTTTTGGTTTCAGGATCCAAAATATCTTTGCGTGCACGGTAAACGAGGTAGCGACCCGGCTCGGTAATACCGTAGGCGTATACTCGATCACCTTTGTTGTACAGCATCCGGTTGTCGGGGCCGTCAATCAATTTCGGCGCATTTTGGGTTTGCTGTTGCGGAATAACTTGTGGGTGTTGCATAAACATGCGGTAGAAGTTGACGTTAACGGTTTGAATACCATAACCGGCCGACACTTCACGCACGCGCGGAGTCAGTTTGATAACGGGAATGCCGCCGTTATCGGTTGAATTATTTTCAAATCCCAGTTGAGGTTGTCCGTTAACGTATCGTAATACCAACACTTGGCCCGGATAAATCACATGAGGGTTGCGTATCGCATTACGATTTGCCCCCCATAAACGGTTCCATTGCCACGGGCTGTAAAGGTATTTGCCAGAGATACCCCATAATGTATCCCCTTGTTTTACAACATAACGCGTAGGAGCGTTGGGGCGGATTTTAAGCTCAGCAGCAACGGTTTGGGCGGAAATTGCCAAACCAACGGCACAAAGCAGGGTTATAATGTGTTTTTGCATGATCGTTCCCCTTGAAATCGAATCAATTTAGCGTTAATTAACGGTTGAGCTTCCAAGTTAATGAATTAACTTTAAGCTCTTCATATATCCTAAAAAATAACTACATTATTTTACCATTGAATGTTGCTACCATCATAGCATTAAACACACATAACAGTTATTACCGAGACAATTTTATGGCTTTATTGAATATTCTCCAGTATCCCGACGAGCGTTTGCATACCGTTGCTAAGCCCGTTGCAGAAATTGACGAGCGTATCCGGACGTTGGTTGCCGATATGTTTGAAACCATGTATGAAGCCCGCGGCATCGGCCTTGCTGCCACGCAGGTTAATGTGCATGAGCGGGTTGTGGTAATGGACTTGTCGGAAGAACAAAATGAACCTCGTGTGTTCATTAATCCCATCATTACCCATAAAGATGGACAAACTACTTATGAAGAAGGCTGCCTGTCGGTGCCGGGCATTTACGATACGGTAACCCGTGCCGAGCGGGTTACTGTGGAAGCCCTTGATGAAAAAGGTCAAAAATTCACTTTGGAGGCCGATGGGTTGCTGGCGATCTGTATTCAGCATGAACTGGATCATTTGGTAGGCAAAGTGTTTGTGGAGTATTTGTCCACATTGAAGCAAAACCGCATCAAAACTAAATTGAAAAAGCGTGCCAAGCACAATCTGTAATTTTTCAGACGGCCTATTGTATTGATATGAAAGTTATTTTTGCAGGAACTCCCGATTTTGCAGCTTCCGCATTGGAAGCTATTGCCGCTGCTGGATTTGAAATTCCGCTGGTGTTAACTCAGCCCGACCGTCCGAAAGGACGGGGAATGCAGCTTCAGGCCAGCCCTGTAAAGCAGGCGGCGCAAGTGTTGGGGCTGACTGTCGCCCAACCGCCTTCGTTGCGGCATGAAGAAGCACAGGCATTGCTGCGCGAACAGCATGCAGACGTGATGGTCGTGGCCGCCTACGGGCTGATTCTGCCTGAGGCCGTCTTAAATATCCCGCGCTACGGCTGTTTGAATATCCATGCTTCTTTGCTCCCGCGCTGGCGCGGTGCGGCACCCATCCAGCGTGCGATTGAGGCAGGCGACGCAGAAACCGGCGTGTGTATCATGCAAATGGATGCCGGATTGGACACGGGAGGTGTGGTTAGCGAGCATCGTTATGTGATTCAGAAAACGGATACGGCTCAAAATGTGCATGATGCATTGGCCGAATTGGGAGCACGAGCGATTGTTGCTGATTTGCAACAACTTCAACAGAGAGGCCGTCTGAAAAGCGTACCACAGCCTGAAAACGGCGTAACTTATGCACAAAAATTAAGCAAAGAAGAGGCAAGAATCAATTGGAACGAATCTGCCGAAACCATCGAACGCAAAATTCGTGCTTTCAATCCCGTTCCGGCAGCTTGGACGGAGTATCAAGGTAAACCGATGAAAATCTGGCAAGCGGAAGTGGTATCGCAAAACGGTAAGGCTGGAGAAGTGTTGTCATGTAATTCAGACGGCCTGGTGGTAGCTTGCGGAGAAAAAGCCTTGCGTATTACAGAATTGCAGCCTGCCGGCAGCAAACGGATGGCAGTGGCGGCTTTTGCTGCCGGAAACCGAATTGAAGAAGGAACTTTTTTATGAGTATGGCGCTGGCGCAAAAGCTTGCCGCAGAAAGCGTTGCCGCAGTTGCTGCCGGTCGGAATTTGCAAGACGTATTGGCTGAAATCCGAGACAGGTGTCCCGATCTGAGCTCGCAGGAAAGCGGTACGTTGCAAGATATTGCCTATGGTTGCCAGCGTTACGGCGGCAGTTTGCGTTTTATGCTTGGCAAAATGCTCAATAAACCGATTACCGATCCACAGCTTGAAAGTTTATTGTTGGCAGCGCTGTACCAACTGCATTACACCCGCAATGCGCCCCATGCTGTTGTAAACGAAGCGGTGGATGCCATTGCAAAAATAGGGAAGGGGCAATACCGCTCGTTTGCCAATGCTATTTTGCGTCGCTTTTTACGCGAACGTGAAAAATTGACGGCTTTGTGTAACAAAAATGCAACAGCCAAGCATAATCTTCCTGAATGGTGGATAGATTATCTGCAAAGCCATTATCCGAAACATTGGCACAATATTGCCGCTGTGTTGCAACAACATCCACCGATGACCCTGCGCGTTAACCGCCGCCGAGGTAATGCTGAAAGTTATTTGGCGGTTTTGAATGCTGTCGGCATTGAGGCCAAGGCATTGGATGATTATGCAGTAACGTTGCTGGAGCCTGTGCCGGTTGGGAAACTGCCCGGTTTTTCAGACGGCCTCGTCTCCGTACAAGATTTCGGTGCGCAGCAGGCTGCTTATCTTTTGAATCCGCAAAACGGCGAGCGGATTCTTGATGCTTGCGCAGCACCCGGCGGAAAAACAGGCCATATTTTAGAGTTGGCCGACTGTCATGTTACGGCATTGGATATTGATGAAACCCGCCTTGCCCGAGTGCAAAGCAACCTTGATCGCTTGGGTTTTCAGACGGCCTCTTTGAGCTGTGCCGACGCGCAAAACTTGGGTGCATGGTATGATGGAAAACCGTTTGATGCCATTTTAGCCGATGTGCCTTGTACGGCTTCCGGTGTTGTACGGCGAAATCCCGATATCAAATGGTTACGCCGTCCGGGCGATGCAGCCAAAACGGCCCGTCAGCAGGAAGCCCTGTTAGACGCACTCTGGCATACCTTGACGAAAAACGGCAGGATGCTGTTGGCGACTTGTTCTATTTTTGTGGAAGAAAACGAACAACAATTACAGAAATTTTTAAACCGCCATGTTGATGCCAAATGTTTGGAAACACATGTGCTTTTACCGAATAAACACCAAGATGGCTTTTATTACGCGCTTATTCAGAAACAGTAGATTGCTGCTGTTGCCTATTTTGCTGGCCGTGTCTTTTCAGACGGCCGCAGAAGGCATCAGTGCAACCCGTGCGCAGGCTAAACTCACATCGTCGGGCCAGTTGTCGGTTAGCAGCCGCTTTCAAATTAATTTGCCTGATCAGCTTAAAGAAGTACTTTCCCAAGGGGTGCCGTTGAATTTCACGTTGAGTTACCAGCTTTCTGCACCAACGGTAGCTGCTTACCGTTTCAAACTTGGTCAAATTGTCGGCAACGATAATTCCATACAGTACAAATTGTCATATCATCCGTTAACCAACCGTTACCGCGTAACGGTCGGCACATTTTCTACCGAATACAATTCGCTCGAAACGGCTTTGCGCGGTATCGGAGCGATCGCCAATTGGAAAGTATTGGGCGGCGGTACGCTGAGAGGGGTGCCCGCCACCGAAGCTAAGGCTGAAATCCGCTTGGAGCTAAGTACTTCACAATTGCCGAAGCCTTTTCAAATCAATGCATTGACTTCAAAAAGCTGGCAGCTTGATTCGGGCTGGAAACCTTTGGATATCTCGAAGGAGTAAGCCTTATGCGGTCTTTTCTCCTTGTTGCCGGCCTGCTCGCAGTAGTTTTTCTCTACACGCTTACCGTCGCAACCGGTTATACCAGCAGCTTGGGTGATTATTTCTGGTGGATTATTGCAGCGTGTGCCGTATTAATCGGTTTATTGTTGGCAGTATTGTTGCGTTATCTGTGGCTTTTGCTGCGTGACAGCCGTCGCCGGATTTTCGGTTCGCAAATTGCCCGCCGTTTGGCCGGAATGTTCACATTGGTAGCGGTTCTGCCGGGATTGTTTCTTTTCGGTGTGTCGGCACAGTTTATTTCTAATAGCATCAACTCTTGGTTTGGAAACGATACACACGAGGCGCTTGAGCGCGGTTTGAATCTGAGTAAGTCCGCTTTGAATCTGGCTTTGGATAATGCAGTGCGCAATGCTACACCGATTCAGGTAGATTTGATTAGTACCGCATCTTTAGGCAACAGTCTGCATAAAGCCTTAACGTCTTCACCACATGCTAAAGAATTCACTCAGCTTGCCATTTATGATTTCAATAGTAAAAGAAGCAATGTCGTACGTAATCCGCGCAAATTGCCTCCGCCGGTGTTGGATGATGCTACCCGTGAAGTGCTTGAGCAATCAGGATCTGCCCGCGATATAGAAAATCTGAACAATATTCTCTATGCGCAAGGCTGGTTGATGTTGGATAGTCGGCAAAACCAACGCCGTGCGCTGTTTTTCAGACAACCTATTCCTGAAAATGTAGCAAAAGATGCCACGCTGATTGAAGCGGCGCGGGCTAAATATGCTGAATTAAGTTACGCCAAACAAGGTTTGCAGACATTCTTCTTGGTTACGTTACTGGTGGCAACGCTGTTGGCAATCATGCTGGCATTGGTAATGGCTTTATATTTCGCACGTCGTTTTGTCGAACCGGTTTTGTCATTAGCCGAGGGAGCCCGCGCGGTAGCGCAAGGCGATTTTTCGCAAAAGCGGCCGATTTTCCGTAATGATGAGTTTGGCCGGTTGACTCATCTGTTTAATCATATGACCGAACAGCTTGGCATCGCACAAGCAGCGTCTGAGCGAAACCGCCAGCAACAAGAAGCGGCGCGCCATTATTTAGAGTGTGTGCTGGAAAGTTTGACTACCGGCGTGATCACCTTAGATGATACAGGCCGTCTGAAAACTTATAATAAGAGTGCCGAGCGTATTTTGGGCATTACTTTGGAAAATTTGATTGGCAGTAACTGGTATGATTGGCCGAAGCAGGAACCACAGCAAGCGGTGCTGGCCGAAACTTTTGCTGCAATCGTGGATACGGCGTTGGCCGACAAACCCGTTCAGCTTAGCTATGCGGCTCCTGATGATGCCCGTATTCTGCTGGCAAAAGCAACGTTGTTACCTGATGATAACGATAACGGCATTGTGATGGTGTTTGACGATATTACCGCATTGGTGCGCGCCCAAAAAGAAGCCGCATGGGGGGAAGTGGCTAAGCGGTTGGCGCATGAAATCCGCAATCCGCTCACACCTATTCAGCTTTCTGCGGAAAGATTGGCATGGAAATTGCATGATAAACTCGCCGAGCAAGATGCGCAGATTTTAACCCGATCTACCGATACGATTATCAAACAGGTTGCTGCGTTGAAAGAAATGGTGGAAGCTTTCCGCAATTATGCCCGCGCCCCTTCGCTTAAATTGGAGCGGCATGATTTGAACAAGATTGTCGAAGAAGTTTTGCTGTTATATGAGGGCAGTAAGTGTACATTTACCGCCGATTTGAGTAATATACCCATTTTCATCGCTGCCGATACTACTGCCATGAGGCAGGTATTGCATAATATATTCAAAAATGCATCAGAAGCAGCGGAAGATGCGCCTTCACCACATGTTCAAGTGAATACGCGGCAGTCTGATGACGGGCAGGCCGTCTTAATCGTTAGCAATAACGGTAAAAGTTTCAGCAAAGAAATGCTGCATCACGCATTCGAGCCTTATGTAACCGACAAACCTACAGGTACAGGTTTAGGCTTGCCGGTGGTGAAAAAAATCATTGAAGAGCACGGCGGCCGGATCAGCTTGAGTAATCCTGCGGAAGGCGGCGCGTGTGTCAGAATAGTCTTACCCGAACTGGTAGAAGCTTATGCGCAGTAGTGATATTTTAATCGTAGATGATGAAGTTGGTATCCGTGATTTATTATCGGAAATCCTTCAAGATGAAGGCTACACAGTAACACTTGCCGAGAATGCCGAAGAAGCCCGCCAACTTCGCCATCAAACACGCCCTGCAATGGTGCTGCTTGATATATGGATGCCTGATTGTGACGGTATTACCCTTTTGAAAGAGTGGGCTAAAAACGGTCAGCTCAACATGCCTGTGGTAATGATGAGCGGACATGCCAGTATTGATACTGCGGTCGAAGCCACTAAAATCGGTGCATTAGACTTTTTGGAAAAACCGATTGCATTACAGAAGCTTTTAAGTACAGTTGATCGTGCTTTAAAATATGGTGAAATGCAGGCGGCTTCAGGTTTGTCACTTGATAAGTTAGGTAATAGCCCCTCCATTCAAGAACTTAACCGTACATTGGAAGCTGCTGTTAAGCAGAGTAAGCCTGTTTTATTGAGTGGTGAGCCCGGCTCTCCGTTTGAATTAGTGGCCCGTTATTTCCATAAAAACGGTACTCCATGGGTAGAACCCGGTAAAACCGAACATATCGTCGATATCCCTATTGAATTGTTGCAGAAGGCTACTGGCGGTATTCTGTATCTGGGTGATATTGCACAATATAGTAAGAGTATCCAGCAAGGCATTGCTTTTTTGTTGAGTAAAGCCGAGCGTAATAATGTACGTATCGTATGCGCTACCAGCCATCCGCAAACTGATCCGGCTGAAAATACCATGCTGGATGCTAAGTTAATTGATTTACTCTCTGCTTTTACCATTCAAATTCCACCTTTGCGCAGCCAACCGGATGATATTGTATTCTTGGTAAACCAAATACTGACCGAATTGGCTGAAACCCAAAAGATCCCCATGGTCAAATTTAGTACGGCAGCATTGAATATCCTCCGTCAATATGATTGGCCGGGTAATTTGGAACAATTACGCAGCGTTGTGAAAAACCTTGCGTTGACCACAGACAACAGTGAAGTGGAAGAACAGGCGGTTAATAATATTTTAGGTCAAATGACTCGGATGCCTGTTTCCGAAATGGTTGGAGGGTTTAACTTTAATATGCCGTTGCGTGAATTGCGCGAGGAGTTGGAGCGCCGTTATTTTGAATACCATATTGTCCAAGAAAATCACAATATGAGTCGCGTAGCGCAAAAAGTAGGTTTAGAGCGTACACACTTATATCGTAAACTTAAACAACTCGGCATTAATTTTTCCCGAAGAGGCGGGGATAAAAATGGGGATGAGCCATCAAGTTAGATTTATCGGGCCGTCTGAAAACGCTTTTTCAGACGGCCTTTTTATATGGGTTACTTGAAAGCAATAAAATCCAACTTTGTTAGCAAAATTGGAAAATAGGCTTAAAAAGCAACATATTTTGCACAGTAAGGTTGTTGCTAATAAAAAATATTACAACTATTAAAGTGAAGTATTGTAAAATTGAGTATATGTACTAAATGTTGATTAAATATTTTAGTGTTCATAGGCTGCTTTTAGGCAGCCTTTTGAATGAATATTCCTCACTTTTTACCTAAGTTTTGATTATATGAAACACACATTTCGTTATCTCGTTTTATTTGTTAGTACGGCGTTAGCTGTTCAAACAGCCCAAGCATCCGGTTATCATTTTGGTACACAATCCGTAGCTGCACAGGGAACAGCAAATTCATCTGCTGCTGAAGCATCAGACGCTTCTATATTATTTTATAATCCGGCCGGTTTAACGAAATTGGATGGGCATGAAATTTCTGCCTCATTAAATCTGGTTTCTCCAAGCGTGAAATACAGTGAAGGTAAAGCTAAATATAATGGCGGTACAACGGTCGCCAACAGCAGTAGTAGTGGCAAAATTGCTAAAGATCTTGTTTTTGCTCCCCATCTTTATGGTGCATATAAAGTTAATGATAATGTAACAGCCGGTTTGGGAGTGTATGTACCATTTGGTTCAAAAACCGAATATGCAGCTGATTCAGCGTTGCGTTATAACTTAAATAAAACCGAACTTACAACTATTGCTGTTGAACCGGCCATTGCCTTTAAATTAAATGAAAAACATTCGGTCGCAGTAGGTGCTATTGCACAGTACAGTACCGCGGGATTGCGTAAATATGCGGATTGGGCTGCATCTCTTCGCCCCAGTATGCCTATTGATCCTAATGGTGTCGGTTTAATGGATGGCCATGCCGAAGTAAAGGGGAAAGATTGGGGGTATGGTTATCATTTGGCATGGATGTGGGATATCAATGATCGTACTCGTGTAGGTGTTAATTACCGTTCTCGGGTAAAACATAACTTGGAAGGAACGGCAGATTGGACTGCAGATGGTGCTGCTGCAAAACAAATTTATGCAGGACGGATTGGCAAGACCATTGCAGAGGGCGGTTTGGGTTATGTTCCTCATGAAAAAGCCAATTTAAAGATTACAACGCCAGAGTCCCTATCTTTGCATGGTATGTATCAAGCCTCGCAAAAATGGAATCTTTTCGGTGATGTAACATGGACGCGTCATTCGCGTTTCAGCCGAGCAGAGTTGAATTTTGAAAATGCTAAGCGTACAGTAAGTGGGCAGCCTTCGAATCAAACTGTTATAACACCTAATTGGCGGGATACTTATAAAGTAGCTTTAGGCGCAACCTATCAGTATAGTGATCCGTTGCAATTTCGATTTGGCATGGCTTATGATCAATCACCAGTGCGAAATGCTACCGATCGTTTGGTAACTATGCCTGATAACAACCGTATCTGGTATTCTTTGGGCGGTAAATATGATTTTGCTAAAAAGCATAGTATTAATGCCGCTTACAGCTATATTCATGTGCAAAATGCCAAAGCAAATGTGCAAGCAAAATCTTCCAATGCCGAAGTTAATACAGTTGATAGTAATGTCTCTTCTTTTGCGCGATTCAAAAGCCATGCGCACATTGTAGGGGTGCAATATAACTATAAATTTTAAAACGAGATTATTATTAAGTAAGTTTTATAAATAATGTAGGCCGTCTGAAGCAAATTTCAGACGGCCTGTGAATTTGATAATGAAATTTATAGTGTGTATGGATGTTATGGAGCCGAAGTGTCTGAAATAGTGTGTGCTATAATCGATAAAATTCGGTTTTGGAATAAGTAAAGGAAAAACAATGTCGCTCTTTATTACAGACGAGTGCATTAACTGTGATGTTTGCGAACCAGAGTGTCCTAATGATGCCATCTCTCAAGGTGATGAGATTTATGAAATCAATCCTAATCTGTGTACTCAGTGCGTGGGGCATTATGATGAGCCACAATGTCAGCAAGTGTGTCCGGTAGATTGTATTTTGATAGATGAAGAGAATCCTGAAACTCAAGAAGAGTTGCAGGCTAAGTATGAGCGGATTATTGCTGGAAAATAAAATCATTTAAAATGATTGTGTTAAAAAAAAATATTAAAAAAACAACAAAAGCAGCTTGACGTATTTTAGAGAACTATCTAAGATTGCGTTTCTCTTTTGGAGGGATTCCCGAGCGGTCAAAGGGGGCAGACTGTAAATCTGTTGCGAAAGCTTCGAAGGTTCGAATCCTTCTCCCTCCACCAAATCCAATCTTACTTGGAGCAGAGATTACGGTAAGTATGCGGGTGTAGCTCAATGGTAGAGCAGAAGCCTTCCAAGCTTACGGTGAGGGTTCGATTCCCTTCACCCGCTCCATATGTATAATCCGCCCATGTAGCTCAGGGGTAGAGCACTCCCTTGGTAAGGGAGAGGTCGGCAGTTCAAATCTGCCCATGGGCACCACTTCTATTGAATTTTTACCCAAAACTTTAAAGCTTAGGATAGGAAATTGC
>NZ_JAUKWH010000011.1 GCF_030504625.1 Neisseria sp. MVDL19-042950 | reverse complement strand
TATGAAAAATCCCCTAAATATCTTGGGAGGGAATTTAGGGGATTAGGAGGAATTTTGCAAAGGTCTCAGGATGTCTTTATCGGTGTCGGTTTTCGCAGCCGTTGCCGATTGCTGCAAACACCCGTACGGCAACCGCGGTTATTAAGATTTTAACGGATGGATAATCAGGCCGAACAGATTGGGGAAAAATACGGGGGAATGCTGGTACTGCATGGAGAGGTATCGAATTTTTTGAAATTATCTCACGGATGATTTTCAAAAAACGATTAGTGTAGAATTTTGATATATTTTACACCCATTTGTGTATCTATTTGAAGCCATGCATGGTGAAATTTCATGTGTTTTTATTACCGATATTTGATTTTCTGATTTAAGTCAAAGAGTAATTTTATTTCACAAATACTACGCACAAACATACTTGAATAAGTGCTATCCTATTACCATTAATTTTATATCCGATATTTATTTAATGTAATGAAAATAAGGAGTTCAAGTATGAATACCACCGCACAAGAGCGTCCCGCCGCATGGACCGGCTTTAAAACCGGCAATTGGGAAAGCAACATTGATGTGCGCGATTTTATTCAGCAAAACTACACGCCTTACGAAGGCAAGGGCGACTTCTTGGCCCCTGCCACCGAGGCCACTACAAAACTGTGGGCCGAGGTGATGGAAGGTATCAAAGTAGAAAACCGTACACATGCACCTTATAAAATCGATGCCCAAGTGGTTTCCGGCATTACCAGCCACGGCCCGGGCTATATTGATAAAGATTTGGAAGCCGTAGTCGGTCTGCAAACCGACGAGCCGTTGAAACGTTCCATCATGCCTTTCGGCGGCCTGAAAATGGTTCAGGATTCTTGCAAAATCTACGAAGTGGAATTGAATCCTACCGTTACCGAAATTTTCAGCAAATACCGCAAAACCCACAACCAAGGCGTGTTCGACGTTTATACGCCCGATATCCGCCGCTGCCGCAAATCAGGCGTGCTGACCGGTTTGCCCGATGCTTACGGCCGCGGCCGTATTATCGGCGACTACCGTCGTGTGGCTTTGTACGGTATCGACCGCTTGATGGCGGATAAAGTTGACCAATTCAACTCGCTGCAACCCGATTTGGAAGCCGGCAAAAACTTGGAAGAAGTTATCCGCCGCCGCGAAGAAATCAACGACCAACACAGAGCTCTGGCACAAATGAAAGAAATGGCCGCCGGCTACGGTTTTGATATTTCCGGCCCGGCCAAAAACGCCCGCGAAGCCGTTCAATGGACTTACTTCGCTTATTTGGCCGCAGTGAAATCTCAAAACGGTGCGGCAATGTCATTCGGTCGTGTGGCTACTTTCCTTGATGTTTACATTGAGCGCGACCTGCAAAACGGCACCATTACCGAAAGCGAAGCGCAAGAGCTGATCGACCATCTGGTGATGAAACTGCGTATGGTGCGCTTCCTGCGTACGCCCGAATACGACCAATTGTTCTCAGGCGACCCGATTTGGGCAACCGAATCCATCGGCGGTATGGGTTTGGACGGCCGCACGCTGGTTACCAAAAACAGTTTCCGCTTCCTGCATACGCTATACAACATGGGTCCGTCTCCGGAGCCGAACATTACCGTGCTGTGGTCTGAGCAACTGCCGGAAGGATTTAAACACTTCTGCGCCAAAGTATCTATCGACACTTCGTCTATCCAATACGAAAACGACGATTTGATGCGCCCCGACTTCAACAGCGACGACTACGCCATTGCTTGCTGCGTAAGCCCGATGGTTATCGGCAAACAGATGCAGTTCTTCGGTGCGCGCGCCAACTTGGCCAAAACCTTGCTGTACGCAATCAACGGCGGTGTGGACGAAAAATCCAAAGACCAAGTCGGTCCTAAGAGCGAGCCGATTTTGGACGAAGTGTTGGATTTCGACACCGTAATGGCCAAAATGGATAGCTTCATGGATTGGTTGGCAACCCAGTATGTTACTGCGTTGAACATCATCCATTACATGCACGACAAATATTCGTATGAAGCCGCGCTGATGGCTCTGCACGACCGTGATATCAAACGCACTATGGCGTGCGGTATTGCCGGCTTGTCGGTAGCTGCCGACTCGTTGTCTGCCATCAAATACGCCAAAGTGAAACCGATCCGCGATGAAGACAATATCGCTATCGACTTTGAAATCGAAGGCGAATACCCGCAATTCGGTAACAACGACGACCGCGTGGATGATATTGCCTGCGACTTGGTGGAACGCTTTATGAAAAAAGTGGCTACCCACCCGATGTACCGCAATGCGATTCCGACCCAATCCGTACTGACCATTACTTCCAACGTGGTTTACGGTAAGAAAACCGGTAATACGCCCGACGGCCGCCGTGCAGGTGCTCCGTTCGGCCCAGGTGCCAACCCGATGCATGGTCGCGACGTTCACGGTGCGGTTGCTTCGTTGAGCTCCGTGGCAAAACTGCCGTTTGAGTTTGCCAAAGACGGTATTTCCTACACCTTCTCTATCGTGCCCGGAGCATTGGGTAAAGACGAAGAGTCGCGCGAACGCAACTTGGCAGGTTTGATGGACGGCTACTTCCATCACGAAGCAGGCGAAATCGAAGGCGGCCAACACTTGAACGTGAACGTGCTGAACCGCGAAACCCTGATGGATGCGATGGAACATCCGGAAAAATATCCGCAACTTACCATCCGCGTATCAGGTTACGCCGTGCGCTTCAACTCTTTAACCAAAGAGCAACAACAAGACGTGATTACCCGTACCTTCACGGCAGCGATGTAATCCGGTTGAAATAAGTAAGCGATATAAATGCCGGGTTGATGCCCGGCATTTTGTTTACCGCCGTATATTTTGCCGACGGCGGATGACCATATAACCGGAAAACCGAATATTCTGCAAAAGGCTGCGAACCGCAGACCGTACGACGGTGCGGAACCGATTCCGTTGCCGCTTTAACGACTGGCAAAACCGTTTTCTTGCGAGCCGAAGCAGGTTAACGCCGCCTTCGGATATTCAGTTTCTCGGTCATAGATTATAATTTTCAGACGGCCTCGGCCAAATATAGGCTTGAGGCCGTCTGAAAACATAACCCGTTTAAAAACACATCAAAACACGATATGCAAACCTATACCATCACACCCGAAACCACAGACCAGCACGAAGGCCACCGCGGTTATCACGGCACGGGCTTGGTTCATTCCATCGAAACGTGCGGCACCGTCGACGGCCCCGGCTTGCGTTTCGTGCTGTTTATGCAAGGCTGCCTGATGCGCTGCCTCTATTGCCATAACCGCGACACTTGGGACATGCATACCGATAAGGCACAAGAGATGACGGTGGAGCAGGTGATGAAGCAGGTATTGTCTTACCGCCATTATCTGAAGGCCACCGGCGGCGGCGTAACGGCTACCGGCGGCGAACCGCTGCTGCAATACGAGTTTATCCGCGACTGGTTCAAAGCCTGTTGGGAGCACAACATCCACACCTGCCTCGACACCAACGGATATGTGCTGCATTACGACGATATTCTCGACGACTTGCTCGACCACACTAATCTGGTGATGCTCGATTTAAAACAGATAGACCCAGAAATCCATAAAGTGCTGGTCGGCATTCCCAACACCAAAACGCTGAAATTCGCCCGCTATTTGGCCGAGCGCAACCAGCCTACGCGGGTGCGTTATGTGATTGTGCCGGGTTATACCGACGACGATCGCTCCGCCCATCTGCTCGGCGAGTTTATCGGCGACATGGAAAACGTCGAAACCGTCGAACTGCTGCCGTATCATGAACTGGGCGCGCACAAATGGGAATTGTGCGGCGACGAATACAAACTCAAAGGCGTGAAGCCGCCGCCTAAAGAAACCGTGCTGCATATCAAAGAAATTCTCGAAGGTTACGGTAAAAACATTATTTATTAGCCGATTCGAAAGGCCGTCTGAAATGGTTTTGGCGAAATCCGCAAAGCTCGTTTCAGACGGCCTTTTTTTTTCGAATATGGCAGACGGCCGGCAGAGAGGTTGCTGGCCGTCTGAAACGAGCTTTGCGGATTTCGCCAAAATCAATCCAAATGCAGCAGCACGTCTTCTTTCACTTCTTCCATCACCACATAGCTGCGGCTTTCGGCGGCGGCCGGCAGTTGCAGCAGGATATTGCCGAGCATATCTCGGTAGGCCGACATATCGGGCAGGCGCACTTTGATTAAGTAGTCGTATTCGCCCGACACCAAATGGCATTCCAGAATTTGCGGAATCATCGACACTTCGCGGCGGAAGTCTTCAAAAATATTGCCGGATTTCGAACGCAGTTTGATTTCCACAAACACCAGCAGGCTTTGCCCCAAGGCGTGCGGATTGAGGTGGGCGTGGTAGCCGGTGATGATGTTTTCCCGTTCCAAACGGCGCACGCGTTCGGTAACGGGCGTGGTGGAAAGCCCCACTTTTTCGGCCAGCTCGGTCATCGGGATGCGGGCGTTTTGTTGCAGGATTTTTAAGATTTTGCGGTCAGTTTTATCCAGCTCTTTCATTGGTTTATTCACTGTATAAAATTAAATAAACATCATAATATGGGTTTTTTGCCATAAAATAAAGTGAAAAAAACTATTTGAAATTGTTTAGACTTAAAAAATACACTGCATAAAAGAGATAAAGAGGAAAACATGCATATCATCGTGTTGGGTGCAGGTGTTGCGGGCGTTTGCACCGCTTGGTATCTGCTGGAAGCGGGGCATCGGGTAACCGTTATCGAACGCGAAGAAGCTGCCGCTATGGGTACCAGCTTCGCCAATGCCGGCCAACTTTCCTATGGCTACACCACGCCGTGGGCCGCGCCGGGCATTCCCGCCAAAGCCGCCAAATGGCTGCTGAAAAAACATTCCCCGTTGATTTTCAAGCCCGACGGCAGCCTGTTCCAACTGCAATGGTTGCGGCAGATGCTGGCAAACTGCAATACCGACAGCTACCACACCAATAAAGAGCGCATGGTGCGGATTTCGGAATACAGCCGCGAAATGTTCCGCCGCTTTGAAGCCGCAACCGGCATGGATTTCGAGGGGCGCAACAAAGGCACTTTGCAGATTTTCCGCCGCCGGCACGAAGTGGAAGCCGCCGCCAAAGACATTGAAGTGCTCGAAGCATACGGCGTGCCTTATCGGAGATTGTGCGCGGAAGAATGCCTGCAATACGAGCCCGCCCTCAAAGGTGCGCTGCACAAAATCGCCGGCGCACTGCACCTGCCCAACGACGGCACCGGCGATTGCCATCTGTTTACCCGAAAACTCGCCGCCATGTGTATCGAAAAAGGGGCGGAATTTCAGTATAACCGTGCCGTCGAACGCATCGAACATTCAGACGGCCTCATCAAAGCCGTCCGCGCGGGCGGGCAGCGTTTCGAAGCCGACTGTTACGTTTGCACCCTCGGCAGCTTCAGCCGCCCGATAATGGCCGAATTGGGCTTGGATCTGCCCGTGTATCCCGTGAAAGGTTATTCGCTCACCATTCCCATAACTGACGGCGATGCCGCGCCCGTTTCTACCATTATCGACGAAACCTACAAAGTGGCGATTACCCGTTTCGATAAGCGCATCCGTGTCGGCGGCATGGCCGAATTGTCGGGTTACACCATCAATTTAAACCCCGAACGCCGCGAAACGTTGGAACTGGTGGTCAAAGACTTATACCCCGACGGCGGTGATTTGAGCCGCGGCATTTTCTGGAGCGGCCTGCGCCCGATGACACCGGACAGCACGCCGATTGTCGGCGGCACCCGCTTCGGCAACCTGTTTCTCAACACCGGCCACGGCACGTTGGGTTGGACGATGTCGCTCGGTTCGGCCAAAATCGCTGCCGATTTGATATGCGGCAAAGCCACCGAAGTGCGTAGCGACGATTTGGGTTTGGCTCGTTATGCCGTTTGAACACAGGCTCGGAGGCCGTCTGAAAACCGTTTTTCAGACGGCCTCTCCATATCGACAGCCGGTAAAGGAGCAGAAGGTCGGCATTGGCCCTGCCGCCGTGCCGCCCTGCAAAAAACCGCTCTTTCGGGGCAGGGCGGCGATGCCGCAACGAAAGTTAAGCCGGCCGCCGGCATATTCAAAAAAGCAAGCAATCGGCCTATAATCCGTTATCCGTATTCAGGCCGTCTGAAAACCGCCGCAACCCGCTTTCCGGCACATTTTAGCGAAGCCCGCAAAGTCTGCTTTCAGACGGCCTCGAAACCAATAAAAAGGAACTTCACATGCGCCCGCTGAACGCCCAAATCCGCCTCGAAAACCTGCGCCACAATTACCAAACACTGAAAAACATCCACGGCAACAAACTGTTGGCGGTGGTGAAAGCCAATGCCTACGGGCACGGCGCGGTGCGGTGCGCACATGCGTTGGCAGACATGGCCGACGGTTTCGCCGTTGCCGCCATTGAAGAAGCGGTGGAATTGCGCGAAAACGGCATCGAAAACCCGATTCTGCTGCTCGAAGGCGTGTTTGAAGCCAAAGAATATGCGCTGGTCGACCAATACCGCCTGTGGCCCGCCGTATGCAGCCAATGGCAGCTTGAAGCCCTGCTGCACCACGAATGGCAGACACCCGTAAAAGTGTGGCTGAAAATGGATTCCGGCATGCACCGCGCCGGCTTCTTCCCGCACAACTACGCCGCCGCCTACACCGCGCTGAAGCAGAATCCGAACGTGGCCGAGATTGTGAAATTCAGCCATTTCGCCTGCGCCGACGATCCCGAAAGCGGCATGACCGAAATCCAGCTTGAAGCGTTCGATTTGGGCTGCGAAGGCTTGGAAGGCGAAGAAAGTCTGGCCAATTCCGCCGCCATGCTGCGCTTTCCCGAAGCCCGTCGCGACTGGGGCAGAGCGGGGATTGCGCTTTACGGCATATCGCCTTTCGGCGGCAGCGACGAACGCCTGAAACCCGTGATGCGCCTGAGCACGCGCGTGTTTGGCGAACGCGTGTTGCAGCCGCATTCGCCCGTGGGCTACGGCGCGGTGTTTTATACGCAAAAATCCACCCGCGTCGGCCTGCTCGCCTGCGGCTATGCCGACGGCTATCCGCGCCACGCCCCCACCGGCACGCCCGTGGCCGTCGGCACCCACCGCAACCGCCTGATCGGCCGCATTTCCATGGACATGATGACGATCGAGCTTGACGTTTCCCGCGAAGGCATCGGCGACGAAGTGGAGCTGTGGGGCGACACGGTAAACATCAACGAAGTGGCGGCGGCGGCAGGCACGATTGCCTACGAATTATTGTGCAACGTGAAGCGCGCCAAGTTTACTTATTACGAATAACACACCGAGGCCGTCTGAAAATGAATCTTGTGAGTTTTCAGACGGCCTCGATATATCCGAAAACCGAGAAAGAAATGAACGACACCCAATCTCTCGCCTTAACCAAGCAACTCATCGCCCGGCCTTCCGTTACCCCCGACGACCAAAACTGCCAGCAGATTTTGGCCGAACGGCTGCAAAAAATCGGTTTTACCGTCGAAGAAATGAACTTCGGCGACACCAAAAACATCTGGGCGCGGCGCGGTACGGCTTCACCGGTGGTGTGTTTCGCAGGGCATACCGACGTAGTGCCGCCGGGGCCGTCTGAAAAATGGGATTCGCCGCCGTTCGAGCCGACCGAGCGCGAAGGCCGACTTTACGGGCGCGGCGCGGCGGATATGAAAACCAGCATCGCCTGTTTCGTTACCGCCTGTGAGCGTTTTGTGGCGGAACATCCCGACCACACCGGCAGCATCGCGCTGCTGATTACCTCCGACGAAGAAGGCGACGCGCACGACGGCACCACCAAAGTGGTTGATGCACTCAAAGCGCGCGGCGAGTTGATTGATTACTGCATCGTCGGCGAACCGACCGCCGTCGAAACGCTGGGCGACACGGTGAAAAACGGCCGCCGCGGTTCGCTTTCCGGCAACCTCACCGTTAAAGGCAAGCAGGGGCACATCGCCTACCCGCATCTGGCGTTAAACCCCGTGCACGTTTTCGCGCCCGCACTGGCGCAACTGACCGCAACCGAATGGGACAAAGGCAACGAATATTTCCCGCCCACCGGTTTTCAGATTTCCAATATCAACGGCGGCACCGGCGCAACCAACGTCATTCCCGGCACGCTCAACGTCAAATTCAATTTCCGCTTTTCCACCGAATCCACCGACATCGGCCTGAAACAGCGCGTGCACGATATTTTGGACAATTGCGGCATCAGCTACGATTTGGAATGGTCTTGCTCGGGGCAGCCGTTTCTCACCGAAGCAGGCCGCCTGACCGACATCGCCCGCGAAGCCATCGCCAAAGTGTGCGGCGTGCAAACGCAGCTTTCCACCAGCGGCGGCACTTCAGACGGCCGCTTCATCAAAGCCATCGCCGCCGAACTGATCGAACTCGGCCCCTGCAACGCCAGCATTCATCAGATTAATGAAAACGTGCTGCTGAGCGACATTCCCAAGCTCTCGGCGGTGTACGAAGAAATGCTCAAAGCCCTGCTCTGAGGCCGTCTGAAAGATGGTTCGGCGGGGGAAAATTTGAAACGGCTTGAGGCCGTCTGAAAACTGTTTTTCAGACGGCCTTTCCGTATGCAAACGGCGGTAAACCGTAAATTCAATGCCGTTCCGGCCGATTTGCAGTATGATGCGGTTTTTGATATTTCTTATTTAAATCATGACGTTCGACACCATCATCAGTATCGCCCTCGGTATCGGCTTGGCCGCCAGCACCGGTTTCCGCGTGTTTCTGCCTTTGTTCGCACTCAGTTTGTCGGCTTATTTCGGCTTGTGGCCGCTGAACGAAAGCTGGCAATGGTTGGGCAGCACCAATGCATTGATTATTCTGGGAATTGCCGCGATTGTGGAATCGTTGGGCTATTTGATTCCGTTTATCGACAATTTGCTCGATACCATCGCCGTGCCGCTGGCAGGGCTGGCAGGTACGGCGGTAATGGCTTCCACCGCCGCCGATTTGAGTCCGGCGGTAACGTGGGCGTTGGCGATTATTGCCGGCGGCGGTGCGGCGGCAGCCATTAAAGGCGCAAACGCCACCACCCGCGCGGCCAGCACCGCGACAACGGGCGGGCTGGCAAACCCGATATTCTCGGTAGCGGAAACCGGCACGGCCGTGGTGATGACCGCGCTCAGCCTGTTTGTGCCGATATTGGCGGTGTTTGCGGTGGTGATGGTGTCGTTTTGGCTGTATCGGAAATACACCCGATACCGCAGGAGCAGGGTGCAGGTTTAAAGCGGCACGATATCGCTGCCGGCATAACGAAACATCAGGCCGTCTGAAAACTTTTCAGACGGCCTGATGTTTCGTTATCGCGAATCGGCTTAAAAAACAACCTGTAGCATACTCGGGGATACGAACCGCGATAAAGATTCGGTGCGATATACGATCGAGGCGGGCGCGTTGCGTTTGGTGTCCGCCTATAAAGTGGTCGCCCAATGCAGCCCGCTTTGGGAATCGACTTGGGTAATTTCGTTTGTATCGAGATTCACTGCGGTCAATTCGCCGCCCCAAAGCGCGCCGGTGTCGAGGGCGATAACGTTGCGGGCGTTGAGGTAGCCCAAGGCCGACCAATGGCCGAAAACGATGATGTGGCTCAAATGCCGGCGGTTGGGGGCTTCAAACCACGCACGCAGGCCGCAGGGCATGTCTTCGGGGCCGGTTTTGAAATCGTAGTCGAGTTCGTTGTCGAACGTGAGGGCGCGCATACGGGTGAACACGTTGGTAATCATGCGCAGGCGGTTGTAGCCTTCCAAATCGGGCGACCAACTGTGCGGCTTGTTGCCGTACATATTGAGAAAATACTGCATCGCTTTGTCGCCCCGCAATTCGCTTTCCACTTCTTGGGCAAGGCTTTCGGCTTCGGCCACGCTCCATTGCGGCAGCAGGCCGGCGTGTACCAAAACGTGTTTTTCGCCGCGTATCAGCAAAGGTTGGGCGCGCAGCCAGTCGAGCATTTTCAAGCGTTCGGGGTGTTCGAGAATCGGCGAAATGGTGTCGCCGCGTTTGATTCTGCCGAAGCCGTACGACACGGCCAGCAGGTGCAGGTCGTGGTTGCCGAGCACGGTACGGATGCTGCTTTCGTGGCGCATCACATATTGCAATGCTTCGAGCGACTGCGGGCCGCGGTTGACAATGTCGCCCGTGAGCCAGAGCGTGTCGGTGCCGTGATTGAAGCCGATTTTGTCGAGCAGGGCGGTGAATTCGCCGAAACAGCCCTGAATGTCGCCGATTGCGTAATGTGCCATGATGTGGCTCCGTTTGAAGGGAAAGGGTTGGGCAGGCCGTCTGAAAAAACGGGTATGGGTTTATATCTGCATGGTAATGCGAATCTAACGGCTTGCCGCCGTTTCTCCGGTTTTCTGACGCTGCGTGAAGATAAAGGAGGGCGGATTATGCGGATGATTCGTTACAGGCCGTCTGAAAAACATGTTCAGACGGCCTGCTTGATCTATCAGCCCAGCACCAATACGGCTTCCGCTTCCACTTGCACGCCTTTGGGCAGGCTGGCCACGCCGACGGCGGCACGGGCGGGGAAGGGTTGGCTGAAATATTCGGCCATCACTTCGTTGAATACGGCGAAGTTGCCCAAGTCGGTGAGGTAGGCGTTGACTTTGACGATGTCGTCTAAAGAACCGCCCGCCGCTTGCGCCACGGCTTGCAGGTTTTTAAACACTTGGTGCGCTTCGGCGCGGAAATCGCCGTTGCCGACCACGGTCATGGTGGCGGGGTCGAGCGGGATTTGGCCGCTCATGTAAACGGTGTCGCCCGCGCGCACGGCTTGGCTGTATGCGCCGATGGCGGCGGGGGCGTTGTCGGTGTGGATGATGGTTTTGGCCATGATGTTATCTCCTTGAGAATAAAAGTTAATTATCTGATAAATGGCAGGGGTTTGTCAGCGGTAATGATTGTTCAGACGGCCTGATGAAGGTATTTGTTTCAGGCTTTCATCCAATTTCTCGCCGCATCCATATCCGCCCAGATCTGTTTTTTCAAATCGTCGATGTTGTCGAACTTGGCTTCGTCGCGCAGTTTGTGTAGGAAACGCACGCGGATGCGTTGGCTGTATAGGTTGCCGTTGAAGTCGAACAAATGCACTTCGAGCTTTTGGCGGCGGGTTGCCGATACGGTGGGGTTGAAGCCGAAGCTGGCTACGCCGCGGCGGGTGCCGAAGCTGCCTTCCGCTTCAACTACAAACACGCCGCTGAGGGCGTAGTGGTGTTGGGGAAGCTGCACGTTGGCGGTGGGGCAGCCGATGGTGCGGCCGAGTTTGGCACCGTGTTTGACTTTGCCGCTGAGTGCGTAGTCGTGGCCGAGCAGTTTGCCGGCGTATTCCAAGAGGCCGTCTGAAAGGGCTTTGCGGATGGCGGTGCTGCTGGCGCGGATGTTTTCCACCAGCACGGAAGGGGTGCGCTCGGTAACCATGTCGGGCTGGCTTTGCAGCAGGGCGAAATCGCCTTCGCGCCCTGCGCCGAAGCGGAAATCGTCGCCGATGAGCAGGTATTTGGTGTTGAGGGTTTCGCGCAGCAGGCGGCTGATGAAGGTTTGGGCGTTGATGTCGGCAAAGGCTTGGTTGAAACGCAGCACCCACACGGCATCGACGCAGCCGGTTTCGCGCAGCAAGTGCAGTTTGCTGCGCAGCGGGCTGAGGCGGTAGGGCAGTTCGCGGCCTTGTTTGCGGGCGAAAAATTCTTGCGGCTGCGGCTCGAAGGTAACGACAACCACGGGTAGGCCGCGGCTTTGTGCTTCTTGTTTGAGCCGTTGCAGAATGTGGCGGTGGCCGAGGTGTACGCCGTCGAAATTGCCGATGGTAACGGCGGAGCCTTGCGGAAAGTCGGGGCGGCTGCCCTGACCGAACCAGATTTTCATGGGTAATGTCTGTGTGTGTGGAAAAACGGGATATTGTAAGCCGAATCGGCGGCGGGGGGAATGCCGTGAGGCCGTCTGAAAGCGCACTTTGCGAGCTTCGCCGAAAACCCGCATTGAGCTTTTTTCAGACGGCCTCGAATAGGTTAGCCGTCGCGGCGTTCGAGCAGCATCAGCAGCATGGCGGCGTTCAGCACCAATACATCGTCTTCCGCCGGAGCTTGGGCGGTTTTTTCCAAGCTGAATTTGCGCTCGAAAAACGAGGCGTTTTTCTTGAGGCGGTAGGTTTCGCGTCCGTCGGGCGTGGCGATGGTATAGGTTGGGTTGAGGAAGTAGCCGGTGAGCATGCCGAGAATGGGGATTTCGCCGACGATGCCGTCCACCACGGCCACCCACGGATTTTCTTCGTGAAGGGTGTAGCGCGGGCTGCCCGCTGCGTCGCTGAGGGTATAGCTGGTTTTCCACAGCGATTTCATGCCGCTGCGCTTGATGCTGCCGATGGTTCGGCCTGCCGCGTCGCGCACGGTGTAGTTGGCATTGAAGTCGATAATGCGGTCGGCGTCGATGGTGTAGAGCTTCTCGCTGCGGCTGCCGTTGCGGAAAATTTCGATGGATTCTTTGAGCTTAAAAATCTTCTGCCGCGTGTAGGCCACTTCTTCGCCTTGTGCGTCGAACACGGTGAAGTCGTTGGAGGGTGTGAAGATTTTGAAGGTGAAGTTGAGGGGGAATTGAAGGTTTTGCATGTGTTGTTTCGAGAAATCAAGATGTTGCCGATTATAGCAAATTTTGATTCGTCATGACGGGGCGGTTGTTGATGTGAGGCCGTCTGAAAACGAACTTTGCGGGTTTTAGCGAAACTCACAAAGTTTATTTTCAGACGGCCTCATAGGTCGGAGCGGTATCAAATGCTCGACCATTGGCGCAGCAGGTTGTGGTAAACGCCTGTGAGCAATACGGATTCGTCGGATTCGCCGTATTGTGCGCGCAGCGAGGTGATGGCGCGGTCCATGTCGAAGAGCATGGTGCGTTTTTCGTCGCTGGATACCATGGATTGCGTCCAGAAAAAGCTGGCGATGCGCTGGCCGCGGGTAACGGGGGTTACGTGGTGCAGGCTGGTGGCGGGGTAAACAATCATGTCGCCGGCGGCCAGTTTGACGCGGTGGCTGCCGTAGTTGTCTTCAATCACTAATTCGCCGCCGTCGTATTCGTCGGGGTCGTTGAGAAACAGGGTGCTGGATACGTCGGTGCGTACCCATTGGCCGGTGTAGGGGTCGCTGCGGATGGCGTTGTCGATGTGGTTGCCAAAGTTTTGGCCTTCGCGGTAGCAGTTGACCAGCGGCGGGAAAACGGTGTGCGGCAGGGCAGCGGAGAAGAATTCTGCATTGCGCAATACGGCGGTTTTTACCAACTCGGCCATGATTTTGCCGGCTTCGCTCATTTGCGGCAGTTGCAGGTTGTTTTTCACTTGTCCGGACTGGCTGCCGGCCGTGATTTTGCCGTCGCACCACGGGGCATCGGCCAGCAGGTTTTGCGCATAGGCCAGTTCGTCGTAGGTCAATACATTTTCTATATGTAGCAACATGATGATATTCCTTGTGATTTTGAAAAACCGATAAACTTAATACGGGGTGCGTTGCAGGATATTAAGTTTAGCGGCTCGGGTGGTAAAAAAGAGGCCGTCTGAAAAGGATTGAGGGAAAAAATATTTTCAGACGGCCTTACACGCTACGCGAGATGCTTAGAATTTATAACCGAAAGTAGCCAGCACGGTACGGCGGTCGCCCGGTATGGCTTGGCGGCGGTGGCCGGTGGTGAAGTGTTTTTTGTCAAACACGTTGTTCACGTTGAGTTGTGCGCGGTATTTGCGGTTTTCGTAGCTGGTCATGGCATCGACTGCGGTGTAGGCCGGCAGTTTCTGCACAATGCTGCCGTTATTGTTCGGACTGTGGGTGTAGCGGTCGCCGACGTGGCGGATACCCAAACCGGCATTCACGTTATTGGTGATGCGGTAGTTAGTCCACAGGTTGGCGGTAAACTTGGCGGCTGCTTCGGGGAAGTGGCCGTTAAGTTGTTTGGTGGAAGCCGAGGTGGCTTTCATGCTGCCGTTGCTCACGATCACGTTGCCGATTACGTTCAGGCGGTCGGTAATGCGGCCGGCCACTTCCACATCCAAACCGTAAACTTTCGCCCAGTCGATAAATCCTGCATCGCGATAGTATTGCTGGGTTTTTTTGGTGTGGAACAGGGCGGCGTTCACCGTCAGCGCATCGTCGAAGAAGGCGTTTTTGGTGCCGACTTCCACTGTGCGGGTTTTTTCCGGTTCGGCAACCAGTTGTGCGTCTTCCAATGCATCAGGCTGGCCGGTTACGCGGTAGGCCACGGGCGTGGCGGCGGTGCTGTAAGTGGCGTAAACGTTATGGCCGGGCAGGTAATCCCAAATCATGCTGCCGTTGTAAGTCCAGATGTTGTCGGAACGGCTAGCGTTTTTGTTGTTTCTGCTCGGAATAAGCGCTTCGTTTTTGGTGTTGATGCGGTTGAAGCGCACGCCGGCAATGGCTTTGACCGTAGGGGTCAGTTCCACGATGTCATTCAGGCCCACGCCGATGGTGCGGGTGGTGAGAATACCGCTGAGTGCAGGGTTTAGAACTGCGGTAAAACGGTCGTTTGAGAGAAATTTTCCACTGCCGACATCATATGGAGAACCTTCTAAAACTCCGTTGTTCCCCGGTACAACTTGGGTGCCGTTGCGGAAGAAAGTGGCGGAACGGCTATAGTTGTTACGTTTTTCCTGCGTCAGCTCCAAATTGGCGAGCAAATCGTGTTTGACCGGGCCGGTGTCGAATTTGATATTGAAATCAGTATGGTTGCTCCATGTATTGGAATCGTATTTGATGTTCTTGTAATCATTCAAACGGCGACGGATTTGCGTTTGGTTGCCGTTCCAGCGCGGTCCCAATACCAGATAGTTGTAATCGGTTTTGGCATAACGCAGGGTGTTGGTCAACGTCGTATCGTCGTTGAAATTGTGGCGGAGTTTTGCCGTGGCGGTGTGGTTGCGGCGTTTTTCAAAATCAATGTCGGGATAGCCGAAGTTTTTGTCGATCAGGCGGTCGTCGGCCACGGCAGTGTTGCTGCCGGTGCTGCGGTAAGGCACGCCTAAGTCGGGGAATTTATCCGATTTTTCAAATTTATAGCCCAAGTCGAACTGAGT
This sequence comes from Neisseria sp. MVDL19-042950, assembly GCF_030504625.1. GTDB lineage: Bacteria > Pseudomonadota > Gammaproteobacteria > Burkholderiales > Neisseriaceae > Neisseria. The sequence goes on along the minus strand of NZ_JAUKWH010000011.1, from coordinate 58,356 downwards.
GTCGCTGCTCAAGCCGACGGAAATGCTCGGGGCGATGCCGAATTTGCGGCTGTCGACGGGTTTGCGGAACGAATCTTTGTCTTCGCCCACGATGTTCAGGCGCACGGCCACGTCGTCGTTAAAGGCATGGTTGAAATCACCGGTCAGGCGTTTGTAGTTGCGGTTGCCGATGCCGAGGGCGACATCGCCGCCGGTGCCGATGTAAGGCGTTTTGCTGACTTGGTTGATCACGCCGCCTGCCGCGCCGCGGCCGAACAATACGGCGGCGCTGCCTTTAAGCACTTCGATGTGGTCGGTATTGAAAGTGTCGCTGTTGAATTCGGCCGCCGAACCGCGCAAACCGTCGTCGTATACGTCGCCGCCCGCGTGTATGCCGCGGATAATCGGCACTTCGGTTTGCCCGCCTTCACCCGCTTGGAAGGTGATGCCGGCATTTTTCAACGCTTCTTTCAGGTCGGAAGTGGCTTGGTCTTTGATAACCTGCTGGTTGATGACCGTGGCACTTTGCGGAATATTCTGTACGTCTTGCAGACGTTTGCCGATGGTGGTGTTGGGTGCTTTATAGCCGCTGCGTATGGGCTTGCTGCCTTGTACGGTTATTTTTTCAAGTTCTGCCGAGGCCGTAGGCTGGGTTGCCGCAAAAGCCGGATTCATCGCGGCAGCTAGAAGGCCGACGCCGAGTACCATGGATCGGTTGCGGCTGCCGGTTAAGGTGATGTTGTTTTTTTTGCTCATCAATACAAACTCCTGATGCATATGAATGAAAGAGAATAAATCATGTACCGACAATGGGCGGTATAACGGCAATCGGGCAGATACTGCTTGGCAATATGCTATTCGGATTGACTGTTTTGTTTCCGACTATTGTCGGAGCTGTCTGAATGATGTTTCAGACGGCCTGAGACCTTTGTAAAATCATCAGATGCGGGCTGTTGCGTGATGCACGGTTTGCTTGGCTTTGCAGGATATAGGTTCACATTTGCTATGCTGCTAAACCCTGAACTTGAACTGCATCCACATCTGACGATTTTGCAAAGGTCTCGGCCTGTTGCAGTTGATTTGGATATCAAAATTAATTGTGATAACCAAACTCATTTGCATTTTAAATAAGACTAATGATTTGTCAATAAGTCGGTTGCGAGCGGTATCGGCGGCGGAGCGAGTATGGCGGGGTTGGGCTTGGAAATTCGGCGGCAACGAAAGGGCCCGCTGTTTTGCGGGCCGGTGTTGTATTTTCGCTATCGGGAGGTTTTGCGGCAACTGTGCGGGTGTTGCGGTTGTCGGTTATCAGGCCGAATGCCGGTCGGGCAAGAGTTGAGGCTGTTTTTCCGCTTTTTCTTCCGCCGCATCGTAGGCTTCGACGATTTTCTGCACCAAAGGATGGCGCACCACGTCTTCGCTGGTGAAGGTGTGGAAATACAAGCCTTCGATGCCGCTGAGTTTTTCTTTGGCATCTTTCAAGCCCGATTTGATGTTGCGCGGCAAGTCGATTTGGCTCAGGTCGCCGGTAATCACGGCTTTGGCACCGAAACCGATGCGGGTGAGGAACATCTTCATTTGCTCGGGCGTGGTGTTTTGCGCTTCGTCGAGAATCACATAAGCGCCGTTGAGCGTGCGGCCGCGCATGTAAGCCAGCGGCGCGATTTCGATTAAGCCTTTTTCCAAGAGCTTGGTAACGCGGTCGAAGCCCATCAAGTCGTATAAAGCGTCGTAAAGCGGGCGCAGGTAGGGATCGACTTTTTGGGCGAGGTCGCCGGGCAGAAAGCCGAGTTTTTCGCCGGCTTCCACGGCGGGGCGCACCAAAACGATGCGCTCGATTTGGTGTTTTTCCATCGCATCAACGGCCGCGGCCACGGCCAGATAGGTTTTACCGGTACCGGCAGGCCCCAAGCCGAAAACGACATCGTGGTTGAGCAGTGCGCGGATATAGCCGTTTTGGCGCGGTGTTCGTCCGCCGACGCTGCCGCGCTTGGTGCGCAGATAATATTGCTGGTCGTGATGTTTTTCTTCGTGTTGCGCGTCGGCGGTTTTGGCTTCGACGGCGGCAAGCTGGATGTCGCTGTCTTCTAGATCGCGGCTCTCGGCGGTGCTTGCCAAAGAGAGCAGGGCGCGGCGGCCTGCGTGGGCGAGTTCGCCTAAAAAGGTGAAGCTGGAAAAACGGCGGCTGATTTGGATGTCGAGGGCTTTGCCCAGAGTGTCGAGATTGCTGTCGAATGCGCCGCACAGGCGTTGCAGCACGGTGTTGTCGATGTCGTCGAATTGCAGGTGAACGGTATGGGTCATGCGTTTTTGTTTCTTTCGGAAAATTAAATTCGTATGGCTGGTTTATAAGGTTTAAAGGCTGAAAAATCAAGGCCGTCTGAAAGATATCGTCGATAAACTTGCATTTGCTCTGCCTTAGCTCAAAGAGGGCGGCAACGGAGCCGGTTTCATACTGCTTGTACCGCCTGCGGCTTGCCACCTTGTGTCGGAAACAAGTTTACCGGCGGGGTCTTTCAGACGGCCTGCATGCGGGGGAATCGGAACGCCGACTAACCGGTTGACAGAATTCTTGCCGGAAAGTTGTTTGGCCGGCCGCAAAATGCTGCGGTAAGCCGTGATAAAAGGATTATTTGGAAAGCATATGTATTGCGGCTGCATAATAAGGCGTGTTTTATGGTACATTAGCAGTTTCAGACGGCCTTTCGGCCGCGGTTCGGAGTATGACGATGACAGCTTTATCCGATTTTATCCGCCCTGAGATTCAGGCGATGACAGCATATCGTGTGGCAGACCTGCCCGAAGGCTTTATCAAGCTGGATGCGATGGAAAGTCCTTATCATCCTTTTGCCGGTGCGCCCGAGTTGGTCGGCGAATGGCAACGGCTTCTGGCGGATGCTCCGATTCATCTTTATCCCAATCCTGCGACCAGCGGTTTGCAGGATGCGCTGCGTCAGGCGTTCCATATTCCTCAAGAAGCAAAAATTGCGCTGGGCAACGGTTCGGACGAATTGATCCAACTGCTTACCATGCTGGTTGCCAAACCGAAAGCCACGATGTTGGCGGTGGAGCCGAGCTTTGTGATGTACAAGCACAACGCCCGGCTTTTCGGCATGCAATATGCGGGCGTGCCGTTGAACGGGGATTTCACTTTAAACATGCCCGAGCTGCTGGAGGCCGTCGAATGGCACAATCCGGCGCTGGTGTTTATCGCCTACCCGAACAACCCCACCGGCGTGTGTTTCAAGCGCGAAGAAGTGGAAGCCGTGATTGAGGCGGCCAAAGGCATTGTCGTGGTGGACGAAGCCTACGGCGCGTTCAGCCGCGACAGCTTCCTGCCGCAGGCGGGCAGTATTGAGAATCTGGTGGTGATGCGCACCGTGAGCAAAATCGGTTTTGCGGGTTTGCGCATCGGCTATGCTTCGGGCTACGCCGCCGTTATCGACGAACTGGCGAAAATCGTGCCGCCCTACAATATGAACCAATTGAGCCTTGTAACGGCGACATTCGCCCTGCAACATGCGGAACGAATCGAAGAAACGACTGCCAAACTGAAAGACGAGCGCGAGCGGGTGTTTGCCGGATTGTCGGCAATAGGCCGTCTGAAAGCCTTTCCCAGCGACGCGAACTTTATTACCGTGCGCGTGCCGGATGCGCAGGAGCTGTTTGATACGTTGAAGCAAAACAAAATTCTGATTAAAAACCTGCACGGCGTGCATCCTTTGCTGGATCAATGTGTACGCATCACCGTCGGTTCGCCCGAAGAGAACGATGCCGTCTTAAAAGTGATCCGCGCCCTGTATCGGTAAACTTGTTTTCAGACGGCCTCTCAAGGCGGTCTGGGTAGATTTTGAAATTAGTAAACACAACCGGATATTGTTATGAATAAAGCACAACTCCATCTTCAAAACCTGTATATCCTGATGAAAGAAGCCGGTTCGCTGGCAGAGCTGGCGCGCCGCAGCGGTTATGACAATTCCGCTTCGCTTTCCCAAATCAAACGCCGTTTGGAGCAGCAAAGCACGGATGAAAACGGCCGCGGTATCCGCGCATCGCTGCTGGCGAAACTCGAAAGCGGGATGGGAAAACGCAAAGGCTGGATGGATAGGGAGCATGATCCCGAAGCCGAAAAACGCCAGAAAGAAGCGGCGGCCGAACGTGCCGCCGAAAAAGCCGCCGTCGCGGTATCCGTGCCCGTGTTTGAAGGCGCGCGTGCGGTTACGGTTGTCCGCAATACCAGCGAAACCCGGATTTCCGTATCGCTGAACCTCGACGGCAGCGGCGTAGGCCGATTCGATACCGGCGTGCCGTTCCTCGACCACATGCTCGACCAAATCACCCGCCACGGCCTGATTGATTTGGATATTACCTGCCAAGGCGATTTGCATATCGACGACCACCACACCGTAGAAGATATCGGCATCACGCTCGGGCAGGCGTTGAAGCAGGCGTTGGGCGACAAGGCCGGAATCCGCCGCTACGGGCATGCCTACGTGCCGCTGGACGAGGCTTTGAGCCGTGTGGTAATTGATTTGTCGGGCCGTCCGGGGTTGGTGTACAACATCGAATTTACCCGCGCAATGATCGGCCGTTTCGATGTGGATTTGTTTAGCGAGTTTTTCCAAGGCTTGGTCAACCACAGCATGATGACGCTGCATATCGACAACCTGCGCGGTAAAAATGCCCACCACCAAGCCGAAACCATGTTTAAGGCTTTCGGCCGCGCACTGCGTATGGCGGTGGAGTACGACGAACGTATGGCCGGCATTATGCCTTCGACAAAAGGCACGCTGACCGCTTGAGGCCGTCTGAAAAAAATACCCCGGTTACGGGGTATTTTTTTTCGCCGTGTCGCACGGCTTGGCTTGGGGATTTTGTTTGCGCAATTCTTTGCAGTAGGTTTGCAGTTCGTCATCCAATGGCACCAACAGGCTGTTGCTGCGGATTTTTTCCGCATAATGCGGCATGGAGTGGGGATAGTAGAGGTACATCTTGCGCATCCATGCTTCCGCCTCTTGTTTTTGCCCCCTGCGGTATCGGTACAGCCCGACCTGATAAGCATTGGCATACGGGCGGAATGTCAACGCCTCCGCCGCCGCTTTTTCCGCCCACGGATAAATGCCCGGGTCGGCGGGGTTGGCGTGGCGGGTGAGCGAAAGTTGCGCGTAATAACGCAGCATCGGTTCGGTTGCGGCAATTTTGTTCAGACCGGTGATTTTTGCGGCAACGGCGGCGGCATCGTCTTTTTTCGATTGGCGGTCGAACTTCACCAAATCGGTATATACCCAACCCAAACGGGCAATGGACGCCAGCAGGAATACGGCCAGCAGAGCACCGCCGGAGTTTTGCCATTTAACCGCTTTGAGGCCGTCTGAAAAATCTTCCTCGCGTGCGGGCGACAGGCCGGCCATTAAAGCAAACGGCACCAGAAAATAGAAATACCAAAGCGGGTATTCCAACATGCTGTGGCAGAGGGAAACCGCCATCATTGCCAGCAGAAGCAGCGAAGCGTGGTTGAACGGCCGCGCAAACATGCGCCCGATGGCGGCCAAAAAGCCCAAGCCTACCAACAGCGTGCCGGCCAAGCCCATTTCGGCCAAAAGCTGCAACACGATATTGTGCGAATGCGTGAACAGCACGTTCAGCATATTGCCGCTGAACTTGCCCATTTGCGCGTGAGCCAAAAAGCCCTGCAAAGAAAAACTGCCCCAGCCGTGCCCCCAAAAGGGAGCGGACAAAAATACCGCCCAAGCCTTGCGCCATTCCACATCGCGCGCGGAGCCGCTGAAGCCGCCGCCTTCCACGCGTTCCAGCGCCGTATCGTATTTCACGCCTGAAAACATATCCAGAAGCGGGCCGATACCGAACTGTACGATCACCGTCATCACCAGCGCGAACAACATAATCAGCACCAAACGGTTGGCTCCGCGGCCGGCGCGCCAACGCCAAAACGGAAGCAGCAAACCGACACCGATCACATAAGTGAGAATGGTGCGCGAGTTTACCAAGCCCAGCACCGAAGTCAGCGTCAGTACCATTAGAAAACCGAGCCAGCCGGGCATTCTGCGCATCGCCCACAAATACGAAGCCGCCAGCGTGCCCCACATCAGATAATGCCCCAGATGATTACGCTGGCCGAGCTGCCCGCTCACTTCGCGCAGCCCGCGGTAAGCGATGATGCCGCGGAACATTTCCGCCGAAGCCCAGCCGGTAAACTGCATCAACGCCACCGCCGCCTGTATCAGTACGCCGGCCAGCAGCGTCCATGCCAACACCGACACCACGCGTTCCTGCCCCCATTCCGCCACCCAGCCGCGGCAGGCCCAAGCCGCCAGCGCCAGAATCACGAATGCCGAAGCCGTCATATCGCTCAAGCCCGGATAGGTCAAATCCATCAACCGCGCCTGAAGCCACCAAAACACAGCCAAAACCAAAAAATAAACCGAAGCGGCAGGCAAACGCACATTCAGACGGCCTGTCAACGCCGTCAGCAGCAACAATAACACCGCTCCGGCGAGCGAACCCGCTTCCAGATAAAAGCTCGATAACGGGCCGACGCGGTACAGCGACACGAAAGGTGCGATACAAATGCAGATAAAGCACAACCACAACGGCCACAAACGCCATGTCCACACCGTCGCCGAATAGTCGGAATAACGGCTAAACATGTGGCACCGCCTTCCGCTGCTGTTTCACAAAAACCAAGCAGGCGACGAAAAACACGCTGCTGCACACCAATGCCGCAGCGGAACAGGCACGGCTGGCAGGCGCAGCGTCAAACAGCCGCACCACCGCTTCGGCAAAATAAAACAGCACCAGCAGGCAACTGTATTGGAAAGTGTAAACCCTGCCTTTCAAAATGCCCGCCAGCGGCAGACACAAAGGCAAAGCTTTCAAAGCCAGCCACGAACCGCCCGGGCGCAGCGGCGCAAGCCAAAGCTCCCAAGCAAGGCTGACGGCAATCAGCCCGCACAGGCTGATGACGGCGGCGGTATGCGACCAGTGTTTTTTATCGGAGGGTGTGTTCATCGTTCAATCTGTTTAATGTGAGGCCGTCTGAAAAAGCGTATTGTTTTCAGACGGCCTTTAAGAAAATTAGTTTTATGCGGTTGATAAAAAAATGCGGCAGGCATTTTATCTTAAAAACGGTTGAGGCCGTCTGAAAATGTTTTAGCGAAACTCGCAAAACTCGTTTTCAGACGGCCTCAATTCACGGTTCAGCTTTCCTGCCTGCGCGACAACGGCTTCGTAAAACGGCAAAACCACAAGCCCGCTTCATACAGCAACACCAACGGCACGGCGAGCATGATTTGCGAAATCACGTCGGGCGGCGTGATGATAGCGGCGATCACAAACGCGCCCACAATCACATAAGGCCGAGCGGACTTTAACTGCTCCAGCGACAGCACGCCCATGCGGTTCAACAAAACCACCACCACCGGCACTTCGAATGTAGTGCCGAACGCGACAAACATACCCAATACAAACGACAGGTATTTGTCGATGTCGGTCGCCATGTTCACGCCGATGGGCGTAACGCCGGCCAGAAACTTAAACACCACCGGAAACACCAGAAAATAAGCAAACGCCATGCCCGCAAAAAACAACAAAATGCTCGAGAGCACCAAAGGCGTAATCAGGCGTTTTTCATTTTGATAAAGCGCGGGGGCGACGAACGCCCAAACCTGATACATCGTGTGCGGCAGCGACAGCAAAAAAGCCGCCATCAGCGTTACTTTTACCGGCACGAAAAACGGCGCAACCACGTCGGTGGCAATCATGCTGGTGTTGGCCGGCAGCGTCGCCATCAGCGGTTCGGCCACAAACGTATAGAGCTTTTGGGCAAAAGGCATCAGGCCGAAAAAGCAGATCAAGAGGCCGCCGATTATCCACATCAGGCGGCGGCGCAATTCGATTAAATGTTCAACCAAAGGCTGCTGGGCTTGTTGTTCTTCAGACACCGTTTACTCACTTTTTGCGGACGCGCAGTTGCGGTTTCGGGCGGTGGCGCGGACGCATGTCGCGTTTGCGCTGCATGGCCTGCCGCCGCAGGGAGACTGTATGAAACCCGCCGGATGCGTGCGGGTTTTCAGACGGCATCGGGTAATCGAGCCGGCCGTTGTCGGCATGGTCGCTGCCCAGCGGGTTGCCGTGTTCGTCCAAACCGAAATCGGCGGGTGTACGCTGTTGCGGCACACGTTCCCATGCCGGCACTTTGAGGCCGTCTGAAATATCGTCCAAATCCTTGCGCAGGCTTTCGCCCGTGCTGCCCAGCCCGTTGCGCAGCGATTCTGCGGCGGATTCGAACTCGCTTTTGGCTTTGCGCAGCTCGTCCATTTCGATTTGCGCGCTCAATTCCTGCTTCACGCTGCTCACCGTGCGCTGCACACGCCCAAGCAAGCTCCCCGCCATGCGGGCGGCTTTAGGCAGGCGTTCGGGGCCGAGCACCACCAGCGCAATCACACCTATCAGCAGCAGTTCGCTGAAACCGAAATCAAACATGGTTTAAGCTGATTTGTTATCGTCTTTTTGGTGCTCGATCACATCGTCTTTTTTACCGGCTTCAGTGCCTTCGTTCAAACCCTGTTTGAAATCGTGTACCGCACCGCCCAAGTCTTTGCCGACGTTGCGTAATTTTTTTGTGCCGAATACCAGCACAACAATCACCAGCACGATAATCCAGTGCCAGATAGAGAAGCTGCCCATGATTTAAGTCCTTATCATTAAAATAAATATAGAAATGTTTTTCAGACGGCCTCCACCTTATGTTCAGGCAGGCCGCCCCATAATGTGGATATGCAGGTGAAACACTTCCTGCCCGCCGCCTTTGCCCGTGTTGATTTGGGTTTTGAAGCCGTCGCTAAGGCCGTTGGCTTCGGCGATTTGCGGCACTTTCATCATCATTTTGCCCAACAACGCCTCATGCTCGGGCTTGGCGTGCGCGAGCGAATCGAAATGCACTTTCGGAATCAACAGCAGATGCACGGGCGCGGCGGGGCGGATGTCTTTGAAGCACAGCATGTCGTCGTCTTCATACACGATGCCGGCGGGGATTTGCTTATCCACGATTTTGCAGAAAATACAGTCAGTCATCTCAAATACTCCGAAAATATAGCCGAAAACCCAATCCTCTGCACACAGCGGCCGACCTTGCGGCGTAACACATATTCAGTTTTGGGGTGCAAACGGCCGGCCTGTTTTCAGACGGCCTCGGTTCGATATTGCCGTTTGCCTTCATATAATTATAAAAGAAAGGCCGTCTGAAACCGAATCTTTCAGACGGCCTCCGCATCGTTTCGGGTGGATTTTAATACAAATTCAGCTTTCCTGCCGCGCCGCCTTTTCCGCCAGCCCCGACAAACCCTGCCTGCGCGCCAGTTCGTTTAACACCTCTTCAACGCGCAAGCCGTGATGCGCCAGCAACACCTGCGTGTGAAACCACAAATCCGCCACTTCGTAAACCAGATGCTCACCGCCTCCGTCTTTCGAAGCCATCAGCACTTCGCCCGCTTCTTCAATCACTTTTTTCAGGATTTTGTCTTCGCCTTTGTGCAGAAGCTGGGCCACATAAGACGTTTGCGGGTCTTGGCCTTTGCGGGAATCGATAACGTTTTGGATTTGGGTTAAAACTTGGTCGGTCATATCTTTATCTCGGTTATTTATTTAGAAACACTTTCCACATTTTGAGGCGGTTCTTCTTCTTCGTCTATTTTGAATGTAAATGGAATGAAATATTCCGTCCATTTTTCCGTTTCAAAGCGCCCTATCCGAGCTGCCTTTTCTGCCGCTTTGTCCAGCTGTTCATGTCCGCTGGATTCCAGCAATTTAATTTCCATCACCCTGCCTCCGGGTGCAACTAACACAGACAGTATCACTTTACCTTCCATCTTATTTTCTATTGCAATAGGAGGATACTGTGGGCGAATGATATAACCTTTTGCTTTTTTAGATATTTTTGTCGGTAGGGGAGATTGTGCAGTTGCAAATGTACTCACACACATACATACAATCGCCCATCCCAAACTTTGCAAATACTTTTTCATCTTATTTTTTTGGTCCTGTTATTTTCGGATAGGCATATCAACCGTGCGTATGCCCGTAAATCTCTTTTTCGTCTTTCAATACCGCATCCACAATCTGCCATTCATCATCTCGCCACACGCGGTAAAAGCAGCTTTCGCGGCCGGTATGGCAGGCAATGCCGCCGGCTTGGTTTATCAGCATAATTACCGCATCGCCGTCGCAATCCAGACGCAGCTCGTGCACTTTTTGCGTATGCCCCGACTCTTCGCCTTTCATCCATTGTTTTTGACGCGAACGGCTGTAATAGTGGGCGTAGCCGGTTTCGGCGGTTTTTTGCAGCGCTTCGGCGTTCATCCAAGCCACCATCAGCACGCGCAGGGTTTTCGCGTCTTGTGCGATGGCGCAGACCAAGCCTTTTTCATCAAATTTAACGGCATCCAGCAGTGGGTTCGGCATGTTTGTTGACTCCTTTTTCAGACGGCCTTTTATTACCGGCTTTCTTGTACGATATTTTTAAGGTTGATGATTTTATCTTATATCTAATAGCTACTCACTGCCCGGGCACAAAACTGCCGGTTTTCGCCAAACCGCAGATTTTTCCTTTGCTGTCGGGATAGGCTTTACCGTCGTTGCCGCGCATTTGCAGGCCTTTTTCGTGGACGAAAAACACCATATTGCCGCCCGCCGCATCCAATTGCAGCAGGCCGTCGTCGCGCCAATGGAAAGTGCCGCGTTTTTCAGACGGCAATACGCCGGCCACTCTGCCGACGTGTCGGGTAGTCAGGCTGTAATGCAGATTATCGCGCAAAACGATGGTGGCTTCGATGTAATCGCAGTCGGCGCAAGGCAGTTCGCCCCGATAGATGCCGACCCAAGAAGCCGAATCTTTGGCGGCAACTGCGGATAAAACTTCGCGTTCGGCTTGGGGCCGGCTGCTGCTTTCGGGCGTGCAGGCCGTCTGAAATACGGCTAAGGCAAGCAGAATAAAGCGGTAGGATTTTGTGTTCATGTTCATGAGCTTATCTTTTGAAACCTGAGCCCTTTGTTTTCAGACGGCCTCATCTACTTCAAAAACGCTGCGGCTACGGCCACAACCGTCATCACAAACAAAATCGTGCGCAAGGTGTTGGGCGAAAGTTTCAACGCAATTTTCACGCCGATCATTGAGCCGAGTATATTGCCGGCCGCCAGCACGAGGCCGACATCCCACCAAATCTGCCCCTGCACGATAAATACGGCCAAAGCCACAATGGTAAACGCCAGCGTGCATACCAGTTTCAAGGCATTGGCGCGCAGCAGGTTGTAGTGCAATACGCCCGCCAATACGGGCAGCAGAATAAACGCGGTGCTTGCCTGCACAAAGCCGCCATAAATACCGACCGCAAACAGCAAAACCGCCGCACCGCGCGTGTCGGACACTTTGCGTTCCTGCACGTTTTGCGGCGGCAACAAAAGCTGCGGTTTGAGAAAAGTGAGCGTGGCCACGCCGAGAATGCAGACGAGCAAGGCGGGTTTCAGAATCTGATTGGGCAGCACTGAAGCCAACACCGAACCGACCAAACCGCCCGCCACCATCGGCAGCAAAATGCCGTGCAAATCGTGCGTGGGCAACGCGCCGGCGTTTCTAAACCCGCGGATACCGGTGAGCGACTGGAAAAAAATGCCGACGCGGTTGCTGGCGTTGGCAATATCGGGCGGCACGCCGAAGGCCATCAACAGCGGTAGAATCAGATTGGAACCGCCGCCGGCTAAGATATTGATGATGCTGGCCAAAATGCCCAGCGTGGCAATCGCCAGATAGTGCCAGAGGGTGAGATTCATGCTGTTCCAATCTGTTTTGGCTTCGCAGAAGCCTACGGTTTTCAGACGGCCTTAAGTTTATAAAATAAACTTATTTTTTATCATCTAGTCAATCAAATTAATTTTTAATACAAGGCAGCAAGCCGAAGACAGTACAGATAGTACGGCAAGGCGCAGCAACACTGTAGTAAAAGTTAAGTTGATTGACTATAGTTCCGTCATACTCGGGCTGGATCCGAGTATCTCGGATTCCAGTAATCTTATGAAGATGCTCGGGTCAAGCCCGAACATGACGAACGTACTCTTTTAAAGTTTATTTGCTGTTTATTTTTGGGTAAGCGTAACGATGCATGAACCGTGAATCTGCTGGTTCGGCTGCACGCTCACTTTGGCAGCGTCCAGCGGAGCGCCGGTGTAGCAGGAGAAAGCGTCCATCGAATTTTTCGGCGAACCTTGAATCACTTTGTCGCTGTACACCATGTATGAAAACACTTTGCGCGCGGGGTCATAGTAGCGCATCACTTGCAGGGTTTTGAAAATAAAGCTGGAGCCTTTTTTGAAAATCTTTTGCGGCTTAGCGACTTCGGCTTCGTTATAGCTGATTTGCGGCGCAGTCTGCACGCAGGAAACGGAAGCGTCGGACGCGTCTTCTTCCAAGTTCACCGCTTCTTTCAAGCCGCCTTTTTTGGCGTAGGAAATATAGCAGGTAACGCCTTTAATCTGCGGATCATCAAACGCATGAATCTCAATGCGGTCGTTTTTGCCGAGCATGTTGAACACAGTGCTGGCCTCGCCGATTTTTTCGGTATTGCCGCCGCCGCACGCGGCCAGCAGGGAGGACATCAATACAATTGGAATGAACTTTTTCATATCGGTTTCTTTCTTTTCAGACGGCCTCAACGGTTGGGAGGCCGTCTGAAAGTGAATATTACAAACGCACTTCGATACCCGCTGCGCGCATGGCTTCTTTGGCTTCGCGGATGCTCACTTCGCCGAAATGGAAAATGCTGGCAGCCAGCACGGCATCGGCTTTGCCTTCTTTCACGCCGTCAATCAGGTGCTGCACGTTGCCCACGCCGCCGGAGGCGATAACGGGAATATCCACCGCTTCGCTGATGGCGCGGGTAAGCGGCAGGTTGAAGCCGATTTTGGTGCCGTCTCTGTCCATACTGGTGAGTAGAATTTCACCTGCGCCGCGCGCCTGCATGTTTTGTGCCCATTCGACCGCATCAATGCCTGTGGCTTTGCGTCCGCCGTGGGTAAACACTTCCCAGCGGGTGTTTTCGGGGTTGACGGCTTTGGCATCAATCGCCACCACAATCGCTTGCGAACCGAAAAAGCCGCTGGCTTCGTTAACCAAATCGGGGTTGGTTACGGCGGCGGTGTTGATGCTGGCTTTGTCGGCACCCGCATTGAGCAGGCGGCGCACATCGGCTACGGAGCGCACGCCGCCGCCGACGGTAAGCGGGATAAACACTTGCGAGGCGACTTCTTCAATCACATGCAGAATGGTGTCGCGGTCGTCGGAAGAAGCAGTGATGTCGAGAAAGGTCAGCTCGTCGGCACCTTCGTCGTTGTAGCGTTTGGCTACGTCAACCGGATTGCCGGCATCGCGCAGGCCGACGAAGTTGACACCTTTGACAACGCGGCCGTTGTCCACGTCCAAACAGGGGATAATGCGTTTTGCTAATGCCATGTGGTTGGTTCCCAAAAGAATACAGGCTGCTTTGAGCAGCCTGCCGGTTGAAATCAAAACCTGCCTGAGGTATGTGTGTCGCACCGGCAAATTATGTAGGCCGAAACCTCTGTAAAAACGTCTTTTGCGACACATTCCCGCATTACGGATTGCTGTAATGCCTGCGGTTTTTTACAAAGGTTTCGGGCCGTCTGAAAACGGGTGTAGGCCGGTGCAGTTAACGGGTTGCGGTTAGGCAAATAGTCCCGCTGCCACTTTGGGTATATACTCGGCCAGTTGGTAGTAACCGATCGCCGAAGCCGCCGCCATGACCAGCGTACCCATAAAGCTGTCTGCAAAGCGGTTTACGATGCCGAATACGCAGGCTACATAAGCCCATAAAACAGCTATTGAAATAAACCAGGCACCATCGATATGCGGTAACTCAAAAGTAATACCTGCTGAAATTAACACCGAAATGATTGTAAAACTCAGACTTTCACTGAGTGCATGAATATCACGGTTTGTCGACCACAACGTCCAAAACCCTAAAAGAAATGCTTGAAACATGGTTTTACCCCAAATATAAAAGTATTGTTATTTTAAAAAATCAGGGTTGCCGGTTGCCGGAAGTGTTTTTAGATTGTACCGGCATGCCTGATCTGCTGTGAAATATGTCAGGAAGCGAGAGAGTCTGCCAGTTGCTGCGCTTCGGCAAAATCAATGCTGCCTTCGTAAATTGCGCGGCCGGTAATGGCTCCTGCCACACCGCTTTTTTCTACCGCACACAAAGCACGTATGTCGTTCAAATCGGTCAGGCCGCCGGAGGCGATAACGGGAATGTTCACGGCTTCGGCCAACTTAACGGTGGCTTCGATGTTGACACCGCTCATCATGCCGTCGCGGCCGATATCGGTATAGATGATGCTGTTCACGCCGTCGTCTTCAAACTGCTTGCTCAAGTCGATAACGTGATGGTCGGTTACGGTTGCCCAGCCGTCGATGGCGACCATGCCGTTTTTGGCATCCAAGCCGACGATAATATGGCCGGCGAATTGTTTGCAGGCTTCGCGCACAAATTCGGGATTTTTCACCGCCGCCGTGCCGATAATCACATCGGTCAAACCCAAATCAAGATATTTTTCGATGGTTTCCAGATTGCGGATGCCGCCGCCGAGCTGCACGGAAATGTTTTTGGACACTTCTTGCAGAATTTCGGCAATGGCTTCAAGGTTTTTCGGCTTGCCTGCAAATGCGCCGTTCAAATCCACCAAATGCAGGCGGCGTGCGCCTTGCTTCACCCAGTGCAGGGCGGTTTCGGCGGGATTGTCTGAAAACACGGTGGCTTGATCCATCAGACCCTGCTTCAGGCGTACGCAGCGGCCTTCTTTCAAATCTATTGCGGGAATCAGTAACATATTGATTTCTTATTTCTGTTTGCAGGGATTTTCAGACGGCCCTTCAACAGGGATTTAGGCCGTCTGAAAAAAGAATACTCTACATTTTACACAACTTATCCGTTCCAGCGTAAAAAATTACGTAAGAGCAGAAGTCCGCCGTCGTGGCTTTTTTCGGTATGGAATTGGGTGGCGAATACGTTGTCTTTGCCGACGATGCAGGCAAACGGGTCAGGATAGTCGCTGGCGGCGAGCACAATGCCTGAATCGGCAGGGGCGAAATAGTAGCTGTGGACGAAATAGAAACGGGTGTCTTGGGCGATATCGTGAAACAGCGGGTGTGCTTGGGTTTGATGCACGGTATTCCAGCCCATGTGCGGCACTTTCAGCTTGTCGCCGTGTGCGTCGTGCAAATTGTTCGGGAAGCGTTTTACTTCGCCTGCAAACCAGCCCAGACCGGCGGTGTTACCTTCTTCGCTGTGGTCAAACAACAATTGCGCGCCTACGCAGATGCCGAAGAAAGGTTTGTTTTTGAGGCCGTCTGAAACCGCCTCGCCCAAACCGCTTTTTTGTAATGCGCCCATGCAGTCGGGCATGGCTCCTTGGCCGGGAAAGATGATTTTGTCGGCGGCAAACACATCTTCGGGGCGGTCGGTCAGCATGATTTCGGCAGAAATGTCGGCCAGATTGCGCGCGGCCTGTACGGATTTGAGTACGGAATGCAGATTGCCCATGCCGTAGTCGACAACGGCGACTTTCATATTGTTCCTTTCTGTAGATTGAGGTTTCAGACGGCCTCTTTATCTTATTATGGAAAAGGTTGCGTTAGGGCCGGTAGGTTTGCTGCTGTTTCGGTTTTTTATACGGTTGTTTGATGAAAAGCAGAAAGCGAAGATAGCATATCCGCCGCGGCCTTGCATATCAAACTCTGTTTGAAGTAAACGGCATGCATCGGGGTTTTCAAACCTATTTGCCGGCGGCGGTTCGGTTCAAATCACACGAAGGCCGTCTGAAATGTAAAGGCCGTCGGCCTCATTGCAAAAAAGCGCAAAAGCATAGAAATACACGCTATCAACAAAGCTGTTTTGCATGTTAAGATGCCAAATATTACACCGCCGAAAGGCGCAATATTCAAACCACCAAAAAAGGACAGGCCATGAGTCGCGTATTATTGGTAGATGACGATGCTTTATTGACCGAACTGCTTACCGAATATCTTACGGCAGAAGGTCTGAACGTACACAGCGTGCCCGACGGCGAAGCCGGCGTGCAGGAAATTCTTTCCGGCCAGTATGATGTAGTCGTGCTGGATTCGATGATGCCGAAAATGAACGGCTTGGATGTTTTGAAAAACGTGCGCAGCCAAAGCACCGTACCGGTTATTATGCTTACCGCCAAAGGCGATGACATCGACCGTATCATCGGTTTGGAAATGGGTGCGGACGACTATGTGCCGAAACCTTGTACGCCCCGCGAATTGCTGGCGCGTATCAATGCCATTTTGCGCCGTGCACAGCAAACGGGCGAGCAAAGCAGCAGCCCGAACAGCATTGCCGTGAGCGAAGTGGTGCTTTATCCGTCCAAACGTCAGGCAACGATTAAAGACATACCGTTGGAGTTGACCAGCACCGAATTCAACCTTTTGGAAGTGTTGATGCGTCATGCCGGTCAGGTTGTGAGCAAGGAAACTTTGTCGATCGAAGCACTTGATCGCAAGTTGGCCAAGTTTGACCGCAGCATCGATGTGCATATTTCCAGCATCCGCCATAAATTGGGCAATGCTTCGTTGATTCAAACGGTTCGGGGCTTAGGCTATTTGTTTGTTAAAAACTAACCGGAAACAGAAAATCAATGAAACTGTTCCAACGCATATTCGCCACGTTTTGCGCAGTGATTATCTGCGCCATATTCGTGGCGAGTTTTTCTTTTTGGCTGGTGCAGAACACCATTGCCGAAAACCAGTTCCAGCAGCAGCGTACCATCGAAACCACGCTGATGAGCAGCATGATTTCCGCGTTCAAAGTGCGCGGAGAACAGGGTGCACGTGAGATTTTGAGCGAGTGGAAAGAAAATCCGGTTTCGCAAAATGTGTTTGTGGTTACCGGCGACGACAGTTTGGATATTTTAAACCGGCCGGTTGACGGCAAAATGATAGAAGGTGCGCGCCGTTATGCCTTCGAGCATCCCAGCTCCGATTTGGCCCATGTCGAGTACGACCGTTGGGGGGAAGAATATCTGTTTTTCATCCGCGGTTGGGACAACCAACAGATACAGCGCCTGCCCAGCCCGCTGTTTATTCCCGGTTTGCAACTGGCTCCGATTTGGCATGAATTTATCATTCTCTCTTTCATTATTCTGGTCGGTTTGCTGTTGGCTTACATCCTAACCAATAACATTACCAAACCTATCCGCATTCTCGGCTTCGGTATGAACCGATTGGCGGTGGGCGATTTGGAAACCCGTATTTCACAGCAGATGGACGATCGCGACGATGAGCTTTCGCAACTGGCCGTGCAGTTCGACAAAATGGCGCAGCAGCTTCAGAAGCTGGTTGCCAAAGAACGCCATCTGCTGCATCACGTTTCCCACGAAATGCGTTCCCCGTTGGCACGGATGCAGGCGATTGTCGGATTGATTCAGGCCCAGCCGCAAAAGCAGGAGCAATATTTGAAACGCTTGGAAAGCGAGCTTACCCGTATGGATACGTTGGTGGGCGAGCTGTTAACCCTTTCGCGTCTGGAAACTTCCAACGTGCCGCTGGAAAAAGAAAATCTTGCTTTGGTTTCTTTCTTAACCCAGTTGGTGGAAGACAGCCAAAGTGTAGCCTTGCAAAACAATCAGAAAGTTACGCTGTCGATTGAAAAAGTACCCGATACGGCACAGTTGCTGGCCAACGAGAGCTACCTCTACCGTGCATTCGATAACGTGGTTCGCAATGCAATGGCGTACAGCCCGGAAGGAAGCGATATTAAGTTAAGGCTGTATCAGGACGCTAAAAACTGGCTGATTGACGTAGTCGATAACGGCCCGGGCGTGGATGAAATGCAGTTGCCGCATATTTTTACTGCGTTTTACCGTGCCGACAGCAGCGCGCAAAAACCGGGTACGGGTTTGGGGTTGGCACTAACCAAACACATTGTCGAGCAGCACGGCGGTAAAATCATTGCCGAAAACGTGAAGCCGAACGGTTTGAAAATGCGCTTTATCCTGCCGAAAAAGAAAAAGTAGCCTTACGGCGGTTCAAAGTTTTTCAGACGGCCTTTGTTTATCATTTTGAATATAACTAAACACCGTCTTTACCGCAGGCTTCAAGAGGCCGTCTGAAAACAGATTTCAGACGGCCTCTTTATATAGATTAACCGCCGGTTCCGCAAAGTCATGCTGCATTGATTCGGCTATAATAACGCACGTTTTATTTTATATTTTGAACATGGCTGCCCAAACCCACCGCATCAATCACGAACCCGCTTTTCTGCTTACCGCCAAGCCGTGGCGCGAGAGCAGTTTGTGGCTGGAAGTGTTCAGTCGCCGCTACGGGCGCGTGGCTTTGCTGGCACGCAGCGCGCGCAAACGGCAGAGCGAATTGCGCGGCGTGCTGGTGCCGTTTGTGCCGATGAGTGCCTCGTGGTATGGTTCGCAGGAATTGAAAACCCTGCACCGTGCCGAATGGCTGGGCGGTTGGCGGCAGCCGCAGGGCAGGGCGCTGTTTAGCGGTTTGTATGTGAACGAACTGGTGTATAAACTCACTGCCCGCGAAGATCCGCATCCCGCCCTTTACGATGCACTGCATACCGTGATGCAGACGATTGCCAACGAAGCCAACCATGTTGCCGCCTTGCGCCGCTTTGAATGGACGTTGCTAACCGAACTCGGTTTCGCCCCTGATTTGCACCAAGACGAACACGGCGAAGCAGTTACTGCGGAACGCCGCTACTGGCTGCGCCCCGAACACGCACCGCTGCCACTCGAGCAGGCAAACGGTTTGCTGCCGGCTGAGGCGGAAGGGATTGCGGTGGACGGCAGCAGCCTGATCCAGCTTCGTAACGGCGAGTTTGAAAACGGCGAAAGCATGCAGCAGGCACTGCGGCTTACCCGCATGCTGTTGGACTTCCGTCTGCCGGAGGGCATCAAATCGCGGCAGGTATTGCAGCAGATGCAGCAATTTCAGACGGCCTGAAGATGAAACCGCAACAGAAAGGCCGTCTGAAAAGACAAAACACGAAAGGATTTCCCATGTTGTTAGGCGTAAACATCGACCACGTTGCCACCCTGCGCAATGCACGCGGCACCATTTACCCCAGCCCGCTTGAAGCCGCGCTGATTGCCGAAACCCACGGCGCAGACTTGATTACCCTGCATTTGCGCGAAGACCGCCGCCATATCAAAGATGCTGACGTGTTCGCCATCAAACAGGCCATCCGCACGCGCATGAATCTGGAAATGGCCTTAACGGAAGAAATGCTGGAAAACGCTTTGCAGGTGATGCCTGAAGACGTGTGTATCGTGCCCGAAAAGCGCGAAGAGGTAACTACCGAAGGCGGCTTGGACGTGCTGGCGCAGCAAGACAAAATCGCCGAGTTCACCAAAACCCTCACCGATGCCGGCATCCGCGTTTCCCTGTTTATTGATGCCGATGAAGCCCAGATTCAGGCGGCACGCGATGTCGGTGCGCCGGTAATCGAACTGCACACCGGTGCGTATGCCGATGCCGAAACGCCGCAAGAGCGTCAGGCGCAATTGCTGCGGATTGAAGAAGGCGCGAATTTCGGCAGCGATTTGGGTTTGGTGGTGAACGCAGGCCACGGCCTGACTATCCACAACGTCAGCCCGATTGCCAAAATTCTGGCCATTCACGAACTGAACATCGGCCATTCGCTGATGGCTCAGGCAATTTTTATCGGCCTGCCCGAAGCCATCCGCCAGATGAAGGAAGTGATGTTCAGAGCACGCTCGCTGCCTTATTAATTAATTGAGACTGATTCAGGCCGTCTGAAATAACCATTCAAAGGAAACACCATGATTTACGGAATCGGTACCGACATCGTTGCCCTGAGCCGCATCGAAAAGCTGCATAAAAAATACGGACAAGCCTTTGCCGAACGCCTGCTCAGCCGTATCGAACTGCTCGAATATCCGCAAGCCGGTCGCCCCGTGAATTTCTTGGCGAAACGTTTTGCCGCCAAAGAAGCCTTTGCCAAAGCCGTCGGCACCGGTATCCGTTCGCCCGTCAGCCTGCGCAACATCGGTATCGGTCATGACGCATTGGGCAAACCCGAATTCCATTGCGAACCCGAACTGCAAAAATGGCTGAAAGAAAAAGGCATCAAGCGCGTGCATCTGAGCATGAGCGATGAAGAAGACAAGGTGCTGGCTTTTGCGGTAGCGGAGAAATAACGCCTTTATCTATATTTATTTTCAGACGGCCTCTTCCATACGCAGGCCGTCTGAAACCCGATTGCAAACTCAACTCGAAACAAGGAAACGCAACATGAGCAATTCAGTGATTACCGTAATCGGCAAAGACCGCGTCGGCATTGTGTACGACGTGTCTAAAATCCTCGCCGAAAACCAAATCAACATCCTCAACATCAGCCAACAACTGATGGACGATTTTTTTACCATGATTATTTTGGTGGACACGGCAAGATGCCCGAAAACGCGTCAGGAAATGCTGGATCTGTTTGCAGAAGAGAGCAAAAAACTCGCGCTCGACATCCGTATGCAAAACGAAGAAATTTTCAACGCCATGCACCGCATTTAAAGGATTGAAACCATGACGACCAGCATTCAATCCAGCGAAATATTAGAAACCGTGCGCATGGTGGCCGACCAGAATTTCGACGTGCGCACCATCACCATCGGCATCGACCTGCACGACTGCATCAGTGCCGACATCAACATCCTCAACCAAAACATCTACAACAAAATCACCCGCATCGGCAAAGATTTGGTGAAGACCGCGCAATACCTTTCCGCCAAATACGGCGTGCCGATTGTGAACCAGCGCATTTCCGTTACCCCGATTGCCCAAATCGCCGCGGCCACCCACGCCGATTCGTATGTAAGCATCGCCCAAACGCTGGATAAAGCAGCCAAAGACATCGGCGTATCGTTTATCGGCGGCTTTTCCGCATTGGTGCAAAAAGGCATGTCGCCGTCGGACGAAGTGCTGATCCGCTCCATTCCCGAAGCCATGAAAACCACCGATATCGTGTGCAGTTCTATCAATATCGGCAGCACACGCGCGGGCATCAATATGGACGCGGTAAAACTGGCGGGCGAAATCATTAAAGAAACCGCCGAAATCACACCCGAAGGTTTCGGCTGCGCCAAAATCGTCGTTTTTTGCAATGCCGTTGAAGACAACCCCTTTATGGCCGGTGCGTTTCACGGCGCAGGCGAAGCCGATGCGATCATCAACGTCGGCGTATCAGGCCCCGGCGTAGTGAAAGCCGCTTTGGAAAATTCCCATGCCGGAACGTTGACCGAAGTGGCCGAAGTAGTGAAAAAAACCGCTTTCAAAATCACCCGCGTCGGCGAATTGATCGGACACGAAGCCAGTAAAATGCTCGGCATTCCGTTCGGCATTCTCGATTTATCGCTGGCACCCACGCCCGCCGTCGGCGATTCGGTTGCCCGCATTCTCGAAGAAATGGGCTTGAGCGTGTGCGGCACCCATGGCACCACCGCTGCCTTAGCCTTGCTGAACGATGCCGTGAAAAAAGGCGGCATGATGGCCTCAAGCGCAGTAGGTGGCTTGAGCGGCGCATTTATCCCCGTTTCCGAAGACGAAGGCATGATTGCCGCCGCCGAATCGGGCGTGCTGACTTTGGACAAACTCGAAGCCATGACCGCCGTCTGCTCCGTAGGCTTGGATATGGTGGCCGTGCCGGGCAGCACTTCCGCCGCAACCATTTCCGGCATCATCGCCGACGAAGCCGCCATCGGCATGATCAACAGCAAAACCACCGCCGTGCGCATTATCCCCGTGCCGGGCAAAGACGTGGGCGACAGCGTAGAATTCGGCGGCCTGCTCGGATACGCACCGATCATGCCCGTGAAAGAAGGTTCGTGCGAAGTGTTCGTGAACCGCGGCGGACGCATTCCCGCTCCGGTGCAGTCGATGAAGAATTGATTGGTTTATATGGGTTAAGAGGCCGTCTGAAAATGTTTGAAAATGCTTTCAGACGGCCTTAGTTATTTTTAACAATGACAAAGGAGACTGGTAATGCAAAATCAACTTGAAGAAAAATTTCATGCAGCGATGCTGGCCATTTATGATAAAGCTTTGGATTTGAAAAAACCTTATCGAGCAACACGATTTAAGCAAATGGTTTTGGAGCAAGGTGGAAAAGCGGCTGCTGACAAGCTTTTGGCTTCTACCAAGCCGAGCGATGGATTTACAGAATTATTTATGTGCGGAGGAAAAGAAGCTCTTAAATTAAGCGTGGAGTATTTGGTTTTACAATCACCGTGGAATCAGCTTTTTACGCCTGAGCAGCTTAAAATTGCTCGTAAACGGCTTATGGATGTCGGTATTGCTCCACCGGAAAATGTAGATTAATAACAGTTGTAATGTTTGCCATAGAGGCCGTCTGAAAACGCTTTCAGACGGCCTCTTGTTTGATTTCAACTTAAAAATTGCCAAAGCCCATATTTCCCATTATCAAGCAGGTGAAGCTGTATAAGCGGGAGTAACCTCGGGTATGTTTTTCTGCATGGCCTGCCATAAGTCATAGTTGGCCTGTTGGTGCAGCCAGCTTTCAGGGCTGGGGCTGTCATCTCCCAGCCATTTATGCAGGCGGATGGCCATATCTGCGCTGATGCCTGCCTTGCCGTTTAGCAGGCGCGATAAGGTAACGCGGGAAACGCCCAGTTGCTTGGCAGCTTCGGTTACGCTCAAGCCCAATTCGGGCAGGATGTCTTCACGGATAACCTCCGCAGGATGGGGGGGATTGTGCATCAACATAATCTTGCTCCTAATGGTAATCCTGATAATCCACGATTTCGGCATGGCCGTTGTCCAGCTTGAAAGTAACGCGCCAATTTCCGTTTACTTTCACACTCCAATGATTTTTCAAATCGCCGGAAAGCGGGTGCAGATTCCAGCCGGGAATATTCATATCAGACGGCACGCTTGCCGCATTCAATCGGGCGAGGATACGGGCAAGTTTGGCGGCATGAGTAGCTTGTATGCCCGACTTGCTGCCTGTTTTGTAAAACCGTTCCAGCCCTTTGTGTTGAAAGGAAATAATCATGGTTGTATCGCTATTGTTTACGGCAATTGTATCGTTACTGTTTACACAGGGCAACTGTTATACAAATTGCTTGAGATAACACTTGTAATATTAAGGCCGTCTGAAAATGTCTTCAGACGGCCTCTTCAATAAGCATCAAGCGGTTTATCAAAGCCCGTTAAAACCCGTTTTCCATCATGATTTGCCCCGGAATGCGGTTGCGGTGCATAGTAAAACCCATGTCGAGCAGGGCTTGGAAGGTGTCTTTTACCATAGCGGGGTTGCCGCAGATCATGAAGCGGGTGTCGGCAGGGGTGAACTGCATATCGAATGCGGCGGCCAGTTCGCCGTTTTTTAACAGTTCGGGCAGGCGTTTGCCGAGTGCGCCTTTGGTGGTTTCGCGGGTTACAACGGGTACAAAAACCAACTTGTGGAAATGTTCTTCAATCAGCGGATGCTCGGCAAGGGCGGCGATGCGGTTGTTGAAAATCAATTCATCGGCATAAGATACCGAATGGGCAAGGGCGAGGTGGTCGAAACGCTGCCAGATTTCGGGTTGTTCCAAAATGGATAAAAACGGTGCGATGCCGGAGCCTGTGCAGAGCATTACTAAATCTTTGCCGTCGGGAAAGCGTTCGGGCAGCAGAAAGCCGGTGGCGTTTTTGTCAAGCAGGATGGCGTCGCCTGCTTTCATGGCGGCGAACTTGGCCGACATGGGGCCGCCTTCGATCAATACGGCGAAATATTCGAGGGTGTCGGCATATTCGGCGGAAACGACGGAATAGGCGCGCCAGATAAAGCCTTCGCCGTCACGGAAGCCTAAACGTGAAAATTGGCCGGCCGAAAAACGGTAGGCTTCGGGGCGGGAGATGGCGAATGTGATTAATTTGGGTGTGTGGTGTTTGATCCATAATACGGTTTCTTCCGTATATTTGGCTTCGGGTGAGGCGGCCATTGGGGTTCCGATGTTTCTAATGTTTTCAGACGGCCTGAATTATACCTAAAGGCCGTCTGAAAAATAACCACAGCTTTTTTGCGGGTTTGGCGGAATGTTATTCGATGTTTTGCACTTGTTCGCGCATTTGCTCGATAAGCACTTTCAATTCGACCGAAGCCTGCGTGCATTCAGAGGCGATGGATTTGCTGCCGAGTGTGTTGGCTTCGCGGTTGAGTTCCTGCATCAGAAAATCTAAGCGTTTGCCGACGCTGCCTTTGGCGGTGGTAACGATGCGGCGCACTTCGCCGATGTGGGTGCGCAGGCGGCTGAATTCTTCGTCTACGTCGGCTTTCTGCATAAATAGGGCGAATTCTTGCTGCAAGCGGTCGTTTTCAATGTTGGCAACGGCTTCTTGCAGGCGGGTGCGGATTTTTTCCATGTGTGCTTCGAGCAGGGCAGGGAAGAGCGTGTTGAGGTTGTCGACGATTTTTTCCATCACTTCCAAACGCACCAGCAGGTGTTGTTCCAGTTTTTCACCTTCGCGTTCGCGGGCGGCGGTAAAGTCGGTTAATGCCTGTTTCAAGAGGCTTTTCACTGTTTCGGCGAATGCTTCTTCATCTTCGTTCTGGCTGACCAACACGCCGGGGAATTTGAGAATGTCGGCCACGGTGAGTTTGCCCAGTTCTTTGTATTCTTTGCGCCATTGTTCGTTGAGTTTGGCGAGCCGGCCGACCAATTCCTGATTTACGTCCAGCCCTTGCGCACTTTGGCCGATGTCTTGAACTTGGATGCGGCATTCGAGTTTGCCGCGGGCTGCTTGGGCGGCGATGGTTTCGCGCAAGGTGCTTTCCAGATAACGTAAATCGTCGGGCATGCGGAACTGTACGTCGAGATAGCGGTGGTTGACGGCGCGGATTTCCAGATTGATGCGTTTGCCGCCGCATTCGCCTGCGGCATTGGCAAAGCCGGTCATGCTGTGGATAGTCATGGTGTTTTACTCCGTTTTAAAAAATATCGAGTGAAATCTTTAAAAATATACCACAAACCGGCGTGTTATAATCCGCCGGTTTGATATCGGAGGAATTTTTATGACCGCCTACACCCGCACTTCGCGCCCCGCCGATGCTTTGCGCAATATTAAAATCACGCCGAATTTTTTGCCGCATGCCGACGGTTCGTGCCTGATTGAATTCGGCAATACCAAAGTTATCTGCACGGCTTCGATCGATGAAAACCTGCCGCCGTTTCTGCGCGGCAAAGATCAGGGCTGGGTAACGGCGGAATACGGCATGCTGCCCGCTTCCACTGCTTCCCGTATGCGTCGCGAGGCCGCTGCGGGCAAACAAAGCGGCCGCACGCAGGAAATCCAACGTTTAATCGGCCGTTCGCTGAGGGCGGTGGTCGAATTGGAAAAACTGGGCGAGCGTCAGATTTTGATTGATTGCGATGTGATTCAGGCCGACGGCGGCACGCGCACGGCTTCGATTACCGGTGCGTTTGTGGCCTTGCAGATGGCGGTTAACAAACTTTTGGAGGCCGGTATGCTGATGCAAAACCCTATCCGCGAAGCGGTGGCTGCCGTGTCGGTGGGCGTGGTCGGCGGCGTGCCGTTGCTGGATTTGGATTACCCCGAGGATTCGGGTTGCGACAGTGATGTGAATATCGTTATGACCGCTTCGGGCAAAATCATCGAAATACAGGGCACGGCGGAAGGTGCGCCGTTCAGCGTCGAAGAGCTGGGCGCGCTGATTGCGTTGGGACAAAAAGGAATTGCCGAATTGGTGCGGTGTCAGCAACAGGCTTTGGAGGCCGTCTGAAAAGATGTTTTCAGACGGCCTTTGGAGTTGTCTTCGGGAAAACGGTTGAGTCTGCTTGCGATAGGGCGTATCGTTATAAATATGTTAACGAAATGAGGATGAGAAAATGGAAGTGGCCCGATACATAGATCACACGCTGCTTAAAGCCGTTGCCCGTCAGGAAGACATTCGGAAGTTGTGCGACGAAGCCAAAGCGCACGGTTTTTTTTCGGTATGTGTGAACGGTGCCAATGTGGCGTTCGCCGCAAGCCAAGTGGCCGGCAGCGGGGTTAAAGTGGCGGCGGTGGTCGGTTTTCCCTTGGGGGCAATGGCGAAAGAGGTCAAGGTTTTTGAGGCGACGCAGGCTGTGAAAGACGGTGCCTCGGAAATCGATATGGTGATCAATATCGGGGCGTTAAAAAGCGGAGACTATGACTTGGTGGAGCAGGAAATCCGCGAAATCAAACGGGCCATCGGCAACAATGTGTTGAAAGTGATCATTGAAACTTGTTATTTAAGCGACGGGGAAAAAACCAAAGCGTGCGAGCTTACCGTCAATGCCGGTGCCGATTTTGTGAAAACTTCTACCGGTTTCGGTACAGGTGGAGCAACGCCGGACGATGTGGGTCTGATGAAAAAAGCGGTTGGCGGCCAAGCCCAAGTCAAAGCCAGCGGCGGCATAAAAAATTTGGCCGATGCGCAAAAATACATCGAAGCGGGTGCAACGCGGTTGGGCACAAGCTCGGGTGTGGAAATCGTGCAAGGTTTGCAGGCCGAAGAAGGTAAATACTGATAGCGGCTGTTACATTTCAGGCCGTCTGAAAATAATGTTTCAGACGGCCTGATTGTTTTTGCAGCCGGTAACGGTTGGAGCCGGCCGGGCGGGATTGCGGCCGAATCAGTTTGCCGGTTTGCGGTAAGTTTCGGGCAGCAGATACACGGCCAGCAGATACAGGCAGGAGCAGGAGAAATAGAATACCAGCGATGTCGTCCAGCCGGTGTGGTCGAGTATCAGGCTCCATAAGAAATTCAGGATTGTATAGAGGCTGTAAGCCAATGCCCAAATCAGGCCGAACATGATGGTAATCCGTTGCGGCGACATATCGGGCAATTCATGCGGCAGGTTGAGGAAAACGGGGTATTGCATAAACATGATGCAGCCCGAAACGAACATCAGCGCATAAGCGGCGGCAGGCATGGCCTGCGCCGTTACGAAGGCCGCCGCCATTGCGCCGATCATGCCGACTCCCGCCAGCAACAGCACGGGGCGGCGCGCACGCTCCAGTTTCACACGCATCATAATCAGCGTGCCGAGGATGCCGCCTCCGCTCACCGCAAGCAGCATCATGCTTTTATTGATGGTGTCGACATGCTTGGGGAATATCGCGGGAAGGCTGGTTAAAGACATCACATACAAAAACAGATAACCGCCGAAGCCCAAAGAAATTTTCCAGATAAACGGATCGGCCAGAGCCTGTTTGTAGCCGTATTGTTTTCCCGAACCGTCGGAATGGCCTGCGGTGTCGAAGTTTTCGGCTTTAACCAACCATAAAGTGAAGAATATAACGGTCAGCAATGCGATGGCGGACAAGGTTACGCGCCAATCGGCGTGCAGCTCGTCGGACCAAAGGGTAAACAGAATGGCGATAATGAAAGCACCGATGTTGTAAGACGCGGTAATCAGTGCGCTATACGTCAGTTTATAGTGCTGGCTGACGAAGCGGGCGACAATCGGGTTCATATACACCATAATCATCGAACCGCCCAATGCCATAATCATCCGCGCAACGGTATAGAGCCAATAATTCGGCAGCCAAATTGCAATCAAGGCGAAGCACAGCAGCCCCAGTGCCAGCGTTACTGCTTTTTTCACGCCCAGCTTAATCAGAAAGTAAGCCGCCAAAAAATTCGCGAAAATTCTGGCGATGGTGATGGTGTAGTTGATGACTTGGCCTATAACGGAAGAAACGTGGCCGTCGAAATAGGTGTCCAGAATTTGCGGGCTTAAGGTCGACCCGCCTACCCAGCTTGCGGCAAAAGTAATATATGCCAGCAAAAGAATAAAAAACATGCCGATGCCGGTTTTCTGGCTCACTTGTTTGGTTGTTGTCATAAAAATCTCGAAGGTGTGTAAGGTGTGTGAAATAAAATTCTTGAATTCTAGCACAAAAGCAATAAATTTCTCTTATTAACTTTATTGCGATATAAAACCCCAATAATGCGGAAAACGATGCAACTTAATGATTTTATTTCCTTTTCATAAGTTTTCCGATGATTTTTGCCGATTATCGTTTCAGATTTTTATTGTTTTAAAAAAGACAAGGCCGTCTGAAATTTTTCAGACGGCCTTTTTGTGCGTGTAAATTGTTCGGGCGTTTCAAGGGTGCGGAGCAGGGGAGCGGTGTGTTTTCACATACCACAGCAATATGGACAAATAACCCGCCAGCAATGCCGACAACACCAGCAGCAGATACGCAGCATCGGCAAACGGCGTGCCGATTTGGTTGAAGCGCACCGAAGCCTGAATGCCCGCCGTGCTCGGAATCAGCCAGCGCAACCACTGTAACGGCAGCGGCAGCAATTCGGCAGGCCAAGCATAGCCGCTGAGAAAAAACATCGGAATCGACGTGAACATCAACAGTTGCAAAGAACGCTCGCGTTTCTGAAACCACAGCCCGAACAAACAGCCGAGCGTGGCAACCGTAGGCGCGAACAGCAGTGTGAACGTCAACATGCCGCCGATATTCTGTCCGCGCCCGTAGTCTTGGATATAAAACACCCAGCCGAAGTAAAACAGCGACATCAGCCAGCCCATCACCGAAAGCGCGGCAATTCTGCCCGCCCACGCCTGCATGGTGGCGTATTGCCGTTTCTGTTCGCGCCATGTGCCCACCAACAGCGCCGAACCCATCATCAAAAGCTGCTGCACAATCAGCACCGCCACGCCCGGCACGACATAATTGCCGTAGCCTTGAGTCGGGTTGTATTGCACCTGCATCGCAAACGGTATCGGATTTTGCGCGGCAAAGGCTTGTTCCGAAGTCATGCCGCCCGCTTGCAGGCGTTTGATTTGAATGCCTGCCGAAACCGTGCCGACCACTTCGGCAAAACCGGTTTGCACTTCTTTGCTGACTAAGAGATAACTGCCGTTGGCCAACACCCCCGCCCGTGCGGGACGCTGCATCATCACATCGTTTTTCAAACCGGCGGGCAGCACCATATAGCCGCCGATTTCCCCTTTCCACAAGGCTGTTTTCGCATCGTTCTCGCCGGGCATCACCCGAACGTCCAAACGCGGGCTGGCTTCTGCCATACGGATGATGCGCTGCGACAAAGTGCTTTTGTCGTAATCGACGATTGCCGCCGGAATCCGCCGCGCCGCCTGCGTGCTGTACGGCCACGGATAGAAAAAGCCGTAAAGCACAGGTGCGATTGCCAACATCAGCAGCACGCCTTTGTCAGAAAAAATGCTGCGGACGGTGTCGATAAATGCGGCGGTGAAGATTTTCTGTTTCATGGTTCGGGAAAGTTTTGCAGTTTGTTTTTTGATACGAGACAACAAGGCACAGCAGAAACAAAGTTTATTGGCCATCGTGTTTTCAGACGGCCTCCAAGCTGAAGAGGCCGTCTGAAAAACTATCGTGCGCCCCAACGTTCGGGCAGACGGTAGGCGCGTTGCGACAATTTGGTTGCAACCGACAACAGCAGAACTGCGGCCAATGCCGACCACAACAGCGGCGCGGCCGACCATTGCCACGGTATGCCCATTTCCAGCAACCCTTGCTGTAATTCCAGATAATGCGTGAGCGGCAATATGTCCGACCAATTCCGTGCCCATTGGGGCATGGCGATACGCGGAAACGCAATGCCCGAAAAGGCGAAAGCAGGCGCGGTAATGAAGCCGGTGGTAGACAGCCCCATACGCAGCGACATCGGCAAAGCGGTGGCGATCACGCCCAGCCACAACGACACCAGCATCATCAAACACAGCCCTAAAAATGCGGCCAGCCACGACAACCCGCCGACATCATGCGTTTGCGCCAGCAGCCACAACAGCATGCCGCTCCATACGGTAAAGGCCAATGTCGGCCACAGCAGCTTGCCGCACAAAGCGGACATGGCATCGCCAAAGCGGATATGGCCGTCTTTCAGACGGCAGCCTGCCGCCGTCAGCCAATCGTGCAGGCTTTTATCGCGGATTTCCCGTCCGAAAGCCACCGCACCGGCGGTCATGGCCAAAATGTGCAGCAGCCCCGGAATCAGCGTGGCGGCCAGAAATTGCTGGTAGTCGGTGGAAATATTGAACAGCGCGGAAGTGCTCGTGCGTATCGGGCTGAACGTATTTTCCGCCTGTTGCGGCGAAGCGCCGCGTTTGTTGAGGGCTTTCATTTCTACCCCCGCCGAGAGCGTGCCCGCCACGGCCTGCACGTCGCGCACCAATACGCCGGAAAACGAACCGAACTGCCCGTTGAGCTGCAAAATCAACGGCGAAGCCCCGCCTTGCTTGAGCTGTCGGGAAAAACCGTCGGGAATCACCACCACGCCGTATACGTCGATTCTGTCCAAACCCTGTTGCGCAGCGCGTTCGTCGGTGTAAGTCTGCGCCACTTTCAAAGCCGGTGCGCCGTCGAGATAACGCACCACTTGGCGCGATAAGGCGCTGTGGTCTTTATCCAGCACGCCGACCGGCAGATCGGTGATGGCCGCGTGGGCAAACATCCACCACACCAGCAATACGCTGGCAAGCGGCAACCACAGCAGCAGCGAAAGCTCCCAGCGTTCACGGCTCAGATAGTGCCATTCCAAACGCGCACTTTGCCAAAAGATGTCGGTGAGTTTATTCATAGGTATCTTGGTTTTTCAGACGGCCTCTTCAGCTTGGAGGCCGTCTGAAAATCATTCTTGTCGCAAATAAAGCTGAAAATCCGATTCGTGTTCATATTAACTTTTTTCAGACGGCCTGTTTTTCCCTGTCGAAACAAGCAATCTACCTGAAAAAGCAATCAAAAAATCATATCATCAATACCATCTTACCGCACGAAACAAATTAAACTATCTATTCGAAACAAATAGCCGGGCCAATTCGGGATTGATATAAAACAAGGCCTTCTGAAAATCGGCCCTTTTCCGTCTGCAAACAACTTTCGTCTGCATAAACAAAGTGATAAATTTGAAATATACGCAGGAAAACCCAACACCCGACAACCGCCCCGAGGAGAAATCATGGCTTACTACGCCGGACTCAAAAGAGTCAAAGACACCTCCGCCCGCCACCGCACCATCGAAGGCCTGCAACGCCTGCGCCGAGCCTTGGCCGAACAGATTCCCACCCGCACCGTTTCCGACACCCTGCTGCTTGCCACATGGAACATCCGCGAGTTCGATTCCGGCAAATACGGCTACCGCAGCGAAGAAGCCTATTACTACATTGCCGAAATCCTCAACCATTTCGACCTTATTGCCATCCAAGAAGTGCGCGACGGCCTCTACCCGCTGCAACACCTGCAACGGCTGCTCGGCGACAACTGGCAGTTTCTCGTTACCGACGTAACCCTAGGCACGTCCGGCAACTCCGAGCGCATGGCCTATCTCTATGACCGCCGCAAAGTCAGCTTCACCGGCTTGGCCGCCGAACTCGTACTGCCCAAAGACAAAAACGCCGAACAAGAACCCTTGCAACTCGCCCGTTCACCCTATGTGGCAGGCTTCAAAGCAGGCTGGGTCTACCTCACCCTCGCCACCGTACACATCTACTACGGCAAAGGCGTGGCCGTCGATCCGCGCCGATTCGACGAAATCAAATCATTCAGCCGCACCATCGCCAAACACGCCGCCAAACTTTCCGGCGCACCGCAATACCAACCCGGCGCAGAAGTGAAGCCCGACAACCTCATCATGCTCGGCGACTTCAACATCTTCAACCGCAGCGACGTAACCATGCAGGCGATTACTGAAGCCGGATTCGTCGTTCCCGAAGAACTCAAAACCATCCCTGGCTCCAACGTCGCCAAAGACCGCCACTACGACCAAATCGCCTACTACAAACAGCTTGCCAAACTCAAGCCCACCGGACGCGCAGGCGTATTCGACTTCTTCGAACACGTTTACCGCTTGGAAGACGAAGCCGCTTACGCCCAAGAGCGCGAAACCAAGCCCGGCCGCAGCTTCAAAGACTGGCGCACCTACCGCATGAGCGACCACCTGCCGATGTGGATTGAATTGGGGATTGACGACAGCGATACTTATTTGAGCGGATTGAAATAGTTTTTAAAAAGCCGAAAGCAAGAGGCCGTCTGAACATTTCAGACGGCCTCTTGCTTTTTAAGCCTAAATTTAATCATCTTCAAAATTTTTTATTATCGTCGAATTGGTAATATCTGTGATATCAATATTTTTTGTGTTGGGATAACATTTTTTACAAGGCTTAAATCCTAATTTTTCAAGAATAGTTGTATTTTCTATAGGTATATTAGAATTTATAGCAGTAGCATAATAGTAAGTCAGAAGAAGATCTTTCATTGAAAATCTAAATTCTTTTTTAAATTTGATTTCTAGATCTTCTTTTGTTGTGATATTTTTATTTTTTATTTTATTTATTCTAATTTGGTCTTCTTCACTTAAAGATAGATACCAACTATCAAATTTAGTTAATAATTGATCTATTTTCTCTTCTATTTTTTTTAAATTCCAATTGTCAAAACTTTCTCTTCCACTATTAGGACGAAATTGTTTCTCAAAATTAGACCAGCTAACTTTATTCCATTTTGTTTCTACTTGAGCGAGAAATTTCATCTTATCCCCATTATTAATCCAATCTTCAGGTGTCCTTATTTCATTATTTCTGTGATCAATGATAGGTGTCTTAAACCATAATCTAAACTCCTCTACACCTTTTGTTTTGTAAAATTCTAAAAAATTAGCAGGTAAGTTATAATTTTCATAATCTTTATTAAGCCACTCGCAGTATTTATCCCGATGAAATCTGGGTTCTCTTGGTTTTTTGGCTTTTTTAAAGTTATCTGTAGTTTGGATTTTTATCCACTTATTACATATTATTTTTTGAAATAGAGGATTATTTGGTTCAGTCAGTAATATTTTGCACAAAAATAATCTCTTTTTCTCTAAATCGCTGAACCAATCAATATCTTTATTTGCGTAAATTTTATTACACTCCCTTGTTAGGTCATCATTATTGAGCGTCGTTTCTCTGTCAGCAATTAATCGTCCAAAATTAAATCTAGAGATGTAAGCCATTTGTTCTCCTTTTCTTTGTCAAAGTTAGTTATAAATAGTTGTAATTAAAATATTAATTATTATCTAATTGATTAAGATATAGCATAATTAAAAGGCCGTCTGAAATCAATTTTTCTGACGACCTCATTTATCCATACCTCACAACTTCTTAAATTCCCAGACCTTCCCATCTTCATGAAAGCTCAAATAATACTGCGCGCCCACGGCTTCGATGGTAGCGGTGTGCCAGAAGCGTTTCTTTTGCTTGCCGAGCAATACGAAAGAAACGTAATAAGGTTCGGTGATAACGGCATCGACGGATTTTGCTTTGGCCGACCAGTTGCGGGCAACGGGCACGACATCGGCAAAGTGGACTTTGGCAAGCGGGGTGAGGTATTGGTAGCGGGCGATGCGTTCCGCGGCGGGGATACGCATGGTTTGGGTAAGCGTCCATCGGCCGCGTTCGTAAATGTAGTGGTCGATTTTTTCGGGTTGGTTGGGGTCTTGGATATCGACTTCGATGCGCGGGCGCACGCCGTCGAAAAAGTCTACGCTTTCATACACATTAACGGCTTTGCCTTGAAGCAGCGGCAGGTTTTTCAAAGCGTCTTCGGCGGCTTGCAGGGCGGTGGCGTTTTCCAATAGGTTGCCTTGATAAAAAACTTCGCTTTGCGAAGCTGCCGCAACGGGCGCGGCGGCAAAAGCGCGTCCGTTGTAGCCGTAGCCGTTCAGGGCTAAGGCGGTAAGCAGCACGGGCAAGACGGCCAATCGGGATAGGCCGGTTTGTTTACGTTTGTTACGGGATGCGGATGGCGGATTGGTCGGGGCAGGCATAGACGGTCGGCGGCGGTTGAGCGGAATGCAGAATTAAAGTAGGCTGAAAATAGCATTGTGCCGATGAAAATACAAGTTATTCCGGATAGGTTTTTCAATAACCGGTTTAAGTATATATTGTGTGCGCCGTCGATTTAAGCGGTGGCGGTGGCTATGAGGCGGATGACGGCTTTCGGGCATTTCTGTATATTCCGTTTTTCGCAAAAATTTCAGTGTGGTTTGGAGAAAATAAAATAATGGATTCTTCCCGTCCATTGGTTCGTGTGGTGGCCGGTGTCGTGTTGAACGAGCAGGGCCGCTATTTGCTCAGTTCGCGCCCCGAAGGTAAGCCTTATGCGGGCTATTGGGAATTCGCAGGCGGCAAGGTTGAGGCGGGCGAAACGGAGTTGCAGGCGTTAAAGCGCGAGTTTGAGGAAGAGTTGGGCATTCAAATCCGCCAAGCACGGCCGTGGCTGACTAAGATTCACGATTACGAGCACGCGCGGGTGCATCTGCGTTTTTTCCGTGTGGAAGCGGGGGATTGGTCGGGAGAAATTCAAGCACGCGAAGGGCAGGCTTGGTCGTGGCAGCGGGCGGGGGATTTCGACGTATCGCCGATGCTGCCTGCCAACGGCCCGCTGCTGGCTGCGCTGGCGGTGCCGACGGAGCTTCAAGGCCGTCTGAAAACGGGCTTGTATGGCGAAAACGGAATGGGCGGATACCGTGTGGTGCCGTTTGAGTCGGCGGAGCGGCAGCATGGAAATGTTTTGATTGAAGAAACCGCGTTGGTGAAGCGCGGCAAAATGCCGGAAGCCGACAGCGTTTGGGTGGTGATTTCCCGGCCGGAACAATGGCCGCACGTGCAAGATGCCGATGTGGTGGTGTGGCGGGTGCAGAATCCGGCTGCGGCGGAAGCGGTTTGTTCGGTGTTGGAAGACGGGGTTTCCGTGCCTTTGGTGGTATCCGCTGCACCTGACGCGGCGGGAAAATACCGCAACCGCTGGTTGGCGTTGGGGGCGCATACGGTATTGGTTAACGATGAAACCGAATGGGCCTGAAGGCAGCACGCCCGATTTTTTATTTTGATTGAGTTGTTATCACTAGATTTTTGATTGTTTTGAGGCCGTCTGAAAATGTCGAAATTAACCCGAAACCAGAAAATTTTGATTGCCGTTGTGCTGCTGGCGTTTGCTGCCGTGAAAGTTGTTTCTTTGTTGTGGTGGCAAGGGCAGCAGCCCGATATCACGCCGGTAAGCGAAGCCGCTTGTAATGTACGCACGGGCTGCCGGTTGCCAAACGGTGCGACCGTGAAGTTCAGTGAAAATGTTTCCGCCAAAGCCCCGTTCGATATCGTGGTGCGCGATGTCGGGCCGTCGGTGCCGGAAGTGTTTGTGAGCTTTTCGATGAGCAACATGGATATGGGTTTCAACCGCTACAAACTCGTCCGTCAGGAAGACGGCACATGGGCGGCAAACCAAATCCGCCTGCCGGTGTGCACGCAAAACCGCAATGATTATCTGGCCGACATCCATATCGGCAACGAGGTTTTTCAGACGGCCTTTACCGCAGAATAACACCGGTAATGCCAAAAACATGCCGAAGCCGTCTGAAAGTGCACCGTGCAGCGGTTTTCAGACGGCCTGATTCGCTATACAATGCCACAGACCCCATCCTAAAAAGAAGGAAGACCAAAATGATCGGTAAAAAACTATTTGAAGAAGTGTCTGCCAAACTGAGCGAGACCATCGCCAACAGCCCCGCCAAAGACGTGGAAAAAAACGTGAAAGCCATGCTGGGCAGCGCATTCAACCGCATGGATTTGGTTACCCGCGAAGAATTCGATATCCAACAACAAGTGCTGATTAAAACCCGCACCAAATTGGCAGAGCTGGAAGCGCGCCTTGCCAAACTCGAAGGCGAACAGCCGCTCCAGCAGGTAGAAACCGCCGAAGTGCCGGAACAAACCGAATAAGGCCGTCTGAAACAGATGTCTTTAGCCGTTGTTTACAGCCGTGCGTTAAACGGCATGAATGCGCCGTTGGTCGAGGTGGAAGCCCATCTTGCCAACGGTTTGCCCGCCTTCAATATCGTCGGCCTGCCCGATACCGAAGTCAAAGAAAGCCGCGACCGCGTGCGTGCGGCCATCATTCAGAGCGGATTCGATTTCCCCGCCAAAAAAATCACCGTCAACCTCGCGCCCGCAGACTTGCCCAAAGAGTCGGGGCGTTTTGATTTGCCCATCGCCATCGGTATCTTGGCCGCATCGGGGCAGATCGCCGGCGACAAACTGCCGCAATATGAATTCGCCGGCGAGCTGGCTTTGTCCGGCACCTTGCGCTCCGTGCGCGGCGCATTGGCAATGGCTTGGCAGGCCATGCAAGCGGGCAGGGCATTCGTGCTGCCGTCTGAAAACGCCGAACAAACCGCAGTAATGAGCGGCATCACCGTTTACGGTGCCGACAGTCTGGGTCAAGTTGCCGCCCATCTGAATGCGGTCGA
The DNA here is from genome assembly GCF_030504625.1 of Neisseria sp. MVDL19-042950. Lineage (GTDB taxonomy): Bacteria > Pseudomonadota > Gammaproteobacteria > Burkholderiales > Neisseriaceae > Neisseria. The sequence continues at coordinate 21,967 of NZ_JAUKWH010000011.1, read as the reverse complement.
ACCATTGGCGCAAACCGTTTATGATGCGCATATCAGGTCGTCTGAAAACATCAATTTCCCCGATTTGAAAGACGTTAAAGGCCAGCATACGGCGCGGTTGGCTTTGGAAATTGCCGCCGCGGGCGGGCACAGCCTGCTGATGATGGGGCCGCCGGGCACGGGAAAATCGATGCTCGCCCAACGTTTGCCCGGTATTTTGCCGCCGCTGACCGACGAGGAATTGATTGAGGTGTGGTCGTTGCGCTCGTTGCTGCCTAATCATAGGCAGGAACTGGACTACAAGAAACCTTATCAAACCCCCCATCATACTTCCAGCCAAGTGGCCATAGTCGGCGGAAATTCGGGGCCCGGAGAAATCTCGTTGGCCCACAACGGAATTTTATTTTTAGATGAACTTCCCGAGTTTGACCGCAAGGTTTTAGAGGTGTTGCGCGAACCTTTGGAGAGTGGGGAAATTCACATTTCCCGCGCATCACACAAAGCGGTTTATCCTGCCAAGTTCCAATTGGTCGCAGCAATGAATCCGTGTCCGTGCGGTTATCTCGGCCATCCGGTCAAGCCGTGCCGCTGCACGCCCGAAAGCATAGCCCGCTACCGCAGCAAAATCTCCGGCCCGCTGCTCGACCGTATCGATTTAACCATCGAAGTACCCGGCCTTTCCGCCGCCGAACTGACGCGGCAAGAGGCCGGCGAAAGCAGTGCGGAAGTCTTAAAACGCGTTGAAGCGGCAAGAGAAAAACAGTATTCGAGACAGGGTAAAGTGAATGCCGCCCTGAGTGTTACGGAACTGGATACTATTGCAATGGTCAGTAAAGAGGCCCAACAAGTGTTGGGAGAATTGCTGGAAAAGCTATCGCTGTCGGCCCGCAGTTTCCACCGTATTTTACGGGTGGCGCGTACGTTGGCGGATTTGGGCAATGATGAAACGGTAAACCGCTCGCATGTGTTGCGGGCAGTAAGTTTTCGTCGGGCTTTGTAAGGGCTTTTGCCCAATAACACAAGATGTTGTTAAAATAAGCAGCCTGAAAATTCGGGTGGTGAAAGTGTTTTCAGACGGCATCTCGGAATAAAAAAGACAAGGTATTTTATGAACGCAAAAAAACAATACGGTAAAGGCCTTTCGGGTTTTATCCTTGGCTTGCTGTTGGCAACCGCTGTGATTGCAGGCGTGTTATTTTTCTTAAATAAAAGCAATCAGAAAGCTTTTAAAGAGGAAGCCCCGAAAGAGCTGCCTAAGCCTGAAATTTTAACGCCTAAAGGCAGCGAACCTGCCGCGTCGACACCTCAGCAGGCTTCCGGTGCCGCCAGCACGCCTGCTTCCGATGTATTGGGCGGTTTTATTCGGGAACAACAGGCTTCCGAAACGGTAGAAAAGACCGAAGAAACGCCTCCTGAAGTAATACCCGTGCCGCCGAAACCGGAAACCAAACCCGTTGAAAAACCGGTTCAAAAAGCCAAACCTAAAGCTGAAACCAAACCGGCCGAGAAAAAGGCCGATGAGGATAAACAAGAGCCTAAGAAAGCGGCCAAACCGACACCCGAGCAGATTTTAAACAGCGGCAGTATTGAAAAAGCCCGTGAGGAAGCCCGCGCCGAAGCCGCCCAAAAAGAAGCCGAACGTAAAAAAGAACGCCAAGCACAGTCTTCCGAAGAAGGTGGCCGTATCGTGCTGCAAATGGGTTCGTTCGGTAACCGTGAAAGCGCTGAAGCACACCGCGCCAAATTGGCGATGATGGGCGTATCGTCCAATATTGTTGAGGCGGCAGCCGGCGGCAAGTCCGTTTATCGCGTCCAAAGCGGCCGGATGAATAAAGAAGCGGCTCAGAAAGCGCAACAAACCCTTAAACAGAACGGTGTGGACAGTTTTGCCCGCACAGTGAAATAAAACTTAAGGAAGACACATGAAATTGAAAACCGTATTGCTGACTACCGTTGCCGCATTGGCATTGACCGCTAATGTTCATGCAGCGACCGAAGGTAAAGATTACACTGTACTGGCAAAGCCGATTCCCCAGAATCAGGCAGATAAAATCGAAGTATTGGAGTTTTTCGGTTATTTCTGCGTGCATTGTTACCACTTGGATCCCGTATTGCTGAAACATGCGAAAACCTTCCCTTCCGACACTTACCTGCGTACCGAACATGTTGTGTGGCAACCTGAAATGCTGGGCTTTGCACGCGTGGCGGCTGCCGTCAACAGTTCAGGTTTGAAGTATCAGGCCAACCAAGCTGTATTCCGTGCGGTTTATGAAGAGAAGATTAACTTGGCCGATTCCGCTACCTTCAAGCAATGGGCGGCGGCACAAAAGGGTTTCGACGGCAAAAAACTGATTGCCGCCTATGATTCTTTCGGCAATCAGGCCCAAGCGAAAAGAATGGAAGATTTGACCAATACTTATCAAATCAGCGGTACTCCGGCGGTTATCGTCGGCGGTAAATACCAAGTGAAATTTACCGGAGACTGGCAGGCAGGCATGAAAACGATTGATGAATTGGTGGCGAAAGTCCGTACCGAGCGCGGTATGAAAAAGCCGTCCGCCAAGCCGGTTGCAGTTGCGCCTGCCTTAAAAAGCAAAGGTGCATTGCTTGCCAAAGCTGCCAACAAATAACCATTTTGATAGGGCCGCAATATTGAGTTGTTCGGCTAATCGGGCAGCCGTAAGGCTGCCTTAATCATTGTCTCAAGGCCGTCTGAAAACTTATGGATATTATTTTGCTGTTCAAAGCTCTGATTTTGGGCATTATCGAAGGATTAACCGAGTTTTTACCGATTTCAAGTACCGGTCACCTGATTGTGGTGGGGGATTTGTTGAATTTTAAAAGCAACGGGAAAGTGTTTGAAATTGCCATTCAGTTGGGAGCGGTGTTGGCGGTTATTTTTGAATACCGCCAGCGGTTTACCCATGTTATTACCCATCTGGGGAAAGACAAAGCCGTTAACCGTTTCGTGGTAAACCTTGCCGTGGCATTTATCCCCGCAGCGGTTGTCGGGTTGATTTTCAGTAAGCAGATTAAAGTGTTTCTGTTTAACCCGATTACGGTTGCCGCCGCTTTGGTGCTGGGTGGTTTTATCATTTTGTGGGTCGAACGCCGCCAATCGAAAACCACACCTAAAGTAACGAATGTAGACGATATGAGAATGCGCGATGCTTTGGTTGTCGGCTTGGCTCAGATTTGCGCATTGGTGCCGGGCACTTCCCGCTCGGGCAGTACGATTATGGGGGGAATGTTGTGGGGACTTGAGCGCAAGGTCGCAACGGAATTCTCGTTCTTTTTGGCGGTGCCGGTAATGATTGCCGCAACCACTTACGATGTGTTGAAGCACTATAAACTTTTCACGATGCAGGATATCGGTTTGATTGTTGTCGGTTTCGTTTCTGCATTTGTAGCCGGCTTGTTGGCGGTGAAAGCGTTATTGAAGTTTGTCGCTTCTAAAAACTATGTGCCGTTTGCTTACTACCGCATTGTATTCGGCGGGTTGATTTTGCTGACTTGGATAATGGGTTGGGTGGACTGGACGGAGATGTAAGTAAGGCTTTTTCAGACGGCCTCTTGTGTAAGTGAAATAAAAAAGACGCAATATGCGTCTTTTTTATTTTTATAGTGGCAGACCTTAACAGCATGCCGCGTTTAAACTGTACCACCTTGCAGCTTTATGCCTCGCATCATAAAACAACACACTTTCTTTGGCGGAGAGTCGGGAAGTGGCGGATTAATCGGTTTCTCTATAAACGGTTTTTTTGCCCTTACGGGTTAAGATGGCGCGGTCCGACTGCACGTGCCAGCGGGTAGTGGCATTGCCGTATTCCGCTCCTTTGGCCCACGACTGGATTTGTTTGAGTGTTTCCACCGTATTGCCTTGGCGCAGTTCGACGGTAAGCGGGCTGTGGTTGTTGTGATAAACGGCGGTAATACGTCTGCCGTTGGCGGCTTTATAGTTGATATTGTAAGTTTGCGATTCGGCAACTTCCGGCGTGGGGGCATCGGGGCGGACGGCTTTTTGTGAACCGCAGGCGGTACAAAGAAAGGCGGTCAGTAAAATAACGGCATGTTTTTTCATATGTTTGCTCTGTGTTGATTTGGAAAAGCAAAACGGCGGAGGCTCGGCCCTTGGCCGTTTGATGGGCTGGTTATGAAAGTTCGTTTTTATTTTGCATCAATCCGGCTGATGCACGATATGCGGCCGGTTGCGGCGGATAAACTTATTTTCATAACGGCAATGTTAACTTAGTGGGATTTGGCTTCGCCTTCCAGTTTATATACTGCGCCGCAATACGGGCATTCGATGGTGCCGTTGGACTGAATCGGTAAAAACACGCGGGGATGCCCGTTCCAAGTTTCGTTTTGAGGGCCGGAACAATGCAGCGGCAAATCGTGCGGGGTAATAACGATGGGGTTGTTTTGGTCGCTCATGGTTTTGTCCTTTTTTTGTAAGCAGGCCGTCTGAAACTTTTAAGTTTGGGTGGAATTTTTTCAGACGGCCTGCGGTGTATCAAGGCTTCGGTTATGGGTGTACGTAAGTCAGCCAGTGGTCGTATTTTGGATTTTTGCCTTGTACGATGTCGAAATAGCGTTGCTGGATTTCGGTGGTAATCGGGCCGCGTTCGCCGATGCCGATTTCGCGGTTGTCGATTTCGCGGATAGGGGTAACTTCGGCGGCGGTGCCGGTAAAGAATACTTCGTCTGCGGCGTAGAGTTCGTCTCGGGTGATGCGTTTTTCGATAACCTGCAATCCCATTTCTTCCGCAATGGCAATCACACTTCTGCGGGTAATGCCGTCCAGCGCCACATCGAGGGCGGGAGTGTAGATCTTGCCCTCGTTGATCAAGAAAATGTTTTCGCCCGAACCTTCGGCCACATAACCTTGTGCGTCCAGCAGGATGGCTTCGTCGTAGCCGTCGCGGGTTGCTTCGGTGTTGGCAAGAATGGAATTCAGATAATTGCCGTTGGCTTTGGCTTTAATCATATGGATATTGGGATGGTGGCGGGTGAACGAACTTACCCGCACACGAATGCCGCGTCTCATGCCTTCTTCACCTAGATATGCTCCCCACGCCCATGCGGCGAGGATAACCTGTACATCGTCGTCTTTCGGTGCCACGCCGAGCTTGGCCGAACCGTAGTAGGCCATCGGGCGGAAATAGCACGAATGCAGATCGTTGACCTTCACCACGTCGATATGCGCCTGATTGATTTCTTCTTGGCTGAACGGCAGCTTCATGCCGAGGATTTTGGCGGAGTTGAAGAGGCGTTTGGTATGTTCTTGCAGGCGGAAAATGGCGGGGCCTTTGGAAGTTTCGTAAGCACGTACGCCTTCGAATACGCCCATGCCGTAGTGCAAGGTGTGGGTGAGAACGTGGGTGGTGGCATCGCGCCATTCGGTCAGCTTGCCGTTTACCCAGATTTTGCCGTCGCGGTTGTCCATTGTTAAGGCCATGATTTGCTTTCTTCTTATGTGTAATGTTGGAGGGGGAGCTGTGCTGCGGGAAACGGCCGCATTGTGGGCGGCCTGCAACTGCGGCTACGGCAGTTTTTTCGGGCAGAAAAGCGGAATAATCTTTTGCATTATAACCGTTTTTCGGGTGTCGCTGGCAAGCCTTGAGAGGCCGTCTGAAAGGCTTGGACGTATCCTAAACGGGGCAAATCGTTTAAACTGTTGGCCAAATAAAATTTGCTTTCAGACGGCCTGAATTTGCGCCATATACGGAGAACCCGATGAAAATTGTTTACCTTATTATCAAACTGATTGTTTTGCTGGTGTTTTTGGTGTTGGCAATCAGTAATACCCAAACCGTGCAGTTTTTCTATCTGCCCGCCCAAAGCGCCGATTTGCCTTTGATTGTGGTGTTGTTCGGCGCATTCGTTATCGGTGCGGTTTTCGGTTTGTTTGCCTTGTTCGGCCGTTTGCTGGCTTTGCGCAGCGAGAATAACCGTTTGCGTGCCGAATTGAAAAAATCCGCCCGCATTAGCGAGCGCGATTTGGCTGTACCTCAGGTGCCCGCCGCTGCGGTTTCCGCCAATAATAAGGAATAAACCGGCATGGATACCGAAATCTGGATTTTGCTGCTGCCGATTATTTTACTGCCCGTTTTTTTTGCAATGGGTTGGTTTGCTGCACGGGTGGATATGAAAGCGGTGTTGAAACAGGCCAAAACCGTGCCCGGCGGTTTCTATAAAAGCCTTGATGCTTTGGTAGACCGCAACAGCGGTAAAGCGGCGCGCGAATTAGCCGAAGTGATCGATCAGCAGCCGCAGTCTTACGACTTGAATCTGACTTTGGGCAAACTTTACCGCCAGCGCGGAGAGAACGATAAAGCCATCAACATGCATCGGGCGTTGTTGGATTCTCCCGATACCGTGGGCGAAAAGCGTGAGCGCGTATTGTTCGAGTTGGGGCAGAACTATCAAAGCGCAGGGTTGGTCGACCGTGCGGAACAGATTTTTCTCGGCCTGCAAAACGGCAACATGGCAAAAGAAGCGCGGCAGGTGCTGTTGAGCATTTACCAGCAAGACCGCGACTGGGAAAAAGCCATAGAAATGGCACAATTGTTAAGCCATGACGAGCAGACGTACCAGTTTGAAATCGCCCAATTTTATTGCGAGCTTGCGCAAGCGGCATTGTTCCAATCCAATTTTGAAACCGCCCGCTCTTACGTGCAGAAGGCGTTGGATGCCAATAAGAAATGCACCCGCGCCAATATGATTTTGGGCGATATCGAGCAGAAGCAGGGTAATTTCGGTGCCGCGATTGAGGCTTATACCGCGATTGAAAAACAAAACCATGCTTATCTGAGCATGGTGGGCGAGCGGCTGTACGACGCTTACGATGCGCTCGGCAAAGCGCAGGAAGGTTTGAACGTGCTGACCGGCTATATGAAAACCTTTCCGCAGCTTGATTTGATTAATGTGATTTATGAAAAATCGCTGTTACTGAACGGAGAGGGCGAAGCCGCCCAAACCGCGGTGGAACTGGTACGCCAAAAGCCCGATTTGAGCGGTGTTTACCGTTTGCTCGGTTTGCAGTTGAGCGAGTTGAATCCGGCTTGGAAAGCGGATGCCGATATGATGCGTTCGGTAATCGGCCGCCAGTTGCAAAAAGCGGTGATGTACCGTTGCCGCAACTGCCATTTCAAATCCCAAGTGTTTTTCTGGCATTGCCCCGCTTGCAACAAGTGGGAAACGTTTACGCCCAACCGAATCGAAGTATAGTTTTCAGACGGCCTCTTAAATTAAGAGGCCGTCTGAAAATCATTTGAAACCCTGTTAAAGCAAAACATCATGTCCGCCCCGATTATCGACCTTTCCGCATTCGATCCGCAGAATCCGGCTGTATACATTGACCGCCTCTTATCTTGAGTATTGCGAAGCCAATAACGACAGTGAAATGGCTTTGTTAAACGACGAGCAACATACGCTGTTGGCTTATTGTTATCTCGACAGCCAAGTGCAGGAAGGCGGTTTTGTACAGTTGATTGCAGCAGGTTACGGCGAATATATTTTCATGAACCCGTTGGCCGACAGCTTGCGTCGCTGGCAGATCAAGCCGACACCGAAAATCATCGACAAGGCCAAAGTATTGTATGCCGAGCACGGCGAAGCAATCGAATCGCTTGCCGCGGAGGAAACACCGTTAGAAGAAATCCGCGCCAAGTTTGCGGAATTCGAAGAGCTTGACGGTGATTATTATGAAGTGGCGGATGAGGATTTGGCAGCAGCGGCAAGGTATGTGTCGGCCAATCTGAAAAAATTTGCATTGCCCTCGGAGTGATTCAATAAAGCCGCCCGCGTGAGCCATATGAAGAAAGGCCGTCTGAAACGTTTCAGACGGCCTTTGATATTGCCTGTTTGAAAGCAGATTACACCACACCTTGAGCCAGCATGGCATCGGCCACTTTCACAAAGCCCGCGATGTTGGCACCGTTCACATAGTTCACCACACCGTCTTCCTTGCCGTAAAGCAGGCAGGATTCATGGATGCTTTCCATGATGTCGCGCAGACGGGTGTTTACTTTTTCAGACGGCCACGACAGCCGCAACGCGTTCTGACTCATCTCCAAGCCCGAAGTGGCCACGCCGCCGGCGTTGCTGGCTTTGCCCGGAGCATAGAGGATTTTCGCTTTCAGGAAAGCGTTCACCGCGCCGATGGTGCTCGGCATGTTGGCACCTTCGGATACGCAGAAGCAGCCGTTGGACAGCAAAGTTTGCGCGTCTTTTTCGTCCAGTTCGTTTTGGGTGGCGCAGGGCAGGGCGAGGTCGCACGGAATGCCCCACGGTTTTTCACCGGCGAAGTAAGGCAGGTTTTGCTCTTTGGCGTAAACAGACAAACGTTCGCGGCGTACTTCTTTCAATTCTTTCAAGGCTTCGAGTTGGGCTTCGGTCATGCCGTCGGGGAAATGCACGCAGCCGGAAGAATCGGATACGCTCAATACTTTTGCACCGTTATGCAGCAATTTTTCACAAGCATATTGCGCCACGTTGCCGGAACCGGATACCACAGCGCGTTTGCCGGCCAAAGAGTCGCCGCGGGTTTTCAGCATGGAATCGGCAAAGTAAACGGTGCCGTAACCGGTGGCTTCGGGGCGGATCAAACTGCCGCCGTAGTTCAAACCTTTACCGGTGAGCACGGAAGAAAACTCGTTGCTCAGGCGTTTGTATTGGCCGTAGAGATAGCCGATTTCACGGCCGCCCACGCCGATGTCGCCGGCGGGAACGTCGGTATTTGCACCGATATGGCGGAAAAGTTCGCTCATGAAAGATTGGCAGAAACGCATAACTTCTTGATCGCTTTTGCCTTTGGGGTCGAAATCGGAGCCGCCTTTGCCGCCGCCCATGGGCAGTGTGGTCAAAGCGTTTTTAAATACTTGCTCGAAAGCTAAGAATTTCAATACCCCCAAATCAACGCTGGGGTGGAAGCGCAGGCCGCCTTTGTAAGGGCCGATAGCGGAGTTCATTTGCACGCGGTAGCCACGGTTAACCCGCACGTTGCCTGCATCATCTACCCACGGTACACGGAACATAATCACGCGTTCCGGCTCGACGATACGTTCCAACAAACTTTGCTCGGTGTAGCGGGGATTTTTGGCCAAGAAAGGGCCGAGGCTCATAAAAACTTCTTCTACGGCTTGGTGGAATACGGCTTGGTTGGGGTCGCGTTGTTTTATTTGTTCAAAGAGATTGTTGAGATTAACAGACATGAAATTTCTCCAAGAGATTACTAGAGGTGAATGTAGAAAAATTGAATTACGGTAAAAAATAATATAAACCCGTTTTAAATAGTTGCCAAGAAGAAAATGAGTAAAATTGTTGACATTATTTTTTTACATTTTTGTAGAAGTGGAATTTTAGAATAATTTTTAAATTTAATTTGAATATAATTGTTAATTAATTTGATTTTTTTAAATTTATATTTCAATATCGGATATTGTAAAAATGAAAAATTTTTATATCCGGCTTGAGAATTGATTTGAAGCAAATTTGCCTTTTGCTTCGAAGATAAGGGCAAATACAAATAAGGGATGGAATGTTACAATGCACCATTTTTCAGACGGCCTGAAAAACAATCCGACACATACTAAAGGAACCCTATGAAAGCCTATCAAGATTTAATGCGCTATGTGCTTGAAAACGGTATCGACAAGTCCGACCGCACCGGCACCGGCACGCGTTCCGTGTTTGGTTACCAGATGCGTTTTGATCTGGGCAAGGGCTTTCCGCTACTGACCACCAAAAAACTGCATCTGCGTTCGATTATTCATGAGCTGTTGTGGTTTTTAAAAGGCGATACCAATATCAAATATCTGAAAGATAATAATGTTTCGATTTGGGACGAATGGGCGGACGAAAACGGCGATTTGGGGCCGGTTTACGGCTACCAATGGCGTTCGTGGCCGGCTCCGGACGGCAGGCACATCGACCAAATCGCCCAGTTGGTGCAGCAAATCAAAAACAATCCCGACAGCCGCCGCCTGATCGTGTCGGCATGGAACCCCGCGCTGGTGGATGAAATGGCACTGCCGCCTTGCCATGCGCTGTTTCAGTTTTATGTGGCGAACGGCAAACTTTCATGCCAGCTTTACCAGCGCAGTGCCGATATTTTCTTGGGCGTGCCGTTCAATATTGCCAGCTATGCGCTGTTAACCATGATGGTGGCGCAAGTGTGCGGTTTGGAAGCGGGCGAGTTTATCCATACGTTCGGCGATGCCCATTTGTACAGCAATCATTTCGAGCAGGCTAAGCTGCAATTGAGCCGCGAACCGCGGGCCTTGCCAACCATGAAGTTGAATCCCGAAGTGAAAGATTTGTTTGACTTCAAATTTGAGGATTTCGAGCTTACCGATTACGACCCCCATCCGCATATTAAAGCGCCGGTTGCCGTATAAATTGCTAGGAGGCCGTCTGAAAGTACTTTCAGACGGCCTTTTGTCGTATTTCTGTTTTGCGGCAAAATAAATTCCGCTATATTTTGCGCTTTATATCGTTCTGGAGAAAAACATGTTGTCCGTACCGTATCGTATTTCAGCTTTGGCGTTTGCGGCCGTTCTGCTTGCCGCCTGCAACCAACAAGAAAGCACGCAGCAAACACCTGTCGGGAAATCCTCCGGCAATACGGTAACGCGCAACAATGTAACCGAGCCGCAGTCGCTTGATCCGCACCAAATTACCGGCGTGCCCGAAATCAATGTCGTGCGCGATCTGTTCGAAGGCTTGGTCGAAACCGATGAAAAGGGAGCCGTCGTGCCGGCCGCCGCCGAATCTTGGGAAAGTGCCGACAACCGGACATGGACATTCAAATTGCGCCCCGATGCCAAGTGGAGCAACGGCGATCCGGTTACCGCCGAAGATTTCGTATATAGCTGGCGGCGGTTGGTTGACCCGAAAACCGCATCGCAATACGCTTCCTATCTTCAGGCGGCCCAGATTGCCAATATCAACGACATTCTCAAAGGCAGCAAAGCTCCCGACACCTTGGGTGTGAAGGCGCTCGATGCGCATACATTGCAAATCACCCTTACCGCCGCCGTGCCGTATTTCCCGCAAATGCTTTATCACGCCTCCACCAAGCCCGTGCACCGCGCGACGGTGGAAAAATACGGCGTGAAGTGGACTCAGCCTGAAAATTTTGTCGGTAACGGTGCCTATGTAATGAAAAAATGGGTGGTTAACGAGCGCATCGAACTGGCGAAAAACACGCAATACCGTGATGCCGATAATGTGAAAATCGACAAGGTGGTATTTTTGCCCATCGGATCCCAAACCGATGACGTAGCGCGTTACGAAGCGGGCGAGGTAGATATTTCCGATGCATTGCCGCCGGAAATGTATGGAAAACTCAAAGAAAAATATCCTAACGAGCTGAAACTCAGCCCGTATCTCTGCACATATTATTTTGAGATCAACAACCAAAAAGCGCCGTTTACCGACGGGCGCGTGCGCAAAGCCTTATCTCTCGCACTCGACCGCGATACCATTGCCGCCAAAGTATTGGGGCGTGGTGAAGAAGCCGCTTATAACTTGACCCGTGTCGGCACGGCGGGCTTTACGCCTTATACGCCGGAATGGACGAAACTGGACTATGCCGCCCGCGTGGAGGAAGCCAAAAAACTGTTGGCCGAAGCAGGATATAGCGAGAGCAAGCCGTTGAAATTTACTTTCCTCTACAATACATCCGAACAGCATAAGAAAATTGCCGTTGCCGCCGCTTCAATGTGGCAGCAGTCGCTTGGTTTCGTGAAGGTTAATCTGGAAAACCAAGAATGGAAAACCTATCTCGACAACCGCCGCAGCGGTAACTACCAGCTTGCCCGCGCTTCGTGGTGCGGCGACTACAACGAACCTTCCACTTTCTTGAATACCCTGCAATCCGCCAGCAGCAGCAACCGTGCGTTTTACAAAAACAGCCAATACGACGCTATTTTGGCAAAAACCTTACAGGCAGGGGTAAGCGACGAAGAGCGCAGTAAGTTGTATCGGCAGGCGGAAGAGCAGATTGATAAAGATACGGCCATTATTCCGGTTTACGGTTATGTGAACTCACGTTTGGTAAAACAACGTATCGGCGGCTATTCAACCGAAGACGTATTGAATGAACTGCCGAGCAAACGGTTGTTTATTAAAGAATAAAGGTTGGATTAGCCAAGAGGCCGTCTGAAATGTCTTTTCAGACGGCCTCTTGGCATGATGGAGGACCATTCCGAACCGTTAAGTACCGTAGTTCGGTTGCAGCAGGGCACATTTGGGGCGTTCGCGGCGGCTGCGGCGCGAGCGGCCGGCGATTTTGCCGCAGGCGGCTCCGGGGTCGTTGCTGTCGGCCTGCTTGTCGTTGCGGGCTTCGCGGTTGTCGCGGGAGCGGCTCTCGCGGGCATTACTGCGTTCGCGCGGTTGGCGTTGGCAGGCTGTGGCGGAACCGACGGCGGTTTCGACTCCCCACCAGCTCGGTTCGAAGCCTTCGATGCGTTCGATTTCGATGTTGTTGCCGGTCAGCTCTTTAATGGCTTCAAACATTTTCTGTTCTTGCTCGTCCATCAGCGAGATGGCTACGCCGTCGGCACCGGCACGGCCGGTACGGCCGATGCGGTGGACGTAGTCTTCGGGCTGGGTGGGCAGTTCGTAGTTGATCACGAACGGCAGTTCGGCAATGTCGAGACCGCGGGCGGCTACGTCGGTGGCAACCAATACGCGCAAATTACCTTCTTTGAAAGCGTTGAGGGTTTCGAGGCGGGTTTGCTGCGATTTGTCGCCGTGGATGGCTTGGGCGGCCAGCCCGCGGCGTTGCAGGTCGCGGGTTACTTGGTCGACGCTTTGTTTGGTTTTGCAGAACACGATCACTTGGTTCATGTTCAGGTCGACAATCAGCCGTTCGAGCAGGTTGCGTTTGCGCATGGTGTCGACGGCGATAACGTGTTGCTCGACGTTGGCGTTGGTGGCGTTTTGGGCGGCCACTTCCACTTGCTCGGGGCTGTTCATGAAGTCTTGCGCCAGCTTGCGGATGGGCGGGGAGAAGGTGGCGGAAAACAGCAGGGTTTGGCGCTGCTTGGGCAGCATCTGCATGATTTTGCGGATGTCGTCGATAAAGCCCATGTCGAGCATGCGGTCGGCTTCGTCGAGTACGACGATTTCGACTTTGGCGAAGTTGATGTTTTTCTGTTTCACATGGTCGAGCAGGCGGCCTACGGTGGCGACGACGATTTCGCAGCCGGCACGCAGGTCGTTGGTTTGCGCGTCCATGTTCACACCGCCGAAGAGCACAGTGTGGCGCAGCGGCAGGTTTTTGATATAGCCGCGCACGTTTTGGTCGATTTGGTCGGCCAGCTCGCGGGTGGGGGTCAGTACCAGCATGCGCACGGGGTGCATGGCTGGGGAAGTGCTGGGTGTGGCGTAGCGTTTCAGCCGTTCGAGGCTGGGCAGCATGAAGGCGGCGGTTTTGCCGGTGCCGGTTTGGGCGGCGGCCAAGAGATCGTGGCCGGCCAATGCTTTGGGAATGGCAGCGGCTTGGATGGGTGTGGGTGTTTCGTATCCTTGCTCGGTAAGGGCGGAAACGATTTCGTTGCCTAAGCCGAGTGATGAAAAGGTCGGGTTCATGATTTTATACTTTTACTTTCGTTTCAGACGGCCTCGACATGCGTTTAGCGGAAAGGCCGTCTGAAATATGGTTAATACGGTTTGGTGTGATGGTATGTGTTTGATAAAGATATAGTGAAATCAACGACAAATCGGCAATATCGGGTTGCACGGCGGTTGTTTCCTGTGCGCAGTCGGTATCTGTTGCGGTTGATTTCACTATGGGGCGGGCGGATTATGCCGCCTGCCGTGGAAAACGGATGCTTATTATGCCATAAATCTTGAGGGCTTTCAGACGGCCTGAAACTTTTGTAAGGCCGCTGTCTGCGATGCATTTCTGCATTGTGCAAACTCTGTTTACGTTATGAGGCCGTCTGAAACCATTTGGTTCCCGCTTTGATGAGGATGGAGCGGAAGGGAAGGTTTTCAGACGGCCTTTTACAGAGGGTCGGTTATTACGCTTCGGGTTCGGGCACTTGGAAAACCTGACGCAGATAGGCGAGGAAAGTGTCGTTATCGGTCATGGTTTTGCCGGGGCTGTCGGAAAGTTTGGCGACGGATTGGCCGTTGCATTCCACCAGTTTCAGCACGATATTGAGCGTGGTGTGGCCCAAATCGTTGGTGAGGTTGGTGCCGATGCCGAAGCTGGTTTTGAAACGGTCTTTGAAATATTGGTGCAGCGCCCATGATTTGTCGATATCGAGGCCGTCTGAAAAGGTCAGCATTTTGGTGCGGCTGTCGATTTTGAGCTTTTTGTAGTGCGCGTAGGCTTTTTCCCCCCAAACGTAGGGGTCGCCGCTGTCATGGCGCAGGCCGTCGAACAGCTTGGCGAAGTAAAGGTCGAAATCGCGCAGGAAAGCATCCATGCCGACAACATCGGTGAGGGCGATACCGAGGTCGCCGCGGTATTCGCGCACCCATGCTTCGAGGGCGGCTTTTTGGAAATCGCGCAAACGCACATCAAGCGATTGGAACGCCTGCAAGAATTCGTGTGCCATGGTGCCGATGGGGGTGATGCCGAGTTTTTTGGCTAAAAATACGTTGCTGGTGCCGCGTACGATGTCGGGTGCGGCGGCATGCAGGGTGCGGACGACATGCTCCTGCCATGCCAATGTATAACGGCGGCGGGTGCCGAAGTCGGAAATGAGAAAGGGCGGATCATTGGGGTTTTGGGAGCGGGCCAGTTCTTTCAGACGGCCTGCTTTTATTTGCAGGCGGCGTTCGCCTTCGGCCAATATTTCAGGTGTTTCGAGACGGCGGAAATACAGTTCGTTGACGATGGCGAGAATGTAAATTTCAAAGAACATGGCCTGTATCATCGGCCCTTCCACTTTGATGTGCAGGCGGCTTTCGTCGTCGGTACCTACTTTGACGAAGCGGCGTTTCAGTTGGAAAAGCTCCAAGTAATCAACGAAGTCGCTTTTGATGAAACGCAGGCTGCGCAAATAATCCAACTCTTCTTGGGTTAATCTCAAAAGGCACAGTTCGTCTAGTTCGCGTTCCAGATCCTCGCGGATTTCGGCAAGAGGATAAACGGTTTGGTCGTTGTTGCGGCAGCGGAATTCATATACGCCGTGGGCTTGGGGAAATTGGTGAAGAATAACCTGCAACATGGTGAATTTGTAGAGATCGGTATCAAGCAGCGATTGGATAATGGGAGCGTGCGGTGTCATGATAACGGTTCTTATCTTGTTGGCTGAATTGCCATTAAACCACGTTTAGGCGGTTTTGTGGCGTTTTCGTTTCAGACGGCCTGTTGCCGCAGGGTGTATAAACGGCTGTTTTGCTGTCCGAATTGCCCCGCCGGATGCTTACGCTTCCCAGCAATCCAATCAATAGTTGACTTGCACGGTTACGGTATCTTTAGTGTTTATCTGATTCGGCTGCTTCCAAGCCGTCGTTTTTAATGTGTATTTCAATCTCGGCAAAATTTTCAGGCTGGATGATGCGCACCAAACCTTCTTTTGCCAATTCCAGCAAAGCGATAAAGTTGACCACCACATAAGCGATGCCTTGTTCGGGATGAAACAGCTCGGAAAAACGGCATTGCCCGCGTTCGTTTAAGCGGCGCAAGATACTGCTCATTTGCGCGCGCACCGAAATCGCTTCCTGCACGACGGCATGGCTGCGGGTGTGCTTGGCGCGGGAAAGGATGTTCAGCCATGCCTGTGTGAGATCGGCAACGTGTACGTCGGGCAGTTTGGCTTCGACGGCAATTTCCAACGGCAGATAAGCCCATGCGAAATCGCGTCCGGCGCGGGGCAGGGCGTCCAAACCGGCGGCGGCGAGCTTCATTTGTTCGTAAGCCAGCAGGCGGCGCACCAGTTCTGCACGCGGGTCGGCTTCTTCGCCTTCTTCAACGCTTGCCGGTTGCGGCAGCAGCAGCCGCGATTTGATTTCAATCAGCACCGCTGCCATCAGCAGGTATTCTGCCGCCAAATCAAACTGATAGGCTTCCATCTGGGCGACGTAGTGCAGATATTGTTCGGTGATTTTTATCATCGGAATATCCAGCACGTCGATATTCTGCTTGCGGATCAGGTAAAGCAATAAATCCAGCGGTCCTTGAAAGCTGTGCAGCACCACCTTGAGCGCGTCGGGCGGGATAAACAAATCCTGCGGCACGTCGGTAACGGGCTGGCCGAAAATCCATGCGACGGCATTGGGGTTGTGCGTTGTGCCGTTTTCAGACGGCCTGTTTTGCATATCGGTACCCACAGTCATTTTTTACCGCCGATTTTTTCAATCGCAGCCTGCGCGCAATACAGGCCGAATGAGGCGGTTACCAACATGCTTGCGCCGTAGCCCGCGCAGGACAATCCTTGCGGGGCGGCATCGGCGGCGCAGGCTTCACCCGATTGCGGCGGGGTGATGTTTTCGGTGGAAAACACGCAGGGTACGTTCATTTTGGCTTTGGTGTCGCGGGAAAAGCCGTAGCGTTTGCGCAGAGTGTAGCGCAGGTTGGCGAGCAGTGGGTCATGGGTTACGCGGCTTAAGTCGGCCGTCTGAATCAGCGCGGGGTTTTTCTGGCCGCCTGCGCCGCCGCTGAGGATAAAAGGCTGTTTGTGCTGCACGAAATAGGCCGCCATGGCTGCTTTGACGCACACTTGGTCGATGGCGTCGATCACAAAGTCGAAAGGCCGTCTGAACAGTTCGTCGAGGTTTTCTTCGGTAACGAAGTCTTCGATTTCGGTAACTTGGCAGGCGGGGTTGATTTGCAGGATGCGTTCGTGCAGCGAGCTGACTTTGGCTTTGCCGAATTCGGAGGTTAGTGCGGGGAGCTGGCGGTTGACGTTGGATTCGGCCACGTTGTCCAAATCAATCAGGGTCAGACGGCCGATGCCGGTGCGTGCCAAGGCTTCCACCGCCCAAGAGCCGACGCCGCCGACACCGACCACGCATACATGTGCGGCGGCGAAGCGTTGTAGGGTTTCATCACCGTACAAACGGGCGATGCCGCCGAAACGGCGTGAAGAAACGGAAGCGGGGTCGGACATAAAGGTGCCTTGTGATAAATCAAAATTCGACAAAAAAACGCTGGCAAAACAGCGCAGCGGTATTATACTGCAAGCTCATTAATGAATCACATTTCACACGACAGGCCGGCGGAAGCCGGTGATGGGAAAGGAGAAGACGATGTACAAACATTTAGTGGTTGCCGTTGACGGCAGTGCTACTGCGTTGAACGCTTTGCAGCATGCTTCCGAGTTGGCGCGGGTGGGTAATGCGCAACTGACTTTGGTGCATGTGGCCAATCCCGCCGAATATATGGCGTTGGCTCCCGAATTTCTGCAACACGAAAGTTATGAAGCCGCCGCTATCGCGCAGGGTAACGAGGTGTTGGAATTTGCGGAAAAAAGTGCGAAAGAAAAAGGCGTTGCCAACGTAGCCAAGCATTTGCTGGTAGCCAATAAAGGCGCGCGCGAAATGGCTCAGGAATTGGTGGATTATGCCGACGAGCAGGGCGCGGACCTTTTGGTGCTCGGCACACACGGCCGCAGCGGTTTGATGCATTTGCTGATGGGCAGCTTTGCCGAAACCGTGATGCGTCAAAGCCATTTGCCGCTGTTAGTGATTCGCAGCGTGTCTGAAGAAGAATAAGTTATCGTTTGAAAGAAAACGGGTCGTTTGGAAAATATCGTTAGCGTGTTTTTCAGACGGCCTTTTTTAATGCCGCCCGATAAAAGCGTATTGGGTGTTGCCGCCGTATCAGGGTTTCGCAGTTTGTCGGAATCGGGAGGCGAGAGTTGGTTTTTTGTATGCAAACCAAGCCGCCCATGCGGTTTCGACAGGTTGTGGGCTTATTTTTCGTTGTGTTTTTTTAAGGAAACTGCCATGAAGAAAGAAGCACTGTTTGTTGTGATTGCCGGGTTGTTGAGTGTTAATTTTGCCGTTGCCGCGCCGCCGACACCTACCCAAGCGGATAAAACACCGGTGGATAGAAGCGTGCAGGTTTATAAAAAAGGCAAGCTGATGCAGTGGAACCGCGAGAAAGCAGGCGGTGGCGAAGGGCCTTTGTTGGGCGAATTTGCCTATACGCGCCATCAAACAGACGATCAGGATGCGTTTAGGGAGGCTGGTTGGCTGACTTTGCCCAAGGGTGCATCCATCGGGTTGCATAAGCATATAGATAATGAAGACGTTTATATTATCGTGTCGGGAAAAGGGCTGTTTACCGATTCAAATAACAAAGAAACCCGCGTAGGGCCGGGGGATATTACGATTGCCCGCCCGGGACAGAGCCATGCTTTAAAAAATATAGGCAGCAAACCGTTGGTGTTTATCAATGTGGTTGCCCAGCGCGCGCCTTCTGCGGTTAACCCTGCCGCAGGTAAAGCTGTACCGGTAAAAGAGAAAGCCAAATAGTATTGTTTTGGGGAAAGCAGAGGTCGTCTGAAAAGTTTTCAGACGGCCTCTTTTTATCAAGGGGAAGGAGTGTGTGGCCGTAATATATATCTACTGCGGATTGCAGCGGTTTTAGGCTGTTTTAATATTCGATACGAATTCCATCCGGTTGGAGTTTGGTGCCGCTGCAATTAAATTTTTGCGCGGCTGCCGGTTGCTACGCGCGCAGATAGTATTCGCGGACATGGCTTGTGATTTTGACTTTTATCATAGTGGGGAATTGGAAGCACATCGGCATGCGATTGCCGCCCATGAAGACCGAGGCCGTCTGAAAAATGAAAATGTAGTTACGTGAAACCGATTGAGTGGAAAAACTTTTTTCAGACGGCCTGTTTCATAAAAAGACGGTTTCTGACTATGGATTATTCCCGCGATTAGTGGTATTTTCGCGTTAACTTTGTCGACAATGCGCAAAGCACAATCAGAAAAACATTCAATTCAGGAGAATCATCATGGCATACAACTACACTCAAGCCGCCGGTTTGCAGGTGGACAACCATCTCTATCAATTCATCGAAAACGAAGTGCTGGCGAAACACCCCAACGTGAAATCCGCCGAATTCTGGCAAGGCTTCACCGAGCTGGTGCAAAAATTCGCCCCGTGCAACCGTGCGCTGCTTGAAAAACGCGACGCCATCCAAGCCAAAATCGATGCATGGCACAAGCAAAATCCCGGAGCGGTTAAAGATGAAGCCGCTTATCAGGTGTTTTTGAAAGAGTTGGGTTATTTGGTTGATGTGCCGTCTGAATTCAAAATCTCCACCCAAAATGTCGACCGCGAGCTTTCCGAGCAAGCCGGCCCGCAATTGGTGGTGCCGATCAACAACGCCCGCTACGCCCTGAACGCCGCCAACGCCCGCTGGGGCAGCCTGTATGACGCGCTTTACGGTACCGATGCCGTTGACCAAAGCGGCGACTTGGCACCCGGCAAAGGCTACAACCCCAAACGCGGCGATGCCGTGATTGCCTTCGCCCGCGAATTTCTCGACAACAGCATTCCCCTTGCCAACGGCAGCCATAAAGACGTTACCGCCTACCAGGTGGCCGGAGGCCGTCTGAAAGCCACCTTGAAAGACGGCGGCGAGAGCGGTTTGGCCTCTCCCGAATTATTCGTCGGCTACAATGGCAGCGCCGAAGCCCCGACTTCATTATTGTTCCTGCACAATGGCCTGCACATCGACATCTTGATCGACAAAAACAGCCCCATCGGCAGCCAAGACCCGGCGGGCGTGAAAGACATCATCTTAGAAGCCGCCTTGAGTACCATTATGGACTGCGAAGACTCCGTAGCCGCCGTGGATGGCGAAGACAAAGCATTGGTGTACGCCAACTGGCTCGGCCTGATGAACGGCACGCTCACCGAAGAAGTGGAAAAAGGCGGCAAAACCTTTACCCGCAAACTCAATGCCGACCGCGAATACACCAAACCCGACGGCAGCGGCCAATTCAAACTGCCCGGCCGCTCGCTGCTGTTTATCCGTAACGTCGGCCATCTGATGACCACGCCCGCCGTACTCGATTCAGACGGCAACGAAATCCCCGAAGGCATTCTCGACGGCGTGATGACCGCCTTAATCGCCCCGTTTGACCTCAACCGCAGCGAAAACAAAAACAGCCGTTCCGGTTCCGTCTATATCGTGAAACCGAAAATGCACGGCCCCGAAGAAGTTGCGTTTGCCAACGAACTGTTTGCCGCGTTTGAAGACTTGGGCAAACTGCCTCGCAACACCCTGAAAATGGGCATTATGGACGAAGAGCGCCGCACTTCCGCCAACCTCGCCGCCTGTATCCAAGCCGCCAAAGACCGCACGGTGTTCATCAACACCGGCTTCCTCGACCGCACCGGCGACGAAATGCACACCTCCATGCACGGCGGCGCATTCATCCGCAAAGGCGACATGAAAACCAGCAAATGGATCAACGCCTACGAATTAAGCAACGTCCAAACCGGCCTGCAATGCGGCTTGCGCGGCAAAGCCCAAATCGGCAAAGGCATGTGGGCGATGCCCGATCTGATGGCGGAAATGCTCAAGCAGAAAATCGGCCACCCCAAATCAGGCGCAACCACCGCTTGGGTGCCGTCGCCCACCGCCGCCACCCTGCACGCCATGCACTATCACCAAGTGAACGTGTTTGACGTACAAGAAAACCTGTTGGCACAACCCGCCAAAAACTACACCGACGACCTCCTCACCATTCCGTTCGCCGCCGAACGCAACTGGTCTGCCGCCGACATCCAGCAAGAATTGGACAACAACTGCCAAGGCATTCTCGGCTATGTGGTGCGTTGGGTGGAACAAGGCGTAGGCTGCTCGAAAGTGCCCGACATCCACAACGTCGGTTTAATGGAAGACCGTGCCACCCTGCGCATTTCCAGCCAACACATCGCCAACTGGCTGCTGCACGGCGTGGTTAGCGAAGCGCAAGTGCGCGAAACGCTGGAACGCATGGCCGGCGTAGTGGACAAGCAAAACGAAGGCGATGCGGCATACACGCCGATGGTCGGCCGTTTCGACACCTCCCCCGCCTTCCTCGCCGCCTGCGATCTGGTGTTTAAAGGTACACAACAGCCGAACGGCTATACCGAACCGCTGCTCCACCACTGGAGACGTGTCGCAAAGCTAAAATAGTAAACTGAATATAAAAATATATTTTTTAAAAAAGCTATTTGAAATTTTTTCAAGTAGCTTTTTTTGCGGACCTAAAATGACAATTGATAAATTTTGTGAGGGCGGTGCGGTATTTCGAGTCTGCCTATTCCAACCTTCAATTTGTTTAGTAGTGAATAGTACGATAAAAAAGCCCTTCGTTGTATCTTGAGGGAGTGGAAATGATTGGATATAAATTATTAAAAATATGTGATATTGAATTTTCGGCAATGAAATGATTTTCAATAACTATCGGTTTAAAATTTTTATTTTATTATTTAAAAAACCGTTAATCATAAGAAAATACCGCTTGATATGATAATTGGAAGAATATAAGCATCTAAATTAGAATAAATACGCAAATTATTGTAAGCGTTAATGAATTCTTACGCCTGCTATGAAATTTGTTGAAAAATATATTTAAAACTTACATTTGGGAGTATCAATTATGAAAGATTTTTATTCCGGCTATCAATCAGGATCATCTGCGGATCTAGCTTCTGATTTTTGCCTGCAATCCGAACCGGAACCAGATCCTTGTCCGGAGCCGGATCCTGAACCAGATCCTTGTCCCGAACCTGAACCGGATCCTGAACCAGATCCTTGTCCCGAGCCCGAACCGAATCCTGAACCAGATCCTTGTCCCGAGCCCGAACCGGATCCTGAACCAGATCCTTGTCCCGAGCCCGAACCGGATCCTGAACCAGACCCTTGCCCCGAGCCCGAACCGGATCCTGAACCAGACCCTTGTCCCGAGCCGAAACCGGAACCTAAGCCTGAACCGAAACCGGAACCTAAGCCCGAGCCGAAACCGGAACCTAAGCCCGAGCCGAAACCGGAACCTAAGCCTGAACCGA
>NZ_JAUKWH010000010.1 GCF_030504625.1 Neisseria sp. MVDL19-042950 | reverse complement strand
CGTACAACTGCTTTTACCCCTTAAAATTAAATCGTTTGCTTTGACAAAACAATTTTTGATTTACTAACTTCTTCCTTAAAGGAACATGTATGAATTTTCCTTTCCGCCCCTTTCCCTCCACTCGCATGCGACGTATGCGTAAAGACGATTTTTCTCGACGCTTGATGCACGAACATACTCTAACGGTTAATGATTTGATTTATCCTGTTTTTATTTTAGAAGGGCAAAACCAAGAAGAAGCAGTTGCGTCCATGCCGGGAGTTAAAAGACAAGGTCTTGATAAACTTTTATATACTGCGGAAAAGGCCGTTGAATTAGGTATTCCTATGTTAGCTTTATTTCCAGTAATCACACGAAACAAAACTGAGACTGCGGAAGAGGCTTACAATCCAGATGGATTAGTTCCTACCACAGTAAGAAAATTACGTGAAGCCTTCCCTGAACTGGGTATTATGACCGATGTTGCCCTAGATCCTTATACCATTCACGGTCAAGACGGATTGATTGACAACGCCGGCTATGTTTTAAATGATGAAACAATTGATGTTTTGATTAAACAAGCTTTATGCCATGCTGCTGCAGGAGCACAGGTTATTGCTCCTTCCGATATGATGGATGGACGTATTGGTGCCATTCGTGAGGCATTAGAAGATGCAGGACATATCCACACTCGTATAATGGCCTATTCAGCCAAATATGCTTCTGCTTTTTACGGCCCATTCCGTGACGCGGTAGGCAGCTCTGCGAATTTAGGTAAAGCTGATAAATACACCTACCAAATGGATCCTGCAAATACCAATGAAGCCTTGCAAGAAGTTGCTTTGGATATACAAGAAGGAGCTGACATGGTAATGGTAAAACCGGGTCTGCCTTATTTAGACGTAATACGCAGAGTAAAAGATGAATTTGGCGTACCGACTTATGCTTATCAGGTATCAGGAGAATACGCCATGTTGCAAGCTGCCATTCAAAATGGTTGGCTTGATGGCAACAAAGTGATTTTGGAAAGTTTATTGGCGTTTAAACGAGCAGGTGCGGATGGTATTTTAACGTACTACGCCATTGAAGCTGCCAAACAATTGCATAAAATATAAACACATTTTTTGAAAGATATTATTTAAGCCGTCTGAACAATGCTTCAGACGGCTTAAATTAATCCTGATTATATTATTAAAAAAAATAAGCCGCCTGAATTTCAAGCGGCTTTTAGAGAATCAATAGCAACTTTCCATAGACTGGTTAATGTGCAGCACTGGCAACACCTTCTCCTACCGGCAATTTCTCTACTCTTACAGCAGTCTGCTTTTCAACTGTTTCCGCTGCTTGAGCAGCCTTTGCAGCATTCGGAACTACGGCTCCTTGTGCCTCGGCATTAGCTACTGCATTATTTTTTGCTACTGCATTTCCACCTACTGAAACAATTTCCGCTTGAGTTGGTTTCGCAGGAGCAGACTGTTCGACAACATTAGCACCACTTTCAGTATTCATTTGCGGCCAGAATTGCCATACACCAACAGCCACAGCCAATACACTGGCTGCCACGGCAAAACCGCGGAAAGCATGGTTAGATGTAGAAGCAACAGGGCGCGCCACAAAAACTTGTTTGCTTTCTGTCGTAGCAGATTGTGTTAAAAGAATTCTTTCATTTGTTAATTCAATATCTTTGCCCACAGCCGATTTCGCATGTTGCATATAATCGCGAATCAAATGATATTCATACCATTTTTGCTGAGCATCACTATCAGATAACAATTTATCAAGTGCCTCTTCTGATAAACTGTCATCATCCATGGCGGCAGATACAAATTCTAAATCTTTGTTTTGGTTCATTATTTTACCACCTTTGGTCTTCAGACGTATCCAACAACGGCCTTAAATCTTTAGCGATTACCTCGCGTGCTCTAAAAATTCGCGAGCGTACGGTACCGATGGGACAGTCCATTATCTGAGCAATTTCCTCGTAAGACAAACCTTCCATCTCTCGCAAAGAGATGGCTTTCCGTAAGTCATCGGGCAGCTTGGCGATAGCTGCCTCTACTGTTTCTAAAATCTCCCGATTCATCATTTCAGCTTCCGGTGTGTGATGATCGGCAAGCTGATCGGCTAAATCGAGAACATCCCCTTCGTCATTTGCGACATCGGCGCTTACAAAAGGCCGTTTGCCGGAAGTGACCAAAAAGTTTTTAGCCGTATTGATACCAATACGATAAAGCCATGTATAAAAAGCGCTTTCCCCTCGAAAATTAGGCAAGGCTCTATACGCTTTTATCAAGGCTTCTTGCGCTACGTCGTTTACTTCGTGTTCGTCCTTAATAAAACGAGACAATAAACGAGTAAGACGACGCTGGTATTTTGATACCAGTAATTCAAACGCTTTATGTTCGCCTTTTTGTGCACGCTCTACCAATGCTTGATCGATTTTACGATCATTCATGTCAGACCTTTATTTGATTACGAGATTACAAACATAGAAAAGGTAAAGCGCACATTGTTGAGCATGAGACACTTTACCTCTGCTTTGGTTCCAAAACAAAGCAATTAAATTTGTCGAAAACAGGCAATACCCCATTTTGACAGCCATAATGAACGCTTACCCAAATATTGGCAATAGCCAAACATTTATTTTGGCTATCCGTTACAATCGGCCAATATTTCCTCACAAAGGGTGGAATCTTGCATTCTTGTAAAATTTTTCGAACACTTTTATGACCAACGGTCAATGCAATGACATCATCGGCATTTGCCGCCCTAACACACCCTTGACTCTCTAACAATTCTTCACAAACTCCAAACAAATTATGCCTCAAGGTAAAACCGTTTTCCGGCAATATTTTTTTCAGACGGCCAGCCAAAATCTGCTCGTTTCCAATCCATGTGCATTCTTTTTCCCATCCGTTTTTTTGAACAAACAAACGGTTTTGATAGGCATAAATCCGCCCGTCTGGCAGTTGCCATTCCGCAGAGGCCGTCTGAATACTATTTAGTACACGTGAAAAATCGGCGATACTTTCTGCTGTCGGCACACCCAATTCGTGAATCTTGGCAAAATACCATAATTGTTGCCACCGACGCACTTCACTCAAACTGCGCCAACGTTGCAAATCAAATGTTCCTGTGGCGCAGATATATTGATAATCTTGCTGCACAATTTCATCCAGCAAGGCAAGCTCATTCTGCAATGATGCGATACTACCGATTATATGGTTGTCGAGATGCGGTAGGCGGGCGCGCCAAACAGGCAAAGCATCGTTACGTAACCAATTGCGTAGAAAGCCCGAGTCTTGGTTGCTGGAATCTTCAACATAAATCAAACCATGCATGTCGGCATAGTCGGCCAGTTGTTCACGTGTGAACCCCAGAAGCGGCCGCCATATTTGCGTGTGTTCATTCAACGCCCTCCACTCCGGCATGGCCGACAACGCACGCAATCCCCCGCCGCGCATGGCTGCCAGCATAAATGTTTCCACTTGATCGCCGCGATGATGGGCCAACGCCACGATATCACTCCGGCCGTCTGAAAAAATACGATAGCGTTCTTTTCGCGCTGCAGCTTCTATGCCCAAGCCGTTTTTCTCAACACACACTTTTTCCAGCCGAAGCGGAATATCCAACCGATCGCATAAAGTACCGCAAAAAGCAGCCCATTCGTCTGCTTTTTCATTCAACCCATGGTGTACATGCACTGCCTTCAAAACAAATCTGAACCGTTTGCGCATACATGACAATAAATGCAGCAACACAACGGAATCCAAACCGCCGCTCAATCCGACTTCAATCACCGTCTGAGGCGGCAAATGCTGCGGCCATGCGTCAGCCACCTGTTCCAACAGGTTATTTGCATAGGGATGTTTACACTTTGTTTGGGGGTTGTTCATGAGTCGGAAACAATGATTTGAGGTGTTAAGTCGGTATTATATCGCGGAGGCCGTCTGAAAGATGCTTTTCAGACGGCCTGCTTTCATGCTGCAAGCTGCTCTTTCGATGAGAAATCCAAATCGGCCGTATGGATAATTTCCTGCATTCCCCAACCGATACGGCGTGCATAGTTGATATCATTCATCAACGAAGAAGTTTGCCAGCCGCTAATTCGCTTATTACGCAGTTTTACCAATATACGGGCGCGAAGATTTTCCAAAGAATCAATATGTTTGGAAAATTTATCCACTTCTTCCTCCCATTCCGGGGTATTGATGGGCAATGCCGTAACACGGCGGAATAAGATTAACGTTTTAAACAAATGGCGGCGCAAACGCATATAGTCGTTAAATGCCGGCGAATCGGGCTGCTGCAAATAAATCTGCATATTCTTCTGCAAATGCTTGCTTTCTTTAATAATTTCCACCATTTTAAACGCTGCCATATGTGCCGTAGTGAGCCGTTGCTGCTGTTCTGCACCGTCAATATCGATTTTGCTGGTAAAGTCCAACACATCACTGTATAGAGGCTTCACTTGGCTTTCATAATACGCCTGAACATCCAAATGCAGCGGCGGCTCGGGGGGAGGCAATTCTTCATCCGGATTGACATTACTCTGATATAACCGCTCCGCCGGTATAAACAGCACATGGCAGATAACTTCCAAGCTCAACGCGCTCAGGTGTTTGATTTCCTTAAACACCGCCCGCAAAGCCGTATCTCCTGCACGCAGCATATTGTCGTTCAAATAACGGGCGCGGACGGGCTTGCTGTCTTCCGGCAACAATTCGGCTTCTGCTTTTTCCGGCAACCATCGCAGAAGTTTCCCCGCAAGTTGATTTTGCAACTTCCAAAATACCGCGAGCCCCAAGCCGTTGAATAACGTGTGAAATAAAGCCAGTTGCAATAGCGCACCCATGCCTGTCCATGCGGCAAGCAACGTTACGAATTTGGTTAGCGGCAACCACAGCAACAATGACAACACTGCGGTAACCACGTTAAACAGCAGATGTGCCAATGCCAAACGCTGGCCGCTCCATTCACTGCCGAGCATGCCGACAAAAGCGGTTGAAATGCTACTGCCCACGTTAGAACCGACCGCAATGGCAAAACCTTGCGCCAAGCTGATTTGTCCGCCGGCCAAAGCCGCTAAAGTAAGAATCAATGTGGCATGTGAAGATTGCAAAACAATCGTCAACAGCAAACCTATACCGCTGAAAATGGCAATTTCTGCCACGCCGCTCACCTGAATAGAAGCAAAGTCCACCTGCCCGCCCAAATCTTGGAAGCCGTTTTTAATGGCATCAATTCCGATAAAAATCAGTGAAATACCTACCAACACTCTTCCGACGGCTTTGGCTTTGCTATTGAAAAACCCTGCCAGAATGCCGAACACCAGCATGGGTATGGCAATAGGACTCAAGCTGATGCTCTGCCCCGCCATGGCCAACAGCCAAATGCCGCTGGTCGCTCCTAAGTTCGTACCTAAAATTACAGCGATCCCGCCGGCCAACGTAATTAAACCGGTACTCAAAAAGGCAATCGTCAGCAAAGACACCAAGGTGCTGGATTGCAAAATAAAAGTGGCAACTATACCGAAAAACAAACCTTTGCCCGGCGTTGCGGTGCTTTTCGCCATCAACCGCTCCAATGTACCACCGGCCGTATTATGCAAACCTTCTTCAATACACTGCATACCGAACAGAAATAAGGCCAAACCGTAGCAGAGCTTCAGCCAAGGCGCGCTATACCAAAAACTATAAGCCAACACAGTGAGCAATAAGGCAACTAACAATGGCTTCCAGACGTTTCTCATGTATTTCCCTAAATTTATTATACAGTTATAAAAATGGGGCAATTATAGCCAACTATTTTGTTACTCATAAATAGCCGTAAAAGTTAATTTATTTTTCAAAACGGCAACGCGTAGGAATAGCCAAAGGCTCAACAGGCAACGGTTTACCGGCATTCTTATAAACCGACACATGAGGCCGTTTGAAAACTCGTTTCAGACGGCCTCGTAACATTCTTTTCTTATTTTAAGAAAAGGCCGTCTGAAAACCCAAATTCGTGTTTTCAGACGGCCTTCCTAGAAAAATTACTTATTAAAATGCAACAAACTGAGTAGGATTCACAGGTTTGCCGCTTTGACGCACTTCAAAATGAAGTTTAACACGGTCGGCATCGGTATTGCCCATACGCGCGATTGTTTGGCCGCGTTTCACAGTCTGGCCTTCTTTTACCAACAGATTTTGATTGTGACCGTAAGCAGTTAGGAAAGTGGTATTGTGCTGAATGATAACCAGATTACCGTAACCGCGCAGTCCGGAACCGGCATAAACCACCTTACCGTCGGCAGCCGAAACCACAGCTTGCCCCGCAGTGCCTGCAATATCCACGCCTTTGCTGCTGCCGCCGAATTGAGTGATGATGTTACCCGCGGTAGGACGCTGCCAAGTAATGCCGGAAACGGTGCGCGTACTGCCCGTCGATACGGTCGGAGTCTTCACAGGTTCGGCGGCGGGAGCGGGTTTGGCCGGCGTTGCAACCGGAGCGGGTTTAGATGCAGGAGCGGGAGCAGGAGTAGAAGCTGAAGCCGTGCCGGCAGGAGCAACGTAGCCTGCGGGTTTCACACGCAGGGTTTGGCCTACGCTGATGGTGTTGTCGGCCAGATTATTCCATTCGCGCACGTTGTCTTGAGTAATATTGTAGCGTTTGGCGATATTGTAAACCGTGTCGCCGCGCACAACAGTGTGGGTAGCGGCATTGATGTCGACTGGTGCATTAGAAGGTATGTAAGCACCGCCACCGCTGCTTACCGGAGCACTGCTGGCGGGAGGCGGAGTATAAGGCTCGGGCGTAGCAGCGCTTGTGCCCGCCGCATTCGGCTCGTAAGGTGTTGCGCCATACGGATTGTTTTTACCGGTTTGCGAAGATACCGAACCTGACGTGCCAGCCGTAACGGGAGCTGCGGGCTGCTGAAGCCATGAACAGGCACCCAACATTAAAATCAGGGCAGCCGAACCGGTGTGAAATGCGGTTTTTTTCAACATATTTTCTTACCTTCTGTTTGGTTTGAATTCGGAATCGCGGCATATCATAATCAAATTATGCCTTGCTCTCAAGTCTTTAGGATTTAAGTATCCATACCGCTGACTAACGGTACAAAGTTGGCTTCCTGCACACAGGTTTCGCGGTATCCCTGAGGCGTTTTTTCAATCAGCCACAGGTATTGTATGCCGCCTTCGTCAAGCGGCAACACCATGCGCCCTCCGATGGCAAGCTGTTGCAATAATGCAAGTGGTATTTCGGAAGGTGCGGCAGTAACCAGAATGCCGTCGAACGGAGCCACTTCCGGCAATCCGAGATAGCCGTCGCCGCAAACCGTGCGTGCTTTGGCCAACAATCCCGCCGCGCGCAAATGCTGCTTGGCACGTTCGTGCAGCGGGCGCAAGCGCTCCACCGAATAAATTTCCGGCAGATCCAATGCGAGAAGAACGGCGGTCTGATAGCCGCAGCCTGTACCGATTTCCAATACCCGCCGCATGTTTTGTGGAGCACTCCCCAACAATAGCTCCGTCATTTTGGCAACGGTGTAAGGCTGGGAAATCGTCTGCCCCAAACCGAGCGGTAGCGACATTTCGTCGTAAGCGCGGGTTTGCAGAGCTTCTTCAACGAAAAGATGGCGCGGTACACGGTCCATCGCCTGCAAAACATACTCGCCGATGCCCATTCGTGCCAAACGTTCAATCATGCGGCGGCGGCGGTTTTCAAAGCCTGTCCAATTCGCTTGCATCACGGCATCACCCCCTGCCAAAAACCGGCTACACGTGCCATAGCGTCGTAATCGGTCAAATCGATTTGCAGCGGCGTTACGGTGATATAGCCCGCTTCGCTTTCGGCAAAATCGGTACCGCCATCGCGGTCGGACACATCTCCGGCCGGGCCGATCCAGTAAACCGATTCCCCGCGCGGATTGCGGGTCGGCACGACACTCTGCACATGGTGTCTGCGCCCCAAACGGGTAATCCTGCATCCTTGAATATCTTCGGGCGCAACGGCGGGTATGTTCACATTCCACAAAACCGGCTGCTTGGGAGGATTCTTTAACAAATGCTCCAGCATCATCCAAACTGCTTTTTCGGCGGTTTCCCAATAGCGGCCGCTAAAATCGTTGAGGGAAAACGCTACGGCTGGGATTCCGAGCAGAAATGCTTCGGTGGCGGCGGCGACCGTGCCCGAATACAGTGTGTCATCACCCATATTGGCACCATTGTTGATACCCGAAAGCACCAAATCGGGCTTGAATTCGGGCATTGCGTGCAAGCCGAGGTGAATACAGTCGGTAGGTGTGCCGCTCACGTAATAAAAGCCGTTATCCGCTTGACGGATATGCAGCGGCCGGTCGAGCGTAAGCGAATTGCTCACGCCGCTGCGGTCGCGTTCGGGGGCGACCACGCGCACGTTGGCGAACTCTGCCGCAACACGCGCCAAAATAGCAATCCCCGGGGCGAGATAACCGTCGTCGTTACAAATCAGAATATTCATGGCTTACCTTATTTTCAGACGGCATTAATTCTACCGATTGCCGCGTGGAGTGTCTATTTTGCCAATGGTAAGTTTTATCGGCATAATTTTGTTGATTTTCCAACCGATAAATTTTTCAGACGGCCTGTATTTGTATTGTATTCCCTCCAAACCCGAATAGGCCGTCTGAAACAGGTATAATCAACTGCAAACACAACTTGGCCATCATTATGACTTACGACATACTGATTATCGGCGGCGGCCTCGTCGGTGCGGCGGCAGCCGTTGCGCTCAAGCGGCAGGGACGGGATGTCGCCCTTTTGGAAATCCGTCCTCCCGAAACCGATGCCGCCCTGCTCGAAAACGGCTGGGACGCACGCATTTATGCCGTCAGCCCCGCCAACCAATCCTTTTTGCAATCGCTTGAGGTCTGGCCGTCTGAAAGCCGTATCCAGCCGGTTGCCCGCATGGACGTTCGCGGCGACAACGGCGGACGCATTGAGTTTAATGCCGCCGATATCCATGCGCCGCATTTGACCTGCATTGCCGAAAACCGCTGGCTGCTCGCCGGCTTGTGGCGGCAAATCCGCACATTGGGCATTCCCGTTATTACCGAAACCGCCGAAAAACTGGAAACTAATATTCAGACGGCCTCTCTTACTTTGAAAAGCGGCAAAACGCTGCAAGCCAAATTGATTATCGGGGCGGACGGTGCAAATTCATGGGTGCGCGGCCAAGCAGGTATTCAGGTTAAAGAAAATCCCTACCACCATCATGGCGTGGTGGCGAACTTTTATACCGAAAAAGACCACTGCGGCACAGCGTTCCAATGGTTTAAAAACGGCGAAGTGCTGGCTTATCTGCCACTGCCCGATAAAAAAATCTCCATCGTTTGGAGTACGGGCGAACCGGAAAAACTGACTTCCCTCGGCCCCGAAGATTTGGCCGCAGCGGTTACGCGGCAAGGCGAAAACATACTCGGCAAACTTTCGCCGCTCTCGCCGGCTTTTGCTTTCAACTTAATCCTGCGCCGCCCCGAATCCACCGTCGCACAACGCATCTTATTGATGGGCGATGCGGCACATACCATCCACCCGCTCGCCGGACAAGGTGTCAATCTGGGATTCGGCGACGTGATCGAGTTCGCTGAAATCAGCCGCAATGCACCCGATATCGGCGCATACCAACTTTTGAAACAATATGCCCGAAACCGTTTGGAACCCGTCCGCACCATGCAGCTCGGCTGCGACGGCCTGTTTCATTTGTTTGGCGGTAAAAACCTCCCTGCCCTGCCGTGGCTGCGGAACACCGGCTTGAATCTGGTCAACGCCGCACCGGCGGTAAAAAACCGTTTGATCAAACATGCGATGGGGCTATAAGCACCAAGCCCTCGGAGGCCGTCTGAAAACCCGATACGCCATTCAGACGGCCTTATCTTGAATTTTCAAACGGCAGCCCATTTTTAATTGGAAATAGAATATTATTGCAACAACCGCTTAAACTTTTATCCGGCTTAAACGGGAAACGGAAATTTTATATGCGCATCACACTCAGCATCTTAGTATTGGCCTTAAGCTGTTTTGCTCGAGCGGAACAACTGCCTGCCGGCGCAAATACCAAACCTTTGGGCTGGGCCACCGTCGTCAAACGCGATGCCAATCTCTACCGCGTCGACCATTTGCTGTTCCGCAGCGAACAACCGGTAAACGACGATGTGGCCACGATTGAAAAACTGGGTATCAAAAGCGTGGTAAACCTGCGCTTTTTCGACCGCAACAACAACGACACCCTTTTGGCAAACCGCAATATCGCCTTAATCAACAGCCCCCTGCTGACATGGCGCATCCGCCCGCAAGACATTGCCCAAACGCTGTTTCTAATCGAGCAGCAACAGAAAAAAGGCCCCGTGTTGGTACACTGTTACCACGGGGCGGACCGCACGGGCTTGATTTCGGGAATGTACCGCATCGTTTACCACGGCTGGACGGTCGACCAAGCCAAAGCCGAAATGCTGCAAGGCCCCTACGGTTTCCACAGCATTTGGAAAAACATCGAAAGCCTGTTCAGCCACGACAATGTAGAACAAGTAAAAATCCATCTGAAAACATTACGGGAACAATCAAAAAATAATTAACGGAGAACACAACCGGCTTGCCTGCCGCCCTGCCTGACAGATATTTACCGACAAACTGCAATCCGCCGCCTTTACCATGCAGTTTCCCACTAACCGAAGACAGGCCGTCTGAAAGGAGAAAACATGCCCCCGCTCCCCCGTTTGCCCATTCCCGATCTCAACGAAACCTGCAAACGTTATCTGAAACAAGTGCGGCCGCTGCTGACCGACGAAGAATACAAAAAAACCGTAGCCGCCACCCGCTATTTCAAATCCGCCCGCGGCAAAGGCCCCGAACTGCAAGCGGCCCTTCAAAAATTTGATAACAACGCCGAAAAAAGCTGGCTGATTGATGCGTGGCTGGAGAGCTATTTAAAAACCCGTACTCCCCTTCCGCTAACCAGCAATGTCGGTTTTGCCGTTCAAACGCTCGGCAAAGGGCCGGCGGAATGGACTGCCGCACTGGCTTCCGTATGCGCCGACTACCGCCACAACCGCATTCCAACACCGAAAACGCCGCAAGGCACGCCCGTCTGCATGGAGCAATGGAAAATTCTGCAAGGAGCCTGCCGCGTTCCCCGTCAGGGAACCGACGGCTATCATTTCGCCCCGCAAGGCAGCCGTCATATCGGGATATTGCACAACGGCTTTTACTACCGCATTACCGCGCTCGACGAGCAATTCGAAGCCTATCATCCCGATACGTTCAAACAGGCTTTCGAGCAGATTCTGACCGACTCCGACAACAACCCTTTCCCCGTCGCCGTTCCCTGCTATTTGGGCGGAGACGAAACCGCTGCCGTATACGAAACCCTGCGTTTGGAGGCCGATAATGCCGAGCTGGTCAAATATATCGAAAACGACCTATTCCACATCAGCATCAACCAAGAAGACCTCGATGCCGATGCCGACCTCGCCCTCGCCACCTTCGTGCCGCAACAAAACGTGTGGTGTTACAAACCCGCCACTTATTGTTACAACACCGTTACCCGACGTTTATTCCTGCATTGCGAACATGCTTGGGAGGACGGCGGCGCACTCAAAGGCATCGTCGTGCGTGCCGCGGAGCATCTAAACAAACCCGCCGGCAAAACCATTCAACCGGCGGTCAACCGTTACCAATGGCAGTTGGACGAAACCCTGCAACACAATTGGGCGCAATGGCAGAAAAACTATGCCGCCCGCGCCGCCAAAATGAGCGTGCTCAGCATCACCGTTCCGTTTAACGGCCACAGTATTCCCGCAGGCATCAGCCAAGATGCCTTGATGCAGTTTTTGCTGCAATATGCGCAGCTTTCCACCTACGGCGATGTCCGCAACACCTACGAAGCCGTCGATGCCAGCCATTTCAAGAGCGGCCGCACGGAGTGCGTGCGCCCCATTTCCGACGAATCGCTGGCTTTTGTGGCAGGGCTTTTGCGCGAACAACCCGGCAGGGAGGCATTGGATGCCGCCCTCGCCGAACACAAAGCCCGGGTCAAAGCCGCCAAGCAAGGGCGCGGAGCCAACCGCCATCTGCTCGGGCTGCAACTGATGGTGCCAGAAGTATGCAGCCGCGTGCCGGCATTCTTCCACAACGAAGGATACAAAACCTTCATTACCGATTTTCTGTCCACCTCCACCCTCGGCGACGATGCGAACACCGTCAATTTCGCTTTCGCCCCCACATCGGCGGGCGGCTTGGGCATCAATTACACGGTAACGCACGAAGGATGGCTGTTTACCGTCAGCCATCTATCCAGCCAGAAGCAGGAAGCCGGCATCTTTCTCGAATCGGTTAAACAAGGCGGAGAGCGTCTACTGGCGTTTCTCAATCCCAAAGGCCGCATAAGCGGCCGCGCGCCTACCTATATACGGTATGCCGTGCCGCCGTTTGTCGAACGTTAAGTTTTACCCAAGCCCTCAGGCCGTCTGAATCTTTTTTCAGACGGCCTTTCTTTTACAGCCCGCATCGATAGTGCTAACATGCCCACGCACCATATAAATTAAATACAAAGGAAGAAAAATGACTACTCTGCCCCGCCCCGAGGTCGATGAAAACGGCCTGCTCGAATACTCGGTCGTTTACACCGACCGCGCCTTAAACCATATGTCGCAAAAATTTCAGACGGCCTTACGCTACATTTCCTCCACGCTGAAAAAAGTCTACAACGCCGAACATGTCGCCGTGATTCCCGGCAGCGGCTCGTCGGGCATGGAAGCGGTTGCCCGCCAGCTTGCCCGCGACGAAAAATGCCTGATTGTGCGCAACGGCTTCTTCAGCTTCCGCTGGACACAGATTCTCGAAAAAGGCCGCATCGCCGCCGACACCAAAGTGCTGACCGCCAGACAACCGGCCGGCCAAGCGCAAGCTCCGTTCGCCCCCGTGCCGGTTGAAGAGGTATGTGCCGAAATAGCCGCATACAAACCCGCCGTGGTATTCGCCCCGCATGTAGAAACCGCATCCGGCATCATGCTGCCCGACAGCTATATTCAGAAGCTGGCCGAAGCCACCCATGCCGTAGGCGGTTTGCTGGTTATCGACTGTATCGCTTCGGGCTGTATCTGGCTCGACATGGAAAAACTCGGTATCGACATTTTGATTTCCGCCCCGCAAAAAGGCTGGAGCGGCTCGCCCTGCTGCGGTTTGGTGATGCTGAACGAAGCCGCTTACGGCAAAGTGCAGGCCACCGAATCCGACAGTTTCTCGCTCGACCTGAAAAAATGGCTGCAAATCATGGAAGCCTTTGAAAACGGCGGCCATGCTTACCATGCCACGCCGCCCACCGATGCACTGCTGAAACTGCACGATGTGATGAAAGAAGCGGAGGCTGTCGGCTTCGAACGTTTGCAAGCCGCCCAAACCGAATTAGGCGGCAAAATCCGTGCGCTGCTGGCGGCAAAAGGCTATCCCAGCGTTGCCGCCGAAGGCTTTGAAGCACCGGGCGTGGTGGTCAGCTACACCACCGATGCCGGCATCCAAAGCGGCAAAGCCTTTCTCGCCCACGGTTTGCAAATTGCTTCGGGCGTGCCGTTGCAATGCGGCGAACGCAGCGATTTCCAAACTTTCCGCTTGGGCTTGTTCGGATTGGACAAACTGCAAAACATCGACCGCACGGTTGCCCATTTTGAAGATGCTTTGAATAAAGTTTAAGCAGATAAACTTGAGGCCGTCTGAAAAAACTTTTCAGACGGCCTTTCATATATACACACATAACCGCACCGCACAAACGGTTCGGACGGCTCCCGATAACGCTTTCCAAAGCCCAGGCCGCTTCAATTATTCAATTGCCGAATAAAGCCTCGTGCTTACGTTTCAATTGTTGCGCATCATGCTCAAACGATAATTCCTGCAATGCCCGTTGCAAAGCCTTTTCTGCCATTTCCGCCGCAGCTTCCGACACCGAAGCCTCGGGAGCGTTGCGCCAAATACCGGCCAGCACCTTCTGCATCACCAAATCCACTTCCAATATGCCTGCACCGTCGCGCGCAATCGGAGCGAATCCGTCGCGCACCCATTCGCCGCAATCCAAAGGCTTTATCGACAAGCGGTCGTACTGCGTTACGGCACTTCCGTTGTTTTCAGACGGCCTCCCGGTCAGCAAACGCATCATGCCCGTCATAACGCTGATGGCCGTGCCGGGGTCGTTTACCGCCGGCGACAAAGCCCTTTGCGCCACTTCGCTCATCACGATAAAGCCCCAGTTCGGGTCTTGGTCGTAACTTCTTGTCTGTCCGAACACGAAACAATCGGTAAAACCATCTTCCCGCCCGTTGCCGCCCTCTATCAGCATCAAAGGCGTATCGTGCATCAACAATTCGCCCGGACGCACCAGTATATGCACATATGCCTCTGATTTTTCGGCGCGGTTTTGCAGCGAAGCCATATCGATATGGGTTAGATACCCGCTGTATCCCGCCTTTACCAAACACACCGAACTGCCGCACGTGCCGCGCCATGCCGTTCCCATCTGCGGGTTAGCGCGGAATTCGACCAAAGCCTTGTGCGCCGCCGTTTGGATTTTATTCAGCGTGTTGTCCATGCGGCCGAGCTGCGAAAGCGTATACACCCAACGTATCAACGTAACAATCAGATACACCAGCACGACAATGGTGCTGACAAACAATACAAACCGCCCGTTTTGCCCGTAAAAACCCGTGCCCAGCGCGGTTTTGGCGATAATGGCGTAAATAAAGGCGGAAATAAAACTGGCAATCGCCGTGCGGGTATTGTCGTCGCCCATCACCAGTTCGGTGGCGCGCGGAGTGGCACCGTTGGCGGCCGACGAAAATGCCGACACCATGATAGACAAAGAAAACGTGCTCACCGCCAGCATGCTGGAAGCAATCACGTCCAGCAAACCTTCCAGCGTCGACAACTGTATTTCCGGCAATACGTCGGGCGGCAGCCACACGCCCGCCAAACGCGCGGCAAAGGCGAAACATACCGCCAACACCGCCCAGCCCGCAGGCGTTACCCACAAGCGGTTACTCGGTTTTTTCAATGCCAACAACCAACGGTACATCATCATTCTGCTCCCTATATCAAAAGGCCGTCTGAAAACCCATCTTACGGATACCGACCGAAGTGCCCGTCCAAAACCGCATTAATCGACTTTCTCACCTCGCCGATATCGCGGTTGCTGTTGATAACCGCATAACGCTCGGGCGAAGCGGCGGCACGGTTCAAATAAACTTCGCGCACACGGGTGAAAAAACCGGCCTCTTCCTGCTCGAAACGGTCTTTTTCGCGGTTTTTACCGATACGCTGCATCGACACTTCCAAAGGCACGTCCAGCAAAATCGTCAAATCCGGCCGGAAACCGCCCTGCACCCAGTTTTCGAGTACGGCGATTTCTTCCAGCGGCACGCCGCGGCCGCCACCTTGATAGGCGAAAGTGGCATCGGTAAAGCGGTCTGAAACGACATTCACGCCGCGCTCGAGCGCAGGCAGAATCACATCTTCGATATGCTGGCGGCGGGCGGCAAACATCAACAGCGTTTCGGTATGCAGGCTGGCTTTGGTGGCCGGATCGAGCAGAATCTCGCGCAAGGCTTCGCCCACCGGCGTGCCGCCCGGCTCGCGGGTAAACAGCACCGGCAGATTACGGGCTTCGAACCAGTCTTTAATCACAGCCAGATTGGTGGATTTGCCGGCACCGTCGATGCCGTCGAGTGTGATGAATTGTGCTTGCATAAAAGGCTTTCCAATCATTTCAGACGGCCTCCGCGCAAGTTTGGCCGAGGCCGCCTGAAAACCGCTTAACGATAAAATGCGGCCATTATAACGCAAGGCCGTCTGAATACTGTTTCAGACGGCCTTCTGCAAATAATCCGCACAAATCAACGCTTCAAAATATATTTGCGCACTGCGGCGTTATGCTCTTCCAAAGAATGGCTGAACTGGCTCAAGCCCGTGCCGTCCATTTTGGAAACAAAATACAGGTATTTTTCTTGAGACGGATGGGCGGCGGCTTCCAGCGCGGCTTTGCCCGGCAAAGCAATCGGCGTGGGCGTTAAACCGGTGCGCGTGTAAGTGTTGTAGGGCGTATCGCGGCGCAGGTCGGCCTTGCGGATGCGGCCGTTATACGCTTTGCCCATGCCGTAAATTACCGCCGGATCGGTTTGCAGACGCATGCCGATGGCGAGGCGGTTGGCAAACACGGCGGAAACATGGCGGCGGTCGGCTTCGTGGCCGGTTTCTTTCTCGATCAAGCTGGCCATAATCAGCAGTTCGTACGGATTTTTATACGGCAGCCCGCTTTGGCGTTCGTCCCACGCCGCTTGCAGGTTGCGCTGCATCATACGGTAGGCGGTTTTGTAAATCTGAAGATCGCTGCTGCCCGCGTCGATTTCGTAGCTGTCGGGGAAAAACAGCCCTTCTGGGTTTTCGCTCAACGCATTCGGATCAATGGTTTTCAGCAGCTTTTCATTGCTCCAACCGCGGGTTTCGTGCTCGATGTCGTCCGTTTCGTTAATGATGCCGCGCATTTGCGAAAAGCGCATGCCTTCTACAATCCGCACGGTTACCGAATCGGGGCGGCCACCGCGCAAGCGTTGCAGAATCTGCCATGCGGAAACCTTTTTAGGCAGCCGGTAAGCGCCGACATGCAAGCGGTTGTGCACGCCGAGCAGATAGGCCGTGCCCAACAGCACGTGACGGCTGTAAATCACCCCGTCGTCGGCCAGCTTGCGGCCCACCGAAGCCATGCCTTGGTTTTTTTCCACTTTGACGCGGTAGCCTTTACCGTTGTCTTTCGGCACAAACAACAAAGCCGACCACGCGGCGATCAACAAAATAAAAAGGCCCGCAAGCCATTTAAACAATTTTTTCAACATGGTAGGATTCGTTCTGTCAAAATTCGGGCACAGTATAAAACGTAAAAGACGCTTAGAGTGGCATTATTATTGCTTGGCGGCGGGATTTACATGCTTTTTTTACGATAAAAGGCCGTCTGAACAAACAAACCGTTTCTTTATCTCACAACCCCTATCTTTTCAGACGGCCCCGACCACTTTGCCGAGGCCATCTGAAAATCGAAGAAAACCCTATGGAAAACAACTGGCAACAAGGCTGGTGGCAAGGCGCACGGCGCGTAGATTCACCCAATTTTTCCCCCAGAGCGGAAAACGAAACCGTTTCATTGGTGGTGCTGCACAATATTTCCCTGCCGCCGTTCGAATACGGCAACGGTGCCGTGGAAAAACTGTTTACCAACCGCATCGACCCCGAAGAACACCCGTTTTTCAGCATCCTTACCGAACTGCGCGTATCCAGCCATTTTCTGATTACGCGGCAGGGAGAAGCCGTCCAGTTCGTATCGTGCGGCGATGCCGCCTACCACGCGGGGGTTTCGTCTTTCCGCGGCAAAGAAAAATGTAATGCGTTTTCAATCGGTATCGAAATCGAGGGCTGCGATTTTGAACCTTTTACCCCCGCCCAATATCAATGTTTAAACACCCTTTTACCTGCGATTGCAGAGCATTACCCGATCGAAGCGGTAACCGGCCACCAAGATATCGCCCCCGGCCGCAAAAGCGATCCCGGCCACTTTTTCGATTGGGAAAAAATACGGCGGCTCGGCATTCCGGTCGTACTCGGCGAAAACTGACCGCACCGCATTCAGACGGCCTTTGCAAACCTTAAAATCCGGCTGCCGTAAGAGCAAATAAAGTACGGTTTTTCCCGCCCGCAAGCTGCCAGCAGGCCCAAATTTCGCTATAATCTCCGCAATTGCACCGACCAACCATTCAAACACGGGTTCACAGATTATTATGAGTGAAACAACGCTGATTATTCTCGTTTTAGGCTTGGCCATCATCCTCGGCATCATCGCCTACAACATGTATCAAGAAAACAAATACCGCCAGCAGGTGCGCGAGCAATTCGGCCATTCCGATAAAGATGCGCTGATGGGCAGCAAAACCGATTTCGTGCGCGACGGCAAATCGCAAGAGCAAACCGGCGTTCCCATCCGCCCGCTGCGCCAAAAAGACATTTCGGAACCCCAAGACGACACACCTGCAATGGTGCAGCCGAAAGACGACTTGTTCGCCGCCCGGGTATCCGCCGCGGCCGCCAGCAAGCCCGACATCGAAATCGAATTCGAAGACGATTTCACCGAAACCGTTATCAAGCCCGAGCTGAAACCCGCCGAAGCCGCTTTCGACTTCAAACAAATGCCCGCCCCCGTGTTTTCGCAAACCAAACTTTACGGCAAGCGCAAACTGCTGCTGGATTTGCAGGATTTAACCAAACTCGAACTGCCGTGGTTTGACCACCGCTTCGACTACATGGCCTACATTTCCCTGAGCGAACCGCAAGAGCTGCACTCCATTCCGCGCCTTGCCGGCCGCCACCGCTTCCAAATCACCGGCTGCACCATGGACGACCGCTTCCAAATCGCCGAACCGATTCCCAGCGTTTACTACCAAGGCTTCATCATCGGCCTGCAAGCCATCAGCCGCAGCGGTTTGGCCACCACTCAGGAAATCGAGCATTTCGGCGCGCAGGTCAACAGCTTTGCCGAAAAAATGAACGGCGGCCTGCTGCTTACCGACGTGGAAACCTTCCTGAACATCGCCCGCCCGCTCGACGAACTGTGCGCCCGCGTCGACCAAACCATCGCCATGCATCTGGTTTCCCGCGGCACCGTAAGCGGCATCGAACTGCGCTCGGCCGTAGAAAGTTTGAGCTTCGAGCTCGGCGTAGACGGCGCGTTCCACCTGCCCGACGAAAACGGCGAACCGCTGTTCAGCATCGTTACGCTCGACAACGCACCGTTTACCTCCAGCCTGCTTTCCAGCCAAGCCTACCGCGGCTTCAGCATGCTGTTCGACATCACCCACGTGCCCGCCGGCGAAAAACAGTTCAACCGCTTTATGGATTTGGCCGTAAAACTTTCCAGCACCTTGGGCTTGGATTTGGTTAACGACAAACTGGAAGAACTTTCCACCCAATGGCTGAAAGATGTCCGCAGCTATGTGCTGGCGCGTCAGGACGAAATGAAAAAAGTCGGCATCGAACCCGGCGGACAATTGGCGCAACGTCTGTTTTCTTAATCTGCACAGCAACAGTGCAAACCATCATCAAAGGCCGTCTGAAAACTTTTCAGACGGCCTGTTTTTATTCTCCGAACCATTTCGGCATGCAGAAGGGGCATGGCAGAAAGCCCCTTTTTCTATACAATACGGCCTATCTGTTTCAGACGGCCTGTTTCATATCTTCAGATTTGAGGCCGTCTGAAAAACCACTTACCTTTTTCAGACGGCCTCATCCATGAACGACACCGCACGCCGCATTCAAGAACTCACCGAACAGCTCAACCGCTACGCCTACGAATACTACACCCTCGACGCACCGACCGTACCCGATGCCGAGTACGACCGGCTCTTCCGCGAACTCGAAGCCCTCGAAGCCGCCCACCCCGATTTGCGCCTGCCCGAAAGCCCCACCCAGCGCGTCGGCGGCATGCCTTTGGACGGCTTTGAAAGCGTGCGCCACGAAGTGCCGATGCTGTCGCTGAACAATGCTTTTTCGCCGCAAGACGAAAACGGCGCATTCGATCACGCCGAAATGCTGGCGTTTGACGAGCGCGTGCGCGGCGGATTATCCGGCATTCAACCCGAATACGTTATCGAACCCAAATTCGACGGTCTCGCCATCAGCCTGCTCTACCGCAACGGCGTGCTGGTTCAGGCGGCCACGCGCGGCGACGGCACCACCGGCGAAGACGTTACCCAAAATGTGAAAACCATTGCCAATATTCCGCTGAAACTACGCGGCGACAACCTGCCCTCGCTGCTTGAAGTGCGCGGCGAAGTGCTGATGCTCAAAGCCGATTTTGCCGCCTTAAACGAGATGCAGGCGGCCAACAATCAAAAACTGTTTGCCAACCCGCGCAATGCTGCGGCGGGCAGCCTGCGCCAACTCGATTCGCGCATCACCGCCAAACGCCGTCTGCATTTTTTCGCTTACGGCATCGCCCGTATCGAAGGCGGCGCACGTTTGGAAGAGCATATTCAAGAGCTGGCTTATTTGTCTGAACTCGGTTTCAGCCTGCCGCACAGACAATTCGGCGTTTTCCCAAATATCGCCGAAATACTGGCATTTTACGAACAAATGTCGCAAAAACGCCCCGAGCTGCCGTATGAAATCGACGGCATGGTGGTGAAAGTGAACAGTTTGGCGCAGCAGGAAACTTTGGGTTTCGTTTCCCGCGCACCACGCTGGGCCATCGCGCACAAATTCCCCGCCGAAGAAGCCTTAACCGTGGTCGAGGAGATTGACGTGCAGGTCGGCCGCACCGGTGCCGTTACCCCCGTCGCCCGCTTGCAACCGGTG
The DNA here is from genome assembly GCF_030504625.1 of Neisseria sp. MVDL19-042950. Lineage (GTDB taxonomy): Bacteria > Pseudomonadota > Gammaproteobacteria > Burkholderiales > Neisseriaceae > Neisseria. Next base: position 62,311 of record NZ_JAUKWH010000010.1, on the reverse strand, counting down.
TTTGTCGGCGGCGTTACCGTAACCAACGCCACGCTGCACAACGAAGGCGAAACGCAGCGCAAAGACGTGCGCGTGGGCGACACCGTAGTAGTGCGCCGCGCGGGAGACGTGATTCCCGAAGTAGTGCGCGTGGTGTTTGAACGCCGCCCGACGCAAACCGTTACCGAAACCGTTTCAGACGGCCTGCAAGACGATTTGTTTGCCGAACCCGCCGCAACCGCCGCCGAGCAACCCGTTTACCCCCAATACCGCCTGCCCGAACGCTGCCCGATCTGCGCCAGCGAAATCGAACGCGAAGAAGGCGAAGCCGTGGCCCGTTGCAGCGGCGGCATGTTGTGTCAGGCGCAGCGCGCGCAAGGGCTGATTCATTTTGCTTCGCGTAAAGCGATGGACATCGAAGGCTTGGGGCAACGCCAAATCGAGCAATTGGTCGCCCAAAATCTGGTGCAGCATTTCGCCGACCTCTACCGTTTGGACGTGCCGACTTTGCAGTTGATGAAAGAAAACGCCGATAAGGAGCAGGCTGCGGACACCGGCGGCACGGTTTCAGACGGCCTCAAAACAACGGCGAAAAAACAGTCGCCAACCAAATGGGCGGAAAACATCCTCGCCGGCATCGAAGCCAGCAAACAGCCCGAGCTGGCGCGATTCCTGTTCGCCCTCGGCATCCGCCACGTCGGCGAGCGCACGGCCAAAGTGCTGGCGCAGGCGTTTGGCACGCTGGAAAAAGTACGCCGCGCACCCGAACCGGTGCTGGCCTGCCTGCCCGACATCGGTGCCGTCGTCGCCCGTTCCATCGCCCATTTCTTCGCCCAAGAAGAACAGCAAGCCATGATAGACGAGCTGCTTGCCGTCGGCGTTATCCCGAAAGATCAAGCCGTTACCCTGCCGCTGGTGCAATATGTCGAACCGCAAAAATGGCTCAGCCGCCTACCCGGTTTCAAAATCAGCGAAACCAAAGCCGCCGCCTTGTGGGATTTGGCCGGCAAAAGCATAAACGGCCTGCTGCACGACCAAGCCCTGAACAGCGATTGGCAAAGCTGGCGCAGCCAAACCGCCCATACCGCCCTTTTATTGTCGATGCAGCAGTTTCTCGACCACATGCCGTCTGAAAACGAACCAACCGTTTCAGACGGCCTCAACCAAGCCGTTGCCGGTAAAACTTTCGTACTCACCGGCACGCTGCCGACGCTGAAACGCGACGAAGCGCAAGCCATGATCGAAGCGGCGGGCGGGAAAGTATCAGGCAGCGTATCGAAAAAAACCGACTACGTGGTCGCGGGCGAAGCGGCGGGCAGCAAACTGGAAAAAGCCCATGCGCTGGGCGTGGCGGTGTTGGATGAAGCGCAGTTGACGGCTTTATTGAATCCGTAACGCCCGCTCAAGTTTTTTTATTTGGAAACTTCCAGTACAATTTAATAGTTAGGCCGAATCTATCGCAAACTTTATTATTCGAAACTTGTCATATTGCCAAACACATTTAAGGAGACATGATGAAACCGATTAAAAAAGCCGTATTCCCCGTTGCCGGTATGGGCACCCGCTTTCTGCCGGCCACCAAAGCCAGCCCGAAAGAAATGCTGCCGATTGTCGACAAACCGCTGATCCAATATGCCGTAGAAGAAGCCGTGGCCGCAGGCTGTACCGAAATGGTGTTCGTTACCGGCCGCAACAAACGCAGCATCGAAGACCACTTCGATAAAGCCTACGAGTTGGAAACCGAGCTGGAACACCGCAATAAAGAAAAACTGCTGGCACATGTACGCAACATTCTGCCGCCCGAAATTACCTGCCTGTATATCCGCCAAGCCGAAGCATTGGGTTTGGGGCACGCCGTGCTGTGCGCCAAAGCCGCTGTCGGCGACGAGCCGTTTGCCGTGATTCTGGCCGACGACTTGATCGACGCACCGCAAGGCGCATTGAAGCAGATGGTGGATATCTACAACCAAACCGGCAACAGCGTTTTGGGCGTAGAAACCGTCGACCCGTCGCAAACCGGTTCATACGGCATCGTTGAAATCGAAAATCTGAAAAACTACAAGCGCATCACCAATATCGTTGAGAAACCGAAGCCCGAAGAAGCGCCTTCCAATCTGGCCGTGGTCGGACGCTACATTCTCACGCCGCGTATTTTCGACCTGCTCACCAACCTGCCGCGCGGCGCAGGCAACGAAATCCAACTTACCGACGGCATCGCCCGCCTGCTGGATCACGAGTTTGTGCTGGCACATGCTTTTGAAGGTACGCGCTACGATTGCGGCAGCAAAATCGGTTATCTGGAAGCCACCCTCGCCTACGGTTTGAAACACCCCGAAACCGGCGACGCTTTCCGCGAGTTGCTGAAACAGTACGCAGAAAAAGCGTAAACCAAGCCGTATAAGCATTATCTGCCGTCAACAAAGCAAAGGCCGTCTGAAAACTTTTCAGACGGCCTTTAGCCTTATCCGGCATTTCACACGGCCAAGCCGCTTCCCGGAGCTTTTAGAATCCGGCTTGCTTCTCCAACGTTTCCACCAGTTTTTCATCAAGATTCAAGGCTTGTGAAAGCTGGGATAAAAACACGATTTCTTTGCGTGCCAAATCGCCGCAAACCATACGCGCAGCCAGATACGCTTCACTGGCCAAAGCAGGGTTGTTGCCGATTTCGCGGGCGATGTCGGCCGGTGTTGCGGGACGGGCGGTTTCGGCAAGCAACCATTGGCGGGTCGACGGATCGCCGCCGCTTTCATTTTGAATCAACTGTTGTTCCTGCTCGTCAATCAAACCGTCGGCGGAAGCGGCGGCAATCATCGTGCGCAGAATAATTCGCCCTGCATTTTCCGCATCATGGCCCACGGGCTCAAACGCAGCCTGATTCAAAACGGCTTGGTTATCGCCGTTATTGCGCTGCCAGCTTTGATAAGCATGGTAAGCCAAAGCGCCCAAAGCAGCCATAGAGCCCGCCGACACTATTTTTTTGGTATTTTTATTTTTCAAAAACATGGATACCAAACCCGCCGCAGCCGCACCGCCTCCGATCTTCATCAAAGTATCCTTGCCGTTACTGCCGCTGCCGCCTGTTTTTTGCTGCACGCTGCCTAATACCTGATTTAAAAGATTGTTGAAATTCATACCTTTCCTTTCATATTGGGAGAGAATTTATCGGAATATCCGCCAACACACCGAAAACGATAGCCGCCGATTTTCCACACTACGGCAAATAAACTTATTTTTGATGCAAACCGGTAAGCAGCAACGATACAAAGTACAAAACCGATTCTGCTGCCGACTAAACGGCTTACAAAATCGCGCTCTTTGGCCTAAAGCGCAGTAACAAGTCAAAATTTATTTACCATACCGTTCATAACGGCTTTCAATAAATGTAAATGGGCTGCTTCTTCAAAATGCCAAGCCGCCGCATGGTAAGAAAATGTTGCCGCGAGTTAACATTTAACCGTGCTGTTTTGCCTTGCCTTTTCCCATCAGGCCGTCTGAAAACCCTTCCGATTCGCAGCCTTTGCTATGGGCACCGCTTCCAAACTGTAAATCGGGGCGGTTTTCATTACCAAGTCGTACCAAAGGCGCAGGCGCGCCGCCCGCTCCCGCGCATGTGTTTTCCATCCTGTTTTCATGCCGACCATGCCGGCGTTGTAAGCCCAAGCCTCTATACCACACGCTTTGGCCTGCACCAATGCACGCTGATTGTGGAAAGGCTGTGAAACGATACAAAAGCTGCTTTCGGGAAAACGTCCGGCGCAACGGATAATACTGTCGAGTGTGCGCAGCCCCGCCGTATCCTGCCAAATCACAGTTTCGGGCACGCCTGCCGCACATAAATCGTTTTGCATGCAGACGGTTTCGCTGGGGCAATGGTTGATGCCGCTGCCTCTGACGATAAACGCTTTAACCTTCCCTCTCCGCCACAATTCCACCGCCGCTTCGATACGATAATGGTAATAGCGGTTAAGCATGCGGGTGTTTTCCACATATTTCGCCGTGTCGAGCACCAACCCGAAATCAGCCTGAGGAATTTCGTCAACCCGCCGATAGCTGCGTTTGCGGGCTGCGAACGTTATATAAACATCGGCAGCAACCAAAATAAATAATCCAAATGGCAAAAAATACAACAATCCCGCAAGCATTTTCAGACGGCCAATAAAAAATCAGATTTTTTGATAATACTCAAAAAATCTGACTTCGTGTTGCTGCGGCTTTTACGGCTGTATGAGCCCCTGCCCTTTTTATTCCGATAAACCTTGTGCCGGAAAAGATTAGACTTCACCAGAGCTTTCAAAGTGTTATCGTTAACTTCACCTTTATTTATTTCGGTTTTCCTTCTACGCATACCGTTCCTTTTCAAACTTTTTCAGACGGCCTGCATGGTAGCAGAGCCGTTTTGAACAACCGCAACAATATCAAAATTTCTGCCAATCGAAAAAATTTTCCCTTTTCAATAATAACCGATTATCTTTTATTTAATACCGAATATCATAAAATATGAACTTTGATTTATAATAACCAAAATTTTTAAACACAAAAATACATAAATTTACTTTACGGGAAAAATTATGGCCGCTTATACGCTGAATATCATCCGCAACGGGAAAACCGAAGCCATCGCTTTGACAGACGGTGAAACCGTCACGCTGACCGCCCAACCCAACACCCGCTACCAATTGTTGGACGAGCAAGGTATTGTGGTTGCAGAGCCGGATTCGAAACTGGTCAATCAGGATTTATGGGTTTTTCTTGACGAGCATTCAAGTGAAACGCCCCGTTTGATTCTGAAAAACTATCAATCAAACTTCCCGGTGCAAGACAGCCAATACTTAGGCCGTCTGAACAGCACATTCATTACCGCCGCCGATGATATGATTATTCCCGAAGAAGCGGTAACTGCGCAAGAAATCACCATCGGCGGTTCATTAAGCGGTTTGCAAGTAGGCATGGGGGCAGCCGCCCTTTTAGGCGCAGCCGCCCTCGGTCTGGCGGCCAGCGGCGGCGGCGGAGGTAAAGGCGGCAATACGGAAAGCCGATCCGGCTCCGAATCCAAACCCGCTCCGGTAATCACATTCAATTCGATTACCGCCGATAATGTGATCAACCTCAGCGAATCCAAACGTGCCGTTATGGTTTCAGGCACGGTATCCCATGCCGGCGAGGGAGACACGATTACACTGCGCATCGGCGATGCCGAATATCTGGGTAAAGTACATAACGGAACCTTCGAAGTCGAAGTAGACGGAAAAACTCTGGCCGTACACCAAGAAATCAGCGCAACGGTAAGTTCGGGCGGCGTGGCGGCAGGCAATGCCGTACACAGCTACAAAGCCGATACCGCAATGGAAAAACCCGTGATCACTTTCGATTCGGTTACCGAAGACAATATCGTCAATAAAACCGAATCGGAGCATGAAATTACCTTGTCCGGCCAAGTAAGCAACGCTCCCGACGGCAGCCTGCTCACGCTTACCATCGGTAACGACACCGTCAACGCTTTGGTTAGCGGAGGTTCATTCCGCGCCAACGTCAGCGGCGGCATACTGGCCGCCAACAACAGCATTACCGCCGACATTACCGTGCGCGACGAGGCAGGCAATGCCGTTCAAAGCACCAGTATCCACCGCTATCGCGTCGATACCGAAATAGCCACGCCGGTTTTAACCATCAATAATATTACCGAAGACAACGTCATCAATATTGAAGAGTCGAAAGGCAAAATTACCATTACCGGCCAAGCGGAAAATGTGCAAGACGGGCAAGAAGTGCTGGTTACTTGCTCCTGCTCCAATTGTGCGGGCAACCCGATGTGGATCGAGCTGTATACCAAAGTAATGAACGGCACATTTAGCATTGATTTCAACGGCAGCGACTTGGTCGGCCGTACGACCGTTACCGCCCAAGTTACCGCTACCGATGATGCAGGCAATCAAGCCACCGCCGAAACCCACAAAAACTACACCACCGACCTCACGCCGCCCGAAACGTCTATCCGTTTGGATGACATCACGGCCGACAACGTCATCAACCGTGCAGAATCTGCCGACAATGTAACCATTTCCGGCAAAGTGGACGGAGAATTCCGGCAAGGCGACAACGTAACGCTGACCGTCGACAATCAAACGCACCAAACCGCGGTTGATGCCGAAGGCAGATTCAGCACCACGGTTTCGGGTTCACTGCTGTCCGAAAACAAATCACCGACGGTACATGCCAGCATTGATGCCCATGATTCGGCAGGTAATGCGGGCAAGGCCCAAACCAGCACTTCATACAGTGTCAAAACCGAAAATCATATTCAAATTGAACTGAATGCCCTTACCGCCGATAACTTAATCAATGCGGGCGAAGCGAAAAAATCCGTTACGCTCACCGGCCGCGTGGCAGGTGATGATGCCGTAATCGGCCAAAATGTTGTGCTGACCGTTAATCATAAAACGTACACCGCAACAGTTAACACCGATAAAACTTTCAGCACCGAAGTAGCCGGCAGCGATCTGGTTGCAGATAAAAACTATACCGTTCAGGCCGTCTTAAACAGTAAAGACCGGGCAGGCAACTCATTGAATGCCGAGGCTTCGCACGCGTATAAAGTAAGCGCCGAAGCCGCAGCATCGGTAAAAATTACCGCCATCGAAAACGGCCATACCTTGATTTCCGACCAAAGCCAGCCGCTTATCCGCATCAACGGCAAGGTCAACCTTTCCGGCGACTTCGCACAAGGGCGCAATCCCGAACGCTTGAACGGCATCACCTTAAAAATCGGTGAGAAATCATACCGCCTGCCTATCAATGAAGACGACCAAACCTTTCACCTTGATGTGCCGTCTGAAGAATGGGCCAAGTTGAGCGGCAAAGAAATCCACTACGACTTTCACACCGAAAGCCATATTTTCTCGCTCACACAAACCACTAACCAGCAAAACAAACCTGTTTACCTTATTCATAAGATAGAAACACCCAAACTGGATGCACAACATGTCGAATTAAGCGGCAATGCTTTGACTAAAAACGATAACGGCACTTATACCGTAGCCCAAACCGAGGCCATACCAACCGTTACCATACGCGGTATTGCAGACGGCAGCGCTAAAGAAGGGGATAAAGTGCAGATTGCCGTTGGTAAAGAGCACTATGAAGCTGTCGTTCAAGCAGACAAAACCTTCAGCACAGCCATTCCTGCGGAAAAATTGGCGGCCAATGCCGGCCACACCGTTACCGCAACACTTGCCACCCAAGACAACACCGGTAACAACATTACCGTTACAAACAGCATGGGCTACACGGCACCGCATGCGACAACCGGCGAATTCGTCAGCCAACATGGTGCGTTATCGCCTGATAAACTACCCTACTTCATCAACGCGATCGACATGCAAGGCAACTGGGGGCATATGCACAAAAACCCCACCGGCAAAGGAGGCGCCAATCTTACCTATCACTTTGCAACGACAGAAGAAATCCAAGCCGAGCCCAGCCGCGCCGGTGTAACCAATCAGATTACCTATTCGGATCATGCCCGCACTGTCGTTAAAAATGCTTTGGACACCATTAGCAAATATGTAGACATTACTTTTACCGAGAAAGATACCAATCAAAAAACGGATATCAATTTCTACATGGGCGATATGCCTGAAAGTTTCAAACACAACTCCGGCTTCGCCTATATCGGCGGCGATGTTTACTGGAGCAAGGGCTATTTCCAAAACACCGGAGACCGTTTCCGCTATTACATTTCCACCCATGAAATTATGCACTCGCTGGGCGCGAAACATACCCATGACGGCGGCAAAGTCGTTCTCAGCGAAGACGAAGACAGCCTCGGCGTATCCAATATGTCATACAAAATGTATAACGATTTTTCCGGCACCGATGATTTGCGCCTGTATGATTTGGCTTTCCTGCACTACCGCTACGGTGTCAACCCCAATGCCCGCAAAGGAAACGACACCTATACATTCAAAACCTTTAACGCCTTATCCGCCGATGCCGATATCTACATCTGGGACGGTGCAGGAATAGACACATTTGATGCTTCCAACGAAACCCAAGGTGTAAACGTTGACTTGACACCCGGCTCATGGATTTATGCAGGTGAAAAATCCACCAATAAAGACGGCGTGGAACATTTCGCCGTGCGTGGAAAAACCGTTTGGAACCGAAACACCTATTTCGACTTGGATCCTGCGACAGAAATTCGAGGAGTAACCGGACAAATCACTTACAACGATTTTACCGACAAGCAAGCCTTTATCGGATACGACACCCAAATCGAAAACCTGATCGGTTCCGCCCACAACGATACACTGCACGGCAATAAGGCCGATAACGTTATCTACGGTGGTAAAGGAGACGACCAAATCAACGGGGCGGCCGGCAACGATTACATCGACGGCGGAGCCGGAGCCGATACTATGGAAGGCGGCAGCGGTAACGATACTTATGTTGTCGACCATCAAGACGACAAAGTAATCGAACAAGCAAACGAAGGCACCGATCACGTGCACAGCCACATTGATTACACCTTAACCGATAATGTCGAACACCTGACCCTGCTCGGTTCCACCACCATCAAAGGCACGGGCAACGCTCTGGATAATACCTTGCAAGGCAACAATGCCGACAACATCCTAAACGGCATGGCGGGCAACGACCGAATTATCGGCGGCGGCGGTAGCGACACTCTAACCGGCGGCGAAGGAAAAGACACCTTTGTATTCGATTCCCCGTTAGATGGAAGCGTTGATACCATTACCGACTTTTTGGTCGGCACAGACACCATCGAACTGTCATCGGCCATTTTCGGCAATGTGAATACAACCATGACCGATTTCATGAACTACATCACCTACAACGCCAAAACAGGCCATCTGAGCTACGATAGCGACGGTGTCGGCGGTGCAGATGCCATTCATTTTGCCACTTTAGATAAAAATCTGGAGCTGAGCCAAAGCAGCTTTATCATCGGATAAGGCCGCCTGAAAATATCCTTGCTATCAAAACAAAGGCCGTCTGAAACTTTTCAGACGGCCTTTTCAAACTCTTAATCAACGCGTTACCGGTTTATAGCGAATCCGTTTCGGTTTGGCACCCTCTTCACCCAAACGGCGTTTTTTATCGGCTTCGTATTCCTGATAGTTGCCGTCGAAGAACACCCATTTCGAATCACCTTCGCAAGCCAGAATGTGGGTGGCGATGCGGTCGAGGAACCAGCGGTCGTGCGAAATCACCATCACGCTGCCGGCGAATTCCAGCAAAGCATCTTCCAGCGCACGCAGGGTTTCCACATCCAAATCGTTGGAAGGTTCGTCCAGCAGCAGCACGTTGCCGCCCGACAGCAAAGTTTTCGCCAAATGCAGACGGCCGCGTTCGCCGCCGGAAAGGTTGCCGGCAATCTTGCTTTGGTCGCTGCCTTTGAAGTTGAAACGGCCCAAGTAAGCGCGGGCGGGGATTTCAAACTGGCCGACTTGCAGAATATCGCGGCCTTCGGTGATGTTGTCGAACACGGTTTTGTCGTTTTGCAAACCTTCGCGGCTTTGGTCAATCAGCGACATTTTCACGGTTTGGCCGATTTTCACTTCGCCGCTGTCCGGCTGTTCTTTACCGGCAATCATTTTAAACAGGGTCGATTTACCCGCACCGTTGGGGCCGATGATGCCGACAATCGCACCGGGCGGCACTTTGAAGCTCAAATCGTCGATTAAGAGCTTGTCGCCGAACGACTTGCTCACGTTCACAAACTCGATCACTTCATTACCCAAACGCTCGGCCACGGGAATAAAGATTTCCTGCGTTTCATTGCGTTTTTGGTATTCGTAGTTGGACATTTCTTCAAAGCGGGCCAAACGCGCTTTGGATTTGGCTTGGCGGCCTTTGGCATTTTGGCGCACCCATTCCAACTCCTGCTTCATGGCTTTCAGGCGGGCGGCTTCGGTTTTAGCTTCGTTTTCCAAGCGTTTTTCTTTCTGCTCCAGCCAAGAAGAGTAATTGCCTTTCCACGGAATGCCGTGGCCACGGTCAAGCTCGAGAATCCATTCGGCGGCGTTATCCAAGAAATAACGGTCGTGCGTAACGGCCACTACGGTGCCGGGGAAGCGCACCAAAAACTGCTCGAGCCACTCCACCGATTCGGCATCCAAGTGGTTGGTCGGCTCGTCCAACAGCAGCATATCCGGCTTGCTCAACAACAGTTTGCACAAGGCCACGCGGCGTTTTTCACCACCGGAAAGATTGCCGATTTTGGCATCCCATTCGGGCAGGCGCAGCGCATCGGCGGCAATTTCCAATTCATGCTCCATACCGCCGCCGCTTGAAGAACCTGCGGCGATAATCGCTTCCAAACGGCCCTGCTCTTCCGCTAGCGCATCAAAGTCGGCATCCGGATCGGCATATGCAGCATAAACTTCTTCCAAACGCTTCTGTGCAGCCACCACTTCACCCAAGCCGCTTTCCACTTCTTCACGCACGGTTTTTTCAGGATCCAGCTCCGGCTCTTGCGGCAGATAGCCGATTTTGATGCCGCTCATCGGCACGGCTTCGCCTTCAAACTCTTTATCCACACCCGCCATAATGCGCAACACAGTGGATTTGCCCGCGCCGTTCAAACCGAGCAGGCCGATTTTCGCGCCCGGAACAAACGACAATGAAATATCTTTGATGATGGTTTTTTGCGGCGGCACCACTTTGCTCACGCGCAGCATGGAATAAACGTATTGGCTCATAATTTTCTCTTTAACGATAAATAATATTTTCAGACGGCCTATATAATCTTTAAAGCCGTCTGAAAAACAATCCTGACTTTATTTTTTAATACCGTAAAACCAAATCATATCAAATATGCATAGCCATTTGATTTGGATGTTCAATTCGATAAAAGATTATCTGATGAAACAACAAGCCGTATCACCATACACTAATTCAATAGATCAACCAAATGATGATTACCGCATGTAAAATGCGAATCTAAAATAAGGCTGATGTACGATAAAACTGAAAATACTGGCGGATAATCCAACTTAAATTTCCCATCGATTTTCCCCTATTTTAACCGAACCACAGGAAAATCATATAGCGGTCTAATGGTTTAGGCCGTCTGAAAACAAAAAGGCTCTGCCTTTCGGCAGAGCCTTTTCAATCGGCTGTTTACTTAACCAAGAAACTCAACATGTTTTTCCAAAATACTGTCTAAGGTTTCACCTGCCGACATATTGGTAAACGTGATGCTGTTTTTATAAGTGGCACCGTCTTGACCTACACCGGTAAAGCTCAAGGTGTGGGTGTGATCATTCCATACCGCACCTTTCAGTTGATCAGGGCTTACCAAATCGGCAAACACCACTTTATCGGTACCGGCTTGGAAATCCAAGATTTTGTCATGGCCGCTGTTGCTCTTAGCCAAGAATACAAACTTGTCGGCACCTTCTCCGCCGGACAATACGTCATTTCCCGCACCGCCGAACAGAATATCATCACCTTTGCCGCCATACAGTTGGTCATTGCCGCCATCAACACGGTTATCCAGCAACTCATCCCAATGTTTTTGGACATAATCAACTTTTTGCTGTTGAGTCGCGGCCGCACCGCCGTTTTCACTCCATTTGATAAATTCATTCAAGGCTTCGGAACCCATGCCATCATGATTTCCGGCTTTGAAAACTTTACCGGTATGGCCATTGGTCCATTCCAAATGATCGGTCTTGATGGAATCGCCAAACAGAATGTCGTTGCCTTCGCCACCAAAGAGAGCATCGTCAGATACTTTGTGTAAAACTTTAGTAACGGAACCTTTTTCCAAAGCGGCATCCAGCTCATCGGGAGTATTTACGATAGAGGCTTCTCCAGCTTCTCCGTGATAAATTACTTTAGTGGTTTTATGTCCGTTATGGTGTTTAACTACATCTTCGGTATATGACAAAGGCTCGCTGGATGTGGTATCAAAGTATTTCAATGTTTTTTGCTGAACACCTTGTGCAAAACCAATTGCATGTACATCGGATATATCACCCAATGCTTTGAAGCTCTTCAAGCCAGCATCTACTGAAGATTGGGTTACATATGCACCGCTTTGTTTTTCTCCATGACGGCCATAAGTAGTTGGCTCACCATCTGTCAGGAAATAAGTTACATTTTTGTAACCATTACCCGAAACATTCTTAAACCATGAGGTAGCATCTTTAAATGCATCTTCATAGTTTGTTGCTCCTTTGCTTCTCTGCGCAGAAATACTATCCAGCAACCTGTCTACATTCGATTCATTCAAATCTCTAATATCGATTACTTTATGAGCTTCATGATTAAAGGTCATAAAGGCGACATTTACTTTTCCATCATGGCCTGCAAGGTCATGTGCTAATTTCAATAACGATGCTTTAGCCATTTGAAGATAAGAATAGCCGCTTTCTGTTCTGAAATTAGACATACTGTTAGAGGTGTCTAATAAAATTGCAATATTGTAATTGGCACCTTTGGTGATAATAGTCTGAGTACCACCTGTATCACCGATTAACACATCATTACCGGAACCTCCTTTAATATCAGGATCGGGATCATTTGTACCAATTTTAATTTTATCGTTATCGGCTCCATTAATAGTAATTTTCAACTCAGCTTTTGAAACATCGCCGTCAGCATCTTTTACTTCGTAAATGAATTTATCTGTAAGTGTTTGGCCATTATTCAAAGCCTTAACAGCCGGATTATTGCTATCCAGTTGGTAAGTGTAATTACCATTATGGTCAATTACCAACTTACCATAATGACCACTACGGTCACCCACTTCTACTATTACGGGGTCTGCGCCGATTCCATCATTAGCCAGTACATTACCGCTAACCGAATTGTCTTTTTCACCAATTCTATTGACATCATTGACAGCCGACGGTTCGGTATCAGTAATCTTAATGTCCAAGCTATCCATAGAGATATTGCCTGCTTTATCTTTTACAGTAACGATAAAGCTGTCAGCTACAGAATTATCACCTTTACTGTGATCTTTCCGCTCACCATTTTCAAGGTAAGTGTAAGATACCTCTCCCTTGTTTGCGTCATAACCTGTCACAATCAATCGGCCTTTATCCGTATTGATCACAATCGGATTAACGGCTGTAGCAGACATCACATCCTTACCAGCTACATTAATAGCATGTAAATCAGATGTATCACTTACTTTAATCACCCCATTTACTTTAGAGCTGCTGGCTTCTTCAACCTGTTGGTCCTGAGCTTCTACCATCGGTGCATAAACATCAATCGAACCGTCATCTTTATCCGTGCCTTCGTTACCGGCCGGATCTTTCACCGATGCTTCCGCAGTATACGGGCCTTCCGGTAAGGCTTTCGGTACGTCAACACTGTAAGTGCCGTCGGCTTTAACCGGGGTGGTAATCGTTTGTTTGCTGCCGTCCGATGCCGTAATCACGATGGTTACGATCGAACCGGCCGGTGCATCGGTTTCTCCGGTGATGGTCGGAGTGTTGTCGCTGCTGTTGTCCGGTGCCTCCACACTGATGTTCGGACAGGTGGTGTCAATCACATTGCCTTCTTTGTCCGTAGCGGTCGCGGTATTGCCGGCTTTGTCGGTAACGGTCGCTTCAACGCTGTAGTTGCCGTCCGGCAATGCTTTCGGTACTTCAACGCTGTAAGTACCGTCGGCTTTGACGGTGGTGGTTACGGTTTGTGTTTTGCCATCCGAACCGGTAATCACCACAGTAACGGTTTGACCGGCTTCTACATCGGTGGTGGTGCCGACGATGGTCGGAGTATCGTCGTTGGTCAATGCTGGTGCGTCTACGGTAATGGTTGCTTTGGTATCGATCGAACCGTCATCTTTCGCCGTCGCTTCGTTGCCCGCCTTATCTTTAACGCTGGCCTCGGCAGTGTAGCCGCCGTCCGGCAATGCTTTCGGCACTTCAACGCTGTAGCTGCCGTTGTCTTGAACGGTAGCGGTTACGGTTTGTTTGCTGCCGTCGGCAGCGGTAATCACTACGGTTACGGTCGAACCGGCCGGCGCATCGGTTTTACCGGTGATGGTCGGGGTGTTGTCGTTGCTGTTATCCGGTGCGTCGACACTGATTGACGGTGCGGCAGTATCGATCACATTACCTTCTTTATCTTCAGCAGTAGCAGTGTTGCCGGCTTTATCGGTAACGGTTGCGGTAACGCTGTAGTTGCCCTCCGGTAAGGCTTTTGGCACTTCAACGCTGTAAGTGCCGTCGGCTTTAACAGTGGTGGTAACGGTTTGCGTTTGGCCGTCTGAACCGGTAATCACTACGGTAACAGTCTGGCCTTCTTCTACATCGGTAGTTTTACCAACGATAGTCGGAGTATTGTCCTTGCTGTTATCAGCTGCATCTACGGTAATGGTCGCTTTAGTGTCAATCAATCCCGGATCAGTTGCCTTGCCTTCATTGCCTAATTTATCTTTAACAGTAACGGTTACATCATATTTGCCATCAGGTAAGGCTTTCGGCACTTCAACGCTGTAAGTGCCGTCGGCTTTAACGGTGGTGGTAACGGTTTGTGTTTGGCCGTCTGAACCAGTAATCACTACGGTAACGGTTTGGCCTTCTTCTACATCGGTAGTTTTACCGGTGATGATTGGCGTGTTGTCATTGCTTAAATCAGGGGCATCAACTGTAATTTTGGCAGTTGTATCAATGCTGCCCGGATCGGTAGCGGTTGCAGTTTTATCAGAAGGCGTTTTAACCGTAGCAGTTGCGGTATAGTTGCCATCCGCCATAGGAGCAGGCACTTCTACAACATAAACGCCATCTTTACCAATTGTTGTAGTTACAGTTTGGCTCACACCTTTACTATCAACTACAACTACTGTAACCACGCTACCCGGCTCGGCATTGCTCACTACACCACGGATCTCAGGTGTATTGTCATTGATGTGATCAGGCGCATCTACAGTAATAGTTACAGGCTTCTCTGAATCACCATCTTTACCCCCCAAACCGGCAAGACCTGCCAATGGGGCTAATGCGAGCAACCAAAGAGGATTCGGCATCCACAAAGTGCTGATAATCTCGCCACCCAAAGCTTGACCGGCTACCACTTCCGAAGCCAACATGGTTACGGCTTCAGAAGGTTCTGTGCTTTCCGGAACATACGGATATACATTGCCGTTTTCATGCTGGCCAATCAGCAAACTGGTTTTGGACGCACCGGTTTCGTTGGAATAATAACCTTCCAAAATCAGATCAGGATTATTGATATCCGAACCTTCAAAGGCAATTTCCAAGTTATCGCCCACGCGTTTGGTCATAATATTTTCAGGAGCAAAATTCGTTGCTTCATCAACCAACTGATAATTCACCTCAGCTTGTGCCGGAATACGCAAAGGCTGACCAGATGCCGTCTGAAATTTAACGGTTTCTAAAGTTTCTTTTGTATTATTGATATTTAAAGTAATATTTTTAGACATTTCATTCACCTTATACTGTTAGCCTTATTTATTTTTTCTCACCGTGCAAAATCACTTCTACACGACGGTTAGGTTGGTCGCACTCTTGGCGTGCTTTGGCGTTATTCGGGTATTTTTTGCGGCAGTTTTTGATAACCAATTCTCGTTCTCCGCGTCCTTCCGCACTAATCAGTTTTCGATCCAAACCACTCTCAGAAAGAGCTGTTTTCACGGTAGCCGCACGTTCAACTGATAATTTTCGGTTGTATTCGGGAGAACCTTCCGGGTCGGCATGGCCCACTACTGCAATACCGCTGATGTGATCCGGATTTTGTTTGATATCTTCGGAGATCACTGCCAGCTCCTGCTTGCCTTTGGGTAAGACGCTGCTGAAATCAGAACGGTCAAATTCAAATAATGCAGAGGCTTGCAAGCTGTATTTTTTCAAGATAACGGCACATTGTTCTTTGCTTACCACGCGCGACAAGGTATGATTTTGACGTTTGACACCCTTCATCTCGACTTCGGCTTGCTCAGGAGAAACAGCCTGCAACACGGGGTTTCCCGCCCCATCGTCTATGATTTTGAAGAATGACACTGCGGAATCAGGCAGATTGTAGTAATCACCTGCATTGGCCTTATTGAGATAACCTGCATCACGTTTTGTAAATTCAGCATGGAATCGTTGGTTTTGCGCACAAACGACTTCCTGACGGTAAGCGTTCGGTTGCAATGAACCGGAGTATTGACCGTTAACGTAAATATTCACGGTGGGCCCGTTTACAGCATTGGCCTGACGGTAAAACACTACTGAGGAGCGATTATCCGGAACAGAAGTACTGTATGCAGCCTGCTTGGTATCCACCCAGCTTTCTTTAGGATGATGTGCACATCCCACTGCTGTTAATGGAAGCAACACCCATAATAATTTACGATACTGAAACATGATTTATAGCTCCTGATTTAATAATGCCGCTCGCTTTGAAAACCAATCCGGAACGGCCTGTTTTAAAGATTGAATATATTGATTTGATATGCTGTTCTTCCGGCAACGCCGATTCTTCTGATTGCTTAATACATAAAGATATTTAAATGATAAACGCATCTACAAATGCCTTTCGCATGGCAATACCAACGGTATTTTTTAAAGATGACAGGTACATTTTTTACAATTTTTCACAATTATCTTTGGATTAATCTCTTTTTACAATAAAATTACTATACAATTGTAAATAAACAGTATTTTAAAAACGATTATGTTACTGAAATAATATCGAAATACCTAAATTATTTCCCATTATCATTTTTACAACAAACAATATTCACTTCACTTATTTTCTTCATTTGCTTGGTTTTCCGAAGCAATACGGCACTCTTACTTGATTTAAGCTAGAATGTTTTATTTTTACTTTCTTCACTTTTCTTATGCGCCTCACCCATATCAAACTTGCCGGCTTCAAATCGTTTACCGACCCCACCACCATTCATGTACCCGGACAGCTCGTTGCCGTTATCGGGCCGAACGGCTGCGGAAAATCAAACGTGATTGATGCCGTTCGTTGGGTATTGGGGGAAGCATCGGCCAAACAACTGCGCGGCGAGAGCATGCAGGACGTGATTTTCAACGGTGCCGCCACACGCCGCCCCGCTCCGCGCGCTTCGGTGGAATTGGTTTTCGACAACAGTGATCACAGCTTGCAGGGCGCATGGGGGCAATATGCCGAGGTAAGCATCAAGCGACAGCTTACGCGGCAGGGTGAATCCACTTACTTTATTAACAACCAAGTGGTACGCCGCCGCGACATCACCGATCTCTTTCTCGGCACCGGCGTAGGCGCGCGCGGTTATGCCGTGATTGAACAAGGCATGATTTCGCGCATCATCGAAGCGCGGCCGGAAGAATTGCGGGCATATATAGAAGAAGCGGCGGGCGTATCCAAATACAAAGAACGCCGCAAAGAAACGGAAGGCCGTCTGAAAGACACCCGCGAGCATCTGCAACGGCTGTCTGACTTACAAAGCGAACTCGCCCGCCAAGTAGAAAAACTTGAAAAGCAGGCCGAAACTGCCGAACGCTATCAAACGCTTACCCGCCAGCTTTCGCAACAGCAAGACTTGCTCGACTATGTGCAATGGCAGCAATCGCTGGCCACCGCCGACAAAGCCACTGCGCAACACCAAACATTCCAGCAGCAGCAAGACGAAACCGCCGCCCAAGTTCAAGCCCTAACCGAAGAAATCCACGCCCTGCAAGCCACCGAGCAAGCGCAGCAGCAAAGCGTGCACGACATCAGCAATCAACGCGGCGTATTGCGAGAACAGATTGCCCGCTTGGAAGAACAAATCCGCCATCAGCAAACCCTGCACCAACGCATCGAGCGCGACAAAGCCGCCGCGCAGGTGCAGCTTTCGCGCATCCACCAAGAGCAGCGGCAAATCAAAGAGCAACTGGAAGAAGCAGACATTCACATAGAAGAAAAGCAGGTTGAATTGGCCGAACTGGCCATGCAGGTTGCCGAATACGAAGAACGCCTGCCCGAACTCGAAGAAGCACAGTCCGTGCTGAACACCGCCTACCAAAACCAGCAAGACGAACACAACCGCATCAAACGCGAGCTGGCCTTGAAACAGCAGCAACTCGCCCATTCGCAACAAACCCTGCAACAGCACGAAGCACGCAGAGGCCGTCTGAAACAGGAAAGCCAAGCACTCAACCTGCCCGATGACAGCGAAACCGCCGCCGCGCAAGAACAGGCCGCCTTGCTGCAAAGCCAACAAGAACATTACGAAGAACAGATACTCGCAGCCGAAGAGCAGCTCAACAGCCTGCGCGAACAATTTCAGACGGCCTCACAACACCAGCAAAGCCTGAAACAGCAACACATTACCCTGCAAGCACAACAGCAGGCGCTTGCCCATCTGCTCGCCCAAGACGAGGCCGCCCAAACCGATTTCTGGCAACAAACCGCGGCGGCGGACGCGCCTCAGCTTTGGCAACACATCACCGCGCCCGCTGATTGGCAACACGCCTTAAGCGTGGTTCTAGCCACACGTTTGCACGCCCGCGCCGTACCCGCCGCCTTCCAACCGCCCTCGCCCCTGCCCGAAGGCAGCGCCGCTTGGTTGGCCGACAATCTTTCAGGCGGCCTCAAGAAAACCCTGCCCGCTCAGGCGCTGCTGAATCAAATTCAAGCCAAAGCTCCTTTTCAGACGGCCTTACACCATTGGCTGGACGGCGTTTTATGCGCGCCCGATTTGGATTACGCCATCCGGCACCAAGCCGACTTGCAAAATAACCAAATCTGGCTGACCCCCGAAGGCCATCAAGTCGACCGCATCAGCGTGGTGCTGTACGCCCAAGCCGCACAAGAAAACCTCATGGCGCGCAAAGCCCGTTTGGACGAATTAACCGCCGAACTGGAACAACTCACGCCTAAACTGGCCGCAGCGGAACAACAATCCGCCCAAACCCAAACCGCTTTAAATGCCGCCGAACAGCACTACAAAAACCTGCATCAGCAGCAAAAGCAGCACAGCCAACAATACCAGTCGGCACAAAACCGCGCCGCCGAACTGCTCGCCCGCACCAATCAGGGCCAAATCCGCCGCGAGCATATCGAACGCGAACTGGCACAACTCGAAGAAGAACAAATCATTCTCGAACAAACTTCAGACGGCCTCGAAGACGATATCGCCACACTTACCGAAGCAGCAGCCGAACTCGAACACCAACAACAAAACACCGGCGGCAGCCGTCAAGAGCAACAAGGCCGTCTGAAACAAGCCCAACTCGCCCTTCTCGAAGCCAACCGCCAATACGGTTTGGCAGAAGTGGCCGTGCACAAACTGCAACAGCAAAAACAGCACTTCCAGCAACAATTGATCCAACTTGAGCAGCAAACTTTCGACTGGCAGGAACGCCAATCCGAATTGGCCCTTGCCTATGAAACCGAAACCCAAAACGACGAGCAACAAGCCAAACTCAGCGAACTGACCGAATCCGTACAAAACCTCGACGAGCAATACGCCGCCATGCAGGAGCAACTCGCCTCTACCCAAGAAAAAGGCCGCGAACAATACGCCCGCCAACAAACCCTGTCGGCCAAACTGCCGCAATTACAGGCCGCCACCCAAACCGCTTTGCTGCAACAACAAGAAGCCCTGCTGAACGCCAAACGCTTCCACCAAAACCTTGCCGAACGCCAAGCCGATTTCGACGCACTCGAATCGCTGGCTGCTGAGTCCGGCAGCTTAAAAAATCTCAACAGCGACATCGGCAGCCTCGCCCAACAAATCGAAGCCCTCGGCGCCGTCAACCTCGCCGCCCTGCAAGAGTTGGAAGAAGCCCGCGAACGCGACGGCTACTACCGCGGCCAAAGCGAAGACGTGCAGGCCGCCATCAACCTGCTCGAAGAAGCCATCGAACAAATCGACAACAAAACCAAATCGCGGTTTAAAGAAACCTTCGATGCCGTTAACGAGAAAGTACAAACCTTCTTCCCCACCCTATTCGGCGGCGGCGAAGCCAAATTACACATGATCGGCGACGACCTGCTCACTTCGGGCGTATCCATTATGGCCCGTCCGCCCGGCAAGAAAAACAGCACCATCCACCTCTTGAGCGGCGGCGAAAAAGCCCTCACCGCCATGAGCTTGGTGTTTGCCCTGTTCAGCCTCAACCCCGCCCCCTTCTGCCTGCTCGATGAAGTGGACGCCCCGCTCGACGATGCCAACACCGGCCGCTTCTGTAATCTGGTGAAAGAAATGTCGGCACAAACCCAGTTTCTCTACATCTCGCACAACCGCCTCACCATGGAAATGGCCGAACAGCTTATCGGCGTAACCATGCAGGAAAAAGGCGTATCGCGGATTGTGGCGGTGGATATCCAGCAGGCTTTGAGCATGGCGGAACCGGCTTAAGCCCTTCTCCCAACCTTTCTTAAAGACAAGAAAAAAGAGGCCGTCTGAAACTTTTCAGACGGCCTCTTTAACCGAAACCCTTATTATTGTGCCGCACTTGCCGGAGCAAGCAATTTTTCCATCGGCTTCAGGTCAACCGCATTACCCTGACTCACGATCCATCTATCTTCCACACGCCACTTGCCGGCCGCATCTTCCACACGAATATACCAGTGGTTTGTATCGGGCAGCGGTTTGAATACGGCGTTGTATTCCGATTTACCGCCCGACGTAACCCCACCCTGAGCCGCCTGCAATTTCACCGTTTGATCGCCGGCTTTTTTAGCCGGATGCAGCAACACCAGATTAACCGCTTCTTTCGGATCAAAATCTCCGCTTACGAACACTTTGGCCGCATTATGGTCGGGGCTGATCAACACTTGCGCATGGATGTTACGCTTTAAAGCCTCTTCATCTCGGTGCAATTGGATGTCGATATGTTTACCGTCTTTATAGTAATCATCCGACACCAAATCGGCTGCGTTTTTCTGCGCCAGATAGAACGTAACGAATGCCGCCACAACCACAATGGCAGGGCCGGCCATCAGAATCCACGGCCACGGCTCTTTGTACCAAACTTTAGACTTTTGCGGATTTGCCAATATTACTCTCCAATAAATGATGCTTTACTGCTGATGGTACGTGTTTCGGCGGCAGGATCGTCCACTTCGCGATAGTTGAATTCAAACTCAATCGGATGGCTGCCTTTACCGGCGTATTCGGGAATCGTCGAAACCTGTACCGGAATGGTAATGGTTTCGCCACCCGGCACTTTCAAGCCCTCGGCAGGCAGACCGGTAAGTGCGATTTCTTCAAAACCGCTTACCTTGGCCGTGAGAATCTGCTCCTGCTCGCTGGCATTAATCACGCGCAGATTATAGGCATTTTCCAACCAGCCCTTAGAATTTTCGCGCACCATCACACCGCGGTCTTTAATAATATCCACTTCCAGCGTTTCGCGTGTTGCGATGCCGGTAATCCATGCCGCAACCACCAACAGCAACACAATGCCGTAACCCAGCACACGCGGGCGGAGCAGGCGTTTTTTAATGGCGTTTTCAGGGTATTGATGCTCCAACGCGGCCTCGGTGGTGTAACGGATCAAACCGCGCGGGTAATTCATCTTATCCATGATTTCATCGCAGGCATCAATACAAGCCGCGCAACCGATACATTCGTATTGCAATCCGTTGCGGATATCGATACCCACCGGACACACCTGCACACACATCGTACAGTTGATACAGTCGCCAAGAGGGCTTTCTTCCCTGCTCACATTTTTCTTACGGGCACCGCGCGGTTCGCCGCGCTCTTCATCATAAGAAATAATCAACGTATCACGATCGAACATCGCACTTTGGAAACGCGCATACGGGCACATGTATTTGCACACCTGCTCGCGCATCATGTGGCCCATCAGCCAAGTCATAAAGCCGTAAAACACCGCCGCGAACAGCACACCGCCGCCAACGGTAAAGTTGAAAATACTCGGCACCAACTCTCGAATCGGCGTAAACCATCCCGCAAACGTAATACCCGTCCACGCACTGACCGCAAAAATCAATAAGTATTTAACCGCCTTAATGCGGATTTTGCGGAAATTCCACGACTCTTTTTCCAACTTCAACCGTTTATTGCGGTCGCCCTCTACCAAATGATCAATCCACAGCATCATTTCGGTGTAAATCGTTTGCGGGCAGGCATAACCGCACCACAGGCGGCCCGCGATGGTCGTCCACCAAAACAGGCCGAATGCCGAAATCATCAGCAAGCCGGCCAGATAAATCAAATCCCCCGTTCCCAACGACAAACCGAAAATATAAAAATGCCGCTCGGGAATATCAAACAAAACCGCCTGCCGCCCCGACCAGTTAAACCACGGCAGCACATAAAACACAAATTGCGTCGCAAAAATCGCCAATACACGCAAGTTGGCAAAACGCCCTTTTGCCAACTTCGGATGAATACGCTTGCTGCCTTGATAAAGATGGATGACCTGCTCTTTCGGCGGATTAGACTGTTGTTCCCGTGATTCAGTTGACATGACGGTGTTCCTTAATATTTATTCACAAGCTTTTTTTATCCGAGCATTATAAAACTTTCAGACGGCCTGATAAACCTTAGCAAACCGTCTGAAAGCACTTGCCAAATATGCAAAACCTATTTAAAGTTTATGTATTAATACAAAATGGACTTTGTATGAGTGAATTAAAACCCAAAGGGAATACCGCTGTCAATATCGCCCGCTCCATCGAACAACTTATCCGCAACGAAAGCTGGCCAGCAGGCTACCGCTTGCCCACCGTACGCACATTGGCCGAAGATTTACATGTTAATGCCAACACCGTGTCCGCCGCCTACAAACAACTGCGCGATGCCGGCATTATCGAAACCGACGGCAGACGCGGCAGCTTTGTCCCGCCCAAAACCGAAATCCTGCACACCGAAACCGCCGTTCCTCCCAATCTCGTCGACTTGGCTTCCGGCAACATCGACCACCGGCTGCTGCCCGAACTTAATCCCGATATTCTGGAAAGCTACCGACTTTCCACCGATGTAGGCTGCCACGGCGACAGCCCCGAACTGATGGCGTTTATCCAAAACTGGCTCGACCGAAACACCGGCATACATACCGAAACCATGTTGCTTTCCAGCAGCCTCGAAATTATCGAGCGCGCCCTCACTCAACGCTGCATGCCGGGAGCCAAAGTGTTGATAGAGTCTCCCTGTTGGCTGCCTCTGCCCGCCTTGCTCTCGCATCTGCGTCTGGAAGCCGTAGCAGCGGAAATGGACGAAGAAGGAGCCCTCATCCCTTCCGACCTATCGCCCGATGACGTTTCCGCCGTTATCCTGACCGCCCGCGCCCACAGCCCGACCGGTATCTGTTACAGCAAAAACCGCTGGCAGCAATGGCAACAATGGCTCAGCCGCCACAATCCGCTCCTGATTATCGACGACCATTGGGCGGCCCTTAGCCGCAAACCCTTCCACGGCATGGAAGGCTTTACCAACGAATGGATTTACAGCACCTCCACCAGCAAATTTCTCGGCACCGATGCCCGCATCGCCATTGCCGCCAGCAACGGCCCTACCCTGCGAGCCATGAAAAAACGTTTCTCACTCGGCCCGCGCTGGATAAGCAAACTTCTCCAACACATCACCCTGTACCTTTGGCAGCAACTGGACTCAGACGGCCTCCCCAACATCGCCGAAAGCTATCAAAGCCGTCGGGACAGCCTGATTACCCATCTCAAACAACACGGCATCTATGTTCCCGGCAGCACAGGTGAAGGTCAGCACATCTGGCTGCCCGTCCCCAACGAATCCCAAATCATCCAATTCCTCGCCGCCAAAGGCTGGGCCGTACAAAGCGGCGCTTCATTCAACTTCGGCAAAAAACCCGCCGTACGCATCACCATCGGCAACCTAACCCTAGCAGACTGCAAAACACTGGCCGACGATATTGCAGAAACGCTGGCAGTAAACGGCAAAGCGATTTACTGATTAATAATTATTAATAAATAGTAAAAGGCCGTCTGAAAACTTTCAGACGGCCTTTGATAACACATTGGCTAAACTGTTATTATTATATTTTTCAAATACAGAGGACAAAAGAATGGCGAACCGAACCGAACCGAACCGAACCGAACCGAACCGAACCGAACCGAACCGAACCGAACCGAAATTATACAGCATAATTACATTGAAAACAACATTTTAAAACTAAAATCCCTCTTCCCCGAAGCCTTTTGCGAAGACCAAATCGACTGGGAAAAACTCAGGCTCATCTTCGGTGAAGAGAACCTCGCCCACCACAACGAACGCTACCAGCTCAACTGGGCCGGCAAAAGCGAAGCCTACCGCACGCTGCAAACGCCCACATCCAATACCCTGATTCCCTGCCGAGGCGAATCGGTGGATTTCGACGGCACAAACAATCTCTTTATCGAAGCCGAAAACCTCGAAGCCCTGAAAATCCTGCAAAAAGCCTATGCCGGCAGCGTGAAGATGATTTATATCGACCCGCCCTACAACACCGGCAGCGATTCCTTTATCTATCCCGACAAATTCAGCGAAACCCGCGAAGAATACGCCCGCCGCGTCGGCGACAAAGACGACGAAGGCTACCTGAAACGCGACGGCGTATTCCAAGGCGCATGGCGCAAAAACAGCAAAGAAAGCGGCCATTACCACAGCAACTGGCTCTCCATGATGCTGCCGCGCCTGCATCTGGCGAAAACCCTGCTGCGCGACGACGGCGTGATTTTTATCTCAATCGACGATAACGAACAGGCTCAATTGAAACTGTTGTGCGATGAGGTGTTTGGGGCGGAGAATTTTGTTAGTCAAATCACTTGGCACAGAAAACGTGGCAAAGATAATAGTGCACCGAATTTGAGCAGAGTTCATGAATATCTAATTGCATATTCAAAAAATATCCAATTGGTTCAATTTAATAAATTAGAAATAGAAGCTGAAACATTAAAAGCATATAAAAATCCAGACAATGATAGCAGAGGGAGTTACCGCATACTCGGACTGTGGGCTAGAGGAAATCAAGGTGGCAGTAGATATGAATATACAACAAATAACGGCACTTATTATCCGGAACGAGAGTGGTTGGTCGGTTTAGATACTATGAAAAAACTAGATGATGAAAAACGCTTAATTGAAAATGGAGATAAGCTTTATAGAAAATTATTTCTTTCGGAAGTTGCAGGCTCTGTACCCGAAACAATTTGGCTTGATACAAGTAATACAGCAAATGCTGCAGATGAACTTAAACTTCTTTTTGATAAAAAAACTTACTTTGATACCCCAAAGCCAATTCCATATTTGACAAAAATGACAAAGCTTACAACAACCCCGAACGACCTAATCCTCGACTTCTTCTCCGGCTCCGGTACCACCGCCCACGCCGTAATGCAGCTTAACGCCGAAGACGGAGGCAACCGCCGCTATATCTGCGTGCAACTTCCCGAAGAAACCGACGAAAAATCCGAAGCACGCAAAGCCGGTTTCGACACCATCGCCGAAATCGCCAAAGAACGTATCCGCCGCGCAGGTAAACAAATCCGCGAACAACACCCCGAAAAAACCGTTGATACCGGTTTTAAAGTATTCAAGCTGGCCGAAAGCCATTTCAAACAGTGGAGGCCGTCTGAAAACGGTTCAGACGGCCTCGAGGCGCAACTGGCCATGTTTATCGACCCCGTTGCCGAACATGCCGAACCGCTGAATATGGCTTACGAACTGATGCTGCGTTTGGGCTTGAAACCCACCTGTTCCGTTACGCATGAAGATGATGTGTTTTGGGTGGACGATCAAGACACAGGCAAACGCATTGCCCTGCTGCTTACCCGTGCCGACGAGCATTTGATAGATGCAGTGATTGCCAAACAACCCGCCAAAGCTGTTGCACTCGACCGTTTGTTTGACGGCAACGATGCGCTGAAAACCAATACCGTATTGCAGATGCAGGAAGCCGATATTGTGTTTATGTGCATATAAGCGCATAGGTCGGATTCTCGAATCCAACAATGCCTGCCCATCAAACCGTCGGATACAAATATCCGACCTACCGGCTCCGTACGGCGCAACAGATGATTTGAAGAGAAAACGATATGGAACTGAAATTTGAAACGCTGAATTACCAGCTTGATGCGGTCAACGCGGTTTTGCGCCTGTTTGAAGGGCAACCGAACCGCAAACGGGATTTTGAATTGCAAAGCGGTTCGACCGGCCGCTTTGTGGCAAATGAGTTGGTTTTGGATTGGGAAACCATAGGTCGCAACCTGAATACGGTACAGACCGAAAAGGGGCTACCTGAAACCGACATCGGCATGCACGGTTTGAATTTTTCGGTGGAAATGGAAACCGGCACGGGCAAAACCTATGTGTATTTGCGCACGATTTTCGAGCTGAACCGGCAATACGGCTGGACAAAATTCGTGATCGTCGTACCGAGCGTGGCCATCCGCGAGGGGGTGTTGCAGACTTTGCGCAGCACGCGCACGCATTTTGCCGAAATGTTTGATAAACCGGTGATGAATTACGCAGAGTACAGCAGCAGCCGTTTGTCGGCTTTGCGCTCCTTTGCCGTTAATGACAATATTGAAATTTTGGTGATCAATATCCAGTCGTTTGAAAAAGATTTGAATGTGATTAACAAAGAAAACGAAAGCGGCGAAGCACCCATCACACAAATCAGCCAAACCTGCCCCGTAGTTATTATCGACGAACCGCAGAATATGGAAACGGAAGGCCGTCTGAAAGCTTTGGAATCGCTCAATCCGCTGTTTACATTGCGTTATTCGGCCACCCACAAAGAAGGCCGCCACAAAATATACAGCTTAAACCCCGTGCAGGCTTATAACTTGAAGCTGGTGAAGCAGATTGAAGTGTTGTCGGTGCTGGCTGAAAACGATGTGAACGGTGCGTTTGTGGAATTGCTGGAAGTGTTGCAGCAAAGAGGCCGTCTGAAAGCGAAGTTAAGCATTCATTATCAAGATAAGAAAGAAACCAAGAAAAAAACCGTTACCGTGCAATCGGGTGATGATTTGTTTGAAATATCGGGCGGCAACGAAGCATACCGCCACGGTTATATGGTTGACGGTTTGGATATGGATGCTCAGAAAATCGCCTTTTCATATGGCCACATCATCGGCCGCGACAATAACGGCGATGCCGTGCGCGACGAAGTAATGAAAATGCAGATACGCCGCACCATAGAAGAGCATCTGCATAAAGAAAAACGCCTGAACTCGCAAGGCATTAAAGTGCTGTCGCTGTTTTTTATCGACAAAGTGGAAAACTACCGCACGGCAGAGGGCAAAGCAGGCAAATTCGCGCTGTGGTTTGAAGAGATTTATCGCGAGCTTTCAGACGGCCTGAATACCGAAGGCGTGCATAACGGCTATTTCTCGCAAGATAAAAAAACAGGCCGTCTGAAAAACACCGACGGCACAACACAGGCCGACAACGACACTTACCATCTGATTATGCGCGATAAAGAAACATTGCTTTCGTTCGACAGCCCTTTGCGCTTTATCTTTTCACATTCCGCCCTGAAAGAAGGCTGGGACAACCCGAACGTGTTTCAAATCTGCACGCTGAACGAAACCCGTTCTCCCCTCAAAAAACGGCAGGAAATCGGCCGCGGGTTGCGGCTGGCGGTCAACCGGAACGGCAGGCGGGTGCGCGATGAAAAAGTGAATATCCTTACCGTGATTCCCAACGAAAGCTACGAATTATTTGCCGCCACGCTGCAAAAAGAATATGAAGACGAATGCGGCATCACATTTTCCTGCGACAACATCAAATCCGCCGACAAACGCACAAAACTTACCTACCGCAAAAATTTCAGCTTAGACCCGAAATTCCTTGAAATCTGGAACAAGCTGCAACACAAAACCCGCTACCGCGTGCAATACGACACGGCCTGCCTGATTCAGACGGCCTCCGAAGCCGTAAAAAAGCTGCCTGCAATCCAAAAGCCAAAAATCCGCTGGCAGAAAGCCGATATACACCAATCCACGACCTACGGTATTGAAACCACGGAAACCGCCAGCAGAAGCCATGATATAGATGTGCAGTGGGCGATACCCGACATACTCGGCGAAATTCAAAAGAAAACCGGTTTAACGCGGCGCACAGTATTTGAAATCATCAAACAATCAGGCCGTCTGAATGATGCCGCCAACAACCCGCAGCGTTTTATCGACCTTACCGCCGAAAAAATCAACCAAGCATTGCAAAGCGTGATGGTGGAAGGAATCCGCTATCAAATTGTTGAAGACAGCCGTTATAGCCAAAGTCTGATCGGAAAACTGCAAGAAATGGAAAAAAGCGGCATGGAATTCTATGCCAATTCCTTCACATTCAAGGTGGGCAATCCTGAAAAAACCATCTATGCCGACTTTATCCCGCTGGATTCCGATACGGAAAACCGCTTCGCCCGCGATTGCGAAAACTACAACGACGAAGCCGCCGGCAAAATCGCTTTTTATTTCAAACTGCCTTCTTGGTTCAAAGTACCGACACCGATTGGAAACTACAATCCCGATTGGGCGGTGGTGATGGAGCAGGCCGAGAAAGTCTATTTTGTGGCGGAAACCAAAAATACCGGCAAAGGCATACAGAGCGGTGTGGACGAAAGCAAACTGCACCTTGAGGAAGAACTGAAAATCGGTTTTGCCAAAAAATATTTTGCAGAATGTACCGGTTTGAAATATCGGGTTGTTCAGAAAGTCAGCGAATTGGAAGCCGATGAATAAGAAATAACCGTTCCGCTGTTCGAGTAATCATAGAGGCCGTCTGAAAAAAATGAACTGTCCCCCCAAATCTTGGATAAACATAAAATCCTTTTCAGACGGCCTTATTTATTGGAAATCTTTGCGGTATTGCACCATGCCGGTTTGGCGCGCCACCTGATGATACAGGGCTTGAGCCGCATGATTGTCTTGAGCCGTTACCCAATAAACGCGGTTGCAGTTGTGTTGTTCCGCCAAGCGGTAAACCGCTTCAATCAACGAACGGGCGACCCCGAGCCAGCGGTACCGGCTGTCAACAAACAAATCTTCGAGATAGCAGCAGTCTGTGGTATTCCAAGTATTGGGGTGCAGAACGATATGGGCAAAACCCAGCATCCGGCCTTGATTGTCGAATGCAGCCAGCCCTTTGATGTTTTCGTTGCGCACAATCTGCCGCCATGTATGGTCGGATACGTCGGCCGACAGTTCGGTTTGGTAAAAAGCCAAATATGCCTGCCACAAAGCTCGCCACGCTTCGGCATGTTCTTCATGGAGAGGGCGGATTGAGATAGTCATGATGTTGCCTTATTTAATAATAGGCCGTCTGAAAAACTTTCAGACGGCCTCGATTTAAACGCTTAAACAAACACAATATTTTTCAGACGGCCTTATTTCTTCAATTCCGCCAGAATCTCATCCACAGTCGCTTTCGCATCACCGAAACACATCACGCTGTTTTCATTGAAGAACAGCGGGTTTTGCACGCCGGCATAGCCTGTGTTCATCGAGCGTTTGAACACCACCACTTCTTTGGCCTTCCACACCTCCAATACCGGCATGCCGGCAATCGGGCTGTTCGGGTCGGTTTGGGCGGCGGGGTTCACGGTGTCGTTCGCGCCGATCACCAGCACCACGTCGGTTTCGGGGAAATCGTCGTTGATTTCGTCCATTTCCAACACGATGTCGTAAGGCACTTTGGCTTCGGCCAGCAATACGTTCATGTGTCCGGGCAGACGGCCTGCTACGGGGTGGATACCGAAGCGCACTTCCACACCCTGCTTACGCAGCAAATCGGTGATTTCGGCAACGGGATATTGCGCTTGGGCAACGGCCATACCGTACCCCGGAGTGATGATCACTGAGTTTGCGCCTTTGAGCATTTCGGCCACTTCGGCGGGTTTCACTTCACGGTATTCGCCGATTTCTTCTCCGCCTGCTGCTGCGGAAGAACCGTCGGTACCGAAACCGCCTGCAATCACGGAAATGAACGAGCGGTTCATGGCTTTACACATAATATAAGACAGAATCGCACCGCTTGAGCCAACCAACGCACCGGTAACAATCAGCAAGTCGTTGGCAAGCATAAAGCCCGCTGCGGCAGCCGCCCAGCCTGAATACGAGTTCAACATGGAAACTACTACCGGCATATCTGCACCGCCGATGGAAGCCACCAAATGCCAACCGAACGCGAGTGCAATAGCGGTCATCAGAATCAGAGCCAACCAGCTGCCGTCGTCAGCCGATACAAACACCAGCATCAGGATAAACGACACCACCAAAGCAGCCAGATTCAGCTTGTGTTTGTGCGGCAGTTGCAAGGGCGCGCTGCTGAGTTTGCCGTTCAGTTTGCCGAACGCCACAATCGAGCCGGTAAAGGTTACGGCACCGATGAAAATGCCGAGGAACACTTCCACCAAATGAATGGTGTGCATATCGGAAGATACATTGCCCGATTCGATAAAACTGTTGAAACCCACCAACACGGCAGCCAAACCCACGAAGCTGTGCAGCAAGGCAATCAGTTCGGGCATTTCGGTCATTTCCACTTTTTGGGCTTTGTAAACGCCGATGGCCGCACCGATAGCCATAGCGATGATGATCCAGCCCAAACCTGAGGTTTGTTCGCCGAACACGGTGGCAATCAGGGCGATAATCATGCCGGCAATGCCGTAATAGCAGCCGTTTTTGGCGGTTTCCTGTTTCGACAGGCCGGCCAATGAAAAAATAAATAAGATTGCGGCGACGATATATGCCGCGGTAACTAATCCAGATGACATTCTCGCCTCCTTAACCTTTACGGAACATATTCAACATGCGGCGGGTAACGTAGAAGCCGCCGAAGATATTGATGCTGGCAATCAGCACGGCAATAAAGGCGAGGAGCGACACCACGCCGTTGTCCTGCCCGATTTGCAGCAGCGCACCCACTACGATAATGCCGGAAATGGCATTGGTTACCGACATCAGCGGCGTGTGCAGCGAATGGCTCACGTTCCACACCACATAATAGCCGATCACGCAAGCCAGCACGAATACGATAAAGTGGTTTAAGAACTCAGCAGGCGCAACGGCACCCATCCACAATACCAATACCGCACCGATTACGGCAGGAGCCAGTTTTTTCCATGTCGGAACGGGTTTCGGCTCGGGTTTCGCCACAGGTGCGGCCTGCGCTTGCTGTTGCGGCGCGGTGGATACTTGAATCGCGGGCGGCGGGAAAGTGATTTCGCCGTCGCGGGTAACGGTCATGTTGCGGATAATCACATCTTCAAAATCAAGCGTAATTTCGCCGTCTTTATTCGGGCTTAACAGCTTGCTCAAGTTCACGAGGTTGGTGGCGTAAAGCTGTGAAGACTGGCCGGCCAAACGGTTGGCCATATCGGTGTAGCCGATGATTTTCACGCCGTTATCGGTAACGAACAGCTCGCCCGGTTTGGTCAATTCGCAGTTACCGCCGGTAGCTGCCGCCAAATCGACAATCACCGAACCCGGCTTCATGCTTTCCACCATTTCTTTGGTAATCAGTTTCGGTGCAGGTTTGCCCGGAATGGCCGCAGTCGTGATGATGATGTCCACTTGTTGGGCTTGCTCGGCAAACAGTTTCATTTCCGCCGCGATAAACTCTTCACTCATCACTTTGGCGTAACCGTCGCCGCTGCCGCCTGCTTCTTGCGGAAAATCGAGCTTCAGGAATTGGCCGCCCATTGATTCGATTTGTTCGGCCACTTCCAAACGGGTATCAAATGCTTTAACCACCGCGCCCAACGAGTTTGCCGTACCAATCGCCGCCAAACCGGCCACGCCCGCACCAATCACCAGCACTTGCGCCGGCGGCACTTTGCCCGCAGCGGTAATCTGGCCGGTAAAGAAACGACCGAACGCATTCGCCGCCTCAATGACGGCACGGTAGCCGCTGATGTTCGCCATAGACGACAGCGCATCCAAAGCCTGCGCGCGCGAAATACGCGGCACCATATCCATCGCCAGCACGTTCACTTTTTGATCGGTGAGTTTTTGCACCAACTCGGGATTTTGTGCAGGCCACAAGAAGCTCACCAGCGTTTGGCCCGCATTCAGACGGCCTGTTTCGCTTTCAGAAGGTGCGTTGACTTTATAAATCAGCGGGCTAGACCAAACTTCCGCCGCATCCGCCACAAGCGCACCGGCAGCTTCGTATGCCGCATCATCCAAGCTCGCCGCCAAACCGGCACCGTGCTCCACCACTACATCAAAACCCAGTTTTTGCAACTGGGTTACGGTTGCGGGAGTACACGCTACACGGGTTTCACCGGGCAGAGATTCCTTCGGAATACCAATCCTCATCTCATTTTCCTCATAAACACGTTAGTCACATTAAAAATACGGTTAAATATAAATTAACAATCGCTTTATAACGAATTTCAAGCGTAAATACAACCAAAGAATGTCAACAATTTCTACGACGGCAACACATATTTATCAGCAAGGCCGTCTGAAAAAAACAGTATTTCAATACATATCAAACCGTTGCCGCCGATTGGAGAAAACGGGATTATGCTAAAATAAACAACCCTGCCGCATCTGCGGTTTATATCTATATCAAGGAACCACCATGAGAATGCTCCATACCATGCTCCGCGTCGGCAACCTCGACAAATCGTTAGCATTTTATCAAGACGTTTTAGGCATGAAACTCTTACGCAAAAAAGACTATCCCGACGGTAAATTTACCTTGGCCTTTGTGGGCTACGGCGAAGAATCCGATACCACCGTGCTTGAGCTGACCCACAACTGGGATACGGAAAGCTACGATTTGGGCAATGCCTACGGCCACATCGCCATCGAAGTGGACGACGCCTATGCCGCTTGCGATGCGGTGCGTGCCAAAGGCGGAAAAGTTGTCCGCGAAGCAGGCCCGATGAAGCACGGCACGACGGTGATTGCTTTCGTCGAAGACCCCGACGGCTATAAAATCGAGTTCATTCAGAAAAATACAGGCAGCGATTCGGTAAAATATTAAGCGTCTTTCCGCTTTCTCTTACTCGCTGCCCGACTTGAAATCAAAAGGCCGTCTGAAACTTTTCAGACGGCCTCTCAATATCATCACAGAGTCTATTAGGAATCTTTATTGAGTTCCTTTTCTACTGCTTGACGCACCTTTTCCGCAGATGCTTCGATTTCTGTTTGCCCCATGTCTCGAACAGGTGCAGCATCAATAGCTTCCGTCGCTTCAACCGTTGCCGTTTCCGATGTTTTCTCAGGTGCAGCCAGTGGTAAACGCGCCAGAATAGTGCTGGAAGCGCTAACCTTATCACCAATGGATACCTGCGCTTGCGCATCTATAGGCAAGTAAACATCAACACGGGAACCAAAACGGATAAAGCCGTAACGTTCGCCACGCACCAGAGAATCACCCACTTTGGCATAGCACAGAATACGTCGCGCCACCAAACCGGCAACTTGCACAAAAGTAATTTCACGGCCGCTGCGCGTGGTTACTAATACGGCATTGCGTTCGTTTTCAGTGCTGGCTTTATCCAGCGCTGCATTTACGAATTTGCCCGCATTATATTCAACGGCAGTAACGGTACCGTCGATAGGGGAACGTTGCGAATGCACATTAAACACATTCATAAACACGCTGATTTTCAGAGCCTCTATTTCGCGGTAAGGATCAAGTGCACGCTCTACCACAACGATACGGCCGTCTGCCGGGCACAACACGGCATCGGCATCTTGCGGAATCGGACGTGACGGATCACGGAAAAATTGCAGGGCAAACACGGTAAACACCCAAAACGGCAGCGACCACCAACCTGCAAAAGCTGTAACAATAATGCTTAAAACCAATCCGGCAATAATAAACGGCCAACCTTCGCGGGCGATGACCGGATGAGGATAAAAACGGTGCATATTGCTGTCCTTACTAGATTTGGTAAAAATGAACTGGCTGATTATAGCCGATAACGTCGTAAAAAGGTGGACGGCTGCAAGCATGTCGCTGCGACATAGAGGTCGTCTGAAAAACTTCACGCAGCCCATCAGCTTATTTTCAGACGGCCTGCATTCTGCTGAAACGTATATAATCCTTCTATTTCCAATACTGGCCGAAATTTTTCCAGAAGTGCCGAATAGAAAGATGTATTGCAAGGCATAACGACGTAAACCTCGGCAATGCCCTGCAAATGATGCTTTTGTTAAACTTCTCAGGCCGTCTGAAAGGCTTTTCATCATGCAAGATCAATCTAACGAGCCCATGCGCCTTTCCAAACGCATGGCACAACTGGGCTTATGTTCCCGCCGCGAAGCCGACAGCTATATCGAACAAGGCTGGGTAAAAGTGAACGGTCGAACAGCCGTCCTAGGCCAAAAAGTTTTGCTTTCCGACCGCATAGACTTAAATAAACAAGCACATGAAAAGCAGGCACAACGGGTAACGATTTTGCTCAACAAGCCAGTAGGCTATGTGAGTGCACAAGCTGAAAAAGGCTACAAATCGGCTGCTGAACTGATTACGCCCGAAAACCACTGGGAAGGTGACACCAGCCGTATCGAATTTAGCAAAAAACACAGATTCGGCTTGGCCCCTGCCGGGCGTTTGGATATCGACTCGGTAGGCTTGCTGGTACTCACGCAAGACGGACGTATTGCCAAACAACTTATCGGCGAAAACAGCAGCAGTGAAAAAGAATACCTTGTACGCGTGGAAGGCGCACTCGATGAAGAAGGCCTGCGTTTGCTTAATCATGGTCTCAGCTTGGATGGAGAAAAACTCAAGCCTGCCAAAGTAGAATGGCAAAACGAAGATCAGCTGCGTTTTATTCTGAAACAAGGAAAAAAACGCCAAATCCGCCGCATGTGCGAACTGGTCGGTCTGAGCGTTGTCGGCCTTAAACGCATTCGTATGGGTAAGGTAAAGCTGGGGCGCTTACCGCCTGGAAAATGGCGTTATCTAGGCTCTGACGAGCAGTTTTGAAATGTCTTGGAGATATTGAAGATAAAAATCTGACGTTATTACAACATACAAAAAATAACAACCCCTTGATTTGTTATTTAAATATAAATTTAAAATTCACAAATCAAGGGGTAATGTCAATACAGCGAAATAAAATTATCTTTCACGCAAAGCCTGTTTCATACGGGTAATCGGTTTGATTAAGTATTGGAAAACTGTTTTTTCGCCGGTTTTCACATCTACTGTTGCCACCATACCCGGAATAATCGGCATATCTTTACCGTTTTTATCTTTCAAACTGTTGCTGTCTGTTTGTACCAGAATCCGGTAATACACTTGATTGGGATCAAGTTTCAAATCATTCGCACGTGCTTGATTAGTATTGCTTACAGTATCAGGGCTGATTAAGGTAACTTTTCCGTCTAATCCGCCATAAATAGCGTAATCATAAGCACTTACTTTCACTACCGCAGGCAACCCCGGGCGCATGAAGGCAACATCTTGAGGACGAATATAAGCTTCAACCAATAATTTGTCGTCCAGCGGTACAATTTGCAAGATATCCTGACCTACGTTTACCACGCCGCCAACAGTATTAATCTGAATATTTTTTACAATACCGCGCATCGGTGCACGGATTTGCGAACGCTCAACCGGATCGGCGCGCATAGCCATATTTTCTTTTGCTTGAGCCAACTCAGATTCTGCCTGTACCAGCTCATTATTTGCATCAGCCATATAACGGTTTTTGCGCTCAGAAATTTGCAATGCAAGCTCACTCGACTCACGTTGCATACGCAGAAGCTCCACTTCGGATACCACTCCGTGTTTTACCATAGGTGCGGTAATGCTGATTTCTTTATCTAAAGTTGCTTTGCTGATCTTCAAATTCTGAATTGCATCAGTAACCGCTCGACGGCGAGCAGCAAATGCCGCCTGTTCGCGCTGTTTCAAGTCATTACTGATACCTTCCGGAAATTGAAGCTCGGTACCATGAGCTTCTGCCTTCAAGCGAGCAACCATGGCTTCAAGATTTTGTACTTTTGCTTCACTCTCACGCAAAATAGCTGAACTGCGGGTATCATCAAGTCTTAACAGCACTTGACCTTTTTCCACAACATCGCCCTCTTTTACCAACATTTCGGTAATGATTCCGGGATCAAGGCTTTGTACAATTTGTTCGCGGCTACTGGGAATGACATTGCCTTGTCCGCGCGTAACTTCTTCGATAGGGCTGTTGTATGCCCAAATAACAAATACAACCAAGAAAACAAAAAATAAGATAATGACCCAAAACTGGCCGCTATGCTTTTCTTTCTGCAACGCGGCATTTAAGTCATTGACTAGATTTAAGTCTTTGGATTTGATGTTGTTTTCACTACTCATAATGATGATACTTTCACAGTATGGTTATAGGCCGTCTGAAAGGCTTTTTATTATATTTGGTATTTTGATATTAATTGGCTGCAGCTACAGCTTCGCGTTGTTTGGTCGCTTGAAGCTGTTTTTCTTCTTTGTTACTTTCATTTTGCATCAGTTTCTGCAAAACTAAATCACGAGGACCATCCATCACAACCTTGCCGTTATCCATCACGATAATGCGATTAACGATTTGCAATACTTGCGGACGATGGGTAACCACAACCAGTGTACGGTCCTTACCCCACTGAGCCACGGCATTCAGCGCCATACGTTCAGTTGCTTGATCCAAACCTGTCGTCGGTTCATCGAGTAACACAACTTTGGGATTACGCAAGGTCATACGAGCCAGAGCAATGATCTGTTTTTGCCCTCCAGATAACCCCAAACCATCCTCACCTAAAGGCATATCCAATCCGCGTGGATGGCTGCGGATGATTCGGTCAAGGCCGAAACGTTTCAGAGCAATTAACAAATCTTGAT
Source organism: Neisseria sp. MVDL19-042950 (assembly GCF_030504625.1). GTDB lineage: Bacteria > Pseudomonadota > Gammaproteobacteria > Burkholderiales > Neisseriaceae > Neisseria. The sequence goes on along the minus strand of NZ_JAUKWH010000010.1, from coordinate 25,599 downwards.
CACTGGAATAACCGTCAACCCTTGCCAAGTCTAAATTTTCCCGCAACGTACCCAAGAATAAACGGGGAGATTGGCTTAACAGCATTACCTGATTACGGAGAAAATTAGGATCGAGCTGACGCATATCAACGCCATCTAACATAACATTGCCTGATTCTGCATCATACAATCCACTCGCCAATTTGAGCATGGTACTCTTACCGCTACCGATCCGTCCCAGAATACCCACTTTCTCACCCGGGCGAATATTTAAGCGCAAATCACTAACTGCGGCACTTCCTTCTTGTTTGTACTTGAATGACACATTCTCAAATGTAATATTGCCTTGTACATGGTCAAGAGTAATATATTTACGTTCCGGATTACGCTCAATAGGCCGTTCTACAATATTATTCACGCCTTCCAAAGCCAACTTAGCTTGTTGGAAACGGGTTGCCAAGCCTGCAATCTGAGCCAATGGAGCCAAGGCACGTCCGGAAAGAATGACGGACGCAATCAACGCACCCATGGTAATTCGGTCAGCAGGATTATCAGCATGAATCAGATAAGTACCTAACAATACCAAAAATACTGTATTCAACTGCTGCATGCTGACGGCAAAATTTACCATGAAGTTGCTGGTGTCTTTTACTTTGATAGATGAAGCAGATGTCTTGGCAGTATATTCGTCCCAACGTTGCTGTGCCCAAGTCGTAGCATTATTGGTTTTTAAAGTTTCAATACCTTCTATCGCTTCCACCGCCAAACCGGAACGTTGTGAAGACTCTTTCATCGACTCATTGATATGGCGTGATAATGGCCGTTGCACCAATAAACCGACAACCACAACAATCGGGATGATCGTTAAGGGCACCAATGCCAATTTACCGCCCACAATACCGATAACGGTAATAAACAAGAGTAGGAAAGGTAAATCCACCAAAGTTAACAAACTGGCACTGGTCATAAATTCACGCACAGCTTCGAACTCGCGCAGGTTATTGGCATAAGAACCTGATGAGGCCGGTCGATCTGCCAAACGCAAAGCCATCACTCGTCTGAACAATGCCGAGCTGATAATCAAATCCGCTTTTTTTCCGGCGATATCGGTTAAATGACCCCGTATCATTTTGGCTGCGAATTCAAACGTAATAGCTAAAATTACCCCTATACTCAGCACCCATAATGTTTCATAAGCTTGGTTTGGAATAACTCGGTCATATACGTTCATAACATACAATGAGCTGACCAAAGCCAAAAAATTGATAATAAAGGTTGCCAAAATAACTTGGTAGTAATAACTGCGGAAACGCCAGATAACTTTCCAGAACCATGATTTCGGCAAATGATATTCAGGCAACTCGGACCGTGTATCAGAAACCATTTTGGGTTTGATAAACCAACAGTAGCCTAAATACAAGATGGATAATTGCTCTTGACCCAACTCTTGTGCCAATCCGTCTGCCTGGCGCACATGATATTTGCGCTCCCGCCCCGAACCTTCGATCTTAGTGATTACCGCAGCTTCTTCATTATGCAAGATAATAACGACCGGCACAGCTAACGAAGGGATATCCTCCAGATTCCGCTTAGAGAGTGTATTTTCAAAACCGTGGCTTCTTAATACTTCGGTAAGAGAATGAAAATTAACATTCAGCTTTTTATCCCGCACAACTTCTGCTGAAAGAGCCGCCTCAGAAACCGGAGCACCCAATAAACGGGTTGCTAAAGCGATGTGTTCGATAATTGATTTCATGGTAATGTTTTCACGTAAATAATGTATAAATTCTTTTTAATATTAGTGGTTGATACCTGACCAGCTAGCAACCTGAGACTGAGCCACCAAATACTCAAGTGCGGCATCTCTGAAGTCGTTACGGGCATTGATATTCTCCTGCTCAATACCGGCAAGCTCATTATATGAACCCAAAACATCCGTTAAGGTACGGCGGGCAATTTTGAATTGCAGCTCATATGATTTAACCACTTCTTTTTGCGCCACAATATGCTGCGCGGTAATCTCTGCACGTTGCTCACTTTGCACCATATCAATTTCGGTGGTACGCGCTTTCTCTGTTACTTCACGTAAAATCTGCTCCGATTTGGCATCGGCAGCAATCAGGGCATGAGCATTTCTCTCCACATTATGGCGGGCTGCCATATCCAAAACGTTCCAAGACAAATTTAAATATAGCTCTTTGTTATCTTGCGTTGCACTACCTTCCAAATTGAGAGCAGGTAAGCGTTCTGCCTTGGCTACAGCCAAGTCGGCATTAACACTTTCCCGTTCGGCTTGTTGTGCCAAATAAGAAGGATTAAGGCCTTTATCATTGCTTTTATATTGCTTAATCAACGAAGACGCAGTGTAATTTCGGAACGGGTCTTTCAAATCTTTAGCGGATATAGGAGACGCAGTATATTTTGATAAACGGCTCAAAGCCAATTCCATTGTTCTATTTAATTGAGATATTGTGGTTTCCACTTGCAGCCGCCGTGCCTGGGCTTCAACCAGTTCGGAACGGCGGCCTGCATCATATTTCACAATAATATCTAAATCTTTTAACAGGTTATTGTGTCTATTCAAGCTTTGTTGACTAACTGCCAAAGATTCTTTTGCGCGAAGAGCCGTTAAATATAACTTCCCAATCTCACTACCCAACTGTTCTTGTGTTTCGAAATATTTATAGTGGTGGTAAGTTTCTTTATTTTTTTCTCTTTTAACGGCCGCATTAATCGCGCCCCACGAATACAGGTTCAAACTGCCGCGCACGCCCAAGCCATTATCTCTGTTACTGCTCGTATATTTGTTTTTTTGTTTGAGAACTTGAGTGCCGGTTAAAGCAAGTACGGGATAATGCCTTGCCCGAGTTGCCTTGGTTATACTTTTGGCCGCATTTTCATTTGCTTTTGCTTCTTGCAGGATGGGATCAGAAACCAATGCTCTACGAAGGATATCTTTCAGTTCCTGCGCATAAGCGGGCTGAACACTGAAAAACAGAATGAGGGAGGCTACTGAATATTTCAGCCAACCTTTGATAGGGGACGTGGGCGTAAGATTTTGCATGTTTTTATAGCTTTTGTATGATCGGTATATTCGTAATGTATCTAAAAAATAATGGCAATTCGGCCTGCTTCGCCAAACAAGCAGCCATATGCAAGGTGCATCAGCATAACATTTTCTTTGAGAGTTCTCGATTATTCTCAGATAAAAGGTAAATATTGACTACTCAAAGTAATTAAACAATGATACTACTACCTAATTTACTATTTTGCTCACATTATTTTTTTAGTTACTGTTCTAATATTACGATTGTTAAATTATATTTACTATATTCACTTCACACAAATTCACTCCCATAAATTTTTCCAAGTGTTGTTTTTCTTACTTTTTAGTATCAGCCTTCCTCGACTCTAGTCTGCCACTATCAAGCGACAATCTATACTTTAATATTCAGGAATTAAAGAAGTATCGTCCTACACAACTTACCATCCCTAAAAGTGTCTATAATTCCAATCAGAACACAAGAACGTTCCAAACCGCCGCACTTGCACCCTACATTCCTCAAGCAATAAACCAATCCAGATATACAGGCCGTCTTAAAGATCGGTTTCTGTGCAATTAAAGTATTTCAGACGGCCTCCTATCGGAATCTAACGAAAGGATATCCCATGTCAGAAAATATCATCCGTGCCTATGCAGCAACCTCACCCCACTCCACTTTAACGCGCTACGATTATGATGCAGGCAACTTAAAAGCCGATGAAGTTGAAATCAAAGTGCATTACTGCGGCATCTGCCATTCCGATATTTCAATGATCGATAACGCATGGGGTTACAGCAGCTACCCGCTGGTGGCCGGCCATGAAATTATCGGTAAAATCGTGCGCCTCGGCAGCAATACCAAAGGACTGCATATAGGCCAAACAGTAGGGGTGGGTTGGACGGCGGCTTCATGCCAACATTGCAATCCCTGTATCGGAGGCAATGCAGGCTATTGCAATGAAGCCGTACCTACGATAGTACACATGGGCGGCTTTGCCGATAAAGTGCGCGCCCAATGGCAATGGGTCATTCCCATCCCCGAAGGTATGGATATTGCCAAAGCAGGGCCTTTGCTATGCGGTGGAATTACGGTGTTTGAACCGCTATTGCAACACGGCATCCATGCAGGATACAAAATCGGCGTTATCGGTATAGGCGGTTTAGGACATCTGGCTCTGGCTTTTTTTAATGCTTGGGGCTGCGAAGTAACCGCATTCAGCTCAAATCCTGCCAAATACGATGAGATCAGAGCGATGGGAGCACACCATATTCTTGATTCCACCGATCCAGCCTCTCTCGATTCTGCCAAAGGCAGTTTGGACTTAATCGTTTCTACCGTAAATGTGCCGTTAAACTGGAGTGCTTACATGAATTTATTGAAACTTGAAGGTAAGTTGCATATTGTCGGCGCAGTGCTCGAACCACTTGAAATTCATGCTTTTTCCTTAATCAACGGTGCCAGATCTTTAACCGGCTCTTCTACCGGTTCACCGATACAATTGCGCATGATGATGGATTTTGCCGCCCGTAAAAACATCAAACCAATTGCAGAAGAATTTCCAATGTCAAAAATCAACGACGCTTTACAACGCTTGCGTGATGGCAAGGTACGATACCGCATCGTATTGAAAAACGATTTTGCATGATTCGGAACATTTCCGGCAATCATCCGACACATCAGCCTATTATCGTACCAACCGATGTACCGCCACACACAAACGAGGCCGTCTGAAACTTTTCAGACGGCCTCATAAACAAACAATCAACCTTCAGACAACAGCCGCAATCATTGTGAATTTAAACAGCACCATAACACTCTAACGCAACATAAAAACAGTAAACCCCTGTTATCAAAAATATAATTATCCATAGGCCAACTGCTTTCCCTTACCATTCAATGTTTTTCAGACGGCCTCTTATCATCTAACCTTAACATCCGCGGAGAGACAAAACCATGAGTCGTTCTTGGCATATCGAACCACACTTCAGCCAACGTAATAACTGGCTACGGGCTAGCGTACTAGGTGCTAACGACGGATTGATTTCCACCGCCAGCCTGCTAATGGGGCTAGCCGCCACCAAGCCCGATTCATCAACTTTACTCATTACCGGTATTGCCGCATTGGTTGGAGGTGCCGTATCAATGGCTGCGGGAGAATATGTATCCGTTTCCAGTCAAGCAGATACCGAAAAAGCAGATCTTGTCAAAGAAACCCACGAACTCACCCATAATCCCGACAAAGAATTAACCGAGCTAGCCGATATTTACCAAAGTCGGGGGCTGGACAAAACCCTCGCTTACCAAGTGGCCTGCGCACTTACCGCACATAATGCTTTAGAAGCTCATGCACGCGACGAAATCGGCATTATCGAAGAAATGAAAGCCAAGCCTTTACAGGCAGCAGCAGCCTCGGCCTTTGCATTTTGTATCGGAGCAGTTTTACCGGTATTGGTAGCCGTTCTCAGCCCTACTTTCATCATGATGCCGATACTGGCCGCCAGCACGCTGACAGGATTGGGAATACTGGGTTATTTATCGGCAAAATTAGGAGGAGCTCCCACAAAACCGGCATTAATACGCGTATTACTATGGGGTACGGTCGCACTCGCAAGCACCGGTTTAATAGGTTATTTGCTTGATGTCCAAACTTAAATTTAGAAAAGAATGTTTCAGAAACAAAGTAATCCAAAAATGAATGGCTTATGAAAAAAGCCTCTTAAGAAATTCTTCTTAAAGAGGCTTTTAAAAATCTGGCACGCCCACGGGGATTCGAACCCCGGTTGCCGCCGTGAAAGGGCAGTGTCCTAGGCCTCTAGACGATGGGCGCGTAACCGAGTCGGGCACTATACCGATATAGAACCGGCTTGTCAATAAAACGAAGGCATATTACCTTTCAGACGCTCTTTGGCTGCTGTATAATGCACCGGTTTAAAATGAAAGAAATGCCATGTGGTTCAAACAAATCAGCTTTTACCCTCTGAACAAAAACAAACTGCCCGAGCTGGAAACGCTGGCAGCCAAACTTACCGAAGCAGAATTCACCCCGTGCATGGGTTTGGACTGGTTTAGCGAAGGCTTTGCCGCACCGGTTCCTTTTTCACCCGAAACCGTATTCCCTGCCGACTACACATGGCGCATTGCATTGAAAAAAGAAGAGAAAGTGTTGCCTGCCGGCGTTATTCGCGACATTCTGGATGAACGTATTGTCGAAATACAAAATGCTGAAGCCCGCAATGTAGGCCGTAAAGAAAAACAAGAATTAAAAGAACAAATTACCGACGATTTGCTACCACGCGCCTTTACCCGTAGCAGCCGCACGCAAGCCATTTTCGATACCAAACACGGCTATTTGTTTATAAATAATGCCTCTTCAAGCAAAGCCGAGGGCATGCTAACCAAACTTCGCGAGGCTTTAGGCGGCCTTGAAGCCCATCTTCCCAACACCAAACAATCTCCGGGCAGCCTGATGACCGAATGGTTATTACGTGGTGCAGCGGAAGGCGGTTTCGAGCTGGATAGCGACTGCGAACTGAAAGGTACCGGCGATGTTGCTCCTGTTGTAAAAGTATCCAAACAAGATCTGACCGCCGATGAGGTGATCCAGCACGTCAAAAACGGCAAAACCGTTACCCAACTCGGCCTCGTATGGCGTGAACAAATTGCTTTTATCCTTACCCAAGACTTTACCTTAAAACGCATCCAGTATCTTGATATTCTGCAAGAAGAAGCCGAAGGCCACGGCGATGATGCGGCCAGCCTTACTTTTGCTTCACAAATTCTGATGACGGAAGCCTTAAGCACTATGCTGGAAGAACTGGTAGGCTATTTGGGCGGCTGGCAGGAATAAACCTTCCCTGCCACCGATTTGACAGAACCATACGATTTAAACCCATCGAATACAGGCCGTCTGAAATGTAACGCGACGGTATATTGATGAAAACAAGGAAACATTATGAGCATTAAATCCGACAAATGGATACGCCGGATGAGCGAACAACACGGCATGATCGAACCGTTCGAACCGAACCAGATTAAGGAAATCGACGGAAAAAAAATCATTTCTTACGGCACATCAAGCTATGGTTACGATATCCGTTGTGCCAATGAATTCAAAATTTTTACCAACATCAATAGCACGATTGTCGACCCGAAAAATTTCGATACCCGCAACTTTGTAACCGTTGAAGACGATTATTGCATTATTCCGCCGAATTCTTTCGCTCTGGCCCGTACGGTGGAATATTTCCGTATTCCGCGCAACGTATTAACCGTATGTTTGGGTAAGTCCACTTATGCACGCTGCGGCATTATCGTGAATGTAACTCCGTTCGAACCGGAATGGGAAGGTTACGTTACGCTTGAGTTCTCCAACACCACACCGCTGCCTGCAAAAATATATGCCGGCGAAGGTGTAGCACAAGTATTGTTTTTTGAAAGTGATGAAATTTGCGAAACCTCTTACAAAGACCGAAAAGGCAAATACATGGGGCAAACAGGCGTAACTCTGCCTAAAACCTGATATTAAAAAGGCCGTCTGAAAGTTTTCAGACGGCCTTTTTACATGCTCTTGGCTGATTATGATTGTGAAGATGAGTAGAACAATGATGATTTGTTCTTTTCGTATTCTTTTTGCTTTTCAGCATCCTTAAATTTTACTTCAAACAAGTTTTCGCGACTAAAAGTCTGCTTAATGCTTTGTTTGAGTTCAGGGCTTTCTTGTAAATAATACGTTCCACCTACCAATACTGCTGCGAGTAAAAAAACACTCATACGCATAGCTGTATTCCTTATTAATTTTTTGAGATTGCAGAATAAAGCAAATGCCGTATGGGTATTCAAATATTTGCCCAACGGTTTATTTTCATGGCTAAATGGTATTGGAATACATTACAACAACTTTATAAATAGTTATTAACAAAAAGCAAAATAAATTTTTTCAATGTTTGAGGCCGTCTGAAAACGTGTTTTCAGACGGCCTCAAACACTTCATTTTCCGTTTTCAAATCAACGCAAATACAACATCGGATTGACGGCTTTTCCGTTAATCCGTACTTCAAAATGCAGCTTCACGCGATCGGTATCCGTGCTGCCCATTGTGGCAATGGTTTGCCCCTGCTGAACGGTTTGGCCTTTTTGCACACTGATACTATCGTTATGCGCATAGGCAGTCAACGTGCTGCTGTTATGGCTCACCAACACCAGTTTACCGTATCCGCGCAAACCCTCTCCGGCATACAGCACTTTTCCTGAAGCGGCGGCTTTAACAGGCGTGCCCGGTTCGCCTTTGATATCAATGCCTTTATTGGAGTTGCCGTTGTATTGTTCGATGATGTTGGCAACTCCGTTTTCAACCGGCCATTGCAAATTCAGGCGGTTGACCGGTGCTACTTGTTGGGACTCGCTTGTGCGGGAAGCGGCGCGGTGCGGAGAAGAAGCGGTTATTACACCCCGCGAACGGACGCGCAACACTTGGCCGACTTCGATTTTAGATGTGTCGTGCAGATTATTCCATTCCGCCAATGTTTTCACACTTTGTCCGAAACGCAAGCCGATGCGGTAAAGGTTATCGCCGCTCTGTACGCGGTAATGCCCTTCGGGTACGGGGCCGCTGGCAGGGTTGCCTGCACAGGCTGCCAATACCATCAAAGAAGCACTCAAAAATATTTTTTTCAGTTTGGGAAAGTATTGTGTATTCATGGGGCGTAAGGATAGCAAATTTGGACGGCAGCCCACACTTTCAGACGACCCAACTGCAACCCCTTTACTTTTTTTTACAATTTATGCTTTACCCGTTTTCACACCCCGACTGCTTGAAAGCAGGCAACGTTAGCTTTATTTTAGCGGCACGGGTAAAAATGACTATTAAAGGAAACAACACAATGCGTTTTTTCGGTATCGGTTTTCTAGTACTGCTGTTTTTGGAAATCATGTCCATCGTATGGATGGCGGATTGGATTGGCGGGGCAGCAACACTCGGCCTGATGACATTGAGTTTTGTGGCGGGAGCGATGATGCTGCGCCACACGGGTTTGTCAGGTTTGCTGATGGCGGGGGCTGCCGTGCGCGGCGGCGGGCAGGTTTCGTTTTACCAAATGCTTTGGCCCATCCGTTATGCCGTTGCAGCCGTTTTGATGATGAGTCCGGGTTTCGTATCGCTGATTATCGCTTTGATTCTGCTGTTGCCGATTAAAGGGAAACCGATTGCAGAGATCAACACCGCCACATTCACCTCGCAACACAATCCTTTCGCACGCCCCCGCCCGAATGACGACGATATCATTGAAGGCGAATATACCGTAACGCCGTCCGAACCGGGCATGCAAGACTATATCGAACATAAACGGGATTAATGCCGAGACAAACAGGTTCCCCATTATGCTTGAGGCCGTCTGAAAAGTTTTCAGACGGCCTTTTTTTATCGGTTAATTGATAGTGAACAAACTGATTTGGCGATATAAAAATACAGACGATATCACGCCGTAGAACGCCCCCGTTTATCTGCAATAAATGTAAATTATCGTTCAGACCGAATCAAAGCAATGTTATACTTATTTTTTCAAACTTACCGTCAGGCCGTCTGAAAAGCCCGACGCAAACAAACAATGAGCAGAATCCAGCAAACCTTCCAAGCCTTAAACGGCGAAAAAGCCCTGATTCCCTATATTACCGTCGGCGACCCCGACATCCGCACCACACTGGCCGTTATGCACAGTTTGGTTGCCAACGGTGCCGATCTGCTTGAGCTCGGCGTGCCCTTTTCCGACCCGATGGCAGACGGCCCCACCATTCAGCGCGCCGCCGAGCGCGCCCTCGCAAAAGGCGTATCACTGAACGATGTACTGGCAGTCGTACGCGAATTCCGCCAAACCGACCGAACCACGCCTGTCGTGCTGATGGGCTATCTCAACCCCATACACAAAATGGGTTACGAAACCTTTGCCCGCGCCACTGCCGAAGCAGGCGTAGACGGCGTGTTGACAGTCGATTCCCCCGTCGAAACCATTTCCACACTGCACGACGCGCTGAAGCAGAACGGTATCGACTGTATTTTCCTGATTGCCCCCACGACAACCGAAGAACGCATCCGAACCATCGCGCAACACGCAGGCGGCTTTGTTTATTATGTTTCGCTCAAAGGCGTAACCGGTTCGTCGCAGTTGGATACCGAAGCCGTTTCACGTAAAATTGAAATTTTGCGCAAATATATCAGCATCCCGATCGGCGTAGGTTTCGGCATCAGCAATGCCGAAAGCGCCCGAAAAATTGCCGCTGTTGCCGATGCCGTTATCGTCGGCAGCCGCATTGTCAAAGAAATCGAAAACAGCGCAGGCCGTGAAGCGGAAGCTGTCGGCGCGTTGGCAAAAGAATTAAAAGACGCCATCCGTTAACAAAAACACCGCAGGCCGTCTGAAAACATCAAGGAGCTACCATGAGCTGGCTAGACAAAATCTTACCCCCGAAAATCAAACGTGCAGATAAAAATGCGTCAGGCATTCCCGAAGGGCTGTGGCACAAATGCCCTTCCTGCTCGGCAACGCTTTATGCAACCGATTTGCAGCAAAACCTGCAAGTCTGCCCCAAATGTAACCATCACAATCCTTTATCCGCCCGCGACCGTTTGAACATGCTGTTGGACGAAAGCGGCCGCGAAGAAATCGGTGCACAGGTCAAACCCACCGACATTCTGAAATTCAAAGACAGCAAAAAATATCCCGACCGCCTATCCGCCGCGCGTAAAACTACCGGCGAAGACGATGCGTTGGTGGTTATGAAAGGCACCATGAACGGCCTGCCCGTGGTTGTGGCTTCATTCGAATTCCGTTTTATCGGCGGTTCGATGGGTTCGGTTGTGGGCGAGCGTTTCGTACAGGGCGTGCGCCGCGCCGTTGCCGACAACTGCGCTTTCGTATGCGTATCGGCTTCGGGCGGTGCGCGCATGCAGGAAGGTTTGAATTCCCTGATGCAGATGACCAAAACCAGCGCGTCGCTGCATCTGCTTTCCGAAAAACACCTGCCGTTTATCTCCGTGCTGACCGACCCGACGATGGGCGGAGTATCGGCCAGTTTCGCTTTCTTAGGCGACATTGTGTTGGCCGAACCCAATGCCTTGATCGGTTTCGCAGGCCCGCGCGTGATTGAGCAAACCGTGCGCGAAACCTTGCCCGAAGGCTTCCAGCGTGCCGAGTTTCTGCTGGAAAAAGGGGCGATTGACCAAATCGTCGACCGTCGCGAAATGAAACAGCGCATCAGCAATCTGATTACTTTGTTGCGCCGTCAGGATGCGGTAAGCGCAGCTTAAACATTCTCCTCCAATACCAATATAAACAGAGGCCGTCTGAAAAAACTTTTCAGACGGCCTCTGTTTAATTTGAGTTTATCAAAACAGGCTTACATTTATCGCAACACCACCTCGTTCGGCAATTCATCCACCGCTCCGTCGCGGGGATCACGCGGCAGATGGCGGGAAAGAATGGTATTCACTTCCCGCAAACCGCTCTCCAAGCCTGCAACGAATGCCCCGCTTTTAAAGGCTTCGCGCATGGTTTCGCAAACATGCTGCCATGCTTCCGTGCCGACTTTTCCGGCAATGCCCCTGTCGGCCACAATTTCGACCGCGTGGTCGGCAAACGATATATACACCAGCACGCCGCTGTTCATTTCCGTATCCCACACACCGAGCTCGCCGAACCATTGCCATGCGCGGGTACGGGTATTCAAACCGCCTAACACGGCGCTGCTCGGATAGCGCGACTCGATCACGAAGCGTATCTGGCCTTGATGGTTTTGCTCGGAACGCCCTATTTCGCTGCTGATGCGTTGCAGGTCGGCCGTGGGGAAATAACGCTCCACACGGAAACGCGGGCACAGCCAATGCTGCCATAGCCGTTTGAATCTGTTTTGCTCCATTACCATCCTCCTGACGCACCGCCGCCACCGAAACTGCCTCCGCCGCCACTGAAGCCGCCGCCCCCTCCGAAACCGCCGCCGCTGCTCCAACCGCCCGGACCACCGCCAAAGCCGCCTCCGAAACCGCCGCCCCGACCGCCTCTTCCGCCGGAAATAAATGCGCCGCTACCCACCGCAAACGCAATTACCGTGCCGACCAATGCCGCCAGCACCGCCACAATCAATCCAAAACCCAACACCCACGCGGCAAAGAATGTCAGCCCGCCGGTAATCAGGCTGCCGAAGGCCCGTCCGAAAATCGTTCTGAAAAAACCGCTGGCGAAAACCGGCAATATCAGCAGCATTATCCAACCGTCGTCGCTGTCGTCGGCGTATCGGTCGATCGGGTTTACCTCGGGAAGCGGTTCGCCCGCAATCAGTTTTTCAATCTGGGCCACGGCTACCGCTATGCCTTTGTCGGGTTCGCCGGCACTCAGGTAAGGCCGCAACACGTCTTCGAGAATGCGCTTGGCGTACATGTCGGGAATCGTACCCTCCAAACCGCGACCGACGGCAAGATGGCTTTTACGTTCGTCGCGCACCAAAAGCAGCAACACGCCATCGCTGATGTCTTTACGGCCGAGTTTCCACGCTTCCATCACGCGGGCAGAGTAATCGAACGGCGTTTCCGGATCGATGGTCGGCACGGTAAGCACAACAATCTGGCTGCCTTTTTCGCGGCTGTACTGCAACAGATGTGCGTTCAACTCTTCCCGTGCGGCAGGCTGCATCATTTCCGCCGTATCCATCACGGGGGCGGTCAGTTTCGGCACGGGAGTAAGGTCGGCCGCAAACAGCCATGCGCTCGCCAACATCATGGCGAGAAACATGCCGAAGCGTTGTATTGCGGATTGCATGGGCTTCCTTTTTCGATTTCAAGTTTCAGACGGCCTGTATGGATATCCGGCACGGCACGGGTCAACCCTGCCGCGCCCCCGCCATAATCATGACCATTCCGCTCAGGCACAGGGCTACGCCTATCCAATCGGTAATTTGCGGCTTCACGCCGTCTACCGCCCACAGCCACAGCAAGGCCGTACTGATATACACTCCGCCGTAAGCGGCATAAACGCGCCCGCTGGCGGTCGGATGCAAAGTAAGCAGCCACGCAAATACGGCCAAACTCAATGCTGCGGGCAACAGCAGCCACGGCGATCCGTTCTGCCGCAGCCATACATAAGGCAGGTAGCAGCCGACGATCTCCGCCAAAGCGGTGGCGGTAAACAGCAACAACGTTTTCAACATAACAGGCGGAAGAAGTATTTCAGACGGCCTTTTGAAACGTGAGGCCGTCTGAAAACCCTAATTAAAACTCTACTTTAGGCGCGGTGGAAACGGCTTTTTCATTCTCAACCGTAAACTGCGGACGGGCTTTCATGCCGAAAAGTTTGGCCGTGATGTTTTGCGGGAACTGACGCAAAGTGGTGTTATAAGTTTGCACCGCTTTGATGTAGTTGTTGCGTGCGAATGTTACGCGGTTTTCGGTGCCTTCCAACTGCGCCTGCAAATCACGGAAATTCTGGTCGGCTTTCAACTGCGGATAGTTTTCCGCCACCACCAGCAAACGCGATAGCGCGCTGCTCAGTTCTCCCTGAGCCTGAGCATATTGTTTCAATTTGGCTTCGTCGGTTGCATCTTCCGTCGTCATCTGGATGCTGCCCACTTTGCTGCGTGCGTTGGTTACGTCGGTCAGCACTTTTTCCTCGTGCTTGGCATAACCTTTGACGGTGTTAACCAGATTCGGAATCAAATCCGCGCGGCGCTGGTATTGGTTCAGCACTTCGGACCACGCCGCATTCGCTGCTTCGTCCTGTGTCTGCATAGTGTTGTAGCCGCAACCGTTCAAGGTAAATAAGGAAGTGAATACGGCCAAAATGGTCAACCATTTTTTCAGCATAAGATTACTCCTTTATTAAAAAATCAGAACAAGCCCTCAAACGGCCGTAAGATTAGAGTGAGGCCGTCTGAAAACATCAATTGGAACTTCTGTAAAACAAACCGGCTTTAAGCTGTATAACAGATAATTTTACTCAAACCTCAAGAGTTCGAGTATAAAAATAAAAACAATTTTTACCATGCGCGGATTTAAGACAAACAGCCGCTATATTTTTTCCCAACACGCCTATATAATTACATTTCATTACACTCAGCATCGGCATTATCCATGCAAAACAATACTTTATTTATTACCGGCGGTGCAGGTTTCATCGGCTCCGCCCTCATCCGCTATCTGATTGCACATACCGGCGTGCGTATCGTCAACATCGACAAACTTACCTACGCCGGAAACCTGCAATCGCTCTCCGGCGTTACCGCAAATCCCCGCTATTGTTTCGCCCGTACCGACATCTGCAACCGCGCCGCGCTGGACAAACTTTTTGCCGAGCATCAGCCGTACGGCATCATCCATCTGGCCGCCGAAAGCCATGTCGACCGCAGCATCGGCAGCCCCGCCGACTTCATCGAAACCAACATCGTCGGCACCTATACCCTGCTCGAAGCCGCCCGCAGCTACCTGCAAACGTCGAACGGCGAAATCAAGCGAACCTTCCGTTTCCATCATGTTTCCACCGACGAAGTTTACGGCGACCTGCAAGATTCAGACGGCCTCTTCACCGAAACCACCGCCTACGCCCCCAGCAGCCCCTATTCCGCCAGCAAAGCCTCGAGCGACCATCTTGTCCGCGCATGGCACCGCACTTACGGCCTGCCCATAGTGCTGACCAACTGCACCAACAACTACGGTCCCTGCCAGTTTCCCGAAAAACTGATTCCGCTGATGATTCTGAACTGCCTTGCCGCCAAGCCGCTGCCGGTTTACGGCGAAGGCAGGCAAATCCGCGACTGGCTGTATGTAGACGACCATGTCCGCGCATTGTGGTCGGTATTCACCCGCGCCCCGAACGGCGCAACCTACAATATCGGCGGTAATGCCGAGCAGCGGAATATCGATGTCGTCCGCACCATTTGCACCCTTCTCGACGAAATCCGCCCCACCGCACAAAACCCCGCCGCCCGCCGCCTGCAATCTTATACCGAACTGATTACCCACGTGGCCGACCGCCCCGGCCATGATGTCCGCTACGCCACCGATGCCTCGAAAATCACCCGCGATTTAGGCTGGCGGCCGCAAGAAAACTTTGAAAGCGGGTTGCGTAAAACCGTAGAATGGTATTTGAACAATGAAAGCTGGTGGCAGGCCGTCTTAAACGGCTCCTACCGCACCCTTGCGGCTCCGTGAAGAGGCCGTCTGAAAACCCACAATCAAAGGCATGCTTATGAAAGGCATCGTTCTCGCCGGCGGTACCGGCACCCGGCTTTATCCCGTTACCCGTGGCGTATCCAAACAGCTTCTGCCCGTGTACGACAAGCCGATGATTTATTACCCGCTTTCCGTGCTGATGCTTGCCGGCATCCGCGACATTCTGGTGATTACCACGCCCGAAGACATGAACGGCTACCAGCGCCTGCTCGGCGACGGCAGCAATTTCGGCATCAATCTCAGCTATGCCACCCAACCCCGCCCAGACGGTTTGGCGCAGGCGTTTTTAATCGGAAAATCCTTTATCGGCAACGACAACGTATGCCTGATTCTCGGCGACAACATCTATTTCGGCGAGGGTTTCAGCCGCAAACTCGAACACGCCGCCGCGCGCCGCAACGGTGCCACCGTATTTGCCTACCAAGTATCGGACCCCGCACGCTTCGGCGTGGTCGAATTCGACAACAACTTCAAAGCCGTTTCCATCGAAGAAAAACCGCAACATCCCAAATCGCACTACGCCGTTACCGGTTTGTATTTCTACGATAACGATGCGGTGGAAATGGCCGCACAAATCAAACCGTCCGCACGCGGCGAATTGGAAATTACCGACATCAACCGAATGTATCTGGAAACAGGCCGTCTGAACGTAGAACTCTTGGGCCGCGGCTTCGCATGGCTCGACACCGGCACCCACGACAGCCTGCTCGAAGCCGCCCATTTCGTCCACACCATCGAAAAGCGGCAAGGCTTGAAGATAGCCTGTTTGGAAGAAATCGCCTTCAACAAAGGCTGGCTCGACAAAGAAACACTGGCCGAACACATCAAGCCGCTGGCACAAACCGGTTACGGCCGGTATTTGCAGCGCCTGCTGGACAACTGAGCTTCGGCAACACCCGCCCTCCCCGTTACAACCGTAACCAACCCGACCGCCGTAATGGTCATGTTTTATAATGATTAAGTTTGTCAGACCGCCCGACAGTTGCTTTATAATGCACAGGCCGTCTGAACACACCTTCCCGACACCGACATGCAGATTGCCGATACCGATATCGCCGACGTTAAAATCATCCGTCCGACCCTATTCAACGACGAACGCGGCTTTTTTATGGAAACCTTCGAAAAAAACCGCTACCGCAAAATGCTCGGCATCGACTTGGATTTTGTGCAAGACAACTATTCCCGCTCCTACAAAAACGTATTGCGCGGCCTGCACTTCCAAACCGAAAACCCACAAGGCAAACTGGTACGTTGCGTGCGCGGCGAAATATTCGACGTGGTGGTCGACATCCGCCCGCATTCGCCCACATTCGGCCGGTGGACAAGCATTGTTCTCAATGACGACAACCAAATACAATGCTGGATTCCCCCCGGCTTCGCCCACGGCTTCGCCGTTTTGAGCGATGTGGCCGATGTCGAATACAAATGCACCGATTTTTATAACCCCAAGGCCGAAGGCTGCCTGATCTGGAACGACCCTGCAGTCGGCATCGACTGGCCGGTAAGCCATCCTCTTTTGTCAGCCAAAGACCAACAAGGAAAAACTCTGGAGGAACTATACAAATGAGAATCTTACTAACCGGTTCCAAAGGCCAGCTCGGACGCTGTTTCAAAGACCGCCTGCCCGAAAACTGGGAGCTGATCGCAGCCGATTCCGCCACACTCGACATTACCGACGCAGAAGCCGTATTGAATATGGCCAAAAGTTTCCAACCCGATGCCATTCTCAATGCCGCTGCCTATACGGCGGTTGAAAAAGCCGAACGCGAACGCGGCACGGCCTTTGCCGTCAACGGCAGCGCCGTGCACAATCTCGCCGCCGCCGCCCATGCGGTTAAAGCCCGTTTCATCCACATTTCCACCGATTATGTATTCGACGGAAAAAGCAAAACGCCCTACCAAGAAAATGCCCTGCCCGATCCGGTAAACGCCTACGGCCAATCCAAACTTGCCGGCGAACTCCTTGCCCTCGCCGCCAACCCCGACAGCCTGATTGTCCGCACTTCATGGATATTCAGCGAATACGGCAACAACTTCGTCAAAACCATGCTTACCCTTGCCGCCGAAAAAGAATCGTTATCCGTCGTCGACGATCAAACCGGCTGCCCTACCTATGCTGGCGATCTGGCGCAAACCCTCATCGACATCCTCGGCAAACCCGCCTTCCCGCGCGGCATCTACCACTATTGCAGCAACCATCCCGTGAGCTGGTACGATTTCACCCAAAGTATTTTTCAGACGGCCTCTGCCGGCCATTCCTCCTTTACAGCGCCGGTATTACAAACCGTTTCCTCGAAAGAACACCGCGCATCCGTTCTCCGCCCCGCATACAGCGTGCTCGATTGCCATAAAATCCGCAGCGAATTAGGCATTACCCCCGCCGACTGGCAAAAATCTTTGGCCAACGTCATTGCCAAGCTGATCCCCTGAGCGCCAGCTTTCGTTATAAACACAGGCCGTCTGAAAACATATTTCAGACGGCCTGTGTTTATAACGAAAATTCATGCAGATAAACTCCACTTCGGCATCTGCACCACAATCCGACACTTCGATGCCCGCCTCTCCCTTTTTATGTTGTCCTTGCCGCACACATTCCCCCCAATGTACCTTCAAATCCAATTTTATATTGCCCCTTCAAGACATGGACTAATATAATAACGAGCTCACAACAGGGCTGTCAGCAACCTTCACCGGTTTCTCACAGCCCTGAGAAATTTTTCATGCTGCCCGTGCGCTCTTTAAACCAGCAATCAAACAGCTTTTTATCACCCCGCGAAAATCCGTTTTGCCGGTACTCGTTATTAACTGGAGTATTGCCATTATGAACGCAACCCCTGCGTCTGCCATCCAACCCTATCTGCAAATACAAGGCTTGGTAAAAAAGTTTGGTGACAATTACGCTGTCGATCACATCGACTTAGATATTGAAAAACATGAAATCTTCGCCCTTTTGGGCAGCTCGGGTAGCGGCAAATCCACGCTGTTGCGCATGCTGGCGGGCATGGAAACGCCAAACCAAGGCAAAATCATCCTCGACGGGCAGGACATTACCAAACTCGCCCCCTATGAGCGTCCGATCAACATGATGTTCCAAAGCTACGCACTTTTCCCGCATATGACGGTGGAACAAAACATCGCCTTCGGCCTCAAGCAAGACAAAATGCCCAAAGACGAAATCATCGAGCGCGTGGAAGAAATGCTGCGTCTGGTGCAGATGAGCAAATTTGCCAAACGCAAACCGCACCAGCTTTCAGGCGGCCAACAGCAACGCGTAGCCTTGGCCCGCAGCTTGGCCAAACGCCCGAAAATCCTCTTGCTCGACGAACCCTTGGGCGCGCTCGATAAAAAACTGCGCCAGCAAACTCAACTCGAATTGGTCAACACACTGGAGCAAGTGGGTGTAACCTGCATCATGGTAACGCACGACCAAGAAGAAGCCATGACCATGGCTACCCGCGTGGCGATTATGTCGGAAGGCCAACTGCAACAAGTCGGCACGCCGAGC
The DNA here is from genome assembly GCF_030504625.1 of Neisseria sp. MVDL19-042950. Taxonomy (GTDB): domain Bacteria; phylum Pseudomonadota; class Gammaproteobacteria; order Burkholderiales; family Neisseriaceae; genus Neisseria. Next base: position 6,863 of record NZ_JAUKWH010000010.1, on the reverse strand, counting down.
GACGTTTACGACTTCCCCAACAGCCGCTTCACCGCCGAATTCATCGGCGAAACCAATATCTTTGAAGGCACCGTGCTGGAAGACCAAGCCGACTACTCCATCGTCGAATGCCCCGAACTGGCCAACAAAGTACGCATCGACCACGGTTTGGGCGGTCGTGCCGAACAAAACCTGTGGATCAGCATCCGCCCCGAAGATATCGACCTGCACAAAGAAAAACCGGAAGCATTCGGCGATTCCAACTGGGAGCAAGGCACGGTTAAAGAAATTGCCTATCTGGGCAGCTTTGCCATTTACCATGTCCAACTGGCTAACGGCCGCGTTATCAAAAGCCAAGTGCCCGCCCCTTACTGGCATGTCCGCAACCTTACCCCGCCGACTTGGGACGAAACCGTATATGTAAGCTGGCCCGAAAACCAGCCCACTCCGCTGTTCAGCTAAGCCGCAAGGATAACCGCAATGAAACTGAAAACGTTTAAACGCAAACTCCTGCGCCGCCCCGGGCAGCGGGCAGTGATTGCCGTGCCTTATATCTGGCTGCTGGTGCTGTTTCTGATTCCGTTTGCAATCGTGCTGAAAATCAGCTTTGCCGAGCAAGAGCTGGCCATTCCACCCTATTCGCCGCTGATTACCACCGATCCCGACTTAGGCCGTCTGAATATCGCATTGAATTACCAAAACTATGCCGATATTTTCCAAAGTTTCTGGAGCAGTTTGGGCCAAATGCTGAATCCGTTTTCAGACGGCAACGGCAACAATATCTACCTGCTCACTTACTGGCTGTCGATTAAAACCGCGCTGACCACCACGCTTATCTGCCTGATGCTCGGCTACCCGATTGCCTACGCCATTTCGCGCGCCCATCCGTCTATCCGCAACGGTTTGCTGCTGGCAATCATGCTGCCTTTCTGGACTTCTTTCCTACTGCGCGTTTACGCTTGGATGGGATTGCTCGGGCACAACGGCATCATCAACAACTACCTGTTGAAATACGGCATCATCAGCCAACCGCTGGATCTTTTTTACAATGCCTTTTCACTGAATCTGGTTATGGTTTACGCCTATCTGCCGTTTATGATTCTGCCGCTCTATACCCAACTGGTAAAAATGGACAGCAGGCTGCTTGAAGCGGCTTCCGACTTGGGTGCCGGCCCGATTAAGGCGTTTTTCTCAATTACACTGCCTTTATCGAAAACCGGCATTATCGCCGGCTCGATGCTGGTATTCGTACCGGCGGTCGGCGAATTTGTGATTCCCGAGCTGGTGGGCGGTTCCGATAACCTGATGATCGGTAAAGTATTGTGGCAGGCGTTCTTCGACCAAAACAACTGGCCGCTGGCTTCCGCCATTGCCGTGATTATGGTGATTCTGCTGGTTATTCCGATTACCCTGTTCCACCACTATGAAAACCGTGAAATCGAAGAAGGAGCCAGATAATGTCCAAATACAAACTTTCTTGGTTTCTCAAAATGATGCTGGCGCTGGGCTTGGCCTTTCTGTATATCCCGCTGGTTATTTTGATTATTTATTCTTTCAACGAATCGAAACTGGTAACGGTTTGGGGCGGATTCTCCACCAAATGGTACGGCGCATTGGCCAACAACAGCACGATTCTCGAAGCGGCATGGCTGTCATTGCGCATTGCCGTGGTGTCTTCGCTGGCTGCAGTAACACTGGGCACGCTGGCTGGTTACGCTCTGGCGCGCATCAAGCGTTTCCGCGGCAGCACGCTGTTTGCCGGCATGGTATCTGCGCCGATGGTGATGCCCGATGTGATTACCGGTTTGTCGATGCTGCTTCTGATTATTCAGGTGCAAATGTTTCTGCAAAGCAGCGAATTGTTGAGCTGGCTTTATTTCGACCGCGGCTTTTTCACGATTTTCTTGGGGCACACGACATTGTGCATGGCCTACATTACCGTGATTATCCGTTCACGATTAATAGAGCTCGACCAATCGCTCGAAGAAGCCGCTATGGATTTGGGCGCACGGCCGTTGAAAATCTTTTTCGTGATTACCCTGCCGCTGATTGCTCCGGCAATCGCTTCGGGTTTCCTGCTCGGCATTACCTTGTCGCTGGATGATTTGGTGATTACTTCGTTCCTGTCGGGCCCGGGTTCCTCCACCCTGCCGCAGGTGATTTTCTCAAAAATCAAACTCGGCCTCGACCCGCAGATGAACGTGTTGGCAACCATTATGATTACCATCGTCGGCACGCTGGTGATTGCCATCAACTACTACATGATGCGCCAAGCCACCAAACGCGAGCGCGAAGCTGCCGAAGCCTACCGTCAAGAGAAGTTGGCATTGGAAAATGTAGGCCGTTAACCACAACAGGCTGCCCGTTAAACGGCAGCCTGTTTTTTGCCTGAATTTGCCTGCTTTATGCAGTCTAAACGCCCATACTGATGGCCGAATTTGCCAATGTAATCAATCAACACATTTTTAATACAAGGCAGCAAGCCGCAGGCAGTACAGGTAGTACGACAAGGCAACAACGCCGTAGTAAAAGTTAAGCTGATAGACTATATCGCGAATATAACAACCTGCCGTCTGAATCTTTTCAGACGGCCACAATCCGTCGCAGAGGAAAAATCATGAACCCTATTAGCAAACTGCTGGCCTTATCCGCACCCGCCTGCCGGTTATCCAAGCACCGATGGCCGGCGTTCAAAGCAGCAACCTGGCGATTACCGCCTGCCAAGCGGGAGCATTGGGTTCGCTACCTGCCGCCATGCTGCCGTCTGAAAAACTGTGCGCCGAAATCGAAACCATCCGCCGACACACCGATCGGCCGTTCAACATCAACTTTTTCGCCCACCGCCAACCTGAAGCGGACGCAGCGCAACAAGCAAAATGGCTTGCCGCACTCGCGCCATTTTACCGTGAATTCGGCTTGACGGAACAAGACGTACTGCAAGGCGGCCGACAGCCGTTTGGCAACGAGCAGGCGGAAATTGTTATGCAATACCGCCCGCCCGTGGTCAGCTTTCATTTCGGCCTGCCGGAACAAGCCTTGTTGGACAAAGTAAAAAGCAGCGGTGCCGTAGTAATGTCGAGCGCCACCACCGTCGAAGAAGCCCGTTGGCTGGAAGCGTACGGAGCAGACATCATCATTGCGCAAGGTTTGGAAGCCGGCGGGCATCGGGGCATGTTTCTCAGCCGCGACTTAAACCGCCAACAAGGATTATTCAGTCTGTTGCCGCAAATCCGTGCTGCTGTGAATATGCCAGTTGTGGCTGCCGGCGGCATCAGCGATGCAACCACCGCACGAGCGGCGCGTACTTTGGGTGCCGCCGGTATCCAAATCGGTACGGCTCTGATGTTGGCAGACGAAGCCGATACCTCCGCACTTCCACCGCAAAGCCCTGCAAAGCGAACAGGCCGCCGATACCGTGTTAACCAATCTGTTCAGCAGCGGCTTTGCCCGCGGTATCGTGAACCGCTTTATCCACGAAGCAGGCCCCTCCAGCGATGCCGCACCGCCTTTCCCGCTCGCCCAATCCGCTTCCGCACCTCTAAAAGCGGCCGCCGAAACGCAAGGATCCGATGAATTCTCATCATTATGGGCAGGACAAAACGCACCGCTTGCCCAAACCGGCAGCACAGGGGAAATTATCGGCAACTTGGCGGAAGCGTTCGGCAGTTATCACTGCGAAGCGTAAATTTCATAACAAGCGGCAAATTATGCCTGTTTCAGCAACCTGCAATCATTATCTGCACATTAAAACGGAGGAAACGTGGCATGAGAGATCAAGTTTGATGGCTGCAACGATATTTTTGCTATTTTTCATATAGCAAATAAACTTATTTTTGCTACAACGTGGCAAGACGCAGACCGTACAAAATAGTACGGAACCGATTCCGTTGCCGCTCGGCAGCTTACAAAATCATTCTTTTTAAACTAAAGCGCAACAACGCCGTAGCGGAAATAAAGTTCATTTGTTATGGACAGAATGTGTAGATAAGGTGTGTACGATAACAAAGAGGCCGTCTGAAAACACTTTTCAGACGGCCTCTTTGCTGCCTTTCGAATACGGCGGCAAAACCACTCCTGCAACCGTGCTTTTTCTCATTCTTCGCTTTTGCCGTTATATTTTTCTTCCACCACTTCTTTAATCGGTTCGGCTTCAGCAATTTTCTCTTCCGCTTCCTGCTTCTCCTCTGCATCCGCTTCTTCTTTTTCCTGCACGGCTTCGGCCGGCGGCGAGAATTGGAATTTTCCATATACGGGGAAATGGTCGGAACCGATATAAGGCAGCACTTTGATTTCACTCATCATGAAATCGCTGCTGTGGAAAATATGATCGAGCGGCCAGCGCAGCAGCGGATATTCGGCATGGAAGGTATTGTACAAACCACGCCCTTTACGCGGATCGAGCAGGCCGCTGATCTGTTGGAACAACCGCGATGTACGCGACCATGCCACATCGTTCAAATCGCCGAATACCAGCACGGAATGATTGTTTTTGGCAATCTCTTTACCCACCAGCAGCAATTCGGCATCCCTGTCAGTGGAGGTATCGGCCTCGGTGGGGCTGGGCGGCATCGGGTGGAGGCAGTAAATGCGTATCCACTCGCCCGAATGCAACTGCATTTCGGCGACAATCGACGGAATATCTTCGGCTACCCAATGGCGTATTTCGACATTGCGTAACGGCAGGCGGCTGTATAAATGCATGCCGTAGAGGTTATCAAGCGGAATCTTCACCGTGTATCCATAGCCGTATTCATGCTCCAACGGTGCAAGCTGCCCTTCCCACCATTCGTCGCTCTCTAAAGTCAACACCACATCCGGTCGGTATTGCCGCACTTGTGCCAACAGCAAATCGGCACGGCGGTTGCTGGTCAGCACGTTGCCGGTAATCAGCGACACGGTGCGGTTGTCGTCTTTGCCTCGGTAACGCATCACTTCCGGCCGGCTTAAACGCGTGTAGGCGGCAATTTCTTTCAATTGGTAGAAAAAACAGAGAATGTTGAGGATTTCAAACGCAACAAACACCGGATGATTGTTGGCCTGCAAAGCATAATTCAAAACCACGCACAGCAAACTGAATGCGGCAATTTGCAGGCGCGGGAAATCGAAAATACGGAACGCCCAATGGTTATGGTTAACCAAGGGCAGCAAAGTTGCCAATATCGGCAGCGATAACAAAATGAACAACAACCAATCGGTAACGGTAAAATCCGGCATGATGAAATTTTAATAAACGGTCGGCCGTTAACAGCGCAACTTGTTTCTCTGTTTTTCAATGCGCCGAATATAACATATATCCCTTTGGAAAAGGCCGTCTGAAAATCCTGTTTGCAGATTTTCAGACGGCCTCTTACTGTATCGGCGGGAACAAACTCTGATCACCGAGTCAGCAGATTCAATGCTTCCCGATATTTTTCAACGGTTTTGCGAATCACCTCGTCGGGCACTTTGGGTGCGGGAGCCTGTTTGTTCCAGCCGCTTCGCTCCAACCAATCGCGTACGAACTGCTTGTCGAACGACGGCGGATTGGTGCCGACCCGATATTGGTCCGCCGGCCAAAAACGGCTGGAATCGGGGGTAAGCACTTCGTCCATCAAAGTCAGCGTACCGTTTTCATCCAAGCCGAATTCAAATTTGGTGTCGCAAATGATGATGCCGCGGGTTTTGGCGTATTCCGCCGCCTCGGTATAAAGCCGAATGGCCTTGCTGCGCACTTCGGCGGCAAGCTCCTTGCCGATAATGTTTTCGCACTCTTCAAAGCTGATGTTTTCATCGTGATCGCCCACGGCCGCTTTGGTAGACGGGGTAAAAATCACTTCGGGCAATTGCTGTGCCTCCTGCATGCCTTTGGGCAGTTTGATGCCGCATACGGTGCCGGTTTTGCAATAATCTTTCCAACCGCTTCCGGCCAGATAACCGCGCACGATGGCTTCCACTTTCACCGGTGTGAGCTTTTTGGCAACCACGGCGCGCTTTTCCAACAGGCGGGCTTCGGCTTCCGGCAATACGTCATACACAGTGTCGCCGGTAAAATGGCTCGGCATGATATGGGCGAGTTTTTTGAACCAGAAATTGGAAATCTGGGTAAGGATTTCGCCTTTGCCGGGTATGGGGTCGTCGAGAATCACGTCGAACGCGGAAAGACGGTCGGATGCAACCATCAACATACGTTGGTTGTCGATTTCGTATAAATCACGGACTTTACCGGAATAGATTTTCTTCAGGCTGATGTCTGACATGGCTTTCTCTTTGCGAATATTAAGCGGTGTTTGCTAAAGCCGTCATTTTAGCCGAATTCTGCTATCGGATGCGGATTGTTTGCAAAACGCAGACAAACAAAGGCCGTCTGAAAACATGGTTTTCAGACGGCCTCCGTTCAATCCTTCACCACTCTATTTATCAGATGATGCCTTGATTTTGAGTTTGTTGTTGGATTTGATCTTGGCCGGCGGCATAACCGCTGTCAACGCCATAACCGCTTGCAGTAAGATCAGCGGCTACGTTATCCCAAGTAGTATCGCTTTCGGTGAAAACAAGATCTCCGATATTGTATGAGTCTACTGCAAATATATCGTTGATAACGATATCGTTATCTTGACTTCCGCTACTTTGCAAGTCTACACCTACACCACCCATACCATTATCCGATCCGGATAAATCGGCACTGCTCCAAAGTTGGTAAGAACCGTTATCACTGTCTTGGCCGGCTGTGCCCGCAGCATAACCGTAGCTATCTGCCGCTCCATCTACATCGCTATGATAGCCGATAATACAATCCCAATCAGGTTCCGAGCATGGTGGGCAAGGATCTGGCTCAGGCTCTGGTTCAGGCCATGGGCAGGGGTCAGGTTCTGGTTCGGGATCAGGACAAGGATCCGGTTCGGGTT
>NZ_JAUKWH010000001.1 GCF_030504625.1 Neisseria sp. MVDL19-042950 | reverse complement strand
TAATCATCACTCCTTAACCTTCTCACTCAAAAAATCAATAAAACTCCTCACCTTCGCACTCAAAAACGCACGATCCACATAAGCGGCATAAAGTTTTGCCGTCAGGAAACGGTAGTCGGGCAGCAGGCGCACTACTCTGCCGGCGATTAGGTCTTCGCAGGCGCACCATTCGGGTTGGAAACCGATGCCGGCACCTGCGCGGATCAGGCTGCCTATCATCAAAGTATTGTCGCTGTAAACGGTGGATGTTAATTCGAGCAGGCTCTGTTCGCCGCTGTGTTTATGTTGGATTTCTATACGGCTTATATTGGTGTAAGAGGGCAAAATGGCGAGATGCCGTGCGACTTCTTCAGGAGTTTGCGGCACGCCGTTACGCCGCAGGTAATCGGGGGAAGCAAGTAAAAGGAACTCGATATCGGCCAATGGTTTGACAATCAACGACGGATTGGGGTCGTTGGAAACGCGCAGGGCGAGGTCGAAACCGTCGGCGATGAGGTCGGTATGGCGGTTGCTGAGCACCAAATCGAGCGCTACTTCGGGATAGCGTTGCGTGTATTCGCTGATCCAGCGGCTGATGCGCGGATTGGCGAACCATTGCGGCATGGTAATACGCAGAATGCCTTGCGGTTTTTCGGTTACGCCGGCGGCTTTCTGGGCGGCGGTTTCGAGGGTTTCGAGGGCGTGGCAGCACTGGCGGTAGTATTCTTTGCCGGTTTCGGTGAGGTGGAGGTTGCGGCTGTTGCGGTGTAAGAGCTTGGCTTGGAGGGTGCTTTCCAAATGGTTCACATGCTTGCTGGCCATGGCGTTGGAAATGCCTAAGTGTTCGGCGGCACGGGTAAAGCTGCCGTTTTCGACTACTTGGCGGAAGACTTTGAGGCTGAACAGGGTATCCATGATTTCTTAATAGGAAATGATTTTTCAATAAAACGAGTATATATCCATGAAAAGAGAATATCTATACTGCGCTCGTTTTTTTAACCACACGAGTAATCAAGATGACGAATTCCTGTAACCGCCTAGCCCGTTTCCAACCTGTTTTATTATCGGTTCTCCGCATCACTTCGGCCTATATGTTTATGCTGCACGGTACGGCGAAGCTGTTTGCGCTGCCGCACCTCGAAATGTTCGACGGCTTGCAACTTATGTCGATTTACGGTTTGGCCGGCATTCTTGAAGTATTCGGCGGTTTGTTCTTGCTGCTGGGTTTGTTTACCCGTCCGGTAGCGTTTGTTTTGTCCGGCCAAATGGCTGTGGCCTATTTTATGGCACATGCCGCCCAAATACCTTTGCTGCCGTTGATGAACGGCGGTGAAGCGGCGGCCCTGTTCTGCTTTATTTTCCTGTATATCGCAGCGGCAGGCGGCGGTGCTTGGGCCTTGGATAATAAATTCAACAAGGCAGCATAACGACTGCCTGAGAATATCTGACAAAAAAACTTTAATAATTTTCCATTTATCTTTCTATAAGGAAACTATGATGACTTATACGACTATTCAAAAAGCTGCTGAAACCCGCCGCTCCGTTTACGCTTTAAACAAAAACCTGCCTCTGCCTGCTGCCGAAGTGGCCGAGATTATCAAGCATGCCGTGCTGCACACGCCTTCGTCGTTCAATTCACAATCTACCCGTGTGGTGGTGCTGTTCGGTGCGGAACACGAAAAGCTGTGGCAATTTGCCGAAGATGCCTTGCGCGCCATCGTACCCGCCGAAAACTTCGAGCCGACCAAGCAAAAGCTGGATATGTTTAAAGCCGCAGCCGGTTCGGTGCTGTTTTTTGAAGACCAAAACGTCGTAAAAGGCTTGCAGGAACGCTTCCCCAGCTATGCCGACAATTTCCCTATCTGGGCGGAACACGCCGATGCCATGCACCAATACGCAGTATGGACCACGCTCGCCGCTGCCGGTATCGGCGCCAACCTGCAACACTACAACCCGCTGATTGACAACGCCGTTGCCCAAGAATGGTCGGTTCCCGCCAATTGGACATTGCGTGCGCAAATGGTGTTCGGCGGCATTGATGCACCTGCGGGTGAGAAAACATTCGAGCCGCTGGAAGGCCGTCTGAAAGTATTCGGCCTGTAAGCCGTTCGATTGATTATGCCTGTCTGAAACGGGTTAAGGGTTGGCTGTGCCAACACCTTATAGTCAATCAGATTATTTTTAATACAAGGCAGCAAGCCGAAGACAGTACAAGTAGTACGGCAAGGCACAGCAACGCAGTAGTAAAAATAATCTGATTGGCTATAGTTATCCGTTTTCAGACAGGCATCGTTACATTTCAATAGCCCTATGAACAAAACCCCCGCCCTATTTCTCGGCCATGGCAGCCCGATGAACGTTATCGAAGCGGATAATCCGTTTACCCGAGGCTTCAGGCAGGTTGCGGCGCAGTTTCCCAAGCCCCGCGCCATACTGATGATTTCTGCCCACTGGTACTTGCTGCCGAAGTGCAGCGTTTGCTCGCGCCCGAACCGGTATCCGTCGATATGCAGCGGGGTTTCGACCACGGCACATGGGGTGTACTCAAGCCTCTCTATCCCGAAGCCGACATTCCCGTCGTGCAACTGAGCCTGAACCGAAATCAACCCGCCGAATGGCATTTCGCATTGGCGCAAAAGCTCAAGCCCTTGCGCGAACAAGGCGTGTTGATTGTCGGCAGCGGCAATATCGTTCACAACCTGCGCACCATCAGCTTTGCCCATATCCGCCAAGCGGGTGCGGCTTACGAATGGGCGGAAACCTTCCGCCGCGACATCAACCAAGCCATTTTGAATCGGGATAACGAAACCTTGACCCACTACCTGCGTTTGGGCGAAGCTGCCGCTTTATCCGTGCCCACGCCCGAACATTACCTGCCCCTGCTCTACATCATGGCGTTGCGTGATGAAGAAGATGAAGTCAAGCTGTTCAATGACGAGATTGTCGGCGGTTCGTTAAGCATGACTTCGGTGTTGCTGGGATAAACTTTTCACTTATTCTTTGAATCAATGGCTTATGCTTTTTTCAGACGGCCTCAGCTACATAGGCCGTCTGAAAATCCCACATGAGGGTGCTTTGTAAATATCCCCGCCGCCCCGCCGAAAGAACAAGATATTTGACTGGTGCTGCAAGGCTATGCCGAACTGCCAGACGACGAAAACAGCAGCCGAATAATCGGCGCGGGCAAAAGCATCGTGATCGATTCCGGCCTGACACACCGCGTGCAAAATAACGGAACGGAAGATTGCGTGCCGGTTTCCGTGGAATAATACCGATGAGGGATTTCGAGGCGGTTTAAACAAATGCCTGCCTGAAAAGGTTTTAAACAGACATTTGCGACAACGGCTATAAAGTTTTTGTGAACTATAAAAGCGCCGACAATATCGTGGTCAGCTTTAACAACGGCAAAGATACGTTTATCGTTCCCGCCCATCGCGCTCCGGCCGCATCGGGTGAATATTATGCGAATGATGCCAATACCTTAAGATGGCATGAGAAAAACGGTACGGCCGTGCTCACTTACCCTGACAGCAATTACCGAACCAGCCGCAAACTTTTGGAAACAACTTGCCGCCCGCGCTAACCTGCCCCCCCCTCAAAAGGCCGTCTGAAAACTTTCAGACGGCCTTTTAGATCAAGATCGTTAACAAAACAATCATCCGATGATGCCAAAATGCCCGCTGTTGAAATCTTTAACTACTTGGTAGATTTCGGCTGTCGGCACGATAGATTCGGCGTACGTTGTGCATGATATTTCCTCTTGATAAACCTAGGCAGTGTCGTCATGATACTACCTGATTACTTCAATCTTATTATTTATTCATATCCGCGGCCGCCTGAAAAAAATTAAGATTTCAGACGGCCTCTTCCTGCTTTTCCCGACAGGCATGCAAACCGACTGCCTTTCAAATACTCCCAAAGTATTACTTCCATTCACTCTTTCAGCTAACCCGTCCCCCCTATTTTGCCGCCGTTTCTTACGCTTTCTAGGCATACTTTTCTTGCCCGCGCTCCTTTAAACTTTTACCTGTCAAAAATCTTTATAAAACAAACTTTACCGCTACCGCCCCATCATTTAACGGCTATTTTTCAGACGGCCTGCCGCTACTGGAGAGGCCGTCTGAAAACCAAACCAAAAGGAACACTACCATGAAAATCAGAGCACAAGTCGGCATGGTTCTGAACTTAGACAAATGTATCGGCTGCCACACCTGCTCCGTTACCTGTAAAAACGTCTGGACTTCGCGCGACGGCGTGGAATATGTGTGGTTCAACAACGTGGAAACCAAGCCCGGCATCGGTTTTCCGAAAAACTGGGAAGACCAAAACAAATGGAACGGCGGCTGGGTGCGCAAGCCTGACGGCAAGCTGGTGCCGAAGCAAGGCGGTAAGTTGAAGATTTTGGCGAATATTTTTGCCAACCCGAATATGCCGAAAATTGACGACTACTACGAACCGTTCACCTACGATTACGAGCATCTGCAAAACGCGCCGAAAATGAAAACGCCGCCAACCGCGCGTCCGGTTTCTGTGCTCACCGGCAAAAAAATGGACAAAGTGGAATGGGGTCCGAACTGGGAAGACGATTTGGCGGGTGAGTTTGAGAAACGGGCGAAAGACGTGCTGTTTGAAGGCATTCAGAAAGACATGCACGCTGCGTTTGAGCAAACCTTCATGATGTATCTGCCGCGCTTGTGCGAGCATTGTTTGAACCCGACCTGCGTGGCTTCCTGCCCGTCCGGCAGCATTTATAAACGCGAAGACGACGGTATCGTGTTGATCGACCAAGACAAATGCCGCGGCTGGCGTATGTGCGTATCCGGCTGCCCCTACAAAAAAATCTACTACAACTGGACTTCCGGTAAAGCGGAGAAATGCGTGTTCTGCTATCCGCGTATTGAAGCCGGCGAGCCGACCGTGTGTTCCGAAACCTGCGTAGGCCGCATCCGTTATTTGGGCGTGCTGCTGTACGACGCGGATAAAATCGAACAAGCCGCTTCGGTGGAAAACCCGCAGGATTTGTACGAACAGCAACTTGGTGTGTTTCTGAACCCGCATGATCCCGAAGTGCAGCGCGAAGCCTTGAAACAAGGCATCAGCCAAAGCTGGATTGATGCGGCGAAACAATCGCCGGTGTACAAAATGGCGATGGAATGGAAAGTGGCGTTCCCGCTGCACCCCGAATACCGCACCTTGCCGATGGTTTGGTATATCCCGCCACTTTCGCCGATTCAATCTGCCATCGAAAACGGTTTGGTGGGCGAAAACGGCATCATCCCGAGCGTGGACGAAATGCGCATCCCGCTGAAATATCTGGCCAACCTGCTCACTGCGGGCAAAGTCGAGCCGATCAAATTCGCGCTGGAACGCATGATTGCCATGCGCCGTTTCAAACGCGGGCAGGTGGTTCACGGCGAAACGCTGGCGCAAACGCTGGAAGGCACCGGACTCACGCCCGAGATGGTGGAAGACATGTATCAAATCATGGCGATTGCCAATTATGAAGACCGCTTTGTGATTCCGACTTCGCACAAAGAAATGGTGGAAAACAGCTTCGGCGACAAAGCCGGCTGCGGCTTTACCTTCGGCAACGGCTGCTCCGGCGGCAGCAGCGAAGAGAGCTTGTTCGGCAAACGCAAAGGCGCGCCGATTATCTTCCACGGCCTGCGCAAAGATGCCGAGAAAAACCGTGAAGAAGGAGTACGCTGATGAGTGCGAATCCTGTTTACAAATGGTTTTCCGCGCTGCTGTGCTACCCCGAAGCCGAGCTGATCGGAGCCCTGTCTGAATTTCAGACGGCCTTACAAGAATGGCCCGAGTTGCAAACACAAGCAGGCCGTCTGAACAGCTTTTTAGACTATTTAAACAGCCACAGCCTGCGCGAATTGCAGGAAAACTACGTCGCCACTTTCGACCGCAACCGCAACCATGCGCTCTACATTTTCGAGCATGTGTACGGTGAAGACCGCGACCGCGGAAGCGCCATGGTGGACTTGCTGCAAGAATACCGCAACCACGGTTTCGAGTTGGGCAACGATGAGCTGCCCGATTACCTGCCCGTATTGCTGGAATACCTGAGCCAAGTGCCGCCCGAACACGCGCAAAAACTGTTGGGCGATGCCGTGCATGTGATCGCCCACATCGGCGGCAAACTTGAGAAAAACGGTTCGCCCTATGCCGTGCTGCTACAAGGCATCACAGCCCTCAGCCCGGTAGCACCGCAGCCCCTCATCGAGCCGCCCGTGCGCGATATGGACGAAGCGATGGAAACGTTCGGCCCCGATATTTCCGGCACCGAGCCGCTGCTGAAACCGAGCGTCGAAACCGTACAGTTTTATCCTAAAGCCGCTTTTCAGACGGCCCAAACAGGAGCATAAACATGAATACCCTGCACCAATTCTTCTTCGGCATCTTCCCCTACATTGCCCTCGCGATTTTCTTTTTCGGCAGCCTCGTGCGCTTCGACCGCGAGCAATATTCGTGGAAAAGCGAATCCAGCCAAATCCTTTACGAAGGCCAATTGCGCTTGGGTAACATTCTGTTTCACGTCGGCATCTTGGCCGTGTTTTTCGGGCATTTGTTCGGCCTGCTCACGCCTTTATGGTTTTGGGACGCGCTGGGCGTTTCCCACGGTGCCAAGCAAATTTTCGCGATGGTAATGGGCGGCATCTTCGGCGTGATGGCGATGGCGGGCTTGATTATCCTGCTGCAACGCCGTCTGAAATGCGACCGCTTGGCCGCCAACACCACGTGGCGCGACAAACTGGTATTGATTTGGCTCATCATCACCTTAGGCTTGGGCTTGCTGACCATCTTCGTGAGCATGGGCCATACCGACGGCCACGAAATGGTGAAACTGATGACTTGGGCGCAGCACATCGTTACCTTCCGCGGTGAAGCCGCCGGCCATATCGAAGACGTGAACTTCCTGTTCAAACTGCATATGGTGATGGGCATGGGTTTGTTTGTGATTTTCCCGTTCACCCGCTTGGTACATGTGTGGAGCGGCTTCGCCAGCGTTGCCTATCTCGGCCGCGCATGGCAGTTGGTTCGCCGCCGTTAACAAAGTGAATATTTAAGAGGCCGTCTGAAAGCATTTTCAGACGGCCTCTTCCTCTTTTGGATTGAAACGCCCTTGCTATGCAGCTCTCATCTGTTGACCTTTTCCGCACACTAAGCACGGGCAGTATCACGTTATCCGCAAAAGCAAATTTACAACCGACGAAGAAATGTAGGCATTTATCAATGGTGTCGAAAATCTAAACACCGCCCGCTAATGCCGTTATAATCCTTTTCTTTCAGACGGCCTTTGCCCCCACATACCATACAGGTTTATCCATCATGCTTCTAATGATCGACAATTACGACAGCTTCACCTACAACATCGTCCAATATTTTGCCGAACTCGGCCAAGAGGTTGTGGTGCGCCGCAACGACGACATCACTTTGGAAGAAATCGCCGCCCTCAAACCGCAATATCTCGTTATCGGCCCCGGCCCCTGCTCGCCCAAAGAAGCGGGGATTTCCGTGGCGGCCATGCGGCACTTCGCCGGCAAGCTGCCGATTATGGGTATTTGTTTGGGACACCAAACCATAGGCGAAGCGTTCGGCGGCAATATCGTGCGGGCGCAAACGCTGATGCACGGCAAGGTTTCGCCGGTGTTCCACCGCGATTCGGGCATGTTTAAAGGTTTACCGAACCCCGTTACCTGCACCCGTTACCACAGCTTGGTTATCGACCGCGCTACCCTGCCCGATTGCTTGGACATTATGGCATGGACGGAAGACGGCGAAATCATGGGCGTGCGCCACAAAACCCATGCCGTTGAAGGCGTGCAGTTCCACCCCGAAGCCCTGCTTACCGAACACGGCCATGAAATGCTGGATAACTTCCTGAAAGAGTTCCAACATTTCCAAGCGGCTTAATCTTTTATTACAGGCCGTCTGAAAACAGGCGCGGCGCATTTTCCACCAAGCCGGAAATTTCAGACGGCTTCAATCCTACATACAAAGGCGGAATACCGATGATTACACCACAGCAAGCCCTTGCCCGATTGATTGACAACAACGAGCTTTTCTATGACGAAATGACCGACTTGATGCGCCAGATTATGCGCGGCGAAGTTGCGCCGGAGCTGGTAGCAGCCATTCTTACCGGCCTGCGCATCAAAGTGGAAAGCGTATCCGAAATCGCCGCCGCCGCCGGTGTGATGCGCGAATTTGCCGCCGGCGTGCCGGTGTTGAACAAGCATAATCTGGTGGACATCGTCGGTACGGGCGGCGACGGGGCGCACACTTTCAATATCTCCAGCACTGCCATGTTTGTCGCGGCGGTAGCAGGTGCGAAGGTGGCCAAACACGGCGGGCGTTCGGTTTCCTCTTCAAGCGGTTCCGCCGACATCATCGAGCAGATGGGTGCGTCGCTGGATTTATCGCCCGAGCAAGTGGGCCAATGCATCGAAAACGTCGGCATCGGTTTTATGTTCGCCCCCAACCATCACAGCAGCATGCGCTATGTGGCTCCCGTGCGCAAAAGCCTCGGCATCCGCACCATCTTCAACATTCTCGGCCCGCTCACCAATCCTGCCGCCGCCCCCAACCAACTGCTCGGTGTGTTTCATATCGACTTGGTCGGCATTCTTGCCCGCGTGCTGCAACAACTTGGTTCGCAACATGTTTTGGTGGTGCACGGCAGCGACGGCTTGGACGAAATCACCATCACGGGCGCATCCCGCGTGGCCGAACTGAAAAACGGCTCCATTAGCGAATACGACATCCACCCCGAACAATTCGGCATTGCCGTGCGCAAGAATCTGGATGAAATCAAAGTGCAAAACAGCCAAGAATCGCTGCTCAAAATGCAGAGCGTCTTAAACGGCGAACACGGTGCGGCCCGCGACATCGTGCTGCTTAATTCCGCCGCCGCCATTTACGCCGCCAACCTCACCGATTCCCTTTCAGACGGCCTCGAAGCGGCCCGCGAAGCGCTTGATTCGGGCAAAGCCAAAGCGAAACAGGCCGAATTTATCGCCGCCAGCCGGAAACTGGCCGAAGGATAACGGCAGGCCGTCTGAAAAATTTGCCACTCCGCAAAACCGTGCCGCTTGTTTTCAGACGGCATCGATACGGACGAATCGGCGCGTTCCGGTGCCACCTGCTTCGAAATCCCATTGCATCGGTAAGCGTGGTTTTATGAGATGCCCCATTGCCTCGAGAAAACAATGGCATATCTGACTTAGCTCAAAAAAACGCCAAATAAGCCCGAAAGGCCGTCTGAAACCTTTTTCAGACGGCCTTCGTCCGATTGCAGCCCTGCATGAAAAAGACTAATATAAATAACAGATAGATATAAATAAAAACTAATACTATTTCATACTGTCAAAACGATATCACGTCTTAAACTCAACTTCATGTTTGTCAAAACAACACAATAAAGAAGGTAGGTTTATTATGTCCGTAGTACCACTATCCCAACTGCGCCGAGGTGCCCGAGCGCATATCGATTCGATTCATCCCAACCCCTTATTCGGCGAGCTTGATCCGGTTGTCAGCCGCCGTTTGGCCGATTTAGGTTTCTCAAACGGCATGCCCTTAACCGTTATCGCCATCGGCTTGCTCGGCAAAGGCCCTTATGCGGTGAGATTGGGCAACCAATCGCAATTTTCTCTGCGGCTGGCCGAAGCTCAAAAAATCCTCTGCCACGTTACTGCCGATTAAATTCGGGTGAATAAAAATATTTTCAGACGGCCTCAGGCAACTGAAGACCGTCTATGGGAGATTCAAAATGGATTTGAGTTATTTCGCACTCGTAGGCTTGCCGAACTGCGGCAAGACCGTCCTTTTTAACGGGCTTACCGGCTCGAATGCCAAAGTTGCCAACTACCCCGGGGTAACGGTGGATCAGCGCGAAGGCGTTTTTCTCGACGATAAAAGCATTCACATCATCGACCTGCCCGGCACATACAGTTTGCGTACGACCAGTATCGACGAAACCGTGGCACGCGACGTTACCATAGGCAAACTCGGCCACCGCCCCGATGCGATTATCGCCGTGGCCGACGCAACCAATCTGCGCATGACTCTGCGTATGCTTCTCGAATTGAAAACCTTGAACCTGCCGATGATCGTTTCGCTGAACATGAGCGATGTGGCCTGTTCGCGCGGCCTGAAAATCGACGCGGCAAAATTGAGCGAATTGTTAAGCGTGCCGGTGCTCGAAACGGCCGCCGTCCGCAGCGACAGCATTCGTGCCGTGCGCGAAGCCGTTGCCAAACTGCCGCGCCACAATACCCATCCGCTGGATTCCGACGTTGCCTTGAAAAATTTGGAAGCTCTCGACAGTAACGAGCTGTATGCCGAAGCGGAAAAAATACTCAAGCAAGTCGTCCGCACGGAAATGAACCTGCCGGAATGGCACCGCCGCTTGGATGCACTGGTGCTGCACCGTTTCTGGGGCATCGTTATTCTCTTTATTATCTTACTTTTGATTTTTCAGGCCGTTTACTCATGGGCCGAGCCGCTGATGGATACGATAGAAGGCGCGTTCGGTTCGCTGGGAGAATGGGTAGCGGCCACCCTACCGGAAGGCGTGCTGCAAGATTTGCTGGTAAACGGTGTGATTGCGGGTATCGGCAGCGTGTTGGTGTTTCTGCCGCAAATCGCGATTTTGTTCGCCTTTATTCTACTGTTGGAAGACTCGGGTTATCTGCCTCGCGCCGCTTTCCTGTTGGATAACCTGCTCGCGAAAAGCGGTTTGTCGGGCCGGGCTTTCATTCCGTTGCTGTCCAGCTTCGCCTGTGCCGTGCCTGCGGTGATGTCGGCACGTACGATTCAAGACCCGCGCGAACGTTTGGTAACGATTGCCATCGCCCCCATGCTGACTTGCTCCGCCCGTCTGCCGGTTTATGCCTTGATTATCGCAGCCGTTATCCCCGAAAGAACCGTTTTGGGCGTATTCAACCTGCAAGGGCTGACGCTCTTCGGCCTGTATGTTGCCGGTATCGCATCGGCCGGCTTAACCGCTTATGTGATGAAATTGTTTGCACGCCGCAAAGGTAAAGTGCAGTACTTCCCTCTGTTGATGGAATTGCCCACTTTCCGTATGCCGAACTTCAAACACATCCTCATCAGCCTGTGGGACCGCGTCAAAGCCTTCTTAGTACGCGCCGGTACGGTTATTTTCGCCATGAGTGTGATTTTGTGGGTATTGGTCAGCTTCCCAGCCGCCCCCGAGGGCGCGGCAGGCGCGGCGATTGATTACAGCTTTGCAGGTAAAATCGGCCACTTGATACAGCCTTTGTTTGCCCCGCTGGGCTTCACTTGGGAAATGTGCATCGCCATGATTCCGGGGATGGCGGCACGCGAAGTGGTGGTTGCCGCACTCGGCACGGTGTATGCGGTAGGAGCCGGTTCCGAAGAAGCCGTCGAAAACGCCCTGATTCCTTTGGTGCACAACAACTGGGGCTTGCCGACCGCTTTCGCCTTCTTGGCATGGTACGTATACGCCCCGATGTGCTTGGCCACGCTCGCCGTGATCAAGCGCGAAACGAAATCCACTTACCATACCCTGCTGATTACCGGCTATCTGTTTGCACTAGCTTATATCTTTGCCCTTGTGGTTTATCAAATCGCTTCGAGGATTATGTGATGGAACAATATATTATCGTCGGCATCATCGTTGTCTTGTGCGTGCTCTACATATTGCGCAAATTCGTTTTCAAATCCAAAGCGGCACGTAACAGCGCATGCGGCGGTTGCGACCGTTGCAGCGGCAAAAGCGGCGGTTGCCACTGAACGTTTGAGTCTTGCGAAGAGGCCGTCTGAAAACATTTGGCCGGATCCACGGTTTTCAGACGGCCTGTTATATTCTTCGGCTATAATGCCGCTTTATCTTAATCAGGCCGTCTGAAACATGTCTAAGAAGCCCGATGCTTTCAACCGTTTGATCAATGCCTTGAAAATCCTGCCCAACGTCGGCCCCAAATCCGCCCAACGCATGGCTTACCAGCTTTTGCAGCACAACCGCGACGGCGCGCAGGAATTGTCCGCCGCCCTGCAAAACGCCCTCAAACACGTACAACATTGCACCCGCTGCAACACGTTTTGCGAAACAGAGCTTTGCGATATTTGCGCCGACGGCGAACGGGATTCCCGTCGTCTGATGATTGTGCACATGCCCGCCGACGTAGCCGGCATGGAAGCCGCCAACTGCCACGACGGTTTGTATTTTGTGCTCATGGGGCAGGTCAACCCCGTTCAAGGCATGGATTTAAACCATATCGCCTTGGAAAAACTGGTGGCATGCCTGCAAAACAGCGACGTGGAAGAAATCATCATCGCCACCAACTTCACCGCAGAAGGCGATGCCACCGCCTATGTGCTGGCGGAGCTGTTTAAAAACCTGCCCTACAAAGTGAGCCGTCTAGCGCGCGGTATTCCGCTGGGCGGAGAATTGGAATACGTAGATGCGGGCACATTGGCGCAAGCCGTTTACGAACGCCGCCTGCTGAAAGAATAACGCCTATATACGAAAAGGCCGTCTGAAAAACTGGTTGAACAGTGTTTTCAGACGGCCTTTTGCCTATTTGAAATCAGCTCCGTTTCGGCGCACGCTCCGTTTTACCGAAACCGCCCTTACCTGCCGGTTTTTTCTTTCCTTTAAAACCTTCGCCTTTGGGTTTGCCGCCGCCGAACTTTTTATCTCCGAATTTCTTGTCGCCGAACTTACGGTCGCCTTTCGCACCCCAGCCGCCTTTGCCTTTGGGCTTGCCTGTGCCGGCTTTGCTGCGTTTGCGCGTCGGTTCCATGCCTTCGACAGTCATTTCGGGCAGTTTGCGGCCGATGTATTTCTCGATTTTGTGCACTTTAACGTATTCGTTCACTTCCGCAAACGTAACCGCCAAACCGGTTCGGCCCGCACGACCGGTACGGCCGATACGGTGAACGTAATCTTCGGCCTGTTTCGGCAAATCATAATTGATAACGTGCGTAATAGTCGGCACATCAATACCGCGGGCGGCCACATCGGTGGCCACCAGAATTTTACAGCGACCTTTACGCAAATCCATCAGCGTGCGGTTACGCCAACCTTGCGGCATATCACCGTGCAGACAGTTGGCGGCAAAACCTTTTTCATACAGATCGTCGGCCAGTTGTTCGCTCATCACTTTGGTCGAAGTGAAAATCACGCATTGGTCGATATTGGCATCACGCAAAATATGGTCCAACAAGCGGTTTTTGTGGCGCATATCGTCGCAATACAAAAGCTGCTCTTCAATTTTGCCCTGATCGTCCACCCGCTCGATTTCAATCACTTCGGGGTTTTTAGTCAATTTGCGTGCCAATTTGCCGACTGCGCCGTCCCAAGTGGCGGAAAACAGCAGGGTTTGGCGGTCTTCCGGGGTGGCGGCCACGATGGTTTCGATGTCGTCGATAAAGCCCATATCAAGCATACGGTCGGCTTCGTCGAGCACCAGCACTTCCAAGCGGTCGAAATCCACTTTGCCGCTGTCCATCAGATCCATCAAACGGCCCGGCGTGGCCACAATCAAGTCAACCGGCTTGCCCAAGGCGCGGATTTGATAACTGAAAGACGCACCGCCGACAATGCTCACAGTGCGGAACCATTTCATATTCTGGGCATAAATTTGGGCGTTTTTTTCCACTTGCGCGGCAAGTTCGCGGGTGGGTGTCAATACTAACGCGCGCGGGCCTTTACCCGGTTTTTCACTGCGTTTGATCAGGCGTTGCAGAGTGGGCAGCAAAAAAGCGGCGGTTTTACCCGAACCGGTTTGTGCCGAAGCCATGATGTCGCGTTGTGCCAAAGCATGCGGCACGGCTTGTACTTGAATGGGTGTGGGGGATTCGTAACCTGCGCTGTTCAAAGCGGATAAGATGTTTTTATCGAGGTTTAAATCGGTAAATTTTACAGACATGGTTTTCCAAAACGGACAACAAAACCTTCTGCCCGAATGATTTTCAGGCAGCCTTGAAGCAACAGAAAACGTATTTGTAGCAAAGAATTACGCAAGGTCGTCGCAAGCTCTCGGGCTTGTGGTTAACATCGACAACAACCTGCAAAATATGCTTAATATTCAGTAAAATAAGCAATCGGAAAGCTGTTTGGATCAGCTTGGATGGAAGTTGGCTGAAGACGATGGCTTCAAAAAAGACAAGAAGCGAATAATAAAGATTTACCGCAAAATGGTCAAGCATGAAAGAGTTAAGTACGGTAAAATGGCCGATTTGCAATCTCGGAAACCTGAAATGTGTTGTTTCCGAAGGAATATCCCGATATGAATCGTTTCAAATATATTTTTTCCCTTTTACTTGCCAGCACAATCATGCTGTTATTAAACGGGTGCGGCAGGTCTGAAACCTACCGCGGCACTTGGAAGGCTATGGATACGAATAATGTTCCGATGGAAATCGTGTTTGAAGAAAAACAGTTTACTCTGTCTGACCTTCAAAAAAATACGAAAAAAACCTACCGGTACAGCCAAAATACAATCCAATACGAAAACGGTAAACACCGGTATGGAATTCAGGTGGAAAATGGTGCCAATTTCAGTATCGCCTTCCCTTTTCAAAACGATGAGGAATGCGCCATGCTGATTGCTCCCGACAACACCGTCGTTATGACGCTGGACAGAACCAAGCATCTGCCCCTGAAAGATTTTTGGCAACTCAACCGATAGCCCGCCGAGGCCGTCTGAAAGCAAAGCATGACCGACATCTCTCCCTTTGCCAACCGTTTGGGCAAAAACATCAAGCACTATCTGAAATGGGCGCGCCGTAACCACATCGAAGCATGGCGCATGTATGACCGCGATATTCCCCAATTTCCTTTCGCCATAGATGTTTACGGCGATCAGGTTCACTTACAGGAATACGATACCGGCTGGCTGATGCAGCCGGAAGAATACAAAGCGTGGCTGGCCGACGTGCTGGAAGCGATTTCGTTCGTTACCGGATTCGCCCCCGAGCAAATTCATTTCAAACGCCGCGAACGCCAAAAGGGGGCGCAGCAGTATGAAAAAACCGGCAAACAAAGCGAAGATTTCATCATCACGGAAAACGGGCGCAAATTTTGGGTAAACTTGGATAAATACCTCGATACCGGCCTGTTTCTCGATCACCGCAATACTCGTAAGAAAGTCGGCGAAATGGCTTCGGACAAGCGTTTTCTGAATCTTTTTTCCTACACCGGCAGCTTTACCGTTTATGCGGCAACGGGCGGCGCGGTAAGCAGTGAGACGGTTGATTTGTCCAATACTTATCTGGACTGGGCCAAACGTAATTTTGAATTGAACCAAATAGATATAAACCGGCATCAAATCATAAGAGCCGACGTATTCCAATATCTTCAGACGGCCTCCGAACAAGGTAAACGGTTTGATTTGATAGTGATGGATCCGCCGAGTTTTTCTAACAGCAAAAAAATGCTCGACATTCTCGACATCCAGAGCGACCATACGCATTTGATCGACGGAGCAATGGGGCTGCTGGCTTCAGACGGCCTTTTGTTTTTCTCCAATAATCTGCGCAGCTTTGAATTGTGCGCAAGCGTGTTGGAAAAATATTCGGTAAAAGATGTTTCCAAACAATCGGTTCCCGATGATTTCCGCAACAAAAAAATCCACCGATGTTGGGAAATACGACACAACCCCTAATATTCAGGTGGCTTACGCCGATTTGGGAAATGTTAAAAACATGAAAACAGCTTTATCCATCATCAGCTTGCTGTTGCTTGGCGGCTGCATTTACGCGGAAACCCCCGACGGACGTATTGCCGTATTGGATTTACCGGTACAAAGCGAAACCACCGTCAACAAAAACGTTACCATCAACGCCCCGCCCGGCACGACGGTGATTTATAATGAAGTCCAACCCGTATCGACGGTTTACCCGCGCCAGCGTCGCTATTACCATTATTAACGGTTTTCAGACGGCCACCCAATCGGTTGCCGTCTGAAAGCCAGTTTTATCAGAAAGGAGCAATCATGAAATTGCAAAGTATTTTATTGATTCCAGCACTATTACTCGGAGGTTGTCTTTATGTGGGGCCAGACGGTCATCCCCGCGCCGATATAGATGACCGTTACCCCGAGCATCGACCCGATGGCCGCAAAAACGACGACCGTTCGTCCCGATTTCCGCAAGGCAGAACGGTGCTCATCGAAACCGATAGCGGCAAATGTCTCGACCGTGGCCGCGGCTCTTACAAAGGTCTCATCAGTTACAGCTGCCACGGCGAAAACAACCAACGGTTTACCATGTTGGGTCGCAGCATCCGCGTGGAAGGCCTATGTTTGGATGTGGCTAACGAAAAAGACGGCGACGGAGCGGAAGTTATCGCTTATAAATGCCATGGCGGCATCAACCAGCAATGGTATCGCGACGGTTACACCATCCGCAGCCGCATGAACGGAAAATGCTTGGATGCGGGCAAATACGGCAACCAAGTACGCATGCACCGTTGCGACGGCAGCCGCGACCAAGATTTCTACCTTATCAGACGTTAATTTTCAGACGGCCTCTTTTATTGGAGGCCGTTAATATTTTGACCGACCAACCGATTTATCCATCATCATGACCGATATTTCCATTTCCGCATTCGGTGCCATTGTCGCACTGCTTCTCGCCATCTTTCTGATATTGAAAAAAGTTTCTCCGGCTTACGGCATGATGATTGGCGCGCTTGTCGGGGGCTTGGCCGGCGGTGCAAGTTTGGGCGAAACCGTCGGGCTGATGATACAGGGCGCACAAGGCATTACCACGGCGGTGATGCGGATTCTCGCGGCGGGCGTATTGGCCGGCGTGCTGATTGAGTCGGGCGCGGCAACCGTTATTGCCGAAACCATCGTGAAAAAACTCGGCGAATCCCGTGCGCTACTGGCGTTGGCTTTGGCCGCGATGATGCTTACCGCCATCGGCGTTTTTGTCGATGTGGCGGTCATCACTACCGCTCCGGTGGCGCTGGCATTGGCCAAACGCGTCGCCCTTTCCAAACCGGCGGTGCTGTTGGCAATGATTGGCGGCGGCAAAGCGGGTAACATTATTTCGCCGAACCCGAATGCGATTGCCGCCGCCGATGCTTTCAATATTCCGCTTACTTCCGTGATGACGGCCGGCATGGTTCCCGCCGCTTTCGGGTTGGCACTTACCTATTTCTTAGCCAAGCATTTGAAAAATAAGGGAAGCCACGTTCAAGACGACACGACCGACACGGAAAATGCCGATAACCGGCCATCTTTCGCCTCAGCCGTTTCCGCCCCGCTCACAGCCATTTTCCTGCTCGCTCTGCGCCCGCTGGCCGGTATCTCCATCGACCCGCTGATTGCTCTGCCCGTCGGCGGTTTGGTCGGCGTATTATTAATGGGTCAAATCAAACACAGCAACCGCTATGCCGCCAGCGGTTTGGGCAAAATGGCTCCGGTGGCGGTGATGCTGCTCGGCACCGGTGCATTGGCGGGAATCATTACCCATTCAGGTTTGAAAAATCTACTGATTGACAGCCTAACCGCCTCCGGCCTGCCTTCCTACCTGCTTGCCCCTGTTTCCGGCATTTTGATGTCGTTGGCAACCGCCTCGACCACTGCAGGCACGGCAGTGGCTTCTGGTGTGTTCGGCGGCACATTAATCGAATTAGGCGTAAGCAGTATCGCCGGTGCCGCTATGATTCATGCCGGAGCAACCGTGCTCGACCATATGCCGCACGGTTCGTTTTTCCATGCCACGGGAGGCAGCGTGTATATGAATATGAAAGAGCGGTTGCTGCTGATTCCGTATGAAAGTTTGGTCGGTTTGTTGATGACCGTTGTTTCAACGCTGATGTTCGGCGTATTTAAATTTTAATTTTTTCAGACGGCCTTATGAAAATCGTTATCGCCCCCGACTCCTTCAAAGAAAGCCTTTCCGCCTTGCAAGCCGCCGAAGCCATCGAAGCAGGCTTTAGAAAAGTGCTGCCGGATGCCGAATATGTGAAAGTGCCGATGGCAGACGGCGGCGAAGGCACGGTGCAATCGTTAGTGGATGCCACACAAGGCCGTTTGGTGGAAACGGAAGTTACCGCCCCTTTGGGGAATCCGATCAAAGCGGCATTCGGCATCTCCGGCGACGGGCAAACCGCCGTCATCGAAATGGCCGCCGCGTCCGGTTTGCATTTGGTGCCGCCTTCCCAACGCAATCCCTTGAAAACCACCAGCTACGGCACAGGAGAGCTCATTCAGGCCGCCTTAAAACACGGAGTCGGCAAGATTATTCTAGGTATAGGCGGAAGCGCCACCAACGACGGCGGTGCCGGAATGCTTCAGGCTTTAGGTGTAAAGTTGCTTGATGAAAACAATCGCGCCATCGGCTTTGGTGGCGGCAATCTGCATCGGCTTGCCCGCATTGATTTGGCCGAATCGGAAGGCCGTCTGAAAAACATCACCCTCGAAGTGGCCTGCGATGTGGATAATCCTTTATGCGGCAGTTTCGGAGCCTCGGCCGTATTCGGCCCGCAAAAAGGCGCAACGCCCCAAATGGTGGCTGATTTAGACCGCGCCTTGCGCCACTTTGCCAAAATCGTCAAACGCGACACGGGCGCAGACATCCTCACCCTTGCCGGTGCGGGGGCGGCGGGCGGCATGGGCGGCGGTTTATTGGTATTGCCCAATGTGGTTTTGAAGTCAGGCGTGCAAATCGTTACGGAAACCGTGAAACTTGCCGAAATTTTGCGCGATGCCGATTTGGTTATCACCGGCGAAGGCCGTATGGATGCCCAAAGCATTCGCGGCAAAACCCCGATCGGCGTGGCCAAAACCGCCAAAGTATACGGCAAACCCGTTGTCGCTTTGGTCGGTTGTTTGGGTGATGGTTACGAAGCGGTATACGGATACGGAATCGATGCCGTATTCCCGATTCTCCGCAACAGCGGCAGCTTGGCCGATGCTTTGGCAAACGGCTATGAAAATTTACTTTCTGCCGCACAAAATGCAGCCAGATTATATTGCTTGGCTAAGCAAAATTGCTGATATAGCGAAATTCCGATAACCGATATAAAGACAACAAACTGCAAACAAATAAACGAGGCCGTCTGAAAACTTGGTTTCAGACGGCCTCGTTATGACCTATCTATTGCTCGCCTTATTAAGCAAACGGATGCTGCAACACAATAGTTTCTTCACGGTCGGGGCCGGTGGAAACAATCGCTACCGGCGCGCCGCACACTTCTTCAATGCGCTTTAAATACGCTTTGGCATTGGCGGGCAGCTTGTCGAACTCTTTCACGCCGAAAGTGGATTCCGTCCAACCCGGCATGGTTTCGTAAATCGGTGTGCAGCCTTCCACCGCATCTGCGCCGAAAGGCAGGATGTCGGTTTTGCTGCCGTCGGGCAGTTGGTAGCCGGTACAGATTTTGATTTCTTCAATGCCGTCCATCACGTCAAGTTTGGTGATGCACATGCCCGAAATGCCGTTCACTTGAATGGAACGTTTCAAGGCGGCGGCATCAAACCAACCGCAACGGCGGGCGCGACCGGTTACCGAGCCGAATTCATGTCCGCGCTTGGCCAAGCCTGCGCCGATGTCGTCAAACAATTCGGTGGGGAACGGGCCGGAACCTACGCGCGTAGTGTAGGCTTTCACGATACCCAACACATAATTCAACATTTGCGGCGGCACACCGGCCCCTGCGGAAGCGGCTCCGGCCAAGCAGTTGGAAGAAGTTACGAAAGGATACGTGCCGTAGTCGATGTCCAGCAAAGTACCTTGTGCGCCTTCAAACAGCAGCTTTTCGCCTTTTTGGTTTTTCTCGTAAAGCGTGCGCGACACATCGCTGATCATAGGCTTGATGCGGCCTGCAAATTTCTCAACCACAGCCAACACGTCTTCAAATTTAACCGGCTCGGCTTTATGCAGGTGTTGCAACTGAACATTGTAGTATTCGATATTTGACTGCAATTTGGCTTTCAGTTGTTCAATGTCGAACAGGTCAACCATGCGGATGGCGCGGCGGGCGACTTTGTCTTCGTAAGCCGGGCCGATGCCGCGTCCGGTCGTGCCGATTTTACCGCTGCCGCGAGAGGCTTCACGGGCTTGGTCGAGGGCGATGTGGTAAGGCAGAATCAAAGTAGCGGTAGGGGCGATTTTCAGACGGCCTTCTACGTTTTTCACACCGGCTGCATTTAATTCGTCAATCTCGCCCAACAAGGCCTCGGGGCTGACCACAACGCCGGAGCCGATAAAGCATTCCAATTTTTCGTGCAAAATGCCGCTCGGAATCAAGCGCAGAATGGTTTTCTTACCGCCGACAACCAGCGTATGACCCGCATTGTGGCCGCCTTGGAAGCGCACCACACCGGCGGTTTCTTCCGCCAGCCAATCTACGATTTTGCCTTTGCCTTCGTCGCCCCACTGTGCGCCGATTACTACTACATTTTTAGCCATAATATCTAACCTGTTAAATTTCTGTTTCCATAATCTGCCAATCGCCGCCCTGCTTTTTCAGACGGCGTTTCGTCTGCTTCGTGCCGTTGTGTTCGACACCATAATCGATCACAACGCAATGTCCTTCGGCACGAAGCCGTTCAATCGCTTCCTGCGCCGCCGCCACATCTTGATGCGCCACGGCAATAAAAGAGGTTTGTTCGCTGTGCGGCAAACGCCCGATAAACATACGCAAATCAAAGCTGAAGCCGGTTGCGGGGCGGGCACGGCCGAAATATTTGCCCAAGCCGTCATAACGTCCGCCGCGCGCCACCGCATCGTGGCAGTCGCTGCCGTAAGCCGCATACAGCAAGCCGGTGTGGTAGTTGTCCACGCGTAATTCGGATAAATCGATATGAATGCTTCTTTGCGGGAAAGCATCGCAAACCGCTTGCAGTTCGTCCAATGCTTTGCCGACTGCAAACAAATCGGGCAAACGGCTACGCGCCTCTTGCAGCACTTCGCGACCGCCGTACAAAGTCGGCAGCAAAGCAAACGCTTTCGCCCACATGCCGTCAAGCTGCCATGCTTCGACTTGGTTGCGAACCGCCGCGGCATCTTTATCCTGCATCAAGGCCAACAATTGCTCTGCCTGCGCTTCATTCAAACCCGCCGCATCAGCCAAGGCACGGAATACGCCGATGTGCCCCAACGACAACAAAATATCGCCGAATTCGGCAATGCTTACGCTTTTCAGCATCAAATCAATCAGTTCGATATCTGCCGCTATGTCTGCAAAGCCGTAAAGCTCCGCCCCCACCTGCAAAGGCTCGCGGGTGTTCAAAAAACCGTCCGGACGGGCGTGCAGCACCGAACCTGCATAACACAAGCGGTTGATGCCGTTGTTGGCCGACAAAAGATGGGCATCAATGCGCGCCACCTGCGGCGTGATGTCGGCACGGATACCGAGCTGCCTGCCGCTGAGTTGATCGACGACGCGGATGGTCTTCAGCGACAAACCCGCGTCGATGCGGGTAAGCAGGGAATGGCTGTATTCCATCAGCGGCGGATGCACCAATTCATATCCGTGTACACGGAATAAAGCCAACAGCTTTTCCCGCGCACTCTCAAGCTGGCGCGCGGTGGAAGGCAAGATGTCGGCAATGTGTTCGGGTAACTGCCAAGACTGCATGAAACTCTTTCCGTAAACATAATGAAGGCTGTTTAAGCTTAAAATCGGGCAGGCAGCTTCAAATACTGCACCGTATTTGCACTCACCGGATTTTAAATTTAAACAGCCCTTTATGGCAGCCTAAACTGCCGAGTTATTAAAATCAGACTTTAACATAAAAAAACAATTAGTGCAGTCTGTTTTTTGATCAAGGTATTACTGCTTCTTTATACGCTCTAGAAAATAAGGATGGAATATAAATGAATGACTTTAAGTGGGCTCTGATTGCAGTATAGATATAGACGATAAGGCATGGCCGAACAACATGCCAAAGAACTAAGGCGTGATGGTAAATCGGTTTTTTATCTGCATATTTGCAAAATTATACAGAAAAGTTATTAACCTTGACTTGAATCAAAGTTGCATATCTGATTTTGTCCAATAATCGCACTTAAATAATTTCAAAATCAAAATTAAGGGAACACGTTGATGGAACTTTTAAACGAATTATTTAAATCGCCCATCGGTATTTTATCTTTCATAACTATCATGTTTGTGATGGTTATTGCTACATTTTTATTTTTCTGGGTAAAAAAACAAACCGATAAAAACCCTGAAAATTGATTTATTTGTTATTTTCATTGTTTTATCTCTTTCCTCTTGATGTGTGTGTGTTTGGGTGTGGCCGCGTGCCACCCCTTTTTTTTGCTGCAATAATACCAAACTCTAAGGATTTTATTCAGGAAGGCCGTCTGAAAATATTTTCAGACGGCCTCCTTAAGTTAGTTGAACAATACGTCTATACCGCCTTCGCCAATTTCCAACCGTGCTTGTGCAGGTACATGCCCTACACTCTGCTGCCATTGCAGAAAACTTTGCGCAATAGCCGGCATCACCTGACGATTGAGCAAGTGGTCAATATTACGTGCCCCGCTATCGCCAACAGTACATGAATCCGCCAATAATTCCACTAAATCATCGCTGTAACTTAAACGGGTTTGATGTTGGCCATGTAAACGTGTAGCGACTTTATCCAGCTTAAGACGGACAATTTTTGCCAAAGCCACTCTGTCTAACGGGCGGTACAGCACTATTTGCATACGCGCCAATAAAGCGGCTTGGAAATGATGCAGCAATATCGGTCGTATGGCCTCTTCTAATTCTGCTTGTGTATATTCAGGCTTGGCATTCTCCCCTGATTGCACTTCGTTTATTTGTTGTTCAGCTTCCGATTGATTTGCAACAATTTCCACCTGACAATCGACCATATTGCTGATATCGGTTTGATTATTATTGTGGCCTTCGGTTTTTTCAGGCTCTTCCGGCTGCAATAACTTAGCCAGCTCATCGGCTCCCAAGTTTGAAGTCATTAAAATCACCGTGTTTTTGAAGTCGATTTCTCTGCCTTCTCCGTCCCTCATCATGCCTTTATCAAAAACTTGATAGAACAAATTCAAAATATCTTTATGAGCCTTTTCAACCTCATCAAGCAAAACCACACTGTATGGCTTCTGACGGACAGCTTCTGTTAACACTCCGCCTTGACCATAGCCGACATACCCCGGAGGCGATCCTTTCAACTGAGAAACCGTATGTGCTTCGCGATATTCAGATAGATTGATGGTAACTAAAGACTTTTCGCCACCGAATAATGCATCGGCCAAAGCCAACGCAGTTTCCGTTTTACCCACACCGGAAGGCCCTGTGAGCAAAAACACTCCCAACGGAGCATCATTGGTTTTCAACCCTGCTTTCGCAGCACGCAAACTCTCGGCAATATCATGTATTGCTTCGTTTTGCCCCACCACTCGCTCTTCCAGCAAGCTTTCCAGTTTTAGCAGATTATCTAATTCATCTTTCAGTACGCTACCGGCCGGCACTCCGGTCCAGTCTGAAATGATATCTGCAATAATGGTTTCATTAACACTGGTGAAAATTAATGGATTATCTTGAGCAATTTCGTCCAGCCGGCTTTGTTTATCAGCCAAATCATGTTGGGCCTGTTCTCGTTCCTGCTGATACAATTCTACATTTTTAGCTGTTTCTATCAGATTTTGAATATCATCAGCCAATGTTTTTTCAGCCGAATAACGCTGGTGTAAAGATTCTCTCCTTTCGGTTAACAGAGCAATCTCTTTCTCTACGGTTTCAATTTGCTCTTGTGCTGTATCATTCAGACGGCCTAACTGCTGATCTGCCTGTAAGGCTTCGAGCTCCCTCTGTAAAGATGAAAGTTGTGCATCAATCAACCCGAAAATATGAGGTACCGTATCCAAGCTCATGCGGACACGTGCAGCGGCAGTATCCAATAAATCTACTGCTTTATCAGGCAATTGGCGACCCGTTATATATTTACGCGACAAGCGTACCGCAGCAACAACGGCCGCATCTTGAATATGCACACGATGGTAAGCGGCATAGCGTTGTTTCAAACCGCGCAACATAGTAAAAGCAGCCTCATCTTCAGGTTCATCTACTTTAACCATTTGGAAACGACGCTCTAATGCGGCATCTTTTTCAAAATATTGTTTATATTCGCTCCATGTGGTTGCTGCGACAGTACGCAATTCTCCCCGAGCCAGTGCCGGTTTAAGTAAATTGGCAGCATCAGCACCCCCTGCACTATTGCCTGCTCCGATTAAAGTATGGGCTTCGTCGATAAACAATAAAATCGGTTCCTCGGAACTTTGAACAGCTTCAATAACATTACGTAAACGCTGCTCAAATTCCCCTTTCACGCCGGCTCCGGCCTGAAGCAAACCTAAATCCAATACCAACACTTGAGTATTCTCTAGAATTTTGGGAACTTCATTTGAAGCTATTTTTAATGCCAGCCCTTCAACCAATGCTGTTTTACCAACACCCGGTTCTCCTACCAAAATGGGATTATTTTTACGGCGGCGGGACAAAATATCCATCATTTGTCGAATCTCCGTTTCCCGCCCAAAAACAGGATCTATTTCCCCTTTTTTCGCTTTCTCAGTCAAATTAATGGTAAAGCGCACCAAAGCATCATTATTATTTCCGGGCACAGGCATTACTGTCGATTTATTTTCCACAACAGACTGGTTATCTGAATTATTTTTCGAAACTACAAATGTATTCCGACAACCTTCAATAGAAACTTCGTCCAACCATCCTTCAAGGCGGTTAATTTGAGTCTCAGTTAAACTCAACAAAGGCCAAGCATCTTGCGACATCAAACGATAAGGGGATTTCAATAACGCCATATACAAGTGGGCGGAACGTATTTCTGATACCCCTTCATCTGAAGCAAGCAGCCAGGCATCTGATAACAAATTAACTAATAATTTCGAAAGAGAAGGATTTCCACGCATATTTCGGGGCAACTTATCCATTGTAGCCAACAGAGGATTCCATATGCCGTTTGAATTAATCTCATAGCGACGCAATAACGCGGCTACATCGCCGTCTCCCAATTCCAATAATTTAATAAACAAATGATCGACTGTTATTTCCGCATGACCTCGTGTTTGGCATAAACTGGCGGCAGCTTCCATTGCTTGTTGGCAATGATTATTTAAACGACGTAATAATAAAGCTTGATTTTGAGTAGACATGAAAATTCTCTAAAGTCGGAGATTAGTGAGGAAGACCGTTGGATGTAATAAATCTGATTTCTGGATGGATCGAAATGGTTTTCAAATTTTTATGCTGATAACAAATCAAAGTCTTATCATTTTGCTTTTACAAAGATAATTCCTAATGATATTCATAGAAACTTTGATTGCAACGTAATATCTCAATTAAAAATAATTTAAGATGACTACTATCACTAAAAAAATAATAAAAAATGTATCATCTAATTACTTTAAAATGGATTTATTATAAAAGAAAAAGTGCTGCCCTTTCAGGCAGCACTTTGAAAGGTTATTAAGCGCGGCTTTCATTCCAGCTGTCAGAATGAATGATATTGCCGTCTTTATAAGTCCAAGTAATTTTTTCGTAGCGCAATTCAACACGCTCCAAATGATTGTAACGCTCGCGGGCGGGATCTTTGATGTTGTGCATCACAGGAGCCACGCCAACTACTTTTACATTATCCAACTTGGTATTGAAGTATTCTTTTTCTTGGCCGGCATCATCAATTTGATACCATTTAATTTCTACTTCTTTCAAAGTTTGGCCGGTAGTTACTGCTTTGTATAAGTAAGGAGATGAAGCATCGTATTCTTTAAATAAAACAATTGGCTCATGAACACGAGTACCAGTCAGCTTACCAGTGTTGGCATCAGTAGGAATACGCACATTATGTTGGAATTCAACGATTTCAACGCTATCTTCGCGACCATTTACATCTACTGAACCTTTGATAGCAGAACCGCCATCATCTTTTAACCACATATAAGCAGGAATTGCCATATTTTGCTCCTTTAAAGGGATTGTTTAAATTTCTCAAATACAGTTTCAAAAAGATAAGTAAACAGTATCCAAGATGACCAAACTCTTTACAAATTTTATAACATATCCATAAAACTATGACATTCGTTTGATAAGAGTGCTATTTCGCAGATAAACGTCATTTCTTTACTCCAAAGTCATTATCTCATTTGGAATAAGAATAATTTCTACCCTACGATTTTTGGCTTTTCCTACTTCAGTAGCATTGTCAGCTACAGGTTTAATATCACCATATCCTTTAATAGCAAAACGAGTTACAGGCAAATTCGATGAAATAACCAACCAATCCCGTACAGCGAGGGCTCTTTTTTCCGATAATTGTAAATTTGCCTTGGAATTACCTACATTATCTGTATGGCCTTCAATTAAAATTTGAGTATCAGGGTGATCTTCAATTACTTTTAGAACACTAATCAAAGCTTTATTTGCATTATGTTTAAGTTCATACTGCCCTGTTTCAAATAAAGCCAAACTATCAAGTGTTAATACAACTGCTTTTTTAGGCTGCACTTCCAAACGTTTTTCTGTTGGTTGTGGCATTGGTTGCGTTGTTGCTAACAATTGCTCCAATAAAGGTATATATGTATTTGCTCGGTACAGCCCTACACCTAATGTCGAAGGAATACCCTCAAGTTGATATTTTTTCAACAGCTGCAAATCCCGCTTCAATACTTCAATCGTCTGTTTATCAATATCTTTTTTATTATTTCTCTCTGTTTCAAAAGTTACTATATGTTGTTTTAAACGACCCAATAATTGACTGTTGTTATATGCTGATAATGCAGACGCTAAAATAAATGCAATAGAAATAATAGATAAGATTTTAAAACCTAAATCAACAACCATATTTCTTTTATAAATAGCATCATTGCTTAACAATTCTTTTGGAGATCCAACTAATTTTGATGAAGAAGCTGAAGGCCATTGCAATCCTCCAGTCATTTCATGGATACAATTATTCCATATTGAGTGAATATTGGTTTCTCCACCTGCCACAACACTAATGCTTCTCATATTGATATAAGACCAGCTGGTGTCAGATTGCTTCATAAGTTGACTTTCTAAACAGGTAAGTGCTTGGCTAAGCAAAACATAATTACAGTTATTTATACTATTTTTATATTTTAAAAATATTGTTGCTAATGCCTGTTGAAAATCCTCTACAAACTTATGAATATCAGATTCATTACATCTTTCTTTCAATTTAAAAGTGTACCAAACTGCCTCATTTCCTTGTTTAGGAACAATAATATTTGCGGGCGTATGAATGATTAAATTAACCGGAACAACTATGCCCAATCTTTTCTGTAAAAATAGGATATTTCTTAACCAATCTTTCAAACGGATTGCAACATCATGATGTAAAGCAGGAAATACAGATAATTCAATACTTAAAGCCAACGTTGTTTTGAAATGCACATTTAACAAATTTGAAGCAATGCTATGGAGATGCTCCGGATTTCGAACCAGAACATGCGTTGCACCACTCTTGCTGAAAACCGGGGAACCGAAAAATGACTGATCATCATTAAGAGATAGTACATATGTATCTGTTTTTTCAACATTCCTTAATGCTTTTTGAATTTTCTCCCATTCGTCAAGACCAATCAAATCATAATTCTTTGCTCTTTTGCAAATAAAACTCCAAACAACAACACCAACCAAAACAAATAATATAGATATTGCTATTTTTTTAGGCCAACTGCCCTCCATGTATGTAAGAACAGCATAGAGAGCGGTTAACTCAGAAAATAACAACAATATCAAAAAATTGAACCGTTCTGATTTCATAATATTTATGCTTTAATCTGGATTTGTTGTACCAAACCATCCAAATAATTTCCAAATGCAAAATAAGAAATAACCGCCAATAACAGACAGCAAACAAAAACCCATAAAGGATTTATATGAAATTTCCCTTTAATAGGTGTTCCTTTTTGATCTGAGAAAAAAAATTGGCCATCTGCAGTTTCTACTCCATCTAAAGAAATATTAACCAATTCTCTTAAATTACTCCGCCACTTATCTGCCTCTGCCGGGTTTAAAACATAACGACCATGGAATCCTAAATTCATAATACTTAGATAAGCTTCAGCTAATTTAAGATTTGGTGAGGCACTTTTACAAAGTTCCTCTATCCGATCACATAAAACGTCTCCAGCATGATAGGATTGGAAAAAATGTACTTGTAATGGCTCCATCTCCCACACATCACGTTCATGGCCTTGCAAATATTTCAAAGAAATCTCGTCCAACAAAGCACACTGCGCATAAGATAACTGCTCAATATCTGCTGCTGAAAATCCCTCGCTAGTCAATTTTTCTTTAAATTGCCCTACCAATTTTTTGCAATGTGCATGCCAAGCTGATGATTTTCCCGGATATGCGCCTGAAGCCAAAGCTGATATAGCAAGTGCAGTGTCCCGTAAACTACTTCTAATTAAAAATTGTTTATTCATCTTAAATACTCACAACAGCATATAAATTTAAATGTAAATTAGTTATGGAAGCAGGCACATAAATACTGCAAGCCTGTGTTTTCATCATACGTTGAAACGCCGGATGATGACGATCCAACTTGAAATACGCGTTATCCATGCGGAAAGGCAATCCCGGAGGAGTTTGATTAAGAAGATGTAACGGCACTCCTAAAACCGCAGTGTTAATTACACGCTCAACATCTTCCGGTGCTCCGATTTTGCTGATAAGAGGTAATTGTTTTTGTAGCTCGAGAAAAGAAATCGAATCGGAATGTGCTGATAAATAAAACTCTGTTTTATCATCAATTCTGCTATCAAAAATTTGCGCGCGCCATTGGGTTGTTTTGAAATGTTCTAAATTAATTTCAATCACAGGAGATGGAATCACTTCATCCAACAGACTTCTGATTTTGTTTTCCAAGCGACTGAAAGTACCATATAAATCAACATGATTATATACATCAATATCTGCAACAGATTCTTCTATTCTATATGTATACAGCATACCAAGTAAATGGCTGAGTAATTTATATAATTCTTCCGGATGTTTTTCGGGGTAACGTGTCAGATGCATCAATTCAGGATAAATACTGTTTAACCCGTGTAAAAACCAAAATAAAGTTGAATCGGATACAGAAAAATCAACTAAATTTCCGCCGCGGGCACGTCTTCTAGCAGATAAGCTGTCAATTCTTGACATCAATAAAGAAGAAATTCTTTTTAAATATGCAACCAACCACTGCGAGCCCGCCATTAACAGCAAAGGAGGAATGTAGTTTATATCCAACATAAGCCGCCCATTTTCATTTCGAACGAGCCTTGCGATAGGGCAAGTTATATATTCGTCATTAGCCTCGAAATCAAATCTCAATTGCAAATTATATTGTTCTACACTTAATTCAACTTCTTCATTGGAAAACATGTCCATTACACGCTCAAAACGCTTTACAAAACGTTTTGGTGCAGCCAAATTATCAGAATCCGATACCAAATTTGTTGAATTACTTTGCCAAATAGGTATCGCCAAATAAATGTCAATCCTATTTTTGTCTGAAGGAATATCACTTAAATTTCTAGTAGAAACATTTGCTCCTGTTAACCGTGTATCAACGAATGTACCATCCGGAAAACATAACTGAATAGCATCTAATTTAAGTTTTCCTGCCTCAATAGCTTTATAGTCAAAAGATTGGTCAAATATACCCCATTGGAATTTACCCAACATTTTGATTAAAGATCTTGAAACAAACTCTTCATATTGATTTTGCTGTTGAAAATGCTGTGGAGATAACAAAAGACCTTCTTCCCACAAAGGCTTATAGATTTTCACTGTTAAGTCATCCTTTTAAATAACCGATAATCAATCTGGGTAGACAATAACATATTTTAACACTTATACTCCAATTTGAATTACCAACGGTATATTTTTACCACAAACGAATATAAAAATTTAAACCCGTATCAAATAATTTTAGGATGTCGACATGAGCAAAAGCTTCCAAAATGAAATCCCTTCAGCACGAATCAACATCAAATTAGATTTGCACACCGGTGGAGCGCAAAAAAAAGTAGAACTGCCCCTCAAATTATTGGTAGCCGGCGATTACAGCAACGGCCAAGATAACCGCCCTCTTGCGGAAAGAGAAAAAGTAAATATCGATAAAAATAACTTTGATTCCGTACTCTCAGACTTTAATCCAAAGATTGATATGGCCGTTAAAAACACCTTATCGCCGGAAGGAGGTGATTTAAACGTGCAATTAAACTTCAAATCTATGAATGATTTCCATCCTGAGCAAATTGCCCGAAATGTTCCTGAATTACGGGCCTTAATGGCTATGCGTAATCTGTTGCGTGACCTGAAATCGAATCTGTTGGATGACGTGAGCTTCAGACGTGAATTGGAAGCAATTTTGAAAGATGAGAATTTATCTAACGAATTGCGCGCTGAATTAGAAAAAGTTGCTCCCCTAAATAAATAAAATTACCGAATATTCTAATTTATCGAAGCAAGGAAATAAGATGCAAAAAACACAACAAACAACAAATACCGTTGTAGAGCATATCGAGGCTCCCAGCATATATGAAAATCTATGCAAAAAAATCAATTTATCAGCTATTGATTCGGTAATCGATATTGACCAATTTCAAAGCAATGAAAAAATGTCTGAATCATCTGCCGATGAACGTATCGCTGCTGCAGTTAATGTTTTTTTAAAAATGATTCAAGACTCTTCACAAAAAGTGGAGCGTTTGGATAAAAGTCTTTTGGATTACCATATTGCAAGAATTGATGAAAAAATAAGCCGGCAATTGGATGAAATTCTACATAGCGAAGCGTTCCAGAAAACAGAATCTGCATGGAGGGGTTTGAAATTTCTGGTGGATCGCACAGATTTTCGTCGCAATGTTAAAATTGAAGTGTTGGATGTATCTAAAGAAGACCTGATACAAGATTTTGAAGATGCACCTGAAATAATACAAAGCGGCTTATATCTCCACACTTACACCAATGAATATGATACCCCCGGTGGAGAACCCATCGGTGCAATCATTTCTAACTACGAATTCGGCCGTAGTCCTCAAGATATTTCCCTGTTGAGAAATATTTCACGTGTTTCAGCTTCCGCACACATGCCGTTTATCGGTTCGGTAGGTTCGGAGTTTTTCGGCAAAGAAAGCATGGACGAAGTAGCTGCGATACAAGACATCGGCAATTACTTAGACCGTGCGGAATATATCAAATGGAAAAGCTTCCGAGAAAGTGATGATGCCCGCTACATCGGCCTGACTCTTCCCCGCTTCCTTGCCCGTCTTCCTTACGGAAGCGATACCGTACCCGTTCGTAGTTTTAATTACGAAGAGCAGGTTAAAGGTAATGATCATGACCGTTACCTATGGGCAAATGCATCTTTCGCCTTTGCTGCAAACATGGTTCGCAGTTTTGTGAATAACGGTTGGTGTGTACAGATCCGTGGTCCGCAAGCCGGCGGTTTAATCGAAGATTTGCCCATCCATATGTACGATTTAGGTACCGGTAATCAAGTTAAAATTCCAACTGAAGTTTTGATTCCGGAAACCCGTGAATTTGAATTTGCCAATCTTGGTTTTATTCCTTTATCTTTCTACAAAAACCGTGATTACGCTTGTTTCTTCTCCGCAAACTCGGCTCAAAAACCCGCTTTGTACGAAACAAAAGAAGCAACGGCCAACAGTCGAATCAACTCTCGCCTGCCTTACGTCTTCCTGCTTTCACGCTTGGCGCATTATCTGAAACTGATTCAACGGGAAAATATCGGTACGACAAAAGATCGTCGCTTACTGGAATTAGAATTGAACACTTGGATCAATACCTTGGTTACAGAAATGACCGACCCAAGCGATGAATTGCAGGCGACCCATCCGTTACGGGAGGCCAAAGTTGTCGTTGAAGATATTGAAGATAATCCGGGCTTCTTTAAAGTACGTCTGTATGCCCGTCCACATTTCCAAATCGAAGGATTGGATGTAAATCTATCTCTTGTCTCACAAATGCCGAAAGATAAAAAATAAGTATAACCACATTCACAAAAAGCTTCCGTTGTTTCGAAACGGGAGCTTTTTTCTTGTTATTGCAAATAAATTTGTTGATTGAAAATAATGTAAAACAAACCCTACTTACAACACATCCTCGTAAAAACCTCGCCGATACTTGCACATAGGCACTTTTAACCCTATTCTGCCTTTAATGGCACATTGATTGTGCCGTATATAAAGGAAACAACCATGAAAAAAACCAAATTCTTTGCTTTATTTGCCGTTACGGCCCTCGCTATGGGAGCAAACGCTTATGCGGCTAAAGAAATCAAAGTAGCTTCTAATAACACACCATACACACAAGATAACGTGCAGAAAATCGCTGCCACTGCAGTCAGCATGGGTGTAAAAGAACCTGTGTCTTTAAACTTAACCGGTGCCAATCTGACTGTATCTGGCGATAATTCGATCAAATGCACATTCAAAGTAGGCGACGGTGATACACCTAAAATCCAAGGTGTAAACTGTAAGTAAGCTTTTTTTATATTCTCTAATAAAGGGGCCGTCTGAAAATTTTCAGACAGCCTTTCTTCATTGGCTCAATCAGTTTCAGTTTGATCTTCAAATAAATCCACATCAAACAAATCAGGTTCCGGCGAACGAATATGACAATCTATCTCTATTGCCTCAGAAACACGACAACAACAGGGCAATATCTCGTTGGGCCCGATAAATGCTAACGGGAAATGATCATAATCCACACGACCCGATAAAATCTGAACGCGACAGGAACCACAATACCCGCTGCGGCATTGGTATTCAACTTCATGCCCCGTCCGCTCCAACCCTTCCAAAAGAGTTTCCCCCTCTTTCAGTTCAAAAGCAGTATCACGGGTAGTAATCAAAGCCATGCTGACTGTCCGGTAAAAATTAATCAGGCCGTCTGAAAGTACAGAAACGCCTGCACTTTCAGACGGCCTGACAACTGTGTTTTTAAAGCTCGAAATCACCCAAATCATCGGCGCTCACTTCGGCATCAATCTGGCCGATTAAGTAAGAGCTGATTTCCACTTCCTGCGGTGCCACTTGAACATTATCAGACGACAGCCACGCATTGATCCACGGAATCGGGTTTTGGCTCGCTCCTTCAAAAGCAGGTTTCAAACCGACCGCTGCCATACGCAGATTGGTAATATATTCAACGTACTGGCTGAGAATTTCCTTATTCAGGCCGATCATCGAACCGTCTTTAAACAGATATTCCGCCCATTCTTTTTCCTGTATGGCCGCCGTTTTAAACAACTCGAAACATTCCTGCTCCAACTCGGCGGCAATCTGCGCCATTTCAGGATCATCCGCACCGCTGCGCATCAAGTTCAACATATGCTGCGTACTGGTCAGATGCAAAGCTTCATCACGCGCAATCAGCTTGATGATTTTCGCATTGCCTTCCATCAACTCGCGTTCGGCAAAAGCAAACGAGCAGGCAAACGACACATAAAAACGAATCGCCTCAAGCACATTCACGCACATCAGGCACAGATACAGTTTCTTCTTCAGCTCGCGCTTGTTAACCGTAACCACCTTACCGTTCACATGATGCTCGCCTTCGCCCAACAGATTGTAGTATTGGGTATATTCGATCAAATCATCGTAATAGCAGGCGATATCTTCCGCGCGGGCAATAATGTATTCGTTATCGACAATATCATCGAACACCACCGAAGGATCGTTCACAATATTGCGGATAATGTGCGTATAGCTGCGCGAATGGATGGTTTCCGAAAACGACCACGTTTCAATCCACGTTTCCAATTCCGGAATCGACACCAACGGCAACAAAGCCACATTCGGGCTGCGCCCCTGAATCGAATCCAACAGCGTTTGGTATTTCAGATTGCTGATGAAAATATGCTTTTCATGCTCGGGCAGATTCTGGTAATCGATACGGTCGCGCGACACGTCGATTTCTTCCGGCCGCCAAAAGAAAGACAATTGTTTTTCAATCAGTTTTTCAAAAATTTCATATTTTTGCTGGTCATAACGGGCAACATTCACAGGCTGGCCGAAAAACATCGGCTCCAGCAAAGCATCGTTTTTTGCTTTGCTGAATGTGCTGTATAACATGACTAGGTGTTCGCAGGACATTGGAAACTTTCAATAAATCTAGGATAATTAAGACGTTTTTTAGAAAATTTTACTTTATTGTTAATATATTAGTATTAGGCTTGTTTTCAATTAAAAATTAGACCAATTAATTTGGCTTATTTTTTAAATTTCGAATGAATTTTTCATTAATCTGTTTGCGTTTTTCTAATTGTCTCCCAGTTAAATTTCTTTTCCCTTTTGTATTGCAACAAAACTCATATTCCCAATCATTAATCCATCCATGTTTGTAGCCATAATGAATACATGCCTCATTAAGGGCTTTTCCTTTATCTTTTGTTACTCTTTTAATTCCATTAAAAATTAAATGCGATGGTAAACCAACAAATTTTTTAACACAGCAATTTCCAACTGTAACTTTATTGCTATTAACTTTATTTTTTAAAATACACAACTCAATTATTGGATAATGTCCACACAAACAACGCTCAGGCTCCGTTGCTTCATAAACGTGAAGTAAGTTCCACTCCATTTTAGCCTCTGACCAATTCTCCGATTGGGACAGCCGCATAATGTTTTCAATTAATTTATATTCTGACATATTCCCTCTCCTCGATTTTTCGCTGCACTTTTAATTACCTGTAATCTATAAATTTAGTAAACCATACAAATAAATTATATCCAGCTTAAATCTTACAAGCCCCACCCGCGCAGCCGTCGTCCTGCAAATCGGTCTGCGTATCGTCCGCACCGTCGCGGGTGTTGTGGTAATACAGGGTTTTCAAGCCGAATTTGTAGGCGGTGAGCAAATCTTTCAGCAGTTGCTTCATCGGTACGCGGCCGCCTTCGAAGCGTTGCGGGTCGTAGCTGGTATTGGCGGAAATGGCTTGGTCGACAAACTTCTGCATAATGCCGACGAGTTTCAAATAACCGTCGTTGGAAGGCATTTGCCACAGCAGTTCGTATTGGTTTTTCAGACGGCCGAATTCAGGCACCACTTGTTTCAGAATGCCGTCTTTCGAGGCTTTCACAGACACCAAACCGCGCGGCGGTTCGATACCGTTGGTGGCGTTGGCAATCTGCGAGCTGGTTTCAGACGGCATCAAGGCGGTTAAGGTTGAATTGCGCAGGCCGTGCTTCACAATGTCGGCACGCAGGCTTTCCCAATCGAGATGCAGCGGCTCTTGGCAGATGGCGTCCAAATCTTTTTTGTAGGTATCAATCGGCAGTTTGCCTTGCGCATAGGTGGTTTCGTTAAACAGCGGGCAGGCACCGAATTCTTTGGCGAGTTCTACCGAGGCTTTGAGCAAGTAGTATTGAATGGCTTCAAAGGTGCGGTGGGTCAAAGGAATAGCGGAATCATCGCTGTATTTCACGCCGTTTTTCGCCAGATAGTAGGCGTAGTTAATCACACCGATGCCGAGGGTACGGCGGTTCATGGTGGCGATTTGGGCCGCTTTAACGGGGTAATCTTGATAATCCAGCAAAGCATCAAGTGCGCGGACGGCGAGATCGGCCAAGCCTTCGAGTTCATCCAAACTTTCCAACGCGCCTAAGTTGAATGCCGACAAGGTACACAAGGCTATTTCGCCGTTCGGATCGTTGATGTCGTTTAACGGCTTGGTCGGCAAGGCGATTTCCAAGCACAGGTTGGATTGGCGCACGGGCGCGACTTTGGGATCAAACGGGCTGTGCGTGTTGCAATGATCGACGTTTTGAATGTAGATGCGGCCGGTGCCGGCGCGCTCCTGCATCATCAGTGAAAACAGTTCGGTTGCAGGCAACGCACGTTTGCGGATATTCGGATCCTGCTCGTATTGCGTGTACAAACGCTCGAATTCGTCTTGATCGGCAAAAAACGCTTCGTACAAACCGGGTACTTCGTTGGGCGAGAACAAGGTAATGTTGCCGCCTTTAATCAGGCGGGTATAAAGCAGACGGTTGATTTGCACGCCGTAGTCGAGATGGCGCACACGGTTGTCTTCTACGCCGCGGTTGTTTTTCAGCACCAGCAGGCTTTCCACTTCGATGTGCCACAGCGGGTAAAACAGAGTGGCCGCACCGCCGCGCACGCCGCCTTGCGAACAAGATTTAACTGCGGCTTGGAACATTTTGAAAAACGGAATACAGCCGGTGTGTTGCGCTTCACCGCCACGGATTTCGCTGCCCAAGCCGCGGATACGGCCTGCGTTGATGCCGATACCGGCACGTTGCGAAACGTATTTCACAATCGCGCTGGTGGTGGCGTTGATGCTGTCGAGGCTGTCGTCGCACTCAATCAACACGCAGCTTGAAAATTGACGCGTCGGCGTGCGCACACCCGACATAATCGGCGTAGGCAGGGAAATTTTGAAGGTGGAAACCGCATCGTAAAAACGTTTCACATAATCCAAACGGGTGGTTTTCGGATATTTGGCAAACAGGCACATGGCCACCAAAATATACAGAAACTGCGGCGTTTCGTAGATTTGGCGGGTAACGCGGTTTTGCACCAGATATTTACCTTCAAGCTGCTTAACCGCGCCGTAAGAGAAAGTCATATCGCGCTCGTGGTTGATATAATCGTTCAGTTCTTCAAATTCTTCACGGCTGTAATCCGCCAGAATGTGGCGGTCGTATTTGCCTGCTTCGGTAAGCTTGGAAACGTGGTCAAACAGATGCGGCGGTTCGAATTCGCCGTAAGCGATTTTGCGCAAATGGAAAATCGCCAAACGCGCGGCAAGATATTGGTAATCGGGCGTATCTTGGGAAATTAAGTCGGCAGCGGCTTTGATGATGGTTTCATGGATATCTTCGGTGCGGATGCCGTTGTAGAACTGGATGTGCGATTTCAGCTCAACCTGAGATACCGAAACGTTATCCAAACCCTCTGCCGCCCAGTTGATGACGCGGTGGATTTTATAGAGGTCCAACGGTTCCAAACGGCCGTCGCGTTTGGTTACTTTCAGGTTGTTTGCTGCATTCATCTACTTCACCTTAAGAATTTCTTAAAACACAAGATACAGTAGTACCGTGATAATTTGGGCACAATATACTGTATTTTCGATTGAGCTTCCAGACTTGACAAAGTTGGGAAAAAGAAGTTCTTCCCTGCCGTTTTAACGGGCAAGCACATAAAGCATACGCTTGTCCGAAACGGCTTGATTAAAGAAAATTCAGCCTTTTTTCAGGCACTCGATGCCACCTGCAACATTGCGGCGGATTTCTCCTGCACATAACGCATTTTTCCATGGCGAAAAAAGCATTTTTGCTGAGAAAACATCATCATCAAACTTCAAATCGAAAGTTTGAAGCCAGCTTGGGTAACAATCATCGCAACGAGCGTTAATTATTGTAAATTTTTTATCATAACGTAAACATTGTTACCTTGTCCACACTTCGTCATGAGGGCAATTTTATTACCGTTCC
Organism: Neisseria sp. MVDL19-042950; assembly: GCF_030504625.1. GTDB lineage: Bacteria > Pseudomonadota > Gammaproteobacteria > Burkholderiales > Neisseriaceae > Neisseria. The sequence continues at coordinate 306,161 of NZ_JAUKWH010000001.1, read as the reverse complement.
GCCCTGCAAACCAAACTTCAGACGGCCTTCTCCCGCTACATTTTTTCTTTTCCAGCAGCGGAGCCGACATTTCCGCCAATGCGGCCGAAATCTTGCATATCCGGCATATTTCTCTTTCACGTTGCTGCAACACATACTTTTTTATTTTGTTGCTTGAATCGAACTGCTTTAAATAAAAGGCCGTCTGAACAAAGCAAGCATCGGCGCGGTTTTCAGACGGCCTTTCGATATAGAAACCGGCACCGATTTGCTTTACAATCCCCGCAACCGTTTGCCTGCCCTTCCCAACCGCAGGCATCCGCCCGAAACGGAACCGAAACCATGCATAAAAAACACCGCAATTTATCCGCCCTACTGCTCATCGCCGCCCTGCTCTCGGCCTGCGGCGGACAGCAACAGCAAACCGAACCACCCTCGAAAAACCGAACCGATTCCGCATTTCGCACAGAATTTATGGCTTCGTTCACCAAGCAATGCATCAGCAGCATTCCCAAAGAAGCTGCCGTTTCGGAGCAAACCGCCCAAGAGTTCTGCGCGTGCGGCGCAAGCAAAGCCGTGGAAACGGTTACTCCCGCAGACATGACCCGAATGATGGCCGGCGGCCGAGACCAAAAAGAAATCGAGCAGCGTGTCGAGCGTGCGGTCGAGCCTTGTAAAACACTCTTGAAACGCCCTTCTTGAAATAAAATCCGACAGGCCGTCTGAAATATTTTTTAAGACGGCCTCCATCACTTGAAGCGAGAACATCATGACTACTTTTTCTGAATTCTTACCGCAACACCTGCAACAAAACGCCCTTCCCGAAAACTTGGGCGGCGTGCTCCAATCGGTTGTCGCCGCCTGCGCGAAAATCAACAGCCAAGTGCGCCAAGGGGCGCTGGCCGGTATTTTGGGCGAAGCGGGTACGGGGAATGTGCAGGGAGAAGACCAAAAAAAACTGGATGTTATCGCCAACGATATTCTGATTGACACCCTGAAAGCCAACCCTGCCGTAGCAGGTTTGGCCAGCGAAGAAGAAGATACTTTTGTGGCTTGCAACGAAAACGGCCGCTATCTGGTGCTGTTCGATCCGCTCGACGGTTCGTCCAATATCGACGTAAACATTTCCGTCGGCACCATTTTCTCGATTTTGGCCAAACCTGAAGGCGTGCTGACTACCGAATCGTTTCTGCAAAAAGGCAGCGAACAGGTGGGCAGCGGTTATGTGCTCTACGGCCCGCAAACCCAGTTGGTGTTTACTGTGAAACACGGCGTGTTTGTGTTCACACTTGATTCAAGCGGCCAATTCGTTCAAACGCAAGCCCATCCGAAAGTGCCGGTGCAAACCAAAGAATTCGCCATCAATATGTCGAACCAACGCCATTGGTTCCCGCCCATGCAGCGATATATTTCCGAACTGCTTGCAGGTGACACCGGTGTGCGCGGCAAAAACTACAATATGCGCTGGGTGGCCTCGATGGTGGCCGAAATCCACCGCATCCTGATGCGCGGCGGCGTATTCATGTATCCGCAAGACAAACGCGATCCGGCCAAACCCGGCAAACTGCGCCTGATGTACGAAGCCAACCCCTTGAGCCTGATTTTGGAACAGGCGGGCGGCGCGAGCAGCAACACCATTCAAAACATGCTCGATATCCGACCCGAAGGTCTGCACCAGCGCGTATCGGTGGTGCTCGGCAGCCGCGAAGAAGTAGAATATGTAAATAAATTGCACCGTTGATTAAGGTTTATTTAAATATCTTGAGGCCGTCTGAAACAAAAGGTAAAGTTTCGGACGGTCTTTATGTATCGTATTACATGATTTTTTCCCAATCCGATTTTTTCAAAGGAAACTTTATGTCCATTCAAAAATTTATCCCCGCCGCCCTGCTCGCGGCCGCCTTCGTTTTGCCCGTAGCCGCTTCGGCCGCGCCCGCTGCCAAAGGCAAATTCCGTTACAGCATGGCCGAAATGCAGGATATCGCCAATCCGAAAAAACTCTCATGGCGCATTTTCTACGACAAACCTTCCGAAGGCCCCGATGCCGAATGGTTTGATGCCGTGAAGCAAGGCAACTTGGCCAAAGTGAAAAAAATGGTGGCCAAAGGTCAAAACCTCGAAGCCAAAGACGAAGCCAGCTTGGGTCAAACCGCGCTCGGTTGGGCGGCGTTTATCGGCTATGAAGACATGGTGGATTACCTGATTGCCCAAGGTGCCGATTTGAACGCCACCGACCGCGGCGACGTGTACAACGTGCTCAAATCCGCCGTGTTGGGCAAAAACACCAAAATCGTGCGCAAGGTGTATGCCAAACTGAAAGACAAAACCGATCTGAACGACCAAACCGTAGAAAGCGACGGCGAAACGCTGCTGATGGTGGCCGCCAGCAACAACCGCATCGAAACGGTGAAATACCTGCTTTCACTCGGCGCAAATCCGAACTTGGTTACCACACAAACCAACAAATCCGCCGGCTCGTACAACCAAAGCGCCCTTTCTTACGCCTGCACCCGCGGGCATAAGGAAATGCAGGCTTTGCTGATTTCCAAAGGTGCCATCAACCACCGCACCGGCAAATCGAGCTGCGAATAACATCTTTGCCGGGCCGTCTGAAAAAATGGATTCAGACGGCCTTTTTGCGAATGCGGCAAACCTTGGGTTTCAAAACCGTTTGTAAGGGCAGATTGCATATCCGCCCTAAAAATAACACGTCATACTCGGGCTTGACCCGAGTATGACGCACTTTGACGAACCGTGATGAAGTAAGTTGATTAACTATATTGAGCACCGTTAGCGTTTTATCAGAGCGATTCCCTACTCTACAAAGCAAGATTCAATACCCGCCATCATTCAAACGGCTTCCTCTGCCAATAAGGTTTATCCGTTTTCAGACGGCCTACCTGCACCTCTTCCCCCGCGCCTAATTCAAACACCAAGCCGCCCGACAAATCGGTACGCAACAGCGCGATGCCGTGCGCTTTCACGCGGTTTTGCACCGCAGCGGCGGGGTGTTTGTAAGCATTGGCATAGCCGCTCGAAGCCACGGCGTATTGCGGCGAAACGGCGTTCAGAAAGCCGCCTGCCGACGAAGTGTCGCTACCGTGATGCCCCAGCACCAGCACTTGGCTGTACAAGCCTTCGCCGTATTTTTCCACCAACGCCAGCTCGCCGCGTTTGCCCAAATCGCCCGTTACCAGCAGCGACTGACCGCCCGCCAGCACGCGCAGAACACAGCTTTGCTCGTTGTCGTCGGCCGTTTTCAAGTTTTCAGACGGCCTCAAAAACTCAAACACCACGCCGTTCCATTGCCATTGCCGCTCCCCGCAAAACCGCGCGCCCTGATAAAACTCAGGCTGCCCAGCCCAAATTTCGCGCAGCTGTTTGGCTTGACGGATTTCGGCAAAACCGCCGTCGTGGTCGGTATCGTGGTGCGACAGCACCAGCACGTCCAAACCGCGCACACCCGCGGCATTCAGGCCGGGCAGAATCTGCGCGTTGGCGATATGCTCCGTGCCGGTATCGAACAACAGATTATGCTCTTTCGTCTGCATCAACACCGACAAACCCTGCCCCGCGTCCCACACCGTTACTTTCAGACGGCCTTCCGCAAGCGGCGGCGGGCGGTACAGCACAAAGCCCGCCAACACCAGCCATGCCAGCGGTTTCCAGCCCGTGCCGCGCGGCAGCAGCGCCATCAACACCGCCGCCACTGCCAACGGCAGCAAATAAGGCGGAGCGGCGGCAACCGCATATTCGGGCGCGACTTGCGCCGTGAGCACCAGCAGCCGCATCGTGTATTCGCCCGCCGCAGCCGCCAGCCATTGCAGCCAACCAAACGGCAACAACGAAGCCAACAGAGCCAGCGGCACCAACACCCACGAAAACCACGGAATCGCCAACGCATTCACCAACGGACTAATCAAAGGCAGCGAAGCGAACATACTGCCCAACGCCACCACCGACAACAGCGACACCGCCCATTGCCCGCGCACCGCCAACAGCCAGCCGCGTTCGTTCAGACGGCCTGCCGACACCCACAACAACGCGCCGACCAAACCGAACGACAGCCAAAACCCCGCGCTCAATACCGCCAACGGGTCAAACAGCAGCACCACCGCCAGCGCCTGCCACCAACCCGTCCACACCGACGCACCGCTGCCGCGCCACCAAGCCCATGCCAACGCCAGCAGCATCAACACGCTGCGCTGCGTCGGCACCGAAAAGCCCGCCAAACCCGCATAAAACAATGCCGCCGCCAAACCCGCCGCCAGCATCCACGCCCGCGGCCGTTTCGGTACGCGCGGCAGCAGGCGCAGCAACTGCTTCGTCAGCCACCCCGCCAGCACCGCCACCATGCTCACATGCAGGCCGGAAATACTTACCAGATGGTTCAAACCCAAAGGCCGGAACGCCTGCCACGCCTGCGCGCTCAAAGCCGATTGCTCGCCGATGCTCAACGCCCGCATCAAACCGAGGCCGTCTGAAAAATCCTGCCCGCGGGTATCGGTTTGCTGCCAACGCAGGCTGACCGTTTCGCGCAAGGCCGATAAACCGCCGGCACGGTTTTGCGCCGCAGCCTGCCGCTCTTTGCCGATATTGCCCACGCCGCCGATGCCGTTGGCCAACGCCCATGCTTCACGGTTGAAACCGCGCAGATTCGCCTCGCCCACCGGCGGCCTTACCCGCGCCTGTACCCGCCATTCGCTGCCGACCGGCCAATCGCGCAAACGGTAATCGGACAGCAACAAACGGTATTCCCGCCCCGCATCATCGCGCGCAACGGCCGTAAAACGCACCCGTTTATCGTCGCGCTGCGGCAAATCCGCCACTTTTACCGTAAGCGGCACATAGGCCGTCTGAACCGCAGGCCATTGTTTTTCCAAAGCGGCTTGCGTGCGCCCAATGCCGTATAACGCGCCGGAAAAACATATCAGCAGCCACGCCGCCGTCCGAAACCGCCACGCCGCTGCAAACAGGCACAGCCATACCGCCGCCAGCGCCGTCCAAGACGGCACGGCGGGCAAAGCAAACGAAGCGGTAACGCCGCCCACCCAGAGCGGCAGCCAGAAACGAGGCATAGATGATTGTTTCTACAAAAATAATAAACATGAAAGAATAAATCAAAATCAGGCCGTCTGAAAACCGTTGCCCGCGCCGGAGATGGTTTCAGACGGCTTATAACCAAAGGCAATGATGATAAAACCAAGTATTCTTTCTCTTTTTCAGACGGCCTCGATAAAGTGTCGACCATACTCAAACCAATTACTGCAAAGGAAAATACCATGTCGGCAACACGCTTTCTCCCATTTGCCGCCGCGCTCGGCACCCTACTGGCTTTATCGGCCTGCTCGCCCGATGCTGCCAAAAATCAGGCCGAAGCATCCGCATCCGACGGAAACACCGTTGCTTCTTCCGACGGCAAAAACATCAAACTGCTGAACGTTTCCTACGATGTGGCCCGCGATTTCTATAAAGAATACAACCCGCTGTTTATCAAAGAATACCAAGCCCGCAACCCCTGTGTGGCGATCAACGTGCAGCAATCGCACGGCGGTTCGAGCAAACAGGCTTTGGCCGTCGCCAACGGCCTGCAAGCGGATGTAGCCACCATGAACCAAACTTCCGATATCGAGCTTTTAGCAAAAAAAGGATTGGTCGCATCAGACTGGCACACCCGCCTGCCCGACAATGCCGTTCCCTTTACCAGCACCACCGTGTTTCTCGTCCGTAAAAGCAATCCCAAGCAAGTGCGCGATTGGGCGGACTTAGCTAAAGACAATCTGCAAATCGTAATCGCCAACCCCAAAACTTCGGGCAACGGCCGTTACGCTTTCCTCGGCGCATTCGGCTACGGCTTGAAAGCGCACAACGGCGACGAAGCCCAAGCCAAAGCCTTTACCGCCAAACTGCTCAAAAACGTGCCCGTGTTTGAAAACGGCGGGCGCGCCGCCACCACCACGTTTACCCAGCGCGATATCGGCGACGTGCTGATTACTTTTGAAAACGAAGCCAACCATGTGAGCCGCAACCTTGCACCCGGCCAGTTTGAAATCGTGTATCCGAGCTACACCATTCTCTCGGAAAGCCCCGTCGCCGTCGTCGATGCCGTGGCCGATAAAAAAGGCACCCGTGCCGCCGCCGGCGAATATTTGAAATACCTGTGGAGCGAACCGGCGCAAGAGCTGGCCGCCAAACTCTATTTGCGCCCGCGCAACGCCGCCGTGTTGGCGAAACACCAAGCCGATTTTCCCGCCGTCGAAACGTTCCGCCCCAACGAGGTTTTCGGTTCTTGGGATGACATTGCAAAGAAATTTTTTGCCGACGGCAGTTTGTTCGACCAATTGAACGCCGCCAAATAAAATATTCTTTCCTTTTGAACCGTCAGGCCGTCTGAAAATATGTTTTCAGACGGCCTTCCGCACGCTCAAACGTATCACGGCCGCACGCAAGGCTTCGGGCCGTCTGAAACTTATCCCCGCTCCCCGCCTCAATCATATTGCCCTTGTTTTTCCGCCCGAAGCCCCTTTATGAAAACGGTAACATTCCCCGCCTTGCTGCTTGCGGGCATCATCATGTTGTGCAGCGCGGTTGGCGAATCAAAAGAAACGTACGGCGTATTTATCGGCATGAATCCCGCCGATACCGCGCAACTGCACCGATATGAAACCGTGGTCGTGGATGCCGCCGGATTTTCCGCCGCAGATATCGCATGCCTGCATTCCAAGGCGGACAAAGTATTTTCCTATCTCAATATCGGCTCGCTGGAAACCTTTCGGGATTACTACCCGCGTTTCCGCCCCATCACACTCGGCAAATACGAAAACTGGCCGGATGAATATTGGGTAAACGTTTCCGATAAAGAATGGCAGGCTTTTACGGTAAACACGCTCGCCAAACAGCTTGTCGAAAAAGGCATAGACGGCTTTTTTATCGACAATGCCGATGTTTATTTCCATTATCTCGAGCCGGATATCTATCAGGGCCTTAAAAACATCCTCGGCGGCTTGCGGCAATACCGGCTGCCCGTAATCATCAACGGCGGAGACGCTTTCGCCCGACAAGCGGCACGGAAAAAAGAATTGCAGCAACTGGCTACCGGCGTAAACCAAGAAACCGTATTTACCTCCATCAACTTCGCCACCAAACGTTTCGCCCCCCAAACCGCTGCAAACCGCCGCTATTTCACGCAATACCTGCAAGAAATGAAAGCGGCGGGCATGCAGGTTTATCTGTTGGAATACGGAGCCGAAGGCCGTCTGAAACAACAGATTCGGGATTACTGCCGCGCCAACGGGTTCAAATGCCATATCGCCGCCCGTTTGAATCTGGATAAAGAATAGAAAGCGGCCGAACCTCTGCATATCGGCAAAGAGGCCGTCTGAAAATTTCAGACGGCCTCTTGCTGCATTTGCCAAAACGGAATTTGCATCACATATATATTACACAGCCGCATCCGACCGCTCGCCCGTGCGGATACGGATTGCCTCTTCAACCGGCAGAATAAAAATCTTGCCGTCGCCGATTTTGCCCGAACGCGCGGTTTCGATAATGGTTTCCACCGCCCGCTCCACGTCGGCATCGCTCAATACCAACTCCACTTTCACTTTGGGCAGAAAATCCACTGCGTATTCCGCGCCGCGGTAGATTTCGGTGTGCCCTTTCTGGCGGCCGAAGCCTTTCACTTCGGTAACGGTCATGCCGGTGATGCCGATTTCGGTTAACGCTTCGCGCACGTCGTCGAGTTTGAACGGCTTGATAATGGCCTCGATTTTTTTCATGGTTTTCTCGCTTTGAAGAGGATTCAGACGGCCTGTTTTTAACATAAAGCACAGCAAGGTTCAATGGGCTTTTCAGGCCGTCTGAAAAGGAAAATCCAGCCAATCAAACGGGTTTTTAATACAAGACAGCAAGCCGCAGACAGTACGGCTAATACGGCTGGCGCATTAAAAATTAATTCGGTTGATTGCAGCCGAGCAGACCATACTGATTTTGTGTACAATTACGCCCATTTCCAACCGCATGTGTGAGCTAGATTCATGTCCGTCGTATTGCCCTTGCGCGGCGTTGCCGCCCTGTCTGATTTCCGCATCGAAAAACTCCTGCAAAAAGCCGCAGCCGCCGGCCTGCCGAAAGCAGAATTAAGCAGCGAATTTTGGTATTTTGTGAGCAGCGAATCCGCGCTGAACAACGAAACCGCAACGAAATTGCAGGCTTTGTTAGAAGCAGAAAGTGTCGAAAAAACACCCGAAGCCGAAAACAGCCTGCATTTGTTTTTAATCACCCCGCGCATCGGCACCATTTCGCCGTGGGCATCCAAAGCCACCGACATTGCGCACAACTGCGGCTTGGGCGAAATCGAACGCATCGAGCGCGGCATGGCGGTGTGGGTGAAAGGCGAACTGAACGCCGAGCAAAAACAGCAATGGGCCGCCCTCTTGCACGACCGCATGACCGAAAGCGTGCTGCCCGATTTTCAGACGGCCTCACGGCTCTTCGCCCACCCTGAAGCGCAAACCTTCGCCACCGTTGATGTTTTAGGCAAAGGCAAAGATGCTTTGGTACAAGCCAACAGCGAACTGGGCTTAGCGCTGTCGCCCGACGAAATCGACTATCTGCTGGAAAACTACCAAGCCTTGCAGCGCAACCCCAGCGATGTCGAACTGATGATGTTTGCGCAGGCCAACTCCGAGCACTGCCGCCACAAAATCTTCAATGCCGACTTCATCTTAAACGGCGAAAAACAGCCCAAATCGCTGTTCGGCATGATCCGCGACACCCACAACGCCCACCCCGAAGGCACGATTGTGGCCTATAAAGACAACGCCTCCATCATCGAAGGCGCGAAAATCGAGCGATTCTACCCGCGTGCGGACGAGCAGCAAGGCTACCGCTTCAGCGAAGAAGAAACGCACATTTTGATGAAAGTAGAAACCCACAACCACCCTACTGCCATCGCACCTTTCGCGGGCGCGGCCACCGGTGCGGGCGGCGAAATCCGCGACGAAGGTGCCACCGGCAAAGGTGCACGCCCGAAAGCAGGTTTGACCGGCTTTACCGTGTCCAACCTCAACATCCCCGGCTTCAAACAACCGTGGGAAGGCGGCTACGGCAAGCCCGACCACATCAGCAGCCCGCTCGACATCATGATCGAAGGCCCCATCGGCGGTGCGGCGTTCAACAACGAATTCGGCCGCCCCAACCTTTTGGGCTATTTCCGTACCTTTGAAGAAGAGTTCGAAGGCCAAATGCGCGGTTACCACAAGCCGATTATGATTGCCGGCGGCTTGGGCAACATTCAGGCAGGCCAAACCCATAAAGACCAAATCCCCGAAGGCGCATTATTGGTGCAACTCGGCGGCCCCGGCATGTTGATCGGGCTCGGGGGCGGCGCGGCTTCGTCTATGGATACCGGCAGCAACGCCGCCGATTTGGACTTCAACTCGGTACAGCGCGGCAACCCCGAAATCGAACGCCGTGCGCAAGAAGTCATCGACCGCTGCTGGCAGCTCGGTAAAAACAACCCGATCGTGTCGATTCACGATGTCGGCGCGGGCGGATTGTCGAACGCCTTCCCCGAATTGGTCAACGACGCAGGCCGCGGCGCGGTATTCAAACTGCGCGACGTGCCGCTGGAAGAGCACGGCTTAAGCCCGATGCAGATTTGGTGTAACGAAGCGCAAGAGCGTTATGTATTGTCGATATTGCCGGAAAGCCTTGATTTGTTCCGCGAAATCTGCGAGCGCGAACGCTGCCCGTTTGCCGTTGTCGGCACCGCCACCGACGACGGCCATCTGCAAGTGCGCGACGATTTGTACGGCAATAATCCCGTTGATTTGCGGCTGAACGTCTTGCTCGGCAAACCGCCCAAAACCACCCGCAGCGACAACACCGTAAGGCCGTCTGAAAAACCGTTTTCAGGCAGGCATATCGACTTGAAAGAAGCCGCCTACCGCGTGTTGCGCCTGCCCACCGTGGCCGCCAAAAACTTCCTGATTACCATCGGCGACCGCAGCGTCGGCGGCATGACCCACCGCGACCAAATGGTGGGGCGTTACCAAACTCCCGTAGCCGATGCCGCCGTAACCATGATGGGCTTCAACACCCACAAAGGCGAAACCATGGCCATGGGCGAAAAACCGACCGTCGCCCTCTTTAACGCGCCCGCTTCCGGCCGCATGGCCATCGGCGAAACGCTGACCAACCTCGCCGGCGTGAATATCGGCGACATCGGCAACATCAAACTTTCCGCCAACTGGATGGCCGCCTGCGGCAACGCCGGCGAAGACGAAAAACTCTACCGCACCGTCGAAGCCGTGTCGCAAGCCTGTCAGGAACTGGGCATCAGCATTCCCGTGGGCAAAGATTCGCTGTCGATGAAAACCGTGTGGAAAGACAACGGCGCGCAAAAATCGGTAACTTCGCCGTTGAGCCTGATTATTACCGGCTTCGCACCGGTGCAGGACGTGCGCAAAACCGTTACGTCCGAATTGAAAAACGTAGCCGACAGCGTATTGCTGGCCGTGGACTTGGGCTTCGGCAAAGCACGCATGGGCGGCTCGGCCTTAAGCCAAGTGTATAACGATATGGCAGGCGAAGCGCCGGATATCGAAGCAGGCCGTCTGAAAGCGTTTTACCAAGTGATTCAGCAGCTTGTGGCCGAAGATAAACTCTTGGCTTACCACGACCGCAGTGACGGCGGCTTGTTTGCTACGTTGGTGGAAATGGCATTTGCTGCACGTTGCGGCTTGGATGTAGATTTAAATTTATTACTTGCACAAACATTTATTACCAACCATACCGCTCTGTCTCAATCATTGCAGACTGAAGAGGTAAAAGCGTTGGCAGAATGGCAAGAAACCATTGCCCGCACATTATTTAATGAAGAGCTGGGTGCTGTTATCCAAGTTAAAAAACAAGATGTTGCCGATATTATCAATTTATTCTATCAACAAAAGCTGCATCACAATGTCTTTGAAATTGGTGCTCCGACCGATGAAAATATGCTCTTCATCCGCGACGGGCAAACGCACCTTATTTCTGACAAATTAATCAAACTGCAACAAACCTGGCAAGAAACCAGCCACCAAATCCAACGCCTGCGCGACAACCCCGAATGCGCCGACAGCGAATTTGCCCTGCTGGCAGACGACAAGCGCAGCGCGCTGTTTGCCGACCTGAAATTCGACCTTAAAGAAGACATCGCCGCGCCGTTTATCGCGAGTGGTGCCAAGCCGAAAATCGCCGTGTTGCGCGAACAAGGCGTGAACGGGCAGGTGGAAATGGCCGCCGCCTTTACCCGTGCGGGCTTCGATGCTTACGACGTACACATGAGCGACCTGATGGCCGGCCGCGTGAAACTCGCCGACTTCCAAATGCTCGCCGCGTGCGGCGGTTTCAGCTACGGCGACGTATTGGGCGCAGGCGCAGGCTGGGCGAAATCCATCCTGTTCCATCCCGAACTGCGCGACCAGTTCAGCGCCTTCTTCGAGCGCGGCGACACGCTCACTTTGGGCGTGTGCAACGGCTGCCAAATGGTGAGCAACTTGGCGGAAATCATCCCCGGCACGCAAGGCTGGCCGAAGTTCAAACGCAACCGAAGCGAGCAGTTTGAAGCCCGCCTGAGCATGGTCAACGTGCCCAAATCGCCCTCGCTGATTCTGGCCGAAATGCAAGGCAGCCATCTCCCCGTAGTCGTGAGCCACGGCGAAGGCCGCGCCGATTTCGCCCATATCGGCGGCAAAATTTCAGACGGCCTCAATATTGCCCTGCAATATGTGGACGGCTTGGGCGCAGTTACCCAAACCTACCCGCTCAACCCCAACGGCTCGCCGCAAGGCATCGCAAGCGTAACCAACGCCGACGGCCGCGTAACCATCATGATGCCGCACCCCGAGCGCGTGTACCGCACCGCCCAAATGAGCTGGCACCCCGACGATTGGCAAGACAGCGAACTTTCCGGCTGGTACAGAATGTTTGCCGGCGCGCGTAAAGCATTCGGTTAACGATCCAACCGGATAACGAACAGCCCGCATCCATTGCTTAAAAACAATGGATGCGGGCTGTTTTCAACGGTTGGAAATCATCCGCACCGGCAAGCGGTTAAGGGGAAAAAAAGCGGGCATGTTTGAAGCGGTAAGAACAATCGAACGGATATGATCACGTATATCTTATCCTTATTTATTCCGACTTGCGCCGCTCCAATTTTTCCAAACGGGCATTCAATCGGGCAAAGTCGTCGCGCAAGGTGTCGACTTGCCGCGACCATGTTTCAAAAGTTTCACGATTGATTACCGGCGATTCGGGTTCGCGGGCATAGTCGCCGAACTGTTCCAGCATACTTTGGCCGAAAGCCTTGAGCGTTTGGCCCACTCGGGCGGCCCGTGTGCCGATACTTCCGGCCACCGCATCACCGAACAGTCGGCTCAAGTCGTCGTCGGCGTAATAGCGCAAACCGCCGAACAGCGGCAGCAAAGCCATGCCGGTATCGGTGTCGCCACTGAGGGCCACATCGCCGACTCCGGGTGTTTGCCCTTGCAGCACTTTTTGCAGGGCGCTGTTTTGAAAAGTGATTTCAGCAACTGCTTCGGCTTCGCTGTGTTCAAGAAAACCTTCGGCATTTAAGGTGCCGTGTATGCGCAAACCGGCGGCATTCAGGCACACGGTGGTGCCGGCGAATCCGGCCAGCGCCGCTTGGGTTTCGCGGTTTTGCCGAATCAGGTGGTTGATAACGGGAATCAGGGCTGTCATGGGCGTTCTTTCTTATCAGGCCGTCTGAAAAAGTTTCAGACGGCCTTCAGTCTAAAACGGTGGAAAAATCATCATACGCGGTGTTTACGATTTTACCGCTGCTGCAATCGGTTTCATCAAAGGTCAATTCCGGCAGACCGAGTTTGGCGGCTTCGACCCGATAAAACTCGTGTTTGGGCGGATGCCGCTTTTCTACGATATTGCGGACGCGCAAGCCGCTCGGCGTACAGGCGGCCAAATATAAGGCGGCAACGGCGCGGCTTTGGTGCAGCATGTTCACGGGGCGGTGCATGCCTGCCGCTTTTTTGCCGCTTTTCAACAAGCTGTTGAGCGGATGGCGTTCGGCGGAATACAACCCACCCAAACGCAGAATATCGACATGCTCTATACCGCTTTCGAGAAACAGCCGCTCCGCCGCCAGCACTTTTTGCGCACTTGCCGTTTGCGGTTGCGGCGTGCTATGTTCGGTGCATTCCCGCACCTCTTCGCCGTAAACACTGGTGCTGCTTACGTAAACAATATGCCGTATGCCGAACTGTTTTGCCGCTTGCGCCCAAACCGCCAGCAAATCGGTATAGCGGCCGACTGCCGACGGCGGCAACAGGCAGATCCACACTTTTTTATCGGACCATTTGCGCCAAAAGGCCGTCTGAAAAACTTTTTCATCGTTTAAATCGACGGCATCCAATTCAATCGGCAGATTGATGTCGTCGGAAGTCAGGCTGCGTTTCAAGGCCGACACGCGGCCGCCGTTTTCAAATAATTTTTCAGCCAGCGGGCGGCCCAGATAACCCATGCCGAGTATGGCCGTATCGGGTGTTTTCATTTCAGACGGCCTCTGCATTCTTCCAATCCGGCGTTACCCATTTGGATACGTCCACAAACCGGTAGGCCGCCATTTTTTCCAGCAAACCTTCGGGGGTGCCGTCGACGCACAGCAGGTTCATATTGGCTTGCGGCATAAAGCCCGCATCGGCGGTTTGCTGCAACATGGCTATCATCGGATCGAAAAAGCCGTTTACATTCAATATGCCTATAGGCTTGCCGTGCAGCTTCAACTGGGCCTGCGAAAGCACTTCAAACAGTTCTTCGTAAGTGCCCAACCCGCCAGGCATGGCGATAAAGGCATCGGCGAGCGCTATCATTTTGTTTTTGCGCGTGGTCATATCGGGTGTTTCGACCAACTCGGTTAAGCCGGTATGCGCCACTTCTTTTTCCCGCAAAAACGTGGGAATCACACCGGTTACTTTACCGCCGTTTGCCAGCACGGCATCGGCCACCGTTCCCATCAGGCCGATTCTGCCGCCGCCGTAAACCAAACGGCTGCCGCGTGCGGCTATGGCCGCCCCCATCGCTTGAGCCGCATGGAAATAAGCGGAGGTATCTCCCAGATTGGAACCGCAATAAACAACAATGTTTTTCATGTTACCGGCAATTTCAAAAAAGTAAGAAGCGGGTATTGTATAGCAAATAAACCCACTTTTGATACGAGGCGGCAAGCCGCAGGTAATACAAGCGATACGGCCAAGCGCAGCAACGCCGCAGCAGTTGTAAGTTTATTTGTTACCGCAAATATGGCCGTCTGAAACAAGGCTACGTAAAAAGGCCGTCTGAAAAGTTTCAGACGGCCTCCGATCAAAAACAGTTTATTGCCGTTTCAGCCCCGATACATCGTATCGTTCACACAGTCCGATTCCAACGTCAGGCTGCTGACGGTTTCGTCAAACTCGGCCAGATATTCCGGCAAAAGATAAGGGCGCAGCAGGCTGAGGGTGCGCTGGATGCCGCGGACTTTGGAATCTTCGGTCAGTTTGGCGCGGCCGCGCAGCGAGCCGTCGAAATCGAACCAGTATTTGGTTACCATCCACATGTTTAAAGCCAAATCGTTCATGGCGGTTTCGTCGGCTTTGATGATGCCCAAGCCGTTTAAGCGGGTGAGCAGGTTCACCAGCAGCGGCGACACTTTGGCTTGGGTGAAATTATTGTGTTCGCCCAACAACTCCGCGCTTCTTGCCAGCAAGGTGTTCACGTCGCTGAAGAGGAAACGGTAGCGCCACATCACGTCGTAAATACCCGACATGTAGCTGATGGCGTCGCATACGCCTGCGGGCAGTTGGGCGTTGTGCAGGTAGTTGAGCAAATCGTCGCTGTACCGTTTGAACAGCTGGACGATGATTTCGTCTTTATTGCGGAAATGGTAATAGAGGTTGCCCGGGCTGATGCCCAAATGGGCGGCAATGTGGTTGGTGCTGATGTTGCGTTCGCCTTCTTCGTTGAACAACATCAGACCCGCATCAATGATTCTGGTATAAGTATTTATTTTTATTTCTTTTGCCACGTTGCTACTCCTTAAGGCGGCATACCGCCGCCCGTTTCAATTTATGCCCTTAACAAACGGTTGATTATAACCAAGCCGTTTTGTTTTGGCTGCAATCACAACGAAAAAGATGCCGGAAGCCAGTTCGGTTCCGCATGCAATGCCACACCGAAGCGTTCCTGTACGATTTGGCAGATGTATTGCGCGAGGCGGTAAACGTCTTGCGCTGTGGCCTGCTGTTTGTTGACCAGCACCAAAGCCTGTTTGTCGTGCACCGCCGCACCGCCTATGCCGTAGCCTTTCAGACGGCATTGGTCGATCAACCAGCCCGCCGCCAGTTTGACGCTGCCGTCGGCTTGCGGGTAATGCGGCATTTCGGGGTATTGTGCCAGCAGCTTTTGCGCGGTTTCGTTATCGACAATCGGGTTTTTGAAAAAACTGCCGACATTGCCCAGCACTTTCGGGTCGGGCAGTTTGCTGGCGCGGATGCTGCACACGGCTTCGGATACGTCTTTCGCCGTTGCCGCACGGCCTGCGCATTTTTCCGCCAATACGGCAGCCAAATCGCCGTAGCGGACGTTGGCGGTGAATTGTTCTTTTAAGGCGAACACAACCGAAACAATCACATAGCGCCCTTTGCCTTGCTGTTTGAACAGGCTTTCACGGTAGGAAAAGCAGCAGTCGGCATTGCTTAATTCGACAAAAGTTAAAGTGTCCAAATCAAAGCAGCGCACGCTGTGGATGATGTCTTTCACTTCCACGCCGTATGCGCCGATATTCTGCACCGGCGACGCGCCTACCGTGCCCGGAATCAGGCTGAGGTTTTCCAAACCGCTCAAGCCCATATCCAGCGTTTTCAACACAAAGTCGTGCCACACTTCGCCGGCCTGCGCTTCTATATAAACGAGGCCGTCTGAACGGAAAAGTTCGCGTATGCCTTTATTTTGCATGTGGACGACCAGCCCGTCGTAGTCGCGCATCAGCAGGATATTGCTGCCGCCGCCGAGCCACAAAACGGTATGGCGGTCGAATTGGGGCAGCTTTACCAATTCCGGCAAATCCGCTTCGTTTTCCAACACGGCAAAATCACGCGCCGCGGCTTTGAGGCCGAATGTGTTGAGCGGCGTTAAATCCACATCGTGCAACAATTGCATCACAACATCCTTTTACGTTCAGCCACCGAACGGCTGCATATTTCCAAATACCAAACCAGTAAAACGGCGGCGACGGTGAGCGAAATCACCAGTGCCGTCCAAAAACCGTAAATGCCCATGTCTGCCGAATAGGCCAGCAGATAGCCCGGTACCAAACCGAAGCCCCAAAAGGCCACGGCGTGAATCAGCATCGGGATTTTGGTTACTTTATAACCGCGCAGGGCATAAGAAGCGACGCATTGGGTGGCGTCGCCCAACTGAAACACCGCCGCAAACAGCAGCACCGTTGCCGCAATCGCCAATACCGCCGCATCGTCGGTGTACATGCCTGCCAGCGGGTAGCGTAAAAATACCAACAGCAAAGCGGTAAACACCGCCATCACCACGCCCAAAACCAATGAAACGCCCGAAATATAACGCGCCCGCGCATATTCCCTGCGGCCGATGGTGTAGGCCACCCGCACCGTGCCTGCCGAGCCGATGCTTTGCGGAATCATATAAATCACGCTGGTTAAGCTGATCACCACTTGCTGCGCCGCCACATAATCTTCGCCTTGCCGTGCCACCAAAAACACGATGCACGAAAACAGGCTCACTTCCAGAAAAAACGACAAACCGATCGGTGCGCCCAGTTTCCAGATTTGTTTGAACACCTTCATATCGGGCTTGCTGAACCGCTCGGTCAGCTTAAACTGCCTGAAGTATTTCTGCTTCACCACATACAGCCAAAGCGCGGCGGCGTTGAACCAAAACACCAAGGTAGTTGCCACACCGCAACCCGCACCGCCCAGCGCAGGCATGCCGAATTTACCGTACACAAACGCATAATTGAGCGGCACGTTCAGAAAAAACGCCAAAAAACTCACAATCATAATCACGCGCGGCCGGTTCAGGCTTGAAGCATAGGCATGCAAGGCGCGGTGTATCATCGCCGCAGGCATGGCCAAGCCGGTAAACAGCATGTATTGCGCCATCATGCTTTCGACGTTTTCATTCAAATCGAGCAGTTTCTGAAACGGAACAATAGCCAGCCACATCAGCAACATGCCTATCACGCCCATCATCAGGCCGAACCACATACTCTGCCGCCCCGTTTCGCCCACTTCGTCGTATTTGCCTGCGCCGTAAAGCTGGGAAATGATCGGATTCAATGCCGTCATCACGCCGAGGAAAGTGATGTACACCATCACAAACGCGCTGCTGCCGAGGGCGACGGCGGCCAAATCGTTTTTACCCGCACCGCCCGCCATCACCGTATCCACAAAGCCCACACCCACTTGCGCCACTTGGGCAAGCAGCATCGGCAGGGCGAGCAGCACGAGTTTTTTGCTTTCTTTACGGAAAACGGGGTAGGAATAACGGTTTAGGTCGAAAAGCATAAAGATTCCAAATTCAGACGGCCTGTTTCAGACGGCCTCTTACGGATAATGTAGGTTGCGGAGGGCTGTATTTTTTCAGACGGCCTTCACATCCGAAAGCCGTTTGCCGCCAAATGCCGCAAACGCCGTTGGCGGTGGCGGAAAAAGAGGCGGGCAGCGATTGCCATCGGCGCAGTCAGCATGCCCGCATCTATTTCCACACGGTCGCCATACAGACAGCCGCCGTTTTGAGGTTTGACGGTAACCGTATGCCGCCAGCGGCGTATCAGCACGCCGCGGCCGTTGTCGAGCATGGTGAAGCAGTCTGCCGCCGGATAGGAAATATCCACGATCTGCCAGCCCAGCGGCACAAGGCCGAACAGGTGCATGTTGAGCCGGTAGGCGGCGGCTTGCCATGTTTCGGGAAGCGTTTCGTTTCGGCACGGGCTGAAAACAACCAACGGACGCGCCACATACAGCAGCAACGACGGCTTTTTCAGGTGCGCAGCCGCTTCTTCGGCGGAGCAGGGCAAAAAAGTGTGCAGGCAGATACTACGCATGGCGGTTTTCGCGTTGTTTTCTGTTTTTCAGACGGCCTCAAGCCGGCAGACAAGCTCGAAAAATGCAACGGCGTAGTGTAACAAAAAAAGCCCTTGCTCGGGCGGTTTTGCATTTGACAGGCCGTCTGAAACCATACACACTCTGCCGCTTTCTACCCGCCGCAGCCATGATGAATTGGAACGACCACCTGCAAGCCGCGCTCGACAGCCAAGCGGCCAAACGAGCCTACCGCCGCCGCACCGCCCGCTGCGCCGACACAACGCCGCCTTATCTCGAAAACGGCGGAAAACGCTATCTCAATTTCGCCGGCAACGACTACCTCGGTCTCAGCCGCGACCCGGGTATCATCGCCGCGTGGCAGCAGGCTTTGGCGCAGTACGGCACCGGCAGCGGCGGTTCGCCTTTGGTTAGCGGCCACACCGACGCGCATGAAACGCTGGAAAACCGTTTGGCCGATTGGCTGGGTTACGAATGCGCCATCTTGTTTCCCAGCGGTTACGCCGCCAACCAAGCCGTGCTGCTCGGTTTATTGGGCAAAAACGACGTGCTGCTGGCCGACAAACTCTGCCACGCCTCCATGCAGGAAGCCGCCGCCCTCGGCCCCGCGCAGTTTAAGCGGTTCGCCCATCGGCAATATGATGTTTTGGAAAAACAACTGATTGAACATCAAGGAAAAAGAATCTTGGTGGCCAGCGAAGGCGTGTTCAGCATGGACGGCGATACTGCCGACTTAGGCCGTCTGAAAACCCTGTGTGAACGATACAGCGCATGGCTGCTGCTCGACGACGCACACGGCATCGGCATCCTCGGCAGCGAAGGCCGTGGCAGCGCGGCAGCGGCGGGCGTGCAACCCGACATATTGATCGTTACCTTCGGCAAAGCGGTCGGGCTGATGGGCGCGGCGGTATTGTGCAGCCGCACCGTTGCCGAATACCTCACTCAGTTCGCCCGCCACCTGATTTACAGCACCGCCTTCCCGCCCGCTCAAGCCGCCGCCCTTTCCGCCGCCTTCGCCCGCATCCGCAGCGCCGACGATTTGCGCGGCAAACTGCGCGGCAATATCCACTTTTTTCAGACGGCCTTATCCGAATGCGGCCTGCGGGAACGCCTGATGCCGTCTGAAACGCCCATCCAGCCCTTTCTCTGCGGCAGCAACGAAGCCGCTTTATCCGCATCCGCCATACTGCGCGGACACGGCCTGTATGTGCCCGCCATCCGCCCACCCACCGTGCCCGTCGGGCAGGCGCGGCTGCGGATTACCTTCACCGCCGCCCACGAACCGACGCATATCGAAACACTAATCAAAGGCTTGCAAGATGCCGTCTGAAACCCCGTCCAAACACCTCATCGCCCGCGCCTTCAGCCAAGCCGCCGCCGGTTACGACGCGTATGCCGACGTTCAACAGCAGGCTGCGCTGCGTTTGCTGCAACTGCTGGAAAGCCGTTTTTCAGACGGCCTCAACCGTAAAACCGTTGCCGACATCGGCGCGGGCAGCGGCTGGGTCAGCGAAAAAATACGCAGTCGCGGCGCAAACGTGCTCGCCCTCGATTTGGCCGAAGGCATGTTGCAACACATCGCCCGCCACCGCCGCGCCGACTGCTGCCTGCTCGCCGATGCCGAATCCCTGCCGCTCGCCGATAGCAGCGTCAACGCCTGCTTCAGCAGCCTCGCCCTGCAATGGTGCACACTCGAACAAGCCGCCGCCGAAATGCAGCGCGTGATTCAGCCCGGCGGCTGCGCGGCCGTCGCCACTATCGGCGCAGGCAGCCTGCAACAGCTCAAACAGGCATGGCAGGCCGCCGATGAAGCCGCGCACGTCAACCGCTTCCTTACCGAAAGCGAAATTCAGACGGCCTTTAACTGCTTTCCCAACCTACGGATACACACCGAAACGCATACCCAATATTTCCCCACCCTCCAAGCCCTGCTGCACAGCCTGAAAAACATCGGCGCCAATCATGTGATCGCACGTGAAAACAAAGGCTTGACGGGCAAACAACGCTGGCAGCGTTTTCAGACAGCCTACGAAAACATGCGCGCGCCGAACGGTATGCTGCCGCTGGATTACCGCATCACTTATGTTGTGGCTTGGTAAGTTTCCGGCAGCCTGTTCAAATAATCAGGCGGGCATTTCCGCCCGCCTTGATTTCCGATATAAAACAACGGGTACGAATGCCCGCCCCGCATCCGCAAACATTCACACCCTACTCCCACCGGCGTATATACGCCGTCTCCAATCATTCATAAAATATGAAACATAAAAGAAAATATGAAACATAAAAGAGGCCGTCTGAAAAATTTTGCGGCAAACGCTATTTATACGACAGCACTTCGATCTCATCGCCCAGCCTTACCGTGCCTTCGTTAAGCGCCACCAGATTCACGCCGAAGATGGCATTGCGGGCAATGGCAAGTGTGCTGAGAGGTTCTTGGAACGGGTCTTTTCTGGCCGTTTGAAGATCAACCGTCGTCATGACGCAGCGCGTACAGGGTTTGAAGTTTTCAAACTCCACTTCGCCGATGCGGAGGCGGTGCCATTTTTCCTCTTCGTAGGCTTCCGTACCCGCCACGACAAAATTGGCACGGAAACGCTCCATTTCCACGGGCGTGTCGAGCATCCGATTCAAATCGTCGAGCGAGGCGGTGTTGGCGAGCAGAAACGGTGCGCCGTCGGCAAAAGAAAGCGGCGTTTGCGAATAAGCCAGTATGCGCCGGCTGGGATTGCCCAACCAGAAAAGGCGGGCTTCGATGCCGAGTTTTTCAGACAACCACGCATCGGTTTCGGCACTGCCGCAGCGGGCGGGAAAGTTGTCTTTCCAAACCGTTACGTCGGCGGTGTCGACCATCTCATCAACGCCCACCGTTCTGCGGCTGCCGTCGGGAGCGGTAAGCA
Source organism: Neisseria sp. MVDL19-042950 (assembly GCF_030504625.1). Taxonomy (GTDB): domain Bacteria; phylum Pseudomonadota; class Gammaproteobacteria; order Burkholderiales; family Neisseriaceae; genus Neisseria. Next base: position 285,151 of record NZ_JAUKWH010000001.1, on the reverse strand, counting down.
CGAGTCGCTCCGGCGAGGCTTCGGTTTGCCACAACAGCATCTGCGGAAACTTGCGCGCCGTAACAAACCCGCCCTGCGGTGTCGCCACCAGCCATTCGCGGTCATGCGGCAGCCCCGCGGCAAAAACGGGAGCTTCGGCAAGCGGATTGCCGCCCATAGATTTAACGGGATAACGGGTAATGGCGGTAAGTTTCATTTCAGACGGCCTCGACAATTAAAAACAGCCCAATCATAGCAGAATTCAAACGCCTATTTCTTAAGGAGCCGCAACCATGACCGATTTTACCCTTTGGCAACAAGCGCCGTTCGATGCCGTTACCGGCCATATTTTGAGCCGCTACCACGACACCCACCGCCGCCAGTTTGCCGAGCTGATTCCGCTGGCGGAAAAAGTTGCCACCGTGCATGAAGGCACGTTTCCCGCCGAAGTGCTGCCGCTGCTACAACACATGCAGGCGGAGCTGTTCAGCCACATGATGAAAGAAGAGCAAGTGCTGTTTCCGATGATCAACCAAGGTGCCGGACGCGGCGCAGCCATGCCCATCCGCATGATGATGCACGAACACGACCAACACGAAGCCGCCGTTTCCCGCCTGCTCGAACTGACCGGCAACCTGCAAGCCCCCGAAGGTGCCTGCGGAAGCTGGCAGCGGCTGTATGCGCTGATACGGGAATTGGTAGATGATTTGAACGACCATATCGTTTTGGAAAACGAAATCCTCTTCCCGCGCGTGCTGGCATAAACCAAGAGGCCGTCTGAAAACATGTTTTCAGACGGCCTCTTAATCATTAACGCTTATTTGCGCTCGACTTGGCTCACATCACGCACCGCGCCGGTGTCAGCGGAAGTGGTCATGGCCGCGTAAGCACGCAAGGAGGCGGAAACGTGGCGGTCGCGGTTTTCGGGTTTCCACGCTTTGGCTCCGCGCGCTTCCATTTCGCTGCGGCGCGCGGCCAACTCTTCATCGGAAACGACCAAACGGATGCTGCGGTTAGGGATGTCGATTTCGATGGTGTCGCCCTCTTTCACCAAACCGATGGCACCGCCTTCCGCCGCTTCGGGCGAAACATGGCCGATGCTCAAGCCGGAAGTGCCGCCTGAAAAACGGCCGTCGGTGAGCAAGGCGCATGCTTTGCCCAAGCCTTTGGATTTCAGGTAACTGGTGGGATAGAGCATTTCCTGCATGCCCGGGCCGCCTTTCGGGCCTTCGTAGCGAATAATCACAATATCGCCGGCGACGATTTGGTTATCCAAAATGCCCGCCACGGCGGAATCTTGGCTTTCAAACACGCGCGCGCGGCCGGTGAATTTGAGAATGCTGTCGTCCACACCGGCGGTTTTTACCACGCAGCCGCGCTCGGCGATGTTGCCGAACAGCACGGCCAAGCCGCCGTCTTGCGAATAAGCATGTGCTTTGCTGCGGATACAGCCGTTTTCGCGGTCGAGGTCAAGCGAAGGCCATTGTCGGTTTTGCGAAAAGGCTTCGGTGGTGCGCACGCCGCCCGGTGCGGCCTTGTAGCGCTCATGCGCGGTTTCGTTGACAGGGTTGGTGATGTCCCATTTCGCCAGCGCGTCTTTCAAGGTTTTTTCGTGAACGGTGGAAACATCGGTTTTCAGGCAGCCGGCGCGGTCGAGTTCGGCCAGAATGCCCATCACGCCGCCCGCACGGTGTACGTCTTCCATGTGGTATTTCTGCGTGGCGGGTGCAACCTTACACAAACACGGCACTTGGCGGCTGATGCGGTCGATGTCGGCCATTTTGAAATCCACTTGCGCTTCGCTGGCGGCGGCCAACAGATGCAGCACGGTGTTGGTGGAACCGCCCATTGCCACGTCCAAACTCATGGCGTTTTCAAACGCGGCTTTGGTGGCGATGCTGCGCGGCAATACGCTCTCGTCGTCTTGCTCGTAATAGCGTTTGGTAATTTCCACAATCAGACGGCCTGCTTCCAAAAACAGTTCTTTACGGCCTGCGTGGGTGGCCAGCAGCGAGCCGTTGCCCGGCAGCGACAAGCCCAAGGCTTCGGTGAGGCAGTTCATCGAGTTGGCGGTAAACATGCCGGAGCAGGAGCCGCAGGTCGGGCAGGCGGAGCGTTCTACCGCCGCTACTTCTTCGTCGGACACTTCGTCGTTGGCGGCATCGACCATTGCGTCCACCAAATCCAGCTTGCGGGGGTCGGTGATGTTGGCCACACCGATGACTTTGCCAGCTTCCATCGGGCCACCCGAAACAAACACGGTGGGAATGTTCAGGCGCATGGCGGCCATCAGCATGCCCGGGGTGATTTTGTCGCAGTTGGAAATGCACACCAGCGCGTCGGCACAATGCGCGTTGACCATGTATTCCACCGAATCGGCAATCAAATCGCGGCTGGGCAGGCTGTAGAGCATACCGCTGTGGCCCATGGCAATGCCGTCGTCCACCGCGATAGTGTTGAATTCTTTCGCCAAACCGCCTGCTTTTTCGATTTCGCGCGCCACGAGTTGCCCCATATTGTGCAGATGCACATGGCCGGGCACGAACTGGGTGAACGAGTTGGCAATGGCGATAATCGGTTTGCCGAAATCTTCGTCGGCCACGCCGGTGGCACGCCATAAAGCGCGTGCGCCGGCCATATTGCGGCCGTGGGTGGAGGTTTTGGAGCGGTAAGCTGGCATGGTGTGTTCCTTTGTATATAGATTCAATCAGGCCGTCTGAAAAGCGCAAAGATGTTTTCAGACGGCCTTTATCAAATTAAGTCGAGTGGTTATATGTTGTGATGCGGTTATCAAAAAGCCGAAACGTATTCTATAGCTAATCCAAGCAAAAACCAATACGGCGAAGACTGTCGCAAAACCCGATAATAATTGCCGACTGCAAGGTTTAAACACCATGCCGAACAGTATTATGGCAAGGCCGGTCGGCATGGCAGAACCGCCGGTTCAAAAACGATTATCGGGCAAGCCTGCATGATAAAAACACAGGCCGTCTGAAAACATGTTTTCAGACGGCCTTGCAATATACAAACCGATGGCTATTTGTCGTTCAAACGGCCGTCGGTCATGGTCATCACGCGGTCGAAGCGGGCGGCTAATTCGTCGTCATGCGTTACCACGATCAAACTCGTGCCCAACTCGTTTTTCAAATCCAGCATCATGTCGAGCACATTTTGAGCGTTTTTACGGTCGAGATTACCCGTCGGCTCGTCAGCCAGCAGACATTTCGGGCGCGTTACCAAAGCACGGGCAATCGCCGCACGCTGGCGCTCGCCGCCGGAAAGTTCGCTCGGGCGGTGCAACATACGCTGCTTCAAACCCACCTTTTCCAACATCGCCGCTGCCTGCTCTTCAGCTTCCGCTTTCGGCTTCTTGCCGATCAACAACGGCATCATCACATTTTCCAATGCCGAAAATTCAGGCAGCAGGTGGTGGAACTGATAAACGAAACCCAGATACCGATTGCGCAAATCACCTAGCTGCTTTTGGTTCATCTTGCCCAAATCATGTCCCATCAGATTGACGCTGCCCGAAGTCGGCATATCCAAGCCGCCGAGAATATGCAGCAAAGTCGATTTGCCGCTGCCCGACGCACCGATAATGCTCACGCTTTGGCCTTCGTCAACCTGAAAATTCAGGTTATTGAGCACATCCACACTCAACACGCCGTCTTGGTAGCTTTTACTGACGTTCTGACAGCTCAATACAATATTATTCATAACGCAACGCCTCCGCCGGTTGGGTTTTCGCCGCACGCCAGCTCGGATACAGCGTGGCGATAAAGGCCAGCACCAAAGAAATCGCGGCAATCACGGCCACATCGCTCATGTTGACATCACTCGGTAGGTAGTCAATGAAATAAATTTGCGAATTAATCAGGTGCACGCCGAACAGCTCTTCGAAAAAGGCCACAATTTTACCGACATTCCAACCTAACAACACACCGCAAATCACACCGATAAGCGTGCCGAAGAAACCCGCAAACGCCCCCTGCACCATAAAGATTTTCATCACTCCGGCAGGCGGCAGCCCCAATGTACGCAAAATAGCAATATCAGCCTGTTTCTCGGTAACCGCCATTACCAATGAAGACACCAAATTAAACGCAGCCACAGCGATAATCAGTGTCAAGATGATAAACATCATCCGTTTTTCCAGCTCAACCGCCTCAAAATAACTGCGGTTTGCAAACGTCCAATCGCGCACCCACACTTTGTCGCGCTGGGCGGTGGGAACGAGGTCGCGTATAAAATCGGGAGCATTCTGCGGATCAGCCAGCTTCAGGCGCAAACCCGTCATGCCGTCAGTCAAACGATATAATACTTGGGCATCTTTAAGATGGGTCATCGCCAGCGAATTATCTACCTCATATACTCCGGTTCTCACAATGCCTACCACATTAAACTGTTTCAGGCGCGGCACCACACCGGCAGGGGTAACATTGCCTTCCGGCGTAATCACAGTTACTTTCCCTCCTTTTTCGGCCCCTAAAGCCTCAGCCAAACCTTCTCCGAGAATAATGTCGAACTCACCCGGCTTCAAATCGTCGAAACTGCCCGCAGGCATATCTTTGCCGTAATCGACCACGTTTTTTTCTTCCGCAGGCAACACGCCGCGAATCTGCACACCGCGCACTTCACCCGCATTTGCCAGCAACGCTTGATCCGCCACATAAGGAGCGGTAGCCAATACCTCTTTACGGCCTTTCACAAAATCGCGCAAATCCGCCCATGTTTCGCCATTACCGGCATCGTAATAGCCGATTTCGGCATGCGGTGCCACATTCAAAAGCTGGCCACGGATTTCCTTTTGGAAGCCGTTCATTACCGACAACACCACAATCAATGCTGTTACGCCCAGCGCAATACCGGCAATTGAAATCATGGTAATAAACGACATGAATCCGTTGCGTTTTTTCGCCCGCAGATACCGCAGGCCGATCCAAGTTTCTAAAGATGCCATTTGTTCAGGCCGCCTTTTATTCAGTAAAAATAAACGCGCATTGTACCGTAAAACAAGTTAAATCGGTTTAACCGCGGTTGTTGTTTTGTTGTCTTATATGGCGAGAGGCCGCCTGAAAAACATTCAGACGGCCTCTCGCCATATGCAGCAGCGTTATCCGGCATTACTGCCGCTGTTTTCAATTTTTTGCTTCGGTTTGCGGCGGCGTTTGCGCTTGGGCTTGTCGCCGGACGTTTCACCGCCGCGCTTCTGCTGTACCGCAGTCATCTGCATACGGATTTCGTCGTCGGCGTGCTGGAATTTCGTCCACCACTGCACCAATTCGCCATCCACCTCTCCCGCTTCGCCGCGCAATGTCAGGAAATCGTAAGCGGCCCTGAAACGCTGCTGGGCGATCAGGCGGTGCGGGCGTGCTCCTTTGCGGTTGTCAAATTGCGGTTGCAACTGCCATATTTCGCGCATGGTGGCGGCAAAGCGTTGCGGCACGCCCCAACCTTTTTCCACATCGTCGCGCAAATCGCCGATGGCGTTATTCAATGCCACCACCGGTTTCTGGCCTTGGCTCATATTCTTCTGCCAATAAGTATTCAGTTGCGGCCACAACACGGCGGCCAGTACGAAGCCTACCGACACCGATTTATCCGCCCGCAAACGTTCGTCGGTATTGCGCAGAGCCAGTGAAACAATATTTTGCCTGCCGTTTTCAGTATGTTGCAGAGCATTGAGCAACGGGTGGATTTTGCCCGGAATGCCGAGCGTATTCATTTGCTGCAAACACTGCCCCGCATGGCCTGAAAACAACAGCTTCATGATTTCGTCAAACAGCCGTGCCACAGGCTCTTGTTTCAGACGGCCTGCAAAAGCGGGAATGGGTTCCGCAGTGTTTCTTTCGACTTCAAACCCCAGTTTGCCCGACAAACGCACGGCGCGGAGCACCCTCACGGGGTCTTCCTGATAGCGCTCGGCAGGGTTGCCTATCATTACCAATTTGCGTGCGCGGACATCGGAAACGCCATGATGGAAGTCGATAATCTGCTGGCGTATCGGGTCGTAATACAGGGCATTGCAGGTAAAATCGCGACGCATCGCGTCTTCTTCCATCGAGCCGTAGGTATTGTCTTTCATGATACGGCCATGTTCGTTTTGCTGAACCTTGCCGCCTCCCCGGAAGGTGGTTACTTCGATGGTTTCGGGGCCGATCATCACGTGTACGATTTGGAAACGGCGGCCGATAATGCGGCTGCGGCGGAATACTTTGCGCACTTGTTCGGGCGTAGCGTTGGTGGCTACATCAAAATCTTTCGGTTCGATACCGAGCAGCAAATCGCGCACGGCACCTCCGACCACATAGGCTTCATAGCCTTCATTGTGCAGGCGGCGGACAACTTTTTCGGCGGCAAAACTAAGCTGGTCGGCACTGATTTTGTGTTCACTGAATGGGATTACTTCTTTGCGGACACGCGGCTTGCCTTTGCCTGACTTCCCGGGCAAAACCTTATGCAGCCATTTTTTCAACATATTATTTTTCGCAATCAATCTCAAAACAGGCCGTCTGAAACATGGTGTTTCGTGTTTGAAACCTTTGCGGATAAACCTGCGGTACGCAAGCCTATCTGCAAAGGTTTCAGACGGCCTTAAAATATCAAAAAGAAACCGCGTATTATACCTTATCAAGATGTTTGTAAAAAATTTTTTCGGCTATAATACACCCTACTTTACAGGAGAACACCATGTACCACTACAAATCCGATGCCACCCGATTCATTGACGAATTTCTGGAGAAAAACCCTCAGGAAGCCGAACAGCGCCTGAAAAACCGCAGTCTGCTTTGGGATGTCGAACTCAACCCCGAAGAACAAGCCGGTTTCGAAGCGGCCAAACTGCCTAAAAAACCGTATGCTTACCAGCCCGACTGATTTTCAGACGGCCTAACCGGTATGGCAACGCACATACACAACATCGACCCGCAACTGCTTGCTTATTTGCACGGCATCGGCGAACCCGAACATCCGGTTTTAACCCGATTACGCGGGCGTACCGCTTCACACCGCCTCGGCAAAATGGCGATTGCGCCGGAACAAGCGGCATTGCTCACTTGGTTGGTCAAGCTGATCAGAGCCGAACGCTATCTCGAAGTGGGCGTGTTTACCGGTTATAGCAGCACGGCAATGGCGCTTACCCTGCCGGAACACGGTAAAATCACCGCATGCGATATCAATGTTACGTTCACGGATATCGCCCGCGAAACTTGGCAGGAAGCAGGCATTGCCGACAAAATCAGCCTGCACCTGCAACCCGCTTTGCTTACGCTTGACGACTTGATTGCCGCCGGAGAAAGCGGCAGTTACGATATGGCACTGATAGATGCCGACAAACCGCCCACCCCGCAATATTACGAACGCTGCCTGCAATTGGTACGCAGCGGCGGCATTATCGCCATAGACAACGTATTGCTCGGCGGGCGCGTACTCGAACCCGCCGGAGAACACAGCCCGCCCGCCCATACGGTTTTACGGGAATTCAATCAAAATCTGCCGCATGATCACCGCATCGTTCCCATTACTCTGCCCGTAGGCGACGGCTTGACCCTGCTTTTGAAAAAATAACCGAGCAAACATCATGAAAATAAAATTCTCCGCCCTGTTATTTTCCTCCTTACTATTGAGTGCCTGTGCCGGAATACCGAAACAAGCCGACAAACCCTCAGGCATTCCCTACCCCGAACCGGACATGCAGACGCAAATCAACACGCTCGGCATGCAGATTACCCGTCTTGAAGAACAAATATCCGGTTTGCAAACCCGCATCCGCCAACTTGAACGCCGCGCACCGAAGCAAGCTCCCCGCCAGCCGCAATCTAAAACACCTGCGGAAACAACGCCTTCCCAAACGCGTTCCAGCTCTCCCGCCGCGATTGCCGCTTACGCCCAAGCACAAAAACATTACCAGAACGGCAATTACAGTGCCGTTCTTCCCTTGCTGAAAAATGCGGAGGGAGGCGGCAACGGTGATGAGACCGCCCGCCAAAGCATGTATCTGCTCCAACAAAGCCATTTGCGCTTGGGCAACTGTGAGTCGGTAATTCACATAGGCAACCGTTATGTCAACCGCTTCCGCAACAGCCCGCAAGCCCCTAATGCCCTATTTGACGTAGCAAACTGCCAATACCGTATGCAGCAGCAGGATATTGCGCGCGACACATGGCGCAAACTGATTCAGATTTATCCCGACAGCGCTGCCGCCAAGCGCGCGGCAACAAAATTAAAAAAACGCTAAACGTCAGAGGCCGTCTGAAAACAAATATTCTTTTTCTTTCTATCTCACAACCATCCCCACAAGGAAAATTACATGATTCAAGTCGGTATCATCATGGGCAGTAACAGCGATTGGCCTGTTATGCAGCATGCCGCGGAGTTTCTAAAAGAATTCGGCGTAGAATACGAAGCGCTGGTCGTTTCCGCCCACCGCACACCCGATTTAATGTTCGAATATGCCGAAACCGCCCGCAAACGCGGTATCAAAGCCATCATCGCGGGCGCGGGCGGAGCCGCGCACCTACCCGGAATGGTAGCCGCCAAAACAACCGTTCCCGTGCTGGGCGTGCCCGTACCGAGCAAATACCTTCGCGGCGAAGATTCTCTGCTCTCAATCGTACAAATGCCTAAAGGTGTGCCCGTCGCCACCTTCGCCATCGGTGAGGCCGGAGCAGCCAATGCCGCTTTGTTTGCAGTATCTATGTTAGCCAATGAAGACGGTTTGCTCGCACAAAAATTGGCAGATTTCCGCAGCAAGCAGGAGGCAACCGTTCTGGCAATGAAGCTCCCTGATACCGAGTAATCTTATTTAAAAAACTTTTATCGATCATCGGCTTGAGATGCATTCCGGAGTTATCCGCCGATCGTGTGCTTAAATTTTGCAGATGCTACGTTTACGTTTGCTCTACCGGCATATCTTGCACCGCATTCAAAGAAGAGGCCGTCTGAAAACTGTTTTTCAGACGGCCTCTTTTCACTTTGATTATTTACTCTGCAATTTCTTCACACTGACTTTTGTTTTCTTTTTAAAGCGTTTTTTTTCTTCTTTACGCCCTTCCCGCTTCTCAATCCGGTTGCTCAACGCTACACGGCGTAACGGCTTTTTCTTCGGTTTGTCATCAGCCTGTTCATACGGATTTTCCGAAACATTGTATTGAATACGCAAAGGCGTTCCCTGCAAATTGAAGGCCTTACGGAAAGTTTGCGTCAAATAGCGGGTATAACTATCGGAAATGGCATGCAGCGAATTACCGTGCACCACGATAACGGGCGGATTCATGCCGCCTTGGTGGGCGTAACGCATTTTGGGCCTTACCAAACCTGCACGCGGGGGTTGTTGCCGCTCAATAGCACTTTGCAACACACGGGTAATCTTGGGCGTGGGCATTTTGATCATTGCAGCATCATAAGCGGCTTGGATGCTGTCAAACAATCCGTCGATGCCGCGTTCTTTCAATGCGGAGATATAATGGAATTTGGCAAAATCCAAAAAATACAGCTTGCGTGCAATATCACGCTTTACCTGTTCGCGACGCTCTTCGGTGATTCCGTCCCATTTGTTGACGGCAACAACCAACGCACGTCCTGCTTCCAAAGCAAAACCGGCAATCGTAGCATCCTGATCGGCAATATCCTGTCGGGCATCTAAAACCAATACCGCCACGTTCGCAGCCTCAATTGCCTGCATTGCTTTAATTACTGAGAATTTCTCTACCGCCTCTTCTACTTTTCCACGACGACGGACACCTGCCGTATCAATTATGGTAAACGGCTTGCCGTCGCGCTCGAAGTCGATATGGATGCTGTCGCGTGTCGTTCCTGCCATATCGAAAGCGATAACACGCTCTTCTCCGAGAATGGCATTAACCAACGTAGACTTACCGACATTCGGGCGGCCTATCACGGCGAATACCGGATGTTTGGGCTGCTCGGGTTCTTCTTCCGCTTCGGGGAAATTGGCTAAAATTTCTTCAATCAGATAATACACGCCATCCCCGTGTGCTCCCGAAATCACATGAGGTTCACCCAAAGCCAATTCATAAAACTCTGATGCCAACACTGCATGGTTGCCTCCTTCACCTTTATTTACAGCCAAATACACGGGACGCGGGCTTTGGCGCAAACGGTCGGCAATGATTTTATCCTGCGGAGTCAAGCCGGTACGCCCGTCTACAAGAAACACAACCGCATCGGCTTCGTCAACCGCCTGCAATGTGTGTTTTGCCATCTCGTGCAAAATACCGCTATCGACAACCGGCTCAAAACCTCCGGTGTCAATAACCAAATAAGGTTTACTGCCGACGCGCCCGTGTCCGTAATGGCGGTCACGCGTCAGCCCCGGCAAATCGGCCACTAACGCATCTTTCGTGCGTGTCAGGCGGTTAAATAACGTCGACTTGCCGACATTCGGGCGGCCGACAAGGGCAATGGTGGGTTTCATTATATATCTCTGTTTCTTGAGCTATGCGCACCTATAAAACGGCAAAAGAATAAGCGCTTCTCATGTTACCGATATGCAGACCGTTTTCAGACGGCCAAACAATATCGTTTTATTTGGAATATCAACAATATAAAATACTATGGCTCGCACAGGACTTTAAAATTATCGACATTTTATTCTCAACTGTTTTTCTTACCAAAAACAATTTAACTACTTGCTTTTGAAAAATTTTAATTCGAACAAACCCGAGGCTACCGACAAAATCTGCCGAAGGCGGATTTGCCGGTAGCCCCTAGAATTGGTTTATCTGTTTTTTCAGACGGCCTTATTTCAACTGTTCCGCCTTGAGCAACAACAATTCTTGGTCGGCAGCATCTTTAGGCAGTTTTGCCAATGCTTGCTCGTATGCGTGCAAAGCTTCTTTATTTTTACCTTGAGCAAGGTATACATCGCCTCTGGCTTCCTGCAATAACGGTTCAAAACTTGCTTCCACTTTTTTATCCAATACTGCCAATGCTTCATCGTATTTCTTTTGCTGCAAATAAACTACCGCCAACCGTTTCGAAGCCAACGTTTGCACCAGCGGATTTTTCTGATTTTTCAACACCCAATTCAGATGGCCTGCAGCGATATCATATTTGCCTTTATCAAACTCAGTAGCCGCTACCATCATGGTTGCTTGGGAAGCGGCAATACTGCCTGAATAATTTTGCTGTAAATTCTGCAAATCGGCATTAATGGCTTTAGCATCAGCTTTACTTTGCGCTTTTTCAACCATCTGCACTAATACCGCAGCAGCTTCCTGATCTTTCTTTAATACATGGTTTTGATACAAGATGTAACCGAGGTAAATCAATGCGGCAAGAACCAATGCGGCAAACAGCCAACGCCCCCAGCTTTTCCAGAAATATTTAAAATTCTCCAGCTCTTCCTGTTCCTGAATATGTGCTGCCATCTATGTATTCTTCCATTGTTCTAAAGTGTTAACCAAATCAGCTGCCGCCACAGTAACTTGGCCGAGCTGTCCCTGCATATCTTTTAATGTTACCGTGCCATTTGACAATTCATCTTGTGCGACAATCAATGCAAAACGTGCGCCGCTGGCATCAGCCTTTTTCATTTGAGCCTTCAGGCTTTGATAACCCGAATGTTGCAATATATTGAAGCCGATTCGGCGCAACATCTGCGTATATTTCAATACCTGCAAAGCCGCTCCTTCACCTTGGTGCATGGCATATATATCGGGTGCAGAATTTACCTCAAGTGCACCATATTCGCTAACCAGCAACAACAACCGCTCCACACCCATGGCAAAGCCGATAGATGGCGCAGGTTTTCCGCCCAGTTCTTCAATCAATCCGTCGTAACGGCCTCCGCCGCATACCGTAGCTTGCGCTCCGAGCTTATCGGTTGTCCATTCAAAAACCGTCTGATTGTAATAATCCAAACCACGTACCAAACGAGGATTCTCAATATAAGCAATACCCAAACCATCCAACATGATTTTGAACTGCGCATAATGTGCCAAAGATGTTTCACCCAGATAATCAATCAGTCGGGGAGCGACATTACAAATCTCTTGCAAATCAGGGTTTTTACTGTCCAGCACGCGCAACGGATTGGTATGCAAGCGGCGTTTGCTATCTTCATCTAATTTTTCTTCGTGGCGACTGAGATACTCTACCAATGCGGCACGATGTGCCGCCCGTTCTTCTCGGCTACCTAAACTATTGATTTCCAAAGTCAGGTAATCACGAATGCCCAGTTCGTTCCACAATTCCGCCGACATCGCCACAATTTCGACATCAACATCAGGCCCTTCAAAACCCAATGCTTCAATGCCTACTTGGTGGAATTGGCGGTAACGTCCTTTTTGCGGACGCTCCCGACGAAACATCGGGCCCATATACCACAACTTCTGGGGGCCGTTATACAGCAAATTGTGTTCTACAACCGCACGCAGACAAGATGCCGTGCCTTCAGGACGAAGAGTTAAGCTCAACGAATCATTGGAATCTGAAAAAGTGTACATTTCCTTACCAACCACATCGGTTTCTTCTCCGATAGAGCGGACAAACAAACCGGTTTGCTCCACAATCGGCGTGCGGATTTGTTGATAACCGAAACGGTGAGTCCAACGTACGACAATATCTTCGAATGCCTGCCAGAAAGATGCGGTAAGTTTGAAGTCTTTCTGTACGACAGGCAATAAATCATTCATGCCTTTAACGGCTTGGATTTTTTGTCCCATAATTATATTTTTATATCAAATTGATTTCAGACGGCCTTAAGCTAATATTAAATAAACTGGCGCAGCATGCTATCGGTTAAATTGACAAATTGCCTGTACTTATCGGATTGCCCGATATTTTCTTTATCTAATTCAATCGGCACAAGAACACCGTTCTTATTGCCGTAAAGCATAATATTTTCAATCTCCCAAATTTGCTTCTTATGCGAAGTATTCGACGGCACAACAAAAGCCTGCACCATCTCTCCTGATGGAAGATTCTGCAAAATTACACTTTTCTTCACATTTTCAATTAAATCCGCTTCAGCATATTGAAACGGATTAACCGCCATATCACTTACACCTTGGTAAGTGTAAATAAAAACTTTGTGTTCAGCTTTAGGATTATTGATTAAATAAAGTTTTAAGAGTAATTCGCGTAAATCCTGCTTCATGTTTACTCCTCGTATGTGCTTTTCAATGCAGATAAATAACCTTAGGCCGTCTGAAATAAACCGTAATAATCCAATTAGGTGTTTTTAAATAGAACGGATAGGAATAACTCGACTATCCTTACGCTTTTTACCACCTGCTCCGTAATTGGTTTCTACATATTCCTGAACGATAGCTAGAAACTCAACAGCCATGTTATTGCCCTTAAGCGTAACTTTCCGCTCTCCATCGACATACACGGGAGCAATGGGTGTTTCCCCCGTCCCCGGCAGACTGATACCGATATCGGCCAATTTACTTTCACCCGGACCATTCACCACACAACCCATTACGGCAACATTCAAAGACTCTACACCGGGATACTGTACACGCCATTCGGTCATCCGTTCTCGCAAATATTGCTGGATATCGCGTGCTAATTCTTGAAACACGGTGCTGGTAGTACGCCCACAACCGGGGCAAGCGGTAACCATAGGTGTAAATGAACGCAATCCCATAGTTTGCAGAATTTCTTGTCCAACAACAACTTCTTGTGTTCGCGGGCTTCCCGGCTCGGGAGTAAGAGAGATACGGATGGTATCACCTATCCCTTCTTGCAGCAGCACCGCCAGAGCAGCTGTTGACGCAACAATCCCTTTGCTGCCCATCCCCGCTTCGGTCAAGCCCAAATGCAGCGGGTAATTACAGCGCGCACCAAGCTCTCTATACACTTGAATCAAATCTTGTACGGCACTAACTTTACAAGACAGAATAATTTTGTTTTCCGGCAGACCTAGATCAACCGCTTTTTGCGCAGACTCTAAAGCCGATACAATCAATGCTTCTTTCATTACCTCTTCAGGAGGTTTGGGCGAAGCAGAGGCCAGATTGGCATCCATCATCCGTTTGGCGATACTTTGGTCAAGCGAACCCCAATTCACACCGATGCGCACAGCCTTACCATATTCAGCCGCGGTACGAATCATGTAAGCAAATTTTTCATCGCCTTTCGCGCCTTTTCCTACATTACCCGGATTAATACGATATTTAGACAAAGCCTTTGCGCATTCGGGAAATTCCTGCAGTAGCCGCTCACCGTTAAAATGGAAATCACCGATTAACGGGGTATTACAACCCATATCATCCAAGCGCCGGCGAATTTCAGCCACTTTCGATGCGGCTTCCGGACTGTTAACCGTAATTCTCACCATTTCCGAACCGGCATCGCTCAACTCTTTAACCTGTTTTGCAGTTCCTTCAGCATCCGCTGTATCGGTGTTGGTCATTGACTGCACCACTACCGGCGCGTCTGAACCAACGGTTATATGGTCAATCTCTACTTGATGTGTGTTACGGCGTTTTAATAAAGAAGTGCTCATTACTGGCCTGCAATAAACGATGATGTTTTCTTACCGACCATATGTTTCGATACGGAAATATCCTGGCCACCATAATTTGCGGTTGCACCTGACGCATAACCAATCCATACATTGTATGGCGCTCCACCTCTAAAACGATGTTCGCTGCCTGCCGGTACAATTTTATTGATAACAAATTGACCATCTTTGTCTTTGATGACTAAATTCGAACGGTAACGCACTTTAACCACCAACTCATCAGCAGCAATAAGTGCTACATCTGAAGCCGCTACGGTTAATGCAGGAGCGGAAGCTTGCACCAGTTCAGGCTCAGAGGCTTGCTGTTTGCTATTGGTAATCGCAGATGCTGCAACGGCTTGACTTTCTGAAACCGATTCTTGAGAAGCAGGTGTAATAGCCGATTCTGCTTCGCTCCCCATTGCAACTACGGAAATATTACTCGCCTGTAAGTTAGGGGCAGAAGCATTGCTTAATTCAGATTGAATATTACTATCGGTTTGTTTTGCATACTCTAAATTTGACTTGTTCTGCCAAACATATACACCTGAACCAACCAATGCCAGTACTAATAAACCTGCTACCCATTTGGGAAAGGATTTTTTAATTTCAGTTTGTTGATAATTTAATGACTGGTTGTTGCGCTCAACAGCATAAAGATTACTCCGATTTTGCGGCAAAATGCGGTCAAGATAAGACGCTACTTCATTCTCATCCAATCCCAAAAAACGCCCGTAGGTACGCAGGAATCCCCGTATAAAAACTGCTTCGGGCATCCCCTCGTAATTCCCGCTCTCCAACCCTTCAATTTGGCGCGCCGGCAATTTTAAACGCTCGGCCACCTCGCCGATAGAAAACCCTTTTTGCTCACGCGCATGACGCAACTTTGCGCCCATTTCAACGGCAGCATTATTAATATATTGCTGTTCGGTGTTTTGGTTATCGTTCATTACAAACGTCCTGTTGTAATTGTCTGCAATTCTTCAGAATAAGGGTAATTAGTCCGCAGCTGGGCTTCATACTCATAAGCTGCCTGTGTATCACCCAAAGCATTATATAAACGCCAGCCTAACAACAAATCATCAGCAGTCAAAACATCGACCTTACTTTGATATTGACGGAAGTAATAATCTGCATCGCTTAAGTTGCCTGCAAGCATCTTGGTGCGTGCCATTTCTTTGAATACCGATGTAAATTGCGGGTCGGCTGCTAATGCCCGTTCTAAATAGGCTTCTGATAAAGAATATTGCCCCATCTTAGCACTGCAAATGCCTTTATTAAGATAAGCAACTTGGGGGTTTGGATAAGTAGGATCAGCTAAAGCTTTATCAAAATAAGGAATAGCTTCATTAGGACGGTTTAATTGGCTACACATAAACCAACCGTAATTATTATTAATCTCTGCACTATTCGGATTTAAAGCAAGTGCTTTTTGAAAACTTTCCCGAGCTTTATCAGAAACTTTCAAGTACTGATAAATCTGGGCACGTATCAGCCAAGCAATCTCATTTTTGCTATTACTTTCCAAAGCTTCTTCAATACTGCTGACTGCCTGACGATAATCTTGCCCGCGCATATACTCAACAGCCAATTGAGTTTTAATATTGGAGACTTGTACGGAACGCTCACGTGCACTTGGTTTCTTAGGAGCACCACTACCGGCACATGCACTCAACAAAGCAATCAATAATAAAGATGGCCATAATTTCATTTTCATTACCTTAACTTCCCCTCTCTGCTGCCACAATCTGCTGCCACTTCTGCTGTCGGCGTGTTTTATCCTTAACCTGTCCCGCCAACTGGCCGCAAGCCGCATCAATATCATCACCACGTGTTTTCCGAACAGTAACAACAAAACCGGCTTGCTGAAGAATATCGCGGAATATACGTATATTTTCGTTGGTTGACCGATTGTATCCTGAATTAGGAAAAGGATTAAATGGAATCAAATTGAATTTACAAGGCACATCACGCACAAGTTCAATCAATTCGTGCGCATGTTGTGCCTTATCATTAATGCCGTCAAGCATAACATATTCAAAGGTCACGAAATCACGAGGAGCTTTTTCCAAATACCTGCGACATGCCGCCATTAATTCTTTTAACGGATATTTTTTATTCAGCGGCACGATTTCATCTCGAACCATATCATTAGATGCGTGCAGGGATACTGCCAAAGCAACCGGCATCACCTCTTTTAAACGATCCATTTGCGGCACCATACCTGAAGTGGATACCGTTACCCTACGCCGCGACAAGCCGTAGCCATGATCGTCCAACATCATGCTCAATGCAGTCACGACATTATCAAAATTTGCCAAGGGCTCCCCCATCCCCATCATAACCACATTGGAAATAACGCGTTCATTTTTAGGGGTAACGCCCATGGCTTTATTTGCCCACCACAATTGCCCGATAATTTCAGCGGCAGTCAGATTACGATTAAAACCCTGCCTACCGGTTGAACAAAATGTACATTCAAGCGCACAGCCTACTTGCGAAGAAATGCATAAAGTACCGCGTTCAGCCTCTGGGATAAATACGGTTTCTACGCCGTTACCGGTGCCGACATCCAACAGCCACTTCCTTGTGCCGTCTGAAGATTGTTGGGAGGTTATCAATTCAGGTACAACAACACATGCATTTTCATTCAGTTTGCTTCGTAGCGACTTAGCCAAATCTGTCATTTCATCAAAGTCTGCCACACCCGACTGATGCATCCAACGCATTACTTGTTTGGCACGAAATGGTTTTTCTCCTATTTCGGAAAAATATTGTGTCAAACTGTTTAAATCAAAATTTAACAAATTGGTTTTCATGTACTTCCATTAAAAGCTCTCAGGCCGTCTGAAAATATTCAGACAGCCTAAAAAATAAAGCTTTTTATTTAGCGTGAGCAAATTTCACTTTGACTAAAGAAATAAGCAATTTCAATTGCTGCATTTTCCAAACTATCAGAACCATGCACGGCATTAGCATCAATGGATGCTGCAAAATCTGCACGAATAGTGCCGGCTGCTGCTTCTTTCGGATTGGTTGCTCCCATCAATTCTCGGTTTTTTGCAACGGCATTTTCGCCCTCCAGTACTTGAATCATCACAGGGCCACTGGTCATAAATTCGACCAATGCTGCGAAAAAAGGACGTTCCTTGTGCACAGCATAAAAATCTTGTGCTTCTTTGGTGCTTAAATGCTTCATTTTGGCCGCAATGATACGCAACCCGTTACTTTCAAAACGACTGTAAATTTGGCCGATTACATCTTTTGCTACGGCATCCGGCTTAATAATAGAAATGGTGCGTTCAATTGCCATGTATATTCCTTAAAATGATTGCTTCAATAAAAATTGGGCAAACATTTTATCAAATTTCCCTATTTTATGGTTGAAAGTTGATTGCTTTTTCGTTGTTATTACTCAAAGTGAGATGAGGCTGGGTGAGATACTCTTTTGATTGCATCTCAATCATTCTGCTAACGGTACGTACAAATTCATTAGCAAAATCACCTTCTACATAAATTTCTTCCGCTTTCACTTTACTTGTGGCACAAAACTTCACCCTAAAATCATACAAAACATCGATTAACCACGTAAGACGGCGAGCCTCTGCCCTCTCTGCCTCACTTAGTTTTTCAATACCCGACACAAAAACCATTTCATAATGCTCGGCTAAATATAGATAATCTGCTTGGGAGCGCGGCCCGAAACATAAAACACGGAAATCAAACCAAATTGCACGTTCATCATGAGCATTACATGTCAATTCGCGCCCATGTATGATTATAGATTCAGGTTTTTTTTCCTTACCGTGGGTCATTTGCGAAAATAACTCTGTCAACTTTCGTTCGTTCTCTTCACTATCAGGTACATAAAATACTTCTGCCGGTTTTAAAGCACGTAAACGGTAATCTTCTCCTCCATCAACATTTAAAATCGTGAGTTTTTCTTCAATTAAAGCAATCGTCGGCAAAAAACTGCTACGGTTTTGCCCTTGAGGATAAAGTTCCGAAGGTGCATAGTTAGATGTCGCCACTAAAACCACGCCGCCTTCAAACAAATTTTCCAACAACCTACCCAGCATCATGGCATCGGCAATATCGCTGACATGAAATTCGTCAAAACACAAAACCCGAGTTTCCTTAGCAATCTCGGCAGCTATCGCTTTTAACGGGTCAGGTTCACTTTTAAAAGCCTTCATCCGTTGATGAACTTCCGCCATAAAAGCATGGAAATGCACACGGCGCTTGCGGCGATATGGCAAGCAACCATAAAAGACATCCATTAAAAAACTTTTTCCCCTACCTACTCCACCATAAAAATACAACCCTTTCGGCAATTGCGGGGAACGCAAACTGCGACCTAGAAAACGGTTACGTTTACGCTTGAACATCATCAATTCTGTCCAAAGCTTATCCAGATATTCAATGGCTTTTGCTTGAGCGCCATCACGGATAAAAGCAGGTTGTTCCGATGCAGCCTGATACCAAGTGAGCGGACTATGGTTGACAAAGTCGGGAGCAATAAAACGATTTTCGTTATTATTCATCATAACCAATATGGCAAATCAACAATTTTGCCATTATAAATGATTTCAGACGGCCTCCAAGTATTTAAGGCCCAATAATCACATAAATCATTTTTCCTTCTAATTCATACCTGCCATATCATACGAAACAAATATAAAAAATGATAAAAACGCCGCATTTCTGCGGCGTTTTACCTTTAAATTACTACTCGGTTAGCATAGCCTGATCTACGCGCTCGCGTAATTCTTTGCCCGGCTTAAAGTGAGGCACATATTTCTCAGGCACCTCCACACGCTCACCGGTTTTAGGATTACGGCCAACACGAGCCGGACGATGGTTCAAATCAAAACTACCGAAGCCGCGGATCTCAATACGCTGCCCCTTAGCCAGCGAACGAGTCATGGTATCTACCAAAACTTTTACGCTGTATTCGACATCTTTGGCAATCAACTGACTGCCATTCCTTTCAGCAAATACTTCTGCCAAGCGAACCATTAATTCAGATTTGGTCATGCTGCACCTTATTCCTGTTCACCAGACAATTTGGCTTTCAGCAGATCACCCAAGCTGGTCGTACCGGCACTTGCAGTTGATGCAGCATTAACTGAATTCAACGCATCGCGATTTTCTTTGGCATCTTTTGCTTTAACAGACAATTTGATGCTGCGGTTTTTGCGATCTACGGTAGAAATAACGGCTTCTACTTCTTCGCCTTCTTTCAAAACGTTACGCAAATCTTCAACACGTTCGCTAGACCACTCGGAAGCAGGCAAATAAGCTTCAACGTCGTCAGACAAAGCAATTACGGCACCTTTGGCATCTACTGATTTGGCAGTACCTTTTACCAAAGAACCTTTGTCGTTTACGCTGATGAAGTTACCGAAGGGATCGCCTTCCAATTGTTTGATGCCCAAAGAGATGCGCTCTTTTTCAACATCGATGGCCAATACAACGGCTTCCACTTCTTCGCCTTTTTTGTATTTGCGTACGGCTTCTTCGCCCGCTTCAGTCCAAGACAGGTCAGACAGGTGAACCAAACCGTCGATGCCGCCGGGCAAGCCAACGAATACGCCGAAGTCGGTGATAGATTTAACCGCGCCAGACAATTTGTCGCCTTTGTTGTGGTTGGCGGCAAACTCTTCCCACGGATTGGCTTGGCATTGTTTCATGCCCAAGCTGATGCGGCGGCGGTCTTCGTCGATTTCCAAGATCATTACTTCTACTTCGTCACCCAGCTGAACAACTTTGCTCGGATGTACGTTTTTGTTGGTCCAATCCATTTCGGAAACGTGTACCAAACCTTCGATGCCTTGTTCGATTTCCACGAATGCACCGTAGTCGGTCAGGTTAGACACTTTACCGAACAAACGGGTGCCTTGCGGATAACGACGGGTCAGGCCGCTCCAAGGATCTTCGCCCAATTGTTTCATACCCAGAGATACGCGTTGTTTGTCTTGGTCGAATTTCAACACTTTGGCTTCAACTTCTTGACCAACTTCCAAAACTTCGCTCGGGTGTTTCACACGGCGCCATGCCAAGTCGGTAATGTGCAGCAAGCCGTCGATGCCGCCCAAGTCAACGAATGCACCGTAGTCGGTGATGTTTTTAACGATACCTTTAACCACTGAACCTTCTTGCAGGTTTTCCAGCAATGCTTTGCGCTCTTCGCCCAAAGTAACTTCCAGAACTGCGCGGCGCGATACCACAACGTTGTTACGTTTTTTGTCCAGCTTAATTACTTTGAATTCAATTTCTTTGCCTTCAAAGTGCGAGGTGTCTTTTACGGGACGTACGTCAACCAAAGAACCCGGCAAGAATGCGCGGATGCTGTTGATCATTACAGTCAGGCCACCTTTTACTTTGCCGTTGATTACGCCGGACAGAATATCGCCGTTTTCCATAGCTTCTTCCAAAGCGATCCAGTCGGCCGCACGCTTGGCTTTTTCGCGTGACAGTTTGGTTTCACCGAAACCGTTTTCAACAGATTCGATGGTTACGGTAACGAAGTCACCGACTTTTACTTCAATCTCGCCCTGAGCGTTTTTGAATTCAGCTACATCAATCAGAGACTCTGATTTCAAACCGGCATTTACGGTAACGAAGTTGTTGTCGATCGCCACTACTTCAGCGGTAATCACTTCACCGGGATTCATCTCTTGAAGGGTAAAGCTTTCTTCCAACAGTTGGGCAAAATTTTCCATAGTCATATATAACTCTTTTCGGTACACCGCCAAGGAGTGTGAGGTTGGTTAGAGGAAACTTGCTGCCCCTGGCACAACAAGCGTTTACTACAAACGGTTTTCAGACGGCCTTTGGTTTTTTGAGGCCGTCTGAAAAAATTATGCGGATTATACAGCAAGGTTTAGATTTTTGCATACCAATCAAGCACTTTTTTTACAGATTCTTCGATATTCATTTCCGAAGTATCTAACAACAGCGCGTCGGGCAACTGTTTTAGCGGTGCAACGGCACGGCGGCTGTCGGCTTCGTCACGTGCTTCGATATCGGATAAAATCCGTTCGAACTCCACTCCTTCGCATTGCACGCCGATTTGCTTGGCACGGCGCTGAGCTCGGATTTGGGCGGATGCGGTTAGAAATATTTTTAAGACGGCATCGGGAAACACCACCGAGCCCATGTCGCGCCCATCTGCAACCAAACCTTTTTCGGTTAAAAAATCGCGCTGGCGTTGCAAAAGCGCCTCCCTAACTTTGGGCAGGCGGGCGACTGAAGATGCGCCCATACCAATGGCTTCGGTGCGGATCGCTTCCGATACGTCTTTACCGTCAAGCAGTATTTTCTGCCCGTCAAATACCGCCGGCAACTGCTGCACCAGTTTTGCAATACCTTCTTCATCGTCCCATTCGATGTTTTTTAATTGGGCGTAGAGTGCGGTTAAACGATATAGCGCACCCGAATCCAAATATTCAAAACCTAATGCGGCGGCTACTCGTGAAGCCACCGTTCCTTTGCCGGAAGCGCTCGGGCCGTCAACGGCAATTATTTTTCGGTTCAAATTCATTTATTGTTATCTCTAAGAAATTTAATTGTGATTCGACTAGATTAATTTGTTTTCTGCCACCATTCGATTTAATCGGATGAACGGCATTTTGTTTTCCCGTAAAGCGGCGGAATTATAGCTTTTTAAATATCTTCTGTAATTATTTTTCATAAAATTATCGACGGAAATATCTTAAATCCGACACATTCAGTTACACACAAAACATTGGCGCAAGGCTATAATCCGCCCCGTTTGTTTAAAAAACATAACGGAATCTAACATGCAACAACTCAAACTAGCTATCTCCGGTGCGCAAATTCTGTTTGTCGCTTTCGGCGCGATGGTTCTCGTGCCGCTACTTACCGGCCTTAATCCTGCTCTGGCCTTGCTGGGCGCGGGTATCGGCACTTTGCTGTTCCAACTGGTTACCAAACGCAAGGTGCCGATATTTTTAGGTTCTTCTTTCGCCTTTATTGCTCCGATTATTTATTCTATCGGCGAATGGGGTCTGCCTTCCACCATGTTCGGCTTGTTTGCCGCCGGCTTTATGTATTTTATTTTTGCCGGGCTCATCAGGTGGCGCGGATTGGCTACGGTAAACCGCCTGTTACCGCCGGTTGTCATCGGCCCCGTGATTATGGTTATCGGTTTGTCGGTTGCAGCCGTAGCCAGCCAAATGGCAATGGGGCAAGCTGGCGGCGAACAAGTAATAGACTATACGCAATCGCTGCTGCTCTCCGGCTTTACTTTTGCTGTTACCGTTATCGTTGCCGTATTCGGCAGCAAAATGATCAAACTGGTTCCGATTTTGATCGGTGTTGCCGCCGGTTATACCGTGGCTTTAGTGATGGGATTGGTGGATACCGCGCCGATCATGAATGCTCCGTGGTTTGCCATTCCTCATTTTGAAACGCCGCAAATCAACTGGCAGGCGGCTCTGTTTATGCTGCCCGTTGCCATTGCACCCGCCATCGAACACATCGGTGGGGTAATGGCCATCGGCAAAGTAACCGGCAACGATTATGCAAAAGACCCGGGACTGGATAAAACTTTGGCAGGCGACGGCTTGGGCGTATGCGTCGCCGGTTTGATCGGCGGCCCGCCGGTAACCACTTACGGCGAAGTAACCGGAGCGGTGATGATTACCAAAAACAGCAATCCGAAAATCATGACTTGGGCGGCAATTTTTGCCATCAGCATGGCTTTTTTCGGAAAATTCAATGCTTTTTTGGCTTCGATTCCATTGCCGGTAATGGGCGGCATCATGATTTTACTGTTCGGAACCATCGCCTCACTTGGTTTAAAAACCTTGATTGATGCCAAAGTAAATCTGATGCAACCGAAAAATCTGGTTATCGTCAGCTCGGTATTGACCACCGGTGTAGGCGGCATGGTAATCAAATTTGGCAGCATGAGCTTCGCCGGCGTGGGCTTGTGTGCCATTTTAGCCATTCTGCTCAACTGGTTGCTACCTGACGAAAAATTCAGTGATACCATCATCAGCAAAGAAATTTAACCGGTCAAACTATAGTTTCGACTATCCGGTCTAACCAAAAAGGCCGTCTGAAACATAAACAATATGTTTCAGACGGCCTCTTTCTAAAAAAAAACAATATGCTAATACCAATCCAATTTCAGCAACCGGAAAACCAGCCCCAAAGCCAGCACGCTGCATATCATATAAATGATACTCGAGATGCCGTGCCACTGGCCGAATGATCCTCCGATGAGGGATAGCAGCCAATTTGTTTTCCCTGCTTTATGCGCCTCGATAACGGGAGTAACCAAAAACTGATTTACCGCCAAAAACGATAGCAGCGCCAGCACAAACTTATTGGTATACGAACGCATCACATGTCTGCTCAATTCGGCGCGGCCGATAAAGTAAACCAACAGCCAAACCGCCATGCCTGTATAGGCCACCACATTAAACATCACACCGGCCAAAGCTCCGGCTTCCATTCTGCCCATATTTTGAAACAATATCGGCGCAACCAAATAACCTACGCCCAATTGCAAACCCAACCATGTTCCTGCCAAAACCGCTGCCAATTTATTCATATTCTACCTATCCATTGTTTTCATTTATGCCGTCCGCCGCCCGACAACAATCTGTACAAGCAAACCATCCGACGGCGAAAATACTTAAAAATTAAAATAATATTTTCCCAGTAAAATATTATTTAATCAATATTGCCAACAATTATGACATCAGGCCGTCTGAAAACCGCCGCAAAGACAAATCCTATAAATGATGCTATTCTTCAAACTTTCCGTTTTATCTATTTGAAGCAATGAAAAAGCTCCTGATTTCCGTATTACTGGTTGTGTTCGTCGCGCTGGCCGCCGTTTTTGTCGGCCTGCCTTACTATCTCGGCACCAAAGCCGAAGAAAGTCTGAACGCACAGCAAGCACTGCTCGCACAGTCCAGCTTTTTAACGGTCGAATCGCACCAATACGAACGGGGCTGGTTTAGTGCCACCGAAACCACCGTAATCCACCTGAAACCCACCCTGCTTCACAACACTCAAAAATACCTGCCCGACAATCTCAAAACCGTGTTAAAAGAACCGATTACCGTCGTCAACCACATCAAACACGGCCCGTTTGCAGGCGGATTGACGCCCGTTCGCGCCCATGTGGAAACCGAATTCAAATACCACCCCGAAACAGCCAAAGTGCTGGCACGCTTTTTCGGCGGACAAACTCCGGTAAGCATGACCAATACCGTTTATTTAAACGGAAACGGAAAAATCGCATTAAACGTGCCTTCTTTCGATTATGAAGAACTTTCCGGTATCAAACTCAACTGGAAAGGGCTGGAAGGCACCACTTCATACCAAGCCGATTTCCAAGACTACACCCATGATTACGCAGCGCCCGCTCTGCAAATCAAACTGGCCGACAAAGGCGATATCGGCATGGAAAACCTGCGCGTCCGCACCCAAACCATCGACGGCAGCAACCGCTTGGCGTTGGGCAGCAGCGAATTTTCCTTAGACAAACTCTCGCTGCAATGGAAAGAAGGCATTGATTATAATGTCAAATTAAACGAACTGGTTAATCTGGTTACCGATTTGCAGATCGGTGCCTTCATCAACCCCACCGGCACGGTTGCACCTTCTAAAATCTTGCTTGAAAAACTCCGCTTTGATACCAAAACCCATGAAAATGGTGGCTGGATCGACAGCGAAGGGCGTTTCCGCTTCCAAACCCTAACCTACGGCAACGACCGTTACGGCCCGTTGGATATCGACATCGCAGCCGAACATCTCGATGCCAAAGGCCTGCTTGCCATCAAAAACAAAATGGCCGAACTTGCTTCGACCGAAATGACCGAAGAACAAATTCAAAACGAATTGTTGAAAACCGCCAAAACCGAGGCTGCAGGGCTGTTCATCCAAAATCCCGTACTCAAAGTTAAAGCCTTCAACTTTACCATGCCGCAAGGCGTGGTCGATGTGAAAGGCGAAATGCGTTTTAACGGCCTGACCCAAGCCGATATGAACGACTTCAGCGCCATGGTAAAAAAAACCGAAGCCAAGCTCGACATGCGCGTGCCGCAAAAACTGCTTGAAGAACTGGCCATCAACCAAGCCAGCAGCATCTTCAGCGTTAACCCCGAAGATGCCGCGGAAGGCCGCGCCAGCATCGAGGACATCAACGAAACCCTGCGCCTGATGGTAGACAGCACCGTAAACTCGATGGCGCGCGAGCAATATTTGACATTGGACGAAGGCGATATCCGCACGCTGATAGAATTAAACAAAGGCCGTCTGAAATTAAACGGCAAAGTGTTCGAGAGCGAACCGGAACCGGACTTCAACGAAAACGATTTGCTGCCGGAAAATGCCGATTCCGCCCTTGAAGAAGAGGAAACAACATCCTAATCCGAAAGGCCGTCTGAAAATAAACATTCAGACGGCCTTTGATATTTATCCACCCTATTGTTTACCGAACCATCAATATGCAATGGCACAGCAAAACCTTCCCCCAACTTACCAACCTTGAGCTTTACCGCATCCTGCAATTACGCAGCCGTATTTTCGTGGTCGAACAAAACTGTGCATTTTTAGATTCAGACGGCCTCGACCTCGAAGCCGTGCACATTTACTATGGCAACGAAAATACCGTTGCCGCTTACGCCCGCATTCTCAAAATGCCCGACCATCCCATCGCCCCCGCAGCCATAGGCCGATTGGCCGTTGCCGCCGAATACCGCAGGCAGGGTCTTGCTGCCGAAGCCCTGCAACGCAGCATGGATTACATCCAAACCGTCTGGCAGTGCCGCACCATCTACCTGCAAGCCCAAACCTACCTGCTGCCGTTTTACCGGCGGTTCGGCTACGAAGCCGTATCGGAAGAATATTTGGAAGACGGCATCCCCCACATCGACATGCGTTTTACCCGTTAAGCAAACAGGCCGTCTGAAAACATCGCCTCCGCAACCCCGATTCTTTTCAGACAGCCTCTTCTTAACACCAACCCAACCTGTGTTAAAATTCTTCTTTAAATTCCCGCCCCATTTTCCGCATCTGCATCATGCACATATCGAACACCCCGCAAAACATCATCGTCGGCTTATCCGGCGGCGTTGATTCCTCCGTTACCGCGTACCTTCTCAAAGAACAAGGCCACCAAGTGCGCGGCGTTTTCATGCAAAACTGGGAAGACGACAACAACGACGAATATTGCAGCATCAAACAAGATTCACTCGATGCCATGTCGGTGGCCGACATCATCGGCATCGACATCGACATCGTCAATTTCGCCGCCCAATACAAAGACAACGTCTTCGCCTACTTCCTCAAAGAATATCAAGCAGGCCGCACGCCCAATCCCGACGTATTGTGCAACGCCGAAATCAAATTCAAATGCTTTCTCGACTACGCCGTCGAACAAGGCGCAGACGTGATCGCCACCGGCCACTACGCCCGCAAAGAAGTGCGCAACGGCGTGCACTACCTGCTCAAAGGTCTCGACAACAACAAAGACCAAAGCTACTTTTTATACCGCCTCAAACCGCACCAGCTCGAACGCGCCATCTTCCCGCTCGGCGACTTGGAAAAACCCGAAGTCCGCCGCCTCGCCGCCGCAGCCAAACTGCCGACCGCCGCCAAAAAAGACAGCACCGGCATCTGCTTTATCGGCGAACGCCCGTTCCGCGAGTTCCTGCAAAAATACCTGCCCACCGACAACGGCGACATGGTTACGCCCGAGGGCAAAAAAGTAGGCGGACACGTCGGCCTGATGTTCTACACCATCGGCCAGCGCAAAGGCTTGGGCATAGGCGGCGCGGGCGAACCGTGGTTTGTTGCCGGCAAAGATTTAACCCGCAACCGATTAATCGTCGTACAAGGCCACGACCACCCGCTGCTCTACACCAAGAGCCTGACCATGAACGATTTGAGCTGGACACTGCCCGAACGCCCCGCCGAAGGCCGCTACACCTGCAAAACCCGCTACCGCATGGCCGATGCGCCGTGCGAGCTGCGCTACATCGACGACGAAACCGCCGAGCTGCTGTTCGACGAACCGCAATGGGCCGTTACTCCCGGCCAATCCGCCGTACTCTACGACGGCGACGTATGCTTGGGCGGCGGCATCATTACGGCTACCGACAAACCCGTTATCATTACACAATAACAGTCAGGCCGTCTGAAAAAGCCAACCTGATTTTCAGACGGCCTCACAACAAGGAAACTCACTTTATGGAAAAAATCTGGCTCCAAAGCTACGAGCAAGGCATCAATGCCGAAATCGACACCGAACGCTACAACTCGATTATCGAAGTGTTTCAAGAAAGCGTAAGCAAACACGGCCATCTGCCCGCTTTTCAAAACATGGGCAAAACCCTCACCTACGCCGAAACCGCCAAGCTGGCCGAAAACTTCGCCTCGTTCCTGCAACACAGCCTCAAACTGCCGCGCGGCGAACGCGTCGCCATCATGATGCCCAACCTGCTGCAATACCCCATCGCCCTCTTCGGCGCATTGAAAGCAGGCATGATAGTTGTCAACACCAATCCGCTTTACACCCCGCGCGAACTCGAACACCAACTCAACGACAGCGGCGCGACCACCATCGTGGTGCTGGAAAACTTCGCCAACACGCTGGAATTGGTTTTGCCGCGCACCAAAGTGAAAAACGTGATTGTCGCCAGCGTCGGCGATATGTTCGGCTTGAAAGGCAAGCTGATGAACTTCGTGGTGCGCAAAGTCAAAAAAATGGTGCCCGAATACCGCATCGCCAACGCCATTCCTTTTCAGACGGCCTTAAAAGAAGGTGCGGCGCATCCGTTCACGCCGGTTACCCTCACCCGCGACGACACCGCCTTTCTGCAATACACCGGCGGCACCACCGGCGTGGCCAAAGGTGCCATCCTCACCCACGGCAACATCTGCGCCAATATGCAGCAGGCCGCCGAATGGATTAAAAATTTATTGGAACCCGGCAAAGAAATCGTGATTGCCGCCCTGCCGCTCTACCACATCTTGGCCTTAACCATTAACCTGATGATCTTCACCCAAGCCGGCGCCAAAATCCTGCTGATTACCAATCCGCGCGACATGAAAGGCTTCATGGGCGAATTGAAAAAAGAAAAAATCAGCGTATTCATCGGTGTAAACACCTTGTTTAACGCCATGGTCAACCGCCCCGAACTGGCCGAAATCGACTTCTCCGCCCTCAAGCTCACCTTAGCCGGCGGCATGGCCACCCAAAAACCTGTGGCCGAAAAATGGAAAAACATCACCGGCACGCCGATTGTCGAAGCCTACGGCCTTACCGAAGCCAGCCCCGGCGTATGCTGCAACCCGCTCAGCATTCCTTCCTACACCGGCAGCATCGGCCTGCCCGTGCCTTCCACCGAAATCGAACTGCGTGATGCCGACGGCAAAGAAGTGCCGGTAGGACAACCCGGCGAAATGTGGGTGCGCGGCCCGCAAGTGATGAAAGGCTATTGGAACCGCCCCGAAGAAACCGCCAAAGCCATCGACAGCCGCGGCTTCCTCGAAACCGGCGACATCGCCGTGGTTGACGAAAAAGGCTGGTTCAAACTGGTTGACCGCAAAAAAGACCTGATTGTCGTTTCCGGCTTCAACGTCTATCCCAACGAAATCGAAGAAGTGGTCGCCCACCACGACAAAGTGCTCGAAGTCGCCTGTATCGGCGTAGCCAGCGAAAAAACCGGCGAAGCCCTGAAACTCTTCGTGGTGAAAAAAGACCCCTCGCTCACCAAAGAAGAGCTTATCGCCTTCTGCCGCACCGAGATGACCGCCTACAAAGTGCCGAAAGACATCGAATTCCGCGACGAGTTGCCGAAATCAAACGTCGGCAAAATCCTCCGCCGCGAACTGCGCGAAGAAGCCAAAAAAGCCTAGCCGCGCTTGCCGCACAAAACAAAAAGGCCGTCTGAAAAGCAATCGTTTTTCAGACGGCCTCTAAAGTTGAAGGCAAACCCCATTCACGGTAAAATCACGCATTCAAAACGAGCGGTAAAGATCATGACCAAATTTATTTTCGTAACCGGCGGCGTTGTATCTTCACTAGGTAAAGGTATCGCCGCCGCTTCTATTGCCACCATTCTCGAATCCCGCGGCTTGAAAGTCACCATGCTCAAGCTCGACCCCTACATCAACGTCGATCCCGGCACCATGAGCCCCTTCCAGCACGGCGAAGTGTTCGTAACCGAAGACGGCGCGGAAACCGACTTGGATCTCGGCCACTACGAGCGCTTCATCAACTCCACCATGCTGCGCCGCAACAGCTTCAGCGCCGGCCAAGTTTACGAACAAGTTATCGCCAAAGAACGCCGCGGCGACTACTTGGGCGGCACCGTGCAGGTTATCCCGCACATCACCGACGAAATCAAACGCAAAATCCACGAAGGCGCGGCAGGCCATGATGTCGCCATCGTCGAAATCGGCGGCACCGTGGGCGACATCGAATCCCTGCCCTTCTTGGAAGCCATCCGCCAAATGCGCAGCCAACTCGGTCGCAACAATACCCTATACGTACACCTGAGCTACGTTCCCTACATTGCCGCAGCGGGCGAAATCAAAACCAAACCGACCCAGCATTCCGTTAAAGAATTGCGTGAAATCGGTATCCAGCCCGACGTACTCATCTGCCGCATGGACCGCATCCTGCCCGAAGAAGAAAAACGCAAAATCGCCCTCTTCTGTAACGTCGAAGAACGCGCAGTGGCCGGCAGCTACGATGCCAACAGTATTTACGAAATCCCCGAAATGCTGCACAACCAAGGCATCGACAACATCATTTGCGAGCAGCTTCAATTAAACGTACAGCAAGCCGATTTGACCGAGTGGAAAAAAATCGTTTACGCGATTAAAAACCCGAAACACACCGTTAAAATCGCCATGGTCGGTAAATACGTCGATCTGACCGAATCCTACAAATCGCTCACCGAAGCCCTGAAACACGCCGGCATCCACACTGAAACCGACGTACAGATTACCTATATCGACAGCGAAGCCATCGAAAAAGAAGGCACCGACTGCCTGAAAGACATGGATGCCATTCTTGTGCCCGGCGGCTTCGGCGCACGCGGCGTAGAAGGCAAAATCGCCGCCGTGAAATACGCGCGCGAAAACAAAGTGCCTTATCTGGGCATTTGCTTGGGCATGCAGATCGCCCTCATCGAATACGCCCGCGACGTTGCCGGCATGCAAGGCGCGAACTCCACCGAGTTCGACCTGAAAACCGCCTACCCCGTTGTCGGCCTGATCGACGAATGGCAAACCGCCGACGGCAGCGTGGAAAAACGCGACGAAAACGCCGACTTGGGCGGCACTATGCGTTTGGGCGCACAAGAAGTGGAATTAAAACCCGACAGCCTCGCCGCCAAAATTTACGGCAGCACCGCCATCAAAGAACGCCACCGCCACCGCTACGAAGTCAACAACAACTTCATCCCGCAACTGGAACAAGCCGGCTTGGTGATCGGCGGCGTATCCGCAGGCCGCGAACGTTTGGTAGAAACCATCGAACTGCCCAACCACCCGTGGTTCTTCGCCTGCCAGTTCCACCCCGAGTTCACCTCCACGCCACGCAAAGGCCACCCGCTGTTTACCGCTTACATCAAAGCGGCTTTGGCCAACAAAAAGGCTTAATTCGCCTGCTCCGTTGATAAAAACAAAAGCTCCCTAATCGGGAGCTTTTTATTCAAGGCCGTCTGAAATGTTTTCAGACGGCCTCAAGCCATTTTCAGCTATTTGCCCGCCACATCGATAATCCATACTTCCGACTGCGAGCCCAAGCGCAACGGTACGCCCCAAAAGCCGTAACCCGAAGTAACAAAAAAATGGCCGTTGCCGATTTGCTCGTAACCGTAATGTAGGCGGTTCAGAAAGCGGACAATCAAATTGGCCGGAGCGATTTGGCCGTTATGCACGTGGCCGGAAACCTGCACGTCTATCGGCAGTCCGGCATGAAGCGCAATGTCGGTAGGCCGGTGATCCATCAGCAATACCGGCATGGAAGTATCTTCGTTTTCCAACAATTTTTCAGCCGAGGGGCGGTTTCTATCCAAATCGTCGTTACGTCCCACCACCAGCAACCGGCGATCGACCACAATGCTTTCGTTAGTCAACACGCGAATACCGGCCTTGCTCACTTCTTCATAGATTTTCCGTTCGTGCCCGAACAAATCATGATTGCCCAGCGTGGCATACACGCCCAACGGTGCGCGCAGTTTTTCCAAGTGCGGGCGCATATTTTCCGCACGGTAGGCTTTCACGTTATCGTCCATCAAATCGCCGGGCAGCAGGATAATGTCTACTTTTTCACGGTTCATAATGTCCGCCAGTTTGTCCAACTGGCGGGCTCCGAACAGCACGCCCAAATGCATATCGCTGGCCATGCCGATACGCAACGGTTTTTCCAGCGGTTTATCGATCGTAATTTCTGCATGCCGTACAACCGGCGTATAAGCATGGTAAAGCGACCAACCGAGCAGCGCGGCTACAAACAATGGCGCAAACAACCGCAAACTGCGCGACATGGGCTTTTGCCGCATAAAACGTCGCAGCAACAGATACAGCGCAAACGTAGCCAACGCCGCATACATCACGAACAGCAGCAACACCATCCACAAAGCCATCCAGCGGAACACTGCGTGGCCAAGCTGAAAAACCAATCCTGCAATCAGCGCGTTGGTAATGAAAAACGCTGCGCCCATCAACCGGTGTTTACCGTGTTGGCCGATATAAGGTGCAAGCAACCATTGCAGCGAACGTCCCAAACCATAGGTGGAAAGCTGCAACAGGAGCAAAATCAAAATAAAAGCAAATATTCTCATAAATATTCCCGTTAAACTGATTGCACGTATCAGTTATAATCTTATAATAATTTGTTTTGAAAGGAACATAACATAATGAAACCGCAAACCGCCATCATTCCAGATCACAGCAAAGCCGCCATATTTATTGAAGCCAATATCAAAGGCGGCCGTGAGCAGATTAAAACCGCCTGCCGCCAAAGCCTCGAAACCCTCGCCAAACTACAAAACCAATACCCCGATGCCGTACTCGGCCTCACGATTGCATTCGGCAGCGAATATTGGAAAGGTTTCGGCCACACGCAGGAAGGCAGCGAAATCAAACCTTTCGTACCGCTCGGCAATGGCCTTGCCCCCGCCACCCAGCGCGACATTATGTTCCACATCCAATCTCTGCGCCCCGATGCAAACTTTTCTCTGGCCATGGAAATACTCGATGTATTCGGCGACGACATTGATGTAAAAGACGAAACCCATGGCTTCCGTTGGATTGAAGAACGCGGTTTGGACGGTTTTGTAGACGGCACCGAAAACCCGCACGGCGACGAAAAAATACAGGCGGTCGGCACGATTCCTTCGGGCAGACCCGACAGCGGCGGCAGCTACGTATTATTGCAAAAATACCGCCACGACTTGAAAAAATGGAATCAAGTGCCACTGGCCGAACAAGAAGCCGCCGTAGGCCGCAGCAAAGAAGCCAACGAAGAATTCAGCAAAGACGTGCGCCTGCCCGATTCACACTTGGGCCGCGTCAACATCAAAGAAAACGGTGTCGGCTTGAAAATCGTGCGCCGCAGCCTGCCCTACGGCACGGCATCGGGCGAACACGGGCTGATGTTTATTGCTTATTGCGGCACATTGCACAATATCGAAGCCCAACTTCTGAGTATGTTCGGCGATACCGACGGCAAAACAGACTTGCTGCTGAAACATCTTTCCGCCGCCGTTTCAGGTGCTTACTATTATGCGCCTTCGGTAGAACGTTTGCAGGATTTGTAACTTTTCAGACGGCCTCTTTGAAAAAGCCTTCCGATCAGGCCGTCTGAAACCCCATTTCAGACGGCCTTTTCCATTCCCCTGATTCCTCAAAGAAATGCTATGATGCCGCCAACCGATTAACACTCCCACCGCCATGCCCGCCCATCACCAACCCTTCAACCCGCTCACCATTCCCATACAAGGCACCAATCTGATCGAAGCCTCCGCCGGCACAGGTAAAACCTACGGCATTGCCGCACTGTTCACGCGGCTGGTGGTGCTCGAGAAAATGCCGGTCGAAAGCATATTGGTGGTTACGTTTACCAAAGCCGCCACCGCCGAATTGAAAACCCGTTTGCGCGCACGCTTGGACGAGGTTCTGCGGGCATTGGAAGACAATCCGAATGCCGTAAACGATTCAGACGGCCTGCAAGCCTATTGCGAACGCGAGCATAAAGACGACGGCTTTATTCTGCCGCTGCTTACCCAAGCCTTAAGCCAAGAACCGCAAGCACGGCTGATTGTGCGCCTGAAAGCCGCCATCGGCCAATTCGACAATGCCGCGATTTACACCATCCACGGTTTCTGCCAGCGGCTGCTGCGCGATTACGCCTTTCTCTGCCAAGTGCCGTTTGATGTCGAACTCACCGAAGACAACCGCGAACGCCTGCTCGTACCCGCCGAAGACTTCTGGCGCGCAAACGTGTCCGACGATCCCCTGCTGGCGCGGTTGGTGTTCAAATGCAAACAAACCCCGCAAACCGTGTTGGCAAAGATAAAAAAATTCATCAGCCGCCCGTATTTGGTTTTCAGACGGCCTCAAGCCGATTTGGCCGGTGCAACGGCAACTTTGCAGCAAACATGGCAAAAAGTGCGTGAAAACCTAACCGCACTCACCGAAACATTTTGGCGGGTATATCCCAACCTGAACGGCCGGAGCTACCGCAAAACCTCTTTTGAAAACCTGTTTGCCGAGCTGCAACAAGCCGATGAAAACAATCTTTTACCTGCATCTAACGACAAACTGGCGATGTTCGCCGTAGATGCATTGGAAAGCGAAACTAAAAAAAACACCGCACCCGACCTTGCCGCCTATGCCGACCTGCAAATACTCGCCAATCTGGAACGCGACTTTGCCGCCGTCGAGGAAGAAGAAAAAAACACCCTCACCGTTTTGCAGCTCGATTTACTCGAGCACATCAACAACGCCTTGGCCGAACAAAAAAAATCCCGCCACGAACGCGGTTTCGACGATTTATTGCTCGATGTTTACCACGCGCTCACGCAAAGCCCGCACCGCCGCACTTTGGCCGAAACCGTGGCGGACAACTGGAAAGTGGCGCTGATAGACGAATTCCAAGACACCGACCCGCTGCAATACGAAATTTTCAGCCGCCTGTTTATCCGGCAAGGCAACCCGCTGTTTCTGGTGGGCGACCCCAAACAGGCGATTTACAGCTTTCGCGGTGCCGACATTTACGCCTATCTCCAAGCCGCCGAAGATGCCGAACACCACTACACGCTTGCCACCAACTACCGCAGCCATGCCAAGCTGATTAACGGTATCGGCGCATTGTTCAAACAAAAAAACCGCCCCTTCGTGCTGGAACACATCAATTACGCCGATGTCGCCGCCTCGCGCGAAGCAGGCCGTCTGAAACCCGCCCGCCCCGCGATACAGGTGCGCTGGCTTAACCGCAACGACGACAATTCCGCCGCCAAAGAAAGGCTGCGCCGCCGTGCCGCCGAATATTGTGCCGACGAAATCGCCCAAGCCCTCAACGAAGCGGCGGCAGGCCGTCTGAATTATCAGAAAAACGCCGATTCCGAGGCGCGCCCGCTGCAATCGGGGCAGATCGCCGTGCTGGTGCGCACCCACAACGAAGGATTGTTGGTGTCGCAAGAGCTGAAAAAACGCAACGTGCAAAGCGTTATCCGCAGCCGCGAATCGGTATTCGCCACCCCGGAAGCCGAAGCCGTCGCCGCCCTGCTCGGTTTCTGGCTGCAACCGCAGCAAACCGAACCGTTCCGTTTCGTGCTCGGCAGCATCCTGTTCCGGCAAACCGCAGCCGAACTCTACGCCCTCAATCACGACGAAAACGCCTTGCTCGCATGGATTGCCTCCGCCGAAGCCACCGCCGCCACATGGCGGCAACACGGCATTTACGCTGCCATGCAGCAGTTTGCCGCGCGGCACGGCATCGAAACAGGGCTGCTCAAATCAGGCAACGAACGCAGCCTGACCAACTACCACCAGATTCTTGAACATCTGGCCGAAGAAGACGAGCAAAGCCACACGCCCTCGTCGCTGCACCAGTGGCTGTTGGAACAAATTCAGGCTGCACAAGAAAGCGGCGGCAGCGAAAACAACATCTTGCGGTTGGAAAGTGATGATGCCTTGGTCAAAATCGTTACCATGCACGCCGCCAAAGGTTTGCAGTATCCGCTGGTGTATTGCCCGTTCGTGTGGGATGCCGCCGACAACAAACCCGCCGAATGGCAGATTCTTCATCAAAACCGGCAGGCGGTATTGCTTGCCAAACACCAGCTCGACGACACCGATACCGAGTTGCTGGCCGACGAAGAACTCGCCGAACGTCTGCGCCTGCTCTATGTCGCCCTTACCCGCGCCGAAGAGCAGCTCAATATTTACGCCGCTTATTGCAGCGACACCGCCGACAACACTTTCGCTTATTTATTGGAGGGCGGCCGACAGGCCACCCGCAGCGAAAACAAAACGGCATACGAAGCGGCCAAAAACGAAGAAGGCGTGGCGATGCTGAAAGCCAACTGGCAGCGTTTTATTGACAATGCCTCTGAAAACACCGAATTTGTTTTCACGGAGGATGCTCCTACTCAAACCGTATATCACGGCATGCAGTTTTCAGACGGCCTCTACCAAGCGGCAAGCATTCCCGAGAGAGCTTTCGAGCTGATACGCCACACCAGCTTTACCGGCTTGAGCCGCCACACCCGCAGCCGCGATTCCGAACGCGACGAACTGCAACCCGCTATCGATCCCGCCGAAAGCAGCATAGACAGGCCGTCTGAAAAGATGCCGTCTGAAAACAGCGGAACAGACGGCATCCACGCCTTTCCGCGCGGCACCAACGCCGGTGTGTGCCTGCATGAAATACTCGAACATTTCGACTTCGCCG
This sequence comes from Neisseria sp. MVDL19-042950, assembly GCF_030504625.1. Lineage (GTDB taxonomy): Bacteria > Pseudomonadota > Gammaproteobacteria > Burkholderiales > Neisseriaceae > Neisseria. The sequence goes on along the minus strand of NZ_JAUKWH010000001.1, from coordinate 248,738 downwards.
TCTCCGCAACCTCCCAAACCGAAGCCATATCCGCCGCCCTTGCCCGTTATGGCTTCGACGCTACTTGGCTGCCTGCCGTCAACGCCATGCTCGAGCATGTCCGCCAAACCCCGCTCACCGGCAAACACGCCCTAGCCGATATCGCCGCCGACCGCCGCCTGCCCGAAATGGCTTTCACGCTCTACATGCACGATTTCAACCTGAACCGCCTGCGCGAATGGTTTGCCCGTCCGCATCTCAACTTGCCATCCGAATGCGTTGCCGCCGCGCAACAACTAGACTTTGCCGCCGTGAAAGGTTTTCTCAACGGCTTTATCGACATGGTGTATCAGGATTCAGACGGCCTCGTTTGCATTATCGACTATAAATCCAACCGCTTGGGCGACACCGCCGCCGACTACACCCAAACGGCCATGAACGAAGCGATGGCCGAGCACCACTACTACCTGCAAGCCCTGATTTACGCCGTCGCCGTTGCCCGCTATTTCAAGATACGCGGCCTTCCGCAGCCCCAAATCGCCGTGCGTTACCTGTTCCTGCGCGGATTGGACGGCAGCGGCAACGGCATCTGGGCGTGGAATTTAAACAGCTCTGTTCTGGCGGAATGGTTATAAATCAATCGCCGATCATATAATCAAGCCGACACAAACCCACTCAAACCCTTTTTTGTACCATTTATCCCAACTGCTTACCAAGATAAACAATCTTTATCAAATTTAATCTTGTAATAAACACCAATCAGCATTATATTGCGTATTACTCTCACAAATGACAACAACAACGAAAGGAGACGCTTATGCAACACCGCAGACGTCAGGCCATTTTTCAGGCTGCCAAGCGTGCATTCAACGCACGCAAACCTGTAAACGGCCACGCCGCACGCATCAGCTCGTCGCGCTGATACCCATATTTTATTGCGTGCCTAAAAAAACGCCGCCCGAGTTCATCAGGCGGCTTTTTATATGCACGCGCGGAAACGCCGGAAATTATTTGCCGGCCTGCTCTTTCAAACAGGCTTCCAGTTTTTCCGCATCCAAGAACCAATGGCAGATTTCCGTTTCGCCATGCAGCAACACCGGCACCAACTCATTGTATTTCTCTTCCAGCACCGGATCGTCATCTACATCGAATATTTCCAAATCAAATCCGTATGCTTCCCGATACGGCTGCAAAGCATCGCGCATTTTGTGGCAGAGGCTGCAATATTCGCGAAACATCAAAGTGAGCTTCATGTTACCAGTCCGATTGTCTAAAACGATTCTATTATAACTTGCCCCGTTACAGCCTTTTCCGAAAAGTATTACAATATTGATTATCCGGCCGCCGTTGAACGCATTTTCGGCGGCTTAACACCGACAGGACAACACATGATTAAAATCAGCACCCAATTCGACGCAGGCTCCGTCAGCGTTATTGACTTGAGCGACCCTGCCAATATCCGCCTGAACCTGCGCCCCGATAATGCTTCCGATTTCGCCCAATGGTTTTATTTCCGCTTGCAGGGCGCAGCCTATCAAAATTGTGTGATGCACTTTGAAAACGCCGCTTCTTCCGCCTACCCCGCCGGTTGGGAAGAATATCAGGCCGTAGCCTCCTACGACCGCAGCAACTGGTTCCGCGTGCCTTCCCGCTATGAAAACGGCGTGTTTACCATCGAGCATACGCCGCTCGCGAACAGCGTTTACTACGCTTATTTCGAGCCGTATTCGCACGAGCAGCATTTAAACCTGCTCGGCGACGCGCAAGGCAGCGGCCTGTGCCAGATTGACGACTTGGGCAGTACCGTGCAAGGCCGCGACATCAACCTGCTTACCATCGGCAACCAAGTGGCCAGCGATTTGAAAGTGTGGATCATCGCCCGCCAGCATCCCGGCGAAACCATGGCCGAGTGGTTTATCGAAGGTTTGCTGGGCCGCCTGCTCGATCCGCAAGACCCGACCGCCCGCGCTTTGCTCGACCGCGCCACGTTTTATATCGTACCCAACATGAACCCCGACGGCTCGGTGTTGGGCAACCTGCGTACCAATGCCGCCGGTGCCAACCTCAACCGCGAATGGTTGGAACCGAGCATCGAGTGCAGCCCTGAAGTGTATTATGTCCGCGAAAAAATGCGCGAAACCGGCGTGGACTTGTTTTTAGACATTCACGGCGACGAAGCCATTCCGTTTGTGTTTATGGCCGGCACCGAGGGTGTACCTTCGTATGATGCGCGTATTGCCGCACTGGAAACGCAGTTCAAACAAGCCTTTACCGCCGCCAGCCCAGATTTCCAAGACGAACACGGTTACGACAAAGACGCGCCCGGCCAAGCCAATATGAGCATGGCCACCACGTGGGTCGGCGAAAACTTCCGCTGCTTGGCCTTCACGCTGGAAATGCCGTTTAAAGACAACAACAACCTGCCCGACGACGATTTCGGCTGGAACGGCCAACGTTCTCTGCGTTTGGGCGAAGCGATTTTGTCGGCCGTCTTAAATGTGTTGCCCGATTTGCGCTGAATGAACATAAAAAAGCCGGCCGGTCGCGGCGCTCGCCAAACCGCTCCGGCCGTATAAATGATGCCGTCTGAAAAACGTTCGGTTTCCGTAGAAACCGCGCTACTCGTTTTCAGACGGCCTCGAACGGCATAAACAACCGTCCCCCTTACCAATCCGCATTGAACAGTGAATGCTTTATTTTTCCTGCCAATGCGGGGAAAACAACGTACTCCGCCCGTTTAAGGCATTTAAAAATGGAAACTCCGCTAACGCATGCCGACAACCCTCAAGCTTCGCTTCCCGCGTCTGCCGGTAACACCCAACTTCCCATCCCTCCGCTGCTCGCCCTGAAACTGGTACTGGCTGCTTTATTCTGGGGCGGCACGTTCATTGCCGGCAAGGTGCTGGCACAATCCATACCGCTTATGACCGCCGCTTTCGGGCGTTTCCTTATCGCCTCGATGCTGCTGATCTGGGCTTCGTACAAAATCGAACACGGCCTGCCCCGCCTCAACCGGCAGCAGATGATCGGCACCGCGCTGCTGGGGCTTACCGGTATTTTTCTCTACAACATCTTTTTCTTCGGCGCGCTTTCCCACATACCTGCCGGCAGAACGGCTTTGTTCGTTAGCCTCAGCCCCATCACCACCGCGCTGGCGGCCGCATTGATCATGGGCGAACGGCTCGGAACGAAACGCTGGATAGGCATCGCCACCGCCCTTTTCGGTGCCGCCATCGTGATTACCCGCGGCGATTTGGCCGGCACCATGCACGATATCAGCCAATCGGTGGGTTTGGGGGAAGTCTTAATGACGTGCGCCGTAGTCGCATGGACGGTTTACACCCTGATTTCCCGCAAGGTATTGACCTCGCTCAGCCCCATTGCCGCCACCACCTATTCCACCCTTTGGGGCACGCTCTTTCTCGGTATCGGGGCGGCCGGCCAATTCGGTTCGCTTGATATGGCATCGTTCAACTGGCAGGTTTGGGCTTCCATTTTCTATCTGGGCGCATTCGGTACGGTTGCCGCATTCGTTTGGTACTATCAGGGCATCCGCGCGGTGGGCCCTTCCCGCACCATCATATTCAACAACTTGGTACCCGTATTCGGCGTGTTGCTTTCGGCGCTGCTGCTGGGCGAACCGATTTTAATGTCGATGCTGCTGGGCGGAGCGATATCCGTAGCCGGCGTGCTGCTGGTAAACAGCAAATGATGAGAGGCCGTCTGAACAGAAGTTTTCAGACGGCCTTTTTAGTTTGATGATCTTTTTGCCCGTTGCATGAGTTCAAACCCGAGCAACACCTGTTTCACTTCGTGCGCTTCCTTCAGCGTGCGGATAAGTTCAAACAATTCCTGCGCCTGCGGATACACTTTTTTCATCATGCCCAGCCATTGTTTCAAGCGGGCGACAGGGTATTTGTTGTTGGCTTCTTTTGCGAGGCACAGGTCAAAAAACAGGTTTATCCAACCCGCGATTTCGGCAAAATCCGCTTCGGTAACGGTTTCTCCGCGTTCAAACTGCTTAATCTGCCGCGCCAAATCCGGCCGCATCACCGCGCCGCGCCCGAGCATCACGCTACTGCAACCGCTTACCTCTTTAATGTCGAGATAATCCTGCAAAGCAAACACATCGCCGTTGGCCGTTACCGGAATCGGCACGGATTCGCGGATTTTGCGCACCCATTCCCAATGCGCGGGCGGTTCGTAGCCTTCCACTTTAGTGCGTGCATGTACGGTCAGGCCGCAGGCACCGCCGTCGGCAATGGCGGCGGCACATTCCAGCGCGAGCGTTTTGTCTTCAAAGCCCAAACGCATTTTGCCGGTGAGCGGAATATGGTCGGGCAGACTTTGGCGCAAAGTGCGGACGATATGGCGAATCAGCTCCGGCTCTTTCAGCAGCACCGCGCCGCCTTTGTGTTTGTTGACGGTGGGTGCGGGGCAACCGAAGTTGAGGTCGATTTTGTCGGCACCGAAGCGGACGGCTTCCAACGCGTTTACCGCCATGTTTTCCGCATCGCTGCCCAAAAGCTGCACGGTGCAGGGCACGCCGGCAAAGGTTTTGTTTTCACGGGCGATTTCGGGAACGTATTTCAGCCAGGTCTGGCGCGAGTGCACGGTATGGGTAATGCGCACGAATTCGCTCACGCACTCGTCGAACCCGCCGATACGGGTCAGCAAATCGCGCATCACGTCGTCAACCAACCCTTGCATGGGTGCCAAAATCAACTGCATATCTGAAAAGGCCGTCTGAAAAAGCGGCTATTGTACCGCCGTATCAAAGGTTTTACACCTTCGGTTTACCGAGGCCGCCTTAAAACCCGCTTTCCGCACTCTGCTAAGTTTTGCAATAAAACACCCTTTACCCGCGCAGAAGAGTAAACTTTTGCCCCGTTGTAAACACACACATCAAAACAGGAAAATCCGATGGACGCTTTAATCCTCAGTCGCATTCAATTTGCGGTCAATATCAGTTTTCACATCCTGTTTCCCGTTATCAGCATCGCCTTGTCTTGGTTTGTGGTTTATTTCCGCTACAAAGCAGGTAAAACGGGTAACGACGGCTGGCTTCAGGCTTACCGTTTTTGGACTAAGGTTTTCGCCGTAACCTTCGCGATGGGCGTGGTGTCCGGCGTTACCATGAGTTTTCAGTTCGGCACCAACTGGCCAGGCTTTATGGAGCGGGCGGGTAACGTGGCCGGGCCGCTGCTGGGCTACGAAGTGCTGACGGCTTTCTTTTTGGAGGCCGGTTTTCTCGGCATCATGCTGTTCGGGCGCGAGCGCGTGAGCCAGCGCGTGCACATGATCGCTTCGACCATTGTCGCCGTCGGCACCAGTATTTCGGCTTTCTGGATTCTGGTGTTGGATTCGTGGATGCAGACACCGCAAGGGCATTGGATAGATTCAGACGGCATCGTCCATGTGGCTGATTGGCTACAAGTGATTTTCAACCCCTCTTTCCCTTACCGTTTCGTACACATGATGCTGGCTTCGGTGTTGACGGTATCGTTTTTGCTGGTTGGCCTTTCCGCTTGGCAGATTCTGAAAAAATCGGCCAACTCCGCCACCGCCAATGTGATGAAAACCGGCTTGACTACCGCCTCCGTCGCCATCGTGCTGCAAATCTTCGCGGGCGACGCGCACGGTTTGAACACCAAAGAATACCAACCGGCCAAGCTCGCCGCCATCGAAGCGGTATGGCACACCGAGCAAAACGTGCCGCTTACGCTGATCGGTTGGCCGAACGAAAAAACGCAGGAAACCGACTACGCCGTCAAAATTCCTTATCTCGGCTCGCTGATCCTCACGCACAGCATGAGCGGCGAAATCAAAGGCTTGAGCGAGTTTGAACACAAGCCGCCGGTTGCGCCCGTGTTTTTCGCTTTCCGCATCATGGTCGGCATCGGCATGCTGATGTTGTTGGTAAGCTGGTACGGCTGGTACCGCCTGCGTAAGCACCGCTGGCAGCCGCACACTTTGCCGCGCTGGTTGCTGCACACTTTTGCGGGCATGACGTTTATCGGCTGGGTCGGCACGCTGGCGGGCTGGTACGTTACCGAAATCGGCCGCCAACCGTTTTTGGTGCAGGGCATTTTGCCGACCGCCGAAGCCGTAACCAAAATCGTGCCTGCGGGCGATGTCGGTTTAACGCTGGTGATGTATCTCGTGCTTTACGCCGCCATGCTGCTTTCTTATCTGATGGTGTTGAAATATATGGCGGAACACCCCGAACACGAAATCCACAATAAAGGCCGTCTGAATCCGGTAGGCCGTCTGAACGCGGAGGAAAAATAATGGACTGGAATTACTGGCTGCCTTTGGTCTTTTTAGGATTGCTCGGCTTCGTGATGACCGTGTATGTGGTGTTGGACGGCTTCGATTTGGGCGTGGGCATGCTGATGCCGCGTGCGAAAGCCGACGAGCAAAACGTGATGGTCGGCTCCATCGGCCCGTTTTGGGATGCTAACGAAACTTGGCTGGTGCTCGGCGCGGGCGTGCTGTTTATCGCCTTCCCCAAAGCCAATACCATCGTGTTGGGCAATCTTTATCTGCCCGCCACTTTTATGCTGTTTGCCCTGATCGTGCGCGGCGCGGCGTTCGATTTCCGCGTGAAAGCCGACGACAACCACAAAGAATTGTGGAACATCGCCTTTATGCTCGGTTCGGCGGGCATGGCGCTCACGCAGGGCTGGATGCTGGGGCGTTACATTACTGCGTTCGGCACCGACGTATCTGATTACTTGTTTTCACTCGGCATCATGGCCACCGTGCCCGCCGTATATGTTTTGCTCGCCGCCTGCTGGCTGGTGGCGAAAACCGAAGGCGACTTGCAACATAAAGCCCGCCGTTGGGCGAATCAGGCATGGTGGCCGGTGGTGGGCTGTCTGCTGCTGATTTCGCTGGCCACGCCGTATATCCGCCACAGCATTTTCGAGCGGTGGTTCACCCTGCCCAACATGCTTTGGCTCGCGCCCGTGCCGCTTCTGAGCGCGTTCTGCCTGCTGCGCGCCAAACTGCTGCTGCAAAGCGAAAACATTCTGCACTGCCGCATTTGGCAGCCGTTCGCCCTCACCATCTTTGCCCTGATCTTGTGCGCCGTCGGTTTGGGCATCAGCCTCTATCCTTACGCCGTGATCGGACAGCTTACCGTGTGGGAAGCTGCCGCCAGCACGCCTACCTTGGTGATTACCCTTATCGGCGTGTGCATTACCGTGCCGTTTATCGTTGCGTACAGCATCTTCGCTTACTGGGCGTTCAGAGGCAAAGCGACACATCTCACCTACGGTTGAAACGTTCCAATATAACCGGAGGCCGTCTGAAAAAGTTTTCAGACGGCCTCTTAAACTGCAACGGCTTATTCCGCTTCGTCAATCCAAGCCTGTTGCACGGCTTCGAGAATGCGTTCGCCGCAATGGGCGGGATCGTCGTCGAAATCGGGCAATGCAAGAATCAGCTCGCGCAAACGGGTAAAGCGGACGGTTTTCGGGTCGATATCGCCGTGGGTGTCGTAAAGCTCTTCGGCGATGCGTTGGGTGTCTGTCCATTTCATGATGTGTTCCTTCGTCATTCTCAGGCCGTCTGAAAACAAACGCGGTTCGGTTTTACCCGCCGGTACGTTTTCAGACGGCCTCTCTGTTATCAATGATGTTCGCGCGCATGGTTGATGGTGTATTTGGGAATTTCCACCACCAAATCTTCATCGGCGACTTTGGCTTGGCAGCTCAAACGGGATTCCGCTTCCAATCCCCATGCCTGATCAAGCAGGTCTTCTTCGATTTCAGACGGCTCTTCCAAGCTGTCGAAACCCTGCCGCACGATCACGTGGCAGGTAGTGCAGGCGCACGATTTTTCGCAGGCGTGGTCGATTTCGATGTCGTTGTCGAGCAGCAAATCGCAAATGGTTTGGCCTTCGGGCGCATTTTCAATGACTTTGCCCTCGGGACAGAGTTCGGCGTGTGGGAGTACGGTTACTTTCGGCATGTGTTCTTTCGTTATTAAATAAATTAAATTTTACATCGGGTGCATAAATTAAATAATTTTCAATAAATTTTCAGCTTTTCACTTACAAATTTCCGGCCATTTTCATCATAAATAGAATAGTAAGTGATTTTGATATCTGATTCATGAATGAATCTCAATAAAAATTTTGTACAATCTGTGTCTGTTATATTTGCTTTACTTAATGCAATTAAAGGTTCTTCAGTGCTATTTGCCCTGATAACTGTTCCTCGGTTTATAGAACCGAATCTTAAGAGATAATTGCATTTTTGCAATTGGGCATCTTGAAGCAGTTGATGCCAATTCGCAGTAGTAAACGAACTATATTTCTTCCCATTTATAGTAATAGATTCAATAACGGCAGGACTTAAACCCTCATTGGAGATAAAGATACCCAAATCTGCCGCCAACATCGGCGCTATTGCTAAATATGGTCGTAATGTTTGTAGTTGGTATTTGGCCGATTGAGCTGAAGAATATGCAGCATATGCGGCACAAACGGCCGTAAATAATGATAAAACATTAATTGAAATAGAAATTATTTCCGTCTTTTTCCACACCATACGCTCTTTATTCAAGATAAAAACTAAAATTAAATAATTAAACCATAGTTGCGTTCAATTCCAAGCACCTATTAAATCTCTTCCACCCTCTGCCCCGTCAAAGCCCGCTTGATATTCCTATCCATACGTTTGGCGGCAAAGTCGTCGGTAGCATGTCCTAACGCGGATACGGCATTGCGGATTTCGTCGGCATTGCCTGTCTGAACGAGATTTTGCAAAGCGGCGATGCTGTCGCGGATGGCGGCAAGTTCGGTTTCGTTGAGCAAATCGCCGTCCATTTCCAACGCGGTTTCTACGGCGGCGGTTAGACCTTCAGCTTCTACAACGGCTTCGGCACGGGCGCGGGCGGCCATGTCGTCGGAGGCGTTCGACATGCTCTCTTTCAGCATGTTGGTGATGGTTTCGTCGTCGAGACCGTAGGAAGGTTTTACTTCGATTTGCGCCTGCACGCCGGTGGATTGTTCGCGGGCGGACACGGAGAGCAGGCCGTCTGCATCCACTTGGAAGGTAACGCGGATGCGGGCGGCACCGGCCACCATCGGTGGGATGCCGCGCAAAGTGAATTTGGCGAGGCTGCGGCAGTCGGACATGAGTTCGCGCTCGCCCTGTACCACATGAATTGTCATCGCGGTTTGGCCGTCTTTAAAGGTGGTGAACTCTTGAGCGCGGGCGGTGGGCAAGGTGCTGTTGCGCGGGATGATTTTTTCTGCCAGCCCGCCGTAGGTTTCGAGGCCGAGCGACAGGGGCGTTACGTCGAGCAGCAGCCATTCGTCTTCGTTTTTATTGCCCGCCAGCACATTGGCCTGTATCGCCGCGCCGAGTGCGACCACTTGGTCGGGGTTGAGGTTGTTGAGCGGCGTTTGGCCGAAAAAGGTGGCCACGGCTTGCTGAACGTGCAGCATGCGGGTGGAGCCGCCCACCATAATCACGCCTTTCACGTCGGCTTTGCCCACGCCTGCGTCTTTCAAGGCCTGCTTTACCGGTTCGATGGTTTTGGCCACCAGATGTTGGGTGAGGTTGTGGAATTCTTGGCGGGTGATGGTGGTATCGACCGTGCGGCCGTCTGAAAGCACGGTTTGCACGGTGGCGCTGGTGTCGGTGGTGAGCGTTTCTTTGGCGGCGCGGGCAAGGCTGAGCAGCAGTTGGCTGTCTTGCTCGTTGAGTTGCGAGAGTTTGTTTTGCTCCAGCAGCCAGCAGAACAAGCGGTGGTCGAAGTCGTCGCCGCCGAGCGCGCTGTTGCCGTTGGTGGCTTTTACTTCAAACAGCCCTTTGGTGAGCTGCAACACGGATACGTCGAGCGTGCCGCCGCCGAGGTCGTACACCACAAACGTGCCTTCCGAGCGGTTGTCCAAACCGTAAGCAATCGCGGCGGCGGTCGGTTCGTTGAGCAGGCGCAAAACGTTTAATCCGGCCAAACGCGCGGCATCTTTGGTGGCTTGGCGTTGGGCATCGTCGAAATAGGCGGGCACGGTTATCACGGCACCGACAAGCTCGCCGCCGAGGTTTTCTTCGGCACGCTGTTTCAAAGTGCGGAGGATTTCGGCGGACACGTCAATCGGCGTTTTGTCGCCCGCGCGGGTGTGCAACTCGATAATGCGTTCGTTGCTGCCGAAGCGGTAAGGCAGATAGCGGGCTTCTTGCTGAACATCTTCCAAAGTACGCCCGATCAAACGTTTGGCGGAGCTGATGGTGTTCACGGGGTCGATTTTCTGAGCCTTGAGCGCGTCGTAGCCGACTTCGATATCGTCTCGGCCGCAATAACGCACAACCGAAGGCAGGGTAACGCGGCCTTTTTCGTCGGGCAGGCAAACGGCGCTGCCGCTTTTAACGGAGGCAACGAGGCTGTTGGTGGTGCCCAAGTCGATACCGACGGCCAAGCGGTGTTGGTGCGGAGCGGCAGACATGCCGGGTTCGGAAATTTGCAGAAGAGCCATGTTTGTGTGCCTTTTGAAGTGTTATTTTTGTCGTCAATTATTTTAGCAGATTTGGCAAAGGTAGTTGAGTGATTTTGTCGGGAATAGGCAGAGGCCGTCTGAAACGCTTTCAGACGGCCTCGAATTGTTATCCCCCCTGTTTCCCGCTACAATCCGTATCCGATAAAAACTACTCAGGAACCGCCGTGCTGCCGCTCGAATACTGCCGTCAAAAAGCCGCCGAAAGCAAATCCAGCTTTCTGGCGGGTTTTCGTTTTCTGCCGCAACCGAAACGCGATGCCATGACCGTGCTGTATGCCTTCTGCCGCGAGCTGGACGATGTGGTGGACGACTGTTCCGACCGGCACGTTGCGCAAACCACGCTCAACTGGTGGCGGGTCGAGCTGGCCAAAGTGTTCGACGGCGAAACGCCGGAGCATCCCGTCTGCCGTGCCTTGAAAACCGTTGCCGCCGATTTCGGCCTGCCGCAGGAAGAGTTGGAAGACATCATCAACGGCATGCAGATGGATTTGGAGCAGGCCCGCTACGGGCGTTTTGAAGACCTGAAACTTTACTGCTACCGTGTGGCGGGCGTGGTCGGGCGGCTGATTGCCCGCATTCTCGGTTTCAGACGGCCTGAAACTTTGCAATACGCCGAAACGCTCGGATTGGCTTTGCAACTCACCAACATCATCCGCGACGTGGGCGAAGACGCGCGCAACGGGCGCATTTATCTGCCCACCGAAGAATTGCAGCGTTTCAACGTACCCGCGCAAGTGCTGATGCAGCGCACGCCCACGCCCGAATTTGCCGCGCTGATGGATTTCCAAATCAACCGCGCCCGCAATACCTACCGCGAGGCCGTGGCGCTGCTGCCGTCTGAAGACAAAAAAGCCCAAAAAGTCGGCTTGGTGATGGGCAGCATTTACTATGCTTTATTGAACGAAATCGCTGCCGACGGTGCCGAAAACGTATTGAAGTACAAAATCGCCATTCCTTCGCCGCGCAAAAAACGCATTGCCCTGAAAACATGGCTGTTCGGATTTAACCCATGAAACCGCAAAACCCACGCCCCAAAATCGCTGTTATCGGCGCAGGCTGGGCAGGCTTGTCCGCCGCCGTACAGCTTGCCCCGCGTGCAAACCTGACGCTGTTTGAAGCAAGCCGCAGCGCCGGCGGCCGTGCGCGCACGCTGAATGCCGACAACAGCGGTTTCAGCTTTCTCGACAACGGCCAGCACATTCTGCTCGGTGCTTATCACGGCGTGCTTGCGCTGATGAAGCAGATCGGTGCGGACGAACACCAAGCCTTTCTGCGCATGCCGCTGCAATGGCATATTTCAGACGGCCTCCAATTTCAGACGGCCTCTTTGCCTTCGCCGCTCCATATCGTTGTGGGATTGCTTAAAGCCAAAAACATCGGTTTCGGCGAAAAAGTCAAACTGCTCAACGATATGCACGCGCTGCAACAGCGGCACCGTTCACCGCTTCCCCTGCCCGACATCACCGTTGCCGAATGGCTGCGCAGCCGCAACGTCCAACGTAAAGCCGTCGCGCAATTCTGGCAACCGCTGGTGTGGGGCGCATTGAACACGCCGCTCGAATCCGCCGGTCTGAAAACGCTGTGTAATGTTTTGCAAGACGGCGTGTGGGCAGACAAAGCCGGCAGCGACTACCTGCTGCCCAAACAGGATTTAGGCCGCATCATCGCCGAACCTTCCCTGCAATTCTTAGCCAAACACAAAGCAGACATCCGCATGGAAACGCGCGTAACGCAGCTTTCCAACCTGCCCGACGGCCGCGTGTGCGTGAACGGCGAAGCGTTTGATGCCGCCGTGTTGGCCGTTGCCCCCTATCATGCCGCCGCGCTGATGCCGTCTGAAACCCCCGCCGATATTCAGACGGCCTTTGAAGGCATCATCTACCATGCCATCACCACCGTTTATCTGCGCTACGCTGAAACCGTGCACCTGCCCGCGCCGCTCACCGGCTTGGCCGAAGGCACCGCACAATGGTTTGTCCACCGCGCAGCACTGGGCTTGCCCGCCAATGAAACCGCCGCCGTGATCAGCGTGTCCGACCATTTAGGCCGTCTGAAAAACGAAGAATGGATTGCGCGCGTACATGCCGATTTGAAAACGCTTTGCCCTTATCTGGGCGAGCCGCTTGCCGCGCAAGTGATTACCGAAAAACGCGCCACCGCCGCAGCAACGGCCGGCCGCACCCCGCCCGATTTGGTATGGCTGCACCACCGCCGCATCTACCCCGCCGGCGACTACCTGCACCCGCGCTACCCCGCTACGCTGGAAGCCGCCGTGCAGTCAGGCGCAACCGCTGCCGAACTGTGTTTGACCGAATACAAACCGTACGGGGCGAAACTTTAGCGTGAACCGGCCTGCCTTACCGCAGTCCGCCATATTCAAGCTTGGCCGGTATATCTTGGCGTTTCGGTAACGTTGGGATACTCGGGTCAAGCCCGAGTATGACGGATGTAGAATGCCCCGTACCGGAAAACCGCCCCCTCGGCACCGCAACATTTTTTCAGACGGCCTGCCGTCGATACCGATTGAAACCTTAAAGGAAAAACCCATGAGCCAGCTTCAAAACAAAACCATCCTCATCACCGGCGCATCGCAAGGTATCGGCGAACAGGTTGCCAAAGCCTACGCCGCTGCGGGTGCCACCGTAGTGCTGGTTGCCCGCCATCAGAAAAAACTCGAAAAAGTGTACGACGACATCGTCGCTGCGGGCGGCCCCGAGCCGTTTGCCATCTGCTTCGACCTCCTAACCGCCGAAGAAGCCGAGTTCGACCGCTTCGCCGCCACCATTAACGAAGCCACCGGCGGCAAGCTCGACGGCATCGTGCATTGCGCCAGCTACTTCTACGCCCTCTCCCCGCTCGATTTCCAAACCGTAGCCGAATGGGTCAACCAATACCGCATCAACACCGTTGCCCCGATGGGCTTGACCCGCGCCTTCCTGCCGCGCTTAAAAGAATCGCCCGACGCTTCGGTGATTTTCGTCGGCGAAAGCCACGGCGAAGACCCGCGCGCCTACTGGGGCGGCTTCGGCGCATCCAAAGCCGCACTCAACTATTTGTGCAAAGTAGCCGCCGACGAGTGGGAACGCTTCCCCAACCTGCGCGCCAACGTACTCGTGCCCGGTGCCGTCAACTCGCCCCAACGCATGAAAACCCACCCCGGCGAAGCCCGCACCGAACGCAAAAACTACGAAGACATCATGCCCGAATTTGTTTGGTGGAGCAGCGAAGCCAGCAAAGGACGCAGCGGCGAGATTGTGTATTTATAGTCGATCAACTTAACTTTTACTGCGGTGTTGCTGCGCCTTGTCGTACTACCTCTACCGCCTGCGGCTTGCTGCCTTGTATTAAAAATGTGTTGATTAACTATAACCCCCCGATTTTAATATTCCGCAGCATTGGTTTGCCCCGCTTTCCCGTATAGGCTTTCAAGAATAGAAACAGGCCGTCTGAAATGTTTTCAGACGGCCTTTTGATAAATTGCCTGCCTTACTATACGGCTACTTTAGCCAATTCCGCACGCATCTCGTCGATAACGGCTTTGTAATCGGGCTTCCCGAAAATCGCCGAGCCGGCCACAAACGTATCCGCACCCGCCGCCGCCACTTTGGCGATGTTGTCCGTTTTGATGCCGCCGTCCACTTCCAAGGCGATTCTGCGGCCGCTCTCGCTTTCGTACATATCGAGCAAATCGCGCACTTGGCGAATTTTTACTAAAGTTTGCGGAATAAAACTCTGTCCGCCGAACCCCGGGTTTACCGACATCAGCAACACCATATCCAGTTTATCCAGTACATTTTCCAACACATAAACCGGTGTGGCGGGATTCAACACCAATCCGGCCTGACAACCCGCTTCCTTAATCAAACCCAAACTGCGGTCCACATGACGGCTCGCTTCAGGATGGAAAGTGATGATGTCCGCACCCGCCTGAGAAAACGAACGGATTAAATCATCCACCGGCTCCACCATCAAGTGCACATCCACGGGCACGGTGGCATAAGGCTTCAACGCGGCACACACCATCGGCCCGAAAGTAAGATTGGGCACATAATGGTTATCCATCACATCAAAATGGATCAAATCCGCACCGGCTTCGATAACGGCCGATACTTCTTTACCCAAACAAGCAAAATCAGCAGACAGGATACTGGGGGCAATACGGTATTTTTGCACGATTAATTACTCTCCTTAGTAATCTTCTTTCAAATGGCTGTTATGCACATATTCCCACAAAACCGAATATAATCAACAGCTCATATGCAAAAATTTTCAAAAAATTGCATTGTCATTAACGAAAGTTAACTACGATTATACCGCGTTTCACATACATATCCGCTATATTTTGCGATGTTACAAAATTGGGAAAACAATAATATGCTTATCGCTTTCAAACTGGGTCGGGTTACGCAATCAGTTACCATCGGCCTTTTTATCCTATGCACAAGCCAAACACAAGCCATGCAACTCACTTCACAGCTCGACGATTTCCACCCCAACTGCGACGTACGTCCGCTCGGCCTTTCCGACGCACAAAACAACGAATTGCGCAATCTCAGAAAAGAATACAAAAAAGCGCGTGATAAAGCTGCCCGCAAAGCCGACCGCATAAATAAAAACCGTCGCCGCAACATTATCAAAATTTTATCCGAAGATAAATTCGATACCGAAAACGCCCGCGACTATGTCGAAAACCGCTACACTTTCAGCATGGATTTCGCCGTAGACGAATTGGCCATTCAGCACCGTTTCTATAAACTGCTCAGCCCGCAACAACGTTTATTGTGGTTGAACTCCTGTCTGAAATAAAATTTCACCTTAGTCATGTTGTTATCCAACAAGGCCGTCTGAAAACCATTTCAGACGGCCTTTCAACACCCCAAATATACCTGAAACTGTTATACTTATCTGCATTTTCCACCCACCTCAGGCCGTCTGAAACATGATTACCAAACAAGAATACCAGGCCCAAGCCGCCGCAGGTTACAACCGCATTCCGCTGGTTCAAGAGCTGCTGGCCGACCTCGACACCCCGCTTTCCCTCTACCTCAAACTCGCCAACCAGCCCTACACCTACTTGCTCGAATCCGTGGTCGGCGGCGAACGCTTCGGGCGGTATTCTTTCATTGGCCTGCCCTGCCGCACCTATCTGAAAACATCGGGCAAACACGTCGATGTGTATCAAGACGGCCAAATCATCGAACAATACGAAGGCAACCCGCTGCATTTTATCGAAACCTTCCACCAACGTTTCAAAACACCCGAAATCCCCGGCCTGCCCCGCTTTACCGGCGGCTTGGTCGGCTACTTCGGCTACGAAACCATCTATCATTTCGAGCACTTCGCCCACCGCTTCCAAAACAGCAATAAACCCGACACCATCGGCACGCCCGACATCCTGCTGATGCTCTCGCAAGAACTCGCCGTCGTCGACAACCTCAGCGGCAAAATCTACCTTATCGTCTATGCTGACCCCGCCGTTTCAGACGGCTACGAACAAGCCCGCGAACGGCTGGAAGACCTGCGCACCCGCCTGCGCCAAAGCTGCGCCATTCCCCTTTCGCTCGGCAGCTCCAAAACCGAACCGGAACACGAAACCGGCGAAGCGCGCTACAAAGAATATGTGCGCAAAATCCGCGAATACATTCTCGACGGCGACTGCATGCAAGTCGTGCCCAGCCAGCGCATGAAGCAAAAGTTTACCGACAACCCGCTCAGCCTCTACCGCGCCCTGCGCACGCTCAACCCCTCGCCTTATATGTTTTACTACGACTTCGGCGACTTCCACGTTGTCGGCTCGTCTCCCGAAATCCTCGTACGCCGCGAACGCGACAACATCATCGTCCGCCCCATCGCCGGCACCCGCCTGCGCGGCAAAACCCCCGCCGAAGATTTGGCCAACGAACAAGATTTGCTCAATGACGCCAAAGAAATCGCCGAACATGTGATGCTGATTGATTTAGGCAGAAACGACGTCGGCCGCGTCAGCGAAACCGGCGAAGTCAAAGTAACCGACAAAATGGTCATCGAACGCTATTCGCACGTGATGCACATCGTTTCCAACGTAGAAGGCCGTCTGAAAAACAATATCGACAACATGCAGATACTCGCCGCCACCTTCCCCGCCGGCACCCTGTCCGGTGCTCCCAAAGTGCGCGCGCTCGAAATCATCGAAGAACTCGAACCCAACAAACGCTGCATCTACGGCGGCGCCGTCGGCTGCTGGAGCTTCAACAACGACATGGACTTAGCCATCGCCATCCGCACCGCCGTGATTAAAGACCAAACGCTGTATGTACAAAGCGGCGGCGGCATCGTGGCCGATTCCGACGAAGAAGCCGAATGGCAGGAAACCCAAAACAAAGCCCGCGCGGTATTGCGGGCGGCACAGATGGTACAGGAAGGGTTGGATAAGTGAGGCCGTCTAAAAGGCTTATTTACTGCATGAAAATATAATTGATAGGTATGCTGATCTCAAGCTCCAACATATTTATCATATAATATTTTGCTTTCAAAAAGGAATATCTATAAAGATGATAAGAAACCGCCCTGATTTTTCAAATTATCTCGCACACTTTACGACGGATAGAAAACCTTGTAGCCAAGCAAAAAATAATGCAACTGCCCATGTTGTAAAGATGAGTGCGCAAGAGAGGCTAATTAATATATTAAGAACAAAAAAGATTTTAGCCTCCAGATTACCATGGAACTCAAGAGATGCAGTTTGCCTCACAGAATGTCCGTGGGAAAGCTTACTCGATCACGCTAAAAGATATTCATCTTATGGTATTGGTTTTAACAAACCTTTTGTCTTTGGAGCGGGTGGAGGCCCCGCTTATTATGTTCGAGCAGACCACTATCAAAACCAAAAATGGGACGATAATGTTCACACATTTGTTACCCCCTTTTGGCCCGCGTACCGGCCTCAAAAACTCAAAAATAACCAAATTTTAAATAATAAAAATATTGACTATTCTCATGAAAGAGAATGGAGGGTTCCCCATGATCTTGCTTTTGAGTACGACCATATCGAATTTATTATTTTGAATACATACGAAGATATGGCTAAATTCCCAAAAGATTTAAAAGACGATATCGGTAGAAATAAATTTTTATTAATGGATAATTATAGGCAAATAGGAAAAATTTGGCCTACGTACACCTCAAGCTAACAATCTTAAGCAATTAATAATAAACATTTAGATTGATCAAAAAACATGCAAAACACTCCCATCCTCCCCCCCGCCAACCTCGGCATTCTCGGCGGCGGCCAGCTCGGCCGTATGTTTGCCGTCGCCGCCCAAACCATGGGCTACCGCGTTACCGTACTCGACCCCGACCCCAACGCCCCTGCCGCCGCCGTTGCCGACCGCCATTTATGCGCCTCTTTCGACGACAAAGCCGCCTTAAACGAGCTGGCTGAATGCGCCGCCGTTACCACAGAATTTGAAAACGTCAACGCCGATGCCATGCGTTTTTTGGCACAACATACCGTGGTTTCGCCCGGCGGCGACTGCGTGGCCATCGCACAAAACCGCATTCAGGAAAAAGCATGGATTCAAAAAGCCGGCCTGCAAACCGCGCCTTATCAGGCCGTCTGCACACCTGAAGACATCACCGAAGCCAGCGCTGCCTTTCTGCCCGGCATCCTCAAAACCGCCACATTGGGCTACGACGGCAAAGGCCAAATACGCGTCAAAACTTTGGACGAACTGAAAACCGCATTTGCCGAACACGGCGGCGTAGCATGCGTATTGGAAAAAATGGTGGACTTACGCGGCGAAATTTCCGTAATCGTATGCCGTCTGAACAGCGACAACATGCAAACCTTCGACCCCGCCGAAAACATCCACGAAAACGGCATTCTCGCCTACTCCATCGTACCCGCCCGCTTAAGCGCGGATGTTCAGCAGCAGGCGCAACAGATGGCACGCCGCTTGGCAGACGAACTGGATTACGTCGGCGTATTGGCCGTGGAAATGTTTGTGGTCGGCGACACGCACGAATTGATTGTCAACGAAATCGCCCCGCGCCCGCACAACAGCGGCCACCACACCCTTGATGCCTGCGCCGCCGACCAATTCCAGCAGCAAGTACGCATCATGTGCGGCCTGCCGCCCGCCGACACCCGTTTATTGTCAAGCTGCTGCATGGCCAATATTCTGGGCGACGTGTGGGGCGAAAACGGCAGCGAACCCAACTGGCTGCCGCTGCAAAACCACACCCGCGCACATTTACATCTATACGGCAAAAAATCCGCCCGCGCCGGCAGAAAAATGGGACATTTCACCGTATTGTCCCCAAATGCGGACGAAGCGTTTGAAACAGCGCAATCCCTACACGGCAGTTTGTCGGTATCAACCCAATAAACCGCCATACCGATACAGGCCGTCTGAAAAATAATGTTCAGACGGCCTGATTCTTTTGCCAAAACTGCGAAAATATCGGAAACTCAGCGTTTTCCGAAAAGCCGCCGGGCAAACCGTGCTACCATGCTTTTCAGACGGCCTCACCCCATGCCCCGATATGACCCGCGCCGTTTTTTCAGACGGCCTCCCGTACCCTAACCGTTTATGCAAACACACAAAATCCCCGCCAGCGCAGCCATGCTGGTTAAAAATTCCGAACGCTATCTTAAAGAAGTGCTGACCGCGCTGGCCGACTTCGACGAAGTGCTGCTGCTCGACAACGGCTCCACCGACAGCACGCTTGAAATTGCCGCCCGCTTCGATAACGTGCGCGTGTGCAAACACGAGTTTATCGGCTTCGGCCCGATGAAAAACCTCGCCGCGTCGTTGGCCAAACACAATTGGATTTTCAGCATCGACAGCGACGAAGTACCCGATGCCGAGCTGGTTAGAAGTATCCGCGATGCCGTGGAACACGACGACCCGCAAACCGTGTACACCTTGTCGCGATTAAACCATTACAACGGCCGCTTAATCCAAGGCTGCGGCTGGTATCCCGACATTCTGCCGCGTCTGTATCAGCGCAACTATATTCAGTTTTCAGACCGCAAAGTACACGAATCTTTGGTGCTGCCGCCCAAAACCAACGTCCGCTCCCTCAAAGGCCATCTGAAACATTATTCGTTTCAAAACGCCGAAGGGCTGATTCAAAAAATGCAGCAATACAGCACGCTTTATGCCGAAGAAAAC
This sequence comes from Neisseria sp. MVDL19-042950, assembly GCF_030504625.1. Lineage (GTDB taxonomy): Bacteria > Pseudomonadota > Gammaproteobacteria > Burkholderiales > Neisseriaceae > Neisseria. The sequence continues at coordinate 229,091 of NZ_JAUKWH010000001.1, read as the reverse complement.
CGCTACAAAAAAGATTCCTCGCCGTTTAAAGCACTCTGGCACGGCGCGGCATCGTTTATCAAAAACTACCTGCTCAAAAAAGGCTTTCTCTACGGTTCGGACGGCCTGATTATTTCCGCCGCCAATGCGCAAGGTTCGTACTACAAATACGTTAAGCTCTACGAACACAACCGCAACATGAGCGTGTCGCTGATCATCACCACCTACAACCGCCCCGACGCGCTGGCTTTAGTGTTGAAATCGGCATTGGCGCAAACCCGCCTGCCGCAGGAAATCATCATCGCCGACGACGGCTCGGACAGACGCACCACCGAAGTGGTCGGCAAATTCACCCAAGCCAGCCCCGTGCCGGTCAAACACACTTGGCAGAAAGACGACGGCTTCCGCGCCGCCGAATCACGCAACCGCGCCATCGCCGCCGCCACTTCGGATTACCTGATTATTATCGACGGCGATATGGTGCTCGATCCGTCGTTTATCGCCGACCATATTGCCATCGCCAAAAAAGGCCGTCTGATTCAAGGCTCGCGCGTGATTCTCACCAAAGCGCGCACCGACGACATTCTCAGCCACCCCAATCTGCCGCTGCCCGACCTTTCGTTTACCGCCAACGGCATCGAAAAACGCCTCTCTGCCCTGCGCCTGACCAAGCTTGCCAAGCTAATCGGCAAACGCGGCAACTGCAAACACAAAGGCATCAAAAGCTGCAACATGGGCTTTTTCCGTGAAGACGTACTGGCGGTAAACGGCTTCAACAACGAATTTGTCGGTTGGGGGCGAGAAGACAGCGAGTTTGTCGCCCGCTGCTACCATAGCGGCATGAAGCGGCACAATCTGAAATTTGCCGGCATCGCCTACCATCTGTGGCATAACGAAGCCGAACGCGCCGCCCTGCCGCGCAACGATGCTTTGCTCAAAGCCACGTTGAATGAAAAGAAAACCCGCTGCGAACGGGGCGTGAACGAATTTCTGGAAAGCTAAACAAACCATAGAAAGCAGGCTTCGTTCTGATTTTCAGACGGCCTGCCTATCCGCTATAATTGCGCCCGTATAACCTTTGCAAACAACCGCCATGCCGTTCAAATACCTGCTGCCAGCCGCCCTGCTCTGCCTTTCCGTTCCGGCCGTCGCCACGCCCGAACTGCCCCCTGCCACCGCCGCAGAAGCCACGGGAGATTTAAAAGAAATCCGCGAAGCCATTAGCGCCGCCCAAACCGACCTGAAGCAGAAACAGGCCGCCCAACGCAGCGCCCGCGCCGCTCTCGAACGTACCCGCGCCGCACTTGCCAAAGCACAGAAAGAGCTTGCCGCCATCAATAAGCAGCAACGCACCGCATGGGAAAAACTGCAAACCCTCCAAAACGAATTAGGCCGTCTGAAAACCGAAATAACCGGTACCAAAGCCCAAGTGGCACGGCTATTGGCGGGGCATTACAAAAACCGCCAACCCAACGTCGTAGTGTTGTTTTTAAAAAATGCCGAACCCGGTCAAAAAGCCCGTTATCTGCAATACAGCCGCTACATCAATCAAGCCAACGAAAAAGTTATCGGCGATTTAGCCAAACAGCAAACCGAATTGGAACAACAAGAAGCCGCCATTGATGCGGAATTGGCACGTTTGAACAAAATCAAAGCGCAAAAACAGGCGACACTGAACAAACTCGGCCGTGCCAATTCAGAAGCACAAACCGAAAGCAGCCGGCTTTCCTCCCAAATCGACGGACAAACCAAACGCATTGCCAACCTGCGTGAAAACGAACAACGCCTGAACAAACTGTTGGCCGACATCGCCAAACGCAATGCCGAAAAACGCCGGAAAGAAGCGGCGGCCCGCAAAAAAGCAGCCGAAGAGCGCATTGCCGCAGCCGAAAAAGCCCGTGCCGAACGAGCGAAAAAAGGCAAAACAGCGAAAAAAGACGACAAACCCGCCGATAAAAAATCCACTCCAACCGCTAAAGCACCTTCGAAAAGTACGGCCTCTAAAACACCGCGCTCCACCCTCACCGCCGAAGACCGCGCTTTGCAGGCTCCCGCCGAAACCGTCGAAAACCAATACGGCTTCAGCCGCATGCAAGGCCGCCTGCGCCGCCCTGTCGGCGGCAGTATCGGCGGGCGTTTCGGTCAACCGCGCCCGGGCGGCGGCACATGGAAAGGCGTGTTTTTCTCCACCGGTAATGCACCGGTTCAAAGCATTGCAGCGGGTACCGTGGCCTATGCCGGCCCGTTGAACAGCTACGGCAACATGGTGGTGCTCGACCACGGCGACGGCTATGTAAGCATTTATTCAGGCTTGAGCGGCATCTCCGTTTCCGGTGGCAGCAGCGTTACCGCAGGGCGCACCATCGGCACCAGCGGCAGCCTGCCTTCGGGCGAGCAAGGGCTGTATTTGGAAATCCGCTACCGCAGCCAACCGATGAATCCGCTCTCATGGGTGCGTTAACCTTGTTTTCAGACAGCCTCTTTCCATATATTGAGGCCGTCTGAAAAATCATCTGCATATGCCTGATGTATATCGACTATTTCAGATTTCTTGTTTGAGGAAATCGGAAAAACGTATGAAAACCGTTACAAAATCCAACTGAATTAGCATTTTTTTACCCCTATACGGTTGCCCGTATCAAATAAATCACATAAAGTTTACCAATTATCCGGACAGGCCATCTGAAAGCCTGAAAAAGACGAAAGAGAAAGCAAAACGATGTCTAAATCCACTTTGAAAAAAGTAGCCCTTTACACACTCGGCGCATTCAGCGGAGTGGCACTAAGCCTGAGCGTACAAAGCTATGCCGCCAACAAAGACAAAGCAGAAGCCCTGCCCGTGCAATCCATCCGCACCATGGCGGAAGTGTACGGCCAGATCAAAGCCAATTATTACCAAGACAAATCCGACGACAAATTGATCGAAGGGGCCATGAAAGGCATGGTTGCCGGCCTTGATCCGCATTCCGAATACATGACCAAAAAAGACTACGCCGACTTGAAAGAATCCACCAGCGGCGAATTCGGCGGTTTAGGTATGGAAGTAGGTTCGGAAGACGGCTTTGTTAAAGTAGTCGCACCGATTGAAGACACACCGGCCGAACGCGCCGGTGTAAAAAGCGGCGATTTCATCGTGAAAATCAACGGTGTTTCCACCCGCGGCATGACCGTTAACGAAGCCGTGAAAAAAATGCGCGGCAAACCCGGCACCGATATAGTGCTTACCCTTTCGCGTAAAGATGCCACCAAGCCGATTACCGTCAAAATTACCCGTGCCATCATCAAAGTAAGAAGTGTGCGCCATCATCTGCTTGAGCCCGGCTACGGCTATATCCGCATCAGTCAGTTCCAAGAGCGTACCGTTGCCGCATTAAACGAATCGGCCAAAGCATTGAACAAACAAAACAAAGCCCCGCTCAAAGGTTTGGTGCTTGACCTGCGGGACGATCCCGGCGGCTTGCTAAACGGCGCGGTTGGCGTATCCGCCGCCTTCCTGCCTGCCGAAGCCACCGTAGTCAGCACCAAAGGCCGCGACGGTAGGGGCGGCATGAGTCTGAAAGCCGTTCCGGAAGACTACATGCTCACTACCGGCAAAGATCCGCTTCACGACCTGCCCGCCGAATTGAAATCCGTTCCGGTTACCGTGCTGATCAACTCAGGTTCCGCCTCCGCTTCCGAAATCGTGGCCGGAGCCTTGCAAGATCACCGCCGTGCCGTCATAGTCGGCACACAAAGTTTCGGTAAAGGTTCGGTACAAACCGTATTGCCTCTTTCCAACGGCAGCGCCATCAAATTGACGACCGCACTGTATTACACGCCGAAAGACCGCTCAATCCAAGCACAAGGTATTGTTCCCGATGTGGAAATAAAAGATAAAAACCGCCTGTTTGAAAGCCGCGAAGCCGATCTGCTCGGCCATATCGGCAACCCGTTCGGCGGTGAAGAAGTAAACGGCAAGGACTATGTACCGTCCGAACCGGAACCTGCTCCGAAAGCCAAAGGCAAAAAAGATAAAAAAGACGAAGATATTTCTTCGCGCCGCATCCCCAATCCAGCCAAAGACGACCAACTGAAAAAAGCCTTGGATTTGATAAAATCACCCGCTCAATGGCAAAAATCTCTTGGGCTAGCCGCTAAAAAACCGGCACCGAAAAAAGAGAAAAGCAGCGAATAATCATTGAGTAAACTCAAGAGGCCGTCTGAAAAACTTTTCAGACGGCCTCTAGTTATTTGCGACGCCCAAAACAAAAAAACGCCCTCTCTTTTTTCAGACGGCCTCCGTAATTGTTGTACAACCAACACCAATGCTTTCCGATACAGCGAATAACCTATCTTTGACACAAGGCGGCAAGCGGCAGACCGTACAAATAGCACATCAGCGCCGCCGCAGAAATAAATTTTATTTGCCATATGCCAAACAAGACAAGAATCTTCTATCCTTCAAAGAGTTATTTCTTTTTACCGAAACCTATAACACCATAGAATTATCCTGCCCATCCGCTATACAATAATATCTTAACAAATCGAAATACCATTATGAGTGAAACACAAAAAGGCGTACTCGCTGCCTTGCTATCCAACATCTTATTCGGCGTATTGTACCTTTACGGCCGCTGGATGGAACCGATGGGCGGCACGGAAGTTTTTGCATGGCGTATGGTCAGCATGCTGCTCATACTTTGGCTGACTCTACTGCTTACCCGTAGCCTGCACAGCGTTTTTGCTTACATCAAACAGATTGGAAAAAATCGGAAACAATGGCTTATATCATCTTGCCCACTCCTATTTTAGCCAGCCAGTTGAGGCTGTTTATGTGGGGCCCCGTCAATGGTTACGGGGTAGACATCGCAATGGGCTATTTTTTATTTCCACTGATGATGGTTTTGTGCGGGCGCATGTTTTTATCCGAATACGTTAACCGCCTGCAATGGCTCGCCGTAGGTTTGGCGGCTCTCGGCGTGGCACATGAATTGTGGCAAACCCATGCTTTTTCGTGGGCTACTCTATGGGTTTTGGGTACTTACCCGATTTACTACCTTCTCCGCCGCATCATGCAGGTACCGGTACTGACCGGATTATTGATAGACTTAACTCTGATTTCTCCTATTGCCGTTATTTACCTTTTGTTGCAACCGCACAGTTTGCAAATTTGGGCGGAACCGTCTAAATACTGGCTGCTGATTCCTCTGCTCGGTATCGTCAGTGCCGCAGGCATGCAGCTTAATCTGCAAGCCAGTCGGATCCTGCCTGTAACCCTGTTCGGTATGTTGAGTTATCTCGAGCCCGTATTGTTATTTATGCTTGCCGTATTGGTACTCCAAACACCGGTTTCCACGCAATCTTTAACCACTTATGGTTTGATTTGGTGCGGACTCGGGCTGAGCTTGCTGGACGGTTGGTTGAAAATGCGTAAAAAGTCGCAATCCGTAGCTCCGGTGTAAACTAAAGCCGGCAGGCAATCCGAATAAATCAAGCACCCCAATCGTGGCAAATACTTTTCAAATATAAGAAAACGGCATGCTGAAATCGCATGCCGTTTTATTTTCAGGTGCTCAAAAGAACTGCTATATTGGCAGTAGTTTGTGTTTTAGTCCTCTTGCGCCCCGGTTTGCAGATAATTGGCCAAACCGATATTGGTAACCAATTCTTGTTGGGTTTCCAGCCAATCGATATGCTCTTCATTGGTATCTTTTTGTTTTTCCAACAAATCGCGGCTTACATAATCTTGTTTTTCTTCGCACAATGCAATTGCTGCAATAAGTGCATCATGCTTTTCCTGCTCTTTAGCCAAATCACATTTGATGATTTCTTCAGTGCTTTCGCCAATCAGCAATTTTCCCAAATCTTGCAGATTAGGCAAACCTTCAAGCAGTAAAATACGTTCGATCAAATCATCGGCGGCTTTCATTTCTACGATAGACTGTTTATAGAAATGTTCGCCTAATTCTTCAAAGCCCCAGTTTTTCAAAATGCGGGCATGTAAGAAGTATTGGTTGATGGTTACCAGCAACAGGCCGAGGTTTTTGTTTAACTCGCGAATAACCAAGCGATCGCCTTGCATAACAAACTCCTTGTTTATTCAATTGGTTATAATTGGCTTTGCAGATAATTTTGCATACCTACCAATTCAATCAAGCGAAGCTGTTGCTCCAGCCAATGTGCGTGATCTTCTTCAGTATCTTTCAACTGGCCCACCAATAACTCACGGGTAACGTAATCCTGCTTTTCTTCGCACAATTTGATGCCGCGTTTGAGGGCTTCACGCACTTCCAATTCCGTATTCAAATCGGCTTTCAGCATAGAAACCACATCGCACCCCACATTGATTTGTGCAGGCACCATTTTAGGAGTGCCACCCAGCATCAAGATGCGGCGGATAAATGCTTCCGCATGCAGCGTTTCATCTTCCATCTCGTGGCCGATACGCTCAAACAGTTTGTTATAACCCCATTCCGCATACATGCGCGAATGGATGAAATATTGGTCACGGGCCGCCAGCTCGCCTGCCAGCAACTCGTTCATATAATCGATAACGGCCTTATCGCCTTTCATGATGTGTCCTTTCAAAAGTGTATGTTGTTTTCAGCGGTTTCTTACTTAAATTCAATTTTTATAAATTGTAACAACAAATCTGAAGGATTTTAAATTTTCTATTTAAAATACAAACAATTATCAACAACAATACAGGTTTAAAGAATAAGCTGCATTGAAGTTAGCATCTTGTTTATTAAACATTTATTCTAAAATTTGATTGATATTTAAAAACGATAATACACAACCATTCCAACATTTATTTACATTATTTAACTGTTTGAAATTGTCCACTAACCATAAAACCCTCCCTTGGATACCTTTAAGTATGCAAGAAAGTGATAAAAAAACCATGTTATAATGCATAGTTATTTTTATTTTATTCCTCTCTCAAAGAACAATCATGAAGCAAATCCGCAATATCGCCATCATCGCACACGTCGACCACGGCAAAACCACCTTGGTAGACCAGCTCCTGCGCCAATCCGGCACCTTCCGCGCCAACCAACAGGTTGACGAACGCGTGATGGACAGCAACGACATCGAAAAAGAACGCGGCATCACCATTCTTGCCAAAAATACCGCCATCGAATACGAAGGCTACCACATCAACATCGTCGATACGCCCGGACACGCCGACTTCGGCGGCGAAGTAGAACGCGTATTGGGCATGGTCGATTGCGTGGTTTTGCTGGTGGACGCTCAAGAAGGCCCGATGCCGCAAACCCGTTTCGTTACCAAAAAAGCATTGGCATTAGGCTTGCGCCCGATTGTGGTCATCAACAAAATCGACAAACCGAGCGCGCGCCCGAGCTGGGTGATTGACCAAACTTTCGAGCTGTTCGACAGCCTCGGCGCCACCGACGAACAATTGGATTTCCCCATCGTTTACGCTTCGGGCTTGAGCGGTTTCGCCAAGTTGGAAGAAGAAGACGAAAGCCAAGACATGCGCCCGTTGTTCGACACCATTCTCAAACACACCCCGCCCCCCAGCGGCAGCGCAGACGAAACCCTGCAACTGCAAATTTCCCAACTCGACTACGACAACTACACCGGCCGCTTGGGTATCGGCCGCATCTTGAACGGCCGCATCAAACCCGGCCAAGTGGTTGCCGTGATGAACCACGAAAAACAAGTCGCACAAGGCCGCATCAACCAACTTTTAGGCTTCAAAGGCTTGGAACGCGTGCCTTTGGAAGAAGCGGAAGCCGGCGATATCGTGATTATTTCCGGTATTGAAGACATCGGCATCGGCGTAACCATCACCGATAAAGACAATCCCAAAGGCCTGCCCATGTTGAGCGTGGACGAGCCGACCTTAACCATGGACTTCATGGTGAACACCTCTCCGCTGGCCGGCACCGAAGGCAAATTCGTTACCTCGCGCCAAATCCGCGACCGCCTGCAAAAAGAATTGCTGACCAACGTCGCCCTGCGCGTGGAAGACACCGAAGATGCCGACATTTTCCGCGTATCCGGCCGCGGCGAACTGCACTTGACCATTCTGTTGGAAAACATGCGCCGCGAAGGTTACGAATTGGCAGTAGGCAAACCGCGCGTGGTTTACCGCGAAATCGACGGCCAAAAATGCGAGCCGTATGAAAACCTTACCGTTGACGTACCCGACGACAACCAAGGCGCGGTAATGGAAGAGCTTGGCCGCCGCCGTGGCGAATTAACCAATATGGAAAGCGACGGCAACGGACGCACCCGTTTGGAATACCACATTCCCGCCCGCGGCCTGATCGGTTTCCAAGGCGAATTCATGACCTTAACCCGCGGTGTCGGCTTGATGAGCCACGTTTTCGACGATTACGCACCGGTGAAACCCGATATGCCCGGCCGCCACAACGGCGTGTTGATTTCCCAAGAGCAAGGCGAAGCGGTGGCTTACGCGTTGTGGAACTTGGAAGACCGCGGCCGTATGTTCGTATCGCCCGGCGAAAAACTCTACGAAGGCATGATTATCGGTATCCACAGCCGCGACAACGACTTGGTGGTTAACCCCTTAAAAGGTAAAAAACTCACCAACGTGCGCGCCAGCGGCACCGACGAAGCCGTGCGCCTGACCACGCCGATCAAGCTGACTTTGGAAAGCGCGGTTGAGTTTATCGACGACGACGAACTGGTGGAAATTACGCCGCAATCCATCCGCTTGCGCAAGCGTTACCTGCAAGAGCATGAACGCCGCAAACACTTCAAAAAATTAGACTGATTCCTTCATGTCTCAAAGGCCGTCTGAAAATAAGTTTTCAGACGGCCTTTTGTAATCGAGCCGTTTCATCCCCAAGCAACACGGCCAATATAAAGCAACAACATAAAAGCAGTACGAATGTAGCCAATAAAATTGACTTAACTACGGCATTGCCACCCCTTGGCTCAAAGAAAACGATTTTGTGAAATATTGAAATGGCAGGCAACAGAAGCGGTTCCGTAGCACTTGTACTTTTCTGCCGCTTACCGCCTTGTATCAAAAATAAGTTTATTTGCCATAGTGCGGAACCGTCTCCATTGCATTCCTAAGGCCTGCAAAATCATTCTCTTTCAACAAAGACATGGCACACCGTAACCGTTGTAGGCCAACCGGTTATATTTTAAATTTTCAGACGGCCTGATGCGTTCAACAAAATTTCTGAATTTAAAACAAACAACTAATCTCTTCTATAGCCGTTAAGCATATGATGCTTGAGGCCGTCTGAAATGTTTTCAGACGGCCTCAGTTCATTTTTAATATTTAATATTATATTATAACAATTCCTTCGATTTAAAGGTTTGCGACCAAGAGAGAAAAACATGAAAAAAACCACTTTATTAACATTGGCCGCCTTATTATGCGCCGCATCCGCCCACGCCCACCGCGTATGGGTGGAAACCGCCCACACACATGGAGGGGAAATTCTCAAAGCCGAGCTGGGCTACGGCGAATTTCCCGAAATGGAACCGATTGCCAAAGACCGTTTGCACATCTTCCGCAAGCCCATGCAACTGGTTACCGAAAAAGGCAAAGAAGACTTGATTCAGAAAGGAAAATTTAATTACCAATATCAAAGCAAAAAGCCGGTAAAAGACGGCAGTTATCTGGTTATTGCCGAATACCAGCCTACTTTCTGGTCGAAAAACAAAGCCGGCTGGAAACAGGCCAGCATGAAAGAAATGGTTGATGCCGATTATTGCGAGCAAACCAGAATGTATGGTAAAAACATCGTCAATGTCGGCCATGAAAGCGCCGACACCAAAATCATTACCCGTCCGGTAGGTCAAGGCTTGGAAATCGTGCCGTTAGATAATCCGGCCAACATTCACGTGGGCGACCGTTTTAAAGTGAAAGTGCTGTTTAACGGCGAGCCTTTACCCGATGCGGTGGTTACTGCTACATTCGACGGTTTCGACACCAGCGACCGCAGCAAAACGCACAAAGTGGAAGCGCAAGCGTTTTACGACAAAACCGGCGGCAACGGCATCGTAGAAGTGATTCCGTTGCGCCAAGGTTTCTGGAAAATCAATGTCAAGCACAAAACCGACTTTCCCGACCCAAAAGTCTGCCAAAAACTCGCCAGCTATACCACAATGACATTCCAAATCGGCCATCAGGCGCATTAACCCGCCGTAGTCCGCAGCGGATTGAAGTATCGGCGGGCGGCAGTTTGATTACCCAAAGGCCGTTATGCAAGAAACCTTATCTCCCCATCTGATACATAATGCCGATGAAACCGTGCCGCGTAGCGATATTGCCGGAGTACCGCCGCATGCCGTTCATCAGACTGTTTACTCCGCCGATACTTTCTTCCAAGCCGATTATCTTCCCGACGGCCATCCGCCGGTTTTCCGTCAACCTGAAAACGAAGAAACCAACTGGCTGCATTTCGTCGGCATTACCGATGCCGCGCTGCTGAAACATGCGCTTGCCCCATACGGCATTCATGATCTGGTGCTGGAAGACATTCTCAGCCGCAAGCAACGCCCTAAAATCGAAGATTACGGAAACTACATCTTCATTGCCGCCCGTGTTTATCAATATACGTCGGGCAAGCTGCAATCCGATCAGATTTATCTGATTATCGGCACGAATTTCGTCTTTACCTTCCAGCAACGGCCGCTCGGTTTGTTCAGCCCTACCCGCCGCCAGCTTCACGACAACCGCCACAACATCCGCAGCAGAGATGCCGCTTTTCTCGCCTATCGTTTTATCGACCGGATGATCGACGATTACTTCCTTACCCTCGACAAATACGATAACTTTGTTGAAAACATAGACAAAACCCTCTTCAGCGAAACCGCCGAAAACAAGATCATCCTCAGCCGCATCCACCGCCTCAAACGCGATGCCGTGCGGTTGCGGCGCACGCTGCAACCCTTGCGTGATGTGCTTTACCAACTGGCACACGGCGAATTTGCGATTTTTCGCGGCGAACCGCACCTCTATCTGCGCGACGTATACGACCACACCATGCAACTGATGGAATCTCTGGATGCCTCGCGCGATATGGTGTTGAGCATGATGGATATTTATCTGTCGTTTCAGTCCAACCGTCTCAACCGGCAAATGCGCGTGCTTACCGTAATCACCATTATTTTTATGCCGCTTACCGTGATTACCGGCATTTACGGCATGAATTTCGAGTATATGCCCGAACTGCGCTGGCACTACGGCTACTTTATGGTGCTCGGCCTGATGGCTTTGGTTATTATCGGCCTGTTAGTCTTTTTTTATCGCAGAAAATGGCTGTAAAGGTTATATTTCAGACAGCCTCCTATCTATCAACCTTTACAGAACAATCCAATGGACACATTAACCCACACCCAGCCCCAACACGAATTACAGATGACCGTATTGATGACACCCGATATGGCCAACTTCAACGGTAATGTTCACGGCGGCGATTTGCTCAAGCTGCTCGACCAAGTAGCCTATGCCTGCGCCAGCCGTTACAGCGGCCATTACTGCGTTACCCTCTCCGTAGACCAAGTAACCTTCAAAGAGCCGATTCACGTAGGCGAACTGGTTACATTCTTCGCCAGCATCAACCACGTCGGCCGTACTTCGATGGAAGTCGGCATCCGTGTCGAAGCCCAAAACATCCGTGCGCGCACCAGCCGCCACACCAACAGTTGTTACTTCACCATGGTTGCCATAGAAAACGGCAAACCCGTAGCCGTGCCGCCGCTGGAAATCGCCACCGAATTGCAGCGTTGCCGCTTTGAAGCCGCCGAACAGCGCAAATCCCTACGCTTGCAGGCAAACAAAAAAGCCGACTGCGGCCAATGCGGATAACCGGCTGAAAGGCCGCCGGTTATCCGTACCGGCCTCATCCCCAAAGCCGCTCCGCCAAAGGCTTCAGGCTGTTTCGGCACATAGCAATCGGCCGCGCCAAACATTTTAAACCCTGCGCCCGAGTGCAAACTGTATTAAAATACGCCTTTTTTTGCATCACTCAGCCCATGGCCCGCCATCCTTACCGCCGTCTGCGCGCACAACAGTTCGAACTGCCCGAAGTGGGCATTTCCGAAACAGACAATATCCGTTCACTGCATCTAGGCAGCGCAACCGTGCAAAGCTCCATGAACCTCGACAACCCCGCAGAGTTGGTACTTTCATACAGCCGCGCCATGATGGGCTGGCTGCTGTTTGCAGAGCAGCCGCCCGCACACATCACCCAAATTGGTCTGGGCGGCGGCTCTTTTGCCCGTTGGATAGACGCTTACCTGCCCGACACCCGCCAAACCGCCATCGACATCAATCCGCAAGTGATCAACGTAGCCCGCAGCCTGTTCGAGTTGCCTTTTGAAGACGAACGCTTCGAAATCATCGAAGCCGACGGTGCCGAATACATCAAAACCCTGCGCGGCAGCACCGACGTGATTCTTACCGACGGCTTCGACGGGCAGCAGATTATCGATGCTTTGGTGGAAATACCCTTTTTCGAAGACTGCCGCCAAGCCCTTTCTCCCGACGGCATTTTCGTTACCAACTGGTGGAGCGGCGACCGCCGTTACCGCCGCTTCGTCGAACGCCTGTTAGAGGTGTTTGAAGGCCGCGTATTGGAACTGCCTGCCGAAAGCCACGGCAATGTGGCCGTTATAGCTTTCCAAAACGCTCCGAAAGAACAAAATCTAGATCATCTGAAAAAGCGCGCGGATAAATTATCCGAACAATACGGCTTGGATTTCAAACGCATGCTGTCCGAGCTTAAAGCCAACAATCAAAACAACGGCAAACATTTTTATCTGTAAAACGCCGCACAAAGAGCCAACCGTTATGAGTTATTTTGAACGCCACTTATTCATCTGCACCAATGCCCGCCACGATGCCTGCAAACAAAGTTGCAACGACAACGGCGAAGGCACGGCAGCCGTTGATTTTTTAAAAGGCAATGCCAAAAAAATGGGCTTGATCGGCCCCGGCAAACTGCGTATCAGCAGTACGAGCTGCTTGGGGCGGTGCGAATCCGGCCCGCTGATGGTTATTTACCCCGAAGCGCGCTGGTATACCTATGTGGACGAAGAAGACCTGCAAGACATTCTCGAACAGGATTTAGCCGGCGGCCAAGCCGTGGAACACCTGCTGATAGACGCTCCCGAAACCGAATAACGCCCCCTACTCTCCGCAGGCCGTCTTAAACCGTATTTTTCAGACGGCCTCCTTTAACAAACGATTCGATATCATGCTGAAACCGACCGATCAAATCATCATTCAAGGCTCCGCCGGCGGCTTGGAAACCATTTACCTACCGGCACACGGCCGCGAACGCGGCGTAGCCGTTATCAACCATCCCAATCCGCGCCAAGGCGGCACCAATACCAACAAAGTGATTCAAACCGCCGCAAAAGCCCTCACCTCTCTGGGATTCCATTGCTACCTGCCCAACCTGCGCGGCGTAGGCAACAGCGAGGGCGAACACGATTACGGCCGCGGCGAAACCGACGACTGCACGGCTGTGATCGACTACGCCCGTGCCCGCCATCCCGATGCGCCGCAATTTATTTTGGGCGGCTTCTCATTCGGCGGCTACGTTTCCCTGTTTGCCGCCCAACAGCGCGAACCCGATTTGCTCCTGCTTATCGGCCCCGCAGTACGGCACTACGACACCCGCGAACCTAATGCCCCCGATCCGGCCAAAACTTTGCTGATTCACGGCGAAACCGATGAAGTGGTGCCGCTGGAAAACGCCTTCAAATGGGCGGCTCCGCAAGATTTGCCGGTAATCGTATTGCCGGAATCTTCGCATTTTTTCCACGGCAAACTGATTGCCCTGCGCCATACCGTGCTGCGTTTCGTGCCTGCGGTTTTAGGTAAATAAAGAACAATATCGAAGAGGCCGTCTGAAAAGTATTCATACGGCCTCTTTCCATCTACATCACGGTTATCCGACAAAGACCACACCCGACAAACCGATAAACAAGCCTGCAATCACCGCGCTCATCAAGTTGGACAGCGAACCGGCAACCACCGCTTTAATGCCCAAGCGGGCTACGTCTTTGCGGCGGTTCGGCGCCATAATGCTCAAGCCGCCCACCAATACGGCAATCGAACCCAAGTTGGCAAATCCGCACAGCGCGAAAGAAATAATCGCTTTGGTGGTGTCGGTGAGTTTGACCGCCGAGTCGGCTTTCAGATAATTCACAAATTCGGAATAGGCCACAAATTCGTTCACCACCACTTTTTGCCCGATTAACGAACCGGCTATCCCCGCCTCGTTCCACGGCACGCCGATAACCCAAGCCAACGGTGCAAACAGCCAACCCAAAATGGTCTGCAAAGTCAAACCGCCGTAACCGAACCAGCCGGCCACACCGCCGATGATGCCGTTGATCATGGCAATCAACGCCACAAACGCCAGCAGCGACGCGCCCACCGCAATGGCGATTTGCGCACCGGTTACCGCACCGCCGGCCGCTGCGTCGATGACGTTGGTCGGCTTGTCTTCTTCATTTTCGGCCAGCACTTCTTTATCGTTTTGCGTTTTTTCGGTTTCGGGCACCAACAGTTTGGCGAACAGCAAACCACCCGGTGCCGCCATAAACGAAGCGGCAATCAGATAAGGCAGCGGCACGCCCATTTGGGCATAACCGGCCAACACCGAACCGGCCACCGAAGCCAAACCGCCGCTCATCACGGCAAACAGCTCCGATTCGGTCATCTTGCAGATATAAGGGCGCACCACCAGCGGCGCTTCCGTCTGCCCCACGAAAATATTGGCCGCCGCCGACATAGATTCGGCTTTCGACGTACCCAACACTTTTTGCAGAAAACCGCCGATCACTTTAATCAACACCTGCATCACGCCGATGTAGTACAGCACCGCCATCAACGACGAGAAAAACACAATCATCGGCAACACGCGCAGGGCAAAGATAAAACCTCCGCCGCCGAACACATCGAACATTTTTTTCGACACCAAACCGCCAAACAAAAAACTTACGCCGGTATTGCCATAAGCGATAACGTCTCCGATGGTATCGGAAGCCTCTTTCAACATATCGCGCCCTTGCGGCACATACAGCACCAATGCGCCCAAGGCCACCTGAATCAGAAACGCACCGGCCACCGTGCGGATGTTGATGGCCTTACGGTTGGTGGAAAGCAGCACCGCAATGGCTACCAACACCGCCATGCCCAGCAAACTGTGTAAAACACCCATTTCAGTTTTCCTTTATTGACAGATTTCCGCCATTATAAAGGAAGCCTGCGCAAAGCCGTGCCGGAATTTTCAGACGGCCTTCGGACTTGAAGCTATGGTCGATAACTTGCTTTACCGCGGTTCGTCATATGGCTGCCGCCTGATTCGGTTGATTCATTTTCAGACAGCCTTTGGGAGTAAGGCAGAATGGTATAAGATAAAGGCCGTCTGAAAACCGATTGAGAAAGAGAAAAACATGCCGCAATATAGCTTTACCCTGCCATCTTCCGCAGAGCGCGATTTCGTATCCGACGAACACCTGCCGCTGGTGGTTTATTTCTACCCCAAAGACAGTACGCCCGGCTGCACCACCGAAGGCTTGGACTTCAACGCCCGCTTGGACCGATTCAAAGCCCTCGGCTACACCGTGGTCGGCATCTCGCGCGACGGCGTGAAATCGCATCAGAACTTTTGCAGCAAACAAGGCTTCCAATTCGAACTGCTAAGCGATAAAGATGAAACCGTGTGCAAGCTGTTTGACGTGATTAAGCTGAAAAAACTCTACGGCAAAGAATCGCTCGGCATCGAACGCAGCACTTTCGTGCTCAACAAACAAGGCGGAATCGAGCACGAATGGCGCAAAGTCAAAGTGGCGGGGCACGCACAAGAAGTGTTGGAAACCTTGAATAAAACCGCTTAAACAAACTTTTTCAGACGGCCTCGAACCATGAACTATCCTTGTCTTTATCCCGCCCCGTTCGGCAACATCACGTTAATCTTCGACGCAGAGGAAAACCTTGTCGAAGTAAACCTGCACGGCAGGCTCGAATATGCGCCTTATCCTTTGCCCGAAGCATGGAAAAAGAAACTGGACGACTACTTCTCAGGCCGTCTGAAAAACTTTAATCACCCGATTTCCACGCAAGGCACGGCATTCCAGCAGAAGGTTTGGCAGGCGATTGCCGAAATCCCCGCCGGAGAAGTGCTCACTTACCAAGACATCGCCCGCAAAATCGGCAGCCATCCCCGCGCAGTCGGCGGCTCATGCGGCAAAAACCCGCTGGCCTTGGTGGTGCCGTGCCACCGCGTCGTCGCCAAACAAGGCTTGGGCGGATTTTCCAGCGGAGAAGGCGACGCACTGGCGATCAAACGCTGGCTGCTGCAACATGAAGGCATTAAGATATAGCAGAATAGTATGCCCGAGCATGACGAAACCATGAAAAAATGAGTTTATTTGCCGTATAAGGCCGTCTGAAAACACATTTCCCGCAAGGAGACAAACATGCACGAAACCCCCGATAAAGACCTGCAAACCCGCCTGACGGAATGGGACATTGAAAAAACCAAAGCCGAAACCGCCAAACTGCAAGCCGAGGTACGCTTGGCCGAAGCCAAAGCCCGAACCGCCAAAATTGTGATGAACGGAATTTTGACAGTGATTGCACTGGTATTCGCCTTTATTATTGCTATGGCCGCTCTTTAAGAAAACCGTTTGCGATGCCGTCTGAACAACATCCCGACACCTTTATCGACCGCCTGCTCGAACACCTTTGGCTCAACGACCGCCTCAGCCAAAACACCCTCGACGGCTACCGGCGCGACCTGCAAAAAGTCGCCGCGCGCTTGGCCGAACACAGTCTCAACTGGCAAAACGCACAAAGCAGCGACTTATCCGCCGCCATTTACCATCCAGACGAGAAAACCCGTTCGCAAGCCCGCGCCCTTTCCGCCTGCAAACGCCTCTACGGTTGGCTGCTCGAAACCGAGCAGCGCAGCGACAACCCCACCCGCCACCTCACTACGCCCAAACAGCCCAAAACCCTGCCCAAGCTGAGTACCGAAGCACAAATCGACGCGCTGCTGAATGCGCCCGACACCGAAAGCACACACGGCCTGCGCGATAAAGCCCTGTTGGAACTCATCTACGCCACCGGCCTGCGCGTCAGCGAAGCGGTAAAACTCCAAATCGGCCAAGCCAATCTGCACAAAGGCATCATCAACACCATCGGCAAAGGCAACAAACAGCGCATCGTGCCGCTCGGCGAAGAAGCCGCCTACTGGATAGAACGCTACCTTGCCGAAGCCCGCCCGCTGCTGCTGAAGAACAAAGCCTGCGACGAATTATTCGTGAGCCAGAAACGCACCGGCATCAGCCGCCAGCTCGCTTGGATGATTGTCGAAAAATACGCCCAAGAAGCCGGTATCCGCCACATCAGCCCGCACGGACTGCGCCATGCTTTCGCCACCCATCTCGTCAACCACGGCGCCGACCTGCGCGTGGTGCAACTGCTGCTCGGCCACGCCGACATCAGCACCACCCAAATTTACACCCACGTTGCCAACGAGAGGTTGAAAAGTATTGTTCAGGAACACCATCCGCGCGGTTAAGTGAGCGGTTAAGTGTAGGTACGGAAATGAAAACAGGCCGTCTGAAAATGTTTCAGACGGCCTCAAACCTGCTTTAAAGCATTACAATCGTCAAATCACAACCGCTGCGGTACTTACGGATTCATCAACCGTATTTGCCCAGACGTTGCCGCCGGAATAAACGGCTTGGTCCCCCACATCAGGCAGCTCAAACCATGTTTTGGCACTTACGGCATCTGAAAGTTTGTTGATGCCTTGCTCGAAACGGCTGTTGTTTTCCAGCAAGCCTTCAAGATTCGCAAAACCTTTGTTGAGCCGCGACAATGAGTCAAGGGCATTTTGATTGACTTTGGCTAAAACATCCTTCACGGCGCCCTCGCGCACGGTGTCGCTGCCCAGCGTATCCCACGGCAACACGCGGTCTGTTTCTTCGCTATGGTGTGCACCGGTGCGCGGCGTGGCACTCGCCGAGCCGGTTACCAAAGCTTGGAATTGAGCTGCCGTATATTTGCCCGAATCGAATTCAAAAAATTCGACGTTTTTGTCGCCATTAGAACGGGATTGCCATTGGACAGTCAGGGTGTCTTGAGAGCCTTTGATGCCGATTACCCAGTCGGTGCCACCGTCGCCCTTCGGCTTGATTGACAGCGTCAAATCTTGCGGCTTCAGCCCGTCACCGAAACGGACGGTGTCCTCATTACCTTCATAATGCGAACCATACCCGTCAATGGTGTCTTGCCCGCTTCCTCTGCCGAAGAGGAAAGTATCCAGGTACTCGCTGCCTACCAGCGTGTCGTCTCCCGAGCCGCCGTCAAGCACATTGGTGCCATAATATCCACCTCTGAGTTGGTCATTACCTTCACCGCCGTATAAGAAGTTTTTGCTGCCGCGCTCTCCGATAATCACATCGTCGCCGCCACCGCCGTGAATCGTGTTTTTGCTACCGGAAGCGTAAACCAACTCGTTTTTGCTGTCGCCGTTATATTGGAAGTGGCCTCCGGCATTGCCGATGACAATGCGGCTGTTACCTTCTTCGACAACAGTGTAATTTTTCATATTCTGAGCGGCTTGAACGTCGAATTTCAAAATCTGCTGATAATCTTTGGTGGTATATGCCGAATACGAATCGGGCGTGATGTGATATTTCACATAGGCATCGGGTGTGCCGTGATACGGAATGAATATTATTCTGGATTCATTCATATATTCCGAATAATACTCTTTGACGTGTAAAGCCTCACGCAGAGGAACATGCTCTAAGTTATCAGGTGCTGCGCGGAAATTAGTGGGTAATTTTATCAGCCGGCCTTTGGAAACTTCGTCAAACGTAATCCGGTCATCTGAATTCAAATCCCCGTCTTTCGGCCTGAGCATGATGTATCCTTGGCGCTCATATATTTCCCGTGTTCGGGTAAAAGTGTCCAATTCCATAATTTCAGCCATCCTGCGCGAAGAGAGCCAATAGTTGTCGAAAACAAACTCATTAATCGCGGCTCCGTCACCGTTGTGCTGGTTGAGAATGGTTAAAGTATCGTCGGTACCCTTAATGCGGATAACCCAAGTATCCCCGCTGAGGTCGGGAATTTGGTTGGTTTCGCCGATTTTCCCTTTGATAAGCGATTTATCATAACCGTTGATACGGGTAATTTCCAAATCACGCGGAGTAATGCCGGGACCGAAACGCACAGCATTGTCGGCAGATTCGAAAGGCGGCATATCATCTTGGGGTCTCCATACCTTGCCAAAATCGAAAATCACATCCTTGCCCGAACCCCTGCCGAAATAATAAGTGTCGGAACCGCGATTGCCTTCAATATGGTCGTTGCCTGTGCCGCCGTTGAAGTAGTCGTTGCCTTCGCTGCCGAGAATCACATCATCACCGTCGGTACCTTTTTGAGTAAAACCGGTACGGTTGATAAATTCCTCGTGGGTATAAGTATCTGTTTTATTGCCCTGACCGAGTATGAACTTGTCGACAGCAGGCTTGCCCGAGCTGTTTATCTGGTTTTTTATGGTTATGCTATGACCGGTTGAATAGCTGGAAATAACCCAGTCAACACCGCCTGATTGATTGGCGACAACATGTACGTCGAAATCATCAAAATTTGATGAGTTTTCGGTGTGGGTAAATTTAACCGTATTGATACCGAATGAATCGACAATGGTGTCTTTTCCTTGCTCGGTCAGATCAATCAGATAAGTATCGTCCCCCGTATCACCATACAGCATATCGTTGCCGAGGCCGCCGCTGAGGGTATCGTTGCCGTCGCCGCCATGCAGGGTGTCGTTCCCCGAATCTCCCGTTAAATTGTCTGCGCCGGTACCGCCGTCCAAGTAGTCATCGCCGGCATTGCCGATCAGCGTATCTTGACCGCCCAAACCGTATATCTGGTCATTTAAATCCGAACCGGCCAGACGATTGTCGCCATCGTCTCCTTTTATGGTCAAGCCCTTGTTTTTATCAGGGAAAGGCGGCTCAACGCCCGCCAGATTAGCCAGATCTTTGGCACTCAGCATACCGGAATCAAACACAAAATAGTCGACGGCCAGCTTTGTGTTGTCGTCAAAATATTGACTGGGAATGGTTAGTGATGAATTTTGGTCGACCTTGATCACCCAATCGGTTGTTCCTTCACCTTTGGTTACGGCTTCAATCACCAATTGCTCCGGCTTGATGCCGGGGCCGAAACGCACAAGATCGGTGCCTTCCAAGTCTCTGATGGTATCGTGCCCGCTGCCTGCTCGGAAAACGTAGGTATCGCTGTGCGCGCCGCCGTACAGCTCATCGTTGCCTGCACCGCCATTTAATATGTCTCTGCCGCTGCCGCCGTACAAGGTATCGTTGCCTTCGTCGCCGTTTACCGTATCGTCATGCGCACCGCCGAAAAGGGTGTCGTTACCCTTGCCACCGAAAAGCGTATCGTTACCGCTGTTGCCGTACAAGACATCATCGCCGCCGTTGCCGTTTAAACGGTTATTGCCGATGTTGCCGTTTATCAGGTTATCGGAATCGTTGCCTGAGCCATGTAGGTGAGCGTTACCTGAAAGAAAAAGGTCTTCAACATTATTCGGCAGGCTGTATGAAACGCTGCTGTAAACGCGGTCTCTGCCTCCGTCGGGCTGTTCGATGATTTTGTCGCCGGTATGGTTGACATAATAGGTGTCGTTACCCGGAGTGCCGATAAATGTTTTAGGATTGGACATACTCATTTCTCCCATATCATTTGTTAACAAACAGAACAACTTAAAACATCTCTAACATTTTTTAGACAGTATTTTTATGGGACTGATTTTTAAAGAAATAGTTCTTTCATTAATAAAGATGACAATAAACTAATATTCACGTGAAAGTTTCATGCTATATAAATTTAAGTATTTTCAGACGGCCTCATTGTGATAAGCGGTTTGCAACAATTCGAAAAAACGCTTTCCACCCTTTGGAAGCCGCAACCGACCGCATCGCCTTACAGCCACCGCCAGAAGAAATCTCGGCGAAACACCGTTTGCTTAAATCAATCGAACAATGAGGCCGTCTGAATATACTTTTCTTTACATTTTTCAGACGGCCTCAATGCTTTTTTCAACGGAAAAGCATAAATATTTTATTCAATACAAATAAATAGACTGCTTTCAAGCAACCCACATCTCAAGCATTATCATCTAAACAATACCGATTATTTACACATTCTTTACAACTACATTCAATTACACTTATACTGCTTTTACCTTTCCGATGCATGATTCTCATCGCACGGAACAGGATTTCTGCTTTTTTCACAAACCCTTAATCCATATAGAACGGAAACAAACAGTATGACTTCTGATAAAAACCGTCCGGAAAATATCGAGCTGCTCAGCGCACAAGCTCCGATTACCAACTTTCGAGGTCTGATCACTACGATTATCGCTGCCGTGGTGTGCTTTGGCATCTACCATATCCTGCCTTATGACACCAACGCCAACAAAGGGATCGCCGTATTGCTGTTTGTGGCCATTATGTGGTTTACCGAAGCCGTACACATTACCGTTACCGCTTTGATGGTTCCTATCTTGGCCGCTTTACTCAGCTTTCCCGATATGGACATCAAAAAAGCCATGAGCAGCTTTTCCGACCCGATTATCTATATTTTCTTCGGTGGTTTCGCATTGGCCGCCGCCCTGCACATGCAACGGCTCGACCGCAAAATCGCCGTATGGCTGCTGTCGCTTTCACGCGGCAACATGAAAGCGGCCGTGCTGATGCTGTTTATTGTTACCGCTTTTTTATCTATGTGGATCAGCAACACCGCCACCGCCGCCATGATGCTGCCTTTGGCAATGGGCATGATGGATCATATAGATAAAGAAAAAGACCGCAAAACCTTTGTATTCGTGCTGCTCGGTATCGCCTATTGCGCCAGCATCGGCGGTTTGGGCACCATCGTCGGTTCCCCGCCCAATGCCATTGCCGCCAAAGCATTGGATTTGGATTTCTTCGGCTGGATGAAAATGGGCTTGCCGATGATGCTGCTCATTCTGCCTCTGATGTTGTTCTCTCTTTACATCATCCTCCGCCCGAACTTAAACGAACGCGTGGAAGTGAAAGCCGAGCATATCCCTTGGACGCTGCACCGCGTTATCGCTATGCTGATTTTCATCGGCGCGGCGACCGCATGGGTCTTCAGTTCTAAAATCAAAGCCGTTTTCGGCATCGCCAATCCCGATACCGTCATCGCTCTTACCGCCGCCGTTTCCGTCGTGGTATTCGGGGTTGCGCGCTGGAAAGAAGTCGCCCGCAACACCGACTGGGGTGTGCTGATGCTGTTCGGCGGCGGTATTGCTTTGAGCAACCTGCTACAAGTTTCCGGCGCTTCGCTCGCGCTCGGCCAGCAGTTGGCTACGGCTTTTGTATTGGCCCATCCGCTGGTTGTTATTTTCGCCGTGGCTACGTTTATTATCTTCCTCACCGAGTTCACCAGTAATACCGCCTCTGCCGCATTATTGGTACCGATTTTCGGCAGCATCGCCACCCAAATGGGATTGCCGAAAGAAGTATTGGTATTCGTTATCGGTATCGGCGCATCGTGCGCATTCATGCTGCCGGTTGCCACTCCGCCGAATGCCATCGTATTCGGCACGGGTTTGGTGCAACAAAAAGAAATGATGCGTGTAGGTATTCTGCTGAACATCTTGTGCGTGTTATTGGTTGCCATGTGGGCTTATACTTTCTTCGCTTAACTTCGGAGGCCGTCTGAAAACTTTTCAGACGGCCTTTCATGAAACCGCATACAAAAAAAGCGTTTGAACCCATGAAGTTCAAACGCTTTTTTACGGCTATATTTTATTTCTTACGGCTGCGCTTACCGGCAGAGCCGCTTCGGGCTTTGCTCTTCACTGCTTTCTCGTTCCGGGCATTTTTTGCAGATTTTCCCTGTTTTCTGCTTACCGCTTTGGTTTCCGATGCTTTCGTATTGCTGCGGGATCTTCTAACGGCACCTTTCTCCGAAAATACCGTTGCCGAAGCGTCTTTTTTCTTCTTGCCTCTTTTGGCAGGCACTTCCCCGCCGCTGATCAAGCTCAAATCAATCCTGCTGGTATCCAAGTCGGCACGCGCCACTTTTACCGTTACGCGGTCGCCCATATTAAAGCGGATACCGCTGCGCTCGCCCTGCATTGCCATGAGTTCGGGCCGGTAGTTGAAATAATCTTCGCCCAAATCACTGATGTGAATCATGCCTTCGATATGGATATCGTCAAGCGTTACGAAGATACCGAAGTTGGCCATACCGGAAATGCGCCCGCTGAAAACTTCGCCGATTTTGTCGCGCATATAATAAGTTTTCAGCCAATTTTCCACATCACGGCTGGCATCATCGGCGCGGCGTTCGCAAAACGAAGTATGCACTCCCAAAGCCTGCCATGATTTGGGGGCATATTTTTCACCTTTTAAGACGGCCTTAATGGCACGGTGAACGGTCAAATCCGGATAACGGCGGATAGGCGACGTAAAATGGGCATAGGCATCATAAGCCAATCCGAAATGGCCTTCGTTATTCGGTTCATAAACCGCCTGCTGCATCGAACGCAACATCATCACCTGCAAAAGCTCGGCATCGGGGCGTTGACTGAACTGCTCCGCCAGCAGCGCATAATCCTTCGGTGCAGGCTGATCTCCTCCTCCCAACTGCAAACCGAGCAAACCGAGCTGCTCGCGTAAAGTAGCCAGCTTCTCGATGGTCGGGCCCAAATGATTACGAAACAATGCCCTATGCTTGTGCTTCAATAAAAACTCCGCCGCACACACATTGGCCGCAAGCATGCACTCTTCAATCAATTTATGCGCATCGTTACGCACCACCGGCACAATCCGCTCGATTTTACCGTTGTCATCAAAAATCATCTGCGTTTCAGTGCTTTCAAATTCAACCGCACCGCGCTGGTTACGTTTGGCATGCAGAATTTTAAACAGCTTATATAAAGTATCGATTTGCTGTTTGTGCGGGTAATCGCCGCCTTTTTCTATCCAGTCCCATACTTGGGTGTAAGTCAAACGTGCTTGCGAACGCATTACTGCGGGATAAAACTTATATTCTTTTATATTCCCCGCATAAGTAATTACCATATCGCACACCATACACAAGCGCTCGACATCGGGATTCAACGAACAAATACCGTTGGACAAACTTTCGGGAAGCATCGGAATGACACGGCGCGGGAAATAAACACTGGTCGCACGCTCTTCCGCATCAACATCAATCGGATCATCCGGACGAACATAATGGCTAACGTCTGCAATCGCCACCACCAAACGATAATTGCGGCCGATTTTTTCCGCATAAACCGCATCATCGAAATCACGTGCCGTTTCTCCGTCTATGGTTACCAACGGCAATTCGCGCAAATCCACCCGTCCTTCCAAATCACGCTCTTGTACATGATCCGGAATTTTCCGGGCTGCTTTTTGGCATGCTTCGCTAAATTCATGCGGCAAATGATGTTTGCGCACGGCAATTTCGATTTCCATGCCGCTGTCGGCATAGTTACCCAACACTTCGATCAATTTAGCGACCGCAGGGCGATGCCCGTCCGGGTAACTTTCAATTTCCGCCACCACAACCTGCCCTTGCTCAGGCTGAAATGCCGTCAAACTATCAGGTTCAAGCACAATACTTTGAATCAGCCGCTGGTCTTCAGGCTCCAAGATCGCAATACCGCGCTCCACATAAAACCGCCCTACCACCTCTTTCTGCGCCCGCTCGACAATATCCAAAACCTGGCCTTCACGCCGCCCTCTGCGATCGATACCCGCAGGGCGCACCGTAACAATGTCCCCATGCATCAAACCGCGCATTTGACGCTCATACAGCACAAAATCGCCATTGCCGGTCGGAATTAAAGGCACTGCAAAACCAAAACCGTCCTTATGTGCCTCAACCCGGCATTTTACCAAGGCCAATTTATCTGCGGCACATACTGCGCCACGGCGGTTAATCAATACTTGGCCGTCACGCGCCATCGCTTTAATACGCCGTTCAAAAAACTCGTATTCTTTATCGGTAATCGATAATTTTTGTGCCAATGAGGTAATTTGGAGCGGCACACCTTCCCGCTCCAACAATTCGGTAATCCACTCCCTACTTGGCAAAGGATTTTCGTAACGCTGCCGTTCCCTGCTCAAAAAAGGGTCTTTCTCACGTAAACTGAATAACTTAGAATTTTTCTTCATATTGATGATTGACAATCTTTCATTTAAATATATAATGCATTTTTTTCTTTGCGAAGCGACACTTTATCGCAAAGTAAATATTAAAGCAAAGCCCAGGTGGCGGAATTGGTAGACGCGCCAGCTTCAGGTGCTGGTATCTTCACGGGTGTGGAAGTTCGAGTCTTCTCCTGGGCACCAATATTTTATTGACTTTGCTTTAAAAAAATACAATTTTTGCTTAATTGCCCAGGTGGCGGAATTGGTAGACGCGCCAGCTTCAGGTGCTGGTATCCTCACGGGTGTGGAAGTTCGAGTCTTCTCCTGGGCACCAAATAAAATATTCCGGTTTATCACCGGATTTTTGTTTTCTAAACACCCATTGAATTTGTTTTTTTTTAAACATTTATTGAAATAGCTAAAAACATAAAAAAACTATTTCAGACGGCCTTTTACATCGCTTATTGCCGCAAGATGAAAAACACCGTATAATTTCAAGACTAAACAGTTTGACTCCTAAATTCGATTTAGAGAGGTGGATGAGTGGTTTA
Source organism: Neisseria sp. MVDL19-042950 (assembly GCF_030504625.1). Lineage (GTDB taxonomy): Bacteria > Pseudomonadota > Gammaproteobacteria > Burkholderiales > Neisseriaceae > Neisseria. Next base: position 203,364 of record NZ_JAUKWH010000001.1, on the reverse strand, counting down.
AGTCGCACGCCTGGAAAGCGTGTATACGTGAATAGCGTATCGAGGGTTCGAATCCCTTCCTCTCTGCCAAATTTCAAGAAGCCCTTTGTAAAACAAAGGGTTTTTATTTTGCCAATATAAACCGGCAATATCTTAATCACAGCAAAAGATGACAGTACTCACGTCGCGCGGTAACATGATGGCTTCGTTCGATTCGTTATCTTCTTCATCATGACCAACATAGCTTCCAACGTGCTTGCCTCTGTCGATTTAGGTTCCAATAGCTTCCGGCTGCAAATTTGTGAAAACCATAATGGACAATTAAAAATTATTGATTCTTTTAAACAAATGGTGCGTTTTGCCGCCGGCTTGGATAATCAGAAACATCTCAGCGAAGAATCTCAGGAACGTGCACTGGAATGTTTGGCCAAATTCGGCGAACGGTTAAAAGGATTCAGCCCCGAACAAGTCAGGGTAGTGGCAACCAACACTTTCCGTGTAGCCAAAAATATTGGCACATTTATTCCTAAAGCCGAAGCTGCCTTAGGCTTTCCCATCGAAGTTATCGCCGGACGTGAAGAAGCACGCTTGATCTACACCGGCGTAGTTCATACGTTGCCGCCTAACGGCGATAAAATGCTGGTTATCGACATCGGCGGCGGTTCAACCGAATTCGTTATCGGTTCGGACTTGCAGCCCACGCTTACCGAAAGCCTGCCTTTGGGATGCGTAACATACAGCATGCGGTTTTTTCAAAGCAAAATCAGCCAGAAAGATTTTCAAGCCGCAATTACTGCTGCACGTAATGAAATCCAGCGCATCAGTAAATTGATGAAACGAAACGGTTGGGATTTTGCCGTTGGCACTTCGGGTTCCGCCAAATCCATTCGTGATGTGCTCGCTGCCGAAAACCCGCAGGAAGCCGATATTACCTATGCGGGCATGAAAAAAATAGCCGATAAAATCATTAGTGCCGGAGGCACCAGAAAAGCCAAACTCGAAGGTTTGAAACCCGACCGCGTAGAAGTTTTTGCAGGCGGTCTGGCGGTGATGATGGCGGCGTTTGAAGAGTTGGAAATTCAAAAAATGATGGTAACCAACGCGGCTTTGCGCGACGGTGTGTTTTACGACTTTATCGGCCGCCAACTCAATGAAGACATGCGCGACCAAACTACGGCGGAATTCCAGCTTCGCTATCACGTCAGCCGCAATCAGGCCAAACGTATATCGGAAACGGCACAAAAATTCATGGAAAGCCTCTGCCTCGCCCACAATACGCCGGTACAAGAGCTGGCCTACTGGCAGCAATACATCAACTGGGCGGGATTGCTTCACGAAATCGGCATTAATATCGCCCACACCGGCTACCACAAACATTCCGCCTATATTCTCGAAAATGCCGATATGCCCGGCTTTTCCCGTAAAGAACAAAATATTCTTTCCCTGTTGGTATTCGGCCATCGCGGTGATTTACGCAAAATGGTCGATCTGGTCGGCAACGACCATATGATGTGGTTTGCCATTCTCTCGCTGCGGCTTGCCGCCCTATTCTGCCGCTCCCGCCTGCCGTTGGAGTTACCACAATTTACCCAGCTACGTTCCAACGACAACGGCAAAGCCTTTACCTTGCGCATCAGCCAAAACTGGCTTGACGAACATCCGCTGATTGACGGTGCGTTGGAGTATGAAAGTGAACAATGGCAAAAAATCAATATGCCGTTTAATGTGCAGCCCCAGTAAAAGGCTGAAGAATAAAAGGTTTAAAGAATTCCAATGTTGTTTACACTTTTCGTTTTTGCATAAACGTCCGGTCTAAAATGTTTTTGAAAGCCCCGCGAATATCTAAGAAATACAGTAAAGCGGCGAGATTCCCGATACTTCGCCCAAACGAAAGCCGTTCGACCGAACCGGTGTAAACAACTTGAACCCTTTCAAAAAAACAAGCAAATAAAAACAAAAGAAACCTGTTTGGTTTCATCAAAACCCTATCCGGTTAGGAAATAATAAAGTCAATCTGATCCACCCTCAATAAATCATATTGTTTCTATAAAGGAAAGCTGAAAAATGACCAAACAAATCGCCATTCTCCCCGGCGACGGTATCGGCCCGGAAATTATCGCCCAAGCCGTGCGCGTGTTAGATAAATTAATTTCAGACGGCCTCGATGTCCAATACCAATACGCCCCGCTCGGTGGCGCCGCTTACGATGAATACGGCCATCCTTATCCCGAATTCACGCAAAAGCTTTGCCGCGAAGCCGATGCCGTATTGCTCGGCGCAGTCGGCGGCCCGCAATACGACAATCTCGACCGTCCGCTCCGCCCCGAGCGCGGTTTGTTGGCCATCCGCAAAGATTTAAACCTGTTTGCCAATCTGCGCCCCGCCATTCTGTATAAAGAATTGGCCAACGCTTCCACGCTCAAACCCGAAGTGGTTTCCAGCTTGGATATTCTGATTGTGCGCGAACTCACCGGCGATATCTATTTCGGCGAACCGCGCGGCATCCGCACACTGGAAAACGGCGAGCGCGAAGGCTTCAACACCATGAAATACAGTGAAAGCGAAATCCGCCGCATCGCCAAAGTGTCGTTTGAAGCCGCACAAAAACGCAATAAAAAATTGTGCTCGGTCGATAAAGCCAACGTACTGGAAACCACCGAACTGTGGAAAGAAATCTTTACCGAAACGGCAAAAGATTATCCCGATGTGGAGCTTTCGCATATGTATGTCGACAACGCCGCCATGCAGCTTGTGCGCGCACCGAAACAGTTTGACGTGATCGCCACCGGCAATATTTTCGGCGATATTCTGAGCGATCAAGCATCGATGTTGACCGGCTCCATTGGTATGCTGCCGTCTGCATCTTTAAACGAAACCGGCAAAGGCTTATACGAACCCTCGCACGGTTCCGCCCCCGATATCGCAGGTCAAAACAAGGCCAATCCGCTGGCAACCATTCTTTCGCTGGCAATGCTGGTGCGTTACAGCTTGAGCAACGAAGCGAATGCCAAACGTATTGAGAATGCCGTACAAAAAGTGCTGGAACAAGGTTTCCGCACCGGCGATATTTTTGAAGAAGGCTGCAAACTCGTTTCCTGCTCCGAAATGGGCGATGCTGTTTTGGCTGCTTTATAACCATCCGGATACAATAAAAAGGCCGTCTGAAAACATTTTCAGACGGCCTTTCGCTCTCTTAAACCGTTATGCCAAACCTTTGGCTTTCAACACTTCCAGCATGGTGCTGCCCAATTCGGCAGGGCTGCGGGTGTAAGCTATACCGGCTTTTTCAAAAGCACGGAACTTCTCTTCGGCAGTGCCTTTACCGCCGGAAATAATCGCACCGGCATGGCCCATACGTTTGCCTTTAGGCGCGGTAACACCGGCGATGTAGCCGACAACCGGTTTGCTTACGTTGCCTTGGATGTATTCGGCAGCTTCTTCCTCGGCCGTACCGCCGATTTCGCCGATCATAATGATGGCATCGGTGTCCGGATCGTCTTGGAACAGTTTCAAAGCGTCGATTTGGTTCATGCCCGGAATCGGGTCGCCGCCGATACCGATGCAGGTAGACTGACCCAAGCCCAGTTTGGTGGTTTGTGCCACGGCTTCGTAAGTCAGCGTGCCTGAACGGGAAATAATACCGATGCGGCCGGGTTGATGGATGTGGCCGGGCATAATGCCGATTTTGCATTCGCCGGGAGTAATCACGCCGGGGCAGTTCGGGCCGACCAAACGGGTGCCGTTACCGTTGGTTTCCAGATAACGTTTGGCTTTCAGCATGTCCAGCGTCGGCACGCCTTCGGTAATCACGACCACCAAACCTACTCCGGAATCAACGGCTTCTACTATGGAATCCAACACGAAAGGCGCGGGAACGTAAATCACAGAAGCATCCGCACCGGTTTCTTTCACCGCTTCTTTCATGGTGTTGAAAACAGGCAGGTTCAAATGGGTTTGGCCGCCTTTGCCCGGGGTAACGCCGCCCACTACTTTAGTGCCGTAAGCAATCGCTTGCTCCGAATGGAAAGTACCGTTTTTACCGGTAAAACCCTGTACCAATACTTTAGTGTTTTTATTAATCAATACGCTCATTGTGTTCTCCTTAGGCTTTTACGGCTGCAACGATTTTTTCGGCTGCGTCATTCAAGCCGTCGGCAGAAGTCAGTTTCAGACCTGATTCGTTCAGGATTTTAGCACCCAGTTCGGCGTTGTTGCCTTCCAAACGAACCACCACGGGAACGGTTACGTTCACTTCTTTTACGGCGGCCACAATCGCTTCAGCAATCATGTCGCAGCGCACAATGCCGCCGAAGATGTTGATCAGCACGCCTTGCACCGATTTGTCTTCCAAAATCAGTTTGAAGGCTTCTACTACGCGCTCTTTGGTCGCGCCGCCGCCTACGTCGAGGAAGTTCGCCGGCTGGCCGCCTTTCAATTTGATGATGTCCATAGTGGCCATCGCCAAGCCTGCGCCGTTTACCATACAGCCGATGTTGCCTTCCAAGGCCACATAGTTCAAGTCGAATTCGGAGGCTTTCAATTCACGTTCGTTTTCTTGCGATTTGTCGCGCAGGGCGGCGATTTTGGGCAGACGGTACAGCGCGTTGCTGTCGATACCGATTTTGCCGTCCACGCAGGCCAAATCGCCGTTTTCGCGCACCGCCAGCGGGTTCACTTCAAACAAGGCAAAATCGTTTTCGATAAAGGCTTTGTAGGCACCGGTCATCAATTTGACGAACTCGTTGATTTGCTTGTCTTTCAAGCCCAATTGGAACGCTACTTCGCGCGCTTGGCACGGTTGCAGGCCAATCAGCGGATCAACGGTTACTTTGAAGATTTTTTCAGGCGTTTCTTCGGCTACTTTTTCAATTTCCACGCCGCCTTCGGTCGAAGCCATGAAGGTTACGCGGCGGGTAGAACGGTCGACCACTGCGCCCAGATACAGTTCGGTTTGCACGGGGTACATATCTTCGCAAACCAAAACGCTGTTTACGGGCTGGCCGTTGGCATCGGTTTGATAAGTAACCAAATGGGCACCGATCAGGCTTTCGGCTACTTCTTTTGCTTCTTCACGGCTTTTTACCACTTTCACACCGCCCGCTTTTCCGCGGCCGCCGGCATGAACTTGGGCTTTGACTACGGCGAATTTGCCGCCTAATTTGTCGTAAGCCGCCGCAGCTTCTTCGCCGCTGGCTGCCAAAATACCGCCTTGCACGGGCAAACCGTAGCTCGCCAGCAGTTCTTTTGCCTGATACTCATGTAAGTTCATGAAATCGTCCTCTATAGTTGTTGATGACAGGAGCTTCTCCACAAAGGCGAAACGCCATAATCCGATTGTTTGGTCAAACGGAAGCAGTATAGTTTAAATTACCGCGTCTTGCATCATTTGCGCGCCGCCGGACAACCGTTTTTATACTTTAACCTTAATCAAATCAAAGGCTATTGCAAATGTTAACGGAAAAGCTGCCGCTATTGAATATGAGGCCGTCTGAAAGCAATAATAATGCGGAGTTATTTTCAAACCGGCATTGTTTTGGCAACAAATGCTTTCAGACGGCCTTTTGTGAGTTACAGCAGACTACATCCGTTACCCGCCGGCCTCGCCTTTCTCCCGCTAAGGCCGTGAAAACCGAACCCATGCCGAGCGGCGGATTTCAGCCTGCATCAAGCCGCCTGCCCGAATATTGCATGCAAGAGGCCGTCTGAAAACTTTTCAGACGGCCTCCAAACAAGCATCATCATTTTGCGGCAAACGGCAACCATTGCTTTCCCAATACATACATCACTACGCCGCCTATTCCGAGCAATGCAAATAGCAGCCCTTTCTTACGGGCATTGGGGCACAACCAATATACGGCCAGACTGAAACTGAAAAACAAAGCCGCCACCACCCATACCAGTTGTTTGTCTTTATAACGGTTGAGCGTATAACTTTCAGTCATCATCACATACATCTGCCACAGCCCTGCCATGCACATGCTGATGATGCCCGCAGGCAGAAAAATAATACCGAGCAGTTCTTGATTCATGATGGATGCCGTCTGAAAATAAACTTGGATTATATAGCAAACAAACTTGAATTTTGCTACGGCGTTGCTGCGCCCCAGCCCAAAGAGAACGATTCAGTAAGCCGCCGCAGCAACAGAACCGGTTCCGTACCATTTGTACCGCCGGCCTGCAACTTATTGCCTTGTATTAAAAATATATTTATTTGCTATAACGAAACAAGCAAAAACCGTTACAGCGCAATGCATGTAACGGTTTTTCTGTTTGACAATGAAAGCGGGCTTACAAAATATCTATCCGAACGCGACCGTCGATTTTAGGGCGGTAGCGGTCGGGAGAATTGTATCGCACGGCTGCGGTGATGAAATGTCCGAAAGGCAGCAGCGGCAGCATCAAACTTTGGAACGCGTGATAAATGTCCGGCTTGCCCGCCCAAATACCGTCGGCGGGGCGGTTTTCGGCATCAAGTTGGTGATGCCACTTACCGGCATCCTCAATCAAAAATCCTGCCGCATAAGCCATAAATTCTTCATACCAATAAGAAAACTCATTACCCAACTCTGCCGCGATATAGTTGGCCACTTTGGTTGATTTCTGCGGCAATGCATTCGAAGCCGCCTCTACGCCGTTTAACGCCACGCTCGCACCGATGGCTTCGCACAATACCCAATGCATACGGTCGTGCACAATCGGCTTGCCTTTGAAATCCGTGGTGTACACAAAACCGTCCGCCCCGTCGCAATGCCAATTGTTCAAAGCTTGGCGGAATAAATTGTGGGCGATATCGACAAAATTTTCCCGAACGCGGATGCCGTATTTTTGATTCATAACCGACGCATTACACGCCAACCGCGCCCATTCGAAAGCATGGCCGACGGTGGCACCATAAGGGCGGAACTGGTGTGCTTTGTCGTTTTCATTGTAATTCCAAAGCACCTGCCAATCTTCATCGAAATGTTCGGGAATGCGGTAATCGTTTTGTTTGGCCAAACCGAATGTGAAACCGATAATCGAGTTGGCACGCCGCAGCCAATTCAACGTCTGTTCGTCTGCCGAAGAAAGATTCTGCATCAGTTGGGCATCAAACGCGGCAAGGCAGGCTTCCACGGTATGCATATTGGCGTTGATGCCGCGATAAGGCTCACTTTCCAAAAAATCGCGTGAAAAAGATTCGCGCATTTTTCCGGTTTCTTCATCCCAGAAATATTCGTCGATAACTTTACTGATTTTGTCAAACAATTCATCGGCTCTCTTAATGTATGCCAGCACCCCGCTCGAAGCGGCCAACAATACGAAAGCATGGGTATAAGCGGTTTTTCGTGTGCCGGATTCTGTGGGCACAGCTTTGCCGTTTATATCGGGCTGGTGCTCGACAGCCTCAAAAAAACCGCCGTGTATAGGGTCTTCAAAATATTCGAGCAATGTGCAAATACCGTGTTCGGCAAGTTCGCGGCAACCTTCCACACCCATCAACGCACCAATGCTGTAAATGTGCGTCATGCGGCAACTTATCCATGCTTGAACGGGTTGGTCGTAATCGACTTCGCCGTTTTTATCGAGATAACCGAAACCTAAAAACACTTTAGATTTGCGGGCAAAATCAAGCAAAGCAATGCTTTGCTCAAACAACCAGCGTCTGTGCTGCAAGTTTTGTAACGCGTTTATCATAAGACACTCCTATCGGCAGATTAATCATGAATATTGTTTTACAAAAATCTATCTAATGGCTTAACTGCTTCTGCGTAAAGCAGATACCTTTGTCCGATACTGCTCTGAGGTATATTTCTTGTTATATATTTTCCCGCAACTTAACCCGTCTTTCAGGCCGTCTGAAAAACACATCGGTTTCAGCATTTCGACGTATTGTCCACTCAACCCTGAAAAAGTAATTTGAGGAATATCAAAATAAAGCCGCCCTACTTTCGACGAAGCGGCTCCATTTGATTTTATCGGGGGCTTTCAGACGGCCTCCAATTAACCGTGCAATGCCCGCTTGTCGACGGCCAACGCCGCTTCATGCAATACTTCCGATAAAGTCGGATGTGCATGAACGATACGGGCGATATCTTCGCTGCTGGCACTGAATTCCATACTCATCACGCCCTCGGCAACCAATTCGGAAACCATCGGGCCGATCATATGGACACCGAGCACACGGTCGGTTTTGGCACATGCCAATACTTTTACCGTGCCTTTGGCCTTGCCCAAACCCAAAGCGCGGCCGTTTGCACCAAAGCCGGAAGTACCTTTTTTATATTCCACGCCTTCGGCTTTCAATTGCTCTTCGGTTTTGCCTACCCATGCGATTTCGGGGTCGGTATAAATCACAAACGGAATGGTGTTGAAATCCAAATGCGGCTTCTGACCCGCAATGCGCTCGGCAACGGCCACGCCTTCGTCGCTGGCTTTATGTGCCAACATCGGGCCGCGCACCACATCGCCGATCGCCCAAACATTAGGCAGATTGGTGCGGCATTCAGCGTCCACTTTAATGAAGCCCCGCTCGTCTTTTTCCAAACCTACCACTTCGGCATTCAACCCTTCGGTATTGGGAATGCGGCCGATGGAAACAATCAGTTTGTCAAAGGTTTCTTCTTTGGCCTGACCGTCCACCTCATAAGCAACCGTTACGCCTTTTTTGCTATTTTTAATCGCATTCAGTTTCACGCCCAACTCAATCGCCAAACCTTGTTCTTTGGTGAATACTTTGAAGGCTTCTTTGGCGATTTGCTGGTCGGCTGCCGCCAAGAAAGTGGGCAGGGCTTCAAGAATGGTTACTTCGGAACCAACGCGTTTCCATACGGAACCCATTTCCAAACCGATTACGCCGGAACCGATTACGCCGAGCTTTTTCGGCACTTCGGTCAAATTCAACGCGCCTTCGTTATCCAACACATTAACATTGTCGATTTCAATTAAAGGTAACGGGCGTGGTACGGAACCGGTGGCGATAATCACCTGCTTGGCTTCGACAACCGTTTTTTCACCTTTATTGTCTACTTCGACCTGCCACAAATCACCGTTACGGCCTTTCAATGATCCTTTACCGAACAGGCTTTCCACTTTGTTTTTTTGAAACAGAAATTTAATGCCGCCGGTAAGTTTGGTAACAATCGCATCTTTGCGCTCAATCATTTTAGCCGCATCGAATTTCACATTGCCTACGGTAATACCGTGCTCGGCAAAATCATGCTTCGCCGCATGGAAATGTTCGGACGACTGCAACAAGGCTTTAGACGGAATGCAGCCTACATTCAAACAAGTGCCGCCCAATGCCGGAGCGTCGCCCGCCTTATTGACCCCTGCATCGATACAGGCCGTCTTAAAACCGAGTTGTGCGGCACGAATGGCGGCAATATAACCGCCCGGACCGGCACCGATAACCACTACATCAAATTGTGACATCTCAAAATCCTTTGCTGTTGCCTGCAAAGCGGCAGGCATCAAAATAAAAAGCCGTTTACAGCATCAACGGCACTTATACGGCGGATATTCTTTTACCATTTGTTTGGTCGCTTTATTGTGCACACGGATGATTGCTTTCGGGTGTACTTTACATAAAGTATCCCGTGCAAGCGGAACGCCCGCTCTATTAGTACCCATTTCAACCCGTTTGCTTAACAAACGACCATGATCATCATAAGCAGACACCAGATATTCTTCTTCCGGCGTACTTGCACAAGCCCCTAATAATAAAGTGAAAAGTAAAACAGTATATTTCATATTCTTCTATATTTTCTTTTCAGACGGCCTAAATCACTTCAGGCCGTCTGAAAGCCAAGTTATCGTTTTTAGAGATCCAACAACAAACGCGCCGGATCTTCCAACAAGTCTTTAATAGTTACCAAAGTTAGCACTGCCTCACGACCATCAATGATACGGTGGTCGTAAGACAAAGCCAAATACATCATCGGGCGCACCACCACTTGACCGTTTTCAACCACGGCACGGTCTTTGGTAGCGTGCATACCCAAAATGGCAGATTGCGGCGGGTTGATGATCGGCGTAGACATCATCGAACCGAAAGTACCGCCGTTGGTGATACTGAAAGTACCGCCGGTTAAATCTTCCAATGCAATTTTACCGTCTTTAGCCTTAACTGCATAATCGACAATGGCTTTTTCAATATCCGCGATGCTCATTTGGTCCGCATCACGCAGAATCGGCACAACCAGACCGCGCGGGCTGCCGATGGCGATACCGATATCAAAATAACCGTGATAAACGATATCGTTGCCGTCAACAGAAGCATTCACTACCGGATATTTTTTCAAAGCGGCCACAGCGGCTTTGACGAAGAACGACATAAAGCCCAGCTTCACACCGTGCTCTTTTTCGAATTTTTCTTTATATTTGGCACGCAAATCCATAACCGGTTTCATGTTGACTTCGTTAAATGTAGTCAAGATGGCATTTTCTTGCTGCGAAGCCAGCAGACGTTCGGCCACACGCGCACGCAAGCGGCTCATCGGCACACGTTGCTCCGGACGGGCACCGGCGGGAACGGGTGCAGTGGCAGGAGCGGCAGCTTTAGGCGCGGCAGATGCATTTTGCACATCTTCTTTCAATACCCGTCCGTCACGACCCGAACCTTGCACGCTGCCGATGTCCACGCCTTTTTCGGCAGCCAGCTTGGCTGCGGCAGGCATGGCCACACCGGATTGTGTGTTGGATGCAGGTGCAGCGGCTTCGGCGGGAGCGGCAGCAGCCGGTGCGGCAGCTTCTGCTTTGGCCGTAGTATCGATTTTGGCCAAAAGCTGCTGTGCAACCACCGTTTCACCGTCTTGCGCCACGATTTCGACCAAAACACCGGCTTGTGGTGAGGGCACTTCCAAAACCACTTTATCGGTTTCCACATCAATCAAAATCTCGTCGCGCTCTACAAAGTCGCCCACTTTTTTGTGCCAAGTCATCAAAGTGCCTTCAGACACACTTTCCGACAATACAGGTACTTTTACTTCAACAATCATTTTTTTCTCCGGTAGTGTGCGGCCGTCTGAAAAAATGTTTCAGATGGCCTCATTAATGGTTCAGTTCAAATTCATCGCATCGTCAACCAACTGTTTGAGTTGGGCAACGTGTTTGCTCATATAGCCGACAGCAGGAGAAGCACTGGCCGGACGACCCGCATAAGTCAGTTTTTGCGACTCATTCAAAACACGCTCGATACGGTGGCGGATCTGATAAAACGCCCCTTGGTTACGCGGTTCTTCCTGCGCCCACATCACTTCTTTTACTTGCGGATATTTATCCAATTCGGCTTTTATTTCTTCGTATGGGAACGGATACAGTTGTTCCAAGCGAATGATCGCAATGTAATCCGTCAAATTGCGCTCCACACGTGCCGCCGCCAAATCGTAATAAACCTGACCGGCACACAGAATCACCCGTTTCACTTTGCCGTTATCGCGTTCTTCCACATCGCCGATCACCGGACGGAACGCCGAGCCTTCAGTAAAGTTTTCCAACGGGCTCATTGAATCTTTAAAGCGCAACAAACGTTTCGACATGAAGATAACCAACGGCTTGCGGTATGAACGCAGTGCTTGGCGGCGCAATATATGGAACATCTGGGATGCTTCGGACGGCATGATAATCTGCATGTTTTCTTCCGAACACAGTTGCAACCAACGTTCCAAACGTGCCGAAGAGTGTTCCGGCCCTTGGCCGTCGTAACCGTGTGGCAGAATGGTCGTCAATCCGCACAAACGCCCCCATTTGGTTTCACCCGATGAAATAAACTGGTCGATAACCACTTGCGCGCCGTTGGCAAAGTCGCCGAACTGTGCTTCCCAAATGGTTAATTTGTCGGGAGCCGAGCAGGCAAAACCATATTCGTAGGCCATTACCGCTTCTTCATTCAAGATGGAGTCGATAACCATAAAGTCGGCTTGCCCCTCTGCCATATGGCGGAGCGGAACATAAGCGCCGTCATCGCTTTTCTCACGATTTTGATCATGCAGCACGGCATGACGGTGAGAGAACGTGCCGCGTCCTGAATCTTCGCCGGAAATCCGCACCCCCGTGCCGTTGGTTACCAAACTGGCATATGCAATCGTTTCCGCCATACCCCAGTCAATCGGCTGCTCGCCCGTAGCCATGCCTTTGCGTGCTTCAAGCACGCGCTTGGCGGTATTGTGCAAAGTGAAATTTTCAGGTACTTCGGTAAACTTGTCTGCCAAACGTTTGATATCGGCGGCAGGCAGGCCGCTTTCCACTTTTTCACGCCAATCTTGGCCTTGGTACTTAGACCAATCTACACGGTGTTTGCTTTCGTAATCAGTCAAGCGGGTTTGTTCAACATGTTCGCCTTTATCCAAAGCGGCACGGTAAGCCTGAATGTAACTTTCGGCTTCTTCAGCTTTGATAATGCCTTCAGCAATCAGTTTGTCGGCATATAAAGCTCGCGTGCCCGGATGTTGCGACACTTTTTTGTACATCATCGGCTGGGTCAATGTGGGGTCATCGCCTTCGTTGTGGCCCAGTTTACGGAAACATACCAAATCTATCACCACATCTTTTTTGAAGCGTTTGCGGTAATCCAAAGCAGCCTGTACAACAAAACATACTGCTTCAGGATCGTCGCCGTTCACATGGAATACCGGTGCTTCCACCATTTTTGCGATATCGGTACAGTAAACAGTCGAACGCACATCACGGGTATCCGAAGTGGTAAAGCCGATTTGGTTGTTGATAACGATATGAACCGTACCACCGGTAGTATAACCGCGGGTTTTGGAAAGATTGAATGTCGCTTGATTGACACCCAATCCGATGAAAGCCGAATCTCCGTGAATCAAAACGGGCAACACCTCATTTTGACCGCACCCGCCGCGACGGCGTTGCTTGGCACGTGCCGAACCTTCAACCACGGGGTTAACGATTTCCAAATGCGAAGGGTTGAACGCCAGAGTAACATGCATAGGGCCGTTCGGAGTAGCAATATCGGAGTTGAATCCCATATGGTATTTTACGTCGCCGCTGGGCAGAGTTGCGACGGCACGACCCTCAAACTCGGCAAACAAGTCGCTCGGTTTTTTACCCAAAGTATTCACCAATACATTCAGACGGCCACGGTGTGCCATGCCGATAATGACTTCTTCAACACCATCTCTACCGGCGTTTTGAATCAAATAGTTCAAACCGGCAATGGCACTTTCGCCACCTTCGACGGAGAAACGCTTTTGCCCTACATATTTGGTATGCAGATAACGTTCCATGGTTTCGGCGGCAGTAATTTGTTTCAGAATATAACGTTTCTGCTCAACGTTGAATTTAGGAGTAGATAAGCTGCTTTCAAAATAATTTCTAATCCAACGACGCTCATCGGTATTGGCGATATACATATATTCGATGCCGATATGTCCGCAATAAGTCTGCTTCAGGTTGCTAACGATATCCGACAAGGTCATTTTGTCCCGACCGGAAAAATCCCCCTCACCTACACTGAACTGGACAGCCATGTCAGCATCGCTTAAGCCGTGGAATTTAGGATCTAAGGCCTCTATATTGCGAGGAGGCATGCGTTCGAGAGGATCAAGCCGGGCGGCACCTACGCCTTGAATCCGATAAGCAGACATCAGCCGCAGCACGCCTACTTGCTTTTTCATCAAAGTTTCATCCAAGCCGCCCGAAATAGCAGCCGTGGCTTTATTTTTGGCAAGATTGGCAAAAGATTCTTGAATCGGACGATGCGCCACATCTCTTTCTACTGCACCAGGCTGAGCTGCCAGATCACTAAAATAGTGCCTCCAATTATCGTCTACCGATTGGGGGTCATTAAGAAAGTTTTCGTATAATTCTTCGATGTAAGGTGCGTTGGAACCAAATAAATAAGAGAAATTTAGTTTATCATCCATCATGGCTTCTGCCTTTGCCTTTGGTTTGTAGAAAATTTAAAAGAGTAGAATTTCTTTATCTTCAAAACGCAGCCGGTGTCGCTTGAAAATATATCCATTCTACCCTCTGAAAATTAAGTTTGCTAATATTTTCCGCTTTGATTTTAAAGTAATTAGACTACACAATAATCATATCCGTTTCAAATGAATCCTACTTGCTTCGAATGCCGTCTGAAACAAGTAGGACATTAAAACAATCAATCGGTTAACGCTTCTCAACCGGTACAAAATCGCGTCGCGGCGAGCCAGTATAAAGCTGGCGCGGGCGACCGATTTTTTGATTGGGATCACTAATCATTTCATGCCAATGTGAAATCCAACCTACCGTACGCGCCAAAGCGAAGATAACGGTAAACATTGAAACCGGAATGCCCAATGCAGACAATACGATGCCAGAGTAGAAATCCACATTCGGATACAGTTTACGTTCGACAAAATAAGGATCATTGAGCGCGATTTTCTCCAATTCCATCGCCAACTTGAATTGCGGGTCATCTTGCAAGCCCAACTCATTCAACACTTCATAACAAGTTTCACGCATGATGCTGGCGCGGGGATCCATATTGCGGTAAACACGGTGCCCGAAACCCATCAGGCGGTATTTGCGCTCTTTCACACCTTCCATAAAGGCTGCTACGTTAGATACGTCGCCGATTTCATCCAACATTTTCAACACGGCTTCGTTAGCACCGCCATGAGCCGGCCCCCACAAGCTGGCAATACCGGCGGCAATACATGCAAACGGATTGGCACCGGAAGAGCCTGCCAAACGCACGGTAGAAGTTGACGCATTTTGCTCGTGGTCTGCATGCAGAATGAAAATACGATCCAGCGCACGCACCAATACCGGATTAGGTTCGTAATCTTCACAAGGAGTAGCAAACATCATGTGCATAAAATTTGCCGTATACGAAAGATTATTCTTCGGATAATTAAACGGCAAACCATTTGAATAACGGTAGCACATTGCAGCAATCGTAGGGATTTTGGAAATCAAACGATAAATCGCCACTTTACGATGATCCGGATCGGCGATATCCAAACTGTCTTGATAGAAAGCGGACAAGGCACCTACCACACCCACCATCATGGCCATCGGGTGGGCATCACGGCGGAAACCGCGGAAAAACCAAGTCAGTTGTTCATGAACCATCGTATGGTGCATCACGGTATTAACGAATTTGTTTTTCTCTTCGGCAGTAGGTAGTTCGCCATAAATCAACAAATAGCATACTTCCAAATAATCGCTGCCCTCGGCCAATTGTTCAATGGGATAGCCGCGATAATAAAGCTGGCCTTTATCACCATCAATGAACGTAATTTTTGATTCGCAGCTCGCAGTTGAAACAAAGCCCGGATCAAAAGTAAACATACCAGAACCTTTGGTAAAGGTACGGATATCGACTACATCGTTACCCAAAGTACCTTTCAAAACAGGCAGTTCCAAGGTGTCTTTACCTTCGATTGCTACTTTAATTGATTGAGACATCTCTTTAGCTCCTTTATTCTTCTATGCAAGGTGATGAAATATGCAAGCAGTCTTATTAACACTGCCTGATTTTATCCAGCAATGATTTAAATTGCGGATTGTCTGTTTTTTCTTTTTCGTTTACCAACGCCAAAAATTCAGGATCGGGCAAATCCAAAAGCGCTACAAACACTGACAATTCTTCATCATTGAGGTTCTGGAATTCTTTTTCCATAAACCGCCCGAGCACGATATCAAGCTCAAGCAAACCTCTGCGGGTTAAGAAGCGGATTCTCCGCTTCGCGGTTTCATCAAAAGCCACCATTTTATTTAAATAGCTCGTTTCAACATGATTTCTTTAATCTTGCCGATTGCCCGTGTCGGATTTAAATGCTTAGGACATACGTCCACGCAATTCATAATCGTATGGCAACGGAACAAACGGTAAGGGTCGTTCAAATTATCCAACCGTTCATTGGTGATGGTATCGCGGCTGTCCGCAATAAAGCGGTAAGCATTCAATAAACCGGACGGGCCTACAAACTTATCAGGATTCCACCAAAACGACGGACAAGCGGTGGAACAGCAAGCGCACAAAATACATTCGTACAAGCCGTCCAACTCTTTGCGTTCTTCTTGGGTTTGCAAACGCTCGCGATCAGGTGCGGGAGTATCGTTGACAACATACGGTTTGATGGAGTGATATTGTTTGAAAAACTGTGTCATATCAACAATCAAATCGCGAACAACGGGCAATCCCGGCAGCGGGCGCAATTTAATCGGCTGTTTCAAACTGCGGATATCGGTTAAGCAAGCCAACCCGTTTTTGCCGTTGATGTTCATGCCGTCTGAACCGCAAATACCTTCACGACATGAGCGGCGGAAAGACAGGCTGTCATCCACAGCTTTTAATTTAACCAATGCATCCAATAATTTAACATCAGTAGGTTCGATTTCCACTTCGTAATCCTGCATATAGGGCTTTGCATCTGCGTCAGGATTGTAGCGGTACACCTGAAAACGTATCTTTTCCATGTGTTGTGTTCCTTATATTTTTTAGTAAACGCGCTTGGCCGGTTCAATATAGTCGACGGTAAGTGGTTTGGTGTGAACCGGTTTGTAGGACAAGCTGTTGTCGGCGGTGTAGAAAAGGGTGTGTTTCATCCAATTTTCATCATCGCGCTCGGGGTGGTCGTCCGAAGCATGTGCTCCGCGCGATTCTTTACGCGCTTCGGCGGATACTAAAGTAGCTTTGGCCACCTCAATCAAGTTATCCAACTCCAAAGCCTCTATGCGTGCGGTATTCCATACTTGGCTCTTGTCTTTAATTTCGGTATTTTTCACGCGCTCTGCAATCGTCAATACCTTATCCACACCTTCTTTTAAGATGGCATCGGTACGGAACACACCGGCATGCAGTTGAACCGTGCGTTGTAACTCGCGACGCAATTCATCTACATTCTCTCCGCCGGTTTGGTTATTCAAACGATCCAAACGCCGTTTGGTAAGCTTGCCTGCATTGCCGGGCAACTCTTTCCAGCCGTCTTGCTTGTTAATATACTCAATCATGCTGTCGCCGGCAGATTTACCGAATACAACCAAGTCTAACAGGGAGTTGGTACCTAAACGGTTGGCACCATGCACGGAAGCACAAGCACATTCTCCGGCTGCATATAAACCGTTCACTACGGCTTCGGGATTATCGCCTTGCGGCACAACCACTTCGCCCAAATAATTGGTAGGAATACCGCCCATCATGTAGTGAGTGGTCGGCACAACCGGAATCGGATCTTTAATCGGGTCGATACCGGCAAACTGGATGGAAATCTCGCGGATACCCGGCAGTTTTTCCATAATTTTTTCCGCACCGATATGGTCGATTTTCAGCAACACATGGTCTTTATTTTTACCGCAGCCACGGCCTTCATAAATTTCCATCGCCATAGCTCGCGAAACCACGTCGCGAGAAGCCAAATCTTTTACGGTCGGCGCATAACGTTCCATGAAACGTTCGCCGTCGCAGTTCAGCAGAATACCGCCTTCGCCACGCACGCCTTCGGTAATCAATACGCCGGCTCCGGCCACACCTGTGGGATGGAATTGCCAGAATTCCATGTCTTCGAGCGGAATACCCGCACGGGCACAAATACCCAAGCCGTCGCCGGTATTCATGAAGGCATTGGTTGAAGAAGCATAAATACGGCCCGCACCGCCTGTGGCAAACAATACGGCTTTGGCATGGAAGATATAAACATCGCCGCTTTCCATTTCCATAGCGGTTACGCCGACGACATCGCCGTTTTCGTTACGGATCAGATCCAGCGCCGTCCACTCCACAAAAAATTGGGTGTTGGCACGTACATTTTGCTGATACAGCGTATGCAACATGGCATGGCCGGTACGGTCGGCCACTGCACAAGCACGTTCTACCGCACGCTTACCGTGTTCGGCGGTATGGCCACCAAAAGGACGTTGATAAATTTTGCCACTCTCTACGCGGTCGAAAGGCATGCCCATATGCTCCAACTCGATAACGGCTTCAGGAGCACGGCGGCACATGAATTCGATGGCATCTTGGTCGCCCAACCAATCCGAACCTTTTACGGTGTCGTACATGTGCCAGTCCCAACGGTCTTCCTGCACGTTACCCAAAGAAGCGGAAATACCGCCTTGGGCAGCTACGGTGTGAGAGCGGGTAGGGAAAACTTTAGACAATACGGCTGTATTCAAACCAGACTTTGACAATTGCAGAGCGGCACGCAAACCGGCACCGCCGCCGCCAACAATTACAGCATCAAACTTACGAACAGGAAAACTCATACGATACCCCAAATTACTTTAACCGAATACACCAAACAGCCTACCAGCCAAACGATAGTGGCCACCTGTAAAAACAAGCGCAGTCCGAACGGCTTGATATAGTCCATCCACAAATCGCGGATACCTACCCAAGCGTGCAGGAATACAGCAATAAAAGTAACCTGGGTAAATACTTTCACCCAAATTTGGGAGAAAAATGCTTGCCAAGACTCATAATCGCCGGGCAATGACAAAAGAAAAATAATGAATGCAACGGTGTAAATCAGCATAATCACGGCTGTTACGCGCTGCATCGCCCAATCACGCAGGCCGTAATGGGCACCGGCCAATTTGCGGTCTACCATAACCATGCTCCTATCACGACAGTTAAAATCAAAGCTGCAACGAATACCAATTTCGCAGTTGCGCGTGCAGTTTGCAATTCCAAACCTTTATGGGCGTCCAAAAATAAAAAACGGATGCCGGCCAATAGATGATGCAAATAGGCCCAAAGCAATCCGATTAAAGCAAGTTTGACAAAAGGGTTGGCAACAACTGCACGATACGTTTCGAATGCAGCTTCACGACTTAACGTGCCGCTAAGAAAGCACAGCAATAACGGCAGGCTCACAAACAAAATGACCCCGCTGATGCGGTGCAGAATGGAAACAATCCCGGGTATCGGCAACCTGATATTAGGGAGTTCAAGGAATACAGGGCGCTGTTTCGTCTGCATTTCAATATCCTCTTTCTACAGTATTTTTCTCAAATTCTCAAAACCGAGAAGTGTTTTGCCCAAACTTTATTTAAAATCAAGCTACACAAAACTACTTCAGCACGTAATTTACATGGTTTGCCAAATATTGAACAGCCCCCTTTAGCGGTTTTTTAATGAAATTTAACGTCAACCTTACAAACCAAGAGCCTTTCACCGGCTTTCGTGCCGGATCATTTTTCAAAAAACGGGCGATATTTATTTTCCCGATGCTCTCAAAGGCCGCAAAAGAAACGGCTACGGTCAATATATATGATAGTTCCGTCCGACACTTATTTATTGCTATGGACTTATCGCATTTGAAAAGTTTCAGGCGACTACAAAATAATATTGCCCCTATCAATAAATTTGGTATGATTACAAATGTCGTGGCACGGCTTCCCACGCTTGTTCCTGCGTAGAAGCCGATTTTATTGCACATACAACCAATATCCGTCACAGCATACTTATCAGTGTTCTATGAAGACCGCTCATGCGGCACATCCGTTTGATAAGGCCGTCTGAAAACATTCTTCCGACAAAACACTGTTTCTTTACACAAACAATTAATTCAGGAGAGTTTTGGTATGAAAACACCCGTTCGCGTTGCCGTTACCGGTGCAGCAGGTCAAATTGGTTATGCTTTATTGTTCCGCATCGCTAGCGGTGAAATGCTGGGTAAAGACCAACCCGTTATTTTGCAGTTGCTGGATTTGCCTCAGGCTCAAAATGCCGTAAAAGGCGTGATGATGGAATTACAGGATTGCGCGTTTCCGCTTCTGGCCGGCATGTTCACTACCGACAACCCCGAAGAAGCGTTCAAAGATGCGCAAATCGCCATTTTGGTGGGTTCGCGCCCGCGCAGCAAAGGTATGGAACGTGCCGACTTGCTGCAAGCCAACGGAGAAATCTTTACCGTGCAAGGAGCAGCGCTGAACAAAGTGGCCGACCGTAACGTAAAAGTGCTGGTTGTCGGCAACCCCGCGAACACCAATGCCTACATCGCCATGAAATCGGCTCCCGATTTGCCTGCCAAAAACTTCACCGCCATGCTGCGCCTCGACCACAACCGTGCATTAAGCCAAATCGCCGAGAAAACCGGCAAGCCTGTGGCCGAGATTGAAAAACTGTGCGTATGGGGCAACCACTCTCCCACCATGTATGCCGATTACCGCTTCGCCACCATCAACGGCGAAAGTGTAAAAGATATGATCAACGACCAAGAATGGAACGCCGATGTATTCCTGCCTACCGTGGGCAAACGCGGCGCGGCCATTATCGAAGCACGCGACCTGTCTTCCGCCGCTTCTGCCGCCAATGCCGCCATCGACCATATCCGCGATTGGGTGTTGGGCACCAACGGCAAATGGGTAACGATGGGCATTCCGTCTGACGGTTCTTACGGCATTCCCGAAGGCACCATGTTCGGTTTCCCCGTTACTTGCGAAAACGGCGAATACAAACTGGTTCAAGGTTTGGAAATCGATGAATTCAGCCAAGAGCGCATCAATATCACGTTGAAAGAACTGGAAGAAGAAAAAGCAGGCGTTGCCCACCTGCTGTAATCTTTTAAAACCCGAAAAGGCCGTCTGAAAACAAGCCCGAGACATTTATCGCACCGTCCGCTTTTTCAGACGGCCTTTCTACATCTGTTTCTTGTGCACCAAAGCCCATCCGATGCATATGCGGTTGCAGCCTTCATTATGTAAAGCATACCGCTTTGCGCTTTTTCTTTCTTTAACCGACTGTCAAATATACTTTCACTTGCAATTACGACAACCTTTCCCCATGTACGGAACGAAACCTTTGCAAAATTCCTCGAGGCGGAAGTGGTTTAAGGTATAGTAACCGCTGACAACACTTCAATGCGCCACAAGAAAAGTTTTGCGACGTTTCAAACGTATTACATATTACACACCACGAGGTTTTTAATATGCACAGACCGTCTCCTGAAGAGTTCATCCCCAAATTCCGCCGCCGAAAATTGGACGACCCTAGTTTTTTGCGCAAACTCGGCCGTTTCGCCGGCAGGCTCGGCGCACCGGTGGTTCGCCAACTGTATGCGCTGTATTTTCTGTTTAAAGCACCCACCACACCCAAACGCGCCAAAGTCATTATCCTCGGCGCTTTGGTTTACTTCCTCAGCCCGATAGACAGTATTCCCGATTTGCTCGGGCCTTTGGGATTCAGCGACGACATCGCAGTCATTACTTTGGTTTACGCTCAAGTTAAAAGCTATTTAACCGAAGAAATCCGCGAAAAAGCACGTATTGCCACAGAGAAACTGTTCAACAGATAAGATTTGATGGCAGAGGCCGTCTGAAAAGTTTTCAGACGGCCTCTTATCATTTACATATCAAAGCAATAAACCGGCTACTGCTTCCCCAGCCACGCCGATACCGCCAAACGCAAGCGGCGTATTCCTTCTTCCCTATCTTCGTCATTCAACAACAAGCTGGGCGCCAAGCGGATAACATTTCCGCCGGCCACTAAAATCATCAAGCCGTGTTTCAACGCTTCTTGCGTCAACTCTCCGGCACGGCCTGCATATTCGTCCGCCAACACGCAGCCTATCAGCAACCCCATACCGCGAACTTCTTTAAACACGCCTGTTTCATTACCCAAATCTTTTAAGACGGCCTTCAGCTTTTCTCCTTGCTGATGAACGTTTTCCAACGTATCCGCCGCATTAATCACATCGAAAGCACTTCCGGCAACGGCACAGGCCAGCGGGTTTCCGCCAAAAGTGGTACCGTGTGTTCCCGGAGTAAAAGCCGAAGCGATTTTATCGGTCGTCAGCATCGCACCAATCGGAAAGCCGCTGCCGAGCGCTTTGGCACTGGTAAGAATATCGGGCGTAACGCCGTAATGTTCATAAGTAAATAATTTGCCGGTGCGCCCCATGCCTGTTTGCACTTCATCCAAAATCAACAAAGCATGGTTTTCATCACATAACCGGCGAGCAGCCTGCAAAAATTCGGCATCCACCGGCAAAACACCGCTTTCGCCTTGTATCGGTTCGAGGATAACTGCGCAAGTTCGCTCGCTGACCGCTTCGGACAATGCTTTCACATCATTGAACGGCACATGGGAAATGGCAGGTGGCAAAGGGGCGAAATCTTGGCTGTATTTCGGCTGGCCGCCTACGGAAACCGTGAACAATGTGCGCCCGTGAAAACCGTTGATGCAGGCGATGATTTCGTTTTTACCTTCGCCGAAATGATCGCGGGCATATTTGCGTGCCAGTTTTAACGCCGCTTCATTGGCTTCCGCACCGGAGTTGCAAAAAAACACTTTCTCGGCAAAAGTATGCTCGGTCAGCTTTTTTGCCAGTTTTTGTGTGGGTTCGGTAGTGTAGATATTGGAGATATGCCACAATTTGCCCGCCTGCTCGGTTAACGCCTTAACCAATACGGGGTGGCAGTGCCCCAACGCATTCACCGCAATACCACCTGCCAAATCAATGTATTCCCGCCCTTCACTATCCCACACCCGACTGCCGGAGGCGTGATCGGGAATGACGGGAGCGAAAGCAAAATTGGGAGTCAGATAGTTTTGCATGGGTATTCCTTTTTCAAAAAGTGAAAGTCATTATGCGCTGATTATTGTTTATTTTCAATGTATAACGGATAAACCGCCACTTTTCGCGGCCATATATCCTTATTCATAACAAAGGCCGTCTGAAAACTTTTTTCAGACGGCCTCATCAAGACGGATCCAACTATCGGATTTTCATACCGATACGGCTTATATCGCCGAAATTCATCCAAATAAAGAAAGCCTTGCCGACAATCAGCTTATCGCTGACAAAGCCCCAATAACGCGAGTCTTCACTATTATCGCGGTTATCGCCCATCATAAAATAATGGCCTTCGGGCACAACGCATCTGAACCATGATCCGTCTTCCGCATACTCGCAATTCTGGTGGTGGGCAAATTCGGGACGCACGCCTTGCGGCAGGAAGCTGGGCTGTTCCGGAATTTTCAACACTTCAAACTGGTGCGAACCGAGCGTTTCTTTAAATGCTTCGGCATGAACGGTGAGGGAACCGTACTGGCGGGTATTTTCCGTATAGCTTTGTTCGCCGACGGCATGATCTTCTACCACTTTCCCGTTAACGCTCAACACCTTGTCTTTATATTCAACCAAATCGCCCGGCAAACCGACGGCGCGCTTGATGTAGTTGATAGACGTGTCTTCAGGGTAATTGAACACCACAACATTGCCCCGTTCCACGCTGCCCACCGGGATCAAAACGTTATTGATGATCGGCGTGCGGATGCCGTAGGCAAACTTATTCACCAAAATAAAATCGCCGACTACCAAACCGGGACGCATCGAGCTGGAAGGAATCTGGAACGGTTCGCCGATAAAAGTACGCAACACGAATACCACCAGAATAATCGGGAAAAAACCGCCCATATAATCGGTAAAATGATTGCTTTCCACACTTCCCGCCTGCTTTTTCAGACGGCCTTTATGGATAATCCAAACCACACCGGTAAACAGCACGAAAATCAGCAAAACGGCGGTAAAACTCATGAATGCCGACAACACGCCGAACGTACCCACCATCATCAACAGATAGCCCCATTGCAGCGAATTGCTCCATTCGCCGTTTTCTTCGCGCTCTTTATTGCTTTTGGCAAACAGCACCAAGCCGATAATCAGGGCGGCAACTGCGCCAAGTATCAAAGTTTTGCTCATTATTTATCCCCAACCTGCAAAATAGCCAAGAACGCGCTCTGCGGAATTTCCACATTGCCGACCTGTTTCATACGGCGTTTACCGGCTTTTTGTTTTTCAAGAAGTTTTTTCTTACGCGTGATATCGCCGCCGTAACATTTGGCCAATACGTTTTTACGCAGGGCTTTCACGGTTTCGCGGGCGATAATCTGGCTGCCGATCGCCGCTTGTACGGCAATATCGAACATCTGGCGCGGAATCAGTTCGCGCATTTTCGCCGCCAGTTCGCGGCCGCGGAACACGGCATTGGAGCGGTGGACTATCAGGCTCAAGGCATCAACTTTTTCGCCGTTCACCATAATATCCAGCTTAATCAGATCGGCTGCTTGGAATTCTTTGAATTCGTAATCCAACGAAGCATAGCCGCGCGAAGTGGATTTCAGTTTGTCGAAGAAATCCATTACCACTTCGTTCATGGGCAGATCATAAGTCAGCATCACTTGCCGGCCCATGTATTGCATGTTTCTCTGCACCCCGCGTTTTTGGTTGCACAAGGTCATCACGGCACCCACGTATTCTTGCGGCACCAGAATAGTAGAGGTAATAATCGGCTCGAAAATAGTATCGATCAAACCGACATCCGGCAGTTTGGATGGGTTTTCCACTTCGATTTTTTCGCCGTTTTTCAGCAATACTTCATACACCACCGTCGGCGCAGTGGTAATCAAGTCCATATCGAATTCGCGCTCCAAGCGCTCCTGCACGATTTCCAAATGCAACAGCCCCAAGAAGCCGCAGCGGAAACCGAAACCCAACGCTTGGGAAACTTCCGGCTCGAATTTCAGCGAAGCGTCGTTTAATTGCAGTTTTTCCAAAGCGTCGCGCAAGGCTTCATAATCGTGGCTTTCCACCGGATACAAACCGGCAAATACCTGTGATTGAACCTCTTGGAAACCGGGCAGAGCCTCGGCAGCAGGGTTGGCCGTCAAAGTAATAGTGTCGCCTACTTTGGCGGCATTCAATTCTTTGATACCGGTAATCAGAAAGCCTACTTCGCCGGCCTTTAATTCTTGTTTTTGCAACGATTTCGGCGTGAATACACCCAATTGCTCCGCCTGTGTTTCGGCTTTGGTGCTCATAAACAGCAGCTTGTCTTTCAGTTTCAGACGGCCTTCTTTCACTCGGATAAGCATCACCACGCCGACGTAATTATCAAACCAAGAGTCGATAATCATGGCTTGCAAGGGTGCATCTTCATCACCTTCGGGAGCGGGAATTTTGGCTACGATTTCTTCCAACACGTCTTCCACGCCCAAGCCGCTTTTGGCCGAACAGGTTACGGCGCCGACGGCATCGATGCCGATGATGTCTTCAATTTCCTGCGCCACGCGGTCGGGGTCGGCGGCGGGCAAATCGATTTTGTTCAGCACGGGCACTACTTCCACGCCCAGATCAATCGCGGTGTAGCAGTTGGCCACGGTTTGCGCTTCCACGCCTTGCGAAGCGTCCACAACCAAAAGCGCGCCTTCGCAAGCAGATAACGAGCGGGAAACTTCGTAGGAAAAGTCGACGTGTCCGGGGGTGTCGATCAGATTGAGCTGATAGGTTTGCCCGTCGCGCGCTTTGTAGCTCAGGGCGGCGGTTTGCGCTTTGATGGTAATGCCGCGCTCTTTTTCGATATCCATCGAATCCAGCACCTGCGTGCTCATTTCGCGCATTTCCAAACCGCCGCAATATTGGATAAAGCGGTCGGCCAATGTGGATTTGCCGTGGTCGATGTGGGCGATAATGGAAAAGTTTCTGATGTTTTTCATTGAGTTAGACATACTACTCTTTTGTGCTGTGTAGGCCGTCTGAAACAGTGTCCGGCTTTTTCAGACGGCCTGATAAAATCGGAATCAAATAGCTGCACATTTTAGCCGAAAAACGGCATTTCCGCTAATGCGGGTGAGATATCCGTCAGATAAACGGCAAAGGCCGTCTGAAAAAGCTTTTCAGACGGCCTTTTAAGATTGCAAGACGAATTAATAGACAATCGCTTGTGCGGCATCTTCCAAGCCTTTGTTAAGCGATTCGACCATCGCGGTATAGCCGTCGCCCTGCTGCGGCGTTTCGATATGGAACGGCCTGCCCTCTCCGTTCGGCCACAAGGCATAGCCGCTTACCAAAGTCTTGCCCTGATAACTACCCTGAAACGCTTCCACATAAATTTTCAATGTCTGCGCGCTGCTGCTCCGTGCGGCGGGCACAAACATATAGCGGGTATCCAAACGATTGAGTTTGTTACTGAAACCGGCGATCAATGCGTTATCCAGCGCACCCGCCCAAAGATGGTTGCGGGCGAAATTCACATGGTAGGCATCGGTTTGATACACAAGGCCGCCGTTGTTTAACAGCTCCGCCAGATAAACGCGTACCGCGATTTCGCTGCCTCTGCGTGCGGGCTGGCTGTATTGGCTGTCGGGCAATGTGAAATACTGCGGTGCAGGCGTGCTGCATGCGCTTAACGCGGCAAAGGCGGCAATAAAAAATATTTTACGCATCAGCGGCTTCCTTTCGGTATCGGGTCTTTAACATTGCTGTTGAAAATCAGCGCATTGGGTTTTTCTTTCAAGGTATTGATAACCGGCTGCGCTTCTTTCAGGGTTTTATCGATGCTTTGCAGCGTGGCCTGAACATCGCCATACAGCGGCGACTGCGGCGATACGCCTTGCAGAGTTTGGCGCAATTCTTTCAGCGTTTGATTCAATTCTTGCGGAATATTCTGCGTTTGCGGTTTGCCGAGCAGCGCATTGGCAGAGTTCAACGTGGCTTTTAATTCGCGTAGCGAGCCGTTTAATTCGCCGACGGTTTTGTCCAGCGGCAGTTTGTTGAATTTTTCCAGCAAATCGCCCAACTGAGCCTGCAAATTGCCCAAGCCGCCGTTTTGGGTGGCAATCACGACGTTGCCGGCATAATCCGCATAAGGTTTGAGTTTCGCGCTTGATGAAGGCTGGTCGTTCAATTCAATCATTTTGCTGCCGGTTAGCAGATTGTTGCTTGAAATGGTTGCGGTCAAACCTTTCTTTAAGGCCGTCTGAAACTGGTTTTGCCAGTATTCGCGGCTTTGCTCGCCCGCATTGATTTCCATACGGGCAGGCTCTATGCGAATGCGTACGGGAATCCAACCGTTTTGCAGAAGTTTCAGGCTGTCGCTGCCGGCAAAATAAGGCACGTCGACCACGGCTCCGATATTGATGCCTTTGTATTCCACCGGCGCGCCCGGGCTCAAGCCGCGCACGCTTTGGTTAAAGAAAGCAATGTAATACAAGGCCCGCGAACTTGGCAGGTTGTCGATTTGGCTGCGGTCGTCATACAGTTCGAAAGTATCGTCATTGACCGCGGGTTTGCCTTTGTCGCCATCCAACGGCGTACCGAACGAAATTGCGCCGGAAAGCAAAGCGGAAAGCGGAGCGGAATCTACGCGGACTCCGCCGTTGGTGGTTTCGATATTGATGCCGCTTTGCAGCCAAAACTGGCTGTGTTCGCCCACCAGTTTGTCGTTCGGGCTTTGAATGAAAACGGTGTAGTTAACGGTTTGGTCTTTCGGGTCGAACTGGGCACTTTCCACCTGCCCCACCATAAAGTCTTCGTAAAGCACGGGGCTGCCGACGGCAATCATTTTATTGTTGGCCCCGATCAGTTTCAGGCGCAAACCGCTTTGGCCGATGGCGGCAATCGGCGGAATATCCAACACTTCAAAAACATCTTCGGTTTCTTCGCTGCTGCCCGGCGTGAATGCGATATAAGAGCCTGAAACCAAAGTATTCAGGCCGGTAATGCCGCTTTGGTCGATACGCGGTTTCACCACCCAAAATTGGGTGTCTTTGCGCATCATATCTTTGGCATCCGCCGTAAGGCGCGCGGTTACTTCCACGCCTTTGCGGTCGCCGCGTAGCCGGATACGTGAAACGCGGCCGACCTCCACGCTCAGCACTTTTACCACGGTATTGTTCACTTCGATACCGTCGGCACTTTCCATCAGCAGGGTTACTTCAGGGCCGCGGTTGCGGATGTCTTTCATCAGCAGCCAGCCGCCTACAACTAAAGCGATTAGCGGAATCAGCCACACCACCGAGGTGAACACATTGGTTTTGCGCACACGGGCGGGCACGGGTTGGTTATCGTTTTTTTGGTTATCGTTATTCATATTCGGGTTGGTTTGCAGGCGCGTTTTCAGACGGCCTTTCGGTTAAAGCGGCATCGTTGCGGGCTTTGTCCCACAACAGGCGCGGATCGAAAAAATAGGCGGAAAGCATGGTAAGCAGCACCACCAAACAAAAATATATGGCCGCCGCGCCCGGCACCACCCGCGCCAGATTGGTGTGGAACGCACTCATTAAAACAATGATGACAAAAATATCGATCATCGACCATTTGCCCACCGCCTCGGTAAAGCGGTAGAGCAGCGACATTTTATGTATCCCCATCGGCAGACCGAAACGGGCGCTGCCGATTAAAAACAACAATGATACGATTTTCGCCACCGGCACCAAAATACTCGCGCTGAAAATAATCATCGCAATCAGCTTGTCGCCGTCGTTCCACATATACACGATGCCGTTGAAAATCGTATTGATCTGCACCGTTGCCGGATTGGAAGAAATCATAATCGGCAGCACGTTGGCCGGAACATACAACACGATGGCCGCGGCCAAAAACGCCATCGATACGCTCAAACTCTGCGGGCGGCGGCGGTATAAATCGGCTCCGCACACACCGCAAGTGTTTTCGGTTTTATCACGGAAATACAGGCAGCGGCTGCAACAGATATGTTCTTCGGAGGCCGTCTGAACAGCATTTCTGCCGAGCATGTGATGGATTTTATAATAAACCCAATGTTGCGGAATCGCCACCGAAGTACGTATCAGCATCACGGCCAGCCCGAACATCAGATAAAACGCCGCGCCGAATTCCACCCGTGCCACCGAAGAGAGTTTGATATACGACACCAGCGTCGAAATAAAAAACACATCCACCATAATCCAATGGCGCAGCCGCACCAACGTGCGGGTAGCGTAAAACAACCCCGGATAAATTTTGTCGCGTATCAGGGCGGTATACACATATATGCAAAGCAGCAGAAACAGCAGCGGCGTGCCGAAAGTGAGCACGAACATCACTTCTGCCAAAAAACCGAAATCCAGCAGAATCAACTGTTTCATCATCGAAGGCAGCGACAGAATCGACGTTACTCCGGCCATCGTTACGGTAACAAACATCATGTTGTACACAAACGCCATCAGCACCAAAGATGCAACGGCATACGCCAAAGGAGCGATATAGGGATTTTTTTCGATTTCCACCACTTCATACCCGCATCGCGGACAATGCGCTTCCTGCCCCTGCCGCAAGCGCGGCAACATCATCCGCTGGCCGCATTCGGGGCAATCCAACGAATGCGCCGGCAAAGTCGCATCGCTGCGGTATGTACGGTAACGCCACCAACGGCGGTAGGCTCGGGCAAATTTCATGGGTGTTCAGACGGCCTGAATATGTTTTGGAAACAACGGTTAAGAAAGTGAGCATTATAACGGAAAACATTTGCCTGTCGGAAAGATGAATGTAAAGGCCGTCTGAAATATGCTTTTCAGACGGCCTCGAAGAAAGCTGCTCCGGCTTTATGTTTTACTCTTCCAACAGATAACCTTCGTCATCCCAAACGGTCTTTTTTATCAGCTCGCCATCCTGATAAACCGCTTCCGACTTTTTCGCACCGTTGTCATGCCAATCGAGCACGATGCCGTTTCGCTTTCCGTCAGTCATGGTGATTTCCGAAAGCAGCAGCCCGTCTTCATTCCAACTGATAATGCTTACCGGCTTGTCGTTTACCATCACCATCTCGGTTTTGGGTTTGCCGCTTTGATACCATTGCTTCCAATAACCGTTGGCCTGATTGTTTTTAAATTGAATCTCGCTCTCTTTGTTGCCGTTACGGTAAAAACGCGCCCCCGTGCCTTCGCTTTTTCCTTCCGCATAAGGCATTACGGCCGACTTTTTGCCGTTTGGATACCAGTTTATCCACTCGCCGTCGGGTTTGCCGTTTTTATACTGGCCGGTCATCTTTTTCTGGCCGTTAAAATGCCACAGCGTAATGGTGCCGTTCGCCAAGGCGGGCACAAATTCTTTAATCTGGTTTGCCGTTATCTGATACGGGTCGGAATATTTTTTCAACGACGGGTAATAGAAATCCTGTACCTGCGCAATGCCGTCTTTTACTTCGTATTTACGCACATACGATACCGACGACATGGTTGCAGTAACCTGCCCCTGCTGGTTGAAATAAACTTCCATGGTTTCCGCCGCTGCGGGCAACGCAACGCCAACGAGCACTGCCGCCGTGAAACCTGCCTGCAATAATCTGTTCATTGTTCTTTTATCTCTGCCAATAAGCTTTTACATTTACAAATTCATACAATCCGAATTCCGAGAGCTCCCTTCCGTAACCCGAATCTTTCACTCCGCCGAACGGCAGGCGCAAATCGCTGCTGGTGTGGCGGTTGATAAACACCGCACCCGTGTGCAGTTTTTCCGCATATTGCCACGCTTTCGCAACATTTTCACTATAAATACTCGCGCCCAGCCCGAAAGGATTGTCATTCGCCAGCCGCACGGCATGTTCTTCGTCCCGCGCCCTCAAAAGCACGGCCACGGGGCCGAACACCTCTTCACGATACACGCGGCAATTGCGGGTTACGCCGTCTAAAACGGTAGCCGGATAAAACCAGCCTTTACCTTCCGGCAAAAAACCGCCGCACAAAGCCGTCGCACCGTTTGCCAGCGCGTCCCGCACCTGACTGTGAACCCGCTCGCGCAAATCGCTTCGGTGCAACGGTGCCAGTGTCGTTTTTTCATCCATCGGATGGCCGGTTTTCAACTTGGCACATTCTGCGAGAAACAGCGGTACGAACTCATCGGCCACCGCTTCGGTAACGATAATCCGCTTCGCCGCATTGCACGACTGCCCCGCATCGCGAAAGCGGGAATAACACGCGTCTTTTGCCGCTTGCGCCACATCCGCATCGGGCATCACCATAAAAGCATTGCTGCCGCCCAGTTCCAATACCGTTTTCTTCAGATTCATGCCGGCATGTGCCGCCAACCGGCGGCCGGTATCCGCCGAACCTGTAAACGCCATCGCATCAGTTTGCTCAATCGCATGCAGCACATCGGCATCATCCAACCAAGCGGGAATTAACGGCAATGTGCCGCCGACCAAGTCAAACAACGCATCCGTTACCCTTGCCACAGTCGGTGCCAGCTTTACTGCACAAGCATTGCCGGCACATAAAGCGGGAACGGCGAAACGCAAAACCTGCCACACCGGATAATTCCACGGCATAACGGCCAGCACGACTCCCAAAGGCTCAAAACGCACTTGGCTTAGACTGGCCTGTGTTGCAATAGTTTTATGGGCCAATAATTCGGGAGCCAAACGTGCATAATAACGAATCAGCTCCACCGACTTATCCAACTCCGCCCTGCACTCGCGCAAACAGCGCCCCACTTCTTCGCATACCATTTCGGCCAACCGATCGCGGTTAGCCGCCAATTTTTCGGCGAAATCCAGCAATAATGCGGTTCTTACCGTTACGGGCAATGCGGCAAAGTTACGTTGCCGGCAACGTAAATCCTGCAAGTTTTCCTCAAATTCGGCCCATTGCTGTGCCGAACGCTCAAATAATGTTTCTCCGCTGATAATGTGGGTACTGCGGTACACGCTTTGCTCCATCAGATAGTTTGTTTATTTTATACAATACCTTACTCAATTATCTGAAATATTTTCAGACGGCCGTCCAGCCCTCTAACCGGTCAACAAATATCAAAAGAAATAGTACCATTAAAAATTATTTAAATGACACTCATATCTTCCAAAATAAAGCTGCTTCTATAATTATTCTACTGTTAAAACCGAACACATGCCGAATGTGCAATAAAAGGCCGTCTGAAAATTTTATTTCAGACGGCCTGATCCTTCATTTCCTTACAACTGTTTCAAACGCGCAATACGGTTATCCAAAGTCGGATGTGTACTCAAAAGCGAATCGCGTTCTTCGCTGGCAATACCCATTGCTGTCATTTCTTTAGGCAGATCGCTCGGGTTTCCTTTCAAGCGTTGCAGCGCGGCAATCATTTTCGGAGCGCCCACCAGTTTGGCGGCACCCGCATCGGCACGGTATTCGCGTTGGCGGCTGAACCACATAACGATAAAGCTCGCCAGAAAACCGAATACAACCTGCAATACCATGCTCACGATGAAATAAGTGCCTTGCGAAACTTCGCCGTTGTCGCTGCGGGCCACCAAGCCCGAAACCACGCGTGCCAAGAACACAACAAACGTATTGACTACGCCTTGAATCAAAGTGAGCGTAACCATATCGCCGTTACCGACGTGCGCCATTTCATGCGCAAGAACGGCTTCCACTTCGTCACGGGACATGTGATCGAGCAAACCGGTGCTGACGGCAACCAGCGAATTGTTTTTACTGGCACCGGTGGCAAAAGCGTTGGGTTCGTGTGAATGGTAAATCGCAACTTCGGGTGTTTTCAGATTCCATTGGCGGGCCTGATTCTCAACCGTCTGCAAAAGCCATGCTTCGGTTTCGTTGTGTGGCTGGGTAATCACCTCGGCGCCGACCGAGCGTTTCGCCATGGTTTTCGACATCAACAGCGAAATAATCGAGCCGGTAAAGCCGATAACGGCGGAATACACCAGCAGGCTGCCCATTTCATTGGGATTGCTGCTCACGCCGAGAACGCTGAGGATGACGCTGATAACAACGAGAACGGCAATGTTGGTTGCTAAAAACAAAAAGATACGTTTCACGAGTTTTCCTTTGGAAGTGCGATTTGTGTATTGTTTTCGATATGGATTTTTAAATCGTTAAGAGAATGTGTTCTGTGTCCTGAAGAACGGTGATATTGTCGCAAAAAGCCCGATAACCGCAAAGATGCCGTTAAGAAAAGGTATGCAAATTTGTGAATGTTTCAAACGGCTTCTTTAACAGGCAAACGGCCGTCTGAAGATATCTTAATGTATTTTTCAGACGGCCTTTTTTTGCAAAAAATCGGCATAATCAGCTTTTAAAATAATTTTTCGGCATAATACAAAGCAGTAAATCCGCAATAGTCTCTATTTATTGAACAAATCAACCATTCCTCCCAACCGCCGATTTGCCGATTGATAACATCTGATGCGTTTACAAAACAAATTACATGCGCACTTGCCCGTTGCCAAGCACCACCCATTTTTGGCCGGTCAACCCGTGCAGTCCGACGGGGCCGCGCACATGGATTTTATCGGTAGAAATGCCGATTTCCGCCCCCAACCCGTATTCAAATCCGTCCGCAAAACGTGTGCTGGCATTTACCATCACGCTGGCGCTGTCGACCATACGCAGGAAAATCTGCGCATCGGTATAAGATTCGGTAACGATACTGTCGGTATGGTGGCTGCCGTACATGTTAATGTGGGCAATCGCCTCGGCCATACTGCCGACTGTTTTTACGGCCAAAACGGGAGCCAGATATTCGGTGCGCCAATCTTCTTCGGTTGCCGCCTTAATGTTTTTTAAGACGGCCGACGTACGCTCGCAACCACGCAACTCCACGCCTTTCTCTGCATATTTTTTCTCCAGCAACGGCAGAATTTCGGCGGCGCGGCTCTCGTGTACCAGCAGCGTTTCCATCGTATTGCAAGTGCCGTAGCGCGAAGTTTTGGCATTAAAAGCAATATCCACGGCCTTCTGCGTATCGGCGGCCCGGTCGATATAAACATGGCAGATACCGTCAAGATGCTTAATCACTGGCACGCGTGCTTCGGCGGCAATGCGGGCAACCAGCGATTTGCCGCCGCGCGGAATAATCACATCGATCAAATCGGGGCTTTGCAGCATTGCGCCGACACTTTCGCGGCTGGTGTTTTCAATCAGGCGCACGGCATCCGCGGGCAAACCGTTTTCAGCCAACGCCTGAGTAATCAACTTGGCCACCGCCATATTGCTGTTGAACGCTTCGCTACCGCCTCGCAGCACGCAGGCATTGCCGGATTTCAAACACAAAGCGGCGGCATCAACGGTTACGTTCGGGCGCGATTCGTAAATAATGCCGATAACGCCCAGCGGCACACGCATTTTGCCGATTTGCAAACCGTTCGGGCGGATGCGGAATTCGTCCATTTCCCCTACGGGGTCGGGCAAAGCGACAATTTGCCGCAAGCCTTCGCACATACTCTCTATGGTGTTTTCAGTCAGTTTCAGGCGGTCGAGCAAAGCGGCATCCAACCCTTTTGCTGCCGCCTGCTCCATATCTTGGGCGTTGGCGGCAAGCACGGCGGACTGATGGTGTTTGAGGAGCTCCGCCATCCGTAACAAAGCGGCATTTTTCTGTGCGGTGGAGCTTGCCGCCAATGCATAAAAAGCCTGCTTTGCAGCGGCGGCGGTTTGACGGACGTATTCTTGGATATTCTGCATAATGTGCGGCCCGATGGGAAATGGAAAAGTAATGGATTTGAAGACAACCTTACAAACAGGGCTTCGCGGCTATGGTAAACGCGGCAAACGGATTAGGCAATATTCGAGGCCATCTGAAAAGCCGGCCTGCCTCAGCATAATTCCTGCGCCGCCTTTTCTACCATATCGGGGTCGAGTTTGTTTAAACAATCGGTATGCCCGAACGGACATTCGCGTTTGAAACAAGGTGAACAATCAAGATTTAAGCTGACGATTCGAGCCTTATCGCTCAACGGCGGCGTGTGGTCGGCACTCGACGAACCGTATACGGCCACCAGTTTCCTGCCCAACGCGGCAGCAAGGTGCATCAGGCCACTGTCGTTGCAGACTACCGTATCGGCACAGGCCAACAGGTCGATGGCTTCGGAAAGGCTGGTTTGGCCGCATAAATTGATGCAGAGGCCGTCTGAAAGCATGTTGATGTTTTCGGCGATATCGAAATCTTTTTGCGAACCGAAAAGCCAAATCTGCCAGCCTTTTGCCGCGTAACGTCGCGCAAGTTCGGCAAAATGGCGGGCCGGCCAACGTTTAGCAGGGCCGTATTCTGCGCCCGGGCAGAAAGCCAGCACCGGTTTGGCCGTGTTTAAACCGTGCTTCTCCAGCACGGCCTGCTGGCTTGCGGGGGCGATTTGAAAAGCGGGATAACTCGAACGGCCGTTAAAATCGGCTTGGGAGGGATGCGCCAGCGCGGTGTAACGGTCTACCATCAGCGGCAAAGCGGCTTTATCGAGTTTGCGTATGTCGTTCAGCAGCAAATAACGGGTTTCGCCTACATAACCGGTACGCTGTTTGATGCCGGTTGCTGCCGCAATCAAGGCTGATTTGAGCGAACCGGGCAACACGATTACTTGATCATAACCCCGTTTTCCCAACGCCCTGCCCGTTCGGATGCGCTTTTTCAATTCCAACGCACCATGCCCGAACGGGTTTTCAAAAATTTCATTGATTTCGGGCATGCGTTCGAACACAGCCATCGACCATTTGGGGGAAAATACGTCAATCGTGCAATCAGGATGAAGTTCTTGCAAACGGCGGTAAAGCGGCTGCGTCATCACGCAATCGCCGATCCAGCTCGGGGAAATAATCAGAATTTTTTTAGCCATGATGATTTAACGGTTTATGCAGGCGGCTATTTTATCGCCATTTCACGCGCTTATGTTGGAGCAGCAGTTTTTTCCGCTTTCAGGCCGTCTGAAAAGAAAAACAACGTATCAACGAAGAACTCTTTATCGCGATTGATACCGGCCGCTTGGCCGCCTTTGAACAGCCGACTTCCACACCCAACCGAACAGGCCGTCTGAAAACTTTTCAGACGGCCTGTTCGGTTATTTCTTCAATGCCGCACGTTTCACGATCACCCACCAATCTTTCGCTTCCAATTTGGGGCGTTTTTGAAAAACATCATAACGGTTGGCTTCCAGTTTGCTCAAAATCTGCTGCGCACCGATCACTATCATTCTCAATTCAAAGCCGATGCGCCCTTTCAACGTTTTACCCAGCGGCGAACCTGCTTTCAACATATTATGCGCGCGGGTACACTCATGCGCCATCAACCGTTGGAAGGCAAAGTCGGCACGGCCTTCGGCGATTTGGGTTTCGCTTACGCCGAATTTTTCCAAATCGTCCTGCGGAATATAAACCCGCCCTTTTTCCCAATCGACCGCTACATCCTGCCAGAAATTAACCAACTGCAAAGCCGTGCAAATGCCGTCGCTTTGAGCAATACTGCGCGCATCGGTTTCGCCGTAAAGATGCAGCATGATGCGCCCCACCGGATTGGCGGAGCGGCGGCAATAATCCACCAATTCGGCAAAATTCTGATAACGCTTTTTCACCACATCCTGACGGAACGCGGAAAGTAAATCGTAAAACGGCTGCAAAGGCATTTCGAACGGGCGCACCGCCTCGCGTTGCAAGCGGCGCATCATTTCGGTTTGCGGCGTTTCACCGCGCGAAATCGTATCCAACTCTTGCTGCAAAGCATCCAGCCCCTGCAAACGCTCTTCGTCGCTGACACAACCTTCATCGGCAATATCGTCGGCAGTACGGGCGAAAGCATAAACCGCATGCGTCGGCACACGCAGGCGACGCGGCAGCATGATCGAACCGACGGGGAAATTTTCGTAATGGTTGACAGACATAATCGGTTTTCCGTTAATTGGGCGGTTTCAAGAGGCCGTCTGAATTCAGCCGTCATTCTTTTCAGACGGCCTCAAAGACTTTGCGGGCCGGCAAAACAGCCATAAAAAAACACCGACGGTTCACTTGTCGGTGTTTTCAAATGTTAGGGTGGCGAGCCCGACCCCCGGCACTGGCGCATCAGAGTGGGCTGCTGGCTTCCGCCCCTGACCCGTTGTTCCAAATTACCATGCGGGGAGACCCGCCATAGAAGAATGCGTATTATATAGTCAAAAAAATGAATAAGCAATACGGGGCGGCAGACAATACGGCGGCTTTCCAAACCGGCACACGGATGAAAGTTTAGCTGCCTGTTTCAGGGGCGGATGCTTCGCGCTGCTGTTTTCTCTGCTTTTCTTGCTCACGTATCAATTTTTTAGTTTCCCGTCGGCGGCGGTCTTTTTCCAACTTGTCGGCGATTCTTTGGCTCAACGAACGCTTGTCTTTCGCAGTTTTCCGGCGCGGATTGGCCAAACGGCTGTTGTCCGCCACCGTAATACCGCTTTCGGAAAGCACACTTTGTTCCGAATCGGCAGAAACGGAAGGTTGGGCATAAACGGCAGGCACGACCAACACCGATATAACCAACGGCAACAATACTTTTTGCTTCATCAATTGCTCCCCAACAGGTGAAAATCTGCAATATCTGTCAATATATTATACCTTTTCCGCTCTTCCACAAGCGGTTAACCGCCTTTGAAATACAGCGCAATACATCGTACAGCCACACAAATTGTCAACAAAATTCCTACCTCTTTATGAAATGCCTGCATACTGATATCTATATTTTTCCATTGAAAAACAATGGAAATTACACTACATTACACAACTATTTCCTTATTCCTTACATATTTTTCAGACGGCCTTAAAAAATTAACAAAAGAGCCTGCCGATAAATAAAAAAACACACGGAACCGCACGCCATGACCACCAACGTAACGCAACGCATCCGGGAAATTCCCTACAACTACACGTCTTATTCCGACCGCGAAATCGTGATCCGCCTGCTCGGAGAAGAGGCTTGGAACGTGCTGCAAGAGCTGCGCAACCAACGCAAAACAGGCCGTTCGGCGCGGATGCTGTTTGAAGTGCTGGGAGATATTTGGGTGGTGGTGCGCAACCCTTATCTGGTGGACGATCTGCTCGACCAACCGCACCGGCGGGCGGCATTGGTGCGGGAAATGCGCCATCGCCTGAATGAAATCCAAAAACGGCGCGACAACAATCCCCAAGTCGACCAACTGCTTCAGGCCGTGGAAGCGGCAATACAACGGTTTGACGAAAGTTTTGAAACCACCCGCAACAAACGCGCCGAAATCCTAAAACGCCTTTCCAAAATCACCAAAAAACACAATATCATGTTCGACGGCCTCGCCCGCGTGGTACACGTTACCGACGCTACCGACTGGCGTGTGGAATATCCGTTTGTGGTGGTCAATCCCGACACCGAAGCCGAAGTCGCGCCTTTGGTGAAAGCCTTAATCGAACTCGATTTAACCATCATTCCGCGCGGCGGCGGCACGGGCTATACCGGCGGCGCGGTGCCGCTCGATGCCATGAGCGCGGTCATCAACACCGAAAAACTCGACAAACACAACGGCGTGGAATATGTGGAACTGCCCGGTTTGGAAGGCAAACACCCGATTATCCATTGCGGCGCGGGCGTGGTAACGCGGCGCGTGGAAGAAACCGCCACCGCCGCCAAACTGGTATTCGCGGTTGACCCGACTTCCGCCGACGCTTCCTGCGTGGGCGGCAACGTGGCCATGAACGCGGGCGGCAAGAAAGCCGTATTGTGGGGCACCGCGCTCGATAACCTTGCTTACTGGAAAATGGTCAACCCGCAAGGCGAGTGGCTGAAAATCGAGCGTGTGCGCCACAACTTCGGCAAAATCCACGACGAAGAAACCGCCGTTTTCGATGTGCATACTTTAGATTCAGACGGCCTCAATATCGTTAAAACCGAACGCTTGGAAATCGACGGCCGCAAATTCCGCAAAGTCGGCCTCGGCAAAGACGTTACCGACAAATTCCTCAGCGGCCTGCCCGGCGTGCAAAAAGAAGGCACCGACGGCATCATCACCAGCGTGGCCTTCGTGCTGCACACCATGCCGAAATACATCCGCACCGTGTGTTTGGAATTTTTCGGCACGGTTGCCAACGCCACGCCGTCTATCGTGGAAATCCGCGACTACATGCTCGGCCACGACAGCGTGAAGCTGGCCGGTTTGGAACATCTCGACTGGCGCTATGTGCGCGCGGTCGGCTACGCCACCAAAGCGGCGGGTAAAGGCCGCCCGAAAATGGTGCTGATTGCCGACATTGTGAGCGACGACGAAGCCGCCGTCGCCGATGCCGCCGAGCATATCGTCAAACTGGCGCAAGCCCGCGACGGCGAAGGCTTTATCGCCGTTACCCCCGAAGCGCGCAAAACCTTCTGGCTCGACCGCAGCCGCACCGCCGCCATCGCCAAGCACACCAACGCCTTTAAAATCAATGAAGACGTGGTGATTCCGCTGGAGCGTTTGGGCGAGTATTCAGACGGCATCGAGCGCATCAACATCGAACTGTCGATTAAAAACAAACTGGCTCTCTGCAACGCCCTGCAACAATACCTGCAAGGCCGCCTGCCGGTGGACAAAATGGGTACCGACCTGCCCGGCAGCGAATTATTGGGTGAACGTGCCAAACACGCGCTCCAACACGTTTCCGCTGTGAAAGAGCGTTGGGAATGGCTGCTTAGCAACCTCGACGCGCCTTTGGGCGAATACAAACAACGCTACGGCCATGCCGTCCACGCCGCGCCCGAAGCCAGAGACGAAGAAAGCTGCTTCATCGCCTTCCGCGATTTCCGCTTGCGCGTGTCGATTAAAGCCGACGTGATGAAACCCCTGTCTGAAATCTTCAGCGGCAAGGCCGACACCAAAATCATGGAAGGTTTGGCCAAGATTCACAGCCGCGTGGTGCGCGGACGCGTGTTCGTCGCCCTGCACATGCACGCGGGCGACGGCAACGTCCACACCAATATTCCCGTGAATTCAGACGATTACGACATGCTGCAAACCGCCCATAAAGCGGTGGAACGCATCATGAAAATCGCCCGCAGCCTCAACGGCGTGATTTCCGGTGAACACGGTATCGGCATCACCAAACTCGAATTCCTTACCGACGAAGAAATGCAGCCCTTCTGGGACTACAAAGCCAAAGTCGATCCGCAAGGCCGCTTCAACCGCTACAAACTCATGCGCGGCTCCGACTTACGCAACGCCTACACGCCTTCGTTCGAGCTGCTCGGCGTGGAATCGCTGATTATGGAGCAGTCCGACCTCGGCACCATCGCCGAATCGGTGAAAGACTGCCTACGCTGCGGCAAGTGCAAACCCGTATGCAGCACCCATGTGCCGCGCGCCAACCTGCTGTACAGCCCGCGCAACAAAATCCTCGGTGTCGGTTTGCTCACCGAAGCGTTTTTATACGAAGAACAAACCCGCCGCGGCGTATCGCTGCGCCACTTCGACGAATTAAACGACCTCGGCGACCACTGCACCGTGTGCCACCGCTGCGTGAAGCCTTGCCCCGTCAACATCGACTTCGGCGACGTAACCGTAGCCATCCGCAACTATCTGCGCAAAGCCGGCAAACGCAAGTTCAACCCCGCCGTTGCCGCCGGCATGGCCTTCCTCAACGCCAAAGACCCGCGCACCATCCAAGTGTTGCGCAAAGGCGTGGTGGAAGCCGGTTTCAAATTACAGAATCTGGCCTACAACTGGGGCAGAAAAGCCCACATCGGAGCAGGCCGTCTGAAAAAAGCCCCCAAAGCCACCACGGGCGGCTCGCCGATTAAAGAGCAGGTGGTTCACTTCATCAACCGCCCGCTGCCGCGCCATGTACCGATTAAAACTGCACGCGCTTGGCTGAACATCGAAGACAACAAAACCGTGCCGATTATCCGCAACCCGCAGCTGCCGGAAGACAGCGAAGCCGTGTTCTACTTCCCCGGCTGCGGTTCCGAGCGCCTGTTCAGCCAAGTCGGACTAGCCACGCAAGCCATGCTGTGGCATGCCGGCGTACAAACCGTGCTGCCGCCGGGCTACCTCTGCTGCGGCTATCCGCAAGACGCAGGCGGCAACCACGACAAAGCCGAACAGATGACCACCGAAAACCGCGTGCTCTTCCACCGTTTGGCCAACACCTTAAACTACCTCGACATCAAAACCGTGGTCGTGAGCTGCGGCACTTGTTACGACCAGTTGGAAAAATACCGCTTCGAAGACATTTTCCCCGGCTGCCGCATCATTGATATTCATGAGTTTTTATTGGGAAAAGGCATCAAGCTCGACGGCGTGAGCGGCCAGCAATACCTGTATCACGACCCCTGCCACAGCCCGATCAAAACCATGAACGCCACCAAAATGACCAGCGAACTGATGGGCAAAGAAGTGGTGTTGAGCGACCGCTGCTGCGGTGAATCGGGTATGTTTGCCGTCAAACGACCCGACATCGCCACACAAGTGAAATTCCGCAAGCAGGAAGAAATCGAGAAAAACCTCAAGCAGCTTCCACAGGGCGAGCCGGTCAAAATGCTCACCTCCTGCCCCGCCTGCCTGCAAGGTTTGAGCCGCTACACCGACGACAACGCCATGCCCGCCGACTACATCGTGGTGGAAATGGCGAAACACATCCTCGGCGACAACTGGCAAAACGAGTTTGTCGAAAAAGCCAATAACGGCGGCATTGAGAAAGTGTTGCTGTAAGCCGTATGATACGAAGAGGCCGTCTGAAAGTTCTTTCAGACGGCCTCTTGCTCAACAGTTAAATCAAACTGCTTTATTTTTTACGTTGCGGCGGCAAATCGGTACAAGTACCCAATGCCACTTCCGCAGCCATACCGATACTTTCGCCCAAGGTCGGGTGCGGATGGATGGTTTTGCCGATATCAACGGCATCACAACCCATTTCGATGGCCAAACAGATTTCACCGATCATATCGCCACCGTTAGGGCCGACAATACCGCCGCCAATGATTTTGCCGCTTTCGGCATCAAAAATCAGCTTGGTAAAGCCTTGATCGCAACCGTTGGCAATCGCGCGGCCTGAAGCAGCCCACGGGAAATTGGCTTTGGTAATCTTAATGCCTTGCTCTTTGGCAGCGGTTTCGGTTACGCCTACCCAAGCCACTTCGGGAGCGGTATAGGCTACGCCCGGAATCACACGCGCATCGAAATAGGCTTTGTGGCCGGCGCAGTTTTCCGCTGCCACATGGCCTTCGTGCACGGCTTTGTGTGCCAACATAGGCTGGCCGACAATATCGCCGATGGCGTAAATGTGCGGCACGTTGGTGCGCTGTTGTTTGTCCACTTCGATAAAGCCGCGGTCGGTAACAATCACACCGGCCTTTTCGACACCAATCAGTTTACCGTTGGGTGCGCGACCCGCTGCAACCAACACGGTATCGTAACGTTGCGGCTCTTTGGGCGCATTGGCACCTTCGAAAGTAACGTAAATACCGTCTTCTTTCGGTTCAACGGCAACGGTTTTGGTGTTGACCATGATATTGTCGAAGCGGTATTCGTTCAGCTTCTGCCAAACTTTAACCAAATCGCGGTCGGCTCCCTGCATCAGGCCGTCCATCATTTCAACCACATCCAAACGGGTGCCCAACGTGCTGTACACCGTACCCATTTCCAAACCGATGATACCGCCGCCGATAATCAGCATTTTGCCCGGCACTTCTTTCAAAGCCAGTGCACCGGTAGAGTCGATAATACGGGGATCTTCGGGAATAAACGGCAGGTTCACCACGCGGCTGCCCGCAGCGATGATGGCGTTTTTGAAAGCGATGGTTTTCTTCTCGCCGGTTTCGTCCTTACCTTCGCCTGAAGTCAGAGCCACTTCCATGTGGTTCGGGCCGACAAATTGGCCGTTACCGCGAATCACATCCACTTTGCGCGATTTAGCCATACCGGCCAAGCCGGTAGTCAGTTTACCGATGACTTTTTCTTTATAGCCGCGCAACATGTCGATATTTAATTCCGGTTCGGGATATTTGATACCGTTCGCAGCCAAATGGCGCACTTCGTCAATCACAGCGGCATTGTGCAGCAAGGCTTTGGAAGGAATACAGCCCACATTCAAACACACGCCGCCCAAAGTGGCGTAACGCTCTA
This sequence comes from Neisseria sp. MVDL19-042950, assembly GCF_030504625.1. GTDB lineage: Bacteria > Pseudomonadota > Gammaproteobacteria > Burkholderiales > Neisseriaceae > Neisseria. The sequence goes on along the minus strand of NZ_JAUKWH010000001.1, from coordinate 160,878 downwards.
CGATGGCAGTTTTCAAACCTTGGTCGGCTGCGGCAAATGCAGCGGAATAACCGCCCGGGCCGCCGCCCAGCACCACTACGTCGTATTCGGCATCGGCCGAACCGCTGAATTGCGCGGCTTGCGGTGCAGGTGCAGCCGCTTTCGGCGCTTCTTGCGCGGGAGCGGGGGCAGCTTCTGCTTTGGGTGCTTCGGCTGCGGCACCGGCAGCTTCAATCACGGCAATCACGCCGCCTTCGGAAATTTTGTCGCCTACTTTTACTTTCACTTCTTTTACCACACCCGCAGCTTCGGCAGGTACGTCCATGGTGGCTTTATCAGTTTCCAAAGTAACCAATGTATCTTCAATCGCTACGGTATCGCCCGCTTTGATTTCTACGGCAATAATGTCCACATTTTCATGGCCGCCGATATCGGGAACCTTGAGTTCAATCAAGCTCATTGTTAAACCTTTCTGTAAAGCAGTTTATATACTGCTTTCATTAAAATCTTGTTTTCAGACGGCCTCTAAGATTCCTAAAGGCCGTCTGAAAAGCCTTACAGCACCACGCGGCGGAAGTCTTTCAACAGGTTCGCCAGATACACGGTAAAGCGCATACCGGCCGCACCGTCGATCACGCGGTGGTCGAACGACAGGCTCAACGGGCACATCAGGCGCGGTTCAAAAGCCGAGCCGTTCCATACCGGTTTCATTTGTGATTTGCACACGCCCAAAATGGCTACTTCGGGAGCGTTCACAATCGGCGTGAAGCCGGTACCGCCGATACCGCCCAAGCTGGAAATGGTAAAGCAGGCGCCTTGCATTTCATTAGGCTTGAGCTTGCCTTCGCGGGCTTTTTTGCTCAACTCGGTCAGCTCTTGAGAAATTTCTTTCAAGCCTTTTTTGTCCACGTCTTTAATCACGGGCACAACCAAGCCGTTGGGCGTGTCGGCGGCAAAGCCGATATTGTAGTATTTCTTCAGAATCAGGTTTTCGCCGTCAAGAGAAGAATTGAACTCGGGGAAAGCTTTCAAGGCAGTTACGGAAGCTTTGATAATGAACGCCAACGGCGACAGTTTCACGCCTTCGCGCTCCCACTCTTTATTGAGAGTTTTGCGGAACTCTTCCAGCTCGGTCATATCGGCATCTTCGTTCACGGTAACATGGGGAATCATCACCCAGTTGCGCGACAGGTTTTGACCGGAAATTTTCTTAATGCGGGAAAGTTCTTTCACTTCGATTTCGCCGAACTTGCTGAAATCGACTTTCGGCCACGGCAGCAAGTCCAAACCGCCACCTAATGAAGCGGTTGCAGCGGCAGGCGCAGCCTTGCCCGCACCGCCTTGCATAGCAGCTTTAACGAAGGCTTTGATGTCTTCGCCGACGATACGGCCTTTCAAGCCCGTACCTTTAACTAAGCTCAAATCCACGCCCAACTCGCGCGCCAGTTTGCGTGCAGACGGGCCGGCATGGGCTTTGGCAAATGCGGCTTCGTTTACTGGCGTATTGCCGAATGCGGCAACCGGAGCGGCATCGGCTTTAGGCGCGGCAGGAGCCGGAGCAGCTTGCGGCGCAGGCACAGCGGCTTTAGGCGCTTCTTGTGCGGGAGCTGCGGCAGGAGCTGCGGCAGGAGCGGCAGCTGCACCGCCTGCGGTTTCCACTTCGATAATTTGAGTGCCTTGTGAAACTTTGTCGCCCACTTTCACATACACGGCTTTCACTACGCCGGCAGCGGTGCTCGGCACATCCATGGTGGCTTTGTCGGTTTCCAAAGTAATCAGCGTATCGTCTTCGGATACGGTGTCGCCTACTTTGATCTCAACGGCAATCACGTCTACATTTTCGTGGCCGCCGATATCGGGTACTTCCACTTTTACAGTTGCGCCGCCCGCAACAGGAGCAGCTTGTGCAGGTGCGGCGGCAGGAGCAGGCTCAGCTGCTTTTTCGGCGACGGGCGCTGCTTGAGCGGCGGCACCGGCGGCTTCAACCAAGACAATCACGCTGCCTTCGGAAACTTTGTCGCCTACGTTGACTTTAACTTCTTTCACCACGCCCGCGGCATCGGCAGGTACGTCCATGGTAGCTTTGTCGGTTTCCAGCGTAATCAGGGTATCGTCGACAGCGATGGTGTCGCCCGCTTTCACTTCAACGGCAATCACGTCTACATTTTCATGGCCGCCGATGTCGGGTACTTTGATTTCTACGATTTGACTCATCGTGCTTTCCTTTAACAACCGCAGCAGCCATGTGCTGCGGCATGTTGTTTTGTTGTAAGACTTAAAACGGTTTCAAGCGGATATTCTTTTCAGACGGCCTCTTTCATTTTCAGAGGCCGTCTGAAAATATCATTACCGCTTCCAGCTCGGTGCAGTATCGGTTTTAATGCCATATTTCTCGATGGCTTGCTGCACAACCACTTTCTCAATCTTGCCTTGATCGGCCAGTGCGCTCAGCGCGGCAACGGCAACGTGGCGGCTGTCCACCTCGAAGAAGTCGCGCAGGTTGGCGCGTGAATCGCTGCGGCCGAAACCATCGGTACCCAAAACGTGGTAATCGTTGGGGATGTGGGCGCGGATGCGGTCGGCAAAGCTGCGGATGTAGTCGGTAGAAGCAATTACCGGGCCTTCATGACCTTGCAACTGCTGGGCAACAAACGGCAGTTTGTTTTGTTCCATCGGGTGCAAGCGGTTGTAACGCTCAACTTCGATGGCATCGCGGTGCAGCAGATTGAATGAAGGTACGGACCAAACGTCGGCTTCTACGCCGAAATCGGCTTTCAGCATATCGGCTGCTTTGATGACTTCGTTCAGAATCACACCCGAACCCATCAACTGTACTTTCTTGTCGCTCTTCGCACCTTCGCGGAACAGATACATACCCTTCAGAATTTCTTCTTCGATGCCTTTGCGTTGCGGCATAGCGGGGTGGGCATAGTTTTCGTTCATCACGGTCAGATAATAGAACACGTCTTCTTGTTCCACATACATGCGGCGCAAACCGTCTTGGATAATCACAGCCAATTCGTATTGGAAAGTCGGGTCGTAAGACAAGCAGTTCGGAATCAGATCGGCTTGAATGTGGCTGTGGCCGTCTTCGTGTTGCAAGCCTTCGCCGTTCAGCGTGGTGCGGCCTGCGGTACCGCCTACCAAGAAGCCGCGTGCATGCATGTCGCCAGCCGCCCAAGCCAAATCTCCTACACGTTGGAAACCGAACATTGAGTAGTAAATGTAGAACGGAATCATGGCGTAACGGTTGTTGGCATAGCTGGTCGCCGCGGCAATCCAATCGGCCATCGCGCCCGGCTCGTTAATACCTTCTTGCAGAATCTGACCGTCGATAGATTCTTTGTAGAACATCAATTGGTCTTTGTCTTGCGGGGTGTATTGCTGGCCTTTGGGGTTCCAAATACCGTATTGGCGGAACATGCCTTCCATACCGAAAGTACGGCTTTCGTCGGGCACGATCGGCACAATGCGTTTGCCGATTTGCTTATCCTTCAACAAGGTAGAAAGGATGCGCACAAACGCCATGGTGGTAGAGAATTCGCGGTCGCCGCTGGTTTGCAACTGTGCATCGAATGCAGACAGTTCAGGCACCGGCAGAGATTCGTTATTCGGGTTGCGTTGCGGCAGATAACCGCCCAAAGCATTGCGGCGTTCGCGTAAGTAGCGCATTTCTTCGCTGTCTTCAGGGAAGCGGTAGTAAGGCAGGTCGCCGCTTTCGATTTGCTCGTCGCTTACCGGAATACCGAAACGGGTACGGAATTTTTTCAGTGATTCCACGTCCATTTTTTTGGCTTGGTGGGCAACGTTTTGGCCTTCGCCGGCAGAACCCATACCGTAGCCTTTAATGGTTTTCGCCAAAATCACGGTCGGACGGCCGCCGGCGTTGTTTACTGCTTCGTAATATGCGGCATAAACTTTGTGCGGGTCATGACCGCCACGGTTCAGCGCCCAGATTTCGTCGTCCGACATGCTGGCTACCATGGCTTTCAGTTCGGGCGTATTGAAGAAATGCTCGCGCACATAGGCACCGTCTTTAGATTTATAAGTTTGGTAATCGCCGTCCAAACATTCGTTCATGCGCTGTTTCAAGGCATTATTGGTGTCGGCAGCCAGCAGATTGTCCCAACGGCGGCCCCAGATCACTTTCAGCACGTTCCAGCCTGCGCCGCGGAAGTTGCCTTCCAACTCTTGAATGATTTTGCCGTTTCCGCGCACCGGGCCGTCCAAGCGTTGCAAGTTACAGTTAATCACGAAAATCAGGTTGTCCAAACCTTCGCGGGCGGCCAGTGAAATCGCGCCTTGGCTTTCCGGTTCGTCCATTTCGCCGTCGCCGCAGAACACCCATACTTTGCGGCCTTTGGTTTTGCTCAAGCCGCGTGATTCCAGATATTTCAGGAAACGGGCTTGGTAAATGGCCATCAACGGGCCCAAGCCCATAGATACGGTGGGGAACTGCCAGAAATCAGGCATCAAGTGGGGATGCGGGTAAGAAGACAGGCCTTCGCCTTCCACTTCTTGGCGGAAATTGTCGAGTTGGGCTTCGGTCAGACGGCCTTCTACGAAAGCGCGGGCGTAAATACCCGGTGAAACGTGGCCTTGAATGAAGATCATATCGCCCTCTTCGCCGTCGCCTTTGGCTTTCCAGAAATGGTTGAAACCGACATCATACAAAGTGGCGGAAGATTGGAAAGAAGCAATATGGCCGCCCAATTCCAAATCTTTTTTACCTGCACGCAATACCATAGCTGCGGCATTCCAACGGATAGCGGCACGGATACGGTGCTCTAAATCGTGATTGCCGGGTGATTTTTGTTCTTTGCCGACGGGAATGGTATTCAAATAAGCCGTGGTGGCATCGAACGGCATGTGTACGCCGCGGCGGCGGGTATATTTAACCAATTGTTCCAGCAGGTAATGGGCACGTTCGGTACCTTCGCTTTCCAAAACCGAGCTTAAAGCATCCAGCCATTCCTGTGTTTCAATCGGATCAACATCTTGAATTTGAGCGGACATGATTATCCCTTCTGTTGAGTGTTATGAAATCAGCCTGATTTGCAGGCTTTCTCTTTTTCGTTTGCGAAACCGCTTGCTTAAAAAAACGGTTTGCGCATCAAACAAAACGCTTGCGGCAACACGAAAACGCCCTGTCTGCTCCGCAGCTGCCATGATAAAACCGTACGGTTTCGGACGGGGCGCAAGTATGCCGCAATATACATTGCTTAACACGGAATGCTATCAGTAAACGGATATTCTGGCAAATTGAAAACGACCGTTTTTAAACGGTGATTATTGGATTCCGAAACAACTTCATACAAATATCTTCGGAATAGAAAATATTATGCAAAAATAGCAAAAATTATTTGCTATTCAGAAAATAAAAAATCAAAAAAGAAAATGGAATTTACTTAACCTGCGATTTACGTAACTATTTTTCACTTACATCAATAACGATAAAAATAAATTGCTGCTACACGGGATACAGATGCACAAAAAACACATAAGCATAATCCATATAACTACAAAATTTAAAATATTGAATCCCTTACCCCTCAAAATACCAATGCGGCTTAAAGCACAGAAACTAAAAATTTCGGCAAGATTTCGATATCGTAAAAAGGCTGTCTGAAAGCACTGACTTAGTTTTCAGACGGCCTTGCCTTATATAAAAATCAGAATTTAGTCTTCGTGCGTGCGGTTGCGTTTGAGCAGAATCCGCACCGCTCCGTCGTTGCCTTTATGCGGCTCCGCATAAGCCAGCACGTCGGGATGCGCCATCAGCCAACGCCTCACCAAAGTTTTCAGCACGGGTTTGTAGCCCGACGACCCGAGGCCGCTGCCGTGTATGATTTCACCGCACACGCCGCGTTTTTTGGTGAACTCGATAAACTCGCTCAGTACTTCCTGCGCCTGCTCTTGCGTATAGCCGTGCAAATCGACATCGGCCACTACCGGCCAATGGCCGCTTTGCAGGCGGCGGATGTCGTTTTTACCTTGTCCGTTTTTACTGAACGATGCGGGCGGCTCGTCGAAACCTCCGTCGCTGACATAAAAATAATCGCCGGCCTCCAAGCCTGCTTCGTCGTTCTTGCGCGGCTTGATCGGTGCAGTATCGCGCGGCGGGGTATAACGATTGGTGTTTTTCAACGGCGTTACGCCGCCCATTTCTTTGGCGAAATCTACTTCTTGAGCGGCCTGTTTGCGTGCCTCCGCTTCGGCTTCCGCACGCGCCTGTGCTTCTTTTTTAGCCTGTTTGCCCAAAGCCTTTAAAGTGGACTGGAAATCGTGGGTCATGTGTCGCTACCTTTTATATTTTCAGACGGCCTTCAATGCCGCCGTACGTCATCCAATGTTTCGCTGCCGAAATCCTTACCGGCAATCATCGCGGCGATGCGGGCGGCAGTGTCGGCCGCACTGCTCAAACCGCCTTGCGCTTTTAAGTCTTGAAACCGCTGCAACATCGGAAAAGCCTCTGCTTCGGCGGCGCGGATTTCCGCCTGCATATCGGTATCCACCACGCCCGGAGCGATGCAGGCGGTTTTTATATCGGCATGTTGTTCGGCGGCAATGCAGCGGGCATGATGGTCTAAGGCCGCTTTGGTTGCGCCGTAAACACTCCAACCCGCATAGGCGTTGCGTCCTGCTCCGCTGCCGATATGCACGATTTTCAACATGCTGCGAGCGGGTTTTCTTGCTATCAAGTGATTGGACAGCAACAGCGGTGCGGCAACGTTTAGCGATACGGCAGCGGTAATTTCCACAGGGTTTTGCATGCCTGCCACGGCATTCGGTGCGACTACGGCGGCATTATTGATTAAAACGATTTCATCCGCACCGTCGATAAAGTTATCCAACATGCCGTCTGAAAGCAAGCGGATCACTGCTTTACTGTCGCCCAAATCAATAGCATGCTGCAACAGCTTTTCAGACGGCCTCAAATCGACCCGCCGCCGCGCCAAACCTAAAACGGCGCAACCTGCCTTCAAATAATGCTCTGCCAGCGCACGCCCCAAGCCGCTGCTGTGCCCGCTGATGATGATTTTGGTATTCATAAAACAATCCTGTCTGTGCCGTCGGCAATACCGCCCGACTGAGCCGCCCCATGCCCGGCATTCTAATCAATTTTCAGACGCCCTGAAACATACGGCCGTATCCAGCAACCTGTTTTTGCTGTATATTAAACAACCCTTTTCTGCCCGTTTCAGACGGCCTTTGAATATGATATATCTTTGTAATACAAAGGAATTACAATATGTTTAAACGCCCCGAAGAATTAATTGTCGCCATACTCGCCGTTCTGTGGGTGATATTGACTTATCTGATCGCCAATTATTTCGGCGCACCTTCGCAAACCAAATTGCTGATTACCGCGCTTACACTGATTTGGGCGGCGGTATGTTTCGTGTTGTGGCAACGCAATCTCAGCCGCATTATCTGGCCGTTTTTCCTCGGCCTGCTTGCCGCCTGCTGGTGGCCGTATCTCGATTGGATCGCCGTGCGCAACATCGTGGTTTCCGGCACGGTAACGGACACGATTCTGATTGTCAAACCGTGGTATGCCACATGGACGTCCAAATGCATTTTAGCCGTTATCCCCGTGATTCTCGGCTACGCCCTCAAATGGAAAATGAGCAGAGCACATAAAACCGTCGACTGATGGACAGTACATTGCAAAGAGGCCGTCTGAAAACTTTTCAGACGGCCTCTTACCTTTACCGGCACCTTATTTATGCTTGTAAAATCTGCTCTTGAAATACATATCCGCACCTTCGCGCAACAATACCAAAGTTACGGCGGCCAGTGGCAAACCCACCAGCATGCCGACAAATCCCATCAACTGCCCGAACGCCATCAATGAAAAAATCACCCAGAAAGGCGAAAGGCCGATACGGTCGCCGACGATTTTCGGCGTGATGAAAAAACTCTCCAAAAACTGACCTACGCCGAATACCGCCCACACCATCAGCAATCCCTGCCACGAACCGAATTGCAGCAACGCCGCCAGCGTAGCCAGCAGCAGGCCGGTAAACGCGCCCAGATACGGCACAAACACCAAAATACCGGCAATCATACCGATGGCGAAACCCGAATCCAAACCGGTAAACATCAACCCTATTCCGTAAATCAACCCCATAATCAGCATCACCATCAACTGCCCGCGCAAAAACTCGCTCAGCACCTTATCCATATTGCCACTGACACGCATGTAAGTATCGATAAAACGGCGGGGGATCAACGCGCGGATACCGTGCGACCAGCGTTGCCAGTCGAGCAAAAAGTAATACAGCAGAAACGGCAGCAACATCAGATTGGTAACGCCCACCACCACATTGCCGCTTTGCCGCATCAAAGTAGGAGCCAGCTTCTGGAACGCATTGTTCAATTCTCCGGTATGTGCCTGAAGCCACGCCACCACCGTTTGCGTGTCGATTTTAATATGTTCACCCGCAATATCGTTCAGCCACGGCAGCAGTTTGTTTTGCACGAAATCAATCATTTGCGGCAAACGCATGACGATATTGTTGAACTGGTTGATCAGCATCGGCACGATAATCAACACCAACGCCAACAGCACCAGCAGCGAGAAAATCATTACCAGCATCGAAGCCAGCCCGCGCTTCACACCTTTATGACGCAACTTCTCCACCAGCGGGTTCAGGATATAAGCCAACACCGCCGCCACGATAAAAGGCGTGAGGACATCGCCGAGCGCGTACAACAGCCACACCAACGAGGCCAGCACCAACCCCATGATAATCCACGGCTTGGCACCGCGTATTTTCTTTTGATACATAAGTTTCCTATTTTCAAACTTGTCGAGCGCCTCTTTCAGACGGCCATGAAGCATATCAGTTTCACGGCCGTTTTGCATCCGGCCGTTCTTAAACGGAGGCCGTCTGAAATTATTTGTACTCCGCAAACCATGCCTCTGCAAATTCAGGTAAAATAGCCGCGATTTTTACCCTTACAGAAAGCCAGAAACATGAGCGATTCATTGAGCTACCGCGACGCAGGCGTAGACATCGACGCAGGCGACCAACTCGTTGAAAACATCAAACCTTTTGCCAAACGCACCATGCGCCCCGAAGTGTTGGGCGATTTAGGCGGCTTCGGCGCACTGGTGGAAATCGGCAAAAAATACCGCAACCCCGTGCTCGTTTCCGGCACCGACGGCGTAGGTACCAAACTGAAACTGGCTTTCGACTGGGACAAACATGACACCGTCGGCATCGACCTCGTGGCCATGAGCGTGAACGACATTCTCGTGCAAGGCGCAGAGCCGCTGTTTTTCCTCGACTACTTCGCCTGCGGCAAACTCGATGTCGCCCGCGCTACCGACGTGATTAAAGGCATCGCCCAAGGCTGCGAAGAATCAGGCTGCGCCCTCATCGGCGGCGAAACCGCCGAAATGCCCGGCATGTATCCCGAAGGCGAATACGACTTGGCCGGCTTCGCCGTAGGCGTGGTGGAAAAAGACCAAGTCATCAACGGCCGCAGCATCGTGCCCGGCGACATCGTGCTGGGCTTGGCTTCCAACGGCGCACATTCCAACGGCTATTCATTGGTACGCAAAATCATCGAGCGTGACCAGCCCGATTTGGATGCACCGTTCGACAGCGGCAAAACCCTGCGCCAAGCCATCATCGCGCCCACCCGCCTGTATGTAAAACCGATTCTCGCCGCGCTGAAACAGTTCACCATCAAAGGCATGGCGCACATCACCGGCGGCGGCATCACCGAAAACGTGCCGCGCGTGCTGCCGGAAAACACCGTTGCCCAAATCGACGCCAAAGCGTGGGAAATGCCCAAGCTGTTCCAATGGCTGCAACAAGCGGGCAATGTGGCGCAACAAGAAATGTACCGCACCTTCAACTGCGGCATCGGCATGGTAGTGATTATCGCCAAAGAAGATGCCGACACAGTGCAGAAATTCTTGGCCGAACAAGGCGAAACCGTTTACCGCTTGGGCGAAATCCGCGCGCGCAACGGCGACGAGCATCAAACCCAAGTGGCTTAAAAAATATTCAGCCTCCTCCGACTAAAGAGGCCGTCTGAAACCACATTTTCAGACGGCCTCTCTTTCCTAGAACCAATACAGTTAAACCTATATGAACATCATCGAAAAACAAGCCTTAAAATTTATCCTCAAACACACGCAGGAAACGCAGCAGCAACAAATGTCCGACTACGTGCAAACCCATTGGGCGCGCTACCGTGCAGGCGAAATCAATCTGCAAGAAGCCAAAACACTGGCCAAACAAGCCCGCCCGATGCTGAAGCCCGAAAGCGTGGCCGAGCTGACCGAGTTTGTGAAAAAATGGGGAAAACGCTTAAACCTCAAATAGCCTCTATCTGATGCCGTCTGAAAGCGGGCTTTGCGAGCTTCGCCAAAGCGAGCCGTGCGGGTTTCGCTGAAACCCCGCATCAGCTTTTCAGACGGCCTCTCCCAACGCAATACGCACAATCCGTTGGTCTAAGTTCCGCTTACCCCAACGGGTACGGTAAAACAAACGGGCGATCCACGGATAGCGGTGGCCGCAGCAATCGCTTAAATAAGCCACATGCTCGACACGCAAGCCGGGCAGCCACTTCTCCATCTCGCCTGCATCAACCACCGACCATTTGAATTCGGGGCGTTCGCCGCCTTTATTCATTTTCTTCAGTGTATCATGGTACTTCGCTTTGCCGACCGCCACCGCCGGCACGATATCGAATACCACGACCACGCCCGGCAGCTTGCGTGTGAGTTTGGCAAAAAGCGCCTGCACTTCCGCCACGTCAAAATACATCAGCACCCCTTCCAACACCAGCAAAACGGGCTTGCCGTGCGCCGCTACCGTGTCCATCCAGCCTTCATCAAACATCGATGCTGTCAGATAATGATTGCCGTCTTCAGGCAGCAGCCTGCGCCGAAACTCGATCACTTCGGGCAAATCCAAATCATACCAAGCGGTAACGGCGGGTTTGCCCAAACGCTCAAAACGCGCATCCAGCCCCGCACCGAGCTGCACAACCACGGCATCGGGGTGTTTTGCCAAAAAGCCTTTGATTTCATTATCCATCAAAGCGGCACGCCCGCAGCAGCCGGGTTGCGACATTTTTGCTCCGGCAAACGTGCTGAAATCGTAGTCGATTTGTTTCATCATGCGTGCGGCCGCCTCGTCCCGCAGCAGCGCATCGGGGCGGTCGTTTTCTACCGCTTTGGCCCACAGCGTAATCAGCATGGTTTCTGACAATACGCTGATTTCGTCGGTGGAAATTTTTTTGTCCATCACACCTCTCCGTAAAACAATAATGATTATCATGTTAACACAAACCAGAGGGTTCCACCGCCCGCCTGCTTTTCAGACGGCCTGTACAAACCAAAAACCGCATTTGTCGGGTAAAAACCTACCTATTCTTTCACATGCCCTTACAATGGTGCTAGTATCCATATAACAAATTTTAAAAAACAAAACTTTACGTCAACGTCTTACTCGTTCCCGCTCAACAACCGAGAGAGGTCGAGTATGTCTTCCGAAAAAGAAACCCCGCCCGTCAAGCGCCCCGCTTATTTTGTGTGGACTTCCATATTGGTAGGCTGCCTTGCTGTCATGGCCGTCGTAAACCCTGCTCTACTTACCAATTCCATTGCCGATATCAGCAAATTTTTCTACCTGAAATTCGACTGGATCGTGATGTGGCTGCCGCTTTTGGCTTTCACCGTGGGGATGGCGGTGGCTCTGTCTCCCCGCTTTGGCAAAATAAGGCTGGGCGGCAAAGATGCCCAACCGGAATATTCGTTTATGTCGTGGATGAATATGCTGTTTACCGCCGGTATCGGTGTCGGCATCGTATTTTTCGGCCCCATCGAAGCGTTATGGCACTACTACCATTCCCCCATCGGCATACAAGCCGCCAATCTGCCCGAATATCAGAAAGTGGAAAACGCCATGAGCCTCGCGTTGCACGTATGGGGCATTCCGGCATGGTCGCTTTACACCATCGGCGGCTTGGTGATGGCTTATTTTATGTACCAGCATAAAACCGAATGCACCCCCGCCGCCCCTTTGCAATATGCGTTCAAAAATAAAAAATGGGCCAAGCCGCTGGGCATTACCGTTACCGCCGTTGCGATTATTTCCATCGCCATGTCGGTTTCGTCTTCCATCGCCATGGCTTCTACGCAAATTTCGTCAGGGTTGCAAATCATCACCGGCATGGGGTTCGATACCCTCGGCTGGAAATTGATCGTGCTCACCGCCATTGCCGCACTCTATACCGCAGGCGCTGTCTTACCGATTCACAAAGGGATGAAACTGCTGGGCGATGCCACCGTTTTCCTATCGATATTGATGCTGCTGTTTGTTTTCATTACTGGCCCCACCCATTATTTTCTCAGCACCCTAGTCGTCTCCATCGGTAACATCCTTACCCAAACCGTGCACCATTCTTTCGAACTTTATCTTTTCCAAAACCGCGATTGGATGGTGTGGTATCCGATGGCTTACTGGGTTTGGTGGGTTACTTGGGCACCGTTTGTAGGCGTGTTCCTCGCCAAAATTTCCAAAGGGCGGACGCTACGCGAGTTTATATTCGCCTCCATACTCGTGCCGGTGGGCTTTCTTGTGATTTGGTTCTCGGTATTCTCAGGCTTCAGCCTGCTGGATACGGTGGAAGGCACGGGGCGTTTGGCCGAAATCGCCAACAAAGGCGACTATGAAGGCACGTTCTACTATCTGCTCAATATGTTGCCGCTCTCGGGCTTTACCAAACCGCTTACCGTGGTGCTGTTTCTCGGCTTCGTCGTAACCACCGTAACCAGCGCCGCCATTTCATTGGGCATCATGACCAGCAGCGACGGCCGCCGCGAAAACAAATTCCGCGCCGTGGTGTGGAGCGTATTGATGACGCTCATCGGCTACGCAGTGATTTTTACCGGCAAAATGGAAGGGATTAAAGCCGTCGGCTCATTCTCAGGCTTTCCGTTTGTATTCATTATGTATCTGTGGTTCGCCGCACTGTGGCGGCAGCTCAACCGCGACGTACCCCGCCCCGCAGAAACCGCACCGAAGGAGGAATAAACCATGCAAAAAGAGTTGCTTTATTGGAACCAAAGCATTCAGGAAAATATTCTCGAAACTTCGATGATGCTGCTGACTTTGCTGTTCCTGTTTTATGTGATCAAACTGGCTTTCTTCGAGAAAGATGATTGAATTGAAAACAACAACCAAAGAGGCCGTCTGAAAACATTTTCAGACGGCCTCTTTTAAAATTTTTAATATTATTAATTACACACTGTCAGGTAAAGGCTGTAAAAATTCACTTTTAATGTATAAGCATTTTTTATTAATATCTTCATTATTTTGAATGGTTTGCGGGCAGAAAATTTTAATATTACCTAAATTCCATGCTATATAACCATAAAAAGCATTAGAATATTTATATCCATTTATATTTATACGAGGAGGCAAAGGTTGAAAAACTTTTTTCCACGTTTCCATATGATCAACTGACATTGAATTTTTAATATTTTCTTTGCTTCTCAAGGCATTCCATTCCACAAAACGAGTATCGATTAAATACCAACGAGCTTGTTGATAATTTTCAATGTAGCCTAGTGACATTAACAAGCCACTTCTAACTTGAGAACCTGGGAGTAGCACCATAAATGCACCTAATAAAATAATAAACATGATAGGGAAACACCATAATATAGTATGGTTATTTCCCTTCCCCACTCCTAAAAATCCAAATGAAGGTAAAATATTAATCAAGTAGCATATGATGACTGTAATAAGAAAAGAAGATTTATCACTATCAAACCAAATTTCGCTTATTAAAAAAACAAATAAAATCAACAAAAGATTAGATAAAGCAAATACTACTCCAAAAGAAAAAAAATCTAAAACAAAATCCCAACTTCTATAAACTTTTATTTTTATATTTTTCATAAATTTATTTTTCATGAAAAACATGAGAAGAATACAAGTTAATGGAATGGCTAATATCCAAAATAATCTTATATTCTCATAATCTTCAAAATGTAAAACAAGTCCTCTTCCTAAAATAAATATCACAATAGAAAATAAGAATAAATTAAAATAATTATTTGATTTTATAAATAAAAAAGTAAAAAGTGGGAACAAAAAATAATATAGCGTAAGAAAAAATATAAATATTAGTTCATTTTTCTTAACAGCTGCCCATCCTATAAAATATATTCCAATAAAATCTTTTAATATTAAAAATATCAATATAATCAAATAAAATTTAATATTTTTTTTCTCATACTTATTAACAAGTTTAGCTAAATTATAGGGAGCGAAAAAAGGGAGTCCAAAAATATAAATAACTAAAAAAGAAAATAATATTAAAATTGAAAAAAATACAGAAGGAGTTGATATTACCTCTGAAAACAAACCAATACTATTTAAAGTAAAAAGATGAGCATAAATTAGCGTAGCTCCTAAAAGTAATGCTATTGGAGAAACTGCTGCAATAATCTTTATCCAATGTTCTAACCAAATCCACATACTAAATTTTTCTTTTAAATCGTGTTTTCTTACTGGCTTAAGAGTATTTCTCAATCTTTTTTTAGATACTAACAATTTCCGCATATAAATTTTCTCCCTTAAAATTATTTAAATTTTATCAACAATATTTAAAACTGCTTATTAAACTCCCAACCACCCAGCAATCACATTCCAATAAAACAAACAGCCGATGGCACACACCGCCACTACAATCCCCGCCGCATTCACCGCACTGATTTTCTCTTTAAACGCCAACGCTCCGACCACCGTGCCCAGCACAATCACGCCGATATTCATACCGGTAAATACCAACGTAGGATTGCTGCTCATTTCCTGATGGGCGCGCACATAAGTAAAGATGTTGGCGAAATTCAAACAACCCAAAACCAAGCCGCCGAGTATGCCTGCGGCCGTCCATTTGGTAGCTTTGGCAAACAGATAACCGAACATCAGCACGGCAGCCAAGCCGAATGCCACCAGCAGGTTGCCTGCAAATGCCGTGCCGCTTTTGGCGACTTGTTTGAACAGAATATCAATCACCCCGTAGCCCGCCCATACGCCGAGCAACAAAGCGGCGGTGGTAAAAAAGCCGCCCGATTTTTTGCCGCCGTCCGATTTCCACAGCAAGCAAAACAGCGCGGTAAACGCCAATGCAATACCGATAACGCGGCCTTGCGAAAGCCGTTCTCCGAAAATCAGAAACGAAGCGGCAATCGGCAAAAACAGTGACAGCCGCTGCGCCGCATCGGATTTCACAATGCCCGCATGCTGCACCGCCTTGCCCATAATCACAAACACGCTGGGCAGCAGCACACCGAGCGCGGCAAACAGCCACCATGTCGGCAGATAAGATTTCCATGAATAAAGATCGGGTTGCAGCAAAAACATAGTTAAGGCAATAGCTGCGATATAGTTCACCGCTACGGCTTGTTCGATGTCGATTTTTTTGGAACGGGCGATTTTGAGCAATACGGATACGGATACGCTGAAGAAGATGCTGGACAGGAGATAAATCATATTTTCACTAAAAATAATCTTTTCAGACGGCCTCTCGGGATTCAAGAGGCCGTCTGAAAAGGTTGGGGACAAAAATTCAAAAAGCAGTCAAACGTTTACAGCCAGCCGTCCGGCGACACGGGTTTGTTGTCGTAGAGCTTGACAAATCCGGCAACCAAACGGTAAATAAACCAAACACTGACCACAATCCACACCAACCCGCCGATAAGCAGGGCGAGCGTTACCCAGCTGACCAAAAGCCCCAGCAGGCTCCACCAGAAGGTTTTAATCAAATACTGCATGTGTTCGTAATAAATCGTTCCCTGCATTTCATCACGCTTCACATACGCCATAATCACGCCCACCAGCGCGGTAATCCCGTTGATCAGCGATAATGCATACAGAGCATACACAATGATGGTGTAGGTACGCAGATTATCGGGGGCGGGTTTGTTGTGTTCGATAACCCCATGGTTCATAAGTACTCCTCCTTTGCTCGATTTACCTTCTAAGTATCAGTGGCGACACTAACATCTTGAGGGTTCAATGTTTTCAGGGCTTGCGGCGATACGGCCACCAAAAAGCCCCGTTTGCCGCCGTTGATGTAAATCACGTCCAAATCCCAAATCGTGCGCTCCACATACACAGGCAGCGCCGTTTTGATACCGAACGGGCTGGTGCCGCCCACCAAAAAACCCGTCCATTTATTCGCCTGTTTCGGGGCGGCCGGTTCGATATGCTTCATACCCAACTCACGGGCCAAATTGCGGGTGGAAATGTGTTTGTCGCCGTGCATCAGCACGATCATGCCTTTTTTCTGCTCGTTTTGCAGCACGATGGTTTTAACCACCTTATGCTCGGGCACGCCCAAACACTGCGCTGAATGCGCCGTACCGCCATGTTCGACATAAGGATAAAGACACGGTTCAAAATCCACCTTGCGGTCGCGTAAAAAACGGATGGCCGGCGTAACGGGATAATCAGGTTTGCTCATAACTAAAGAGGCCGTCTGAAAAAATTGGAGAAAAGAAAATTGAAGAATGGGCGGAGCAAAGCCCGCACATTCTTAAAAACAGAGTGGCCCTATGTTACCATAATTGCTTTCATTTACTCGCCCATCGCAAAGGAAACGACATGACTGTGCAATACTTCGGCCAAACGCCCCGCCTCTCCGAAGCCACCGTTGCCAACGGCTTTGTATTTCTCTCCGGCATGGTGCCGGAACGCACCGACGTAAGCGTTACCGACCAAACCCGCGACGTGCTGGCACAAATCGACAAATGGCTGGCCGAATGCGGTTCCGACAAAAAACACATTCTGGAAGCCACCATATTCCTGCCCGATTTAGCCAACTACGCCGCCATGAACGAAGCATGGGACACATGGGTCGCCCCCGGGCACGCACCCGCCCGCGCCTGCGTGGAAGCAAAGCTGGCCAACCCAGACTGGGCGATAGAAATCAAAGTTTCCGCCGTGCAGATTAAAAAATAATGCTCGAAAGGCGGTCTGAAACAAACGTTTCAGACGGCCTTGCATAATGCCGGATTGTAAAAATCAGCAGAGAATCAAATCATTAAAATAAAATCACACAAACACTACGAAAAAACTTATTCAAACTACGAAAAATCTTAGTTATAATAAACTTAATCTGAACAACCCGTTTTCAGACGGCCTCCAACCACTCAAGGAACCCCGATGCTGCTGGCACTTTCATTGCGCGACTTTGTGATTGTCGAAAAGCTCAACCTCAACTTCCAAAGCGGTTTTACCGTGCTTACCGGCGAAACCGGTGCCGGTAAATCCATCACGCTTGATGCCATCGGCCTCTTGCTGGGCGACAAAGCCGATTACGGCCAAATCCGCACCGGAGCCAAGGAAGCCCAACTCTCCGCCCTGTTCGATATAAGCGCCCTACCCGATTTGCAAAACCAACTGCGCGAACAAGGCCTGCTCGAAGAAGGCTCGGAAGAACTCAGCATCCGCCGCATCATTGATGCCAAAGGCAAAAGCCGCAGCTTCATCAACAATCAGGCCGCCACACTCGCACAACTGAAAGCCGTCGGCGAGCAACTCATCGACATCCACGGCCAAAACGCCCACCACTCGCTCAACCAAGAAACCGCCCAACGCAACCTGCTCGATGCCTTCGCAGGCAGCCTGCCGCAAGCCGAAGCGGTAAAACAGCATTATCAACGCTGGAACAACACCCGCAAAGCCCTGAACGAAGCTCAAAACCAAGCCGAAAATATCGCCATCGAACGCGAAAGGCTGGAATGGCAATTCAACGAACTCAACCGCCTCGAACCCAAATCCGGCGAATGGGAAAATCTCAGCCAAACCCACGGCAGCCTTGCCCATGCCGCCGATCTGTTACAGGCCGCCGAACAAACCGGCGAATACATCGACGGCGACAACGGCATGCAGCGGCAACTTTACCGGTGCCGAAAGCTGCTGGAAAACCTGCAAAATATCGAGCCGCGCTTTGCCGAAAGCCTCAACATGCTTGCCAGCATCGAAGCAGAACTCGGCGAAATCAGCGCCAACATGCGCGATGTTGCCAACCGCGTGGAAATCAACCCTGAAGAGCTGGCCGAACAAGAACGGCGCATGGGCGAACTGATGGGGATGGCACGCAAATACCGCGTCGAGCCGGAAGAGCTGCCCGCCAAACTGCAAGAATTAAACGAACAACTGCAAACCCTGCATGCCGCAGCCGACATCGCCGCGCTGGAAACCGCCGTTGCCCAAAGCGAAGCCGAATACATGGAGGCCGCACAAAAACTTTCCGAACAGCGCCACCAAGCTGCCGCCAAACTCGGCCGCGAAACCACCGAGCACATGCAGCATCTGGCCATGAAAGGCGCACAATTCCATATCGAGCTGCTGCCGTCCGCACCTGCGGCACACGGTTTGGAACACGTGCAATATCAGGTTTCCGCCAACAAAGGCAGCCCGCTGCGGCCGCTCAACAAAGTTGCTTCCGGCGGCGAACTGGCACGCATCAGCCTTTCCATCCAAGTCGTTACCAGCCAATATACCCACGTGCCGACTTTGATTTTCGACGAAGTGGATACTGGCATTGGAGGCGGTGTAGCCGAAACCGTAGGCCGTGCCTTGCGCTCGTTGGGCAAACAGCACCAAGTGCTCGCTGTTACCCACCTCCCCCAAGTCGCCGCCTGCGGCGAAAACCACTGGCAGGTACGCAAACACAGCGAAGGCGAGCAAACCGTCAGCGAAATCAACGTATTGGACGACACACTCCGCATCGAAGAAATTGCCCGCATGCTCGGCGGCGAAACCATTACCGATACCACGCGCAACCACGCGGCCGAGCTATTGGAAATGGCGGCAAGCAAATAAGCCATTACCACCTGCCGTATCATGCTGAAATATGCGGTTTAAACACCCTCAAAAAGCCAAAGGCCGTCTGAAACGTTTTCAGACGGCCTTTCCGAAAGAATCTCTACCCAGCTTACAGCACACCTAAAGCAGCATAATAATTCGGCTCTTGGGCGATTTCACTTACCAATTCGCTGTGCAGCACTTGGTTGTTTTCATCCAAAACCACTACCGCACGCGCAGTCAACCCTTTCAGCACGCTGCTTTCAATCGCCACGCCGTAGTCTTTCGCAAAATTGCTGCGGAAAGTAGAAAGCGTTACAACATTCTCAATACCCTCTGCACCGCAAAAACGGCCTTGTGCAAACGGCAAATCGGCCGAAATACACAATACCACCGCATTATTCAGAGCGGCTGCTTTTTCATTGAACGTACGCACCGACTGAGCGCACACTCCGGTATCCACGCTGGGGAAAATGTTCAGGATTTTACGTTTGCCGGAAAAATCGGCCAGCGTTTTTTCAGACAAATCACCGCCGGTCAATTGGAAATCAGGCGCTTTTTGGCCTTTTTGCGGGAATACGCCGCCTACTTCAACAGAATTGCCTTGCAGGGTTACTTGAGACATGTTCATCCTTTCGTTTTGTCGGTTAAGCCATCAAACGGCCGTTTTGTGTTATTTTCGGCCGTTTGAGTTTCCATTATTTCGAAAATTTACATGGAGGCAAGGCAGCAGGATAAATTGAAACCTGTGTTTGAGCCAGCGCAAACAATGTTTCCAACTGTCGCTGAGTTTGATGTTGCGCATGCTCTAAAATATCGGCTTTACAGGCACTCGCCAATACTTGTTTTTTCGCCTGTTCCTGCACCACTTTCAATACGTTTTTATCAATGGGATGCAAACCAAACGAACCGGTTTTGATATCGTAAATTTCCAAATTTTCAAGATTCACACTCAAAATTTCCACTGGCGGCAAACTGATAATGACTTTGCTATTAACCACATTTACATTTTCGGCCTTCAGTTTGTTCAAATCCAATCCCGCCAGCACTTTGCCTTGTGCTACGAACAAACCGGTTTGCGAATCCTGCCAAAGGGCGTACCAGTTGCCTTTCTTTTCCGTTTTAATAATGGTATCGATATGGAAAGCCGTACTTTCCAAACGATTCAAGTGTTGAATCTGTGTCAGCACACTTTCACTCGTCAACACCTTGTGGGCATTGTTCTTTTGCTTATTACTGCTGAAAAACCACGCAGCGACAATAGCGATAATCAATAAAATCAACACCGGAGCAATACGTAGAAAGGTTTTCATAGTAAGCGTGCTTCATTGTTATCTAAACAATTGCAATATAGTATTTTCAAATAAAATTTTCAATATCAGGATCACCTGAAAATACCATAGAAACCCTTGCAAACCTTTACTTCCAACGTATCTTTACATTACATACCGCTTGATTGAGTATCTATCTATATGATATGTCTGAATTACCTGTATTGCCACGCTGTGAATTACATCCTTATCTAAAGATTTTGCAAAGATCCTATAAATGATTTTCAGACGGCCTTTTACCTAAATAACCAAAAAGTAATAAATAAAAATTGAAAATTGAATTTGCTTTTTGGTAAAGCCGAACATATAATCGCCGCAAACCGCATAGGTAAGGAATTTTTATGGATACCGTAGAACGGCGCCGCCACAATCTACGCCAATGGATAGCGCGACTTTACGGCGGACAGCAGGCACAATTTGTTGCCGCTACCGCCATCAATCAGGGCGAATTGTCCGCCCTTTTGAAAAACAAATCATTTGGTGAGAAAAAAGCCCGAAAAATCGAGCAAACCGCCGGTATGCCCGCCATGTGGCTGGATACCGACCACGGCGACACGCCCACCGAAGATGCCACACACACATCAGAAACGAGCACAAAAATGAGCCACATCTCCCCTATTTCCGAAATTCTCGCCGACATCAAGGCCGGTAAAATGGTGATCATCACCGATGCCGAAGACCGAGAAAACGAAGGCGATCTCTTGATGGCCGCCCAATTCGTTACGCCCGAAGCCGTCAATTTTATGATTAAGTACGCCCGCGGCTTGGTATGCCTGCCGATGAACGAAACCATGGTCGAAAAACTCGGCCTGCCGATGATGACCCAGAAAAACGGAGCGCAATACGGTACCAATTTCACCGTATCCATTGAAGCGGCCCACGGCATCTCCACCGGTATTTCCGCCGCCGACCGCGCCCTCACCATCCAAACCGCCGTTTCCCCCAATGCCAAACCCGAAGATATCGTGCAACCCGGCCACATCTTCCCGTTGCGCGCCCAAAAAGGCGGCGTACTCGTACGTGCCGGCCATACCGAAGCCGGTGTGGATTTGGCTCAAATGTGCGGCCTGATTCCCGCCGCCGTTATTTGTGAAATCATCAACGACGACGGCACCATGGCACGCATGCCCGAATTGCTGAAATTCGCCGAAGAACACAATCTCAAAATCGGTACCATTACCGATCTGATCGAATACCGCAGCCGCACCGAAAGCCTGCTCGAAGAAATGGGTGATATGGCCGTACAAACACCGTGGGGCGACTTCCAACAGCATGTTTATGTAGACAAACTTTCCGGCGAAACCCATCTCGCGCTGGTTAAAGGCATGCCCGAAACAAGCAAAGAAACCCTTGTGCGCGTGCACGAACCTTTCAGCGTAATGGACTTCCTGCAAACCAATCCCCGCCATTCATGGTCGCTGCCCGCCTCGCTCCAACGCATCCAGCAAGCCGAAAGCGGCGTGATTATCCTGCTGCACCGCACCGAAACCGGCGCAACCCTGCTCGACCGCACCCTGCCCAAAGGCATGAGCCAAACACGCAAATGGGACAGCAAAACCTACGGCATCGGTGCACAAATCCTCGCCAACCTCAACGTAAAAAAAATGCGCGTGATGGGAAAACCTTCATCGTTCACCGGCTTAACCGGCTTCGGCTTGGAAGTAGTCGGGTTTGAAGAGGCGGACGACAACTCGGACATTTAAACGCCCGAAACCCGCAATCCGACCGCCGACAGTTTTTTCAGACGGCCTGTTTAAGATACGAGGCCGTCTGAAAACATCATCAAAAGAGAAAGCCATGCACATCCAATCTGCCAAACAATACGCCGCTCCGACCTTGGTGGCCGGCTGCGTCATCTTCGGATTGGGCAGCCTGATTGTTAAATTCGTGCCGGTCGGCGCGTATGCGATTGCATTTTGGCGACTGGCGGTTGCGGCGGTTATTTTTGGGCTGCTCACCCGTTTTTTCGGACAAGCGTTCCCTAAAAAGAAACGCACCGCCTGCTTCGCGCTGCTTTCCGGCGCATTTCTCGGCTTCGATCTTGGCTTGTGGCATGAAAGCATCCGTGCCGTCGGCCCCGGCATTTCCACCCTGCTCAACAGCTTGCAGATTTTTTTTCTTTCCGCCATCGGCTTTTTCTTTTTCGGCGAACGTTTGGGCAGGCTGCAAATATTCAGCCTGCTTCTGGCCGTTATCGGTGTCGCCCTGATAGGCAGCCCCGAGCTCGGCCGCAACAGCCACGCCGTTTGGGGCTTGGTGAGCGGTATCGTGTCGGGGGCGATGCTGGCGTTATCAATGGTATTTATCCGCAAAACCCATCAGGAAGAAAAAGCGGCGTTGTTTCCGATAATGTTCCTACTCAGCATCGGCGGCATGGCGGCTGTTTTTCTGCCCGCATTGATGTGGGATGCCGACAAGTTCTACCCCGAAACCCTGCGCGACATCAGCCTGATTCTGATATACGGCGTGGTGATGCAATGCTTTGCATGGGGGCTGATTACTTATGCGATTCCGCTGCTTTCCCTTTCCCTCACCGGCTTGCTGCTGCTCAGCGAACCGGTGGCCACTTTGGTTATCGACTACTTTTGGCTGCACAAACCGATTAGCGCATTGCAATGGTGCGGCGCGGCATTAACCCTGTCGGCGATTTATCTGGGCTCGCCGAAGCCCAAAACCCGCCCCGCCTGAAGCCGTGCGAAAGCCTGCCGAATCGTGTAAAATCCGCATCTAACTTCCCATCAGGCCGTCTGAAAACATGAACAAATTCGCCAACGCCCTTTCCACCGCGCTCGGCCGCTGTATCGCCGCCAAAACCGTTACCGAAAACGGCGAGCCGGTCGGTTTCATGTACCGCGAAGCAGCGGTGTTCGACAACGACAGCGGCTGGCGTTTTTTCAGCGGCAACGAAACCGACGAATACACGCAAGACCCCGATAATTTCACCGTGTGCAACCTCAGCGACATTACCCGCAACCACCCCGTTGCCGGCGATTTCATCGGGCAGGCGGCAGGCACGGCATGGGAAGCGGACGGCAAAGGCGGTTTTCGCGCAGTTGAAGACTGGCAACCGGAAGACTGATTTTCACCGCCCCCTCGAACACGCAAGCCGTCTGAAACTTTTTTCAGACGGCCTCAAACGCCCCTTTTCAAAACCTTGATACCGAGAGTGACATTATGAATATCATCCAACCCAACCTCAACGGCACCCATCTGCGCATCGGCATCGTGCAGGCGCGTTTCAGCAACGAAATCGGCAACGCCATGCTGAAAGTCTGCGTCGGCAAACTGAAAGAGCTGGGCGTAGATGCCGACAACATTACCGTTGCCACCGTACCGGGCGCGTTGGAAGTGCCGATTGTGCTGCAAAATCTGGCATCTTCCGACAAATTCGACGCATTAATCGCCATCGGTGCTGTTATCCGCGGCGAAACCTACCATTTCGAGCTGGTGGCAAACGAATCCGGCGCAGGCGTTTCACGCGTTGCCATGAGCTACAACATTCCGATTGCCAACGCCATTTTAACCACTGAAAACGACGAGCAGGCACACGCCCGCATCGAAGAAAAAGCGGCCGATGCCGCCGTGGTCGCCGTGGAATGCGGCAATTTGGTCAACCTGCTGCTGTCGGAACAGTTTGAAGAAGACGACGAAGAATAAAACGGTTTCAGACGGCCTCAATGCTGAAAGAAGCCGTCTGAACACCCAACCCTAAAAGGAATATCCATGAAAACACCCCGCCGCCGCGCCCGCGAGTTTACCGTGCAGGCACTGTACCAAGCCGCCATCACGCAGGCTTCGGAACATGAAGTTTCCAAAAACATCCGCGAGAGCAGCGAATTTAAAAAAGCCGACGGAGAGCTGTTTACCAAACTGTTTTTCGGCGCATATGCCAACACGCGCGAATACATGCGCATCATCCGCCCGCTGCTCGACCGTGATGAAAACGACCTCAGTCCCATCGAACGCGCCGTGCTGCTGATGGCCTGCCACGAGCTGGCCGCCATGCCTGAAACGCCGTATCCGGTAATCATCAACGAAGCCATCGAAGTAACCAAAACTTTCGGCGGCACCGACGGGCATAAATTTGTCAACGGCATTCTCGACAAACTCGCCGCGCAACTGCGCCCGAACGATCCGAAACGCAACTGAAACTTCCAATGCGGTAAAAGGCCGTCTGAAAACTTTTCAGACGGCCTTTGTTTATGGTTTGCGACAATCAATACTGCACGGTCCAGCCCACGCTTTCACCGCCACGCATCGGCACCAGCACTTCGTTTTCTCCGAACGGCACTTTCGGCGCAACCAACTGGGTTTGTTTCACCAGCGTGATTTTGCGCGGATTTTCCGGCAGGCCGTAGAAACGTGCGCCGTTTTGCGAGGCAAACGCTTCCAACTTATCCAATGCCCCTGCATTTTCAAACACTTCGGCATACAGCTCGATGGCTGTGGCCGCACTGAACATGCCCGCACAGCCGCACGCGGTTTCTTTGGCGGAACGGGCGTGCGGCGCGCTGTCGGTACCTAAAAAGAATTTGTGTGATTTATCGCCGGTAATCGCCTCCACCAAAGCTTTGCGGTGGCTCTCGCGTTTCAGCACCGGCAAGCAGTAATGGTGCGGGCGCACGCCGCCTACCAACAAATCGTTGCGGTTCATCAGTAAATGTTGCGGGGTAACGCTGGCGGCCACGTTGTCGCCCGCCTCCATTACCAAACGGGCGGCATCGGCAGTGGTGATGTGCTCGAATACCACTTTCAAATCAGGCACTTTCGCCAACACGGGCTTCATCACGCGCTCAATAAACACGGCTTCGCGGTCGAAAATGTCGATTTCGGGGTCGGTTACTTCGCCGTGCACCAAAAATAATATGCCTTGTTTAGCCATTTCTTCGAGCACGGGAATCAGCTTGAACAAATCGGTTACGCCCGAATCGGAATTGGTGGTCGCCCCCGCAGGATACAGTTTAAACGCCACAATGCCCGCCGCTTTAGCTTCGCGCACAAGCTCCGGTGTGGACTTGTCGGTAAGATAGAGCGTCATCAGCGGCTCGAACGTACTGCCCGCAGGCAAAGCCGCCATAATCCGTTCTTTATAAGCCTGCGCGTCGTCCACGCTGACCACCGGCGGTTTCAGGTTAGGCATAATCACGGCGCGCCCCATCTGGCGGGCGGTGAACGGCAGCACGGCTTTCAAAGCCTCGCCGTCGCGCAAGTGCAGGTGCATATCGTCGGGCTGGGTAATGGTCAGGGTTTGCATGGTTTTCCTTTGTTTCAACATGATTTACCGGAGGCCGTCTGAAAAACGGTCGGCACGGCCTAATCTTTTTCAGACGGCCCGAACGGGCTAATTTTCCGCCGGTTGCCGTGCAAAGAACAACGCGGCTTGCACGGGCACATAGTCCGACGGAGAAGTGTTGGCGGTTAACAAAGCACGTTTTCCGTCTTCAAACTGCCAAGCATACGTTAAGCGGCGGAATGGGAAAATCGAAGCGGCGGCTTCATCGCTGTGAAAGCGGGCTTTTACTTTCGCACCGGCTTGTTCCGCCACAGCCGCAAACTGCTTGCGCACGGCGGTTTCGTCTGTGACAACGGTTTTCACGCTGCAACCTTCGGCATTCGTATTCAGGTAAAACACCGTGCCGTTACGTTCCGTCTGCCACACGGTTTGTACGTTCCGCTCCATCATGCCGTGAGGCAGTTTTTTCACGGCTTCGGCATTCAATCGGGTGAATTGCTGCCGCTCCGCCCATTCCGCCACCTGCGCCGCATCGCCGCGCCATGCCGCACAACCTTGCGCGAACAACTGCACAATTTCGGCGGCAGCCGCTTCTTTCTGCGCCTGCGGCATGTCGCCGCCGCACGCCGTTAAAGCAAACGCAACGGAAAGGCTGACGACAATCGGGCGCATGTTCAGACGGCCTTATTTGTGCTTCACAACCAATTGGAATACACCGTCTTCGCGCACGGAAGATTCCAGCAATACGTGCCCGGTTTGGCGGCAAAAGGCGGCGAAATCGTCGGGTGCACCGTGATCGGTGGCCAGCACGGTCAGCACTTCGTCGGTCTGCATCTGCGCCAAGGCTTTTTTCGCCCGTAAAATCGGCAGCGGGCATTTCAACCCGATTACGTCTAAGGTTTGTGTCGTCATGAAAATACCTGTTTTTCGGTTATTCTTTATTATATAGCGAAAAGGCCGCTTCTTTTTAATTATCCTCTTTTAACAAAACGGGTTGGTTTGCCTCCGCCCACCTTTTGCGCCGGTTGCGCCTTTCCCCTCTCACCCCCTACAATGACGGCTGTTTTGAACCCACGGAGAAGCCCATGCGCCGTTTTCTTCTGTTGGTGCCGGTTTTGGCCGCCGCCCACGCTTTTGCCGCGCCGCACCACGATAAGGACACTTTAACCAATTCCCGCTATCAGGAAAGCACGGCCGAAAAAGCCGCCCGCGAATTCAAAGAAGCCGACGTTGCCCTGCCTGCTTTTCCCGACACCCGCAACGGCGGCTGGTTTGATATTTACGTTAACAACACTTATACGAAAAAGCCGAAAATCCTGCTCGACAGTATCGCCCTCGCTCCCGACGGCACCGTGCGCTACGTGTTGAATATCCAATCGAAACAAGGCTATGACAACTTGAGCAGCGAAGGCATATTCTGTGCCGGCACTTCGTTTTCTTTAAAAGAAAGCCAACGTTCGTCGTTCAAAGTATTCGGCTACGGCGATACCGTAAACAAACGCTGGATTACTCCGCGCAACGGCGAATGGAAACCCATCGGTGCCATTCTGAATACCGCCGACCCGGTACGCGGCGTGCTTTACCGCGCTTTCTGCGAAGACGGCAAACCTGAAAACGAGCAAGCGTTGCGCGAACGGGTTATCCGTCGCGCCGGCAGCCGCTCTCTTTCCGCCGGCAATCCTTATAAATAACACCCGATACCGACAGGCCGTCTGAAATATTTTCAAACGGCCTATTTCTCGATTTATGGACTACCACCTTATCCCCCTGCTCGTTTTCGGCTTTCTCGCCGGCCTGATGGATGCTGCCGTCGGCGGCGGCGGGCTGTTGCAGATTCCCGCTTTATTCAACACCCTGCCCGCCTCCGTGCCGGTTACTTCGGTGATAGGCATCAACAAATTCGCTTCGTTCAGCGGCACGTTTACCGCAACCACCCAATTTATCCGCAAAATCCCCGTGCCGTGGAAAATGCTGCTGCCTGCCGCTGTTTTGGCTTTTATCGCTTCATACGGCGGAGCGAAATTGGTCGCTTACGTGCCCGTGCAATACCTCAAACCCGCCATGCTGGTGATTATGGCGGTGATGTTCGTTTACACGTTTTTCAAAAAAGATTTGGGGCAGGCGGTGCGCACTGCCGCGCTTACCCGCAAAGAAACCGCGCTGGGGCTGTTTTTCGGCGTGTTGATCGGCTTTTACGACGGCCTCTTCGGGCCGGGCACCGGCAGCCTGCTGGCTTTTGTGTTCGTGCGTTTTTTCGCCTACGATTTTCTTACTGCCACCGCATCGGCCAAAGTGATCAACCTCACCACCAATCTGGCCGCGCTGTCGTTCTTCATTCCCCACGGCCATATCGTCTGGGCATGGGCGTTGCCGCTCGCGCTGGCCAATCTGAGCGGCGGTATAGTGGGCACGCATCTGGCGATACGCGGCGGCAGCAAATTCCTGCGCTATGCCTTCATGGCGTTGCTGTGTGTGCTGATCGGCAAGTTCGGCTGGGATTTGCTGCATACGGCTTATTAAAACACCGAGGCCGTCTGAAAAGTTTCAGACGGCCTCGGTCATCGCTTAACATACGGCACCGCGCATCAACGGCTTTTACGCCCTTCGGTATGCCACCAACGCCACAGCACCAATCCGGCACCCAGCAGCAAGCGGTGTTTCCAACGCAGCGGCAGAAACGCGCTCTTCCACAATAAATCGCTTGAAGGCAGACCGTCGGCAAGGGAAACAAATTGGGTGAACTTTGAATCGATGTGTTTTTGCTGCTCGCGCTCTTTACGCAGTTTCAACTGTTCGGCAGCAATTTTCAGGCGTGCCAAATTTGCTTTCAGTTCGAGCAACTCGCGCTCTTCAGACATTCTACTCATTATTCTCCCTCCGGTAATTTTCCGCTTTTCCGCGCAGATAGGCGATGTCCTGACGCAAATCGTTCAGCGTAGCGGCAACTTGTGCGTTTTTATTGTTCCATGTGTTGATGATCCATGCCGTCAAACCGACGATAACCAGCAGGCATCCTCCGGAAATGCCGAAAAACACCCAGATTTTAGCGGTATCGCTCAACACATGATCCAAACCGAACAACAGGCTGATGATGCTCAAGGAAAACAAAGCGCCGATAAACATAATGGCGGCCAATATCCGCAACAAACTGCCCGCCTGCTCGGTAAGATCCAAACCCAGAATCTGCACGCGCAATAACAGCAAATCCACGCCCTGACCGAGCAAAATTTTAAAATGGCTGATGTTTTGTTTGACGTTCATATCGTTCCCTTTTGAGGCCGTCTGAAAAGATTGCCTTTATTTTACAGGAATATAACTGCACCGCAATTCAACTGACACCGCCGAATCATGCTTCGGCGACAGCCTTTTGCATGAACGGCTTTTCGACAAAAGAAGGCCGTCTGAACATTCAGACGGCCTTCTGCCATCAATTAGCGGCGGTTCAGCAAAATACCGACCACCAAACCGGCCAATGCAGCGAAACCCATTGCGTAATAAGGTTTTTCCTGCACCAGCTCATCGGCTTGTTTGGCGGTGTGTTTCACTTTTTCAGTTGCCTGCTCTTCAAAATCACGCAGTTTCGATTTGGCTACGTCGAGCT
This sequence comes from Neisseria sp. MVDL19-042950, assembly GCF_030504625.1. GTDB lineage: Bacteria > Pseudomonadota > Gammaproteobacteria > Burkholderiales > Neisseriaceae > Neisseria. Next base: position 131,880 of record NZ_JAUKWH010000001.1, on the reverse strand, counting down.
TGTCTTGCAGCTTGACTTTCAAAACTTTGGCTTCTTCCGAACCGGCTTCCACCCCGCTGTTATACAGCTCTTCTACATCGTCCAAAACGGAACGGATGTCTTTCATTAACGCTTCTTTTTGTGCTTCAAATTCTTTTTTCATCATACTCTCCTATTCTATGCGTTTGGAAATGGTTGGGAAAAGTCGGCGGCAGAAACTCTTGCCGTTGACAATGATACAGATTAGCCTATTACGGCCGTATTTCAAGTTGATAACGGGATATTTACAAATCATTTCTTAATTTTAAAAAGGCCGTCTGAAAATCATTTTTCAGACGGCCTCCCGATTTAAACGGTTTTAACCGTTATCCGCACGTTTTGCGGATAACCCGCGCACGGCAAAATAACTTGCCCTTTACGGGCAAGCACATCGAACACTTGCGAAACAGGCTGTAAAAATCCGCTTTTTTCCGCCGATTCGGCAGCATCTTCCTCGAAATGCTTCGATTGCATATCGACAATAATCTCAGCCGAAGGATTGCTGCCCGCCGTGGTGCCGATCTGCCACCAAAAGCTGCCTTCCGGCTGCGTTTCATCCGCCCTTATGCGCTCGTACGCCCATCCGACCAATGCGGTTTGCCGCGGATGCAGCAGCAAGTCGTTCACCGCCAGCCATAACGGTTGCCAATACGTGTGCGGGCTGACCAGCAGAAACACCGACGGGCCGTCGCAACCCAGCGTCTGGGCCGTCTGAAACGTGGCGGCATTGTTTAAAGCAGCCATAAAATCCAGCGGGCTGGGCAGATTGTCATTCAGCAACCGGCTGAAAGTATCGGTGAATTTGCTCGGAGAGCTGAACGGTGAAGCCAGATAAATATTGCTTTCCGCCGACGGATTAAACGGTAGGGTGCCCGCCGAAACCAGTTGGCTGAAACGGCTCATGCGGCGCGCTTCCCTGCCGTGCTGCTTGAGGTAGCGGCGCAGATCGATGCCGTCGGTTTCGGTAGCGGTATAACTGTGCTGTGCCTGAATCCAGAAAGTGTGTTTCATAGCATATTCCTTTTCAGACGGCCTCACACCATTCCGACACCCAGCCGATATTGCTGCCACCGAAACCGAGGAAATAATGCAGGCACAGGCCGTCTGAAACGGGTTGGCCGTGTGCGGTCGGCAAATCGGTGTAATCCGCCGCATCCGGCAGTGCGGGGAAACGGCCGTTTTGGATAAAGCGCAACATCAGGGCGGTTTCAAGTGCGCCCGCCGCGCCGAGCGGGTGGCCGGTATAAGGTTTGAGAATCAGGCGGTAACTGTGCGGAAGCATTTCGCGCAGCACGGCTTCTTCGGCTTCGTCGCCGATTCCGCCCGTGGCATGCACTTTAACGGTTTGAATCTGGGCGGCATCTACGCCCGCCTGCTTCAGAATACCGGCAATCAAACGCCTTAAAGCATCATCGCTGCTGTTGGTGAGGCTTTCGTGGTCGGTAAGGCTGCTGATGCCGCTGATGGCATAATGCCTATTGCCGCCCGGCTGTGCGGATAACGCAACGCAGGCCAAACCTTCCCCCAGAATAATGCCTTGCGGATCGGCCAACGGCAGGCTGTGCGCCCCGGAAGACAAAAGCTGCATGGCTTGGAAATGCTCGAACGTAAAGCGGTTGAACATCTCGAAGCCGATAACCAATGCTTTGTCGGCAAAACCGTTTTCAATCATTTTACAGCCGTAACCTATGGCTTGCGCCGAGGAGGTGCAAGAGGTGGCAAAGCTGTAAACATGGGGATTGTTCCAACGGCGGCGCAGATGCTCGCTGATTTCGTTCGGCGGATAGGCATAAACATCCTGCCCGCTACCAAAACGGCTTTCCTGATCGGACACCACATAAGCGGTCGACCCGATTAAAATCGGCACGCAGCCGAGCTCTTCTTCCTCCCAACCTGCTGCCGAGGCCGTCTGAAGCATGTGTTTTTCAAGCAACGCAAACAAATCGGGCAAGGTCAGCAAATCCTGACCGAAAGCCTTGAAATAAGGCCATTCGGTTGTTTGGCCGAGCATTTGCGAAACCTGCACGGCGGGCGGCTTGATACTGCCGTTCGGCGGAAAAGCCGCTTCGTTCTCGCCCTGTGCGCATACGAAACTGGCTCCGGTAACATACACGGCCATATGCTACTCCGTTTGCCCGGCACGGATAAATGCGGCCAGATCGCGCACGGTCATCATGTGTTTGCGCACCATGCGGTCGCCGTTCAAACGCACGCCGTAGCGGGCCTGCAAAGCAACGCTGATTTGCAGCGCGTCGAGTGAATCCAAACCGATGCTGCTTTTGCGGCCGAACAGCGGTTCGTCGTCCTGCCAAGCGTCGATATCGAGGTCGTCCCTTTCGCTCTCCCGCGCGATGAGTAGTTTCAATTCCCGCTCGAGCGCGGGGGAATCTGTATTAACCGTATTGCCCATTTAAAATCTTACCTGTGTTCTTAATTGATGGCGGTATAAAAGCGCGGCAACCGTTAATGCGGCTACGCCGAACCCTGCCAGCAACAAAAGCTGTGTGTGAATCTGCATCAGCGAATAATGATTCAGCAGCAGATTCTGAAATGCCGTAAGCGCCCAGCCCATCGGCGAAAACTGTGAAACCGTCTGCATAACTTCGGGCATCACATACACCGGCACCATAATGCCGCCCAACGCCGCCATAATGATGATGCCGCCGCCGCCCAGCACCACGGCGTGCTCGGTGGTGCGCGCAATCACGCTTACCAGCAAACCGTAGCCTAATGCGGCCAAACTCACCGCCGAAGACAGCGCCGCATAAGACAGCAGGCCGCCTGAAAGCTCGAATGCGGGCATGTTCAGATGCGGCAGCACGAAATAACCGAGTGCCACCATGCCGGCAAACTGCAACTGGTTGATGACGAAATAAGGCACCAGCTTCGACACAATCAGCTTCCATGCCGAAGCACGCGCCATGCGCAAACGGGTGATGGTGTTGGTTTGCCGTTCCATCGCCATGACGTTGGAAAGCGGTATCATAATAAAAAACATGCCGAAAATCAGCCATGCGGGCACGCTGTGCTGCACCGAGTTGGGCTTGGTTACCTGTGTGCCCTGTCGGTTGAGATACACTTCTTCCCACAAATCCTTGTCCAGATAGTCGTTGATTTCGGCGAATTTTTTATCCAAATCTTCGTTTACTTTGTTTTGGATTTTTTTAATCGGCGCGCGTTTGTTGTTCTCAAGCGTAACGTGGTTGCCGTCGAGGAAATGCGCCAACCGCTCTTCGGTGTAATGTTTCTGCAAAACGCCTTTCATACCCAGCAGCCACGAGCGGTCTACGCTCGGGTTCAACCACAATTGCAGCGGTTTTTCATCAGTCAGCGCGGTTTTGCTGCCGTTGGGGTTGACCACCAGCAATTCAAACCTGCCTTGCTGTAAGGCCGTCTGAAAGTCGGCAAGCTCCGACGGTGCGGCCTGTTGCACCGCCAGATTTTCGGCTTGCAGGGCTTTGACGAAATCCTGATTCAGTTTGCTGTCTTTTTCGCCGATAAACACGATATTGCTGCGGTGGTTCAACTCGTCTTCATTGCTCAACGCCGCCGACATAATCAGCATAAACAGCACCGGCATCACAAACAACACCGCCACGCCGTGCAAATCTCTACTCAACAGCTTGATTTCTTTAACAATAGAAGCAATCAGCATGTTACCTCCGCCTGATTGCGCAAGAAATCGAGATAAAACGATTCCAACGATGCAAAACCGAATTGGCAGGCAGTTACCGCATAACCTTTTTCCTGCAAAAACACCCACACCGGCTCGGCAGTTTGCGTTTCAATCCGCACGGCTCCGTTCGCTTCCCGTTTGCCGTTTAAGACGGCCACATGCTCATCGCTCAGCGGCGGCTGCGTTTGCACGCTTAAACCAGATCGGCCGTTTTGCTGCAAAATATCCTGCACGCCGCCTTGATAAATCATTCGGCCGTGATTCAGCAATACCAGATTTTTACACAACAATTCAATTTCTTGCAGGTAATGCGACGTATAAATAACGGTTACGCCCCTCCTGCCCAGCTCCGCCACGCTTTCCAGAATAAACCGGCGCGATTCGGGGTCGATGCCGACGGTGATTTCATCCAGAAAAATCAGGCGTGGCCGGTTGATTAAACCGACGGCGAAATTCAAGCGGCGTTTGAGGCCGCCTGAAAGATGCTTCGCCAGCTTGTTGCGGTGCGCTTCCAAGCCTGTTTCTTCAAGTAACTGCTGCAAATGCGCTTTGTCTTTCACGTCATAAAGCGCGGCAAAAAATTTGAGATTGTCCCAAACGCTCAGTAAGGGATAAAAGGCAAAATCTTGCGGCACAAGGGAAATTTGGTGCCGCTGTTTTTTACTCAGGCGCGCGAACGGCACGCCGTCGAAAGTAATCTGCCCCGACTGCCCCGGCTGCAAACCCGCCAGAAGCGACATCAACGTGGTTTTCCCCGCCCCGTTCGGCCCCAGCAAACCCAAAGTTTCACCCTCGCCGATTTCCAGCGAAACACCGCGCAAAGCCGGCACTTGCGCGTTTGGATATTGATGGGAAAGGTTTTTTATTTCTATCATAAAAATTTATATTATTTGAATAGCCCGATCAATTGAAGGCAACTGATGGCGACCCCTAAAATCACAAATGTAATATTTACTTTATCCTGTTTTTTCTTATCTATTTCTTTTTGTTTTCTCTCTTGCTTTTCGGATTGCAGATTTAAAATATAGTGGATCATTGAAACCTTTTGATCCAATTCACTCTTTAATTCGCTAATTTTTAAAATGCCGCTGATACGGTTCCACGCTTCAACCGAGGCGGAATTTTTACTGAGTACCGGCTGGCAAAAAAAGAACTTCACATAGAAATAAGAAATTTTTTCATATAAAAAATGTAATCGGGAAATATCTTCCGGTTTTCCCAACTTGGCCAACTCGTTACCGAATTTTTCCAATACGCCTAAATAAGCGTATGCCAGCGCTACCAGTAAAATATAGCGTTCCAAATAAGCTCTTTGCTTTGGTAATTTGGCCAAAAACGACAATCCTCTTCCATCAAAATGGCCATAATGTGATCTCGTTTCATAGAAATCATCGAACTTTACCGCTTTTGATTCACGGACAATCAACGATAAATGTTCTATATATTTTAGAAATTCATCATTTATTTGATGATCTTTCCTCGAATCGCCTTGTATTTGGCCATCATAAACAAAACATAATCGTGTGATTTCATCATATTTTTTGAAATTCAAGTCCGTGTTTTTCAATATTCTCGAACTGTCATCTTGGCAAAAAGCAATATCTTCGTCTTTATCTAATTCATTAAATTTAATATAAAATTCTTGCCGGTATAAATCATCGTCTTTAAAAAATATTAATTTCCAATTTCCCCGCGCATCCTTTGTAAACTCACTGTTATTCAAAATAGAATGATGAAGGAATTTGATTTCTTTTTCATCAATCTTTAATTTTTCTCCATTAAAATCCAATGAATCTAAAGGCTTATAAACCCTAGTTAAGAATAATTCCGGCTCTCTCACAACAATCCTCTCCTAAGCTGATTACAAGACAGTAATTTCTATTTTTTTTTTTTTTTGTATATTCGTTTCCGGTTATTATTTTATTTGATTCGATTTCGGGTATTTTTCAAATCCAACCACAATTTTTCTTCCGCGTCAGCAATTTTCCGCAAAAAGTCAGCCGTTTCCCGATAGCCGTTTTCAGACGGCCTTTTGCATTGCTTCACACACAAACTTGCGAATTTGCGCCATTGGTCTCCAATGGCCGTCATGCGTTGCGAGGCCGTCTGAAAAGCAGGTTCGCCGCAGATGTCGGCGGCTTGCTCGAGAAAATAAGCATAAAGGTAGCGGAAACCTGCGCCGCCGGTGCCGATTTCTTCCTGCATGCGCACGATATGGCCGAGATAGAGTTTTTTGTATTTTTCCGATTTGCCGCTGCCGGCAAGTTTTTCAATTTGTTTGGCCACCGTACGGATGCCGCGCACACCAACGAAAAACACCGGCGCAAGCATCTGTTTGGCGTTTTTGCCAACTGCCTTGCGAATCAACCGCGGCAGCTCGGCAGACCAGTTTTCAGACGGCCTCGAACCATCGATGGTGTACATCAAGCCTTTGGCGGCCAATGCGCCTTTGGCAAAACGCGCTCGCTGCAAATCTTCGGCGGCGCAACGTTGCACGGTTTCAAACACAGGGTCGCTGATTAAATAATCGCCGTCTTCCTTGTCGTACACCAGCAGATTGTGGGCATTGAAATGAAAACGCATCTCTTCGGGGAAATACGGCAACCAAAACACGGAAGTCTGCAAGCCGACGAGTTTGCCTGCGGCAAGAGCCTCGTCCAGCGCCTTCCGCCCCTGTTCGGCTGATGAAAACTTGCGCATATTCAACCGTATGCCCAAATTTTTACAAGTGTTTTTGATGATGCCTTTCGGCGGCATGCGGTAGGAAATCAGCGGCATGCCCGCCAATTTGACCACGGGCAGATAAACAAACGTGAGGGCGGAAGCCAATCCGAAAATCATGGCTTCGTTTAAATCGTAACCGTGGTGCTTGAGTAAGGTAGACATCACACCGCTTTCGCAGTGGGCCGTGTGCTGGTGGTGGAATTCGATCATGGTTCGAGGCCGTCTGAAAGCGGCTGGCGCAAGGTGGAAACATCAAGCTGCAAGGCTTGGGCGTATTTGCTTAAAGTTTTGTTGTTGAGTTTGGCAAACACTTCCGGCCGGAAATGCCGCCTTATCTGCCAACGCCACAAGCCTGCGGATTGGGCGAGGCTGCTTTCGTCGTGGCGGTAGCGGTACATATAATAATAAAGTGGCGAACGTTCGCCTTTTAAGACGGCCTGCAACGCCTGTTCGGTCAATTCGTCCAATTCCGCTACGGCCTGCTCAGTGGCGAATGCTTCGTCCTGCCAGCCGCTGCTGGTGGCGGCTTCGTAATGGCCGTCGCGCGTGCCGTAGATGATTTTCTGATGGCCGTGATAGGTTTTGCTCTCGTCTTGCGGAATATCGTCTACTTTCATACCGCCTCCAGCAACATGAAACAGGTGGAAAACCGCCCGCTTTCGGGGATATAGCACAATATTTTCTGACCCTTTCGCAGCGGGAAAGTGCGTATGAATTCTTCAAGGATGATGTAAATCGAGGCGGAACCGGTGTTGCCTTTTTCGTACAGGTTGGTAAACCATTTTTCCTGCGGAATCGGAAAACCGGCATTGACCAAGCCTTCGGCTACACGGTCGCGGAAAAAGCCCGACGAATAATGCGGCAGGAACCAATCGATTTCATCGGCCTGCAAATTGTATTTCTGCTTGATACGCTGCAAAGGCTTTTCTACGGTGTAGCGGACAATATTTTCGTTGAGCAGTTTGACATCCTGTTTGATGGCCATCAGGCTGTTTTTCTCGCGGTAATCGGCATCGACGCTTTTCCAACTGACAAACCCGCCGTCTTTCACTTCGGCACCCGCATACATGCACACGGGCATTTCGTTGGCATAGGAAAGCAGGTCTATCCAATGGATTTTAAAGCTGAGGCCGTCTGAATTCGGGCGGTTGCTCAAATAAACCGCACCTGCGCCGTCCGAAAGCATCCAGCGTAAAAAGTCTTTTTCAAAACCGATTTCGGGGCGGGCGTTTTCAAGCCGTTTTTGCGAGGCTTCGCTGCGAAAGTTTTCGCCGCGCATCACGGCGGAAGCGGCTTCTGAAGCGGCAGCGACGGCATGTCGGTGTTCACCCGTGCGCACGGCGTTAAACGCATGTTTCATCGCCGCCATGCCCGCCACGCACACGCCGGACATGCTGGCTACTTCGCAAGCAGGCGCATCGGGCAGCAAGCCGTGTACCATCACGCCGTGCCCCGGCATAATCTGGTCGGGATACGATGTGCCGCACGCCAAGCAGCTTACTTGTTCGGCCTGTATGCCTTGTTGAAACAGGCGTTTGACAGCCTCGGCGCAAAGCTCGGTGTTGGTATGGGTGGCTTTTCGGGTAACGGGATCGATGGCGTAATAACGGTGGCGGATGGCATTGGATCGCAGAATCATTTTGCGCACGCGGGAAGGCACATCGCCAACCATGCCCAAAATATGCTCCATTTGTTCGTTATCCACCGGCCCGTTCGGCAGGAAGGCAGATACGCGGTTGAGATAAACGTTTGACAAGATGCTCAAATTATTCCCCTGAAGGCCAGCCGTATTGTTGCTTCTGCATTTGGATTTTGTTTTTCAGCAGAGGGGCAAACAGGCTTTTCAATAATGCGGTAACGGGCACTACGGTAAGGATAACCGCCACCAAAAAAACGATATAAAAACACAAAATCCCTTTTCTCAGCAAAGGGGAGATTTTTCCGGCGGCAATCAAAAGTTTGCCCCAGAGGTAAAAACTGCGGTGTGCGAAGCGCTCGCTCAGAATCAGTTTTTCATTGATTTTTACCGCACCCATATTTTGCAGCAGCGTTTCGTCCAGCGGTTTATCGGCTTGTAAGGTATCGGCAATTTTCTGCCCGAAGCGCGCGGCATCGGCTATTTCTTCGTCGCTGATGCCGGCACTCGGCAGCCACGACACTGGCTTTTTGTTGCCGGTCAGCATCCACGCCGGCGTAGTGATGAAGCTGGCGGCACTGCCGCATTGGTCGGTTTTCACCACATTCCCTACCAGCCGCGCTCCTGCGTGCTGCAACAGCTTTTTCATTTTTTCCTGCGCCATCAGCCACATATTGCGGCAACCGATTAATGTAACCACCGGCGTATTGTTTAAGACGGCCTGCGCTTCCCTGCTCTGCATGAAAGCGGTAACCGGCTGGGCGGGCGATAAAAACCAAACGCTGTAAGCGATCACCACCAAATCATACCGTTCACGTTGGAACTTCAACGGCTCAATGGCCTGCGGCTGCAAGTGTACGGTTTCGGGAAAGGTGTTGAAAAATTTCATAAACCGCCACGGAAATGCAAACGCCTGCCGCGGTTTGATTTCCAAAGTTTCTACACAAATATCGGAATGCTGTTTCAAAGGCGCGGCAAACTGCTCGGTCAGCTTTTGCAGTTGCCCCGTTTGCGAATAAAAAACCACCAGAATATTTTTCGTGTGTGCTGCCGTTTCGGTGCTACTACCCATAATGATTTGTTTTTTCAATTTGTTAGGTGCGGAAAGTACGCGCATTCTAATTTTGGCGGAATGCGTTGTCAAACGTTTGGGAAATGTAAAGATTCCAATACGGAAGGCATATTTTTATGTTTAAACGTTTTTCAGACGGCCTGAAACCGTTACTTTTACATTTATGATGAGGCCGTCTGAAAACACCGCCATACCTTCGCGCAAAAATACGGCAGGCTTCAAACCTGCCGTACCTATCAGACAAACCGCTTCAATAACGGGCATCTTTGGGCTTATCGCCTTTCGGCCAGTCGTTTACTTTACCGGCGAAATCCGGCCGCGGTTGATGGGTAAAGTATTCGGCGATGTCTACCGCATCCTGCTCGCTGAGCAAATTGCCTTCACCCCACACACCGTGGGTTTGCACCCCCATCGGCATGGCGGCTTTGAGGAAGGCGGCCGCTTTGTAGGTACGCGCCATCCCCGCACCGATATTGAAGGATTCGTCGCCCCACAACGGCGGGAACGCATAATAACCGCTGCTGTCGCGCTTGCCTTCGCCGTTGCTGCCGTGACAGGAAGTGCAATACTGCCCGTACAGCACCTTGCCGCGCTCGGGGTTGGGCACAAGGTCGGTATTGATCGGCACAGCGTTCACAATATCCACCCGCTGTCCTTTAGGCACGTCCTGCCCCAGCCATTTGATATAGGCAATCATAGCCTGCATCGCTTCGCTGTCTTTGGGCAGGGGTTTGCCGTTCATCGAACGCCGGAAGCAGCCGTTGATGCGGCCGGTCAAATCGATTTCTTTACCGGGGCGCGGCATCACGCGCGGATAGCGGTTGTAAGTATTGATATAAGGGTTGCCGCCGGGCACCTTGCCTTGCGCGATATGGCAACTGCTGCAATTGAGGTGGCTGCCCACGTGGTCGGGCAACAGGCGTTTGGTTTCGTTCATCAACCGCTGGCCGTAGCGGATTTGCTCCGCATTGGGTTGTTTGTCGATATCGCTGTCGGACGGCAACGTATATTCGCCCACAACCTTTTTCTGATCGCCCTTACCGGTTACGATCGGATAACGGACAGCCTGCTCTTCGGTGGCTTTCGGTTGGTCTTGGCACGCAGTTAATCCGAACAAAAACAGGCAGGCGGCTCCCAATAAAGAAAGTGTTTTATTCATGATGCTCTCCCGATGCTGCCTGCGGCACGATATTGGGTGCTTTGCTTCTCACAAAACGGCGGATTTCGGCCACATCGGCCTTGTTGATTTCCGGCGCTTGGTTCTGCCAACCGTTGCGGATAAAGTTCGCTAAGTCGGCGATATCCTGATCGCTCAAATACCTGAATCCGGGCATGCTGAAAGCCATGGGATCATGCTTGCTCTGCGGCATGCGCCCGCCTTCAAGGGTTATTTGGATGACCGACTGGGCATCATCGGCATACACGGCGCTGTTGTTATTCAGTGCCGGGAAAACACGCGGCACGCCGTTGCCGTCGGCGCGGTGGCAGACGATACAGTGCTCGGCATAAAGCAAGGCACCGCGGCTGCTGTATTTACCGCTTCTCAACATGGCCGTAGTAACATCTTCGCGTTTCGGCAATTCCGCTTCTTTGCCGGGCGCGGGCGACAAGGTTTTCAGATAGCTCGACAAGGCTTTGAGGTCTCCATCGGTCCAATACTGCGTACTGTGTTCCACCACATCGGCCATTGCACCGAATGCCGCGCTGGTACCGGTACGCCCGCTTGCAAAAAAATCCACCAATTCGGCTTCGGACCAAGAAGCCAACCCGCGCGCCTCGCCGCGCAAACTCTTGGCCCTCCAGCCGTCGATAACCGCTCCGCTCAAGAAGTGGCTGCCGTCGTCGCTGAGGGCTTTTTCCTGATAAGCGATACCGCGCGGCGTGTGGCAGGCTCCGCAATGGCCAGGGCCTTCAACCAAGTATTTGCCGCAGTTGATATGTTCGTCGTAACGGCTGTCGGCCTGAAACCGACGCTGCGGCGCAAATAAAGCCTGCCAATAAGCCAGCGGCCAGCGCCAATTTAAAACCGGCGGCAAGGTGCTGCGGGCATTCTGTTGGGAAACAGGTTTCACGCCGTGCATAAAATAAGCATACATCGCCTGCATATCGGCTTCGGGCATAATCACATACGAAGGATAAGGCATGGCCGGATACAGCAGCGCGCCGTCCGAACGTATGCCGTGTTGCACGGCATTTTTAAATTGCTGATAGCTGTATGAACCGATACCCGTCGCTTTGTCGGGCGTGATATTGGTGCTGTAAACCGCACCCAGCGGCGTTTGCATGGCCAATCCGCCCGCATAAGGTTTGCCCTTGGGCGCAGTATGGCAGGCAAAACAGTCGGAAAGCCGCGCAACATATTCGCCACGCTTGATGAGGGTTTGATCCGCGCTTACGGCGGCTTGTGCCGGAACGACACGGTTATGGGTAAGCCATTCGGCTCCGCCGTATGCCATGCCGAACAACACCGCCACCGCCAAAGCCGTTTTGGTGAAGGTTCTCATTAAGTGCTCCTTTAGGTGCGTTCCTTTGTAGAGCCGTGTTTCCTTTTGACGGTAACTGCAAAAGAAATCTCGGCTGTGCCGTTATTATTTTTGGTGTGTGCGGCTTACTGCGTTTTTTATTTGTTATCATATTAACATATAATATTAATACGATGTTAAACAACCTCATATTTTTCAATATTTTTTATTACAACAATGTCTTAATTCACCGTTTCTCTCTCTGTCTTTCAAACCGTATTGTTTTTCATTTTTCTTAAATATTCAAATATTACCAACTTTCGTTCTTTACCAAATTTTAGGAAAAGCGATGTCAGAAATAGATTTCGGCTGCGTCTATTCGGTTACATTTTTCGTAATGACGGCATTACCGGTAAAACGATAGGATACGTTTTCGGCAACTGTTGATGCCGTCGCTAACATAAGGATGAGAATCATGAAAAAAATCATACCGATGTTCTTCGCTGCACTGTTGGCCGGACAAGCGTTGGCTGCCGATTTCCAACCCTTCCAACAGGCAAAATTCGATGCCCTGCAAAAAGACGGCAAGCCGGTATTGGTTGATATTTATGCCGACTGGTGCCCGGTATGCCACCGTCAGGAGCAAGTGTTAAAACCCATGCTGCAAGAGCCCGAGTTTAAAAATCTAACCGTGCTCAAAGTAGATTTCGATTCCCAAAAGCAAGAAGTCAAGGCATTCAAAGCCAACCGCCAAAGCACGCTGATTCTGTTTAACGGCGGCAAAGAAGTGCGCCGCAGCGTCGGCGAAACCAATCCGCAACGCCTGCGTCAGTTTGTAACTCTGCCGCACTAAGGAGTAAAGATGGACATCAGCATTACCGTATTGGCTTTGAGCCTGCTGGCGGGCGTACTTACCACCCTGTCTCCTTGCGTGCTGCCGATTTTGCCGATTGTGGCTACTTCGGCTATGGCCAAACAGAAAATCGGTTTGTTTGCATTGGCTTTCGGCATGGCCGTGTCGTTTACTCTGGTCGGCACGGTAGTGGCTTCGGTGGGCTTGGCATTGGGCTTGGACAGCCAATATTTACGCTACGGAGCGGCGGTGTTGATGTTGCTGGTGGCAATCTGGCTGCTCAATACCCGCTTGCAAGGCTGGCTGGGACGTTATACCTCGGCACTTAGCGGCCGCGGTGAGGCATGGTTGAGCAATTTCAACCCCGAATCGGGGCTCGGACAACTGGGCGTAGGTTTGCTGCTCGGCATGGTTTGGGCACCCTGTATCGGCCCGACTTTAGGTGCGGCCATTGCTTTGGCCAGCCAAGGCGAAGCCCTCGCCAGCGTAGCGGTAGTGATGATGGTGTTCAGCTTGGGCGCGGTGGTTCCTTTGATTATCATCGGCTTGCTGTCGCGCCAAGTATTCCGTCAAAAACGCGAAAAACTCGCAGCCATCAGCAACACCGGCCGGAAGGTAATGGGTTGGAGTTTGCTGGCGGTCGGTTTGCTGGTTCTTTCCGGTTTTGACAAGCAATTGGAAATCTTGCTGGTTCAGCTTAGCCCCGAATGGCTGACGGATCTGACCACCCGTTTTTAAAGTGTAGTCATATATTTATTTTGTTGGCGAAAGGCCGTCTGAAAACATACTTTCGGGCGGCCTGAAACCTTTTACATTCCTTTTACATCATACTACGCCGAAAACCACGATAATAACGCCCGACAAACCGAATCGGCTGCGACACCGTTTCACAGCCCGCACATACGAACATCATGATTCGCGTTTAATCGCCAATATTTTAAAAACATATCGGAAAACTTATGAAACACTTACCCAAACTGATTTTAGGCGGCATGATCGCTGCCGCCGCACTCTCCACTCACGCCGAAACCCGTGCCGTAATCGACACCAATATGGGCAAAATCGAGCTTTCACTGGACGAGAAAAAAGCTCCGAAAACCGTAGCCAACTTTGTCAACTACGCCCAAAAAGGCTTTTACAACGGCACGATTTTCCACCGCGTTATCGACGGCTTCATGATCCAAGGCGGCGGTTTTACGCCGGATCTGACCCAAAAGGCTACCGACAAAGCCATCAGCAACGAAGCCGACAACGGCCTGAAAAACACCGTCGGCACGATTGCCATGGCGCGCACCGCCAACCCGAATTCGGCCACCAGCCAATTTTTCATCAATGTGGCCGACAACGACTTCCTGAACTTCAAAAGCAAAACCATCCAAGGCTACGGCTATGCCGTGTTCGGCAAAGTAACCAGCGGCATGGATGTGGTGAATCAGATCGCCAAAACAAAAACCACCGATCAGGCATACTACCAAAATGTTCCGGTTAGCCCGATCGTGATCAATAAAGTAACCATTGTTAAGTAACAATGCTTGAGAGGCCGTCTGAAAAGTTTTCAGACGGCCTCTCAACTTGATATGTCCGCTTACCGGATTCTATTTGCCGCTGTGCAGCACCCTCACCGCTTCTTCAAATTCGCCTGCCAGAATCAACGGCAGGTTTTTCAACGACTTCGCCACCGCTTCGTCTATCAGCGCACGGTCGTCGGCACTCGGCTTGTTTAACACATACGACACCACCAAATTGCGGTCGCCCGGATGGTCGATACCCAAACGCAGGCGGTAGAAATTCGGCGTGCCGAGCCGCGCCTGAATGTCTTTCAAGCCGTTATGCCCGCCGTTGCCGCCGCCGAGTTTGAAACGGATGCGCCCGCACGGGATATCCAGTTCGTCATGCACCACTAAAATTTCTTCGGGCTTGATTTTATAAAACTGGGCAAGCGCAGCCACGGCTTGGCCGGAGCGGTTCATGAAAGTATTCGGTTTCAACAGCCACACTTCGCCTTCGGGTCGGGCGACACGCGCTACTTCGCCGTAGAATTTCTTTTCTTCCTTGAAATGGGCTTTCCATTCCCAAGCCAGTTCGTCTAAAAACCAAAAGCCCGCATTATGGCGGGTGTGGACGTATTCGTTTCCGGGATTGCCGAGGCCGGCGATGAGTTTGATTTGCGGCATGATGTATTCTTAAAATATATTTTTATCGGTTGCGGCCGTCTGAAAACGGTTCTTCAGACGGCATGTTTACGCTTCTTCGTTTTTCGACTGCACCCGCAGACGGCGGGCTTCTTTCGGGTCTATCAGCAGCGGGCGGTATACTTCCACGCGGTCTTTATCGCGCAGCACGGTATCGTCTTTTACCGCTTTGCCGAAAATGCCCAACGGCGCTTTTTCAACATCGGCATCGGGAAATTCGGCGGCGATACGGCTTTGCAGCACCGCCTGCCGCGTCGTGGTACCCTCTTCCACCTGCATGGTTTCGAGCAGTTGTTTCTCCGCCGTGCCGTAAGCGATTTCGATTTCAACCATAGCGGCGGTCCGCCTCTTTGATAAATGCGTCCACCAACGTGCCGGAAAGGTGGTTGAACACCGGCGAAATCAGCGCGGAAAGCAGGCTGCTGGAAAAATCGTATTGCAGCCTGAATTCGATTTTGCAGCAATCGTCGCCCAGCGGAATGAATGTCCAAGTGCCTTGCAGGGTTTTGAACGGCCCTTCGAGCAAATCCATGCGGATTTCGCGCCCGGGCACGTTGTGGTTATGCGTGGCGAAAGACTGCTGCACTTTCATGTAGTCCATGAAAAGACGTGCCTTCAACTCGTTGCCGTTGCGCTCGATGATTTCGGTTTTGCTGTACCACGGCAGGAACTTGGGGTAGTCCTCTACTTTATCGACCAGTTCGAACATCTGCTCGGCGCTGTGCAGCACCAATACGTTTTTCTCTACGGTTTTCATGGTTTTTGGGGCAGGCGGAAAAGCCAGCATTATAAACGAAACGCCTGCAGCTTGCAGGCGGGTTTGCCGCGCCGCCTGCGTTTTCAGACGGCATCGGATTCCGGTTTTCCTTTATATCGAAATGAAACAGGCCGTCTGAAAACTGTTTTCAGACGGCCTGCCGGTATCCCGGCTCCAACCCGTTAACGGTGCGGCCTGCGCTGGCCTTTCATCTGTTGTTGCGCCATTTGGTTCATTTGCTGGCGGGTCGGGCGTTTTTTCATCATCTCATGGGCTTCGTCCACCGAACAGTTTTGCGACATGCAGATGATGGTAATCACGTCTTTCTGGGCTTGGCCGCCGCTGTGATACATACGGCGCAGGTTGGCTTCGTTGACGCGGCCTTTTTCGGGGTCGATGTCGAATTTTTTCAGGCGTTCGAGAAACTGGCGTTGCTGGCGGCGCGAAGACCAAATCAACCCGCCGACAACTCCCGACATGATGCCGATGGCCAATAGAATGGCAACCGGCCATGAATCGGTAAACAGCACGAGTATCAAACTTAATACGGCAGTGGCCAGCAATGCAAGTCCGCCTAAGCGGAGTTTGGTTTTATTATCCATATGTTTGTGTTTCCTTGAAGAACTTGGTTTTTCAGGCCGTCTGAAAGCGAACTTTGTGAGCTTTACCAAAACGAGCGCGGGTTTCGCTAAAAGTTTTCAGACGGCCTGTTGTATAGATAGGTGCACATTATATCTGTTACAAGGCCAAACCCGTAACCAAATGTTTAAATTCCGCCCACGCATTGCCGTCTTCCGCGCCCTTGATGATGCGGTCGATGCGGGCGCAATCCTGCAAGGCGGCAAGCAAACGGCTGATGCTGATGCGCTTTACCGCCATCGGTGCGAGGGTTTGTTTGTCGCCCCACAAACGCAGGCTGTTGCGCACGGCCTGTATGCTCTGGCCTTGCTTCAGCGCGGCGGTCAGGCGGATCAGGGTGCGGATGTCTTCGGCCACCGCCCACAGCAGCAACACCGGCTCTTCGCCTTCGGCTTCCAAACCTTCGAGCAGGCGGGCAACGCGGGCGCTGTCGCCGCTCATCCACGCTCCGGCAAGTTGGAACACATCAAAACGGGCGACATTGGCGACGGCGGCTTCGGCATCCGCCATATTCACGAGATGGCCGGCAGGATGCAGCAGCGCGAGCTTGTCGATTTCCTGCTTGGCGGCCAAGAGATTGCCCTCCACGCGTTCGGCAAACAAAGCCAGCGCATCGGGTTCGATATTGAGGTTTAAGGCGTTCAGACGGCCTCTTATCCATTGCGGCAAGGCTGCGCCGGTAACGGCTTTGGCTTCCAACACCACGCCGTGCGCCGCCAACGCGCCGAACCATTTGGCCTGCGTTTGGGCGCGTTCGAGTTTGGGCAGCATCACAATGATTACGGTGTCTTCCGGCAGATTTTCCGCCAGCGATTGCAGCGCATCGCCGCCGTTTTTGCCGGGTTTGCCGTTCGGGATATGGATTTCCAGCAGCTTCAGATCGGCAAACAAACCCATGCTGCCTGCAGACTGCAATAATTCGTTCCAATCGAACGCATTATCGGCGGTATAAACTTCGCGGTTGAGATAGCCTTGCTGTTTGGCGGCGGCGCGTAAAGTGTCCAATGCTTCCACGCGAAGCAAATCCTCTTCGCCGTGAATCACATACAGCGGTTTCAACGGCAAATCGGGCGACACCTGTTCGATACTCATCACCGGCATCAGTTGGCCTTCAAAAAGGTTAGGCGGCGCACGATTTGGTCGGCTGCATCGGCACGCATTTCCGCCCAAATAGTGGCTTCTTCTTCCTGTTTGCCCAACACTTCGCTGTCGGCGTAATCCATTTTACGCTGCACCAGCACCACCATCGGCTCTCCCCATGGTTGGCCGTTTTTGGCGGCTTGGGCTTCTACGCGCAGAATCAGCAGAAATTCATTGATGTCCGCCGCACGCGTGATGGTGTAAATGTCGCGGCGGGTTTCGATATTGGTTACGGTAACCGATACCGGAGCTTGGGTTGCGGGCTTGCCGTCGGCGCGGCGCAGGGCGTTTTCCAACGGTTGCTGCATTTGGCCGCCCGCAACATGCCATTCCTGATACGGCAGCGAACCGGATATGTTGCCCATGCCTTTCAAATGGAAGCCGCAGGCGGCAAGGATCAGCGCGGCGGCGGGCAGTAGGATTTTGTTCATATACGGCTTTCGTTTGAGAATAAACAGGCTTGGATTATAGCCCAGCGGCAACGGATTTGTCAGGCCGTCCGCACGGGCTTTCAGACGGCCTGAAACTTACGTCGATACCGCAAACTCAGCGGGAATACGCCGGAGCAAGCAATGTTGGTGAGACAACGGCTTTCACCGCTTCGTTTACCCGCCGACCCAGCCGCCGCCCAAGGCCTTATACAAACCAACCAACATCCGCGCGCGCGCCAGTTGCGATTGAATCAGATTTTCCTGCATCGCTTCTTCGTTCAGGCGTGCGGTGAGGGCGTTATCGAGCGTTTTTTGGCCGTATTTAAACAGTTTTTCGGCATCGCCCGCCTGTTTTGCCGCCTGTTTGTGCGCAGTAACCAGCAAGGTGTTTTGGCGGGTAAGCGCGCTGTGTGCCTGATATGCGCTGTCCACTTCGCCGAGGGCTTTGAGGATGTTTTGGTCGTATTGCAATAAGGCCGTCTGAAGCCGTGCATCGGCGGCGGCGATATTGGCTTTGATGCGTCCGTTGGTGAAAATCGGCACTGTGATGCCTGCTTTGATCAAGCTGCCCCAGCCTTTTAAATCGCTATCGCTGTCGATACTGATGGTGCCCCTGCCCAAAAATTCGATGGTAAAACGCGGCAGCAAATCGGCTTTGGCGCTGGCGAGTTTGGCGGCGTAGGCGTTCACTTGCGCGGCATGGGCGCGGATGTCGGGGCGGCGCTCAAGCAGGCCTTGCGGGGTTTGGCCGCTCGGTGCGGCGGGTTGCGTAGTCAAGATGTTGACGCTGCTTTCAGGCAAGGCAAATGTTTGCGGGGTTTGGCCGGTAAGCACGGCGATGCTGCGCACATGGGCGGCGTATTCCGATTCGATGGTGCTTTGCTTGGCGCGCAAGGCGGTGAGCTTGCTGGCGACTTCGTCCACTTCATAAGCGGTAACGTGGCCTGCTTTGAAACGGCCTTGCACATATTTCGCCAGCCGCTCGACGGTGGCGATATTGCGGTTTACCGACTTCAAACGTGCTTGGGCAGCGCGGGCTTGCAGGTAATGCTCGGCAATTTCGCCACCGATCAGCACTTGCGTGCCGTACACTTCTTCCTGCCTGCCGAGTGCGGCATAAGCGGCGGCATCGGCATCGCTGCGTTTCTGCCCGAAAATATCCGGCTCCCACGACGCGGAAAAGCCACCCGTGAGGCTGTTGCCTTTCAACGTGAAACGCTCGCCCGCCAAATCGGCAGCCTGCGGAATCCTTCCGAGCACGGCGCGGGCTTCGTCGCTCAGCGGGTTGCTGATGCGGGCGTTGAGGCGCGATGCTTCCGCGCCCGCGCCGACCGTCGGGCCTTTATCGGCATCGGCCAAGCGCTCAATGGCACGCGCTTCGTTCAAACGGCTGCGGGCGATTTGGATATCGTGGTTTTGCTGCAAACCTTGTTCGATTAAGCGGCTGAGTACGGGGTCGTTCCAATGCTGCCACCAGCGGCCGATTTCCGCGCTGCCGCGCGCCGCTTCCGCTTGGCTGAAGGCTTGCGGAATATCGATTTTGCTTTCGAGCGGAACAACGGTGCTTTTGCAGGCGGCGAGTATCAACGCCAACATCAGGCTGCTTGCAACAGGGTTCAAACGGGGTTTCATGGCTTTTCCTTATCTTTATTTTCAGACAGGCATGGAGGCCGTCTGAAAACCCGCTAGCGGGTTTCGCTAAAGCAAACTTTGTGAGTTTCGCTAAAACGTTTGTGCAGATTGCTTCGGTCATGCAGCTTACACATACTTCTCCGCCTCACGGATACTGAGTTTCGCCATACGGCTGCGATACCGTTCGATAAATGCCCGCACCCATTCGGGGTTGGTTTTACTGTAATCGCGCAACGCCCAGCCGATGGCTTTGTTGATGAAAAATTCTTTTTGCTCCAAATTGTTGCAGATAATTTGCTCCAGCAGCGCGGTGTCGGTTTTGTCTTTGCGCAAAAGCTGGTGGTCGATGGCGACGCGCCGCAGCCAGATATTGCCGCTGTTGCTCCAATCCAGCAGCACGGCATTGGTTTCGGGGTAAACCAAAGCGATGCCGCCGACAATGCGGTCGAGCACGTCCGCCGTATCCCACCACGATTTTTCAGTAATCAGCTTTTTCAGGTGCGGAATGTCTTGTAGCGTGAGCTTTTTCTGCATGGTTTTCAGATACTCAAGCGCACAGTATTGCAGCTCGCGATGCGGATCGGCCCAGCATTGTTCGACAAACCGCCAGTCAACTTCTTCTGCCGCCGCATTTTTAAACAACAGCTTGCAGATTTGAGCCAAACGCGGCTTGCTGATGCCGAGATAGTCGAAACGGTGCTTCATATAGGCTTTCATCGGCACAGCGCGTTCGGGGTCGGCTTCGCGGGTAAGGATAGCGAGCAGTTCTTCGTAATTCATCGTATGTACCTTTTTCAGACGGCCAACAATGCCATTCGAGCCTGCAAATTATTCTTTAAGCTGCACAAAAGAAATGCCGTTGCCTTCGGGATCGGCCACATCGCAAGCCAGCACCACTTCCCAATCAACAATTTCCCCCGCCTCGATGCCTGCTCGAATAAGCGCTTCGCGGCAAGCAGCCACGTCGTCCACACCGATAACCACCGCCGCTTTACCGCCCGCCTCCGCACCGGTGAGTTGCAGCCAAGCATGGTCGGCAATACGCCATTCCGCCGTGCTTTCCATCGGCACCTCATCCGGCTCGCCCAACCATGTTTGATACCACGCCAGCGCGGTTTCATAATCCGCCACATTGATAACGGAAATCAAATCGTTGGTTTTAAAAAGTTTCATGCTTTTCTCCTGCGTGTAGAAGATTGTGATTGTTTTTCAGACAGGCATTGCGCCTTGCCGTTCCAACAATGTTTTTTACTCCGCCACTGCCACATCAAGATTCACAGTTTGGTATTTCGGATATTTTAGGCTTAGGGAGTTTGGTTATCTAAGAATACCGCACCTTTGATATCAATTGGAAGGTTCCTAACTTTGGAACAGTTGATTGTTTTCATACGGCCTGCTCGGGCCTGCCCGAGTATGACGAGCGTACTATTTTTATCTTTAAGTTGATTCACCATAACAGGCTTTTTCAGATATTAAAAAGACGATGCCCCTGTTTAAGCGGACTTAAACAGGGGCTCAACTCATTTCTGAATCTTTACGTCGCGGCACGTCTTTTCAGACGGCCTTATTGTAGCAACGGCTCTCATCTCGTAGTGCAACAATAAATTTGATTCTAATGATGATGAAAACACTTGTCAAATATTTATTTCTTTACTATAAATAAGCGTATGTATTTTTTTGTAAATCAAGATGAAAAGGGGAAGAAATGAAAAAACAGCCGCAACGCTATATTTTGGGTTTGGATTTGGGTATTGCTTCAGTAGGCTGGGCCTTGATTTTAGTAGATGAAGAGGGAAACCCCATCGGCCTGCTGGATTGCGGGGTGCGCACATTTGAACGGGCGGAAGTGCCGAAAACAGGCGATTCTTTAGCCTTGGCCCGCAGGCAGGCGCGCAGTGTGCGCCGCTTAATCCGCCGCCGCGCCCACCGTTTACTGCGGTTGCGCCGCCTGCTCAAGCGCGAAGGTATTTTGAGTGTTAACGACTTTAATTCAGACGGCCTACCCAACCTGCCGATTGATACTTGGCAGTTGCGTGTGGCTGGTTTGGAGAGAAAGCTGACGAATCAAGAATGGGCGGCGGTATTGCTGCATTTGGTTAAACACCGCGGTTATCTGTCGCAACGAAAAAGCGAAACCCAAACGGAAAACAAAGAATTAGGACGTCTCCTTGCCGGCGTGGCCGAAAACAGCAAACTGCTGTCAGAAAGTTCTGAACAATACCGCACGCCTGCCGAATTGGCGGTTAAATTATTTGCGGAACAATCGGGGCATTTGCGCAATAAAGGCGGTGATTACACCCACACTTTCAACCGCTTGGATTTACAGAGAGAATTGCATTTGCTGTTCGAGCGGCAATGTGCGCTCGGAAACCCGTTTGCTTCGGCAGAGTTGCAAAGCAAAGTTGACGAATTACTGATGACGCAGCGCAGTGCCTTACAGGGTGAAGCCGTGTTGAAAATGCTGGGTAAATGCACATTTGAGCCTTCCGAATACAAAGCGGCTAAAAATACTTATTCCGCCGAACGGTTTATCTGGCTGACCAAACTGAACAACCTGCGGATTCTGCACAACGGCGAAGAGCGGGCTTTGGATGAAGGAGAGCGCAAACAGCTGTTGGACGAGCCGTATAAAAAAGCCAAACTAACATATAAACAGGTGCGCTCAATATTGAATCTGCCTGAAAGCGCAGTATTCAAAGGGCTGCGTTACGGAAAAGATTCAGACGGCCTCAAGGCGGAAAACGGCACATTAATGGAAATGAAGGCCTACCATAAAATCCGCACGGTATTGGACAAAGCAGGTTTGAAAGGCGAATGGGAAAACCGCATCCGCAATCCCGAAATACTGGATGAAATCGGCACGGCATTTTCACTATATAAAACCGATGAAGATATTCAAGCAACCTTGGCCGATTTAAGGCTACCTGAAAATGTGTTGGACGCGCTGCTGGCAGGTTTGAACTTTGATAAGTTTATCCAACTTTCGCTGAAAGCCTTAAGGAATATTCTGCCTTTAATGGAACGCGGCATACGCTATGACGAAGCCTGCAAAGAAGTTTACGGCGATCACCGTGCCTTGGCAGAATCGAAAAACCAAGTGCTGCTGCCACCCATTCCTGCCGGCGAAATCCGCAATCCTGTGGTACTGCGCACACTCACGCAAGCACGCAAAGTGATTAACGCGATTATCCGCCGCTACGGTTCGCCGCAGCGGGTGCATATCGAAACCGCACGCGAGTTGGGCAAATCGTTTAAAGACCGAAAGGAAATCGAAAAACGTCAGGAAGAAAACCGCAAAGAACGCGAGCGTGCGGCGAAACATTTTAAAGAATTGTTCCCACATTTTGCCGGAGAACCCAAAGGCGGCGATATTCTGAAACTGCGCCTGTATGAACAGCAACAAGGTAAATGCCTGTATTCCGGCATACCGATAGATTTAGGCCGTCTGAACGAAAAAGGCTACGTGGAAATCGACCACGCCCTGCCGTTTTCCCGCACTTGGGACGACAGCTTTAAAAACAAAGTGCTGGTATTGGGCAGCGAAAACCAGAAAAAGCGCAATCAAACGCCTTATGAATATCTTGATGGTGCCGGCAATAGCCAACGCTGGCGCGAATTTCAAGCGCGGGTACAAGGCTGCCGTTTTCCCTATGCTAAAAAACAGCGTATTCAGACGGCCAAACTGGACGGCAAAGCCGAACAAGGCTTTTTGGAACGCAATCTGAACGATACCCGTTATATTGCCCGCTTTTTATGCAGCTTTATTGAAAAAAACCTGCATCTGCAAGGAACCGGCAAACGGCGCGTATTCGCATCAAACGGCGAAATCACTGCCCTGCTGCGCGGTTTGTGGGGCTTGAAAAAAGTAAGGGAAGACAACGACCGCCACCACACACTCGATGCCATTGTAGTCGCCTGCTCTACCGTTTCCATGCAGCAGAAAATCACCAAAGCCATGCAGCGGCGTGAAACTTTGGAAACCGTGGATAGCGAAACCGGCGAAGTCAAAACCCGCATTCCGCAGCCGTGGGACTTCTTCCGCCAAGAAGTGATGATACGGGTATTCAGCGACTCTCCCCGTGAAGAGCTGGCAGAGAAACTAAACAGCCGGCCTGAAGCATTGCATGATTTTGTATCGCCTTTATTTGTCTCACGCGCCCCCAACCGCAAGATGACAGGACAAGGACATCTTGAAACCGTCAAATCCGCCAAACGCCTGTCTGAAAACATCAGCGTGGTGAGAAAGCCATTGACAGCGTTAAAACTGAAGGATATTGAAAACATCGTCGGCTACCCTGACCGCGAACCTGCTTTATATCAAGCTTTGCAGGAACGGTTGCAGGCGTATAAAGACGATCCCGTTAAAGCGTTTGCCGATCAACCGTTTTACAAGCCTGCGAAAGATGGCAGGCAAGGGTCATTGGTCAAAGCGGTGCGGGTGGAGGACGTACAGAAAACCGGTGTGATGGTTCGAAAAGACCGTAGCGGTACGGCACACGGTATTGCCGACAACGCTACCATGGTGCGAGTAGATGTATTCGGCAAAAACGGTAAAAATTATCTGGTGCCGGTTTATGCTTGGCAGGTGGCAAAAGGTATTTTGCCGAATAGAGCGGTAGTGGCAAATAAAGATGAAGGCTGTTGGGATTTAATTGATGAAAATTTTGATTTCCAATTCACTCTGTATCCTAACGATTTAATTAAAGTTGTAACTAAAAAAGATAAGTTTTTTGGTTATTACGTTGGTTTGGATAGGGCAACAGGTGCTATTACTCTTAAAGAACATGATTTAGAGAAAAGAAAAGGTAAAGATGGAATACACCGCGGTATTGGCGTAAAAGCCGTTTCTATTTTCCAAAAATACCAAGTCGACCCATTAGGCAAAGAAATCCGCTTGTGCAAAGCAGAAAAACGCACTGAATTGAATGACAAAAAGAAAAAATAACCCTTAGCGGCTGCACCTTCAATGGTGTAGCCGTTTTACTGTATAACCCATTCAAAAAAGCTACTTACGGAGAAAATAAAATGACTTGGCGCAGCATTTTAATCAGCCGCCCTGCACGCCTGTCGCTGCAACAAAGCCACCTGCTGATTCAACAGGACGAAGCCATACCTATACCGCTGGAAGACATCGCCGTTATTATAGTCGAAGCACGGGAAGTGGTACTAACCGCACCCTTGCTATCTGCACTGGCACAATATGGCATCACCCTGCTTACCTGCGACGAACAATTTTTGCCCTGCGGCCAATGGCTGCCGTTTGCACAATACCACCGCAGCCTGAAAGTGCTCAAACAACAAATCAATATGACAGAACCGCAAAAAAAGCAGCTGTGGCAACAGATTGTGAAACAGAAAATCCGCAATCAGGCTTGGCTGCTCGATTACAGCGGCCACGATATTGCCGCAAGCCGTCTGAATGCCTTAGCCGACAGCGTAAAATCCGGCGATAAAAACTTCGCCGAAAGCCAAGCTGCCGCTTTGTATTTCCGCGTACTGTTCGGAGAACAATTTGCCCGCAGTCATGAAAACAGCGTAAATGCCCATTTGAATTACGGTTACAGCATTTTGCGTTCGGCCGTTGCCCGTGCACTTGTGCAATACGGCTTTCTACCTGCGCTCGGACTGCACCACCGCAGCGAACTCAACCCTTTCAATTTGGCCGACGACTTTATCGAACCATATCGTCCCATTGCGGATTTATGGGTCTACGACAAGATGCTCTCAAACAGTCTGCCAGATGAGCTGGCACCCGCAAGCAAACAACAACTAATCTCTTTGTTATGCGGCCAAGCAGCTTTGGAGGGAAACAAATATAGTGTATTGGCTGCCATAGACCGCACCATACAATCTTTTCAGACGGCCATCAGCCAAAACAAACCCAAACTTTTAAAACTGCCACAAATGCTGCGCTTAAAGGTACATGATTATGAGTGAGGCCAAATTTATGCGCTTAATCGTTTTCTTTGACTTGCCTGTAACCACCGCTGCCAAAAGAAAAGCAGCCAACCAATTCCGTAAATTTCTACAGAAAGACGGTTATCACATGCTGCAATTATCGGTTTATTCACGCATTGTAAAAGGACGCGACTCGTTGCAGAAACACCACAAAAGACTGTTAGTACATTTGCCCGAAGAAGGCCAAGTCCGCTATTTAGAGGTAACAGAAAAACAATATGCAAGCATGGTTATGCTTATTGGAGAACCAAAACCCCGCGAAAAAAAGGTCAATGCCGACCAACTTTTGCTTTTTTAAAGTCGTTTTTTTTAACCAAAATAAAACAGGGAAACCTTATTTTATAAGGCTTCCCTGTTGAAGTATTGTAGCACTACGAGATGAGAGAGGAAGCTACAACTAAAAAATGAGAACAGAGAAAAAGTGCCAAATTGTAGCACTACGAGATGAGAGAGGAAGCTACAACAAAGCACGTCTTGCGTCATTATCTGAAAAAATTGTAGCACTACGAGATGAGAGAGGAAGCTACAACGTTATGGTTAAGTAAAAACTACTCTAGAGAATTGTAGCACTACGAGATGAGAGAGGAAGCTACAACCATGTACAAAATCATCATGCAAGCTATTAAATTGTAGCACTACGAGATGAGAGAGGAAGCTACAACGCTCATCAGGTGCAACAATCAAATCCCCAAATTGTAGCACTACGAGATGAGAGAGGAAGCTACAACTGCGCAAGTTGAAAACCTCTTGTTAAAATTATTGTAGCACTACGAGATGAGAGAGGAAGCTACAACATTGTCTATATAACAGTTCATTTATTCAATATTGTAGCACTACGAGATGAGAGAGGAAGCTACAACGGAATTTGACAACTTGTCAGGATTGGTTGCATTGTAGCACTACGAGATGAGAGAGGAAGCTACAACATATCGGCTATGCTTCGGATGAAGAAAATTATTGTAGCACTACGAGATGAGAGAGGAAGCTACAACGCCGGCATGGCTGCTTCGGCAGCCTTTTTTATTGTAGCACTACGAGATGAGAGAGGAAGCTACAACCACTAGTCCTGCCGATATTACCCTTTATCAATTGTAGCACTACGAGATGAGAGAGGAAGCTACAACAATAGTGTAGATAGAGTGCATCAACAATTAATTGTAGCACTACGAGATGAGAGAGGAAGCTACAACAGAGCAAAGCGGCGTAGATGTTTCAGGCGTATTGTAGCACTACGAGATGAGAGAGGAAGCTACAACGGCTGATGCCGATGGCAAAGTGAGCAATAAATTGTAGCACTACGAGATGAGAGAGGAAGCTACAACCTAGGGTCTGCACGTTCCAAAGCGCCTAGGATTGTAGCACTACGAGATGAGAGAGGAAGCTACGACTACATTTGAAGTTTTATTTTCTTCTTTTCACCATCACGACCATATCAATTTCCATCTTATCCTTTTTCAGACAGGCATTGCGCCTTCCAATTCCAACAACGCCTTTTTCCGCGCAAGGCCGCCGCCGTAGCCGGTTAAATCGCCGTTGCTGCCGATCACGCGGTGGCACGGTATCAGGATGGAAATTTTGTTCTGCCCGTTGGCGGCGGCTACGGCGCGCACGGCCTGCGGTTTGCCGATGCGTTCCGCCTGCTGCTTGTAGCTGCGGGTTTCGCCGTAGGGAATGCTTTGCAATGCGCGCCAAACTTGCCGCTGAAAGGGTGTGCCGACCGGGTCGAGCGGCGTGGCGAAGTTTTTCAGACGGCCTTCAAAATACAGATTCAACTCTTGCTGCAAAGTTTGGCTGTGCACCGTGTCGCGCCACACAAAATCCGCCTGAAATGCTTTTTGCACGGCCAAGAGTTCGCTCTCTATTATTTTGCGCTCGGGAAACTCCAGCAGGCACAAACCTTGTGTGCTGAATACCGCCAACATCTGCCCCAACGGAGTGGCTTGCACAGAAACCGTCAGCTCGTTATCGTGTTTGCTGTTGCGTTGCGCCAGCAAGTACGTGATGCGTTTCAGGCAGACGTACTGCCCGAGTGATATGCCGACGTACCGCTCGAAATCTTTTTTCAACATAACCAGTTCGTCTGCCGATTCGAGCGGGTGGTCGCGGTAGGATTCGGGCGGATTTTCCCGTGCGGCCGGCCATGCGGCATAAGCCTGCCACCGTACGGGAAGCAAGGTTTGCGGATCGGGCAACCGGCGGATATTCATGGAGTTTCCTTGCAGTGTTCAGACAGGCAGTCTAATAAACAATCAAAAGAACAATTTTTTGATATCAATGTGTTATCCGAGTTCAATATTATATCTTTGCCATTAATTTTCAGACGGCCTGCATAGGCTTTACAAACCCGTCAGCCTATTGCTTTCAATCTATCTTTGTTAAAATTATACTCTTTTGAAATAGTAACAAATCTATCCAATAAAGCACCTATCATGATAATCAAACAAGCACACAACCGGGAACGTGATATTGAGGAGCTAAATACATTATTGGCATTGCCCTATATCGATTCCGATACTAAAGATAAAATCAGCCGTGAAATCAGAAACATCCAATCCGGCATGAAAGGCGAAAAAGAAGCGGCCTACCACATGAATTTCCAATGGACGGAATCCAAAAATTGGATGGTCATCCATGATTTAAGGCTGGAATATAACGGCCATGTGGCCCAAATAGACCATTTGCTACTTAACCGATTTATGGAAATTTATGTCTGCGAAAGCAAACGCTTCGGCGAAGGCATTGCCATTAATGAACACGGCGAATTTTCAGCATTTTATAAGGGGAAATCTTATGGCATACCCTCCCCGATAGAGCAAAACAACCATCATATCAAACTGCTTCAAAGACTTTTCGACAGCGACAACATTGAGCTGCCCATCAGGCTAGGGGTTAAGATGAAACCCAAGCTCATCAGCCTGATTTTAATCGCTAATTCAGCGCGTATTTCACGCCCTAAAAATGAAAAAAGAATTGAGGGCTTAGACAGAATCATTAAAAACGAGCAAATCGTTAAAAGAATCAACAGAGATATTGATAATGAAAACATCTTTAGCATGGTAAGGTCGGTATCTAAAATTATCTCTCCGGAAACGTTGCAGTCATTCGCCGAATCTTTAGCCGCCTTGCACAAGCCATTGGAAATGAATTGGCGGGCAAGGTTCGGTATCAATGAGCCGATTGAACCTACTCCGGTTAAAGCGGAGCATGTTGATCCTGTTCAACCTCAAGATGAGATTCAGCCCCAAGCCGATGTGCAAGATAACGCTCCGAATGCTGCGCCAACCCGCTTGTTCTGCGCTAGCTGCAAAAAAACAGTTAGCTCCAAAGTGGCACATTTTTGCTGGAGTAACAAAGCCCGTTTTCAAGGCAGGGTGTATTGTTACAACTGCCAAAGAAGTATCAAAAAACCGGCAGATTAGCCGGTACATGTCCTTTACACAGCAAGCATGATGGATAAAAATGTGCAGTCTGCCACGCGTTTCAGATATTGACGCTTAATGAACATGGCCACTTTATTCTACTTTTTCCTCTCCAGCATCCTGATTGCCGCCTTGCCCGAGCCGGCGATGATGTTGGTGATTCAAGGTGCAGTAAAGGGTTGTTGGCGCGCAGGCGGCTCATGTGGCGCGGAATTATTTGGCCCGGCCGATTACCCGCCGTGTGATGGCTTTGGTGTTTGGTTTGCTGCTGGTTTATATCGGGGCGGAAGGCTTGATCAGCCTTTTTGTGTAAAGTTTTCAGACAGGCATAGCTTTGCACAATGCCTGTCTGAAAAAGGCGCATTGTTCATCAACTTGAAAACTACGTTTATTACGCACCAAACAACGCGGCCTTGCCTTCTGCGCCAGATACGTCCAGCACTTCGATATTTTCCCCGTCCAATACCGCCTGTGTGAGCATGGCCACGCCGCCGGAGGGGCCGATTTCCAAAATGCGGCGGACACCCAAATCTGCCATGCGGCGGCATTCTTCCACCCAATCGACCGGATCGACCAACACATTTTGCGCAATGCCGCGCGCCTGTTCTGCGTCCAAACCGCAGGCCGCCGCCCATTCGGCTACTTGCACTACGGCGGGTGCCAGCGCGGGATGATGGAAGCCGACTTCCACTTCAAGCGGCACAAGCAGCGATTCGGGGGTAAGGCCGTCTGAATCTTTTATTGTGGCCGAAAGTTCTTCACACACGCGCTGCACCGATTCCGGCCGCCCGCTGACCACAAAGGCTTCTTGGCTGTTGCGCAGGCCGATGCACGGGCGGGCGGCTAGGTCGGTTGAGGCGGCGGGGAACAGTCTATCCACCATGTCGGCAAGCTGCGATCGGCTCACGCCCTGCACTATCACCATTGCATGGCCGCCGTCGTGCATATACATGCCGGTTTTTCTGCCTTGCTGGGTGGCGGCCGCGCCGATCAGTTCGGCCAATGCCAGAATTTCGGCGGCACGGTGCGGTTCGCTAACCAGATAACGCCCGAGTATGCCTTGCGAATGCCCGATCACGCCCGCTGCTTTGCCGATGTCCAGCCCGCGTGTTTCCAAAACATGCAGATTGGCGATTTGTGAAAGGAAAATGCCGGGCACGCTCACGGCAGCCCGCACCAAATCAATCCCACTGTTGCCGTCTGCCCACGCAATCGGTTCAAAACCCTGCGGCCGCGCGGTGGCAAGCTGCTCCGCCACGGGCGCGACCATTTTGGCGGCAGCATCCGCAACCTTGCCGGTTTCCTCCCGCACACCTTCGGCCAAAGCCTCGCGTAACATACTTATCCAATCAAACCCTTGCCCGGAAAAACACAATGCAAACGGTTTGGCATGCACACGCTCAAGCAGGCGTTTTTGTTCGGTTTCACTCATTGTCTCACTCCTTTGTATGATGGTTTTCAGACGGCCTCAGCGGCCTTTGTCCGCATCCTCAACACTCAGCCATGCTGCTCCAGCATTTTTCTAAACCGCATCAAAGCAAATGCCAAAAACAGCAGTCCGGTTAAAGCCATTGCCAAGAGCTGCGGCCACACGATGCTCAAGCCGGCATTGCGGAACAGCACGCTTTGGGCAAACTGGATAAACTGCGTGCTCGGCCAATATTCACTGACCCATTGCGCCGCTGCGGGCATATTGTTGCGCGGCGAGGCCACGCCGGAAAACAGCAGCAGCACCATATACAGCGGAATCATCAAGAGGCCGAACTGCGCCATGCTCGGCGCAATCGTGGCAAGCATCACCGCCAGCGCGGCAATGGAAAACAAATACACGGCCACGCCGAAGCCGTAGAGCATAATGGAGCCGTAAATCGGCACGCCGAGTATCCCCTTTACCACCAACCACATCGACAGCATACTCACCAGCAAAATCACCGCACTGTTGGCCAGCACTTTCGCCAGCATGATTTCGGCGGCGTTTACCGGCATCACGAGCAGATGCTCAATGGTGCCGTGTTCGCGCTCGCGGATAACTGCCGCACCCACCAAAATCAGTGCCAACACCAGCACCATATTGCCCAACTCCATCGGCGGCCCGTAATAGACGCCTTCGGCATTGGCGTTGAAGTGCGAACGGATGACCGGCTTCACGGGCAGCCATTTCTCCGCCGACTGCTGCCGCGCAAACTCCGCCGTTTCGCGCTCCAGAATGCGGGTCAGATAAGCCGCGCCCAAACCGGCCTGCGACATGGCGGTAGCGTCCACTTGCAGCAGCAATTCGGGGCTACGCCCCATCAGCACATCGCGCTCGAAGTTCGGCGGAATTTCCAAGGTAAAAATGTACTCGCCCTTGTCCATCGCCTGATTCACCGCCTCCGCCGCCACTTCCTGCGGCGGCTGGAAAAACGGCTCGCGCACAGCATCGCGCAGGCGGTAGGAAAGCGCTGAACGGTCGCCGTCCACCACCGCCACGGCAGCATTTTTAACTCCGGAGTCGATTTCAGCTGCGGACAAAACCGTTACCGTAAACATAAACACAATCAACACCATCAGCACCAAGTCGGAAAACAGGCTTCGGAGTTCTTTTTGTGCTAAGTAAAAGATGTTTTTAATGCTGCGCATGGGCTTACCTTTGCGGTTTCAGACAGGCATTTCACACCGATTCGGCGGTTGCATCGGCAAACTCGTCCAGTGTCTGCAAAAATCTTTCGGGGCTTTCTTTTTGCGGCCGATGCTTGTGTTCTTCAAACACTTTCAGCCGCATCTGCGGCATGATTGTGGCCCCCGCTTCAGCATCGGCCAGCGGCACGGCAGGGTCTTTACTGCCGTGAACCAGCAGCACGGGGCAGTCGATTTTCGGCAGCTCCGGCAGCAGGCGGCCTGTGGGTTTGCCGCCGTAGGTTTCGCTGAGCTGGAAAGATTGGAACGCTTTGCTGGCATCTTCTGCCAAGGCGGCCGCGCGCACTTCGTCTACCAGTTCGGTGCTGATTTTGCCGGCATCGCCGAATAGTGTGGCGGCAATCAGGCGGCGGGTCAGCAGGCAGCTGACGCATAGGCGGTAAGCAAGCAGGTTCCAACGCGAGCAGGCATACCAGCCGCCCAACCACGGCCACGGCACCATCAGCACCAGCCGCTTGAGCATGTGGGGGCAGCACAGGGCAAACTGCAATACCACGCTGCCGCCGAGCGACAGGCCGCATAAGTTGATACGCTGCATGCTCAGTGTTTTCCAAAGCGTCGGGTTTGTCACTTTGGCCGTAGCAGAGCAAGTCGGGGGCAACCAGGTATTCGTTGCCTAGCCACTGCGTTATGATTTCGCTCCACGACAGCATCGCCAAATTCATGCCGCCGCCGTGTAGAAACACCTAAGCTTCTTCAGGCTGGCACGCTGTGTAGCACGCAATTGGAATATAGGATACGGTTAAGATATGCGTTTCAATTGTATTCATCATTTACACTTTCTTAAGTCTGAAACATGCCTATTAAGTTGCTCATTGTTTTTTCAGACAGACATATTTATTTTTCCTGCTTCTTCAAAATCCAGCAGGCCGAAGTGAAATACACCACATAAAACGCCAGCAACACCAGCATTTCGCGGTTTAGGTCGTGCCCGCCCAAGCCTTTGGTGAAGCTGCCGATGCTGATGTTGAGATACCACGACGCGGGCATCAGCTTGCCCATCCAGTACGCCCCGCCTTCCATCGACGAGAGCGGATGCAGAAAGCCGGAATAGTTGAAGGTCGGGATCATAATCACAATCGCGGTGAGGCTGATGGCCGCCATTTGCGAGCGCACGACAGTGGAAGCCAGCAAACCCAGCGCGGTGGACACGAACAGCAGAATCAGCGTGCCCGCCGTCAGCACGAGCAGCGAACCTTTTACCGGCACGCCGAAGCCGAACACCATCATCGCCGTGAGTACCACATAATTCACCATGCCCACCGCAATATACGGCAGCTGCTTGCCGAGCAGAAACTGCGGCACGGTGGCGGGCGAGGTGTAGAAATTGGAAATCGAACCGATTTCGCGTTCGCGCACCACCCCGACCACCGACATCATTGCCGGAATCAGCATCAGCACCAGCATCAACACGCCCGGCGCGATGGCGAAAATGCTTTCAAAATCCTGATTATACATAAACCGCTGCTCGATTTTGGCCGCGGGCGGCGGCAGCGTCAGCCCTGTTTCGCGCGCCAAATCCTGCCCGTACAACGCAAAAATGCCGCCGATATAGCCTTGGATATTACTGGCGTTGAACGGCATCGCGCCGTCGACATAAAACGCCGCTTCCGGCCGCCTGCCTGCCAGCATATCGCGCCCGAAGCCTTCGGGAATCTCAATCACCAAACGCGTTTGCGCCGACTGCAAGGCGGTGTCGATATCGCTTGGCGACGAGAGCGGCGGCTGTTCGTGAAAATAGCGAGAACCGGAAAAATATTCGGTGAGGCGGCGGCTTTCGGTGGTTTGGTCGCGGTCGAGCACGGTAAACGTGAGGTCCTTCACGTCGAACGACACGCTCCACGATAGGGAAATCATCAGAATCACCGGCCCCATCACCGCAAAAAACAGCCGCACCTTGTCGCGCAGCAATTCTTTGGTTTCACGCAAAGCA
Organism: Neisseria sp. MVDL19-042950; assembly: GCF_030504625.1. Classification (GTDB taxonomy): domain Bacteria; phylum Pseudomonadota; class Gammaproteobacteria; order Burkholderiales; family Neisseriaceae; genus Neisseria. Next base: position 98,662 of record NZ_JAUKWH010000001.1, on the reverse strand, counting down.
AACGTGCGCACGCTTGCCAGCCAGTATTTGAGGGTGTCGGTCGGCGGTGTGTTTTCAGACGGCCTGTTGCCTGTGTGCGCATCCGAAACCTGATTTTCCTGCACACTCCTTGCGGCAACTTGAGGCACGCTTTCGGTTTCAGACGGCCTGTCTGAAACATCGGCGGCTTGTTTCCTTTCTGTCATCTTGCCGGTTTCCGAACGCGGTTCGGCCGAGGTGGAAGAAATCGGGGTTTCCGGCGAAACAACCGTTTGCTCCTCCTCCGCTTGCAAGCAAGCAAGGCCGCTGTCGGAACGGACATTTTCAGACGGCCTTATCCCTGCCTGCACATCCAAATCCTGATCCGACCGCACCACCCTCGCCGCCAGTTGCGCCACGCTTTCGTTTTCAGACGGCCTGCTTGAAGCATCAGCAACCTGTTGCGGCGGCACGGCGGCATTATTTGTTTGCGCGTTTGCTTGCACGGAAGCCGCCGTTTCAGACGGCCTTTCAGACAGGCCTTCCCGCGCTTCGTCGTCCAACAAATACTGCACAAACGCCTCTTCCAGATTCGGCGCGGCCTGCCGTGCGGTCAGCTCCGCCGGCGTACCCACCGCCAGCACGCGGCCTTTGTGCATGAAGGAAATGCGGTCGCAGCGTTCGGCCTCGTTCATAAAGTGGGTCGACACAAATATGGTGATTTTGTCTTCGCGCGAGAGTTTGAGCAGATGCCGCCAGAACATGTCGCGGGCGGCGGGATCGACGCCGGAGGTCGGTTCGTCGAGAATCAGCACTTCGGGTTTGTGCAGGCAGGCCGCCGCCAGTTGCAGCCGTTGGCGGATGCCCAAAGGCAGCGAAGCGGGTTTGGCAGCAGCGGCATCGCTGAGGTCGAACTGCACCAACGCATCGGCCACCGCCTGTTCGCCGGCCGCGCCCATTTGGTAGAGGCGGGCGTGCAGTTTGAGGTTGTCGATCACGCTCAATTCTTCATATAGCGAGAACGCCTGCGACATATAGCCGACGCGCATCCGCGTTTGGATATTGCCCGCTTCGATCGGCCGCCCCAAGAGTTCGGCCGAGCCGTCGCTGGCTTCCAGCAGGCCGGTGAGCATTTTCATGGTGGTGGATTTGCCGCAGCCGTTGGAGCCGAGAAAGCCGAAGATTTCGCCTTGTGCGATTTTGAAGCTCACCCGCTCAACCGCGGTAAAGCTGCCGAAACGCTTGGTCAGCCCGTGCGCTTCGATGGCGGGCGGGGCGTCGGGATCGGCGACAAACGGGGTCATCGACAACCCGCCCGAGCCTTGCTGTTTTTCAGACGGCAGCATCTGCACATAGGCGGCCTCCAGTGTGGCGGCACCGCTGTCGCTCATCACCTCGCGGGTGGGCTTGTTGACCAGCAGTTTGCCGTCGTCCATCGCCAGCAGGTGGCCGAAACGTTCAGCCTCTTCGATGTAGGCGGTAGCCACGATTACCGTCATTCCCGCGCTTTCGGCTTGAAGTTCGTCCACCAACGCCCAAAACTGGCGGCGCGACAGCGGATCGACACCGGTGGTCGGTTCGTCGAGAATCAGCAGATCGGGCGAATGCACCAATGCGCAGCATAAACTCAGCTTCTGCTTCATCCCGCCCGAGAGCTTGCCCGCCGCGCGGTCGGGGAACGGTGCCAAACCGGTGGCTTCGAGCAGACGGCTGATGCGCGCTTGACGTTCGGCGGCATTCAGCCCGAACAGCCGCGCATGGAAGTCGACGTTTTCATACACGCTCAAAGTGGGATACAGATTGCGCCCCAAACCCTGCGGCATAAAGGCGATACGGTGCGACAACGCCTGCCGCGCCGCTTTGCCGGCCATGTCGTGCCCGAACACCGCCACCGTGCCGCTCTGAATGATTTTAACCCCAGCAATCAGCGACAACAGCGTCGATTTGCCCACGCCGTCGGGGCCGATTAAGCCGACGGTTACCCCGCGCGGGATGGTCAGCGACACATCGTCCAACGCCGTTACGGTTTTACCGTAGCGGTGGGAAACGGAGCGGAGGGAAACGGCGGGGTTGTTTATCATGATTTACTCTGTTTTCAGACAGGCATTGGGGGTTTCAGACGGCCTTAGGAATCCGATCTATGTCCATCGAGCAAATTAGCCATTTCTTCTATAGAACAGACTAAATCTTGTCCGCTTTGTGCGGCAACAATCAATCCTTCCCCAATCATAAACAACATATCGGCTTTTTTATTTGCGTCAGGCACGCCGCAGTTTTGCAAGCGTTGGCGCAAAATCTGCCTGATTTCAGACTTATGTCGACTTGATTTTTGATGCGGTATGCTTGCTTTATCGGAATACTCGGCACACGCGTTGATAAACATACAGCCGTAAAAATCAGCGGATTGCGTCCAATTGCTAATGAAATCGAGATACGCATAAGCCGTTTGCTGCTCTTCATAACGCACTAATGCGTCAACCATATTTTGGATAAATTGCTCGTGGCGGTATTGCAAAACAGCCTCAATCAAACCTTCTTTGCTGCCGAAATGCGCATAAAGTGTTCGTTTGGTCGTATTGGCCTGAGCTGCCAATAACTCTACACCGCAGGCATGAAAGCCTTGACGATAAAACGTTTGATAAGCAGTTTCCAGAATTTTCTGACGGATATCCATGTGAACCCTTGTTTCAATATACCGAACGGTATATTATTTGTATACCAATCGGTATATTTTAATTTTAATGATTACAGGAGAATCATATGGTCGATAAACCACGCTTTCAAGCGACAGAAAACTGCCCGCCCCGTTTGCCTTGGAAAACCATCGGTTTTGCTTGGCTCGGTGCCGCTTTGGCCACAGCGGCCTTCGCAGGGCTGGGGAACGCTCTGGTGTTGCCTTTGGTGTTAGGCTCTTTCGGGGCAAGTTGTTTATTGGTATTCGCCTACCCGCAAAGTCCGTTTGCACAGCCTCGAAATGTGATAGGCGGGCATTTTGTCGCCACCTTGACAGGTTTGATATTGATGGGCGTTTTCGGTTCCGGCTGGTGGAGTATGGCACTTGCAGTCGGAACAGCTATTGCCTTGATGCTTATTCTGCGCGTTCCACATCCTCCTGCCGGTTCAAATCCATTGATTGTTATGTTGGGCGGGGTCGGTTGGGATTTTTTATTAACGCCTACACTATTAGGTTCCCTGATTTTGGTGACGGTTGCTTTGTTCTATAACAATTGGGGTGAAGGTAGACGCTATCCGACTTACTGGTTTTAGTTTTAATAGCTTGGTTTTAATGATGCTTGTCTGAAAAGTATTTTCAGACAGGCATTGTTTTTCAGACGGCCTTTCAGGTAGCTTGTTTGGCCTGTTTTATGATGTTGCCACTGATAGGTTGCGGCAAAGCCCGCGCACACAAATCTAGAGGTTTAGGCAACGCGTGCGTGCAGGTCGCACACACACTATGCTTACTAAGGATGTCGGCTGCGTGGTGTACAGGCGGTTGTGAGCAGGCGGCGGCTGGTGCGCCAGTCGCCGGCGGGATAAGTGAGGACGCCGGCGCTGTTGGTTTCCTGCCAGCGCAGGTTGTTCAGGCGGTTGGCGTAGCCGCCGCCTGCATCGGCTTGGCCGTCAAGATAGTCGATAAACCTGTCTTTGCCGTTGTTGAAACTCAGGCTGATTCGGATGGGGCTGAGGTATTTGATGAACACGCTGTAGCCGTTGTCGCAACTGAAGCTGCCGTAGCGGCCGTTCGGATCTGGCTCATAACCGCCGATGGCGACACTCTCTAAAGTCAGGTTATCCATGGTGATACAGCCGCCGAGCAGCAAAGCCGCTGCAGCCCAAGCCGGCCATAAAACGATGCGCATGATTGTACTCCTGTGATTTAACGGTATCGGAACGGGGATTATATAGCAGGCAGTTCGGTCTTTTGCACCGTTCCGGTTGCCGTAGCCGCCTGTTCTGCGGTTATTGCCGTGCCGGCGGAAAGCCGTCGCAAAATCTTGGGAACTGCTTAGCTGCAATATTTGCCAAGCAAACGGAGATCGGATGCTTGTATCCGACAAAACCATTTGAGGCTACCTGAAATACTTTTCCAATAACCCATTTTTTTATCTTTATCGGATTCGAGAATCCGACTTGCAGCTTGCTTTCAGGTAACCTACTTTAGGGCATGTTGTCAGGAAGCGTTACGGATGACATGCCCTAATTCAGAGGCCGTCTGAAAAACAAAGCTCTCTCCTTCCACAGCACCCATACGGCCAACAGCAGTAGAATGCCTGTCTGAATCACTTTGCTGTCGGGGTGAGTTTGGAATATCTCGTTGCCGAGATTGGCGGCCAAATGGAACAGCAGCGCCACCACAATGCTCCGCCCGCTTTTCAGATACAGCCAGTTCATCAGCAGCACAAACACCACCATGCTAGCAACAAAATTGGCAGTGTAAAGCCAGCCTTGCGCCACCAGTTCGCTGTGGTAATAGCCTTTCACCAAGCCCAGCGGCACATGCCACAGCGCCCAGTACACGGTAAAAACCAGCGACGCGGCAAACAGGCTGAAGCGCGACAGCAGCGCATCCGTGCCGTAGGAGTGCCACGCCAGCTCTTCCAGCACCGCCCCGAGCACCAAAGCCAGCCACGGCGAAATCAGCGCCGAAGTAAACGAAGGGCTGCCTGAAATATGGAACTGCGCGGCGGGATAGCCGAACAACAGCGACACGCCTTGCGCCAACACCAGCGACAGCGGCGGCAACAGCACCGCCGCCAGCAAATACCGTTTGGGCGCGCCGGAAAAACGCAAGCGCGACAAGGTATCTGCCCGCAGCGAGGGTTGCCGCCACAACAAACCCGCCGCCAAACACACCGGCGCGAGCAAACCGGCCAACAGCAAGGCCGTGAGTAAACCTTTGTGCCCGCCGTCGGGCTGGTGGCTGAGATAAGCCGCCGCCAACCACGCCGCCCACGGCAACAGCAGCGACCAAATGAAGAACAACACGGGCCGGTAAACTGCGGGATTGGCAATGTGTTGGGTTGGGCGCATCGGTAGTTCCTTGTTGTTTGGGCAAGCATGTTTTTCAGACGGCATCACTTCATGATGCAATGTGGAGTTGGCATCCTTACCCTCCACGTGCGAGGCCGAATGGCGGGCAAGGATGCCCGCCCTACGCATGATAATTTTCAGACAGGCATTGTTTTTTCAGACGGCCTGATTCAAATCATCGCGAATCCATGCCGCTACTTCCGTTGCATCAGTCTGCTGTCAGGTATCACAACCAGCAATCCCCGTAGGGCGGGCATCTTTGCCCGCCGTATGATTCAAACTTGCGAGGCTGAATGGCGGGCAGGGATGCCCGCCCTACGCATGGAAATTTTCAGTCAGGCATTTTTTTCAGACGGCCTGATTCAAATCATCGCGAATCCATGCCGCTACTTCCGTTGCATCAGTCTGCTGTCAGGTATCACAACCAGCAATCCCCGTAGGGCGGGCATCTTTGCCCGCCGTATGATTCAAACTTGCGAGGCTGAATGGCGGGCAGGGATGCCCGCCCTACGCATGATAATTTTCAGACAGGCATTGTTTTTTCAGACGGCCTGATTCAAATCATCACGAATCCATGCCGCTACTTCCGTTGCATCAGCCTGCCGTCGGGTATCACAACCAACAATCCCCGTAGGGCAGGCATCCTTGCCCGCCGTATGATTCAAACAAACCAATCTGAATGGCGGGCAGGGATGCACGCCCCACGCATTAAACCCTATCCAATCAAATATCCACCGGCTGCCAGTTTTTGCTGCCTTTTACCGGCGGCAGGTAGGCCAGCCCCATTTGGCATTGTTGCCATAATCTTTCGGGGATGCGGTAACGGTCGGCTTTGTCGGGATCGAGTTCGCACACGATTTCGGCTTCGCGGCCGCTTTCAATCAGCGCGACCAAATCGGGGTTAATCATCACGGTTTTGCCTAGTGCGATAAATTCCGCCCAGCCGGTTTGGTAGGCCGCCAAAATCTGCTCGGCGGTAAAGAGGTTGCCTACGCCGATCAGGGGCAGTTTGCCGCCGATGCGTTGATGTATCTGCTCGATGCGCGTCAAATTTGTGTCGGCTCCGCGGCGGGCTTTTTTGTAGAAATCCCAAAGCGAAACGTGCAGGTATTGCAGCGGTTTTTGTACCATGGCATCAATCAGCGCGAACGTGTCTTGCATGGTCAGGCCGTTGTCGCCGCCTTCTTCGGGCGAGAAACGGTAGCCGAGAATGAAATCGGGGCGGTTGTGTTTGCGGCGCACGGCATCTACTGCATCGACGATGGCCAGCGAAAAGCGCAGTCGATTGGATAGGCTGCCGCCCCATTCGTCGTCGCGGCGGTTGCTTTGGGCGGAAACGAACTGCTGAATCAGGTAGCCGTTGGCACCGTGTATTTCCACGCCGTCGAAGCCTGCCTGAAGCGCCAATTCGGCAGCGCGGCCAAAGGCATCAATCAGCGCGCGGATTTCCGGGTCGGTGAGCGCGCGCGAACCGCTGGCTTCGTCGTCCGACGGGGCCACTTTGTCGGCACCTTCCAGCAAATCGGCCATCGCTTTGGTGCCGCCGTGATGAAGCTGCAAAACGGCTTTTGCGCCTTGTTCGTGTGCAATCTGCGCCACTTCTTTCAAGCTCGGCAAGTCTTCCGCGCCGATGGCTTCCGGCTGCCCGCCGAACGCTTTGCCTTCGGGCGACACCAGCGTGGCGGCGGCGATAAACATGCCGAAGCCTTCAAAGCGGTTTTGCAAAAAACGGCGCTCGCTCTCGCTGATGCTGCCGTCTGCATTGGAAGCCCAATGCGTCATGGGCGCGACCACCAAACGGTTTTTCACGACCACGCCGTTGTTGAGGGTGTAGGGTTGGAAAAGCGGGGTGTATTTCGGGTTCATAAAATTTACTCCAGTTAGTTATGTATTTTCAGATGGCCTTTCCATACAGGCATGGTGTTATAGTAATTCCAGCTTTCCGATGTACTCTTTCATCAGGTCGCCTCAGGGTGGATAGTGAATAGCTGAACCGACGACAATAATTAAAAAGCCCCGTAAAAACGGGGCTATGGTTCCTATACCCTTACAGGAATTTTAAATGGCTTACCATCTTTAGAAACTACTTTTTTACCACTTTTGGTGGTAAAAGACATTCTAAAGATGTATGCACCAGTATCGTCCACTAAATCGGGAGTAACAGGAGCTTTAGCTGTTGCCATAATGACACCTCTTAATTTTACAAAGGTTGCCATCACTTCGCTTTTCGTGGACAAACAAATTTGAAAAATATATACTACATTGCTTGCTAAGTATTTCTCTTAAATAATAATCTGTTTGCAGTTAGCGGATGGAGAACTACACTTGTATTACATATTGGAAGTATGCTAATACACCACAATAACGGCTTGGGATGTTGGAAGCATTCCAAGCTGTTTTTCTTTATCAAAACCGAAAGCTTAGCTGCTCCGGCACGTATTTAATTCCCATCTTTCTTAAAATACATTTTGAAAATTCATCAGCTTGCCATTCTGAATCTTCGTGTTTTGAGGGGAGAGTTTCACTATAGTGCAACATAGCTTTATGTCCCAAAAGCAAATGGCCTAGCTCGTGGAAGAAAATAAAAACAGCCTCTGGCTCGCCATCACAGATGCGAGCATAGAGGCCATTAGGCATTAGAATGGTACCGTTATGACACATTGCATTGGTAATAACCAACCATTCAGAATCCGCAACAACGTCAATTACGATACCATACTCTTCCAGCATTTCCATAAACGCATCCATCTTTTTATAGGTACGTTTATTCACTTCCAAAAGTTTGGCAGCTTCGTTTGCAAAGAATTCAATTGTTTCTTCACTTAATGCTTCCACACGCACACCACGCATTGAATAATTAATATGATTATTAGTTTCAGACATTTTCATCCTCTTTCTGCGGATCTTTATGGATAGTTCTTAATAGTTCAGCAAATTTTTCCAACTGCTCCTTACTGAATTCTGAACTGGCAAAACCAGCAACAAGCATTTGCTGTTGCAAACTTAAGCCACTCAAGGAAACATTTTCATTAGATACCATTGCTTTTTGTTTTAAATCAGCTACGGGCTGATTTAAGTTTTTGAAAAAATCTTCAACTTTTTCAACAAAATCCATTGGTACTTTACTGCGACCAGTTTCGATAGCACTTAAAAAAGCAGGCGAAGTGCCTAATGCTGTGGCCATCGTCTGTAGTGTTTGTTTAGTTTGGCGACGAGCCTCACGAACGGCTGCGCCGAATTGAGTCAGTCCCATTTTTAGCCTCCTTTTTGTATGTATTTGCAGCAATCACACTGCGTTTAATACATTTGAATGATACCAAATCGTTTTTATAAATTCAAGCATTTTAGTTGAAAACTTGAATTTCATTTAAAACAGTATGATAAAAACAACACAGGCTACATCTGCAGCCGTAATTGAGTTCAAATAACTTTAGTAGATACTCAGGTCAAACCCAAATATGATGGATGTACTATTTTTTTTAATTATCATAATGCTTTTTCTTCAGGCAGGGATGGTATTTTCATTCAGACGGCCTTTTACAGGCACGGCATCACAGCAATTCCAGTTTCCCGATACGCTCTTGCGCCCGTTGGTAAGCGAGGTCGTTTTCAATGCGGCGCACATAGGCGGCGATATTCGGCAGATTCAGCGGCGTGCGCGACACGGCGGCCTGCAAGGGAAAGCTCATCATGATGTCGGCACCGCTGATTTCTTCGCCCAGCAGCCAAGTGCGGCTGGCCAGCTTGTTTTCGACAAATTCCAGATGCAGTTTGAGCTGTGGGTTCAAAAACGATGCGCGCACGCCGTCGGTAATTTTGCGGGCAACGGGTTTGGCGAAAAACGGCATTTTGCGCGCTTCAATTTTGCGGAACACCAGCGACATCACCAGCAGCGGCATCAGCGAACCTTCCGCATAATGCAGCCAAAACAGATATTCGGGATAAGCCGCGCTGTTTTCAGACGGCCTCAAGGCCGTTTCCTGCCCGTAGCGCGTGATCAGGTATTCGACAATCGCGCCGCTTTCGGCCAGCACCAAGCCGTTGTCATCTATCAGGGGCGATTTGCCCAGCGGGTGGACACGGCGCAGGCTGTCGGGCGCAAGCGAGGTTTCGGCATCGCGCGCGATCACTTCCGCGCGGTATTCTACGCCGAGCAACTCGAGCAGCCATGCGATACGGTAGGCGCGCGATTGTTTGAGTGCGTAAAGGGTAATCATGGCGGACTTTCTTTTCATTGCTGATTGTACGGTTTACTTCTTTTTCTTAGGTTTAGCTTCAGGCAATTCATCATACATGGCCTCAAACAGCCCTGTTAAAAACGCTTTGTCATCCACTTCACTCACAAGCAGCATTGCTTTTGCGCCTTCGTAAGGCAACTCATAGGCCGCATTCGGCATATAGTCGATTGCCGACTGAACGGGCTTAACCAGCAATCGGTCGTCGTAGATGCCGCCGACGATTTTCTGCTTATAGTAGAGAATATACTCGCCCATCATGGCTCGATAAGTGATGTCGTCCAAACCGGATAATTGTTCCAAAATAAAATCCAAATATGCTTTGCTGGATGCCATATGCGCCTCTTTTTCCCATTTCATTTATGGCCAAACACTTACGCAGTAACTGTGCCGTCATACTCGAGCTTGACCTGACTATCTTGAATTCCAACCACTTCGGGAGATACTCGGGTCAAGCCCGAATATGACGGACGTGCTGTTTTTTTTAAATGCTTTTTCAGACAGGCATTTTTCAGATGGCCTCAATCACCACCATCCCTATCCAACACCGCCACAGCCGAACGCAGCCGCTGCCAAGCGAGGCTTTGCTGTTCGGTAAAAGCGTTCCACAGCGCGTCTTCGCTCATGATGCTGTATTCGCCTTGCGTGTGCAGGTTCACATCCAGCCCGTCTTCGAGGGCTTGGTGGTAGCGGCTGTATTCGCCTTCAAAGTAAAACTGCGCCAGCTCACGCATGATGGCTTCGCCGTGCAACCAGTCTTGATGGGCGGCTTCGAGTTTGGGGAGCAACTCCGTCCATTCGCGGTAAAGTTTTTGAATATGGTCAATGCGCGCCTGTGCTTCGGCTTGCGGCGGGAGGTCGTTCATGGGGTTTCCTTTCGGTGTCGGTGTTGGATTGATTGGCCGTTTTCAGACGGCCTGCCCACTGTGTCTTTTACTAACGCGGCAGCTTCACCGCCAATTCAGACGGCCACGCCCGCGCGGCATCGGTGCGCACATAGCCGTTGCCCGTCATACCGCCTTTGAGCAGGCGGTTGTAGCGGGAAGCGGTCTCGGGCGCGAGTTTCAGTTTGACTTTAAACACCAGCTTTTCGCGCTCGTTGGCGGTTTCCACCGATTTGGGCGTGAACTGGGCTTCGGTGGCGATAAAGCTGATTTTGGCGGGGAACACGGCCTCCACGCTGTCGAGCACAATCCGCGCCTCGTCGCCTACTTTCAGACGGCCTGTCTGAGCGTTGGGCAGAAAAATGTTCATCGACACATCCGTCGGATCAAGCAGGCTCACCACTTTGCTGCCCGCGGCAATCACGCTGCCCACTTCGGCGATTTTGTATTCCACCCGCCCCGTTTTCGGGCTGCGGATGGTCATGTCGTCATTGGCCGAAGCTGCTTGGTTAATCTGCGCCTGAGCCGCCACCACCGCCGCCATCGCTTCGGCACGGGCAGCACGGGCGGCACGCACGGAAGCCGCCGCACCGTCGCGCGCGGCCAGCCGTTTGGTTACTTCAGCCGACGACACCAATTCGTCGCGTTTCAAATTCTGCGCATTGCCCAATTCCATCTGCGCCACTTTCTGCTGCTGCTCGTAAGCCTTGATCTCGGCATCCGCCCGCGCCACCGCTTCCTGCGCCCGCTGTTTCTGGGCTTTGGCGGCTTCAAGCTGGCTGGTGCTGGTTACGGAAGAAAGCTCGACCAGCGCGTCTCCCTCTTTCACTTCGCTGCCTTCGTCCACCAACACCGCCTGCACCCGCCCCGGATACAGGCTGGCAATGTCAAAGCGGTTCAGCTCCAAGCGGCCGTTGGATTGGGCGAAACCTTCGGGAAGTTCGTTTCGGCTGCTTTGCCGGTAAGCGTACCAACCGCCGGCGGCAAGTGCGGCGATTACAACGACAATTATCATTTTTTTCATAAACTTATCCTATGCTTTGTCATGAGGGAACAACACGGAAAAAGACCATTCGATCCGTTGTGCAATGGCGGCATTTTCCAGCACTTCGGAAATTTTGCCGCTTACCGGTTCGGGGAGTACGCCCATATTGTTCAGGCGGGTACCGATAATCATCGGAGCAAACACCGAACCGTTTAAATAAGTGAGCCGCAATATCTGCTCGGAAAGCGTTAACCGACCGCCGCTGCTTTCGTTCAACAAAGACAGCAGGCCGTCTGAAAATCTGCCGAAACGGGCACGCAAAAATTCATCTACCACTTCCGCTCCGTCGGCACTGTCGGCCAGCACGCGATGTACCCATTCCAAATTGTCGCGCAGGCATACCGCCAACTGCCAAACGCTTTCACGCAGCCGTTTAACCGCCGGAATGTCCGTATGCGAATCAAATGCCACCAACTCGAATGAACGGTTATATTTTTCTTGCAGCAGTTCCATTAAAAACGTATTTTTATCGGCAAACGCGTGATGGAACATGCCCGCACTCAATCCGGCCTCGGCAGCCAGCAACCGCACCGAAAGTTTACGGTAGCCGTATTGCGGATAAAGCCGCAAACCGGCCTGAATAAGTTGGGAACGGGAGGAGTTTGTCATATAAATTGTTTGATTTTTATATTGGACGTACGTCCAATATAGCCCAGCACCACCCGCATTGCAATAGTCGGACACATGAGAAAGGCCGTCTGAACAAACTTTTCAGACGGCCTGAGATTCCGACGGAATCAATGGTAATGGTTTAAAAACGGCATGCAGTCTTAACTGACTGATTTGAATACAATACGATATCAATTACCGAGTGCGGCAATATTCAATGACACGCCCAGCGTATAACGCAATATTTCGGCGGCCACCCGATTGTGCCATTGCCCGAGCACGGCTTCACAGTCAGCAAGAATCCGCCGCCGCTCGCTTTCGGGCAATTCGGTGGCTTGATTTAAGGCCGTCTGAAATTGCCGGAACAAGGCCGTTTCAATCTTCCCGCCGTTTTCTTCGGAGGCCGTCTGAAAACCGGCAAGGGCATTGATAACGGAATCAGCCGTGTTCGGATTGCCGGCATGGTCTTTTTCAGACGGCCTGCCGAGATACACATTCAACAGATGCCAAACGCAATGTTGCACCAAAGCGGCCTCATCATTGGCACGGTAAGCCTGTTCGGCCTCCGCCAACAGTTTTTCTTCCAACTTCAGCGACGCGGCGTAAGGCAGCATATGCTCGAGCAAATCAATATAATGAACGGAATAAAGCGGCTGTTCGTACAAACGTTGGTATAACACCTCCCCCAAGGCATCGCCGTGCATCAAGGCCGTCTGAAAACCGGCGGGAGCAAGCATGGCATGCAGCAGCAACGGTGTCCGTTTGCCGTTTGATGCCAGAGAAAACCAGACATTCGGCGCATTCCGTGCCAACAATGCCTGCCGTGCGGCATAGTCAGGATTGGTGGCGATGATTTTTTGGCGCATGGCATCGGCCAGCTTCTGCTGTTCATTAAATCGGGCTTCCGCTTCGGCCGCCGCCCATTCGTCTTCTTTGCGTGCGTTTACCAGCGCGAAAACGCCTTCATAAGGCTGTTTTTCCCCCAACCATTCGGCGGCAGCCACCTCTTCGGCAAGCTGGCGGGCGCGATAGGGGCTGAGGCGGCGGATCCGCTCGATAATTTTCGGGTGGGTTGCGGCCAATTTGTCGAAAATATCCGGCTCATGAATACTGCCGAACATAAAATGGGCGTATTCCGCCGCATGCCAAGAATGCAAACGATGGCGCGGCGCAACGGCCACTTTGTGCAACGCCCCAACCATACCTTCCGTCTGGCGTGTGAATTGCACCGCCGAAGCATCCGCCAGATATTCCCGCTGACGGCAAATGGCCGCCTGAATCCAACCGGCAAGCAGTGCCCCCAAGCCGCCTATGATTCTGAACATAAGCCCCAGCAAGGTAAACGGCATGCTGACCAAACAACCGGCCACAACGGTATCGGCTTCTTCCTCTATGGTTTTCTTACTGCCTGAAATTTGAAAGCGTGTGCCGAACATCAGATATTTGCCCAGCACTTCAATCATCTGCAAACCGAACAGCCAACCGGTCAGCCGCATATTCAAACGCGTATCACCGTTAAGGATATGACTGAATTCATGGGCAATTACCGCTTGCAGTTCCGCACGGTTGAGATTATTTACCGCGCCTTGCGTAATACCGATTACAGCGTCTTTACCGCCCATGCCGGCGGCAAATGCGTTAATGCTGCTGTCAGGTAGGAGATAAACCTTCGGAAGCCGCATCATGGAAGCCAGCGCCATCTCTTCCACCACGTTCAACACCCGCCTTTCCGCCGGTGTTGCCGCCTTGCGCGGGTAAATACGTTCGCCGCCCAACGCTTCGGCCACAACGTGCCCGCCTTCCGAAAGGCTGCGCAAACGATACCAGCTGGCGGCTAGCATCACGCCGGCAAAAGATACGGCGATTATCAAATAATGTTTCAGGGTATGGAATTCTTTGGGCAAAAACCAACCGGATGCCCATGTGAGCAATGAAACGGTTAACGACATGGCGATAACATACAGTACAACCAATTTAACCGTATATCGGCGGGCTTGAGCCTGTTGCTCGAAGAAACGCATTTAAACTCTGCCTTATTGCAGAATGCGCGGGCTGATTTGAATCACGGCATTGTCTTCAAACTTCAACAAAACCGCATCTTGTTTATGGCCGAAAAAGCCGGCAAGCATATTGGTGGGAAACGACTGACGCAGGTTATTGTAAAACATCACCGAGTCGTTATATGCCTGCCTTGCGAAAGCCACGCGGTTTTCAGCAGTATCAAGTGCCTCGGTAAGCTGGGAAACGTTTTGGTCGGCTTTCAATTCCGGGTATGCCTCAATCGTTACCTGCAAATTCCGCAACGCACTGTTGAGTTCGGTTTCCACGGCTCCGAGCGAAGTTAACGAATTCACGTTCGGATTGGCCGCCGCCGCCTGCAATAACGACTCCGCACGACTGCGCGCAGCCGTAACCGCTTCCAAAGTGGCACGCTCGTGGTTCAAATAGATTTTGGTGGCTTCAATCAGATTGGGAATCAAATCATGACGCCGTTTAAGCTGCACTTGGATTTGTGCGAACGCATTGAGATATTGGTTTCTTCCGGCAACAAGTTTGTTATAAAGCACGGCAGGAAAAATCACACAAACGATAACAAAAAATAAAGCGAGAAACGGTCCCATCGTTATATCCTTTTTATCTTATTTTTTTCAGACGGCCTCCATATGAAACCGGCATGCGATACATAGACGATTATAACGGATAAACATTACTGTAATGTAGAGTTAGGTAAGGTAAAATTACCCATTTGTTTGAAAATATTTGGATTTTACTCACAAACTATTTACGCTTGCCCCGCTTTTCAGACAGCCTGAAGCCTTTCAACGCCCCGTTTTTAAATCAAACCACCTCAAAAAACGCCTGCACCGTTCCGGCCAAATCCAGCTCAAGCCTATCCCCCGCGTGTAATTCGCCCACTCCCGCCGGCGTGCCCGTAAAAACCACATCGCCCCTACACAAACCGTAAGTTTCGGCAAGCTCTTTCAAAATCGCCGGCAACGGATAAATCATGTGCGAAGTTTCACCGCATTGGCGCATTTCACCGTTTACTTTGAAAGTAAATTTGCAATTTTGCGGATTAACCAACTTATCCGCCCCGATAAATTCCGACACACATGCTGCGCCTCGGAAACCTTTGGCCTTAGTCCACGGCAACCCTTTTTCTTTCAGACGGCCTTGCACATCGCGCGCGGTTAAATCCAAGCCCACACCGTAGCCGGCAATAATTTCAGTCAAATCATCGGAATTAAGGCCGTCCGAATCTTTGCCGATCAATAACACCAACTCGCTTTCATAATGCACCGAACGACTATACGCAGGCAAACGGATGGTGCCGCCCGAGTGCAAAATACTGTTGTTCGGCTTCATAAACACCACCGGTTCGGTAGGCGTTTCATTTTTCAATTCGGCAATATGATCTACATAATTTCGGCCGATACAATAGATATTGTTGATATCTACCGTTTGTTTTTCCAAGATGACATTCACCATAACGCCCTCTCTCAATATTTACGTATTATTATTGTTTATACTTTACCCCAAATCAGGAAAACAATGTTTTAGTATCTTAATTCCCAATTGTTTTCAAAAACGCTTCGAGCTATCCAGCGTTGCCGGATGTTTCATATTACGTAAACATAATATGATAGGGGTAACCTATTTTTAATGTAAGTAATGATAAAAATTTATACATTTAAAACAATATGTTATAGAAATATTCATTATTTTTGTCAAAATAATTTAATAAAATTTCGATTTAACTGTAAGAAATGCCTTATAACGCCGTCTAATCCCGCGTAACTTTTACATTTGGAGCTCCCAAAGCAATCCCGTGTGGCACCCAACAGCTGTGAAACCTAATGATTCTAAAGTGTTATCCGGTTTTCCATGCAGGTTTTTATGCTCGCAAACTTGCATCTTGTATAATTATTACGTTTTATAGCAATACCATTCGGCAATTTTTATTTTATATTTCACATACGTTTTCAAAGAAA
Source organism: Neisseria sp. MVDL19-042950 (assembly GCF_030504625.1). Lineage (GTDB taxonomy): Bacteria > Pseudomonadota > Gammaproteobacteria > Burkholderiales > Neisseriaceae > Neisseria. The sequence continues at coordinate 82,908 of NZ_JAUKWH010000001.1, read as the reverse complement.
AGATAAGAAAGGAATTATATTATGTTTAAAAAAGCACTTATTGTATCGACTTCTTTGCTGGCTCTTGCTGCCTGCTCACCCAGCGAAACCGCACAATCCGCACAACCTGCCGCAGAAGCCGTACAAGCCGTGCCGCAAACACCTGCCGATTGGGAAGTATCTAACGCCGGTATTACCTTCCTGAGCAGCAAAATCAACAAACAACTGGGCAGCGTAACCGAGCAATCACGCTTTACAGCCAGCCAAGCTATGTTGGGTAAAGACGGTGAATTCAAAATGGAAGTGGATTTGAGTAGCGTAAACACCGGTATCGAAATCCGCGACCAACGCTTGAAAGATTGGGTATTTGAAACTGCCAAATTCGCTAAAGCCAACGTTACCGGCAAAGTAGATGTAGACACCGTGAACAAACTGGCTATCGGTGAAACCGTTAATTTGAAGCAACCTTTGGTTTTGGACATTCACGGCAAACAAATCAATCTTGAAGCCGACCTGTCTGCACAACGCATCAGCGCAGACAAAATCATGGTTAGCACCCTGAGCCCTGTTCTTTTGGATGTTAAAGCAATGGACATGGTTGGCGGTGTGGCACAACTGGTTGAAGTAATGGGCTTGAGCTCTATTGTTCAACAAGTTCCGGTTTCTTTCAACGCCGAATTCACTCGTAAAGAGTAATCAGGCCGTCTGAAACCTGATTTCATTCCATATTCCCTTTTCTAGATCACAGGCCGTCTGAACAATTCAGACGGCCTGTGGTTTTGTGTTTTAGGAAAACGGAACACTTTTCCGATTAAAAACAGCATAGCAAATAAACTTATTTTGGATACAAGGCGACAAGCCGCAGACAGTACCAGCAGTACACAAAAATCAATTCTGTTGCCGCTTCAGTGGCTCACAAATCGTTCTCTTCGAGCGAAGACGCAGCACAACTCCGTAACATGTTAAGTTTATTTGCTATACGTTTGTGATGCCGCAGTTTTTTATCGAATTCAAAAATTCATTCCTACAAAAAAGACGAATCGTTTAGGCAACCGGTAGGGCGGGCATCCCTACCCACCGCTACTACCTACCTACACCATAACGGGCAAGGATCTTTATCGAAATCCAGAATTCGATTTACGCAGCTTATGACTATAAAAAGGCCGTCTGAAAAAACTTTTTCAGACGGCCTTATTCCATCATGCGATTGGTTTTATTTACCCAAAGCACCCAGCACTTTGCCAACCACCTCGCCGACAGCCACGCTTTGCGCTTCGTTGTCGGTGCGCTTGGCGTATTCGACGTTGCCTTCTTTCAAAGCACGGTCGCCGATGACGATGCGGTGCGGGATGCCCAAAAGCTCGGAATCGTTCAGCAACACGCCTGCACGTTCGTCGCGGTCATCGAGCAGCACATCCGCGCCTTTTGCCTGCAACTCGGCGTAGAGCTTGTCGGCCGCTTCGCGCACGGTGTCGGATTTTTTGTAGTTCATCGGCACAATCACCACTTCAAACGGTGCCATTGCATCTGTCCAAATAATGCCGCGTTCGTCGTTATTTTGTTCGATGGCGGCGGCCACGATGCGGGTGATGCCGATGCCGTAGCAGCCCATTTCCATGATTTGCGCTTTACCGTTGTTGTCCAAGAAGCTGGCATTAAGAGCTTTGGAGTATTTGTCGCGCAGTTGGAACACATGCCCTACTTCGATGCCGCGTGCCAATTTCAGACGGCCTTTACCGTCTGGGCTTGGGTCGCCTTCGATAACATTGCGTAAATCGACAAACTCAAGCTCGGGGCAATCGCGGCCGAAATTGAAACCTGTGTAGTGGTAGTCGTCTTCATTGGCACCGATAACGGTGTCGGCCAGTTTTTCGACCGCAAAATCGGCATACACTTTGCCTGTGAAACCGACAGGTCCGAGTGAGCCGCCGCTTGCGCCTAAGGCCGTCTGAATGGCGGCAGGCGTAGCCATGGCCAAAGGAGATTTTACGCCGGCAAGTTTTTCGGCTTTGATGTCGTTGAACTCGTGATCGCCGCGTAACAGCAGCAATACCAATTCGCCTTCTTCTTCGCCTTCCACCACGATGGATTTGAGTGTTTTTTCAATCGACACATTCAAAAACGCCACCAAGTCGGCAATGGTTTTCACATTAGGCGTATGGACTTTGGTTAAGGTTGCGGTGGCGGCGGCACGTTCGCCTTGTTGCGGCAGGGTCGGTGCCAGCTCGACGTTGGCGGCGAAATCGGATTCGTCGCTGTATGCGATTACGTCTTCTCCGCTTTCGGCCAGCACTTGGAATTCATGCGAACCGGTGCCGCCGATGCTGCCGGTATCGGCGGCAACGGGGCGGTAGTTCAAACCCAAGCGGTTGAAAATGCGGCAATATGCGTCGTACATCGTGTTGTATCCTTCCACCAGCGATTCATAATCGGCATGGAAAGAATAGGCATCTTTCATCACAAACTCACGCGCGCGCATCACACCGAAACGGGGGCGGACTTCGTCGCGGAATTTGGTTTGGATATGGTAAAAATTTTTCGGCAATTGCTTATAGCTGGTGATTTCTTTGCGTACGATGTCGGTAATCACTTCTTCGCACGTCGGCCCCATACAGAAATCGCGTTCGTGGCGGTCTTTAAGACGCAGCAACTCTTTGCCGTAAAATTCCCAGCGGCCGCTTTCCTGCCATAATTCGGCGGGCTGCACCACCGGCATCAGCAGCTCCACTGCACCGGCACGGTTCATCTCTTCGCGCACGATGTTTTCCACTTTGCGCAGCACGCGCAAACCCATCGGCATCCATGTGTACAAACCCGAAGCATTGGCTTTGATCAGGCCGGCACGCAGCATCAGTTTGTGGCTGGCGAGGGAGGCTTCGGCAGGGGCTTCTTTTAAGGTGGAAATGAAAAATTGACTGGCTTTCATGTTGATATCGGCAGGAAAAATCAAAAATGTGCATTGTACCGCAAAGCGGCTTTTTTCGGCAGGCATTTATCCGGTATTTCTTGCTTTTCGGGTAATGTCAATCTAATTTTGTACACAATTTTCAGACGGCCTTGTTTTATTTAAAGAATTTGTTTTCAGGCCGTCTGAAAAGCCATTTAAAAATATAATCCATTGATTTATATAATCTTTTAAATTGACTATTTTTAAGGCAGTTTAACGCGCCGATTGTCGGCAAAGGCTTTTTTCGAGTTACTCCAAATTTATACACAAAGTTATCCACAAAGTTTGTGAATAGAATTACAGCAATAATAAATATCATGATTATGCTAACTAAAATTTTCACAATACATAATTGATGTATTTGCATATACGGTATTTATCATACTGTTATTTCAGACTGCCTGTTTCTGATATATTCGCATTACCCCTCCAACTATCGAAAGCACCATCATGACCGCACTGACACTGATTTCCCGCAATAAAATGTTTAACGGCCATCACGAACGTTACAGCCACCGTTCAGATGCCACCGGTACCGACATGACTTTCGCCGTCTATCTGCCGCCGCATGCCCTGCAAGGCTATCGTGTGCCTGTGCTTTACTGGCTCTCCGGTTTGACCTGCACCGATGAAAACTTTGCCACCAAAGCGAGCGCGCAACGGTTCGCCGCGCAATGGGGCATTGCATTAGTGATGCCCGACACCTCGCCCCGCGGGAAAGACGTGCCCGATGCCGACAGCTACGATCTCGGTCAGGGAGCCGGTTTCTATGTCAACGCCACAGAACAACCGTGGGCGGAACATTATCAAATGTACGACTATATCGTTCGCGAACTGCCCGACTTGGTGGAAAAACATTTTCCCGTTACCGATCAACGCAGCATTTTCGGCCACAGCATGGGCGGGCACGGCGCGTTGCAGATTGCCCTGAAGAATCCCGAACGTTATGCCGCCGTTTCCGCCTTTGCCCCGATTGTGAACCCGAGCGAAACACCGTGGGGACAAAAGGCTTTTGCCGCATACCTCGGCCAAAATCCGCAAATATGGGCGCAATATGACAGCACCGAATTGGTTAAAAGCGCCGCACGCAAATTGCCGATATTGATAGACCAAGGCGATGCCGACGACTTTTATCCCCAAGAACTGCAACCCGAAAAATTCGTTGCAGCCGCACGCGGCAACGGATTTAACGTCGAATTCAACTTGCGCCCCGGATACGATCACAGCTATTACTTCATCGCCAGCTTCATCGACACGCACATCGAATTTCACACCGATGCATTCGGGTTATGAAGATACCAAGGCCGTCTGAAACCTTTCAGACGGCCTTTTCCCACTATGCTACAATTCCCAATCAAAACTTCCGCCCATTCATTTACTACAAAGGAATGCTCATGACAACCATCGCCCATGATATTTTCAAAGCCTACGACATCCGCGGCATCGTCGGCAAAACCCTCACTAACGAAGCAGCCTACTTAATCGGCAAAGCCATTGCCACCAAAGCCTCCGGAAAAAGCATCAAAAAAATCGCACTGGGGCGCGACGGCCGTTTAAGCGGCTCCGAACTGATGGAAAATGTTTCGAAAGGTTTAACCGAAAGCGGCATAGACGTACTGAACGTCGGCATGGTTGCCACGCCCATGCTCTATTTTGCTGCCATCCGCGAATGCGAAGGCAGCGGCGTGATGATTACCGGCAGCCATAACCCGCCCGACTACAACGGCTTCAAAATGATGCTCGGCGGCGACACGCTGGCAGGCGAAACCATTCAAGAACTGCTGGCCATCATTGAAAACAAACGTTTTGTTTCAGACGGCCTCGAAGGAAAGGTTACCGAAAAAGACATCTCCGCCGAATACCAAAACCACATTGTCGGCCACATTAAACTCAAACGCCCGATGAACATTGTGATTGATGCCGGCAACGGTGTAGCCGGAGCATATGCGGGCGATTTATACCGCGCCCTCGGCTGTACCGTAACAGAGCTTTTCTGCGATGTGGACGGCACTTTCCCCAACCACCATCCCGACCCTGCCAAGCCGAAAAACCTGCAAGATGTCATTAACGAACTGAAAACCGGCAACGCGGAAATCGGTCTTGCCTTCGACGGCGACGGCGACCGCTTGGGCGTGGTTACCAAAGAAGGCAACATCATTTACCCCGACCGCCAACTGATGTTGTTTGCCCAAGACGTTTTAAGCCGCAATCCCGGCGCAAAAGTGATTTTCGACGTAAAATCCACCCGCTTGCTGACTCCGTGGATTAAAGAATACGGCGGCGAACCGATTCTGGAAAAAACCGGCCACAGCTTCATCAAATCTTCCATGAAGAAAAACGGCGCATTACTGGGCGGCGAAATGAGCGGACACTCTTTCTTCAAAGAACGCTGGTTCGGCTTCGACGACGGCCTCTACGCCGGCTGCCGCCTGCTGGAAATCCTTTCCGCCGGCGACAATCCTTCCGCCGTGCTGAACGCCTTGCCGCAAAGCATTTCCACGCCCGAACTGAATATTGATTTACCCGAAGGCAGCAACGGCCACAAAGTGATTGAAGAATTGGCGCAAACCGCCCGATTTGACGGTGCGGAAGACATCATCACTATCGACGGCCTGCGCGTAGAATTCCCCGACGGCTTCGGCCTGATGCGCGCCTCCAACACCACGCCGGTGTTGGTGCTGCGCTTTGAAGCCGACAGCGAAGAAGCCATCACACGGATTCAAAACCAATTTAAAACGGTGATTGAAAGCAATCCCGCGCTGCATTGGCCGTTATAATTTGGATTATCAGGCTATTTGGAAAACAAAATAGCAAAAGGCCGTCTGAAATTCAGACGGCCTTTTGCCATGATGCATCAATATTAAGTATCGGCCTAACGAAAAAACTAACGTTTACCGCCGAAAACAATGCCTAAATCTTCCGGTTCAGTCAAATCGGAAACAGCAGGCTTGGTAAACTCCACACCACCGGCAATTTCTTCTGCTTTCGGTCCGAAGAAGCCTGCTCCATAGGAACCCTTGCCAAGTTTTGCTGAAGAGGCGATACCTTCCAATTCTGCACCTCCTTTGAATCGGGCATCCGTACTTTCTTTAATTTTAGCTTTTTCCAGTGTGATATTCCCGAATTCTTGTAATCCGGAAATACTGCCGTATCCTTCTTTACGATCGAAATCAGCCGTGTAAGTTAATTTTCCTTGAGTATTGCCCGTGAAAGCATCACCGGTATAAGTAAATTTATTACCTGAGGGCAGTTGGTTAAACGGTGTAACTTTACCTTGGATATCATCAATGGCAAATTCATTCACCACTTCTTCTTTACTGTCGGCATCATACTGCTTTTTGATATAAGAGCTGACAATAATAGAGTGTGCCTGTTTGTAGAGGCGTAAATCACCTTCGCTCTTCACAACAGACTCCCCTGCTTTACGCCCGTCAACACGATCTTCAAGAGTTACTTGTGCTTTAAACGGTTTGGTATGCAATCCTTCATTAAGAGAAGAAATATCTACGGTTTGATTGCTTTTATATGTTTTCCCATCTATTGTTATCAAGTAATTTTTAGCTACTACTTCACGCAATGTAGTCTGGCCGTTTAAAGTACTTCTACTTGTTTCAACTACTTCATTTTCTTGATTGGGAATTTGAAAACTAGAATATTTCTGTTTAACTGTTTCGGTTGCATTGGTTGAAATGCTGTTTCCCCCTCCGCTTCCCCCACACGCAGCCAGCAAAAACATAGAAGCCGCACAACAAATTGCCATTTTTTTCATAATATCTCTCTTGTAATAATAAATAAAAAGCAAGTTTTAATTTTAACATAAAAAAACATTTATCGCAATTTCTATACAATATTAAATGTTTTGTAAACAATTACTTTTTCAAAACCTATTGCTATCTGACACATATGTTCTTAATTTCGAAACATGAAAAATCTTTCAACACAAGATGACTCACATCAAACAACCTTTATTAACAAAAATATTTAACAATCACCATCTATATAATTTTAGTTTTCAACGTATCCGCCAAACCACCCTACCAGCAAACTAGGAGTCAAAATGTTATCTTTTTTAGCATCCAAACAGGGCAATCCCGTACCCGAGGCAGAAGTCAGAGAACGGTATAACCGCCTCAGATGGCATGCCTTATTCGGCATCTTTATCGGTTATGCCGCCTACTACATTCTGCGGAACAACTTTCTGCTTTCGTCTCCCGAGCTGATTGCCGAATTCGGCTTTACCAAAAAAGACATCGGTTTTATTTCCGGCACGATGCTGATTGTGTACGGCATCAGTAAAGGCGTGATGTCGGCGCTGGCCGATAAGTCGAACCCGAAACATTTTATGATTTTCGGTTTGATGATGTCCGCCCTCGTCAACCTCATGATGGGCTTCAGTGCATCTTTCTGGATTTTCTTATTGCTGTGTATTCTGAACGGTATTTTTCAAGGTATGGGTGCGGGGCCCGCTTATGTGGTGCTGGCAAGCTGGTTCCCGCGAAAATCGCGCGGCGTAACGACAGCTGTTTTCAATATCTCGCATAACGTCGGCGGCGGCCTGATCGCCCCGATTGCCGGTGCTGCGATCGCATGGCTGGGCACGGAGCATTGGCAGGCCGCACATTTTATTGTGCCCACCGTACTTGCTTCCATCGTTGCCGTTATTGTTTATGTGTTCGGTGCGGGCCGTACTTACAACGAAGGCCTGCCCCCTATGAACCAAATTCTGCAAAATGAAAATGAAGAGTTGGTGGCCACCAAAACAGAAGACATCGACCTGACCACATGGCAGATTTTCAAACAATATATTCTGAAAGACATCAATGTATGGTTCGTATCGTTTATCGACGTATTCACCTACATGATCCGTTTCGGCGTGCTGACTTGGCTGCCGCTGTATCTGCTTGAAACCAAAGGATTCACCAAAGGCCAAATGGCAACCGCTTTTGCAATTTTCGAATGGGCGGCCATTCCGTCGACCCTGCTTGCCGGCTATGTAACCGACACCTATTTCAAAGGCAGACGCATGCCGCTGGCCATGATCGCTTTGGTCGGCGTGGGCATCGCCATCTTTGCTTACTGGGGCGGGCAAGACCTGCTCACCGTTACTATCGGTGCCGGTATCGTAGGCTGTTTGATTTATGTGCCGATGTTCTTGTCTTCACTGCAAGCCATTGAGTTGGTACCTTCTTTTGCCGCCGGTTCCGCCACCGGTTTGCGCGGTCTGCTCAGTTATGTGCTGGGCAGCTTCTCCGGCACGGCCCTCTTCGGCATTTTGGCCGAACGTTACGGCTGGGATGCCGGTTTCTACCTGCTGCTGTTTGCCGTAGCCGCATGTATTTTCTGCTGTTTCATGACCCATCGCGGCGTATTGCGTTTGGAAAAACGACGCATCGTTGTCGACACCCAGTAATCCGACCCGATTCATGCTATATTAAAGGCCGTCTGAAATTTTTTTCAGACGGCCTTTAATCTTCGATTTCCATATCATCCGAATCCGAACATTCATGAGCAAACACATCCTTCTCGGCATCAGCGGCGGCATTGCCGCATACAAATCCTGCGAACTGGTACGACTGTTAAAAAAACAGGGACATGACGTTACCGTTGCCATGAGCCGTGCAGCAGCCGAATTTGTTTCGCCGCTTACTTTTCAAGCGCTCAGCGGCAATCCCGTTTTATTCGAAACCCACGGCGGATATAGCGGCAACGGCATGGCACACATCAATCTCACACGCCAAGCCGATGTCTTTCTGATTGCCCCTGCCACAGCCAACACCATCGCAAAAATAGCCAACGGCATCGCCGATAACCTGCTCACCAACCTTGCAGCCGCACGCAAATGCCCGCTTGTGGTTGCTCCTACCATGAATGTCGAAATGTGGTTCAATCCTGCCAACCGCCGCAACATCGCCCAACTGATTTCAGACGGCATCACCGTATTCCAACCCGCCTACGGCGAGCAGGCTTGCGGCGAAACCGGCGTAGGCCGCATGCCCGAAGCGGTCGAATTGGCAGAGCTATTGCCTGACTTATGGACGGAAAAAAACCTACAAGGCAAAAAAGTATTGATTACCGCGGGTGCCACCTTTGAAGCCATTGACCCCGTGCGCGGCATTACCAATATTTCCAGCGGCCAAATGGGAACCGCCCTCGCCCGCGCCTGCCGAGCCGCCGGAGCCGAGGTTACCCTGATATACGGCCAACTTCAAACCCTGCTACCTTTCGGCTTGGCCCATACCGAGCAAGCGGTCAGCGCCCAAGCCATGTATGAAGCGGTGCATAAACATATCGGCAGACAAGACGTATTTATTTCCGTAGCCGCCGTAGCCGATTACAAAGTGAAAAACAGCAGCCCGCAAAAACTGAAAAAAGACGGCAGCGGCATTCCTCCCGTCATCGAATTGGCGGAAAACCCTGATATCCTCGCTTCCGTAGCTTCACTCGCCAACCCGCCGTTCTGCATCGGATTTGCCGCCGAAAGCGAAAACGTACTCGAACACGCCCGCGCCAAACGTTTGCGTAAAAACATTCCGATGCTGGTGGCCAACGACGTTTCCACCGCCATGGGTAAAGCAACCAATCAAATTACCATTATTGATGAAAAGCAGGAAATCTCCCTGCCAGAAACCGATAAAAACCAAGCCGCAGCCGCAATCGTGACCCACTTGGCGGAATGGGTAAAATAACGAATCCGATATATGTATAACAAATAAATTTTTTTCTGCTGCGGCATTACTACGCCTTAGCTCAAAGAGAACGATTTTATAAGCTGCCGAAACGGCAACAGGATTAGTTCCGTACTGTTTGTACTGTCTGCGGCTTACTGCCTTGTATCAAAAATAAGTTTATTTATCATATTAAGAGGCCGTCTGAAAATTTTCAGACGGCCTCTTATATTCAACTTATCAATTGATAAATATTAACCTTCTTTGCTTTCAGCTGCTTTAACACGTAAACGCAAACCCAATTCACGCAGTTGTTTATCGTCAACCGCATTCGGTGCGTTGGTCAGCAAGCATTGGGCGCGCTGGGTTTTCGGGAAAGCAATCACGTCGCGGATGGATTCGGCACCTGTCATCAAAGTAACCAAACGGTCTAAACCGAACGCCAAACCACCGTGCGGAGGCGCACCGAATTTCAGGTTGTCCAGCAGGAAGCCGAATTTGTTTTGCTGCTCTTCCGGCGTGATTTTCAGGGCGGCGAACACTTTTTCCTGAATGTCGGCACGGTGGATACGGATAGAGCCGCCGCCGATTTCCCAACCGTTCAGCACCATATCGTAAGCGCGCGCCAAGCAGTTTTCGGGATCGCTTTCCATCAAATCTTCATGGCCTTGTTTCGGCGAAGTAAACGGATGGTGCATGGCAGCATAGCGGTCGTTTTCTTCGTCGTATTCAAACATCGGGAAATCAACCACCCACAACGGTTTCCACTCATCCACAAAGTAGCCGTTTTCCGCACCGTGCTCATGGCCGATTTTGATACGCAATGCGCCGATGGCTTCGTTGACAATCTTGGCTTTGTCGGCGCCGAAGAAAATGATGTCGCCGTTTTGCGCTTCGGTTTTGGCAATGATTTCTTTCAGGCAGTTTTCAGACAGGAATTTCACAATCGGAGATTGCAGGCCGCTGTCTTCTCCGTTGGTGATGTTGCTCACGTCGTTGACTTTGATGTAAGCCAAGCCTTTCGCGCCGTAGATGCCGACAAATTTGGTGTATTCGTCGATGTCTTTGCGGCTTAATTTCGCGCCGTTCGGCACGCGCAAAGCCACCACGCGGCCGCCTTTCATGTCGGCTGCGGCACGGAATACTTTGAATTCTTCGGTTTTCATCAAGTCGGTCAGCTCGGTGAATTTGAGCGACACGCGCATATCGGGTTTGTCGGAACCGTAGTAGAACATGGCTTCGGAGAAAGGCATGCGTGGAAAATCGCCCAATTCCACACCCAATGCTTCTTTAAACACCTGTTTGGCCATGCCTTCGGTAATGTCCATGATTTCGTTCTCGCTTAAGAACGAGGTTTCAATATCAATTTGGGTGAATTCGGGCTGACGGTCGGCACGCAAATCTTCATCGCGGAAGCATTTGGTGATTTGGTAATAACGGTCGAAACCGGCCACCATCAACAATTGCTTGAACAGTTGCGGAGATTGCGGCAAAGCGAAAAATTCGCCCGAATGCACGCGGCTGGGCACAAGGTAGTCGCGCGCGCCTTCGGGAGTGGAACGGGTCAGCATCGGCGTTTCGATATCGATAAAGCCTTGTGCATCCAAATAACGGCGCACGCCCATAGCCACTTGGTAGCGCAGGCGCAGGTTGCGCTGCATTTGCGGACGGCGCAGGTCGATAACGCGGTTGGTCAGGCGCACGTTTTCGCTGATGTTTTCGTCGTCGATTTGGAACGGAGGCGTAGCGGCGGTGTTTAAAATCTCGATTTCTTTCGCCAAAATTTCAATCTTGCCGGAAATCATTTTATCGTTGGCCGTGCCTTCGGGGCGGTTGCGTACTTTACCGGTAATGCTTAACACGTATTCGTTACGGGCCGAATCGGCGGTTTTGAAGGCTTCCGGTGTGTCGGGGTCGATAACCACCTGCACGATGCCTTCGCGGTCGCGCAAGTCGATAAAAATCACACCGCCGTGGTCGCGGCGGCGATGCACCCAGCCTTTCACGGTAACGGTTTGGTCTAAATATTGCTCGTCAATCAAGCCACAATAATTGGTACGCATAAAAATGAATCCCTTTATTTATTTTCGGATTTTGATGTTGATTGGAGGCCGTCTGAAACGGTTTCGCCGTTTTCAGACGGCATAGCTGTCAGCAAGGCAGGGGCTTCGGCAGAAGCCGGCAGCACCATGCCTAAAGAAATAACGTATTTCAACGCTTCGTCCACGCTCATATCCAGTTCGCGCACATCGCTGCGTTTTACCATGATGTAATAACCGCCGGTGGGATTGGGCGTGGTCGGCACATAAACGGAAATATATTCCTCGTCTTGCGGCAAACTTTGCAGTGCAGGAGCCGGAATGCTGCCGGATACAAAAGCCAGCGTCCAAATGTTGGGTTGCGGAAACGGCACCAGCACCGGTGTTTTAAACGATTGCCGCGAATCGGAAAGCAATGATTCCGATACTTTCTTAACGCTGGAATAAATGGATTTTACAACCGGTATGCGGCCGAGCAGGTTATCCCAAGCGGCAATCATGCGTTTGCCTAATACATTCGCACCCAACAAACCGGTAACGAACAATACCAACACCGCTACGATGAAGCCCAAACCGGGAATATTGAATCCTAAAAAGTATTTCGGCTGCCAATGCAGAGGAAGCAGATTAATCAATTGGTCGGACGCGGAAACAATATAGGTAATCACCCAAACCGTAACGGCAATCGGCAGCCATACCAGAACACCCGTAATCAGGTATTTCTTCAATGCCTTAGCGAAACTGCTGCTGTCTGCCGTGTATTTTGCCATAGTGTCAATCTTAAAGTTGCTGCCCAAACGCGGCATTATACGCGTTTGGGCAGCAATAAACGAGTGTTTTTGAACGTTTTAAAAACCGTCCCAATCATTTAACATAAAACCAAAACCGATGCTGTTATGTTTATGGTTATAGTCGAGCAAACTTTCGCCGTAACCGTGAAAACCCTGTACATAACCTTTCAGCTTGCCTTTAATCGGGAAAGTATAATCGGCTTGCACGCCTCCTCTGCCGGTTTTCGGGTTATAACGCATGGTGGTGGCGATGGTTTGCTTGTTGTTAAATAAGTATTGGAGTTTTAAATCGCCATAACCCATATAACGGGAAATATCGGGGTTATCGTCTCTTTCGCCTTTTTGGTCGAACGCCCTTACCCATAAACGCGGAATCACCGTTAATTTGCCCCATTCCATACCTGCCATGCCGTAGATGCGGTTCCAAGAGCGCGATAAAGGGCGGCTTTGACCGTTCGATTGGTGCACCAAACCCAAACCGAGCATACGCAATTTACCGCCGCCGGGCAAATCGGCCTTCACCGGCTGGGTAATAAAAAACTCCGGCTGGTAATCGTTGTTACGAAACGGTGCCGATTTTTCGCCTTGATTCCAGACCTGCCAATGCGAAGTTTGAGTATAACCAAACCAAATATCGGCACGGGTTTTGAATACATCTTCCATCAACTTGGTTTTAAAAGAGGCCTGCATTTTGGCTTCCAAGCGCTTCTGCTCTTTGGAAATGCGGTTTTCAGACACTCCCCGCGTAGACGATTGCGGCATTCTGTTCGGGTTGCTGTTGTACCACGCGGGAATCAGATACATGGGATTATGCTCGCGTACCGATAAAATTCCGCTTGTGTGATTCTGATCCAAATCATACATATGGCTCAGCGGGGTATAAGCGTCCGCTGCATCAAGTAAAGTTTCTGTAGGAGCAGCCAACGGTTGCGCTTTGTCTTTACTGAAAACAATAGTGGCTTCTTTTCGATTCAAGCTTTCATCCACCGTCCTAACCAAATCCACAGCTTTAGGTTCGCTTTTAGGCGGTGCTGGCTGCTTTTGCAGCGGGAATTGTGCCGAATACACTTTATCAAAACAAGCCAGACGCAATGAGTTGTCCCGTACCAACGTACATTGCAATGCGGCATCTTCTGCCACAGCCGAAGGTACTGCTGCCGATAAACAGGCACCGATAATCAAATAACGTTTTAACATTATATTTACCAACCACTTTCCAAAGGCCATCTGAAAACTTCAGACGGCTTCCAAACGTTTGCCTCACCGTTTCAATTTATCAAAATCTTCAAATCAAAAAAGCAAATGCTCCTGAACACGAACTTCCGTCTGTTCAGGAGCATTTACATGATAGCAGTGCGGAGCCCCAACAGCTTTACCGCATCGCGCCTACCGGCCTGCTCAAATTAAGCCAAAGCTTTAATTTTGGTAGACAAACGGCTTTTATGACGAGCTGCTTTGTTTTTGTGATAAACGCCTTTATCGGCAATGCGGTCGATCACTTTCACAGACTCTTGGTAAACCGCTTGGGCGGCAGCTTTATCGCCGGCTTCAACCGCTTTCAGTACTTTTTTCACCGCTGTGCGGAAAGCAGTACGCAGGCTGGCGTTGTGGGCACGTTGTTTAACCGCTTGGCGGGCGCGTTTGCGGGCTTGTGCGCTGTTTGCCATATTGAATATCTCCTGATAAAAATCAAATTTTCGTAAACGCGTAATTTTAAATACTTAACTGTATATACGCAAGTGTTTTAATCAAAAACCCCCGATACCCACCTGCAAGCCCTCCCGAAAGCGACAATCTTCAAACAGAAATGCTGCTTTCAGACGGCCTTTCCACCCCATATCCTACCTCCTCAAAACACCTCTATCATTTTGATTTTTATTAGGCACTCCATTACAATACCGCTTCATGCCGCCGCCGGGGTTTACTATGGGGCAGCGGCTTCTTTCATTTCAACCATTTCATCAGGAAAACAACCCGTATGAAAAAATCAGTATTAGCCGTAATCGCAGCCCTTGCTTTGGCCGCTTGCGGCGGACAAAGCGAGCAAAAAACCGCCCAACCTCAAGCAGATGCAGGCTCTGCCGCTGCTGCCAATACAGACGGCCTGCCCGCAACCGACACACTCAACATCTACAATTGGTCGAACTACGTTGACGAAAGCACCGTTGCAGACTTCAAAAAAGCCAACAACCTGAAACTTACTTACGACCTGTATGAAAATAATGAAACGCTGGAAGCCAAAGTATTAACCGGCAGATCAGGTTACGACCTTGTTGTGCCCGGTATCGCTTTCCTGCCGCGCCAAATCAAAGCAGGTGCATATCAGAAAATCAATAAAGATTTGATTCCGAACTATAAAAACATCGATCCTGAGCTGTTGAAAATGCTCGAAACGGCTGACCCCGGCAACGAATACGCCGTACCTTATTTCTCAGGCGTGAACACTTTGGCCATTACAGCCAAAGGTAAAAAAATACTGGGCGGCCAACTGCCTGAAAACGGCTGGGATTTGCTGTTCAAACCCGAATACACCAACAAATTGAAATCTTGCGGCATCGCTTTGTGGGATACCCCCAGCGAAATGTTCCCGATTGTGCTGAACTATCTGGGTAAAGACCCGAAAGGAACCAACGCCGACGACATCAAAGCGGCGGCGGCCACTCTGCAAGCCATCCGCCCCGACGTGAAACGTTTCAGCCCGTCGGTTATCGATGAACTGGCCCGTGGCGACGTGTGTTTGGCAGCAGGCAACGGCGGTGATTTGAACATGGCGAAAGCGCGTTCGGAAGAAGTGAAAAACAATGTAGGCATCGAAGTGCTCACACCGAAAGGCATGGGCTTCTGGATCGAATCTTGGCTGATTCCCGCCGATGCCAAAAACGTGGTTAATGCCCACAAATATATCAACCATACGCTTGACCCTGAAGTGGCTGCGAAAAACGGCAATGCCGTTACTTTCGCCCCCGCAAGCCTGCCGGCCCGTGAGAAAATGGATCCTGCGCTGGTTGCCACCCGCTCCATTTTCCCGAATGCCGATGATGTAAAAGACGGTTTCGTTATGCCGCAAATGGCAGATGATGCGAAAAAACTGACCGTGAATCTGTGGCAGAAAATCAAAGTCGGCTCCCGCTAAACCTGTTTTCTTGGAAAACAACGGCTGTATGATGCAGCCGTTGTTTTTTATGATTGGCAAGCCGAGCATAACTAATATAGCTTAACTTGAGTAGGAAACAGATGATCTCTGCTGCTCTACTCGGGTGCACCGGCTCAATCCGCTTTGTCGCTTTTCCTGTATTGTCCGGGAGACATGCCATATTGCTTTTTAAAAGCTTTACCGAAATGCGTTTCCGATCGGAAGCCTACCGACAAGCCCACCGATAACACCGAATCTGCCGTATTTTTAAGCAACAAAGCAGCCTGCTGCAAACGGATACGGTTTACAAAGACGTGAGGGCTGACCCCTATTTGCTGTTTAAATAAACGCATCAACTGGGCCCTCGACATATTGGCTGTTGCCGCCATATCACTGACACTCCACGTATGTTCCGGCGATTCCAACACCGCTTGCACCACTCCTCTGAGGCGGTTATCCTGCCAACCGTTCAATGTACCGGCCAACGCCTCCCGATTGCCCTGTTCCAGATAAACACGCATCAACAACACCAACAAAACGGAAAACAGAGCATTTATAACGGTTCCCGCTCCTTCCTCTTTGCGTTCCGCCTCGTATTCCAACATGCCGATCAAAGCACGCAACGAAGGGTGTTCGACTTTCAGATAAACGACTTCCGGCAAACTCCTGATTAAATCAGCTTGGGCATCATAATCAAAACAGGCGCAAAATAAATCCATGCCCTGCCCGGCCGAACCGCTCTTTTTCAGCGTAAACACCCCGTTTTGCACAACTTCCGGTACATCGCCGATGTTATCGCAAGCCGCGCTGCTGCTGATAACATGCCCCGCGATGCGGGGAAACAAAACCACATCTCCCGCTTCCAAAAACCTTGCATCACACCCGTCGACCTTTAAATACCCTTCCCCTTCGGCAACGATATGTACTTGCCCCTGCGTTTGCACAGGCTCTTGCCTTACATACCAATTTTCTTGAAAACGGCATTGCACATCCACACGCCCTTTGATTTGGGCCAGAGAAACTAATTTGTCGAGAATATCCATTTCGCACCAGATTTTGAGACGATTTGCAGATTATTCTACTGTTTTTTTTGTAAAATGAGGCCGTCTGAAATTCAAAATAACTAACCTGAAAGGAAATTAACATGTTTCAAAACTGGCCTGAACATACTGCCCATGTAAAAAAATTGTTTGGCGAATTAGGCAAATCCCATCCTAAAATGGTCCAAGCCTACGACTTGCTCGATCAAGCGGCGGCTGCCGAAGCATTGGACGAGAAAACCCGAGAGCTGATTTCTATTGCCGTAGCGATTACCACGCGCTGCGAAAGCTGCATCAGTATTCATGCCGAAAATGCAGTTAAAGCAGGTGCAACCGAAAGTGAAATCGTCGGAGCGCTGGCAACAGCCATTTCACTCAATGCCGGTGCCGCCTACACCTACGCTTTACGTGTTTTGGAAGCTGCCGAAACCCAACGCTAACTCTCCCAGTTCGTTGCTATATCAAGCAGATGAACCTTGCCCGCCTTACGGCGGGCTTTTTTCAGACGGCCTGTATAGAAAAATCTGAACATTGATTGATCATCCGGTGCGAGCTGCCAAAACAACAGCCTTTCAGCCGTATTTTTGCAAGAGATGAACATAGATATTGTATAATCCCGCTTTCTGCCAAGCCGCCTGCATAAATGTTTTTCAATATTTCCGAAACTTCAACGGCATCAGGCGGTCAATGTTCCTTTTGCCGCCGTTTTGCTTTTAAGACGGCCTCCACAATACAATTGTTTATGGCTACAAAACCCCCAAAAATTACCGAAAAAACCAATAAGTCCAAGACTGCAAGCATAAGGCCGTCTGAAAAAAAACTGCCATGTCATGCCAGAGGCGTAACGAAAAACGATCCCGTCAAAAAACGCCCACAGCATATCGTAAACCTGATCAACGACACCGGCTGGCTACTCGGATTACTGGTTACCGTTTATGTTGCTCTGGCGCTCGCCAGCTTCACGATGGACGACCCTGCGTGGTCGCGCAGCGTGCCGCCTTCCGATGACGTACACAACCTCGGCGGCCTGTTCGGTGCTTATCTTGCCGACATCGGCTATTACCTGTTCGGTTTATCGTTTTGGTGGTGGGTTATCGCCGCCTGCGTTTTCCTCTACAAAAACTTCCGCCCGTTGCAAACCGAAGAACGCAAACCCTACAACCACACCATTGCCATATCCGCTCTGGCTGTTTTACTGATTTGCAGCCCGATTCTCGAAGTGTTTTCATTCAAAAACCAGCTTGCCGATTCCCTGCCCGTCGGTGCAGGCGGATTGGTCGGTTCGTTTGCCGCAGGTGGCTTGAGCTGGCTCTTGGGCACGTCGGGCAGCCTACTGATTATGCTGGTGGTTTTACTGCTGGCCCTATCGCTTCTCACACAAGTTTCGTGGCTGGACATCCTTGAAAAAACCGGTGCCAAACTGGAATGGTTTTGGATGAAGCTCACCCGCAAAGAGCACAAATACATCAAAGACCTGCCTGATGCCAAAACCACCCGCCGCATGGTGCGTGAAGCGAAAAACATCACCGCCGAGCCGGTAGAACAAATCGAAGGCACCAGCAGTAACCGCAAAGTGGCCGTATCGGTTGCCCCGCCCGCGCCCGTCCAGCCCGCCTTGTTCGACGAAAAAGGCGAAGCGGCCGAACACCAGCACAGCGGCGAATACACCAAGCCTTCGCTGCACCTGCTGCGCCTGCCGCAAGGCGAGCCGCCGGTGGTCAACCCCGACAAGCTGCAACAAACCGCCGAACGCATCGAAGCCAAACTGGCGGAATTCGGCATCGGCGCACAAGTGGTTTCCGCTACGTCCGGCCCGGTGATTACCCGTTTTGAAATCGAACCGGCCCAAGGCGTAAAAGGCAGCCAGATTGTCAACCTTTCCAAAGACTTGGCGCGTTCGATGTCTTTACAGGCCGTGCGGATTGTCGAAACCATTGCCGGTAAAAACACCATGGGCATCGAGCTGCCCAACGAACGCCGCCAAGACGTAATGCTGAGCGAAATCCTCTCGTCGCCCGTGTTTACCGATGCCAAGTCCAAACTCACCGTCGCGCTGGGTAAAGACATTGCCGGCATTCCCGTGGTCGGCGATTTGGCGAAAATGCCGCATTTATTGGTCGGCGGTATGACCGGTTCGGGTAAATCGGTAGGTGTGAACGCCATGATTTTGTCGATTCTGTTTAAAGCCACGCCCGAAGAAGTACGCTTTATCATGATCGATCCGAAAATGCTGGAATTGAGCATTTACGACGGCATTCCCCACCTGCTCTGCCCCGTGGTAACCGATATGCGCGAAGCCGGCCAAGCACTCAACTGGTGCGTGGCCGAGATGGAAAAACGTTACCGCCTGCTTTCGCACGCCGGTGTGCGCAATATCGAGAGCTTCAACAAAAAAGTGGCCGATGCCAAAGAAGCGGGCAAACCGCTGCTCAACCCGTTCAGTCTCAACCCCGACGATCCCGAGCCTCTGGAAAAGCTGCCGATGATCGTGGTGGTGATTGACGAATTGGCCGACTTGATGATGACCGAGCGCAAATCGGTCGAGCAGCAAATCGCCCGCCTTGCCCAAAAAGCCCGCGCCGCAGGCATCCACATGATTGTCGCCACCCAACGCCCGAGCGTGGACGTGGTTACCGGCCTGATCAAAGCCAACATTCCCACCCGCATGGCGTTTACCGTGCAAAGTAAAATCGACAGCCGCACCATTCTCGACCAAATGGGTGCCGACGAACTGCTGAAATACGGCGATTCGCTGTTCCTGCAACCCGGCAACGCCGAGCCGACCCGTCTGCAAGGCGCATTCGTATCCGACGACGAAGTCCACCAGATTGTCGCCCACATCAAACGCCAAGCTCCGGCCAACTATATCGAAGGCCTGCTCAGCGGCGAAGCGGCGTTGGAAACCACCAATATCGTCAACCCCAATGCCAACAGCGACGAACTCTTCGACCAAGCCATGGCATTTGTATTGGAAACCCGCAAAACCTCGATTTCTTCCCTGCAACGCCAGCTCAGAATCGGCTATAACCGCGCCGCCAACCTGATGCAGGCATTGGAAGATGCCGGTGTGGTTTCACCCGCAGATGTCGGCGGCAGCCGCAAGATTTTGGCGCAGAAAGACAATCTGTAAAACAACAAACGGTAAAAAGGCCGTCTGAAAACTCAAAGCAAGTGTTTTCAGACGGCCTCTTCTTTTAACAGCTCCCTTACTGCCAACAAAGAATGTAACTGGAAACGGGAAAAGCAGGATGGTGAAATCAAACAATGCCATAAAACCGTAAAATTAAATTTTACAAGTTTACCCGTTTAAACTGGAGAGGCCGTCTGAAAACTGCTACTGTATCTTTCAGACGGCCTTTCCTAACTCTAATATGGCATGTTTCGGTATCCAACCTATTTGCTTTTATCCGCCAACAACAACCGCACAATATATTCATCTTGCGGCAAAGTCAGTTTTAAATTACGGCTGTCGCCCTGAACCAACAAAGGCCGGATGCCCAATGCCTCGACCGCCGAGGCTTCATCGGTAACGGCACTCAAATCTTCAACCGACAAAGCACGCTGCAATAAGGCCGTCTGAAAAAGCTGCGGCGTTTGCGCCTGCCACAAGCCGCTACGCGGTACGGTTTCTCGGATTTGCTTTCCTTCCGCACGCTTAAGCGTATCGGCAACCGGTACGGCAAGAATGCCGCCGCATGCCTGATGGGCCGCTTCATCAAGCAACCGGCTCAAGGCTTCGGCAGGCAGGCAGCAGCGCGCGGCATCGTGCACAAGAATATTGTCTGTATCTGCTGCCAATCCTTGCGCCACCAATGCATTCACACCATTCCTTACCGTTTCGGCACGGCTGCCGCCGCCGCAATGCAGTAAAACCGTTTTATCAGAGGCCGTCTGAAAAAAACCATCGTCCGGAGCCAGCACAACAGCGATACAATCAATTTCCGGATGGGCGGAAAAAATATCCAGCGTATGTTGCAACACGGTTTTGCCGTTGATCTCGACATATTGTTTGGGCTTGCCCGCGCCGAAACGTTCTCCGACACCTGCCGCCGGAATCAAAGCGATATTACGGCTCACGCTTCCGCCCCGCTTCCTTTTGCAGCACGCCATACGCATTGGCCGCCGACAGCTTTATCCAAGCCGTCCAGATAAGCCTCATGATCTGCCGCTTCAAATTCATCAGCTTTAATTACTTTCAAATAGGCAGGGCGTTTTATTTCCGTAACGATATGTACTTCTTCTTCCTCTTCGGCGGAATTGTCCATCAAGTCGAACTGGCCCCGCGTCATCGCCAAGTAAACTCCGCCTAGCAATTCGCAGTCGATTAACGCCCCGTGCAACACGCGTTTGCTGCGGTCTACGTCAAAACGGTTACACAACGCATCCAAGCTCGCTTTCTGCCCCGGGAACATTTCACGCGCCATCGCCAGCGTATCGATAACGGTACAGCCCAGCTCGTTAATAGTGGGCAAACCCATGCGGCGGAACTCCATATCCAAAAAGCCCACGTCAAACTTGGCGTTATGGATAATCAACTCCGCCCCACGCAAAAAATCTGCAATTTGCCGGCCTACCGCTGCAAAATTCGGCGCATTTTCTTCTTCCAAACGCTCAAGGGTAATACCGTGTACGGCAACTGCTTCTTCGGGAATATCGCGCTCAGGATGGACATACAGATGCAGATTGTTGTCCGTCATCTGGCGGTTAATCATCTCCAGCCCGGCGAACTCAATCAAGCGGTCGCCACTATTGGGATAAAGGCCGGTGGTTTCGGTATCAAGAATGATCTGGCGGGTATTCATGGCATAACACTTATAAAAAAGTCCAGCCGCATCATACTAAAAGCGGCTGCGAAAGTAAAAAACAACGATAAGCTGCGCCGATATTTTCATTCCTCCGATAAAAACAGCGGCCGGTTGCATACTTACCATATATTTAAACAATGATTTTTATTGATCCCCTCTAATATTTTAAAATTTATTTTTTAATAAACAAAAAGTTATAATTTTTATTTGAAATAATAACAATTATCATTTGCAAAATATACTTTATTGCGTATAATGCAACCCAAGCACTCGATGACACCCAAAGTGAAAGGAGGGAAAAATGCCTGAAAATATTTTCAAGCAAGTCTCTCTGAATATTTTGAGACTGCATCAAAAAACCATTCACTCGTTGCTGGCAACACAATGCAGCGATATAACGGAGATTCATGATGCCGTTTATGTGACATTGGATGGAAAATATTATGTTTGGTTGCCGCAGACACCGCAAGAAGACAGCCAAGAAACCAGTATTTTACTGATTGAAGACACAGACGCGCAGGCACGCTTGAGCTGGATAACCACCATCCGCGCCATTAAGCAGAAAGACAGCCTGTACAGCCGTGTTATTGATGCTCTGCAACGCCGTATGCGACACACAACAAACAAAATAATCCAAGCAGCCGATGCTTGCTTATTAGAGTTAACCCCTCAACAAGGCCGGTTAACGGTAGATGAAAATCGAGATTTTACGCTTTCACCAGCCGACTTGATGAAAGCCTTATATCCGGCAACTTATAATATGGAAAATTTTGCCGTATATTGATAACTGTTTTGGTAGTGGTTTGTGTTCCTTTTGCGCCCCTTTTAGAGGGGCGATTTTTTTGGCCGTTTAATCCGCTTATTGAATATCTTTTGATGGAACCAATTAGTTTTTCAGACGGCCTTACAGTACAATCAGGCCGTCTGAAAAATTCCTATCCTTTTGATTATGCAACTGCTCAAATATATACAATCACAGGGCATCGGCAGCCGCAAACAATGTCAATGGTTGATAGAAAATGACTGTATCGCCATCAACGGTACGATCCGCAACCATCCTAAAGACAACATAACACCCGATGAAGTAGCGTCTTTAGAAATAGATGGGGAGCCGTTTATCATCGTACCCATGCCCTATTTCTATATTCTGCTCAACAAACCGGCCGGTTACGAAACTTCCCATAAGCCCCAACATTATCCGAGTGTATTCAGCCTTTTCCCCGACCATATGCGGCAACTGGATATGCAGGCCGTAGGAAGGCTGGATGCCGACACTACAGGGGTGTTGCTGATTACCAACGACGGCCAATTCAACCACCGCATGACCTCGCCCAAACACAAGGTTCCGAAACTGTATCAAGTAACGCTGAAACATCCGACCGATGAAACGCTATGCAAAACTCTCGAAAACGGTGTACTCTTACATGATGAAAATGAAACCGTAGCGGCAACCGAAGCCATTCTAGAAAACCCTACCACATTATTAATGACAATTACCGAGGGCAAATACCACCAAGTTAAACGCATGATTTCCGCCGCAGGAAACCGCGTAGAACAGCTTCACCGCAGAAAATTCGGCGATTGGCATACCGAAAATCTGCCGTCCGGCACTTGGAAGTTTATATTTTTGTAAAGATTGAATAATTCACAACATCAAAAATTAACTATTTTACTTTAAAAATCAAAATGATATTAATTTTAAAAAAGCATTTAAAAAAATTAACACTTAAAGTTGTGAACTAATATATAATGCAGAGGTCTGAGTAACACTTGCTCCGAAAGGAGTGAGTAAGTGAGTAAGACGTTTTCCCCGTAATGTGTTTGGCCATCTATACTTTTCCCCTTAGTATAGATGGTTTTTTTTGGCTCAAAGAATTTAACAACAACCATCATTATATACTCATTTATTTATAATCCAATAATATTATCTAAAGTTATAGTTTAATTTAATATATTAACCATCACCTTTGCTTAAATTTCTTTTCAAACGGCATTCATTAAAACATTACCGTCTGCAACTCCAGCTTGACTACATGCCACTACACTACGTTATAATTCAGCCGACTTACAGGCTGCTACAGCCTATTTTCTAAACTCTCAGCACAAACAAAAGGAACATAACATGGGCATTAAGGTTGCCATTAACGGCTATGGCCGCATCGGACGCCAAGTATTACGCGCAATCTACGATTACAAATTGGACAAGCAACTGGAAATTGTTGCCGTCAATGCCAGTGGGAGCCTCGAAACCAATGCCCATCTGACTAAATTCGATACCATACACGGCCGTTTTGATGCCGATGTTTCCTACGATGAAAATCATTTAGTTATTAACGGTAAAAAAATTCCTTTTTTCTCTACCCGTAATCCTGCGGAACTGCCCTGGGAACTGCTGGGCGTAGATCTGGTTATGGAATGCACCGGTGCCTTTACCAGCAAAGCCGCTGCAAAAATACACTTGGAATCAGGTGCTAAAAAAGTGCTAATTTCCGCGCCTGCCGATGAAGACGTGGATGCCACGATTGTTTACGGCGTAAACCACGACATCCTAACCGAAGACATGACCGTCGTATCCAATGCATCCTGCACCACCAACTGTCTGGCTCCGGTAGCCAAAGCCCTGAACGAGGCCATTGGGATTAATAAGGGTTTGATGACTACCATCCATGCCTTAACCAACGACCAAACCGTTACCGACGTACGCCACAAAGACTTGCGCCGCGCCCGCAGCGGTGTGGAAAACATGATTCCTACCAAAACCGGTGCGGCAAAAGCAGTCGGTTTGGTGCTTCCGGAATTAAAAGGCCGCTTGGACGGTTTGGCTATCCGCGTACCGACTGTAAACGTATCATTGGTAGACTTGAGCTTTGAGGCAAGCCGCGATACCAGCGTGGAAGAAATCAACGGCATATTGAAAGCAGCCTCGGAAGGCGAGATGAAAGGTATACTCGGCTACAACACCCTTCCTCTCGTTTCAATGGACTTCAACCATACCACCGAAGCCAGCAACTTCGACAGCACACTTACCAAAGTGAGCTGCGGCAACATGGTAAAAGTATTTGCTTGGTACGACAACGAATGGGGCTTCAGCTGCCAAATGCTGAATACCGCCCGGGCAATGTTCGGCATGGAAGTAACACCATTCAAATGATTGCTTGAAACCCAAAAAGGCCGTCTGAAAATTTTCAGACGGCCTTTTGTTACAATACATTCAAATTAAACTGCTTCGGCTTCGTGCGCTAAGAAACCACGCAATTTCTGCATCGCCTTGGCTTCGATTTGGCGGATACGCTCCGCTGAAACACCATACTCGGCGGCCAGCTCATGAAGGGTTAAACCGCCGTCATCTTGCAGCCAGCGGGTTTCCACAATACGGCGGCTGCGGTCATCCAATTGCGCCAATGCATTTTGTAAGCCTTCGGTTTGCAAAGCGTAATGGGCTTTTTGGGCAATTTGGCGGGTAGGCTCGCTATCGTCGTCTGCCAACCAGTCGATTGGTGCGAAACTGTCCTCGTCATCATTGTTGTCAGCCATAATGCCGATATCGCGACCGGTCATACGCTGTTCCATTTCCAATACTTCAGACAATTTCACGCCCAAATCATCGGCGATTTCCTGAGCCTCTTTGGGAGATAAAGCATTCAGGTTTTTACGCATGCTGCGCAGATTGAAAAAAAGTTTGCGTTGCGGCTTGGTGGTTGCAACGCGCACCAAACGCCAGTTGCGCAAAATAAATTCGTGTATTTCGGCTTTAATCCAATGCACGGCAAACGAAAACAAGCGTGCTCCGCGCGTAGGTTCGAAACGCTTCACGGCTTTCATCAGGCCGATATTGCCTTCCTGAATCAAATCGGCTTGATTCAGGCCGTAACCATCGTAGCCGCGAGCAATGGACACGACCACGCGCAAATGTGAAAGAATCAGTTTTTTGGCGGCTTCCAAGTCGCCTTTCATTTGACGTTCTGCCAGCTGCGTTTCTTCTTCTGCCGACAGCATGGGGATATTGTTTACGGTATGAATGTACTGCTCCAAGCTACCATGACCACTGGGGACGGGTAATGCAAAGGCGTTATTCATTGTCATCTATTGGTTTTCCTTAAATTGTGTAGAAGGCGGCCGTCTGAAACGGCGGCCTGTTTGATATACCGCTAAGCAGGTCAGTATAACACTG
Source organism: Neisseria sp. MVDL19-042950 (assembly GCF_030504625.1). Classification (GTDB taxonomy): domain Bacteria; phylum Pseudomonadota; class Gammaproteobacteria; order Burkholderiales; family Neisseriaceae; genus Neisseria. Next base: position 57,338 of record NZ_JAUKWH010000001.1, on the reverse strand, counting down.
CTTATCGAATTGTGCTGATATTAGACAGGCATTTTGCGTATGGATTCAACACTTAATAGGTAAATTTTTGTATCTTTTTATTTTTGATAGCTTTATATTATTTGAGTATATTACTCGGAAATATACCTGCTTGCAACCGGCTGTCTTAAAAACTTTCAACACCTTGAAACATTAAATTATAAATTAATCATTATTCCGAATGATTTTACGCCTGCCTGCCCAATAAAATATTATTGCGCACAAACCCAATAAAATCATCAAAGACCACGAACCTCCGAGTTTCATATATGGTGTTTCCCCCACATAGCCTTCAATTTTTCCCTCCAGCACCGTTTCGGTATCCGGTATGGTTTGTGCGACGATTTTTCCTTTCGGGTTTACGATCGCCGTAGCTCCGGTATTGGTTGCCCGGACCATATAACGGCCAAGTTCCAAAGAGCGTGCCTGCGATTGCTGCAAGTGTTGGAACATGGCATTTGATTTGCCGTACCACGCCATATTGCTGGCATTGGCGAGCAACGTGGCTTGCTTTGCCGACGCAATCAATTCGTCGCCGAAACCGTCTTCATAACAAATATTAAAAGCAACTTTTTGGTTTTTCATCACAAACGGTGTTTGTACGTTACCGCCGCGTTTGAAATCGGCCAACGGTATATTCATCATGCTGTATAGGGGCTCGGTCAACCACGGCAACGGTTTGTATTCTCCGAAAGGCACGAGATGGTTTTTGGCATAGTAAGAAACCTTATCGGGGGTTTCGCGACGATAGTCTGCCAAATTAATTACGGCGTTTTCATAATCTTGGCCGTCTGAAGTGTATTGGCTGATACCGACGGCCAATGCGCTGCCGTTTCGGGCGGCTTGTTCGGCAAATTGTTCGATTATGCCCTCGGGTAAATCCTGCCGCATCATGGGAATAGCCGTTTCAGGCAGAATAACGATATCGGCGTGTGAGCCGGCCACTTGCCCGTAATAGCGCTCGATAGTCGGAATCACTTGATCCGGCTGCCATTTCAATGTTTGAGGGATGTTTCCCTGCGCCAAAGCCACGGTGGCAGTGCTGCCGTCGGGGCGGGTAAATTCAAAATTTTTGGCAACATAACCTACTGCCGCCAAAATGATAATGGCAGATGCCGAAATCATCCGTTGTTTCAGACGGCCTTGATTATCAACCGATAAAACCAACCATGCACCCGTGAGCGCAGTGGCCAATGTAACCAAGTGGATACCGCCGAGCGGGGCGAATCCCGCCAGCGGGCTGTTATCGGCAATTTGCGAATAGCCGAGCGCACCCCAGCCGAAACCCGTCAGCAACCGTTCGCGGGCAAATTCGGCTAGCGTCCATAATACCGGTAAAACCAAACCGATCTTTGGCCAGCGCGGCAGACTGAATTTTTTCAACAGCCCAAAAACAGCAGCGGGATACAGGGCCAAAAAAGCGGGCAGCAGAAAAGTGAGCGGCACGGCGTACAGATTGGGCAGACCCGAAATATCGTGCAAAGCGGTGTGAATCCAATAAAATTGTGCGGTGTAGGCGATCAGCCCGAACAAATAAGCACTTTTTACGGCATGTTGCGGGCGCAATTCGATTAAGCGGATAAGTGCGCCAAACAGCAACGGCATCAGCCAGAAATGATAGTACGGTGCGAATGTAAGCGGTGTTGCGGCGGCGATAAGCAATAACGTCGGCCAATAAAACAAAGGTTTCCGCCAATATTGTTCGAGTTTGCGTAGAGAAGACATAAGCGTTTGAAAAGTGATTGTTTATTCTGAAACGGGCAACAAAATGAGAAGAGGCCGTCTGAAAAGGAACGTATGCATTATGCTTTTTCAGACGGCCTCATCCAGTTGCTTTTAGTGAGCGCCTTTTTTACTGAACATTTTCATTACCGGCAGTACCACCGCACACACCGCCGCTCCGGTAAGCAAACCGACAACCAATGTGGCTGCATGACCGCTCAAACCGGCATCCCAATGGCGGGCGTGAAGAAAGTAATGCACAAAATCGAGATTATGGGCAATGATGCCGCCGCCCACCAAAAACATGGCCAACATGCCGAGCACGCTCAGGCCGCGCATAAACCACGGCATAAAAAGAATAATGCCCTTACCCAACGCACGTGTCGCACCGTTCGGCTTGCCCATCAACCACATACCGAAATCGTCCATTTTAACGATGCCGGCCACCAAGCCGTACACCAGCACGGTCATGCCGATGCCGATAAGGGCCATAACCAATGATTTGGTTAAAACGCTGTACGTGCCGACCACGCCCAATGCAATGATGATGATTTCTGCGGAAAGGATAAAATCGGTGCGGATGGCACCTTTGATTTTGGTTTTTTCATCTACGATTTCATCGGCAGCGGCATGTTGCTCCTCAGCCACCTGCCGGTTTAAAAATTTATGCAGCAGCTTTTCCACGCCTTCAAAACACAGAAACGCGCCGCCTATCATCAGCAACGGTTTAATCAGCACAGGCAGAAAAATCGAAAGCAGCAGCGCTACCGGCACCAAAATAACCTTATTGACAAGCGACCCTTTTGCCACCGCCCACACAATCGGCAATTCGCGATCGGCGTTCACACCGGTTACCTGATTAGCATTCAAAGCCAAATCATCGCCGACCACGCCTGCGGTTTTTTTGGCCGCCACTTTGGTCATTACGGCCACATCATCCAAAACGGAAGCAATATCATCAAGAAGGGTAAAAAGAGAGGCAAAAGCCATATGTGTTCCTATGGATAAGCCGCTAAAAAAGCGTCTGTTTATTTAAACAAGCCCGCATTATAGCCGAATAATTCATGTTTTTTCATTCTTGCATTTTCAGACGGCCTCCGCGTTAAAGCATCTCTTTACAAAGGCCGTCTGAAAGCATACACAACCCGCACGGCATAACAAGCCGGTATTGATTCTATGCTAGAATGCGGCAATTTTACCCGCTATACGCAACGCAAATTATGGACGGTATCAACAGCCTGTTTTTATTGGGCGGACTACTGCTGTTTCTCAGCGTAATTTCAACCACTCTATCGGCACGGCTCGGCCTGCCGTTGCTGCTGATGTTTCTCGGCGTGGGTATGCTTGCCGGCGAAGAAGGCATAGGTGGGATTGCTTTTGATAACTTCTTCACCGCCACACTAATCGGCCAGCTTGCACTGGCCGTGATTCTGCTCGACGGCGGTTTGCGCACCAAACTCGACAGCTTCCGCATTGCCCTCAAACCTGCTTCGGTATTGGCAAGCTGGGGAGTGGTTGCTACCGTGGGCTTACTCGGCGTATTCGCTACGCTTTATATGGGTTTGGACTGGCGTTTCGGAATATTGATGGCGGCGATTGTCGGTTCCACCGATGCGGGTGCGGTGTTCAGCCTGCTGCGGCACAGTGGCGTGCGCTTAAACGAGCGGGTGCAGGCAACGCTCGAAATCGAATCGGGAGCCAACGATCCGATGGCGATTTTTTTAGTAACCGCTTTAATCGCCCTGACCATCAACCCTGAAGAAGCCGGCGTATTTTCGTTTTTATGGATGCTGGTACAGCAATTGGGGTTCGGCTTGGTTATCGGCTTTATCGGCGGCAAAATTCTGGCACGTCTGGTAGCGCGCCTGAATCTGGCCGAAGGGCTATATGCATTGATGATCGTTTCAGGCGGCCTGTTGGTGTTTGCCTTTACTAACCTGATCGGCGGCAGCGGCTTTTTGGCCGTTTACCTTACCGGCATCCTCATCGGCAACCAACGCAGCCACGCCACCGAACATGTGCTGCGCGTGATGGACGGTTTGGCATGGCTGGCACAAGCCAGTATGTTTGTGGTGCTGGGTTTGCTGGTAACGCCCACGCAATTGCTGGAACACGGCATAGACGCTTTGGTTATCGCCGCTTTTCTGATGTTGGTTGCCCGCCCGCTGGCGGTATTGAGCAGCGTATGGAAGTTCCACTACAACAAACGCGAGCTGGCCTACATCAGTTGGGTGGGCTTGCGCGGAGCGGTGCCGATTACTTTGGCGATGATGCCTTTGGTGATGGGTGTGCCGAACGCCCGTTTGTTGTTTGACGTGGCGTTTGCCGTAGTCATTTTGTCGCTGCTGATTCAGGGAACCACCATTCCCGTGGCCGCCCGCCTGCTGAAAGTGGCCGTTCCGCCGAAACCGGAACCGAAAGACAGCCGCGAAATCTGGCTTTCCGAAAACGAATCGGTGCCGCTTCTGGCTTATGAGGTAATGGCGGAATCGGATGCCGAAGGTATGCACCCCGACGAAGTGCCACAGGATTTGAGCCTGCTTTCCACCCGCTGCTTCGCGCTTATCCGCAATCATAAACGCGAAGAGTTGAGCTTGGATACCCGTCTTCAAGCCGGCGATACCGCATGGTATATCGTGCCGCCCGAGCAAGTGGATACGCTGGCCAAACGTTTTGCCGAAACCGGCACCACCGTGCGCCTCAGCCATAATTTCTTCGGCGAATTCGTGGTCAATCCTTCCAGCATAGCCGGCGATCTGGCCGATGCTTACGGCTTGCAGCTTTCGGAAGAAGAGCGCAAACTAACGTTGCGCGGCCTGTTTAAAGCCCGTTTTATGGGCAATGTTCCGGTGGAAGGCGACCGTATCCATATCGGCGATTTCGTGCTCACGGTAAAAGAAACCGACAAAGACGGCTCGATGAAATGGCTGGGCTTGAAGTGTCCCGGGCAGAGTGTGTAAAGGAATACCCGAAGGCCGTCTGAAACTTTTCAGACGGCCTTATTTGCCATTCAAACCGATATTTGTAAAACTGAGCACACCGGCGGCACACGGCACGGAAATATACTGTGGATAGCGGTTTCACCAAACGCCCGCATCGTGAAACAGGCCTAGAAAAACGGAAAGGAATACCATGAATATTTTCTATTTACTGCTGGCTCTGGTTGCAGGTGCAGGCATGTCGGTACAAACCGCTATCAACAGCCGCCTCAGTTTCGGCATCGGCGACCAACCTCTGGTGGCTTCATTGGTTTCTTTTATCGTCGGCACCGTCTGTTTACTGATCGTAACTCTGTTCCAATCCGACTGGGGCAATGTGTTCGCCCATGCAGGCCAACAGCCGTGGTGGAGGTGGCTCGGCGGTGCACTCGGCGCGGTGTTTGTGTTTACCATTGTTTTTCTCGCCCCCAAAATGGGCATCACCAATGTCGTGTTTTTACTGATTATCGGCCAGCTTGCCGCGGGTATGGTTATCGACGGCTACGGTCTGATTCAAATGCCCGTGCGCAGCATACACTGGTGGAAATTCGCCGGCATGGGGGTGATGCTGATCGGTTTGGCATTGTTTATGTTCGGCGACAAATGGTTTAAACAATAACGCTTGAGGCCGTCTGAAAAAGTATTCAGACGGCCTCCCCATCCTTTTCAAAATCCGATTCGGCATCACTACCTCCGATACACTTTTCCTTTTTTCAAATATGCAACAAAATCAAACCGAAAAAGACATGCTCGGCTCCGGCTGGATGATTATTGCCGCCTTGAGCTTCACGCTGATGAACTTATGGGTTAAATCCGCTTCCCTGCAATTCGGGCTGGGATCGGGCGAGCTGGTTTTCTGGCGCATGAGTTTCGCCGCACTGTTTTTAGGCTTTATGGCGAAAATGCAGGGCAAATCGTTCGCTTCGCCGCACTGGAAAGCGCATTTGAGCCGCAGCATATCGGGCACGCTGGGAATGTTTTGTATTTTTTATGCCATCATGCACCTGCCGCTGGCAACCGGAGTAACGCTCGGCTATACCTCGTCGATTTTTCTGGCGGTGCTTTCGTTTGTTGTGCTGAAAGAACGGATTTCGTTCTACACGCAACTGGTGCTGGTGCTCGGCTTCATCGGCGTGGTCGTGCTGTTGAACCCTTCGTTCCAAAGCGGGCAGGAATGGGCGGCATTGGTCGGTTTGTGCGGAGGCTTGCTGGCGGCATGGGCTTATTTGAAAGTTCGGGAGCTTTCTTTGCTCGGCGAACCGGGTTGGCGTGTGGTGTTTTATCTGTCGCTGGTCGGCACGGTTTTATCGGCAGGATGGGCCACCCTTAGCGGCTGGCATCCCGTTACCTTAAACACCCTGCCCTACCTGCTCGGCATCGGCACGTCGGCTTTGGTTGCGCAACTGTGTTTAACTCGTGCTTACAAGGTCGGCGACAAGTTTACCGTTGCCTCGCTTTCGTATCTCACCGTGGTATTTTCATCACTGGCCGGCGTTTGGTTTTTAGGAGACAAAATCAACTGGCAGGAAGTGCTGGGAATGGGTATTATTGTGGCAAGCGGCATCCTAAGCGGGATGAATCCCTTACGGTTGCGTAAATTCAAATTATTCAGATAAACAGGAGCGCATGATGATTTCCATCCGAGAACAAACTTATGGTTTGAATGTAGCTTTATACAACGAGTTTACGCTGGAAGATTTCCACGAATTCGAGCGCGCCGCTTTGGAGTGCACCCAAAAAATCCACCGCCCCGACATGCTTTTGGATTTGTCGATGTTGAAAGACTTCACGATCGACATGGCGGTGGAACAATTGAAGTTCATGCGCGAACATGAAGACGATTTCGGCCGTATTGCGATTGTGGTGAACGATATGTGGATCAAACTCGGCACCCGCCTCTCCAGCCTGATTACGCAACAGCATCCGAAATATTTCGATGATGCCGCCTCCGCCCAAGAGTGGCTGTTGGAAACACGTTCCTCATAAAAGCCGTTTCAAATACCAAAGGCCGTCTGAAAATAAACCTGTTGCAACAAGCAACGTTTGTTTTCAGACGGCCTTTTACTTCAATCGGGCCGGCAGCCGTTACTTCAATTTGGCCGCATCAATGATGAAATAACGTGCAGGCCGTTGTTTTTTCTTACTGCCTTCGTCTGCCATCACCACCAAATGCTGCTTGCCGTTGAATTTGGCAAAACCCACTGCTTCGGCATTTTTCAAACTCTTGATTTCAGGCAGGTTGACGGGACGGGCGGCCGATTTGGCATCGCCGTTCCAAAACCATAACTGCGAGTAATCTTTGCCGCCGTCGGGATTGCGAACCTCGTTGGTAATGCTGTAAACCTTGGCTACGGGGTCATAATCCAGCGAACGGATACCGCTGCCTTTGATATCCAGAAAAACCGTTTCGCCGAACACCGGAGCGGCTTTTTTCTCAAACATCTCGGCGGGATTATTAATCGGAATAATCATCGAAATACCGTTGGCAAGCGGCTCGCGCAACCCCAGTAGCAGGCGTTTGCCGGCATTGTCGTAAACCATGGCCTCGATATCGAGGTTTTCAAAATCGACATTGCGGCCGATTTTCCCTTGAACGGCTTTATGCACATTTTGCGCTTTTTTCAAAGCCTCTTTGATATTGGGGGCATCGCGCATATCTTTGGCAGTATTGCCCTCAAGTTTGAAACGCACCAAACGCTCGCGCTCAGGTTGGCGGTCCCCTTTTTTCGTTTTGCTATAAGAAGTGGAAGCATAAACATAACCGCCGGCATCGACGGCCAGTGCTTCCAAATCGCTTAATCTGCCTTTAACGCTTTTCATCAAAGCGGCGTTGGCGGCATCATCTTCTGTTAATGTACCGTTGGATGCTATTTTCAACAGGCTGAACGCTCTGTCGGGCTCATCTTCAATCACCAGCAAACGGCCGTCTGCCAGTTGTTGCACGGCCGACGGTTCGAAAATGCTTTTCAGATGGTGGAATTCAGATCCCTTTACGCTGCCCGCAGGGGCAGCAGAAACAGGACCGGCACAAACACCGCAAAATACCAACGCTGTCGCAGATAACCCCAAGGATAACTTTTTACGGGACATAAACATACTCTTCCTTTCTAAAATAAACAGCCGGCCAACTGAAAACCACCATCTGACACCTTGCCGCAAATCGCGGCAAAACGATGCAATCCCGTTATGGCCTTCGGTTATCCGGCTATGAATAGAGGCCCAACTGCCACCTTCCCGATTTCAGACGGCCTCCGGTATGCTGCAATATTAAAAATCGTTGTAATCGACAATCATATATTTGGCAGTAAGATTCTTTTTCGCATCTCCCTCATCACTCATCAATATCAGGCGGGGCTGGCCGTTGACTTTAACCGAATCAATGGCCTCCACGTTGGTCATGTGCCGCAGATTCGGCAGATCAACCGGTTTCGGTTCGTCTTTCGGGTCGCCGCTCCATGTCCAGAATTGCGAGAATTTCGTACCGTCTTCGTCTTTCACTTCGTTGGTCAGAATAAACGCTTTGAGCACCGGATCATAATTCAGAGAACGAATACCGCCCCCTTTTATGTCGATGAAAGCCACATCGACAAAATTGGGTTGCGCTCTTTCCGTGAACATCTGTTTAGGATTATCGATGTAGAGAATCATCGAGTGTTCGTTGAATTCGGGATCACGGAAGCCCAGCAGCAAACGGTTGGTACGCGGATCAAATGCCAAACCTTCGATATTGGTTGACTTGAAGTCCAAATACGTACCGATTTTTCCTTTGATTAAGGCTTTCAGCTGTTCTGAATTTTCTAAAGTATCCACCAGAGTATCAAAAGAGCTCAATTCACGCACATCATTGCCTTGAATCTTAAACCGCAGTAAATGCTCGCGGTCAGGACGGCGCAAGCCTTCGCGGGTACGTGAATGTGAAGTCGTGGCATAAATATAGCCCTCGTTATCGCGCGTCAGTCCCTCCAAGTCGCTCAACTTGCGCTTGAAGCCGCGGACAATGCGCGTATCAGCGGCATCATCTTCAACCAATGTGCCGTCGGGCCCGAAACTTAAAATACTGGCGGCACGCGACGATTCGTCTTCCATAACCAACAAACGGCCGTCGGGAAGCTGTTGCACGGCGGAAGGTTCAAAAACTCCCTTGAAGGTATTGATGCCGACATTGCGCAATTCGGCGGCCTCCTTATTCGCCTGCATAGACGGTATCACAGCAGGCAGGGTCTTCACGCCGATAAAAGCCACCAAGGAAGCCAACAACCCCCAGCGGAATGCTGCATAAGACATGTTCAGATATTTAAACTGCTTATTGGCAATCAAACCCAACCAATAAAGCTCGTCGCTCATCTTATGGTAAACTTGTTCACGGTCTGCCATGATGTCCTGCATCATCCGCCAATAACGCTCTTTGGAAATTTTCACACGGTCTTCGTAAATCAAGATATTCGGTGTTTCACCGAAATAATGTACGCGCGGCTGTATCACCCTCGTTTTGAAATCACTGATTTTAGCCTTGCGTTTCAATACATCCTGAAACCATTTCCACGCCACACGCATCTTACTGGTTCGTTCGGGCGAAGCCGACAATAGCGCAAAAACGATAGATGCGGCAGCAGTAAACATAAAAATACCCGCCGGAATCAAAAATTCGGGAGAAGAGGCAAAAATGAATGCGCCGGAAATCATCAATGCCGACACGATAAAACCATTTAGCGAAATCATGATGTTGGCCTTGGTCGCCGCCAATGCCAACAACTCCATCTCCGTACGGAAAGCGTTGCGGAACATCGTTTCCACACCCTTGGCCGTACCGATCTGCGGGCCGCTTTGCTCCGCCGCAAAAGCCAAGGCTTTTTCCCTGCGCCGCGCTTCTTTCTTGGCCGCCTTTTCAGCCTTTCTTGCGGCTTTGGCCGCCGCAATCTCTTCTTCGCTCAAATCTGAGTTTTCAAGCAGTATATCTTCCGATTCGGCAATATCATCTTCTGTTACCGCCTCTTCGGAAGGAGCCAACTCTCGAAAAGAATCGGGTTGGATGTCGAATTCGGCATCATAAACGAATTGCTCGTTTTGCTGCCCTTCCTGCTCGATCTGTGGAATACTGCCCGGCAAACCTTTCAATTCATTAGGTTCTTCAGGTTTATTATTTTGATTATCTAAAGTCATTTTTGTACTTTCTTCATTTTTCTAATTTACAAACATTATAGATACTAATGAGTAAAAAACACCGCTTTAAACTGCACGGAACATACAGAAAAGCGGCGTGATGTTTCAAATAAATGTTTTGACCACTCCCGGCATCAGCAACATACTGAATAATCAAAACCATAACCGCTCCGTTAAGAGGGTTAAGTTATAATATGACTATAAAAAAAGTAATGAATTCCTAAGCCAAGCTCAGGTTTACCAATTTTTCATATAACTTTACCGTATTCCACTTTCCGCTTACGGCCAGCGTCAACAAAGCCGTAGCCGTTTCAAGATTCGCTTTTCCGCCGTTTACCACTCCCGCCCGTCTCAAAGCACTGCCTTGCGCATATACGGCGGCGGCGCATCCCTTTTTCACTTGGCTGATGTTTAACAACAAACCGCCGTCGGCAGTAAAACGCTGCACGGCGCGGATAAACTCTTCATCCGCCGGTGCATTGCCGTGTCCGTAGCTTTGGAGAACCGCCGCATCGGCATCCGTCGTTTTCAGGCCGTCTGAAACCGCTTGGGCGGAAAAGCCCGGCACCAGCGTATAACAAACCACTTTGGCCTGCGTATCCAAAGGCAGCACCTGCAACCCGCCGCCCGTCTTTTCAGACGGCCTGATGTTCAGCGCCGTCCACCCTTGCCCCGCCGACCAGCACCCCGAAGCACCGAAATGGGGGTTGTCAAAACCCGCCGCATCTTCGGTACTTACCTTGCAACTGCCAACGGCGGGATAAATTTTACCGTTAAAAGCAATAACCACTTCCCGCAAACCGGCAAGGTTCAAAGCGGCAACGGCGGTAGCCAGATTCAGCGGCGCATCGCTGTCCGGCTCGTCAAACGGCCATTGCGAACCGGTAAGCACCACCGGTTTATCCAATCCCTGCAAAGCAAGTGCCAGAATATTGGCGGTGTAAGCCAACGTATCTGTGCCGTGCAACACGATTACCCCGTCGTATTCGGGAATTTTTTCAGCCAGCACCGACAGCCAGCTTTGCCAGTTTTCCAACGTAACAGCGGAAGAATCGATTAACGGCTCGCACACATGCCAATCAAAGTCGAGGCCGTCTGAAAACGGCTGCAAGGCTTTGCCGACCAAAGCAGTATCGGGGCGCAAACCTTCTTCGCTGCGGCACATGCCGATGGTGCCGCCGGTATAAAGCACAAAAATACGTTTGTCGGAATTCATATCAATCTCCTGCTGAAAAGGCCGTCTGAAAACTTTTCAGACGGCCTCACGATTCGATTCGGAAGTCAGCGTTGTTCGAACGCCTTCACGGTTCCGTCCTGATGAAAACTGAGGTCATATGACGCACGCGGCGTTTCTATAACCGGCGAATGCCAGTATCGACTTTGGTCGGGCACAAACAAAACAAAAGTAAACAAATCCGGTTCCGTTTTCTCCGAGCCGACCGCCCGCGCCTTTTGTTTCCAGATTCCGACCATCTCGGCTACTTTGGCAAATTTGATTTGCTCCAAAGCCGTTACATTATCCTGCATTCTACCGTTGCCGGAAATCCGAACCGGTTGCGGCCCGCTCCATCTGCCGCCCTTATAAACATAACGGTCTATATAATCGGAATTGGCGGGGTCTTGGATGCTGATTTCGATACGCGCCAAATCGCCGCCGTAAAAGCGCACATCTTGAAACACATTCAGCGCCTGCCCGTCAAACTGCGGCAATGCCTTCAAAGAATCTTCGGCATTTTGAAGCGCTTGCCCGTCGGCCAAAAAATCAACCGAAGCGGCCGTTTGCTCATTTTTACCGCCGCAGGCACTTACACCTAACATTACAAACAAACACAACAGCCCGACTTTCTGCCTGATGTTCATGATGCCATCCTCCATACGGGTTTCACCCACAGGTGATGCCATTGTAAAGAAAACTCGAATGTCGATGACAATCCGATGACGAGCGGTCATTTCCTGCATTGACCACCGCATCGGCAAATTACCACTTGCCCGCCACTTTCTTATTGCGCATCAGGCACAGCATATCGGCGGCCACGTGCGCGGCGGCAATGGCGGTAATCTCGGCGTTATCGTAAGCCGGAGACACTTCCACCACGTCCATACCGACAATATTCAAATCGCCCAGCGCGCGGACAATGCCCAGAGCGGTATGCGAGTTCAAACCGCCGGGAACGGGCGTGCCGGTGCCCGGAGCGAAAGCGGGGTCGAGGCAGTCGATATCGAAGGTCATGTAAACGGGGTTGTCGCCGATGATGTCGTAAATACGTTTTACCGTCGCTTCAACGCCGTTTTCATTAATCCACGGCGCAAACAGCATGTTCATGCCCATGAAGTCGCTGTTCCAAGTGCGGATACCGACTTGTGCTGAAGTTTTCGGCTCGATCAAACCTTCTTTGATGGCTTTGTAAAACATGGTGCCGTGGTTCAAAGATTCGGGCGCATCGTCCGGCCAAGTGTCGCAATGGGCATCGAAATGCAGCAGGCTCAAAGGCTTGCCGTATTTTTCGGCATGTGCCTGCAACAGCGGATAAGTGATGAAATGGTCGCCGCCGAACGTAAGCATTTTGGCGTTGCTGTTTTGGATGATGTCGCGGGCGTGCTGGACGATGGTTTCGCGGATTGTCCACGGCTGATGCGCGTCAAACCAGCAGTCGCCGTAATCGATTACCGCCAAATCGTCAAACGGATCAAAGCCCCACGGGAAAAGATTCAATTCGGCCAACTGCACGCTGGCGGCACGGATGGCGGCCGGGCCTAAACGCGCGCCGGGGCGGAAGGTGGTGGCCAAATCCAACGGCACGCCGGACACCACCACGTCGACATCGGTCAAATCACGCGTGTAGCGGCGGCGCATAAAGGAAAGCGCGCCCGCATAAGTGTTTTCAATTGTCGAGCCTTTGAGCGATTCGCGGCGGAACGCGCCGTCTCCGTAAATTTTTTCAGTCATCGTTCTTTCTTCCGTGTCAATCCGGTCAGGCCGTCCGAAATTCAGCAAACGGCACAAACCGGCTATTTATTGTCCAACAAATATAAAAGGCTTTCAGACGGCCTGAAAGCCTTTGATTTTATTCCGCCGCCCGCCCTGCTTTACGGGCGGCTTTGCGCTCCTTCCGCTTTGCCCTCAATTCGCGCAAATGTTCGCGGTAGAAACGCAAACGCTGGCGTTTTTTCCACCAGAAATACAGCAACACTACCGCGCCGATGCCCAACAACACAAACAATACGGCTTGAAACTGATGCACTTTTTCCAACAGCCAATCGGTATTTTCGGCACCGTAATTGCCGAGATACACCCACACCGGCACGGAAATCAGCGCGGCCAATCCGTCCATTATCAAAAAGCGCAGATAAGACACTTTGCGGCTGATGCCTGCGGTAATGTAGATCGGTGTGCGCAAACCGGGCAGAAAGCGGGCGGTAAACAATACCCTGTTGCCGTATTTGTCGAATTTCTCCTGCACTTGGGCGTAACGCTTCGGTGTCATCACGCGGGCAACAAAGCGTACTTTGAGAATCTTATGACCAAACACCCGCCCTGCGGTAAACATCAAGCCGTCTCCGACCAACACGCCTACCATGCCGACTAGAAACATTATATGCACATTGGCGTATCCCAAACCAGAAATCACGCCGCCGGCAACCAGTGTGATGTCTTCCGGAATCGGCACACCGAACCCGCAGACAACCAACACGAAGAAAACAGCGGCATAGCCGTATTGTGTGAAAAATGCTTCTAAGAGTGCAAACATCGCGCTTGCCCATTCCTATTACTTATAAGTTAATTTTTAAGTGAGTAAAACGTCGGGTTATGCCCACTGCGAATCAGGCCGTCTGAAATTATTTTTTAACCGGCGACGCTCCCGCTTGAATCGCAGCAGCAATGCGCTCGGCACCTTTTTTGGCCCAATCGGTTTGGCGCGCTTCCACCATCACGCGCACCACCGGTTCCGTGCCGGAAGCCCGCAGCACGACGCGGCCTTTGCCTTCCAGCTCTTTTTCCACCTCGGCCAGCACGTCTTTCGATGCACTCTGCCAATCTTGCCCTTTCTGGATACGCACATTGATCATGGTTTGCGGGAAAGCCTGCCAATCGGCGCACACCGCGGCCAAGTCGCGCTTCAAAATGCGCAGGGCCGCCAACACTTGCAGGGCGGAAATAATGCCGTCGCCGGTATTGTGTTTATCCATGCACAAAATATGGCCGCTGGCTTCGCCGCCGATCAACCAGCCGTGCTGGTGCAGTTGCTCCAGCACGTAGCGGTCGCCGACTTTGGCACGGCAAAACGCCACTCCCTGCTCTTTCAAGGCCAGCTCCATCGCCATATTGGTCATTACCGTGCCGACCACGCCGCCGATTTGCACCCCTTCCACGGCCCGAGCTTTGGCAATCACGTAAATCAGGTTGTCGCCGTCATACACTTTTCCGTTTTTGTCGACCATAATCAAGCGGTCGCCGTCGCCGTCCAACGCGATGCCGTAGTCCGCTTCATTTTGCAGCACGGCAGCCTGTAATGCTTTCGGATGGGTGGCTCCGCATTTTTCATTAATGTTGTAACCGTTGGGTTCGTCGCCGATGGAAACCACTTGGGCGCCGAGCTCGTGAAACACTTTCGGCGCAACGTGATAACCGGCACCGTTGGCGGTATCGACCACCAGTTTCAAGCCGCGCAAATCAAGGTTGGCGGGGAAAGTGGATTTGCAGAATTCGATATAGCGGTCGTCCGCTCCGCTGATGCGGCGGGCGCGGCCGAGTTTTTCCGAAGGCTGGGTTTGGATTTCTTCGTCCAGCTTGGCTTCGATTTCCAGTTCGATTTCGTCGCTTAATTTCAAGCCGCCTTCGGCAAAGAATTTGATACCGTTGTCGGAATAAACATTATGGGAGGCAGAAATCATCACGCCGGCCGAAAGACGCAGGGCACGGGTAAGATAGGCGATGCCGGGCGTAGGCAGCGGGCCGGTTTGAATCACATTGACACCGGCTGCGGTAAACCCCGCCACCAGTGCGGCTTCGAGCATATAGCCTGAAATACGGGTATCTTTGCCGATGATAACAGTCGGTTTTTGTTCGCTGTCATGTTGCACCAGCACTCGGCCTGCCGCATAACCAAGCCTTAATACGAAATCGGGAGTAATCGGAAACTGGCCGACTTCACCGCGCACACCATCGGTACCGAAATATTTCTTTGCCATACAAAACTCTCCCTTTAAACTTGAACCTGTATTGTAAAGCAGCCCTGCTACGGTATCCAGCGGTTTACAAGGTTTTTCGGTTGAAATTTTATTCATATCAAAGGCCGTCTGAAAATTGTTTTCAGACGGCCTTTTGTGTGCTTCATATTCAAACGCCCAACGCGCTCCATACTTTCAAGGCATCGGCGGTAGCTTTCACATCGTGCACACGCACAATCTGCACGCCTCGGGCAACTGCGGCCAGAGCCGCCGCCACGCTACCGTGTATGCGCCCGGCGGCGTTTTCTTCGCCGGTAAGCTCGCCTATCATGCGTTTGCGCGATACGCCCACGAGCAAAGGCAAGGCGGTTTGCCGCATCAATTCTTCAAGATGCCGCATCAACGCGATATTGTGCGGCAGTTTTTTGCCGAAACCGAAACCCGGGTCGAGCACGATGCGTTCGCGGGCGATACCTGCCGCTTCGCACACTGCCGCACGCCCGTTCAAGTAATCGGCAACTTCTTTAACCACGTCTTGATATTGCGGATTTTCCTGCATGGTGGCCGGCATTCCCTGCATATGCATCAGGCAGATGCCGGTATCGGTTTGCCGCGCCAGCAAATTTACCGCACCGTCGTCGCTTAAAGCGGAAACATCGTTGATGATGTCCACTCCGCCCTGCTCCAATGCCCGCCGCATTACTTCGGTGCGGCGCGTATCCAAACTCACGGGCACATTCCACGCCACCAGCTCTTGCAACACGGGCGACACCCTTGCCCATTCTTCTTCGGGTGATACGTAATCCGACCCCGGCCGCGTTGATTCGCCGCCGACATCGAGAATATCCGCGCCGTCTTTTAAAAGCTGACCGGCATGCTTCAAGGCCGTCTGAACGGTTTGCGAATACGTGCCGCCGTCCGAAAACGAATCGGGGGTGAGATTGACGATGCCCATGATTTTGGGCCGTGCCAAATCAACCGTAAAACGGCCTGCCTGCCAATATAGTGAATCCATCTTCATCTTTTTTATATCCAACTCCAACCAACCGTACAAGGCCGTCTGAAAACACGTTTTTCAGACAGCCTTTACAAATATCCTTATTTCGACAACACAAAAAACTCAATCAACACGTTTTTAAAAATGAAGCCGAACACGCCCAAGCCCAGCACCAGAAACAAAATAAACATGCCGAATTTTCCAGCTTTCGATTCTTTGCCCAAATGCCAAACGATAAAGCCCAGCAAAATCACCAGCCCCGTCAAACAGATTTTCAATGCCCATTCGGCGAATACCGCTTCATCCATATTGCTTCCTTTCTTTGCCTGTTTATTCAGACGGCCTCTCCGTCAAACAGCAAGAGGCCGTCTGAAACTTATGCCAATGCCTGTTGCAAATCAGCAATCAAATCCGCCGTATTTTCCAAACCTATCGACAAACGCAATAATCCCGCTTCGATGCCCACCGCCCGTTTCGCTTCGGGGGCCATTCTGCCGTGCGTGGTCGTCCACGGGTGTGTGATGGTGGAGCGCACATCGCCCAGATTGGCGGTTTTGGAAAACAGTTTTACCGAATTAATCACTTTCCAAGCAGATTCTTGACCGCCTTCCACTTCAAAAGCCACCACGATACCGCCCGAAGCCTGCTGTTTGCGCACCAAATCGGCCTGCGGATGGTCCTCGAAACCGGCATAGTAAACCGCTTTCACTTGCGGTTGCCTACGCAGCCAATCCGCAATCTCCGACGCATTGGCCGCCTGCTTTTCCATGCGTACAAACAAAGTTTCCACGCCGCTGAGCAGCACCCATGCACTAAAAGGCGACAAAGCCAGCCCCGTCGAATTGCAATACATGGCGATTTCTTTAATCAGTTCGTTTTTACCGCAAACCACCCCGCCGAGCACCCTGCCTTGCCCGTCAATCGCTTTGGTTGCCGACTGCACCGATAAATCCGCACCCAATCTCAACGGCTGCTGGACGGCGGGGGAACAGAAGCTGTTATCCACCACCAAAAGTGCGCCTGCGCTACGGGCAATACCGGCCAAGGCTTCGATATCGGCGATTTCATTCAAAGGGTTGGAAGGCGTTTCCAAAAACAGCATCTTGGTATTTTCTTTTACCGCCGCCCGCCATTCGGCCAAATCGGTTTGCGATACCAACGTGATTTCAATACCGAACTTGGCCACCACGCCGTTGATAAAACCCGCCGTCGTACCGAACAGACTGCGGCTGGCAACCAGATGGTCGCCCGCCTTCAAAAACGTCAACATGGCCGCCTGAATCGCCGACATGCCGGTAGAAGTTGCCACACCGCCCTCGCCCGCTTCCAAGCAGGCAACGCGCCGTTCGAAAGCCGCTACGGTAGGATTCGCCGTGCGCGAATAGGTGTAGCCGTCGATTTCTTTCGCAAACAAAGCCGCACCCTGCGCGGCATCATCAAACATAAAACTGCTGGTTAAAAACAAAGCCTGATTGTGTTCGTTGTATTCGGTCTGGCTTTTGGCACCGCGTATCGCCAGCGTTTCGGGATGTAAATTATCACTCATAATGTCTTCTTTATCTCTTTGTCTTTTGTATTGTCGGTGTCGGTAAACCGCCACATAAAACGCGGCGGAAAATTGCGGACATTTTGCGCTTATTCGTTAAGGCTTTCAACCGTGCAGCCTGATTTTTAGGCTAAAACCTTTGCACACAGAATGTAGATGGCACACGGATAAAAACACGCCGCCGACGGCGTATCCGCCAAGTTCTAAAAAATTTTACGTAGCCCGAATACAAGCAAGGCCGTCTGAAAACCTTGTCTTCAGACGGCCTTTTTCAGCTTGCCCGGCTTTTGGCACTCAAAATGCTTCGCCTACTTTCACGCCGCCGGCAACATCTTTCGGCGTGGCCAGTTTCGCTGTGGCGGCTTGAGCGGCTTTGAATTCAGGCGTTTCCATCACGGCAGTGGCTTCTTTGGCGGGCAGGGTGTTCGCCATGTATTGCCAGCGGTCTGCCAATGCAGGGTTGGACGGAATCATAAAGCCCTCGCGCAATTCGTCGACCAAATCGGGGCGGTTGCACACCAACACGATGTCGCAGCCGGCATCAAACGATAATTTTGCCCGCTCTTTGATGCCGCCCGCCCCGCACGCGCCTTCCATAGTGAGGTCGTCTGAAAAAATCACGCCGTTGAAGCCGATATCTTCACGCAGAATATCTTTCAGCCATTTGGCCGAAAAGCCCGCCGGTTGGCTGTCGACTTGCGGGTAAACCACATGCGCGGGCATCACGGCCGCCATGCCTGCCGCGCTCATGCGGCGGAAGGGCACGATGTCGGCGGCTTCCAATTCGCTCAAACTGCGGTCGTCTTGAGGCAAAACGTGGTGGCTGTCGCCTTCGACGAAACCGTGGCCGGGAAAGTGTTTGCCGCACGATTTCATGCCGCCTTTGTTTAAGCCTTTCTGCAAAGCCAGCGCCAGCTCGATAACGATTTCAGCCTTGCCGTGGAAACTGCGGTTGCCGATTACGGCACATTGACCCCAGTTCAAATCCAGCACGGGCGTGAACGACAAATCTACGCCGCACGCGCTCAATTCGGTTGCCAACACCCAGCCCACCTGCTCGGCTTGAGCTTTGGCCGCTTCGGGGCTTTGCGTATCCCAAATTTTGCCGAGCACATTCATGGCGGGCAGACGGGTGAAGCCGTCGATAAACCGCTGCACGCGTCCGCCTTCGTGATCGACGGCGATAATCAGCTCGGGAGAGCGCAATGCTTTGATTTCGCTTACCAGCTCTTTAAGTTGGGCAACGTTTTCAAAATTGCGGCGGAACAAAATCACGCCGCCGACAGCAGGGTCGAGCAGGCGTTGTTTTTCTTCGTCGGTAAGATGAAAGGCGTGGACATCGGCCATCACGGGGCCGCGCGGGATAATGGGTTTGGTCATAAGTTTTCTCAACAAATAGGGAATGTGGTGCGGAAAAGGGAAGATTATACAAGACTGTATCGGCGGGCAGTAGGCGCATGTTGTCGATGCGGTTAAGTTTATATAGTTTACGTTTATATAGATAGGCCGTCTGAAAAGCAGGTTTTCAGACGGCCTTAACTTAAACACCAGCCGTTTTACTCGGCCAACCAAGCCATTGCTTCGATTTTGTGGCCGTCCAAATCGCGCACAAAGCAGCCGTAATATTCTTTGCCGTAATCAGGGCGTGTGCCGGGTGCGCCGTCGTCTTTCGCGCCTGCGGCCAAAGCCGCTTGATAGAAGGCATCGACTTCTTCGCTGGTTTCGGCGTAAAAGGCAACGTGCACGCCGTTGGCGGCTTGTGCGGGCTGCCCGTCGTACGGAGCCTGAATCCAAAATTCAGGATAGGCGCGCCCGTAAGCCACGGCGCGGTGTTCGCTTATATCGAGAATACGGCCGATACCGAGAGAGGCTAACACTTTGTCGTAAAACGCCACCGCCTCTTCAAAACGGTTGGTACCGAGCGATACGTGAGAAAGAATGCTGGGATTGGTAGACATGGCAATGCTCCTTTCCAAAAGATTTCAGACGGCCTTTTGAGGCCGTCTGAAAAGTATGCTCTGAAATTGGTATGGTGGAAAGGCTTCAAACCGTTTTTTGCACGATTATTGCAAATTCAAAGCCAAAAACAAAGTGTTGCCTCCGCGCTGTACCAACAGCGGCACATTTTTACCGGCTCCTTCGAGCGCGCTGCGGAATGTGCTTTCGTCTTCCACATTAATCTGACCAACGGCCAGAATTTCATCGCCGCGCTTCAAACCGGCACGTGCGGCCGCCCCTTCTACTTTAGCCACCACCAAGCGCTTGGTGTTGCCGGTATTGCGCACCTGCAAACTCAAGCCGACATTGTCGACATTGAAAACTTGGGCATTGGGCGCATACAGCGGATCTTCGATTTCGGCTTCGCCGGTATCTACGTCGCTGCCGGTTGCGCCCAACTGCACTTTAACGCTGCTCTCTTTGCCTTTGCGCCAAATGCCGAGGGTAACTTCTTTGCCCGGAGCGATTGCACCCACCATCACCGGCAGGTCGCTGGAACTGCGTATTTCTTCGCCATTCACACTGCGCACGATATCGCCCACCCGCAAACCTGCTTTGGCGGCGGGGCTGCCGGGCAGCACTTTGGCAATCAGCGCGCCGCTGGCTTTGCTCAAGCCGAACGATTTGGCCAAATCATAAGAAACTTCCTGAATAATCACACCGAGCTGGCCGCGCTGCACTTTGCCGTTGTTTTTCAACTGATCGGCCACGTTCATGGCCACATCAATCGGAATAGCGAACGAGATGCCCATAAAGCCGCCGCTGCGACTGTAAATCTGCGAGTTGATGCCGACCACTTGGCCCCGCAGGTTAAACAGCGGACCGCCGGAATTACCTGGGTTGATGGCAACATCGGTTTGGATAAACGGCGTATAGTTTTCGTTCGGCAGGCTGCGGCCTTTGGCGGACACGATGCCTGCGGTAACGCTGTTGTCAAACCCGAACGGTGCGCCGATGGCGGCCACCCATTCGCCCGGCTTCAATTCTTTGGCGTTGCCCACTTTGATAACAGGCAGGTTTTGCGCATCGATTTTCAACAGCGCCACGTCGGATTGCGAATCCGAACCGACTAATTTTGCGGTATATTCGCGCTTGTCGTTCAGCAAAACTTTGATGTTGTTCATGCCCGCCACCACATGGGTGTTGGTCAGGATATATCCGTCGGGGCTGATAATGAAACCTGAACCGAAGTTCAAATCGTCGTCGTCATCCTGCTCGGGCATATCGGGAATATTGGGCACAAGCCGTTTGAAAAACTCATAAAACGGATCGTTATCGGGAAACTGGTTCAAATCTATACCGTTATCGTTATTCCGAGCTGCGCGGGGGCCTTTCACGGCTTGGATGTTGACGACTGTTTGGCCTTCCTGCTCCACCAATTTGGTGAAGTCGGGCAGCAGCATTTCTACTTTGCCGAAATCGGTTTTGGTTTCTACTTTTTGCACCAAATCGCTTTCTTTACTGCTCTTACCGAAAAAACTTTCTACCTTGTCGCAACCGCTTAATGCCAATACGGAAGCCGTCAGTAAGGCGATATATTTTGGCGTTTTGTTCACAGTGTTTCCTTTAAAGGTTATCCGTTGGTTTTCGATGGCGCCGATTGTAAACGAAAACCTATATTCCTGCACGGTAAAAACAAGCGTGAATATATGTTTAAACAAGCATTTTACATCTTCTTTACACTCTTTCAGACGGCCTCTCGAATACATAAAAAAGGCCGTCTGAAAATCTCAAACGGCATAGTGCGGCGCAAACGGCATTACACCGGCGGCATCGGTTTGGCCGGATATTCGCATAAATCGCTGATAATACATTTACTGCACAACGGTTTTTGTGCCTTGCAGGTATAGCGGCCGTGCAGAATCAGCCAGTGGTGCGCATCCATTAGAAATTCTTTCGGCACGAACTTCATCAATTTGTCTTCCACCTCGCGCACATTCTTGCCGGGTGCGATTTTCGTGCGGTTCGACACTCGGAAAATATGCGTATCGACGGCCATTACCGGCTGGCGGAAAGCCGTGTTCAACACCACATTGGCAGTTTTCCGCCCCACGCCGGGCAAGGCTTCCAGCGCCTCGCGGCTGGCCGGCACTTTGCCGTTGTGCCGCTCGAGCAGAATGCGGCAGGTTTCCATAATATGTTTGGATTTGGTTTTATACAAACCGATGGTTTTGGTGTATTCCATCACGCCTTCCAAGCCCAAATCCAACATGGCCTGCGGATTGTCGGCCACGGGAAACAATTTTGCCGTCGCCTTGTTCACGCCCACATCGGTGGCTTGGGCGGAAAGCAGCACGGCAATCAGCAGCTCGAACGGGCTGTTGAAATTCAATTCGGTTGTCGGATGCGGGTTAGCATCGCGGAGACGTTCGAAAATCTCTTGGCGGATTTGTTTGTTCATACTTATTGTAATAGCGGATAAATATCGGTTGCATGCGGATTGTTTTCAGACGGCCTGCCATACCGAGGCCGTCTGAAAAGGCCGGTTAATGCTTCCGTTTATGAAAGCTCTGTTCAAAATCTTCCAGCATGTCCAGCTCGAAACGGCTGAATCCCGCACGTTCGCGGGCCTCGATATTCACATAGCCCCGAAAAATGAACAGATCGTAACGAGCAATCAAACTGCGGAACAAGCTCAACGGTTCCAAACCGCGTTCGGCACACAGATATTGATACCAACGGTTGCCGATCTGCACGTGCCCCACTTCGTCGCAGTAAATGATATCAAGCACGGCACAGGTATCCTGATCGCCGCGCTGCGCCACTTTGGCACGGATTGCAGGCGTAACGTCCAATCCGCGCGCTTCCAGCACGCGCGGCACCAACGCCATCCGCAGCAAAGGATCGAATGCGGTTTTATAGGCCATATCCCACAAGTGGTTATGGGCTTCAAAATCGCCGTAATCAAACCCGTATGCCCGCAGCCGCGTGCGCATCAGGTTGAAATGATACGCTTCTTCTTTCGCCACCCGAATCCAATCGGCAGTAAATTGTACGGGCAGGTTGCGGAAACGGTAAGCCGCATCCAATGCCAGATTGATTGCATTAAACTCAATATGGCAAATCGCATGCAGCATGGCAGCGTAACCTTCCGCCGAGGCCATCTTGCGCGGATGCACGGCAGAGGCGGCCACCAGCTTCGGCTTGGGCGGGCGGCCTGCAAAACGGAAATCTTTCGATTTTTCAGACGGCCTGTTGTCCAGCAGGCCGTCTGAAAAACCTTTCCATATCATCTCGGTCAAACGGCATTTTTCATCAGGATCACAAGAAGTCAACGCAGATAACAGCGCAGGATAAACGGATTGTGTTGTATTCATGAGGCGCATTATAACGGTAAACAGGATTTAAATTCAGGTTAAACACATCACGATTTTTCTCTTATTCATAAGCATTTAAGCATTCAGACGGCCTTTACACGAGAACAATAATCTACCCGTAACCGCCCTAAACCTTGTCATCCGCACAGAAAGGCTTAATATACGCCCTACGCGAATCCGTCGGATACAAATCATCCATTTTCCGGAAAGGAACATTACACAATGAAGAAAAAACAACTATTTGCCACATTCGCCACCCTGCTTGCCCTGAGCATCGGCAGCGCACACGCCGGCGCGATTGATGCCTTAAAAAAATTCAATGCTGACGCAGACGGTATCAGCGGCAGCTTCAGCCAAACCGTGAAAAGCAAAAAGAAAACCCAAACCACCAACGGGTCTTTCAAAATCCTGCGCCCGGGTTTGTTCAAATGGGAATACACCAGCCCTTATAAACAAACCATCGTCGGCGACGGCAAAACCATCTGGTTATACGACGTAGATTTGGCCCAAGTAACCAAATCACCACAAGATCAAACCATCGGCGACAGCCCTGCCGCTATCTTGTCGAATAAATCCGCACTCGACAGCAGCTATGCCCTTCAGGAAGACGGCGCTTCAGACGGCATCGACTACGTGCTCGCCAAACCCAAGAAAAACAATGCAGGATACCAATATATCCGCATCGGTTTCAAAGGCGATGCCCTCGCCTCCATGCAGTTGAAAGACAGCTTCGGCAACGAAACCACCATCCGTTTCAACAACCTGAATATGAAACCCAACCTGCCGCGCAGCACATTCACATTTACCCCGCCCAAAGGTGTGGACGTTTTGAGCAATTGATTCCGCTACGCTGCCTACACAATAAAAGGCCGTCTGAAATCTTTCAGACGGCCTTTGGCCTTTTAGAGGGTTGCCTAATTACACGTCAGCAGGAGCTTCGGCACCTTCAGGCAAACCGAAAATCTCGCGCAGGATAACCTTATAGTAAGCAAAAGCCTCTTTGGCACCTTCAATCGCTTCGTCTTGGGCGGCTTTATCCAAGCCCAACTGGTTGAGATACACTACGAATTCACGCCAGTGTTGGCCGCGGCCGTCGGGATGCGGGGCCAAATGGCGCGCACCGTGTTCGGCATTGAAGCTCAATTTTTGCGCATCTTTAAACAAAAACGCCGCACCCAAGTTGGAACCTTCGGCGCAATACAACCAACCGATGGCTTTATTGCCTTCGGGCTTGGGCAAGGCATCTGAGAATTGATAAGGCTCGCTGCCCAAATCTTTCAAATCCTGCACCACCGCATCATAACGCGCCATATCCGCCAATTGGGGAATCGCTTTGTTTAACGATGCATCTTTATAAATATCGTCAACGATTTTGTGGAATACGGATTGCAGTTTTAAGAATTTGATATAGTTTTCGTTGTTAGAAAACGGCTGAACCGACATTACGAGGTTGTCAACGCTGTCATGTGTAGTGCGGTTTTCTTCTTTCAGACGTTGGGCGAAAGTTTGGGTTTCGTTAGTCATTTCGTTTTCCTTGAGATAAAAAGACCGATATTGTGTTTTAAGGCGGCTCTAAAAGCAATAGGCTAAAGAACCGCCCGATGGCACGTTATCAGAACTTGGCTTCCAATACTACGTTGAAATTACGACCGGGCGCACTGAAACGGTCGATACCGCCGTGCGTTTTATTATGCACACGGTTCACTGCACCGAATTCCCTGATGCTGCGTAAAGAATCCCATGTGTAATATTTTTTATTAAACAGGTTAAATACGCCGCCGCGCAAAGATACATGTTTGCCGAATTGATAATGGCCGATCAAGTCAACCAAGAACACATTACGGCTGTGTTTTACAAACGGCCACGGCTCATTAGGATTGTCATAGGCTCTGGACGTATCCTTTGCTTTCTTTCTGGCGAAGTAGCTGAGATTCGTACCTGCGCTCCAGCGGTTGTTCGGATGTTTATAGCCGATACCCCACACCGCATTAAACGGCTGAAGCGCATTCAAGGGAACACCTCCGTCGGCCGAACCTTTAATGTAGCTGGCAGCCAAATTGGTATATGTGCCTTGAGGTAATCCCACACTATCCAACTTCCACTGACCTTGCAACTCCAAACCTTTCACAACGGCATTGTTGCGGTTTCTATTTTGATAAGTAGGGGAAATCCAGCTTTCTTTCACAATATCGCCGTTGTTATTCAAGATTTCGTGTTGTTTACCGCCAATGTAAACGAAATCAATGAAGTTTTTGTAACGGGTACGGAAACCTGATAATTTCAGATTACCCCACTTGCCGTGCCAGTCCACACCCAATTCGATATTTCTCGAACGTTCATCTTTCAGGTCCGGATTAGGTTGCACATAAAAATCCCGATGGGGGAAGAAAAACCACATTTCATCGGTTGTAGGAGCACGGAATGCAGTGCTGTATTTACTTTGCAGCGTTAATGAGGGAACCACATTCCAATCTACTCCGGCAGAATAGCTGGGAGCTTGGAATTTGGCTTGCCGGTTCCACAATCCTTTCCACTCCAATTCACGTCTTATCCTTGGTATAAGGGTGTCGCTTTCAATTGTATTCATACGCACTTGGTCGTAGCGCAAACCCAAGCCGAGCTTAACACGGTCTCCGAAACGAATACTGTTATCCCAGTAAACATGGTTGTTTTTACTTTTCGTGCCTACCAAGAATTCTTTGGTAGTTTTTGACGAACCTAAAACATCGGGATAATAAATTAAAGCGGAATATTCTAAATTGGTACTGCTGTATTTGCCTTTATTCAAACCGGCACCGTACATGGTATCCCATGTAATAGCACCGAAATCCAAATGTTTATCGGCAGATATTTTGAACTGGTTCAAATCTTGAAACAACCCTCTGCGCTTGAAATCAGCCTCCGCATTGCGGCCTTTCTGAGCGTAATCATTAGGAATATCCCAAGTTAATGTAGTCATCTGGATTTTTTGTTTGTCCACATTCAGCTTCAAGCTATCCCAAGGACCGTTTTCAAGCTGGTTTTCATATTCCAAACCGGTACGCTTACGGTAGCTGACATCATTACGCAAACGTGTTTGCCCGCCGATATAACTGAAAAGATTCGACAATTCGGTAGTATGTTTGTCTTGGCGATAGTCTTCATATACACCGCTCAAATAGTTTGTAGGGCTGAAATAATACCCCAACTTAACCAATGTACTCTTGCTCGACACATTTTGCGGATCGGGAGTTGCACGCGCCACCCCTTTATGTGAAAAGCCGTTTTCATCGGTGTAGTCCAATTTAACATCGGCACCACCGCTGTGGTTTCTGGTTTCATGCCCATGACGGCGCGTAAATACAAACAAACCGTCCACATTACCTGCTCTGCCTGCTAAAGTCGTACTACCCATCCACTGGTCCGATTTGCCTATATAGCCGCCTTTCAGACCAATATGATAGTTTTTGTCGCCTTGAAGATAATCTTTCGGAGATTTGGTTTTATAAAGCACGGCCCCTCCCAAAGCACCGCTGCCTGCGGTAAGGGAATCCGCCCCTTTCAGAATAGCCACTTCTGAAATATTTTCCAACTCCGCCGCATTACGGTTGGTGTTGAAATTACCATAGGCGCCGAATAATTCCTGAAAAGCTTCGGACGAACGGCTTTCGGCCTGTGCCAAGCCGTCAACGCTGATTGCGACACGATCTTTATCCACGCCTCGAATGGCAAAGCCGTTGGAACCGGCGCGACCTCCTTCCACAACCGAAATTCCCGGATCATAGCGCACCATGTCGTGGATATCCTGAACCAAATTCTCATCCAATTTTTGGCGGCGGACTTTTTCACTTCCCAGCTTCTTAACAGTACGGCTACCTTTTACTTCTATGGTTTTTAACTGCACATCTTGCTCCGCTCCACCTTCCTCTGCGCCAAAAGCATTAACGGAAAAAGCACTACACAAAACCATAAACATAACGGTAGGTTTAAACTTTATTGTGTGTTTGTTCATTTTTTTATTAACCTCAATTTACAGGGTTCAAATCTTTAGAGGTATCGTCGGGTCTGCGCATAGAATTGTTTGTCGCACCACCGAATACGCTATTCAAACTACGGTCTTTATCAAAAACAATCTTGCCGCCGATTTGGTCTCCATGAGGTCTGCGATAACCGCCAGTACCGTAAAACGCACCTTCAACCTTACCTGCAACACCGCCGGAACTTGCGCTGCCACTGAAATGATTACCCTGCACGGATACA
Source organism: Neisseria sp. MVDL19-042950 (assembly GCF_030504625.1). Classification (GTDB taxonomy): domain Bacteria; phylum Pseudomonadota; class Gammaproteobacteria; order Burkholderiales; family Neisseriaceae; genus Neisseria. The sequence goes on along the minus strand of NZ_JAUKWH010000001.1, from coordinate 30,194 downwards.
TCTTCAAAGCGGATATCCGCACCAAAGTCGCTGTTTCCAATGATAGTGCCGCCTAATTTTCCTGTGTTAAAGTTCACGGTAAGCAAAGACTGCACACCGTCTTTCTTCGGGAAGTTATTCGGGCGGTAAGATGAAGAAACGACTCCGCCATTTTTTACCCGTAAAGCCCATACTTCATAAGTAGCTTTTCCTGTCGGGCTGAATTTATTCTCCTCTTTGGCGCCTTGCATTTTTGTCGCATCCGCCAAAATACCGCCGACAAACAAATCGGCTTTCCCGTTCTTATCTATCCATGCTCCGTAACGAACGGCATCTACTCTTGTAGCCGGATATTGAATTTGCCCATTTTCACAACATGCGAAGAGTTTGCCGCCATTATCCGTTACTTGCATATCATGCTTAGTTCTCAGATTTTTATCGGGATGAAAACTATCCGGCAAAATAGGGTTCGTATAAGTATTAAATACATATACTTTACCGTCGGGCGTTTGGTATGCCAGTCTATCTTGAGGCATAAGCTCGCCAAAAATATTTTTCTCTTTTATCTTCCAACTAACCACTTTGCCTGATGTTTCGCTATTGGCATTAAATGTTTCCATTTTCAGGCCTTCTGTAGGCCCAATTACATTAGGATCTTGCGGATTTAACGCAGATAATGTAGGAACGGGTACAACTGTATTCGGAATGCCAACATGCCCGCCTCCCGCACATGCTGCCAAAACAACAGGTAAAACCAAACTAATGTAAGGCCGTCTTAAAAACCACTTATCCATAAAGCACCTCCGATTATCATATTTTTAATAGTAAATTAATTTTCTTAAAAAAACCGAAATAAGATTTGTTTTTATTCAAAGATGAAATATACTCTGAAAATGAAAATTATTACAAACTTTTTTTATTCTCTTTTTACAAATTGACAATGAACTATCTAAAAACGTTAACAATTTCACTGCTTCCGACAGCCATCCTTTCGGCATATTTTCCCGCCCTCGCTGAAGCCGGCACCCTGAAAATACCGGCTTCAGACGGCCTCAAGCAAGAGCAACCTGCCCTTCAAGCACAGCAACAACCGTGGCTGGATCAAATCAACCGCCCCGCTACTGTTGTGGAAACGCAAATCGATGCTCGAAAAACAGCGATGCTGACCAATGAGGATTTAATACAACATCCTGCATTGCTTCATAATTTGATGGTTCAAGCCCTCAACAGTGGTAATCCCCATCTGCTCGAATCGTTAACTGCCGCCTACCGGAAACTACCTCAAGCCGACCGGACATTACTTGCCCGTGCCGAGGGCATGTTGGCACGCTATCGCGGCGACTATTCGCAGGCTGTCGAACTTTATTCAAACCTGCATGAACAACACCCGCAAGACAACCGCATTACGCTCGATACGGCAGCCATTTTGCAGGAAGACAAGCAATGGAAAGAAGCCGACCGCCTATTTACGGAAGCGGCTTCCGCTCCCGATTTGCCCCCCGAAGTTCTCCAAAATATCGATTTTTACCGCGATCAAAACAAAGCCTTTAACCAATGGCGTTTTGACGGAGGGATCAGTATCACCCGCGACAGCAACATCAACGATGCGGCGCCTCCTTACTGCCTACCGCTGGGTTGCATAGAACAAAAGTCCGAAAGCGCAACCGGCCTCAATTACCAAGTTTCCGCCGAAAAAAATACCCCGTTAAAGGGGCATCATAATCTGGTATTCCGGAGCAATTTCAGCGGCGTAAGTTACTATTTCGACAAAAAATCCCAATACGACAGTGCATTTGGCCGTGCTTATCTCGGTTGGCAATATCAAAATGCCCGCAGCAGTTTCAACATCTTGCCTTTCTACCAATGGCAGCTTGCCGGCACCAATGAATGGGCAAAGAAAACTGAAAAGAAACGAACGTTCAATATGGATATGCTCGCCCGCGCCGCGGGTATTCAGACGGCCTTTTCCCATCAGATTACCCCTCGTCTGCAAGGCTATCTCTCCGCCGAATTCTACCGGCAAAACTACCGTGAAGAAGAACGTGCGGAACGCAACGACGGCAAGCATTACAATTTCTTCGGCTCTCTTGCTTACCGCCTGACTCCCCAACACACCATATTCGGCGGTTTAAACAGCAGTATTTTCCAGCCTGAAACCAAAACCATCGGCAACCGCCCCAACAATGCGGGAAACACCCGCAACAGCATCAGCGCAGGCTGGCTGGCCGGCTGGCCCAAGCTGGGCGGGCTGAACACCCAATTGAGGGCAGCCTACACCGACAGACGCTACCGCCACCAAGCCCTCAATACCGATTTTGAATGGCAGCAACAGCGCAACAAAGAGAGTTATTACAGTTTTTCCCTCGCCCATCCCAAAATCGCCATCGGCAAATTCATGCCTAAGCTGACATGGGAACAGCGTTATCTCCGCAGCACCCATAAATGGGCCGAGCGCAAACATAAAAAACTCTTTATAGAAATTGAAAAAAAATTCTGACGAGGAACCGTACAGCAAACTTTTATACCAAGCAGCAAACCGGCGGTTGCACGGATTACCGTGCTCCGCCGGTTTCAATAAGAGGGCCGTCTGAAAACTTATTTTTAAGTTTTCAGACGGCCTTTTCACAAGCAGCCAAACACAATTAACGCTTAACCGACTCTATCGCCAACAAATGGTTGGTAAACGCACCTTTGGTTTCGCAACGCCAACTTGCCCACAATTTACGGCCGTTTGGGTTGGAATCCAGCTCCAACGCCAACCAGTTCCGTGCCGGCATAATATAGCGATTAGACGCGGGAAATAGCATCATCTCGGCTTCCAAATGCACATCTAACTTTTGCTTTTTCTTGGCCAACGAATTCAACATCTGGCAGAACAGCCGTTCCATCACCGATACCAGAGAAGGATGGACAATGGCACTGGAAGTAAGCTGCTGAATCTGTGTGCTGTAATCGCAAATATCCATATCGGTACGGTAAACCACACCACATGCAGCTACGTGCACATCGCCGGAAAGCACCGTTACGCGCATCCGCTTTTCCTGGGCCGTCTTAAACAGGGTTTCAATCAGGCGCTTGCGCTCGCCTTCGTGATCATCGTTGGTCCAGTGGTCTTTCAAATCGTCGGCACTGCTGTCGAGCACATGATCGTAACCCAGATTATCCATCAGAATTTCCGCCAACGAAAGTTTAGGGTGCATTACCGGCACAGAGGAAACAAACAGCAAATGGCGGTCAATCGGGCATTCGGGAATGCCTGACGAGAGCCATTGCTGCATCGACCGCCATGTTTCCGGCCCCATAATCTGTTCGTGCGAACGCTCGGTACGCAAATCCGCCACCAGCAGGCTGATCGGCCCTACCGTATGAGCAAACGAAAAGCCGGGCTGGTTGTCGAACAGCGGCAAGGCCAATTTGTCGGATTTAAGCACTTCTGACCATTTAATCGGCTCGAAAATCGGGTCGTCAATCCGCATGTTGATGTCGCTGCGCAGCTTCAATTCGGGCAGTTGGTCGTCGGCCTGCTGCATTTGGAAAATCCAGAATGCCCGCCGCGCATGGTAAAACAGGCGTTGGAACAACGGGCTGCGCTGCATTTCCGGGCTGTGCGAACCCCAACCGTCGAAAATATCGTGGTCGTCCCACATCATCACGGTCGGAATCCGCGCCATGCCGTGCGCCGAATCCAATGTTTTGTTTACCGAACCCCACGGTGCATGGTTGTTCGGCAACCAGCGGTTGAGGTAAAAATCAATATAGTAATCCTCGATTTTCTGCTCCAGTGCCGCGCTGACGGTATATTTCAACTGTTCCTTACGCGGCAGGCCGATCCATTTTTTCAACAGCTTGATATCATCCCAAATCGGGTCGAAATAAATCTGATCGCCACCCATAACCATTAAATGGAAACGCTGCAAGCCTTTTTCGTGGGTGTGCGTTTCATGCCAGAGCTGTTCTTTATCCAACCGATAATCTTTCGGACGCACGGCTTTATCATGGTTACACAGCAAATCTTCCCATACCGCGTTCTCGCCTTTAATCAGCTTGCGGATGCCGTTAGCGTCGGAAAAACCGTTGCACGATACGTAAACCATGCGCGGTGCTTCGCCTTGCGCAGGCACGGTGAAATGCCACACTTCGTCGATGCCGTCGATACGGTATTCGACTTTCCGTTCTTCTTTCTGCTGCTTGCACGACAAATCGTAGCGCAGGAAAGTTTTACCGCGGTGCTCCAACAATATTTTGGGAGCCGGAGTGGCTTTACCGTCCATTTTCAACACGGGAAATTCCGCTTTGCCGTCCACCGCGATCATTGCGGTTACTTTCCATTCGCCCTTTTGCGCTCCTCCACGGAAAGACAGCACCGGGCCGAGATAGAGTTTGGTCATATCATTTCTCCCTGTTCAACAACATTAATTCACACAACACCGCCTGCTACAAAGCAAGCGCATATCTGAAAATGCCTGCTTGCCGAAAGATATTCGAATATCTTAAAAGGCCGTCTGAAAAAAACCTGCCAACTGCCAAACAGCCCAAGCCGCAACCGCCAACCCTGCGGCAAGCCTCACGCCACGCCGTTGCAAAAACTGCTTGAACTGCACGGCAAAAAAGCCCATTACCAGCAGATTGGGCAACGTACCGAGCGCAAACGCCAGCATATACAAACCGCCCTGTTTTGCGCTGCCGCTGCCGAGTGCATATAAAGAAGCACTATACACCAAACCGCACGGCAGCCAACCCCAGAGCAGGCCCACGCCGAAACACGCAGGCACCGACTGTATCGGCAACAGTTTGTTTAATAACGGATTCAGCCGCCTCCATACCGGTTTTCCGATACTTTCCACTTTGCCCGCCAGCCCCGAAAGCCCGGCCAGATAAAGCCCTAAAAACAGCAACAACAGATTGGTGGCAACAAATAAAATGTTTTGCAGCCAACGGGTTTGGTCGAACGAAATGCCGATTTGCCCGAGCAATCCGAGCAACAACCCGATAACGACATAGCTGCCGACACGGCCTGCATTGAGCAACACAATCAACCAAAACCGGTTGATATGCGGCGGCAATTGCAAAGCAAATGCGCTGCTCAGCCCGCCGCACATACCCACGCAATGGCCGCCGCCGAAAAAACCGATAAGAAACAAAGTAAGCAGCGTAATATCACCGTTCATAATCAAATAGTTCGAATATATTATGTTCACATTGTAACAATATCATCGGCCTCATGCCCCATTTTGTAAAACCAAGTAAGGCTTGTTCCGCCCGCTTGTCAAAACCGGCGGCGCATACAATGATACGAAAGTTGGCGCGCCGGCAAACTGCCGCCGCCCGCCCGTTTTCCGGCAGGGCCGCATTTGCAGCACTCCAACGAAATTATCGGATTTTTAACGATTATTCATAAAAGAGTATCACCATGGGTTTATTCAGCTTCATTAAAAATGCAGGCGAAAAGCTGTTTGGTAAAGATGAAAAAGAGGTTGCTGCGGCAGCCGCTGCCAACGTGGAAGATCTGAACCTGAAAGCATCAACCGCCATCCAAGCATATATCGAAAAACAAAACCTCGGCTTAACCGGTTTAAGTGTCGGCTTCGACGGAGCCAGCGGCAAAGTAACCTTAAGCGGCTCCGCACCTTTGCAAGAAGCTGCCGAAAAAGCGGTTTTGGCTGCCGGCAACATAATCGGCGTATCCGATGTTGAAAATAATCTGACTTTCCCTGCGTCGGTGGCCGCACAGTATCACGACGAAGTTAAAGGTGACACCTTATCCGCCATCGCGAAAAAATACTACGGCGATGCCAACCAATACATGAAAATCTTTGAAGCCAACAAACCGATGTTGAGCGATCCGAATAAATTTACCCGGGTCAGAAATTACGCATCCCCGAATAACCTTTCCGGCACTTCTTTGCCTGTTTGAATACACAAAGGCCGTCTGAAAACAGTTTTTCAGACGGCCTCCTTATTCAAACCAAGACTACATCAACAATCAATACATGCCTTCACGCTCTTCGCGGGTACTGATGTAGATGTTTTTCACTTGGGTGTAAGCAGCCAACATCATTTTGTGGGTTTCGCGGCCGATACCGGAAGTTTTGTAACCGCCGAACGGTGCGCCTGCAGGCAAGCGGTTATAGCAGTTCACCCAAACGCGGCCGGTTTCCAAAGCACGGGAAACACGCAGGCAGCGGTTGATGTCTTTACTCCAAACCGCACCGCCCAAACCGTATTCGGAATCGTTGGCCATTTTGATCACGTCTTCTTCGGTTTTGAACTTGATCACCGTAGCCACCGGCCCGAAGATTTCTTCTTGCGAAACACGGTCGTCGTTGCTTTGTGCCGCAATCAGGGTCGGCTCGACGAATTCGCCTTTGCCCAAATCGCCGCTTTCGATTTTCTTACCGCCGGTAATGATGCGCGCGCCTTCTTGCTCGCCGATTTTCACATACTTCAGAATGGTGTCGAGCTGGCCGGCATTCACTTGTGCACCCATTTGGGTATCGTCTTCCCACGGCAAGCCGACTTTCACTTTCTTGAACTCTTCCGCCAGCGCATTCACGAATTTATCGTAAATCCCTTCTTGAACAAAGATACGCGAACCGGCACAGCACACTTGGCCTTGGTTGAACAGAATACCTTTTTGCGCGCCTTCCAAAGCCTTGTCGAACGGCATGTCGTCGAAGAAGATGTTGGCAGACTTACCGCCCAATTCCAATGTAGCCGGAATCAGCATTTCAGCGGCGGCAATACCAACGTGGCGGCCGACTTCGGTAGAACCGGTAAATGCCAGCTTGCTGAAGCCTTTATGGTGCAGCATGTATTCGCCTGATTTCGAGCCGCGGCCGGTGATGATGTTCAACACGCCTTTAGGCAGCAAGTGGTTCACTTTTTGGGCAAACGACAACAGGCTCAACGAAGTGCTGCTTGACGGGTGGATAACGATGGTACAACCCGCAGCCAAGGCAGGAGCGATTTTCCAAGCCGCCATCAGGAACGGAAAGTTCCACGGAATAATTTGGCCTACCACGCCGATAGGCTCGCGCAACACGATAGACAAATCTTCTTCGTCCAACTGGTTGCAAGTGCCTTCTTCGCCGCGGATAACACTGGCGAAATAACGGAAATGATCGGAAGCCAAAGGAATATCGGCGGCACGGGTTTCGCGGATGGGCTTACCGTTATCCAACGTTTCCTGCAAAGCAAACAACTCGGTGTTTTCGTCGATCACGTCGGCGATTTGGTTCAAAATCAAAGCACGCTCGGCAGCAGTGGTTTTTTTCCATGTTTTAAACGCTTCCTGTGCCGCTTTTACCGCCGCATCTACGTCTTCATTGCTGGCATCGACAAATTTCGCCAGCTCGGCACCGTTGGAAGGGTTGTATGATGTCATCAACTCGCCTTTGCTGCCTTTGGTCCATTCGCCGTTGATCAGCAGGCCGTATTCTTTATCAAACACATTCAGATTCTTTGACATGATTGTTTCTCCTTTTATTAATGCATCATTCGGCAAGCCCGAATAGGCTCTGTTCGAGCATAGTAGCTTTTGATAGCAGGTTCAAGCAATAAATGTTTTTGTCATTGTAAAAGTAGTTTGAGATAGCGCTTGATACTGTAATGGCGGCAATACCTTACAGAATACTCTGCCGATACGGAAAGGCCGTCTGAAAATTTCAGACGGCCTGAGACCTTTGCAATAACATACGTTACTAAAATATTCTGCCAAATAAAATTGCCGAAATGAAAAACGTCTTAAATTTGCTTACAAAATTAAGCAGATTTAAGATGTTTTTAATCGGTATGGACTGTTAAAAGCAATATTATGTGTTAAATATCATTAATTAAATATTTTGCAAAGGTCTCGGCCTTTATGTAATACAGCTACCGATTAAGAAGCATTTGTTTTAACCGTTCATATACTTACCGTATCCGACCGGTATTTTTCAGACGGCCTAATTAAACCGTTTCGCCTTGTATTGCGGCTTCATCAGGTTTTCAGGCGACAGAATGTCATCCAATTCCGCCTCGCCCAACAAACCCAATTCCAACACCACTTCACGCACGCCTTTGCCGGTTTGGGCGCAGATCTTACCTACTTTATCGCCGTTGTGATGGCCGATAAAGGGGTTGAGATACGTTACCAACCCGATGGAATTCAACACGTATTGTTCACACACTTTACGATTGACGGTAATACCGTCCACGCATTTGTCGGCGAGGTTCACGCAGGCATTGCCGATAATGGAAATGCTTTCAAACATACATTGCCCGATTACCGGTTCCATCACGTTCAATTGCAATTGCCCTGCTTCGGCAGCGAAGGTAACGGCGGTATCGTTGCCGATCACTTTGAAACCCACCTGATTAACCACTTCGGGAATCACAGGGTTGACTTTGGCCGGCATAATGGACGAACCGGCCTGCATTTCCGGCAAATTGATTTCGTTCAAACCGGCACGCGGGCCTGATGACAGCAGGCGCAAGTCGTTGCAAATCTTGGAGAGTTTTACCGCAGTGCGTTTCAACGCACCGTGCACGGTTACATAATCGCCGCAGTCTGAAGTGGCTTCAATCAGGTTGGGAGACAGTGTGCAAGCCAAACCGCTCACTTCGGAAAGTTTTTTTACCGCCAGTTGCGAATAACCTTCGGGCGCATTCACACCGGTACCGATTGCAGTCGCCCCCAAGTTCACTTCCAGCAACGAAGCCGCAGCATGTAAAAGGTGGCGGGTTTCCTCTTCAAGCAATGTGGCGAATGCGCCGAATTCCTGCCCGACCGTCATCGGCACGGCATCTTGCAACTGGGTACGCCCCATTTTCAATATGCCGCTGAATTCTTCAGCTTTATTTTCAAATGATTTTTTCAGACGGCCTACATGCTCCAACATGGCGACAATGCTGTTGTAAACCGCAATGCGAAAGCCCGTCGGATAGGCATCGTTGGTGGACTGGCTGGCATTAACATGATCCATCGGGTTGATAATATCGTAGCGGCCCTTTTCATAACCTAATGTTTCCAAAGCAAGGTTGGCAATCACTTCGTTGGTATTCATGTTTAATGAAGTACCCGCGCCGCCTTGAAAAACATCCAACGGAAACTGATCCAAACAGCGGCCTTTTACCAATACCTCATCGCAGGCCGCTTCAATCGCTGCCGCAACATCAGCGGGAATCACCCCCAATTCGCCGTTGGCGCGGGCGGTTGCTTTTTTTACCATTACCATGCCGCGTACAAACTCGGGAATATCTGAAATCTTCTGCGAAGAAATTTTAAAATTCTCAATGGCGCGCAAGGCGTGAATACCCCAATAAGCATCATTGGCAATCAAACGTTCGCCGAGTAAGTCGGTTTCTTTGCGGGTGTTCATATCATTTCTCCATATTATCAATTAGCTAACCAAAACAGCAAAAAGCAGGTCAGGCCGTCTGAAAACAAATAGTTCGTTTTCAGACGGCCTTCACCACTCAATCAAACAATTGCCGCACAAAGCCTTCCGCACAACAATCTGTGCAGCACAAACCGTTACAACTTCACGCCGAGCCGGATTACGGTAATCCAAAGCAAAAGAAGCGGAATTCGCAAAGCCGTTGCCATTTCAGACGGCCTGTTTCCGCCGTTTCAACCAACGCCATGCAAACATCACATAGCCCGACAAACTGTATCCCAAGAAAAACAGAAACAAGACCAGCGAAGGTTCCCAAGCCACGATCAGCAGTATCAGCATGAAAACCACCATGGCAAAAAACGGTACGCGGCGGCGGACGTTGATTTCTTTGAAACTCCAAAACGGAATCTGTACCACCATCGAAAGCCCTGCGAACAGCGTTACAATCAGGCAAACCCATTCCAGAGCAGGCAGCGCTTCATAACTGTGGCTTACCCAAATCATACCCACAATCAATGCCGCGGCAGTCGGGCTCGGAATACCGATAAACCAGCGTTTATCAACTTTTCCTATCAAAGTATTGAATAATGCCAAACGCAAAGCGGCACAGGCGCAATAAATAAACGCTACCGAATAACCTATTTTGCCAAATTGCCAAAGCTGCCATTTATAGGCAATCAATGCAGGGGCCACGCCGAAACTTACCATATCGGCCAAACTGTCGAGCTGTTCGCCGAACGCACTTTGGCTGTTTGTCCAACGCGCTACGCGCCCGTCCATACCATCGAGCAGCATGGAAACGAACACGGCGATTGCCGCCGTTTCATAACGCCCGTGCATGGCTTGGGTAATCGCAAAAAACGCAGAAAACAGCGCTGCAATGGTAAAAGAATTGGGCAACAGATAAATACTGTTCTGCCGCAGAGAAGCGCGATGACGCGGCAGTGGATTTTGCGGTGTATCCATTTTCTCTTCCGTAATAAGCCGTTTCAGACGGCATTGATATAAATTTAGCCGAATATGCAAAATACAGACATAAAATATCCCAACATTCCGGCTGTGATTATTTGATTATACCGCATCCGAATGCAAAGCTATGCAAAAGGCCGTCTGAAATATGCAGACGGCCTTTTTTCGATGGCTTAAATCCGTTTAGAACGCTTTAGTCAACTCAACAAACGCACGGTTTTTACTGTGTTCGTGGAAAACGTCATTACTGGAAGTACGATTATGTGAGAAAGTCAAACGCGGGGTAATGCCGCCCAAATGTACGGCACGATGCCACAACGACACCGAAGCATTCCACTCTTTATCTTCGCGTCTCGCGCCGTCACTCAACAACGTCGGCGTATCATACAAACGTCTCGCCCCTCCGACCTGCACACGGCTGGATAATCCTCCGCCCCATTCCTGACCCCATGCCGCTCTCACGCCATATCGGTTGAAATTATCGCTGCGGTCTTGGCCGTTTCGCTCCTTATAAAAATCGGTTCCCAACAACCAATACTGGCGAGCACTCGAATAAAATACCAACGAACCACTCACCAGCTGGCTGGTAATATCGGAACGCTCGCGTTGGATATTTTTCAGACGGCCTAATTCGACGGCAGTGAGGGTCTGCAACCGCGGTGTCAGCCAGCGGTTCCAATGCAGGCGTGCGCCGTTGGTATAACTATAGGCATCGTTACCGTAGATACGCCGTTCATGAAAAGGCGAAACCCCTACATCATTACGCTGATCCGCATAACCTACCCCACCGGTAACGCGAACCGTAATATCGTTATAACGGGAATACGACGGATAGCTCTTGCCATAAATATCCACTCCCGCTTTGGTATAAAAACCGCTATTCAGCGACCATTTTTTCTCAGCCCCTGCCTGATAGCTGATAACCGTTGCGTCTATCGGCGCATCAAACGTCCAACCGCGGAAGCAATCGTCACTCGGATAATTCTTTCGTGCGTCGGCACATTGCTGCTCGTTAAGATAATTACCTAAACGCCGCTGTTTCGGCGCTTGGTTGATGTTCTGCTCGCGGGCGATATTGATTCCCCCATATACCTGCCACGCATCACGCTTACGTAAGGCTTCACGGTATTGGGCAATCCGTTCACGTACAACATCCGGTAAATTTTCACTCTGCAAACGGTCAAACTGATCGATTGCCGCCTCATTCTGCTGGTCTTCAAATAAAGCCTGCGCCAACTGCATGCGGATAACCGCGGCATCCGGCTGTTCCGCAATCAATTCACGGTAAAGGGCTACTGCTTCTTTCGCTTTACCTTCGGATTGCGCCACCAATGCCCGCCCGAATTTTGCCAGCCCTTTATCATGCTGCGGCCATTGCTCATAAATCGGCAATAACACTTTAATACCGGCCACATTCTGCATCATCACCGCGGAATACATCGCTCTCGAAAGCAGTTTCGGATTTTCCAACAGCATCTGCGCATTCACTTCCAACACCTGCTCCTGCTTCGTTTCTGTTACAGGTTTAGGTTTGTCTACCGCGTCAAGTACACTCGGCTCCGCCGTATGGAGTTTCAACTCCGGCTCAACTTGAGGTTCCGGCCTAATAGCCGGAGGCGTATTAGCAAGTACGGCTGACGAAAAAAAAGCCAAAGAACAAAAAAGTAATGTTTTTTTCATAAGTATCATTTAATCAAGCCGTCTGAAATGTTCAGACGGCCTTTTCTGAATATTCCCAAAATGAATAATAATAATGATTTGTACTATCAATTATTTCATGGAGAGATAATACTCCAATCCTCTCCATCACACTATAAAAAATCCAGCAAACAGCTGATCCAGTTCTTTAACATAATGTTTTAAATATTTTTTTAAATGTTGTGAAGTTGTTTAAAATATTTTCAGACGGCCTAGGATATTAGAAATAAGCCATAAGCAGCGTTTTGTTATTATTTCACAACCCGCATAAACCCAACAAAGTAAAACCGCCTGAATTGCTCAAGCGGTTTCATTCGGAAAAAACAATTTATGGTCGTTTCGCGCCGTAACCGCCGATCAATTGCTTATCCTTGCCCGACAAGCCATAAGTACCGCCGATTTCAGCAACATTGGCACCATAGAATTTACCATTTAACGTACCGGTCATCGCTTTATTGGCAGTATTAACCTCGCCTTTAAAACTGTTGCTGTTGTCTGTCCAAACTGCCGAGCCTTTCATATCGTATTCGTCAGCTTTGCTGGAAACACGCACACCGTTTGCCAAAGCATGGAAGTGCGAATTGCTGGTTTCAAAACGTAAAGCTTTCTTGGCAAAATCGGCAACCGCAGTTACATCTGCAGTAAGCCGGAGATTTTCATTCCCTTCGCGAAGATAAGCCGTAGTCAACCCACGGTAAGTGGCGGTACCTGCTTTAGGTATTGAAGCAATCGGCGTTTCATCACCCAAGCTTTGATAAGCATGGGTAACACCATTTCGTGTATCCGTATAATGGGCAAAAGTTTGATAAGTCCAACCGGCTGCAGCAGAGTCATGCAACACAACTTGCGTGCCATCATTAAATTGGATGATATAAACACCATCGAACGCTTTGTTGAATACTAAGTTATCTTTATCTTTTTTAATGTAGGCAAGATTATTAACAGTACCAGTGAACTCTTTAGCGAGCTCTTCACGTACAGCGCGATCTTTATTGTAAGTATTTTCAATTTTTACTTTTTCTTTCAATGCTTCATCTTTGGCTTTTTTAGCATCAGCCAAAGCTTCTGCATCTACCTTATCTTTTTCAGCCTTAGCTAAAGCCTTTTCTGCTTTTTCTAGTGCTTCTTTAGCGGCTTTCAGCTTGACGTAATTTGCTTCAATTACTTTATCTAAAGAAGTTTTAACCGGCGAGAAAACGGTATTAGGTTCATCACCTGTCTGAGCACTGATATCCTCTTTGGAAGTACCACTGGAAAAAGCTTTACCAATACCGGAATGAGGTGTGGCAAAGCTGACTTCAGTTGCATTATCACCCGCAGTAGTGTTATTCAACACTACTCCATCGATTACAACAGCACTATTTTTGTTGGAAGCCAAACTGCGGATCAAACCGATTTGAGTATCCACTAACGCAGGTTTTCCGTTCACTGTGCGCAATTGCATATGCGGATTATGTTGCTGCGCTCCGGCAGAAGAAATAAACGAAGTATGCAGCGGGGTAGGCAGGTTTAACGGCTCAAGGCTTTTATTATCGGTAATTGCTTCACCTAAGCTACCGTCAGCCGAAGGAGGTACACCAACATTTCCTGCAGTTTCCAGAGCTTGGACAACGGCATTTAATTTTTCTAATAGTTCTTTACTTACCAAAGATCTTTCTGCCGGACCTAATTTTCTGAAACCGGCCAAAGCAGCTTCGACAGCTTGCTTGTCTTCAATAGTAATTTCTTCAGGCGCATCCAGTTGTTCAATCTGATCCATCACGTTGCGTGCGGCTCTGGCATTTTCAACCAACTGCGTATTCAGCGGATCACCACCGCCTCCTCCACAAGCTGCGAGCATGGCAGCACAGATTACAGTTAATGCGATATGTTTAGCAGACATTTTTTTAGACATAACATCCCCTTTATTGTGGATTTAAGTGGGCAAGTGGCTTAACCGCCCTTGCATTACATTTCATAACAAAATTGTACGAATTTTAAACTAAAATCCCAACAAAACAAACGTCATTAACAAATATCGTTATTTTTTCAATCTTTATATATCAATTTTGCAACAAATCTAACTAAATAATTTTAAATATATGGGAATCAAACAGTTATATTTTAAAAAACGCAAAAAAGCACCGAAATCATCGGTGCTTTTTTATTTGAGTTGGCGGAGTGGACGGGGCTCGAACCCGCGACCCCCGGCGTGACAGGCCGGTATTCTAACCAACTGAACTACCACTCCGCACAAGAAACTTGGTGGGTGATGACGGAGTCGAACCGCCGACATTCTGCTTGTAAGGCAGACGCTCTACCAACTGAGCTAATCACCCGTATCGTTGCGAAAACGTGATTAAATCAAATTTCCGAATTTCATGCAAGTTTTTTTTATTACCTGTTTTTGCAATATTCAATAAATATCTGAAATTTAAATGCAATTAATTCCAAATAACCTCCACTTTAAAACCAATGTCCCAATTTTTCTGCTTTTGTATTCAAGTACCGCTCATTTTCAGCATTTTCACCGACCTGTAACGGTACACGGTTCACAATTTTAATACCGGCATCTGTAAGCACTTGAACTTTTTCAGGATTATTGGTTAAAAGATTAATTTCCCTCACACCCAAATGCTCAAAAATATGCTTGGCCAATGTGAAATCCCGTGCATCCACAGGCAACCCCAATGCTACATTAGCTTCCACAGTATCCAACCCCTGATCTTGCAGTTGATATGCGCGGATTTTGTTGATCAATCCGATCCCCCGCCCTTCTTGTCTCAAATACACAATCACACCCCGCCCTGCTTTTTGAATAACTTGCATAGCAGCCTGAAGTTGCGGACCGCAATCACATTTTTGCGAAAACAATGCATCACCGGTAAGGCACTCGGAATGCACTCGCGCCAAAACCGGTGCCCCATCCGTAATATCCCCCATTACCAAAGCGACATGTTCTTGCCCTCCGGATACTTCTTCAAAACCATGTAATGTAAACACTCCCCATTCAGTTGGCAGGCGGCAGGCGGCAATAAATTTAACCGGTTTAGTCATTTTTTTCTTCCTGTGATTCGTATTTCAACAAAGCCTTCATAGGCTCGATTAAAGCCAACGACAACGCCACCCAATCTATTTGTGCAGCTTCATTTACCGCTGTTTTATCGGCATATTCCGCATGTAGCACGCCTAAAACTGCACCACTTTCTGTACATATCGGCAGTGAAATTTGACTCTGACTACGCGTATGATGCGAGCCTTGCAGCTCCTCCTGCTCCTGCCAGTGCGCCACATCATCTACGATATTCAACCATCCCGTTTGCGCTGTCCGCGCGGGCAGATAGAAACAGCCATTTTCTTCATTTACTGGAACCTTCTGCTCAATCCCTTTCCCTTGCTGCACCAAACGTAACAAATAAGGCTCATTGTTTTCAGACGACATCAAAGCATAAATTGCCACACTTTGAACATTTTGATTACGGCTGAATACCGAATCTAAAGCCATAAAAATCTTTTTTAATAAAGCTTCATTTTCAGAATTTTGCTCTATATATTCCGATAAAACCACTTCGTCGTTGATATACCATAAGACCGAACGGTCTATTGACGCATTACCGATATTAATCACTGCCTGAGTGGCTAAATAAGCAACACGCACTTCATCTCTCGGCAAACGCAGTCCTTGCGTCTGCAAATAATCCTGAATCAACAAAACGGGCATAATCTTTCTTCTTTCCGAAAACATCTCTAATACATTGAAGCCGCCTGAAAACTATTCAGACGGCCTGTATCAAGCATCTAAATGAAGCCCATTATACCGTTTTTCAAGTAACGATAATCTTGCATTTCACTCTACTTCCAGTATAATAATACACTTGCCTACAGCGGAAGTGGCGAAATTGGTAGACGCACTGGATTTAGGTTCCAGCGCCGCAAGGTGTGAGAGTTCGAGTCTCTCCTTCCGCACCAAACTCAAAAAACAACAGCCTTTACGGGCTGTTTTTTTACATCTATACCCATCTACCCAAATACACAAAAAACCAAACCTATCAAGGCTTTCAAACTGATAAAGAGCTGTTTCAGACGACCTTTGTTATCTACATCAATCTACACCCATCTTACTAAATCAACAAAAAAATGTTGGTGCTTTTGTTGGGTACATGGCAAGATGGCGGAAAAAGCACCAACATTTCTTTTAAAATCCCCATAACACGGGTACTTCACTCAATATCCAAAGCACCAACATAACCGCTATGCCGCTAAACGACTTGCAAATAAAACGCATCAAACCGATCGATAAAAAACAAACCTTATCCGATGGCGGCGGGCTTTCCTTGGTAGTCAACGCCGTTTCACGCGGCGGAACAAAATATTTTGTTTATAACTATCGCTTTGACGGCAAACAGCAATCACTGAGAATCGGCAAATACCCCGATATAGGCTTGGCTGAAGCAAGGGAACAACACCAGCAAGCTCGAAATAACTTGGCAAAAGGTATTAATCCCAGCCAAGCCAAGCAACAGGCCAAACAAGAGCGGCAAGCCGCCCTACTGAATACCTTTGCAGCGGTAACGAAGCAATGACACACCAAGAACCTGCCCCGCTGGAAAGAGAAACACGCCGCCCGTATCATGCAGTATTTTGAATCGGACGTTTTCCCACATATCGGCAACCGCTCGATTAAAGAACTGCGGGTAAGCGATATTAAGGCCGTAATCGAGCATATCGCCGCGCGGGGCGCATTGGAAACGGCGGAAAAAATCAGGCAATGGATAGGCAGCGTTTTCAACCATGCCGCCTTGCTGGAACTGACAGACGGCAACCCAGCCGCCCCGCTTGTCGGCTATTTACCGAAAAAAGAAGCGGCACACATGCCCGCCCTGCCCCGTGAACAACTGACGGAGTTTTACCGCCGTTTGATATTGGCCGATACACACCAACAAAACCGTATATGTGTGATGCTGATCATGCTTTGCTTTGCCCGCAATACCGAAATACGCGGCGGCAAATGGCAGGAAATCGACTTTGATAAGAAAATATGGACGATACCGGCAGAGCGCATGAAACGCCCCCGACCGCACGTTATCCCGCTGGCAGATTGGCCGCTTGAGCTACTGAAAGAACTGCACGCCATAACGGGGCACAGCCCGTTTCTATTCCCCAGCCGCACCGCCATAGACGGCCATATCAGCGAAAACACGGCGGGCAAAATCATTAACAATATGGGCTATAAAGGCATTGCGACACCGCACGGATTCCGAAGCCTTGCTAGCAGCCTACTAAACGAACAGGGCTATAACCCCGACGCAATCGAACGGCAGTTAGCCCATATCGACGATAACAAAATCAGAGCCGCCTATAACCGCACGGACTATATGGCCGAGCGGCGCGAAATGATGCAATGGTATTCGGATTATTTACGCGCCCGCTATGATGAAGCGCGGGGGTTGGTTAAGAACAGTATTGGCTAAGAACAGTATGGAATACTGTAAATTTCTTGACACCGTGTAACTTTTAATATGTAATTCAGGAAAGCTGTTATTTTTGCGTCCATGCGATGCAATACAGAAATGCAACCGACTTGATTGAGTCGGTTTTGTTTTGTGTAAATACCTACACAACGGCAAAACAAGGCTATTCCCTGCCTGCTTTCCTGCGTCTGTTCCGATTGGCGGTAAAAAATATATGTGGAGACGTTCGGATGTTGAAGCATGGAAGTTTAAGCGGGATATGGACGCAATAGAAACGGCGGATTCGCCGTAATGATTAAGTTTTGAAATAACGGATTTTCTGTATATAAATTAATATTTTTAAATTGTTTTTAGCGGCCTGCGTGTTTTCATGCGGGCTTTTTTCATTTCTGCCGCCCCGTGCGGCTTTTTTTATTGGAGTTTTATACATGAAAACTTTAATTAAATTGCGCGATGTACAAAAAGCAACGGCATTAAGTCGGAGCTCCATTTACTGCAAGATGAACCCAAAAGATGCCCGTTATGACCCTGAATTTCCCCGCCCCGTTCGTATTGCAAGTAATTCGGTGGCTTGGATTGAGCAAGAGATACAGGCATGGATTGATAAGCGCATTTCTGCGAGCCGAAAACAACACCAGCAAGGGGCGAAGGCATGAAAAACGCTATGCAGTTGGGCGATTTAGATGATTTTTTGACGGTTTATGTAGCGCGTGTATCGGCGGGCTGTGCAAAAGAACCTGATGACTTGATGTATGTTGTGCGCTGTGGTGCGCCTGATGATAACCGTGAAGGGTTTAAACGGCTAAATGGTGGCCAAACGCGCTTTCTTTCCTTTTTTGCCGACCCATACGGGCATTTGCCTACCGCTATACGGGTTGACCGTGTAACCGATTCGGAATCATTAGTCGCGGCGCGTGAATGGCTGTATATCGAAGCGGCGGGCAACAAACAAAGTAAGAGCAGTATCGGTTTTATCGCTGATGGAGCGTTTGCGCCTGAAAAAGTGCAGTTGGAATTAATCAGCCGTATTGCTTCGCTGCTTTTTCGAGACCGTGAATATTTAGCGGCAATGTCGTGGGCGCAATTTGAAGTGTTGGCGGTGGAAATGACGCAAAAAGGCGTATCACTGGTGCATCACGGCTGGTGTGAGCAAACCGTGTTTGATAAACAGCTTGCGGATTTTTTTAAGGAAATCGCCCAATGCCTGAAACACAAGCGGCCTATGCTTTCTCATCAAGGGATTGTGCAATGAGTGCCGTGGCAGCCATGAAAACCAAAACCGCCAAACCTGAAACAGGCAAGGCGGCTTGGTTAGGGGGTAGCCAAAAACGGCTTGGAAAACTTTGATTGTGATTCAAAGGAAACATTATGTTAATGCAGTTTTTATCAACATATCAAGCATTTTCGGTCGATATGGGCGTAAACCGCCGTATCCTGCTTGACGTTTTAATCAGACGGTTGCAAAATGAATCCGCTGCTTTCAATCAAGCGGCAGGGTTTGACAGCCCTAATACAACGTGGCAGACAAGCCGCCGTTATCCCTTATCGGGCGGCGTTTTTACGTCTGCATTCCCTTGCTGTACCTTTTCCTACGGGGAACAGGGGAACGGGAGGCTTTACGCCTGCTGGAAACACGTTGTCCAGTCTGTCAACCCGTTCCTTTTGTTCCCCGCCCTCACGTTTGACAGCGTGAAACGGGGCATTAAAAACCAACGTGAAAAGGTACATATCATGCGTAAAATCCGTAAGGGCTATTCACGCCCGCTTATTTCCCGTTCTATCCGTTCTTTTGATTCTTTGGCCGATGCAGGCCGCTTTATCGACCGCCTGACGGCTTCCAACAGCAACGACTACCGCTTCAATATCGTGCAAAACGGCACGCGCTGGACGGTGTGCAATGTGATTAGCGGGGAAGTGTAATTATGAATTCTCAAGCTATCCGTTTATACGAAAACCATCAAAGCAATCAGCAAGAGAAGCAGATTTTTCACGGCATGGGCGATTTTGGCGGCTTGGATTTGGTGATGTACCGGCCTGAATCGGACTGTATGAAGCCTGCGATTCTGAAAAGCGATGTTGTCGGCCTTTTGCCGTGTGAAAGCTATCAAGGCTGCGGCGTGTATTTGGTTATGGTACGCGGTATCGACGAGCCGATTTTGCGCCGTGTTGCCCGTTCCCCGAAAGGGTTTCATCTGATTTGCGACAATGAGCTTTATCAATCCGATATAGCCAAGCCCGATGATGTGGCCTTTTTGGGGCGGGTAAAACGGCTTTACCGCCTGCACGAACTGTAAGGGGGTGGGCAATGAATCCACTGTATATCACGCCCCATCATGCCCATGCGGGCTTTACAGCCGCCTGCCAAGCCTTAGACGGCCTTACCGACTGCTATCCGGCGGTTAGGTTCGGCATGTTGAAAGACGGCAGTCAATGGCTGGTATTCCGTATTCATGAGCAACACCAGCGGGGCATAGCCTTTGATGCGCCTGAAAGCGTTTCAGACGGCCTTAACGGAGGTGCGCCATGATGACTATCTGCGTTCTATCCAGCCTGCACGAAGCAGAAACGGCAGACGAAGCCGCCCGTTATGCGGCAAGCCTTGCTAATGATGCCGCTTACAGCCGTTTATGCCTGATACAGCTTGCAAGCGGCAAATGGGCGGTGTGTTTGTGCCGTGGCGGCGGATAAGGCCGTCTGAAGATGCGGAAATGCGTAAATGCGCCTATTTTGCGTTTTAAGCGCATTTCCGCTTTCAGATACCTACCCCATTATCCAATCATTACCCCCCCCTAATTTTGCAGATTTAAGCCCCTAGCGCATGTTTTACGCACTAGGTAGGGGGCTTTCAGCCTTAAGAAAGGCAAAATTATGACTAAATCAACAGAAAACCATCAAAACAGGCCGTCTTACCGCCTTGCCGATGTGAAAGAAGCGGCGCGGGGGCGTTGGCCTGAAATCCTGCGGGCTTTGGGTGTGCCGGAAAACTACACCGATACCCGCAAACACCAGCCCTGCCCGTCATGCGGGGGAAAAGACCGTTTCCGCTTTACCGACCACAAACAGGGCGGTGGTTTTATCTGCAACCATTGCACGCCCGACGGGGGCAGCGGCTTTGATTTGCTGATGCTGGTGTACGGCTATACGTTTGCGGAGGCGGTTAAGGCCGTGGCCGTGGTATTGGGTTTGGACGGCGGCCATATTGCCCCCGCCGTGGCGAAAATCCCGCCGAAGCCTGCCGATAATGAGCAGGACGGCAAGAAAAGAATCGAACGCCTGCTTACTTTGTGGGCTGAATCCCTGCCGTGGGATACGGACGGCATCATAGGCGATTATCTGTACGGGCGCGGGATTCCCCTGCCTGAAAAATTACCCGTTTCAGACGGCCTGCGCCTGCATAAACGGCTGTGTTATTGGCACGATGGGCGGGTATTGGGGCATTTCCCCGCAATGGTAGGGCTGTTTCAGGATATAGCGGGCAAGCCGTGCGGCTTGCATATCACTTATTTTCAGACGGCCTCATACAACGATTTGCCCATGAAAGCGGCGTTGTTCGACCCGAAAACCCGCGAGCGTCTGCCCGCTAAGAAAATGCGGAGTGCAGGGGCGGGCAGCCTTACGGGCGCGGCCATACGGCTGTTTGAGCCTGAAAACGGCGTTTTGGGCGTGTGCGAAGGCATAGAAACGGCTTTTGCGGCGCGTTATGTATCGGGTGTGCCTATGTGGGCGTGCGGTTCGGCGCACGGCATTCAATCGCTGGTATTGCCCGACGGTATCCGCGAGCTTGTGATTATTGCCGATAACGATGCTAACGGCACGGGCATAAATGCGGCGCGGGCTTTGCAGCGCAAATATCAGAAAGACTTAGACAGTATCAAGATTTGGCAGCCTGACGGCATGGGCGCGGACGCGCTGGACGTGTTGGCGGCGCAAGTGCGGAAAGGAGCGGCGGTATGACGGACGAAACCAAAAACAACGGCAAGGGCGTTTCAGACGGCCAAAACGGCGAAAATAAAGTCAAGCTGCGCATGGTTAAGGGTAAGACGGGCAAGAGCCGTAAAAACGCGCCTGAAAGCGATTTTGACGCATTGGCGGACATTCAGTCGGCAGACGGTACGCCGATAGAGCCGTTTTACGATGTTGTGGAAAGCAACAGCAGTTTGTCGGCGGGCGTATGGTACTACGGTGTCGGCGTGGATAAAGACGGTATCGAGCATTGGAAGAAGCCCGTTAAGTTATCCGACCCTTTCCGCATTATCGGGCGCGGGCAGGATTTGGAAGGCTTGGAATACCGCGTTATCGAGTTTAAACGCAACGGCAAACGGCAGCGTGAAGCGATGCCGCTAGGCATTGTCGGGCGGCCTGACGGGTGGGAATTTCTGCGGAGTTTGGGTATAGGCGTTAAGCAGAGCGGCGCAGCAATGGGCTTGCTGGCCGATTATATCCAATGGGACGGCAGCCGCGAAGATTGGCGGATTGTGAAGCGCGGCGGCTGGTGTGATAACGCTTTCAGCGCGTATGTCCTGCCGAGCGGGGAAATTATCGGCAACCCTGAAAACAAGGTTATCTATATCGGCGATACCAGCAAGCGGGAAGCGTTTCAGACGGCAGGCAGTTTGGAGCAATGGCGGGCGGAAATCGGCCGTTATGTAAGCGGCAACAGCCGCCCCTTGCTGGCTTTGGGTATGGTATTCGCCGCCCCGCTGCTTAAATTGATGAAACAGGAATCGGGCGGGTTTCATTTTTTCGGCAGTTCTTCAATCGGCAAGAGCATATCCGGCCTGATCGCCGTTTCCGCATTGGGCGAGCCGACCCGCATTAAGGTGCAGTGGAAGGGTACGTCTTTAGGCTTCGACAACGAAGCGGCAGCCAACAATGACGGCCTGCTTTTTTTGGACGAAATCAGCGAAGCCGACCCGAAAACCGCTAAAGATGTTGCCTATTCGATTTTTAACGGTGTGCAGAAACTGCAGGGCGCGGCCAAAGGCGGCAACCGTGCGCGGTTGAGTTGGACTGTGGCCGCCGTTTCTACGGGGGAATTTGACTTGGAGAGCTATTTACGGGCGGCAGGCTTTGAGCTGAATGCAGGGCAAGCGGTGCGCCTGCCGTCTATTCCTGCCGATGCGGGCAAAGGCTACGGCGTATTCGATACCCTGCACGGCTTTTCAGACGGGCGGGCTTTGGCTACGCACTTGGAAGAAGCGGCAAAAAGCTGTTACGGCCATGTGTACAGGGCGTATTTATCCGAGCTGGTAGGCCGTCTGAAACAGGATTGCGAAGCCGTGAAAGCACGGATTAAAGCATTGCAGCAGGAATTTGAAGCCATGTTGCCGCCTGATTTGAGTAATCAGCCTGCCCGCGCGGCCAAGCGGTTTATTTTGGCGGCGGCTGCGTTGGAGTTGGCGGCAGAATGGGGCGTTACGGGCTTTGATAAGGGCGCGGGCTTTACCGGGGTGTTGTCGTGTTTTTCGGCTTGGTTTGAGCGCGATGGCGGCGGAAACCGCGAAGATATGCAGATTCGTAAAAACGCGCGTGATTTTTTACAGGGGCATGGCAGAAGCGGTAAACATTTTGTCAATTTGGCTTCTGCGGGTGTCGGCGGGGATTATCAGGCGGATTATTTTGAGTTTTGGGGCTTTTATGTTCCTTCCAGCTACGAGCGCGGCGGCGCGGCAAGACCTTGCTATTACATTACGGATAAAGCCTTTGAAGAGCATATTTGCAAGGGTTTTGATGTGCGTAAGGTGTGTCATGTGCTGGCGGATTGCGGTTGGCTGAAGAAAGACGGTAAGAATACCAAGTATCCCATACCCAAAAAAGCCGTTGATTCCCAATTTGTCGGGGCAAAGCGTATGTATTGCTTTAGCGGCGATGTTCCCCCCGATGAATGGGAAGATGCCGCCTGCCGTGCCGCCGACGGCGGGGAATAACGAAAGCGGGGCAAGCTTTGGGGCTGGTGTGAAAAAAACGCTATCACGCGAGAAACAGCCTAAAAGGTAGGAAAGGTAGGAAACAGTTTTTATTTATTCATAAAAACCTATATTAATCAATGGCTAATGAGATTTTAAAAAAGCAAGCAAAAGTAGGAAATTGGTAGGAAAGCGGTAGGAAAGGTAGGAAAGGCTTAAAACTTAAGCCTTAGGGCGGGTTTCCATGCGGTTGGCGGATTGTTTGGACAACGGTTTAAACCCGTCTGCCGATGGCGGTTAAGGCCGTCCGAAATGGGGGCGGCATGGTCGGCTTTTCCTACCTTGAAAAGTGCTTTTCCTACTGATTTTCCTACTTTTTGAAATTATAAGTTATTGAATATATTTATGTTTCCGACTTTTCCTACCTTTCCTACCATATTTGTGTATATATGAAATTTAAAAATATTCTGCTTTTCAATAAATCAAGGTAAATCAATATGATAGATGGAATCGTAAGCGGAAAACTGCAATTAAAGCCCAAAATGTTAAAAACAAGGCGGGGAACAGACTACCTGATAGCCAAGATGTCGGTATACGGATACGCGGCGGGCAATCTGCAGGCGGTTGAAATGAATGCCGACGTTATCGCCTTTGACCGTAAACTATGCCATGACTTAATGCAGTACGAGCAGGGCAGCGTATTGAGTATCTGCGGTGTTATCCGACCCGTTGATGAAGAAGAATTGGGCGGGCGTGAAACGGTATTGAAGATAACGGCTATGCGTATCGTGGACGGCTATATCTACGGGCAGGCAAAAGGAAAAGGCCGTCTATTCAGATTAACGGTATAAACCTTATGAATTAAGGGCTTAAGGTACTTTCAGGGGTTTGATTCATGCGGGTAATTCGCACCGCGTTTTTTGTGAAGTGTAGCGGGTGTATAGCTTCCTTCCTTGCTTTTGTTGAATAGGTAGGGGGTGTTAAAAGTTCAGACAGTCTATGTTTCCTAGACCGCCCGCCCTCCCATTCACAGAATTTTTTTCCGTGGAGAGTTGTTAAAGGTATTCTTTAACAGCCTGATTAACATTAACTTTTTGATATTTTGTTGCGTGGTTTTCAATGGTTTCAGACGGCCTAAAAATGCGGCCGTCCCTTGCCCCATGACAGCGGTTAAGGTTGCCATACAGCCCGCCTTGTTTTAGAATGGTACTAAATATTAGTGCCATTTTGTTTTTATGAAAAAGAAACACCAAAGAACGCTTGCTTTAATATTCAGCCGTCCCGTATCCGGCAGCATCAAATGGGCGAATATTGAAGCCCTGTTTATCGAATTGGGCGCGGAAGTTCAAGAAAGGGAGGGCAGCCGTATAGCGGTCATCCTTTTCGGGCAAGTGAAAGTGTTTCATAGGCCACATCCAAGCCCTGATACGGATAAAGGCGCGGTTGCGAGCGTGCGTAAATGGTTGGAAGAAAACGGAGTAAAGCCATGAACAATGTAATGGAAATCAACGGCCATAAAGCTATTATTCAATACGATCCTGAAACCGAGTTACTGCGCGGCGAGTTTGTCGGCCTTAACGGCGGGGCGGATTTTTACGCCGATAACGTGGCAGACTTGCACAAAGAAGGGGCGGCCAGTTTGTCGGTTTTTCTCGATGTGTGCAAAGAAAAAGGCATTGAGCCGTATAAACAGTATTCAGGCCGCTTTAATGTGCGGGTAAGCCCTGAAACCCATGCAGCGGCGGCAGCGGCGGCGGCGGCGCAAAATATCAGCCTTAATGAGTGGGTAAACCGTGCAATCAGCCAATCCGCCCATGCCTGAAATCGAGTGAGTTTGCAAAAATGTTGGTGCTTTTGTTGGTGCTTTTAAATTTTATAATTTTTATCTACAATAAAATCATAAGCTTAAATTAAAAGTTATTGTCTCTCCTTCACCACCCTACAAAAATAACAGCCTTTACGGGCTGTTTTTTTACGTCTATACCCATCTACCCCAATACACAAAAAACCAAGCCCAGCAAGGCTTTCAAACTGATAAAGAGCTGTTTCAGACGACCTTTGTTATCTACATCAATCTACACCCGTATTATTAAATCAACAAAAATATGGGGTATATTTCAGGGTATCTAAAAAAATACTACTCAAAAATACCCCCAAATGTCCTAAATACCCGACAAATAAAGCACTTAAAGCTCATCGATAAAATTCAAAAGTTATCGGGTGGCGGCAACTTAACTTCAAGCTCGACGGCAAACAGAAAACCCTATCGCCACATCAATCATGATTGAAGATGAGAAAGGCTATGAGGCCGTCTGAAAACATCCACACCAGCCCTGTTGCCGGTATTTTTCATTTTAATTAGCTAATTTTATATAAACATTGTTCGATTATACATATTGTGTATAATTACGTATAACGTTATCCAATCAGATGCAAACAGCCATGAAAGACCCCTTGTTTTTCCACCGCAGGGAATATGCCCGCAAGCTTATCAACAGCCTGAAAGACGGCATCACTCATGCTTTTACCTTGTTTGCACCGCGCCGCATGGGTAAGACGCAGTTTCTATTGCAAGACGTATTACCGTTGGCCGAGGAAAACGGCCTTAACGTGTTTTACTTTTCATTTATGGACAGCACCAACCCCAGTGCTGATTTTCAGACGGCCTTATATCAATTCGCTCAAAGCATCCAAACGGGAAACAAAGCCAAAACCTTTTTAAGCAGCATCAGCAAAATCGAAATCATGAGCGTGGGCTTGGAGCGCGAAACAAACAAAGCCGAAATCCCCCGCTTATCCGACCTGCTTACCCTGATTGCCGCAGACAACCGCCCTACCCTTTTATTGCTGGACGAAATTCAAGAGCTGGCGCGCCTGCCTGATACGGACGGCCTAATCAGGTCATTCCGAACAGGGCTTGATGTCAATCAAAACAAAATCAAGGCCATCTTCACAGGCAGCAGCACCAACGGCTTGCGCGCTATGTTCAACGACAACAAAGCCCCGTTTTTCCATTTTGCCCATGCTTTGGATTTTCCTTTGCTGGGAAAAGATTTTACGGATTTTTTAGCAGACGTTTACCAAGACAGAACGGGAAATTCGATCGACAAAACAGAGCTATACAGCTTGTTCGAACGCTTGCACCATACCCCGATGTATATGCGTGCCATCATTCAAGACATGATATTGAGCCCGTCTGCAAGCTTGGAAGCAGCCGCTGCAGGCAGAATTGAAGAACTGGGGGCGAACCACAACGAAGTGAACCAATGGCAGCAAATGAAACCGCTGGAACGGGCTATTATCCGTGACATTGCTACAAACCCTGATGCAAGCCCGTACAGCAGCGAAAGCCGTAAGAGATACGCGGCAATGCTGGGCGTGAAATCCATCAGCAGCAGCAGCACGCAAGGTGCAATCAGGCGTATGGAAAGGCACGATTGGATAAGTCGGGATACCAGCGGCAAATTAATCATCAACAGCCCCATATTCAAAATTTGGGTTATTGAAAACATCAAGTGAGGCCGTCTGAAATGGAAGTTTATAGTCGGTATGGGCAGTTTATCGAATAGTAGGAAATAAATTTTTTGGGAAACATGAAAATGGATACTAAAAAAATCACAGAGTGTTAAAACCATTCTTGAAAATCTTAAACCAGAACTTAAAAAAGAATTTTTAAAATTAAGTTTAAAACAGAAGAAACACATTTACATTTAGAACTGAAAACATAAACAACGGCTAAGGAACGATAAAACTCGACCTAAATTAAATAGAAAACTAAACAAAAAACAAGCCGCCCTGTTTTCTGCCGTTGAAAAATAATCGGGAATGCAGCGGAAAACAGGACGGCTTGTTTTGTTTGGCTCAAACGCCTTCGGTTATCTTGAGATAATCCCTTAGAATTTTATGCGTAAGCCGGTAGAAAATTCGTTTCTATGTAATTTTACATCTTGGAATTTGCCCCAGTAATTGTATCGGTATCCTGCATCTAAAGTTATTTTTTCATTAATCTTAAATCCCACTCCTGCCAATACGCCCGCACCTACACCGTCTTTCTCTTTATGAAAGAGCTTTGTTCTGCCTACTTGCGGGAAAGTCTTTTTCACCTCTACTTCAATACGGTTAAACCCTACACGCACACCCAAATACGGTTTAACTCTTTCGCTGACCGGAAAATCATAGATGGTAGAAACACCGAAGCTTTTAAAGTCGACTTTTCCTTCATCCTGATATTTCAATTTGATGGTAGTTTTTAATTTTTTGATTCTATAGTTAAACGTTCCGCTATCGGAAAAATTCAAAGGCCGATAGTGCGTGTAATCCACCCCGATACGAAAATTGTTGCCGAAATCATATCCGGCAGTGATGCGCGGGCTGAAACTGCTTTTCGAATACTGAAGATTTTTATCACTTTCGATTTTTATTTTGCTGATAGCCACCTCCGGTTGCAAATAAATGCCCGATTCCGCGTAAACCGATACCGCTGAGGAAAGAAAAAATACCGCTAATAAGATTTTTGTTTTCATTGTAAACTCCAGAATTATTTTTTAAGTTAAATATATGTTTTATCTGTAATAATTATATGACAAAACAATTTTGCACTCAATTTAATTATTTAATAAGCATAAATTGGAATTTATATAACCAATCTTTCTTACATTAAAACCAAGCATTCTTTCCTTTTTTCAGACGGCCTCGATACAGTATCGGCATCACAACAATAAAGCCGAGGAACATTCATGACCGCCGCCGACCCCAGAGCCAAACTCCCCGACGCGCCGCTTGCCGACAACGAACGCTTGAAAGACCAAAGCCGCTATCTCGAAGGCACGATTAAAAACGACCTTTCAGACGGCCTCACCGGAGGCTTCAACGGCGACAATTTCCAACTGATCCGTTTTCACGGCATGTATGAGCAGGACGACCGCGACATCCGCGCCGAACGCGTCGAGCAGAAACTGGAGCCGCTGAAAAACGTGATGCTGCGCTGCCGTTTGCCCGGCGGCATCATCCAGCCCGCGCAATGGCTGGGCATCGACGAATTCGCCACCGACCACACCCTTTACGGCTCCATCCGCCTCACCAACCGCCAAACCTTCCAATTTCACGGCGTGCTCAAAGAAAACATCAAACCCATGCACCAATGGCTGCACAAGCTCGGTTTGGATTCCATCGCCACCGCCGGCGACGTGAACCGCAATGTGTTGTGCACCAGCAATCCCGTTGAAAGCGGGCTGCACAAAGAAGCCTACGAATGGGCGAAAAAAATCAGCGAGCACCTGCTGCCGAAAACCCGTGCCTATGCCGAAATCTGGCTGGACGGCGAAAAAGTCGAATCCACCGAAACCACCGAACCGGCTCCGCTGAAAGACGCAGTGAAAAGTGGCGATGCCACCGAACCCGTGCTCGGCAAAAACTACCTGCCGCGCAAGTTCAAAACCACCGTCGTGATTCCGCCGCACAACGACGTCGATTTGCACGCCAACGATTTGAACTTCGTGGCCATCGGCGAAAACGGCAAGCTGGTCGGCTTCAACGTATTGGTGGGCGGCGGCCTGTCGATGGAACACGGCAACACCAAAACCTATCCCAACACCGCCAAAGAATTCGGCTTCGTGCCGCTGGAAAAAACGCTCGATGCCGCCGCCGCCGTGGTTTCCGTGCAGCGCGACTGGGGCAACCGCAGCGACCGCAAAAACGCCAAAACCCGCTACACGCTCGAGCGCGTGGGCGTGGACGTGTTTATCGAAGAAGTGGAAAACCGCATGGGCGCGAAGTTCGAACCCGTGCGCCCGTATGAATTTACCTCGCGCGGCGACCGCATCGGCTGGGTACAGGGCGAAGACAAAAAATGGCATCTCACCCTGTTTATCGAAAACGGCCGCCTGCTCGATTACCCCGGCAGGCCGCTGAAAACCGGTATGCGCGAAATCGCCAAAGTCCACAAAGGCGACTTCCGCCTCACCGCCAACCAAAACCTGATCGTGGCCAACATTACCCCGCGCGATAAAACCAAAATCGAAGCCATTGCCCGCGAACACGGCTTAATCAGCGATGCCGTTACCCCGCAGCGCGAACACAGCATGGCCTGCGTGTCGCTGCCGACCTGCCCGCTGGCGATGGCCGAAGCCGAACGCTTCCTGCCGCAGTTCACCGACAAGCTGGACGCGCTGTTTGCCAAACACGGCTTGCAGCAAGAGCATATCGTGCTGCGCATCACCGGCTGCCCCAACGGTTGCGGCCGCGCCATGATTGCCGAAATCGGCTTGGTCGGCAAAGCGGTAGGCCGCTACAACCTCTACACCGGCGGCAACCGCGAAGGCACGCGCATTCCGCGCCTGTTTAAAGAAAACATCACCGAACCGGAAATTTTGGACATCATCGACGGCTGGCTGGCCGCATGGGCAAAAGGCCGTCTGAACAACGAAGGCTTCGGCGACTTTGCCGTGCGCACCGGCATTGTGAAGCCCGTGCTGGATGCACCACGCGATTTTTGGGCGGCATAGCCCGATACAACCGAAATTAAAGGAACAATTATGCAAAAAACCGGTCTGATTTAAGTTCAGTCCGGTTTTTGAACAAAGGCCGTCTGAAAACTTTTAAGACGGCCTTTAAACAGCATTCTTTCCGATAGCAAAATAAACAAAACAATTTAAAGCCTTAGCCGTGCCGCAATGATGAAAATAATTGGCGGCCTTGCACCACCATCCGGTTTATCGGCTATACTTGCGGCAACGGAAGCTACGGAATACTAATAAAAAGCTGATTTAAAAACCCATTATTTTTTCTTCACTTACCCAAGGAAATCATCATGGCCA